>NZ_CP056032.1:725000-1925000 GCF_013375035.1 Spirosoma sp. KUDC1026 | reverse complement strand
ACCGGCAGGTTAAGCTGGGCATTACGTCGCCCTTGCGCCTTGATGATGGCGAACTGGTGTACCAGAACCCCTACTTCGAAGGTCCCGACGCCAGTTCGGCCGATGAACTCGTAAAAATTGACTTCACCCAGTCGCCGGTTGATCTGGATTCGCCCTGGTTGTTTGATCGGCTTACGGACAATACGCTCTCCCACGAGGGAAATTATGACCCCGACTGGCAACTACGTTTCAAAGCTCCTCCTATTTCGTCTGAACCCTTTGTTCTCGATGGTCATGCCTACCAACTGGCCCGTTTCCAGCCCGACAGCGAGCGATTTACGCCAACCGACGTATACCTGGATGTCAACAAAGCCTGGAAAAAAGACGAGTTTACAACCGCATTCTGGACAGCTAAGCAGCAATACAACAGCCGAGTCTGGGTATTTGACGACGGGCTCCGCCAGCTGGATTCGGCCAGTCTGGATAGAACCTACGAGCAGCTTGCCAGCCAGCGTTTCAGCCTGTTTCCCGTTTACCAGATTGCCAACCCTGCCACGGCATTGCTCATTACCAAAGGCACCCTGTCGTCAGTAGCGCTGAGCGATTTAAAAAACAGTTCCTTTGCCGAACGAACCCGGTATATGGGCAGGCAGTCGGCGCCAATCCGGACGTTCAGTTACGGTAATCAGCTATCAACCTACCTGAAAACGCTGGCTGAGCTCCAGGTGTTCAACGTTACGCAGGGCACTACCTGCACGCTGATCCACGACTTGGCCAAGACCCACCAGTTCCCTCGTCAGCCCAATCAGTCGGACCAGATTACGTTAGCGGATGCGCAGGTTAGTATCAGGAAAATACCTCTGGTAGTATGTCCGGGCGAATCAGGTCAAAAAGCAGGCATTGCTCCCGACCACCTCGCCCGCCTGTTCGTGTACAATCACCTGCTGGGTCAGATTGGCCGGAACTACTTC
Organism: Spirosoma sp. KUDC1026; assembly: GCF_013375035.1. NCBI lineage: Bacteria > Pseudomonadati > Bacteroidota > Cytophagia > Cytophagales > Cytophagaceae > Spirosoma > Spirosoma sp. KUDC1026. The sequence goes on along the minus strand of NZ_CP056032.1, from coordinate 1,924,050 downwards.
ACCGACACGCATAAAACAGCATCCCTAATCGCAGAAGCCCAGCAGGCCCACGTGGTCTCGCCCCTGTCGAGCCTGATTGTCCTCGAAACTCAGCAGGATTATGAGCGCTTCGGGATTCACAAAGACAAGAATGGGCTCGATAATGCTACGATGAAAAAGGACGGTGCCGTCCCTGAACCGCACGAGTGGGCCATGTTGGTGATGGTCGCGGCCCTGGTTGGCTGGCTGATTTTTCAAAAACGACGTACCACTCGGGCTGCTTCCAATTACTGATGCTTTCCGTTTCTCTTCCACAATGACCATTTCGTTCGATCTGACAACCGCTCTGTCTGTGGCCCTCGTTCTATTTGTCGCAGCACAACGAAGCACCCGAAGCCGCTGGGCAGGGCGGTTAATTACATTGCTCCTGCTCTCGCCGGGCCTAAGTTACTTATCGGCGCTCTTTACGTTCCCCATTCGTCTGCAGCTCAGCGCCTGGGCTGGCATGTTACTGCGACTGGCTGGCATAAACGTTGAAACCGCTGGCAATATGCTGATTCGACAAACGGCAGCGGGGCCAGTCGAAATGGCTGTCGATCCGGCCTGTATGGGATTACAGATGACTGGCGTATCGCTGCTGGTTGCGCTATTTTTTCTAATCTGGCACGAGCAGCAGACGCGAAAAACCGTGTCGTTAATCTGGGTGATTGTTTACAGTGCAACGGCCTTCGGGCTGACTATTTTATGTAACCTCTTTCGGATTATGCTGCTGGTTGCCTTCGAAGCAATGCCCGGCACCATTGCCCACGAACTGATTGGGTTAATTTGTGTGGCAACTTACACCTGGCTGCCCGCCTGGTTTATAGCAAAAGTGCTTATTGAACGATTCGGACAACCTATCCGCCCGTCATCCTGGAATTTGTGGCATCAGGCCTGGGGCGCTGGCCTGCTATTAGTTGGCATGGGGGTAATGTTTCTGGCAGCCCGCCCTATCGATCAAAGTAAGCCTCATCATTTCGGCAATATTGATCTAACCGGTTACACCCAGAAACAACTTACCGAAGGGATTACACAGTTTTCCAAACCTGGGGTACTGGTGTACATTAAACCGCAAACGGATTGGTTCAGCGTGGGCCACAGTCCGGCAATCTGCTGGCGGGGCAGTGGCTACGAAATACGACAAGTAGAGGAAACTACGATTAATGGCCATCCGGCCTATATGGGTCAGTTGAGGAAACCGGCTCAGGCTGGACATCAAAAGAGCGTATTATACACCGCCTGGTGGTTCAGCAACGGCACCGACATAACCACCAGCCAGTTCACCATGCGGAGTAATATGCTACGTAACAAAGTCGACTACGTCTTAGTCAACATCACAACCACCAGCCAGGAGGCACTGCTTCGGCAAATCAGCCAGCGCAATCTGGCCAGCGCTACCGGAATATCTGTTTCAGGTCAACCTCGACCCCGTTCGTGGGATCAGTAAGTACGTCGTTATGAAAAACGAGTTCGCTGCCGTCGGGCAGGAGCACAAATACAGTTCTCAATACGGGTTGGACCAGCCAGTAGGATCGTACACCAGCCGCGAAGTAATCTACCGATTTGGCGGTTAGCTGGGTATCGGTTTGCGACGGGGAAACAATCTCAATTACCGTTAGGGGGACGGCACTTACCTTTACCTCATCCTCCCGCCAGTTTGACGGTTCAGTGGGAAATATACACAGATCAGGAACGTAGGGCGGATTGGGGGATTCCAGCGAGAGTTCACTGTAGACATCGAACTGGTCACCGTAGTAGACTATTATCTCCTTTGATAATCTCGCTTGCAGCCGTGAATGGTTTTTGCTGGGCATGGGTTTTCCGCGTTCGCGTTCGTACTCTGAGCGGACAACTTCCTCAACTACCTGTTCTGCTACGTCTGCCATTGCCGGTTCAATTAGTTGCTTAAATATAAAGAAAAACAGTTTTCCGCTGACAAGTTCACAAAACCAAAACCGGGGTGCCTGACCACGTAGTACGCAGCAGACACCCCGATTGGTAACTTAGCTTAGCTGATTACGCCAGCCGGTTGATGCAGTTCAGATCTTCGAACGCAACTTTCAGGCGGGCAACCATGCTTTCTTCCCCCTTCCGCAGCCATACGCGTGGGTCGTAGTATTTTTTGTTCGGCGAATCTGGTCCCTCTGGGTTGCCCAGCTGCGATTGCAGATAGCCTTCTTTCGACTTGTAGTAGTTCAGGATACCTTCCCAGGTCGACCATTGAACGTCGGTGTCGATGTTCATTTTCACGGCACCGTACTGGATCGCTTCCCGAATTTCGGCGCGAGTCGAGCCCGAACCACCGTGGAATACGAAGTTGACGGGCAGCGGACCAGTGCCGAACTTCTCCTGGATATGATCCTGCGAGTTTTTCAGAATGATCGGCGACAGTTTTACGTTCCCTGGCTTGTACACACCGTGCACGTTACCGAAGGCAGCCGCAATCGTGAAGTTCGGCGAAATTTTCTTCAGTTCTTCGTATGCATACGCTACTTCCGAAGGCTGCGTGTACAGTTTTGAATCATCAACGTCCGAGTTATCGACGCCATCTTCTTCACCACCCGTTACACCCAGCTCAATTTCCAGTGTCATGCCCATTTTGGCCATCCGCTCGAAATATTTGCAGGAGATTTCAATGTTCTCTTCGATTGGCTCTTCGGACAAATCCAGCATGTGCGACGAGAACAGGGGCTTACCCGTTTTGTCGAAATGGCGTTCACTGGCTTCCAGCAGACCATCAATCCAGGGAAGCAGTTTCTTCGCGCAGTGATCAGTATGCAGAATAACGGGCACTCCATACAATTCGGCTACAGTATGTACGTGCTGGGCACCCGAAACCGAACCCGCAATCGCAGCCTGTTGCTTATCGTTTGGTAAGCTCTTACCCGCGTAAAAAATACCGCCACCGTTCGAAAACTGAACAATTACCGGCGAATTAACAGCCTTAGCCGCTTCCAGAACCGCGTTAACAGAATCAGTTCCAACGACGTTGACCGCCGGTAAAGCGTAATCGTTTTCGTTGGCATGACGGAAAATATCAGAAACGCCATCGCCAGTAATGACGCCGGGGGCGAATCGGGTTGCTACTTCGCTCATAAGTGTATAGAAAAACGGTTTTATTTATTTTCAAATTAGGGGACCTTAACCGCCAATCCCTTTCAGCCGGTAAAGTTGGGGATATTATGGAATTAATGCTACTGTCTTCCTGCTCACAAAACAATATTCCGCTCTGCTTCAGTTCTTAGTCGGCCGCTCAACGGGTCTGTTCCCATAAATAATTTACGCCCCCCGCAAATGCCGAATTGACACCAGAATAGTTTGTATATTTATAATCAGGATGTTTCAGGATCGACCTGCTTCATCCTATATCAAGACTAATCAGACACCGGTTGGCGTGTATGCTATGTGTACAGCCGTGCCGGATTCATTCTATACGTTATGAAGCAAGTTCTCCTAGTAATCCTTCTTCTGGCGGGATCGCTGATAGCAGGACCGGTAGCGCTGGCGCAGCTTACCCAGTCCACGCGTCTTGAAATTCCGGCCAACCCCAACGAAGTCGAGTCCTTCGACGTAACGCCCCTGGCCGAGCAGGGCGTGCTGGTCACCATTCAGTCGGGGGGCTTTTTCTCGAACGAACCCGTTCGGTTCATTTACCAGCGGCTCAACTGGAACCTCAAACCAATCTGGTACGCGGGGTACAAACAGGACACTAAATATCGCCAGATTCAGGCCTATCATAATGACCAGTACCTGTACCAGCTCTTTCGGGAGTACGATACGAACAAGTATCAATTTCTACGAATCCATCTCGGCGACGGGGCTATCGAAACCTTCGAGGGTACCCTGCTCGACCAGTTCGATATCCGTCAGTTCAAAGTACTGGATAGCCAGGCTTACGTAGGTGGCTATCACCACAACCGCCCCGTTGTGATGGTGTTCTCTTTGTTTGACCGGTCTACCAAGGTGCTGCCCGGCCTGTACGCCAACAATCTGGAATTGAGCAGTATTGAGCTGGATGAGGCCCGACGGGAAGTCAATATACTGGTTCATTCCTCGAAACGGCGGTGTCAGTTCTCTATCCGTACGTACAATTACGAATCCCGTCCGCTACGTACCATCGACTTCTCCAACGCCAGAAATAGCCTTATCTCGGGGAAACTCCTGCCTGTCAACGAACGCGAATCGCTGCTGGTTGGTAACTACTCCACCGACTGCACGCCCTACTCGCAGGGCGTATACGTAACGCGTATTCATCACGACGAACCCGCCACAGCCGCCGACGATGCCATCAAGGACATGCAGTTCATCGAGTTTTCGCAGCTTCAGAACTTTTTCAATTACATGAAACCCGAACGTCAGCAAAAAATTCTGGCGCGGGCCAAACGGAAGAAAGAAGAGGGAAAAGACTACAAATTCCGCTACCGGCTGCTCGTACACGACCTGCAGCCAACCGCCGACGGCCTGACACTGGTTGCTGAAGTGTATTACCCGCAGTACCGGGGCAGCGCTCTAACAAATACGGCCTACACACGTGGCATGGACCGCTACGAAGGCTTTCATTATACCCACGCCTTCATTTGTGGATTCGACAAAATGGGAAAACTTTTGTGGGACAACTGCCTGCCGATTAAACAACTGCTCAGCCGCGATCTGACCCAGATGGTTCAGCTTTCGCAGCAGGGTGATCGTATGGTACTGGCCTATCCATATGAAGGTGCCATCAACATGGAAGTAATTCAGGGCAATAAGATTCTGCGGGAAACAGAGAAAATAAAACTCGGCACCAGCCGGGAAAACGAAAAAATTATGTTCTCAGCGCAGGATAATCTGATGGCCTGGTACGGACGGCATTTCCTGGCGTTTGGCTTTCAGAAAATTACGTCTACCAATTCGACGAACCCGCGGGAGGTCTTTTACCTCAACAAACTGACGTACGACCCCGATCAGCCACCCAGCGGTACCGCTGATGCCTCTATCCGAAAAAGCGTCGGATCAGCGCGAGAATAATGTTCAGAAGAATGCTGACGACAATGCAGGTTACAATGGGGAAGTAAAAACCTCCCCCATTTTTGCTCTCCACCCGGATGTCGCCCGGTAAGCGTCCCAGCCACCCCAGCTTATCTCCGAAAAAATAAACAATAGCTCCAATCAGCACGAGCGCCAGGCCAACCAACAAAATGTATTTACCAACAGTCGGGTTCATAGGCCAAACGTAGCGGATTAAAATCAGTAACACTTTTCAGAACTACCCGGTTTTCATGTAAAATCGATCGGGAAAAGAGAATACTAGCTGTTTGAGGATGGTTTTCTCTATTAAATACAATTTAATACAGCGCACACTTGCTTTTTGCACACACTTTGCTTAGTTTTGCACCAGATTTTACAAGCGACATCCGTCGCACTTCTGTTTCTCTCCTTTTTTACACGCTGAGTTGGGTCTGACAGAGTCCGGATGTATAGGATGGGTTTTCTGTGTGGACGCTCCTGCGGGAGCAACCGGGATTTGAATTCTCGCGCGTGGGCTAATCGTCAAGTTGTTACGTAGTGCTTTCCCCTGGTTAGGTGGGGATCAGACCGTTAAAATGGGTGGTCGTTTGGGTACTTCGTCTGTTGGGCAATTTTCACAATACCGCGCTTTTACTCGCACACATATCTCGTCTTTGCTTGGGGAGTTTATGATTTTACATCTTTCCAAGAACAATGCAAACGAACGAAACAAACATCGTTGATCAGGAAATTGACCTGTCAACGCCACAACAAGAACTTACTGCCCAGGCTGAAGACAACGCACCGGAAGTTGTAACAAGCCTGGTTGCCAACCCCAATCAAATTCTTTTCTCTGATTTAAACATTTCGGAAGACCTGCTGCAGGCCGTTACCGAAATGGGCTTTATTAGCCCTTCGCCGATCCAGGCCGAAGCGATCCCTCCTATCCTGGAAGGTCGTGACGTGATTGGTCAGGCACAAACCGGTACCGGTAAAACGGCTGCCTTTGGAATTCCAACGCTCGAACTGATCGACGTTCAGGACCGGTCGGTACAGGCGCTTATCCTATGCCCAACCCGCGAACTGGCACTTCAGGTATCCGAAGAATTCCGGAAATTGGCGAAATTCAAACGGGGCGTCCGCATCGAGGCCATTTACGGTGGTGACTCGATCGAACGTCAGATCCGCTCCCTGAAAGGTGGTGTGCACGTTGTTATCGGTACGCCGGGCCGCGTGATGGACCACATGGAGCGGAACACGCTCAAACTCGACAACGTCAAGATGATGATTCTGGACGAGGCCGATGAGATGCTGGACATGGGCTTCCGGGAAGATATCGAAAGCATTCTGGAAGAAATGCCCGAAGAGCGGCAGACGATTCTGTTCTCGGCGACGATGTCGAAGCCGATCATGCAGATCACCCAGAAGTTTCAGAAAGATCCGGTGCTGGTGAAAGTCGTTAAGAAAGAACTGACGAACACCAACATTGAGCAGGTCTACTTTGAAGTAAAACCAAAAGCGAAAGTTGAGGTGATGTGCCGTCTGATCGACATGTACGACCTGAAACTAATGCTGGTGTTCTGTAACACGAAGCGTAAGGTTGACGAAATCGTTGAAGACCTGCAGATTCGTGGTTACTCGGCCGAAGGCTTACACGGTGACCTACGTCAGGCGCAGCGGAACAACGTAATGAGCAAGTTCCGGGCGGGTACGACCAGTATTCTGGTTGCTACGGACGTAGCCGCTCGGGGTATTGACGTAGACGACGTGGATGCCGTTATCAACTTCGACATCCCACTCGACGAAGAATATTACGTACACCGGATTGGCCGGACGGGCCGCGCTGGCAAATCAGGCCGGGCGTTCTCGATGGTTGGTCGCGACGAAAAATATCGTTTCCGCGAAATCCAGTCGTATACCAAAGTGAAAGTTGAAAAAGGCGTTATTCCTTCCTTCGAAGACATCGTTGGCGTTCGGAAAGCCCGCTTCATCGAACAACTGAAACAAACGGTTCAGGACAGTTCAGATCTGAACCTATACGATGATATTCTGACGCAACTGCACCACGCTGGCCTGTCGACCGAACAGGTTGTTGCCGCGCTGGTAAAACGCAGCATGGGTCTGGAGAAAAATGAATTCGCTGATCAGAACCTGGGTCTGGAAGATGACCGCCGTCGGGAGCGGGGTGGTGACCGTAACGATCGCTTCGGTGGCCGTTCGGATGATCGTCGTAGCTCGACGGGCTCGCGCTTTGGCGACCGTGATGGTCGTGGCGAAGGCCGCTTCGATCGGGGCGGTTCGCGCTTTGGCCGGAACGAAAGTTCGGACCGGGGTGGTCGCTTTGGCGACCGCGAGCGCGGTGGTGATCGTAACTTTGGTCCACGTGATGGTGGTCGTGGTGAAGGAAAATACTTCGATCGCGATAACCAACGTGCTCCCCGCGAACGCGATGCCAGCATGACTCGTCTGATGGTGAGCATTGGCCGGAAAGATTACGTTCGTCCGGGCGATATCGTAGGTGCCATTGCTGGCGAAGCCAACATTCCAGGCAACACCATTGGTAGCATCGACATCTTCGACAAGTTCACGTACGTTGACGTACCGAAAGACGTAGCGAACCGCGTTGTTGACGCCATGGAAGGCAATACGATCAAAGGTCGTCGCGTAAATATTGAAGTCGCCCGATAAGGGTTGCCCGGTAAGAATTACTCGTTGAGAGTAACTTACTTATCGAGTATAGATTAGTTAACCAGAAGGCCCGACAGTTATCTGTCGGGCCTTCTGGTTTTTTATTACTGAAAGCTATACTTACTCTTCGTAGTAATAGCCGAAGATAATACCCATCTCGTCTTCACTTGTCAGGCCAAACGAGACAGCTTTCGAGGTCGTGTTGTTGTACGTAATCTCGGAGGTCAGCCCTTCGCCTTTCTGAAGAATAATCGGCGTACGGAACGTAACAATGTTAGGGTGCTCCCAGTCGGTTGAGGTATAAACCACCTCACCATCGCGGGAGCCACCTTTAATCTTGATCACAAACTTCTCACCCAGCTTATGCATATGGGAGGTCAGCGCCAGAATTTTGGTCGTTTTGTTTCCCGTAAATGATTTAATGAGCGTAACGCGGCTGTTGGCGGGAATTTTCAGGCTGGTGTTACTCAGGTTAAGCGTACGAACGACGTGTTTTACTGTCGATGGATCAACCGTGTACAGATTGATCTGCGCTTCCCCTTTCGTTGTCGTACTGGTCTTGTTCACGTAGTGCGAGTTCAGATCGAGCGACATTCCGGCGGGCAACAGCAGCGCGGCTCCTTCGGGGAACGTGTAATCCTGATATTGTGCCTGCGAGCCAGCTAGATAAATGTGGTTCGACATACTCAATGCTGTTGTCCAGTTCAGCGAATTGTCCGGATTGCGCAGGTCCCGAATATCGTTCAGACTGGGCAGTATGTTTTTATTGTCGAAATCATAGGCGACGAAGTGATGACTACCTGACCGCATGTTTATTTCAAACCGGTTAACATAGACATCCTGCGTATTGCCGACCAGCCTTCGGGTAAACAGCTCCCGCTCGAACGTGGGCGCTACCTCAAAAGTGGGGATAGATAACTGAAAACCTTTTCCCACAGCCGGTACAGGTAGGGGCTCATAAGCAACGCCGGTTGTGGTTTTACTATCTAGCAAGGTAGCGTCGGCAACGGCGCCCGTTTTTGGGGCTCCCGCTTCAATCCAGCGACGAATGAATTCAGCCTGCCCATCAGATAGGGGTTCACTTCCCAGTGGCATTGGGTTGCCATATTGCCGGCCGGTATGGTGACTCGCCATTACGCTTAGTTTATGATAGAGCAGACTTTCGTAGGCAGCAAACGCTTTCACCCGCTTCAGCCCATCCGTTTTGGCGTCGCTGTTCTTGGGATCAACACCAACGAGATTCTGGTAGGCCAATCCGTCGGCCAGCACCAGCCCGTGCTGCGCAAAACTGCCGTCTTTTTCGGAGGCATGGCAACCCGACGTAGCGCAGGAAGGCGTCAGTATTTTTTGCTGGATCAGCTCAAACGTAGCAACGGCAGCAGGCTCCTCCTCAGTTACCGCAGCTTTCTGACAGCCTGTTAGCTGAATCAATACAGCAACCAGTACCGCGGTAGACCATAAATCCTTGTAAACCAGAATTTTCATGCGTTACATCCTTTCTAAAATCGACACAGAAAGGTAACGAAATCCTGAACTATTCTGGTAAAAATACTCAACTAAAAACGGAGAATAAAGTCCTGCCGGGGCTGCTCCCGGCGGAAGAATACCAGCCCAACCCAGAACAAGTCGACCGTAACGGTAACGGCGGGATGCGCTTTTATAGACTGCCAGGCCTGCTCCATTTCGGCAGACCAATGAATGTCGTCGAATACGAAAACCGTATCGTTCTGAATATTGGTCAGGCAGGTCTCGAAATAACGTACTGTTGGCTCGTAACGGTGATTGGCGTCGAAGAAAACAAAATCGAGGGGGGGCAGCGCACCAACTTGTTCCGCCAAGGTTTCGTCCAGATTTCCGACAACAACAGTTACGTTCTGAATACCCAACTGCTCGAAATTCTGTTTCGCTACGACAGCCGTTTGGGGGCAGCCCTCAAACGTGATTACCTGCCCGCCGGTTTGCTTTGCCGCTTCGGCCAGGTGAGCGGTCGTTATACCCAGTGAGGTACCCAGGTCGAGAATCGTATGGGCATTGGCCCGACGGATCAGTCGGTAAAGCAACCGACCGAAGCGGGCTGGCTTCTGCGAGTTTCTGGCAATATCCCGGATGGTACGTTGCCTGGACGCATTTACCTTCGAACCTGCACCCAGATCGGTAATGTCGATCAGCTGGGTGCTCCGGCGAAGCTCTTTACGGAGCTGTCTGATCGACCTGAACGCTGGTTCACGCCGATTATCGGTCTGAATCGTGTTTGTGTACAGCGAAAACAGGAAAGGAGAATGCAGGGAATGCTCGTCGCGGGCGCGACTCAGGTAACGCAGGTAAGCGGAAATCAACAATTAATTCAGTTTATACGGAACAATCATCGTGAACTCGGGAATGTTCACGCGCACCTGTTTGCCGTCGATAATACGTTCAACCAGGTAGGTACCGGCCATTTTACCCATGCTCGACCGCAGATTACAACCGGACACGTATTCGTGCACCTCACCCGGCTCCAGTACTGGCTGCTGACCAACCACACCTTCTCCTTCAACCTCCCGGACGGTACCGTTAGAGTCGAAGATTGTCCAGTGCCGACGAAGTACCTGAATGGTATATTCGCTGGAGTTTTCAATGGTAATCCGGTAAGTAAACACGTAATGCGCCTGAAGCGGACTGGAGTAATCGGATTGATACTCAGTCTTTACGCTAACTTTTACGCCCTCTGTGACTGACGAAACCATATATTTAGTGTCGTTTGGCAACCTTAGAACGAAAATTAGGTTGATTAGTTTTGTTACGCAAGAACCGATCTCAAAAAATTTTAAACGAGATTGCTTCCGGCATTTATAGGCCTATAATGCCTTTTAAATCTTATCAGTTCCATCCATGAATGTATCTATTGCTGATTCGTGGCAAACGCGATTGCAGTCTGAATTTGATAAACCTTATTTCCGGGAATTGGCCGAATTTTTACGACAGGAATACACTACACAACGTGTTTATCCACCTGGCCGGCTGATTTTTAACGCGTTCAATACGTGTAGTTTTGATGATACGCGCGTGGTCATTCTGGGGCAGGACCCCTATCACGGCGAAGGTCAGGCCAATGGACTTGCATTCTCCGTTGCTGACGGCATTACCAAACCGCCTTCCCTGGTAAATATTTTCAAAGAAATTCAGGATGATCTCGGCAAACCCGTTCCCAAATCGGGCAATCTCGAACGCTGGGCGCATCAGGGCGTTATGCTGCTTAACTCCACGCTGACCGTCCGGGCGGGTCAGGCGGGTTCGCACCAGGGCAAAGGCTGGGAAACTTTCACAGATGCCGTCATCAAACTTATCTCCGACGAAAAACGACACGTTGTTTTCATGCTGTGGGGCGCCTACGCTCAGAAGAAAGGCGCGGTCATCGACAGCAAAAAACATCTGGTTCTGAAATCAAAGCACCCCTCCCCCATGGCCGCCCAGTGGGGTGGCTGGTTCGGCAATAAACACTTCAGCCAGGCAAATGATTACCTAGCTGGCAAAGGGCTCCCGCCCATAGAGTGGTAAAAAGGAGGAGAGGGACGAGGGGAAAGCTACTAATTCCCTTTTCTCCCTCTCCTCCATCCCGCTACGGCGGACCGCTCCCTTTCCTCCTTTTTTCTAATCAATCGTCCGGAACAGACGGTTCCAGCGGATTTTATTCCAGATATTGGCTGGGTTTGGATCCAGCGACATCCAGACAAACACGGCTTTACCGACGATATGATCCTCGGGTACAAAACCCCAGAAGCGGGAATCAAGTGAGTTATCACGGTTGTCACCCATCATGAAGTAATAGTCCTGTTTGAAAGTATAGGACGTAATGGCTTTCCCATCGATGGTAATGCTCGTCGGTGTCGTCGTTACGTTCTCATTACCTTCGTATAACTCAATTACTGGACCGTATAACGCAATCGTTTGCGCGTTGATGCTGATCGTCGCGCCCTTTTTAGGCACCGTGATAGGGCCGAAATTGTCGTGGTTCCATTTAAACGTTGGCGTACCATAGACTCCTGGTGACATTTCACCTGGCTTGTCCATCATTGGTTCAACGCCTTTTACCCAGCTAAAGCCTTTAAACTGATCGATGACCGCTTTTGTGGTATTGACGCTGTAACCAACCATGGTCGACGTTTTCGTTGAGTCGTTGTACTGCTCCAGCGGTTTCCAGTTTTCGGTTGGCTGGCTCGGGTCGCGGTAATCATTGACGATGTCGTACTTCCGGAAAAAGTTAGCGTCCAGTACTTCAGTTGTTTTAATGAAATACCGTTGCTCCGACCGGGGAGGTGCCGGAAAAAGCTTCCCATTGATGAAGACTTCCCGTTCCCGAACTTCCAGCACGTCGCCCGGAATACCGATACACCGTTTGATGTAGTTCGTTTTCAGGTCGACAGGGTAATCGATATTCTCGTTCAGATACTTGGGCGGTACGTTAAAGACGACTACGTCGCCGTTTTTGACGTGCGTAAATCCTGGCAGCCGGTACGATGGCAGTTGAATAGCCGTGCTGTACGACGGAATGTTCGTTCCCCATATTTTCTGGTGCGTCAGCGGGACCTGCAACGGCGTCCGGGGCGTCCGGGTACCATAGTGCAGTTTACTCACGAACAGAAAGTCGCCGACCATAAGGCTGTTTTCCATCGACGGTGTTGGAATGGTAAACGCTTCCATGAACAACCAGCGAATCAGCGTAGCGGCTACAACGGCAAACAGAACGGAATCGAACCATTCCCGAATGGGCGATTTTTTGGGTTTAGCCGATTTAGTTGCGGCTTTCGTGCTTACTTCAGACACAGGAACTTCGTTAGAAAATGAGTATTCGTTCGTAATTGACAGCAGCTTTAGCCGGTTATCGACTAGTGCTGCGTTTATTGGGCGTTTAAATTTAATAAATCATCCATCCCGAAAACACCTTCCCGACCAATAAGCCATTCAGCGGCAACTACGGCCCCCAGAGCAAACCCCTGTCGGCTGTGGGCTATGTGAGTAATTTCGATACGGTCCACCTCTGATTCGTACCGAACTGTGTGTGTACCGGGCACTACGCCTTCCCGTACGGATTCGATGGCAATAGCATCTGTCGACTCAATCTGCGCACTCGGCTCGGCTTTGTCCACCCACCGGTTTTTGGTCGGAATGTGGTCCATAATTCCTTCGGCCAGCGTAATAGCGGTTCCGCTGGGCGCGTCTTTCTTTTCAGTATGGTGGATTTCCGTCATCGAAATTTCGTACGATGGGTAATTATGCATGAACCTAGCCAGCACTTTGTTGAGCTTGAAAAACAGATTGACTCCGATACTGTAATTCGACGCGTAGAAGAAAGCACCTTTTTTCTCTTCACACAGCGCTTCAATTTCGGTACGATGTCCCAGCCAGCCCGTTGTGCCACATACCAGTGGCCAGCCGCGCTTCTGGCAATACGTAATGTTGTCGACAGCAGCTTCGGGTGAACTGAACTCAATAACGACATCCACGCTATCGTCGGTCAGCGCGTCCAGGTCGCTGCGGTTATCGACATTGATACGGGCCGCGATCTGATGGCCCCGCTCGAGGGCAATCTGCTCAATCGCCTTGCCCATTTTACCATATCCTAACAGAAGAATATTCATAATAAGGGAGGAAGGAGAAAGGGGAGGAAGGAGAAAAGGAAGAAGTCGCTACAGTGCTAAGAAAAAATCCTTCCTCCTTTCCTCCCTCCTCCCTTTCCTCCTCCTTTTTTATCATTTAAACGTAAAAGCTACCCGAACGCCGGGAATAATACCCGTTCCCGGCAGCGGGAGTATATTCGGATGGACGTTCATCGAGATGTCGTCCGATAAATCAAAGGTTTTCATGTGGGCTGCTACGTTAGCTTCAACAGCGTTAAGTGCCCAGCCAACGGCGGTCAGAATCACGGTCAGGTCACGCTGTCGCTGAAATTGATCAGTGGCTCGCTTTAATTGCTGTACAGTCAATACGCGTTCCCGAACAACAGCCACTTTTGCATTGTATTGGCTATTAACATTAGAGAAGAACGCTTCCCGATAACCAGTCAGGTACTGGTTGTATAGATTCTGATTCCACTGGAATGAGTAAACAGCGCCCACCAGTCCGCCATAAATAAACGGCAATTTCCAGTACTGACGGTTGTAGATCTGGCCAAGACCAGGCAGTATCAGCGACCGGATAGTGGCTTTGCGCGGAACGATCTTACGGATTTTAGCTTCCTGTGCAGGCGTCACCCGGGCCGTATCCAGCGATGCAGAACCGTCTTCCGGTGTTAGCGTTGACGTACCGACCCGAATACCGTTCCGTCGAACCGTTTCCGGAATTGTGTCGGCCGCCGAGCGGATTTGCCGGGTCGAATCCGTTGGGGCGGGTGTTGCCGCTGGCGTAGCAGCAGGCCGTTGTGCAAACAGCGATCGTGCTGAGCTAAGGACTAACAGGCACGTAATCAGGACTGTGAAAAACTGTTTCATGCTCTCGCAACGCCCAGATCCCGCCGTTTGTCTCGCCCGATCAGCTTTTTAAAATAATTTAACACCACTAGGCCTGCGAGTTCAGTACTTCCAGGATTTTGGTAAGTTCCTCCTGCGACGTGAATGGTATTTTAATTTCTCCTTTGTGCCGCTCGTCGGCTTTGATCGACACCTTGGTACCAAACATCGATGAGAGTTTGAACTGCAGACTGCGCATTTCCTGCTTAGGTAACGTAACGCGACGCTCCGCGGGAACTTCCTGCAGGTTATCTGCCAGGTTACGTACCGCTTCTTCTACCTTACGTACCGACCAGTCTTCGTCAACGGCCCGGTTAAACAGACGGATCTGAACCTCCGGGTTTTCGATGTTGATAATTGCCCGGGCGTGTCCCATCGAGATCTTGTTGTCGCGCAGGGCCGCCTGAATAACGGGGGGTAGCTTCAACAGGCGGATGTAGTTATTTACCGTTGTCCGATTTTTACCTACCCGTTCACCCAGCTCTTCCTGCTTCAGGCTACACTCGGTAATGAGCCGCTGGTAGCTGAGGGCAATCTCGATTGAGTTGAGGTTTTCGCGCTGAATGTTCTCAATCAGCGCCATTTCCAGCATCTGCTGGTCATTGGCGGTCCGAACGTAGGCGGGAATATGGGTCAGGCCGGCAATTTTGGATGCCTGCAAACGCCGTTCTCCCGAAATAAGCTGGTAGCGATCTTTTCCCTGCTGCCGAACCGTAATGGGCTGAATAATGCCCTGCGTCCGGATCGAATCGGCCAGCTCCTGAAGGGCTTCTTCGTCAAATCGGGTACGAGGCTGGAACGGGTTCGTTTCAATATACGACAACCCAATTTCGGTCATCGTACCAATCGACTCAAACGGCGACGTTTTTGTCTGACGGTTGACTGCGTCGCTGTCATGTAGCAGCGCACCCAAGCCTCGTCCCAGTCCAATCATCTTCTTATTCGGCGCTTTGGCGTTTGCATTATCCATGAGCAGATTTTTTTTGGCGATTGACCTACGTTATTTGATGGACCTGAGCGGGGACACCCAGTTAGGGACGCCCGGTTAGGGACGCTCAGCTAAGGAAGCCTGTTTTGCGCTCCCCCGTAGTTCATCAAATAGCGCGGCTTATATACGCTTGTTTACACTTCGTGGGGCATCATGCCGTTTTTGGCAAGAATCTCGCGGGCCAGGTTCAGGTAACTCACGGCCCCTTTGCTGTCGGCGTCCTGCGCCAGCGCGGGTACGCCAAAGCTTGGCGATTCGCTGAGCCGGATGTTCCGTGGAATAATGGTACTGAAAACCATTTGCTGGAAATGGCTCGTTACTTCACCGACAACCTGATTTGACAGCCGTACGCGCAAATCATACATGGTCAGCAAAATCCCTTCAATCGCCAGACTTGTGTTTAACCGGGACTGAATGATCTTGATCGTGTTCAGGAGTTTCCCCAGCCCTTCCAGCGCGAAATACTCACATTGTACGGGGATGATGACCGAATCAGCGGCAGTCAGGCTGTTGATTGTGATCAGACCCAGTGATGGAGAGCAGTCGATGATGATAAAATCGTAAGAATCCCGAATAGCATCCAGAGTCACTTTCATTTTATCTTCCCGATTCTGAAGATTGATCATCTCAATCTCCGCGCCCACCAGGTCAATGTGCGATGGTAGCAGATCCAGATTCGGAAAATCCGTCTGAATAATGGCATCCTGCGGCTGAATCCCTTCAACCATGCATTCGTAAATGCTGTACTCGATTTCTTTTGGATTGTAGCCCAGGCCTGACGTCGAGTTTGCCTGAGGATCGGCGTCGACAATCAGTGTCTGAAATTCGAGTGCGGCCAGACTAGCGGCCAGATTTATCGTTGTTGTTGTTTTACCGACGCCCCCTTTTTGGTTGGCGATAGCAATGACTTTACCCATTGGTCTGTGCGTTGCAGACCCAAATATGCCGGATAGTTTTCACGAATCCAAGTACTGTTCCACGGAATGTTCCACAAAGAATAATGAGTGAATGATAGAATGAGTGATTGAGTGAATAGATGTTCCTCATTTATTCACTCATTCAAAATTAATTTACGCCCACACTTGTGTCCCTTCGGTACAGTTGCGGCACATTTCTATTTCAGAGCGGGAACGCAGCAATGTCTGGCGGAAGTCGTTGTAAGCATCACCGTGCCAGAGGTTGGCGAACGATTCAGTTTGCAGGTCGCCAAGTCGGTGATGTGCATCTTTGTCGAAACAGCAGGGAACCACAAGCCCATCCCACGTAATGACGCAGGAATGCCACATCTTCCAGCAGTGGTCACCAAAGCCGTTCTTGATCCGGTACGTACCGTCGTCTTGGGCAGCATAGCGACTGTATTGGTCAATGGTCGGAATCAGATCCGAACCTTGTTCGTAATCATAGATCTGAGCGGTTTTCAGCCCAACTTCATCGACGCCTAGCTCGCGGGCCAGTTTTTTTACTTCGGCGATCTGGTGTTCGTTGGGTTTGACGACCAGAAACTGAAACACGACGTGGGGCGTCCTGGATTTCAGCTCCTTTTTCCAGCGGATGATATTCTTCGTGCCTTCAAGCACTTTTTCGAGCTTACCCCCTACTCGGTACTGCTGATACACCTCCTGCGTCGTCCCGTCGATGGAAATGATCAACCGATCGAGGCCAGACTCAACGGTTTTGCGGGCGTTGGCGTCCGTCAGGTAATGCGCGTTGGTGCTGGTCGCCGTATAAATATTTCGATCAGTAGCATACCGGACTAGTTCCAGAAACTGCGGATGCAGATAAGGTTCGCCCTGGAAATAGAAGATCAGGTACAATAGCGTTTCGTGCAGTTCGTCGATAGTCCGTTTGTAGAGATCTTCGCCCAGCATACCCGTTGGTCGCGTAAACGAGCGCAGCCCACTGGGGCACTCAGGGCAGCGTAAGTTGCAGGAGGTTGTTGGCTCGAATGAAATCGACATGGGTAACCCCCGCTGCATGGACTTCCCCTGTTGCCGCGATGCGTAATAACTGTACAAGACCTTAAGTGCGTTGGCAACGCGCTTGGGCGTTAGCTTAGAAGCAAAGTTGAGACCGTCGACCAGATTGCGATTCATGGGATAAAGATACGGCTAACCATCAGCATCCCTACTTCGACGCAGGGGCAAACGCCATCGCCACACCGTTCATACAATAGCGGAGGCCGGTCGGTTCCGGGCCGTCAGTGAACACATGCCCCAGATGTGCGTCGCAAACGGAGCAGCGTACCTCTGTCCGACTGCCATCCGGTTCGGTATAAATCGCGTTTTTTACAATCGGTTTGAAGAAACTCGGCCAGCCCGTACCCGATTCAAATTTGGTTCTGGAAGCAAACAGGGGGTTTCGGCACCCGGCGCAGACATACGTACCGTGCCTGTGTTCGTGCGTGAGGGGGCTGCTGTTCGGCCACTCGGTTCCCCGGTCGCGCGTAACGCGGTACTGCGCATACGGCATCAGCGACCGCCACTCGTCGTCCGTTTTCTCCATCCGCCGGCCGTTGGGCGATGTCGCGCCAGCGGGTAGGTGGTGCATGGGGCGGGGCGTTGCAAAGTACGTACCGTACAGCCAGAGCAAGCCAGCGACCAGCAACGCAATTAAAAGAAAAAGACGATTCTGCGACATAATTGACTAAGCAGCAATCACTAAGCTGTGCTTACTTGTCAATAAAACGCTGGTTACTGCTGAAAAATTCTCCCGTGCTCAATCACCAGATCGGGGAAGATCTGGCAGGGGATCGAACCGGATTCGTAGATGTCCACCAGGACGTACTGCTCGTTTTCGAGTGCGTATACGTTCACCGATTTGTCTTTGGGCTGCACGATCCAGTATTCCCGCACACCTGACTGTTCGTAGAGATGAAATTTTTCGTCGAAATCCTTTTTTGCCGTTCGGGGTGAAGTAATCTCGATAATCCAGTCGGGAGCACCCAAACAACCATCGTCGTCCAGTTTAGCCAGATCGCAGATCACACTGATATCCGGCTGCACCACGGTGAAAATCTGCTCGGGTTTCCGTTTGTTCTGCACCGGTAACCGTACGTCGAAAGGCGCTTCATATACCTCACACCGCTTCCCTTCAAGATAATTGAAAATTATGTTACCAAGCCGGATAGACGCGCTTTGGTGCATCCGTTTGGGCGCGGGTGACATGCGATGCAGCTTCCCTTTGATGAGTTCGATCTGTTCGTCGAACTGCCATTTCAGATAGTCGGCGTACGAATACGTACCGTTTGGGTCAAGCTGTGAACTATCAGTAATCATCTGTGGCTAAGTAGATTAATCACAAAGTTAGCACAAATTCGGCCTGCGCGTTATCGTCCAATCGCTACTTTCCGCAAAATGGAATCAATCACCTGCAGGGTCGTCACACCGTCGGCTTCGGCTTCGTAGTTGAGCATGATCCGGTGATTGAATACATCGGGCGCTACGTCTTTAATATCCTCAGGCAACACATAGTCGCGCCGGTCGAAATAAGCCATCGCCTTGGCCGCCAGATTCAGGTTTATACTGGCCCGTGGTGATACGCCAAACTGAATATAACGAGCCTCGTCGCGAAGGCCATATTCCATTGGTTTGCGCGTTGCAAAGACCAGCTCGATGATATAGCGTTCCAGCGTTTCCGAGATGGTAATCCCATTGATCTCATTCCGAATCGCAACCAGATCTTCCTTACCCAGAACCGGCTGGACCTCATAATCAAAATTCATATTTGACATCCGGCGCATAACCGTTAGCTCATCCTCTTTGCTGAGATAGTCGACGAATACTTTCATCATAAAGCGGTCGACCTGTGCTTCGGGCAATGGATACGTTCCTTCCTGCTCCACGGGGTTCTGCGTGGCCAGCACCAGAAATGGCTTATCCAGGATGAACGTCTCTTCACCAATCGTTACCTGCTTTTCCTGCATGGCTTCGAGCAGCGCGGCCTGCACCTTTGCCGGCGACCGGTTGACCTCATCAGCCAGAATCAGGTTGGCAAAGATTGGCCCCTGCTTTACGTCGAAATCCGCCGTTTTCTGGTTAAAGATCATGGTACCGATCAGATCGGCAGGCAGTAGATCCGGTGTAAACTGAATACGCTGAAAATCAAGCTCCAACACTTTTGACAACGTACTAATCGTCAAGGTCTTAGCCAATCCGGGCACACCTTCCAGCAGGATATGACCACCGGTAAACAATCCGATCAGTAACCGATTCAGCAGCCGCTCCTGTCCCACAACGACCTGACTCATTTCGTTCAGTACGTCCCGGATTTTTGTGTGATAGGTGAATGAAGTATTTGATTGCATTTACACAGTTGTAAAGGTTAAAGAGTTGGATAGTTATAGAGTTAGGATTCGTTAGTGTTTACTCCTTTTGCATACCGCCGACCCTTCTGATTCGTATTGTTTAGGTAAAGCAGCAAGCTATCAGTTAACCGGCCTACTTCATCACATTGTGCGTACAGTTCATCAAACTGACTAGCCGATATGTACTGATTATCCAACGAACGATAAAGCTGTGATTTAACCTCCGACAGAGACCCACGAGCTATTCCTAAAAACTGTATAAACTCACCTCGACTCCCTCGCCCAAAGCCTTCGGCAATATTATCCATCACTGATCCAGCCGATCGACGTATCTGACGCTTCAGGTCAAGATCACTTTGAAATATTTTATCTCGCGTCAAGGCATTAATCTGGCTCGACAGAAGCCGAGCTTTTTGCCAGGCAATCAGATCTTCAAATCGATGCACAGTAGGCATAAGTTGCAGGATATAGGATTAAAGAGCTGTACAAAGATGAGAGTCGGAATGCGCCAGCCAACTTTGCAACTCGTCAACTTTGCAACTCAAAAACTTAAAACGTTGCCCGGATGCTCCGGTCTTTGCCGTGGATGTCTTTGTACACCTGAATTTTTGTGAAACCCCGATCAGCAAATACCTCCCGCGTGGCTTCGCCAAACCGTTCGTTGATTTCGACGTAACAGGCACCATCTTTCGTCAGGTGCTTTACGCAGAAATCGGCCACAGCTTTGTAGAATACCAGTGGGTCGTTGTCTTCTACGAACAAGGCCAGACCTGGTTCGTAATCCAGTACGTTCCGGTCCATATCGGCGGCCTCCGAACGGGTTACGTAAGGTGGGTTGCTCACCACGCAGTCAAACTTGCGGATTCCTTCCGTTGGTACGTTCAGAATGTCCTGAATAGCAAAATTCACGTCAGCATTCAGACTCTGGGCGTTGCGTCGAGCCATAGCCAGTGCATCTTCCGATACATCCCAGCCCGTTACAACCGACTGAGGCAGAAAACGCGCCAGCGTAATAGCGATACAGCCGCTGCCGGTACCGATGTCCAGAATGGGCACATCGTCGGTGCGATCCGAAAAGTCGTGCATGATTAACCGGACCAGATCTTCAGTTTCCGGACGGGGAATCAATACGTCGGGCGACACTTCAAACTCAAGCCCGCAGAAAATTGTCGTTCCGATCACGTGCTGAATCGGTTCCTGCCGGTTCAGCCGCTCCAGAATTTTGAACCAGTCGGGTTCGGTCCGGTTAGGTGGCAGGGGTTTATCGGTCAGCACATCGGTTTTGCGCAGCCCGAAATAATGGTCGAGCAGCATAAACGCCATTTCCCGAGCCTCTTCGGGTGAATAAGCCGTAATGTTTTTGCGCAGGCGGTCGTATAGCGGTTTGGCGGTGGCCATTTGATTCAATCAGGTAATTTTGCGTAAAACTAACCAAGTTTATGATTTTCGGCGGAACTCCTCGCCCTCCTGACAGGATTATAGCCGGGTTGCGGGGCGGGATGCGCAGACTTTAGTTCTGCCGTTGTAAATCATGTCCGTTCAAAAGTCGTACCTTATAGTTCTAACGTCATGCACGAACGTTTCATGCGTCGGGCCCTTGACCTGGCCACCCTGGGTCGTGGTCTGGTCAGTCCGAATCCAATGGTGGGTTGTGTTATTGTTCACGAAAGCGAAGGAGGAACACGTATCATCGGCGAGGGCTGGCACCAGCGCTATGGCGACTGGCACGCGGAGGTAAACGCAGTCCGTTCGGTGCAGCCCGAAGATGCTTACCTGCTGCCGGAATCGACGGTGTACGTAACGCTGGAACCCTGTTCGCACTGGGGTAAAACGCCCCCCTGCGCCAACCTGCTCATCGACAAGCAGGTAAAGCAGGTTGTCTGCTGCAATGACGATCCAAATCCATTAGTATCCGGTCAGGGGTTCGACCGCCTGCGGGCCGCTGGCGTTACCGTTGAGACGGGCGTTTTGAATGAACTTGGCCGTCAGTTAAACGCCCGATTTTTTACCTTTTTTGAGCAGCAGCGCCCGTATCTCATCTTAAAATGGGCCGAAACCGCCGATGGTTTTATCAGTGGTCCCGCAGGTCAGTCGATTGCCATCAGCGGTCCACTCGCCCAGCGGCTGGTTCACCGTTGGCGAAGCGAAGAAGATGGCATTATGGTAGGTACAACCACCGCCCGAATCGATAACCCCCGATTGAATGTCCGGCACTGGCCCGGCCGGAACCCAACACGTATCGTTATTGATAAATTGCTACAGCTACCCGCTTCTCTGCACCTGTTCGACAATACACAACCGACGCTGGTGTATAATTTTCAGAAAACAGAAATCAGTGATCAGATAACTTATCAGCAGCTACGTTCAGAAAAGCCTTTTTTAAGTCAGCTACTTGCCGATCTGCACGCCCGGCGTATTCAATCCGTTTTTGTGGAAGGCGGAAGTCTGTTGCTTACCTCGCTGCTCGACGCCGGGTTCTGGGATGAACTTCGGGTTTTCCGTAGCCCTAAACTGGTAGGTGATGGCGTCAAAGCCCCGACGGTACGAGGTACTATCCAGAGTCGGGAGCAGATTGGCGACGATGAACTAACAATTTACAGAAACAACATTCGTCAGTAACTCAGCCGGGTTTATTGCCTTCTTCAAATGGCTACCTGAATGAATAGCCCGGTCGTTTGGTTTCAGCATCCGAAACCGAAGCCGTTTTCGAACAGCGATGTGTTTTTTTTGTTAAAAATCGATAGCTTACATCGCGTAAAGAACGTTCGCTATGCAAACCTATATCGTCTTCGTGCTCAGCGCTTTGCTTCTAACGGCCTGTGCAACAAACCACCCGGCGGGTGTTAACACGCCAGTCGATGCCGCCGAGTATTATCAGCCTAATCAGAGCTTCACACCCACTCAGCGACTCTACCCTGATCCGACGGGAGGACTTGGCCATTCTGAAGACCCGGACGTACGCGTAACCGATGTACGGCTGACGGCATCGTACACGATTCTGTACATGACCTTCATGAAAGACCCGAACGACCGCGCGTTTTACAACTCCACCAGCAGCATTTCGTTCAATTCCAAAGCCATGCTGGGCACCCACGGCAGCAAACGAACGTATGCGCTGCTGAAAGCAGAAGGCATTCCTTTGTCACCGGATTCCCGTGATGTTCAGGGCAACGAACCAATTCGCTTTACTCTCTTTTTTGAACGGCTGGAGGATGGTGTCGAGCGATTCGATCTGTTTGAATGCCAGAGTGATAATCAGAATTCCTGCTTTAACGTATCGAACATAACCGTAGAAAATTCAGTAGCGAAAGCAAAATGACCGTTTTATGCGGCTTTTTTTCACGTACAGCACACCGAAGCCGGGAATCAGGGCGTTAGAGTCATAGTGCCCATATTGTCTTTAGTGCTTGTATGTCCTTCCTCTTTTTTAAAAACGGATTTCGCTTTTCCCGAACTTCGCTGTTTCTCTGTTTATTTATGGGGCTAAGTCTGTTGACGTTAGCCCAGGTCAACCTAAAATACAGACTGCTGTCCGCCTATAGCTTATCGCCGGACGCCAGCGTCAACAAAACCAAGACGACGCTGTATATTTTTGACAGTGCGGAATCGCTGAACGAGATTTTCACCCGGTCGACGCCCGCACCTAAGCAGGCAACGGCTCCCAACTTCACGAAAGAAACGGCCATCGGCATTGTACTGCCGCCGACCAATACGCTCCCTAAGATTTCGATAAGCCGCGTATTCGTACAGGATTCTACGCTCACGATCCGGTACATCCGGATGAAGGATACCTCACAGACCAAAACGATCCAGCCGGTGAAGATTCAGCCGACCCTCCTGCTGGCCATTCCCCGGCAAACGGTTTTAAAAACCCGGCTTATCGAAAACGGAAAATTGATCCAGACGATCCGGAGCAACGACGATAAGTAAAGACTTCCAGACTTATATCAAACGCCACTCAGCAACGTAGTTGAGTGGCGTTTTTGTTTGTTGGTCCGTTGCCTAAATAAGTTAATAAATCGATCAGACCAGTTTCCTTATAGTGTCTTTTGATTAGTATTTTCTGACGGGTTGACTACTTTTGGAACAGTCTTTTATCCATCTTTTTCAAAGACAAATTATGACTCAACCACTACCATCCGTTCCCTTCCTGCGATTACTATTTTTCTGTCTACTATCCATATCGGCGGGTTATGCTCAGACAGTACGCTACGTCAAACCCGATGGCAGTGGTGACGGTAGTTCATGGGCTAGTGCTTCAGCCAATCTACAAGCCATTATCAATGCTTCCACCGCCGGTGATCAGGTCTGGGTAGCAGCCGGCACCTACAAACCCGGTGGCAATACTAATACTGACCGCCTGATTAGTTTCAGCATGAAAGATGGCGTTGCTATCTATGGTGGATTTATCGGATTAGAAACGGCGTTAAGCGAGCGCCCCACTTCGATCACCACATCTCCCTCGTCCAGTATTCTAAGTGGCGACCTGGGCACACCTGACGTAGCAACCGACAATAGCGAACACGTCATTGTCAATACTAATCTGAGCAGCACAGCTATTCTGGACGGTTTCGTTATTACATCTGCTACGCTTTCTGCTGCGGGCCGGGGTGGTGGGATGAATAATTTGACCAGTAGTCCTACAATTCGGAATTGTTACTTCACAAATCATCGAACAAATAACACATATAACACAGGAGGTGGCGGTCTTTATAACGATGCTGGCAGTACTCCTTCAATCACAAATTGCACGTTCAACAATAATAGAGTTCAATACGGTACAGCTATTCTTAGCGAAGCCCCTAGTTTAACGTTAACGAATTGTACGTTTGCCAGCAACCAGGGAGAGGCAGCTGGTACGCTGAATGGTAATGCAGTATTCATGATCAACTGTACATTCAGCAATAACATAGCCACGGCTGGCAGTAATGGTGGTTTTGGCGCAGCAGCTCGACTTGGCGCAGGATCGATACTGATCAATTGTCTATTCTCCGGAAATACAACAGCCGGATACGGCGGTGCTCTTACCATAGAAGGTACATCAACATTAACAAACTGCATTTTCAGAGGAAACCAGGCAACGGGTTACGGCGGTGCTGGCAATTCAGGTGGCTTTGGCGGAGCTATTTATATGTCTGGCAATTCTAGCTTTGTCAATTGCACGTTTAGTAATAACCGAGCCGGAGGCCGAGTACGCTCGGCAGGGGGCGCGGTATATATTTTCAGCGGTACTCCTTCGTTTACCAACTGTAGCTTTGCCAACAACACCGACGACCGTCAAGGTGGTGCTATTTACAATGAGTCAGGCACTACTACTCTGATCAATAACATCCTTTGGGGTAATCTGCCCAATGGCATTATCAACACCAGCAATGCTAATACGGTCTTAACTTATACTGACACCCAGGACAACACGCCTGGCATCGGTAATTTCTCCCTCGACCCCCTCTTTGCCGATGCCGCTGGTGACAACCTCCGTCTGCGGGCTTGTTCTCCCGCCATTGATAAAGGAAACAATGCAGCCAACTCGACCCCTACCGACCTCAACAATAGCCCCCGTCTGGTCCGCCAGATCGATCTGGGAGCCTATGAGTTCCAGGGTACACCACAGGCGCTGGTGGCTATCACCCAGCAGCCCAACCCCTACTTCAGCATTCCCGAAGGCGGTACCCTGACAGCTACCGTTACGGCCAGCGGCTCGGTCAGCAGCTACCAGTGGTACAAAGATGGTGTGGCCATCAGTGGGGCCACCTCGGCAACCCTGACGGTGAGCAACCTCAACGCCAGCAACGCTGGTCGCTACTACGTCGTGGTAACGGGTGTCTGCAACAGTGCTACCTCGGCTGAATTTACGCTGGTTGTCAACACGGGCATGTACACGGTGAAATCGGGTCGGTGGGATGATGCCTCGGTGTGGTCGATGAATCGGGTGCCGGCGAGTGGTGATGCGGTCCGCATCAAGCATCTGGTGACGGTGCCAGGTGAATACGTAGCCCGAGCCCGTCAGCTAAGCTACGATCCGGGGCAGACCTTGCAGTTAAGTACGGGCAGTAAAGTCAATCTTGCTCAATAAGTTAAGCGGATCAGAGGATCAGTATCTTTGCCAGCCTCTAGGCTTTTTCCACTACCATATGAAACAACTTTCCTTTTTACGCCCTCTTTGTAGACAGCTCAGTCTATCAACATTAGCGGCAGTATTGTGCGCGTTATCAATCGGTAGATCCCACGCCCAGACTATTCGCTACGTCAAACCAGACGGTACAGGAACTGGTAGTTCCTGGGCTACAGCCTCAGCTAATCTACAAGCCATCATCAACGCTTCCTCAGCTGGCGATCAGGTCTGGGTAGCAGCAGGTACATACAAGCCCAGCAGTTGTACAAACTGCAGCGCAGCTGATCGTATAATGAGTTTCAGCATGAAAAACGGGGTGGCTCTGTACGGTGGTTTTGTTGGTACAGAAAGCGCTCTCAGCGAGCGCCCGGCTTCTGTATCGTTAGCGCAACCGTCAAGTACTACCCTAAGCGGGTATCTAGGAACAACTAATAATCGAAATGACAGAAGCGTTCACGTCATTGCAAACAATGATTTGAACAATACGGCATTGTTAGATGGCTTTGTTATTACAGGCGGTAATATTGATGCTGGAGGCATCGGAGTCGACTATAATACCCTACAAGGCGCTGGCATGCGGAATCTGCACAGTAGCCCTATCATTCGTAACTGCTTTTTTTTAGACAATATAGGTACCTTTGGTGGTAGAGGCAGTGGATTGTATAGCGACGCCACTAGTTTTCCACAACTCACAAATTGCACGTTTGAGCGAAATGCAGTATCCGAAGGAGCCGCGATTTATAGTGATTCTATTTCTTTGAGGAATTGTACCATTAGCAATAACTTTAGTACAGGTTATTCAGCCGTCATTGTTAGGAAAACAGCTATCATCAACAACTGTACATTCAGTTCTAATAGCGGTGGCTCCGGTCCAAATGGAGGGGCAACTGGAGGAACACTGAATGTTGGGGCAGGTTCCGTATTAACAAATTGTTTGTTTGTACTGAATTCTGTTATTGGTGATGGAGGTGCGTTAGCCGCCTACGAAGCAACTGTTATTAACTGTACTTTTCGTGGCAATAGGTCGTCCAGCGGTGGGGCAGGCATTCAAAATACGTATGGAGGAGCCGTCTACGCCAGCAATACCAGTTTCATCAATTGCAGCTTTACGGGTAATCAATCTACAACACGGGGTAATATAGTGCGCCCCGTTTTTAAGACCACTAATTAAATTGGATAACGGGCTAAATTTAGTCCCGTATGAAAGGCAAGAGCAAACGTAAATTTACCTCTGAATTCAAACTCAAGGTAGTACTTGAAGTCCTTAAAGAAAAGGATACATTGGCTGTCATCAGCAAACGCCACGAGCTTCATCCGAATCAGATCAGTGACTGGAAGCGGCAATTCCTACAGGGGGCCGCTTCCGTTTTCGAGGCAGGTTGCAAACCCACATCGACCAACGCAGAACCCGAAACCGCCTTGCTCTATGAGCAGATTGGACGATTACAAATGGAACTGACTTTTTTCAAAAAAAAGTTGACGCCATGAGTCTTTCGCAGCGACGATCACTGCTTGATGCAGCTTTATCAACTAGCATTCGCCAACAATGCCAGTGGGTAGGATTGCCCCGCTCAACCTATTACTACCAACCGGTAGTAGCCACATCAGACGATTTACTACTGATGCGTTTGCTGGATGAGCAGTACCTGCTAACTCCGCAGTACGGGTACCGCAAGATGCAGGTAGCCCTGGCAAAGGCAGGCTATTGTGTCAATCACAAACGCGTTCGGCGTCTCATGCAAATACTTGGCATAGAAGCCATTTATCCTAAAATAAACACCTCGAAACCGGCCATAGGCCACCGAATTTATCCCTATTTGCTGCGGGGGTTGGTCATTGTGCGGGTCCACCAAGTTTGGGCTACTGACATTACCTATGTACCCATGGCGACCGGATATATGTACCTGATGGCCATCATCGATCTGTATAGTCGATACGTATTAAGTTGGTCCGTTTCCAACACCATGGAGGCTGATTGGTGTTGTGGCGTGTTACGAAAGGCCTTAGGGAGCTATCCTCAACCCGAGATTTTTAACACCGATCAAGGCAGTCAATTTACCTCGGATGATTTTACAAGTGTCCTGCTCGATCAGAACATTCGCATCTCAATGGACGGCAAAGGGCGGGCATTGGACAACATATTCGTAGAGCGGCTTTGGCGAAGCGTAAAATATGAGGATATTTATCTGAAAGCCTACCAGGATGGCTGGCAGTTAGAGGCAGGCTTACAAGCTTATTTCGAGTTTTATAACTGTCGGCGCTTTCACCAGTCGCTGAATTATCGAACGCCTGAAGAGGTATTAAAGGGAATAAAAAGCAGTCAAACCAAGTAGGAAATCAGATCAACTAACAATTTCGTTATTCAGTAAAGTGGTCCAGTTCTAAGGGCGCAGTGTATAATGTATAATTCAGGGGGCGGAGCAGCGTATACGGTCGGTGGACAATTTGTCAACTGCAGCTTCTCGCGAAATTTTTGCGATCGTACGGGCGGAGCCGTTTTTAGTACCAATACCTCTTTCGTCAACTGCGCTATCTGGGGGAACACGCCGAATGGCGTTGCTTCTGACAGTACAATCGCAATGACCTACACCGATACCCAGGATAACACACCTGGTACAGGCAACTTCTCACTTGATCCGCTTTTCGTCGATGTCGCTGGCGACAACCTCCGTTTGCGGGCCTGCTCCCCCGCCATCGATAAAGGTGACAATGCAGCCAACTCAACCCCGACCGACCTCAACAACAGCCCCCGGCTGGTCCGCCAGATTGATCTGGGAGCTTACGAATTCCAGGGTACCCCACAGTCACCATTGACCATTACCCAGCAACCAGTTTCTTACTTCAGCATCCCTCAGGGGGGGACCTTCACTGCCAGTGTTAGCGCCAGCGGCTCGGTCAGCAGCTACCAGTGGTACAAAGATGGCGCTCCCATCAGCGGGGCCACATCGGCCACACTAACGGTAAGTAATCTTAGCGGTGCTAATCAGGGGCGTTATTACGTCGTAGTAACTGGAAGCTGCAACAGTGTTACCTCAAATGAGATTGTATTAATAGTCAACACAGGCATGTACACGGTGAAATCGGGTCGGTGGGATGATGCCTCGGTGTGGTCGATGAACCGGGTGCCGGCGAGTGGTGATGCGGTCCGCATCAAGCATCTGGTGACGGTGCCAGGTGAATACATAGCCCAAGCACGTCAGCTAAGCTACGATCCAGGCCAAACAGTGCAACTACAAAATGGTAGTAAACTTGTGGCTCAGTAAACGGCGTCCGGACAGTATCTTAATAAATTCAACTTACTTCTTGCTCAGACAATTAAATCCTATTTTATTTAAACATGAAAACATCTACACGTCAATTTTTCCTTGCCAGCTTGCTTTCTTTTCCGATAGCAGCGCTTCAGGCTCAGACCATTGAGCCTACACCGGGCACATCGCTTACCATAACGGAAGATGTCAACCTAAGCGTTAATAAGTCGCTGCGGTCGGCCGACACGGTACTGCTCAAAACTTCATCTTCGCGGATCGGGAATCTATTTTTAGGCCTTCGTGCAGGCGCTACAACAACCAGTGGCAATAACAATACCTTTTTAGGAGCGAACGCCGGGCTTAGCTCAAATGGGTCAGCCAATACGTTCGTAGGCTTCTCAGCGGGGCGTTCAACTACCAGTGGAGCGTTCAATACGTTCATGGGTGTGCAAGCCGGCTTCAGCAATACAACGGGTAGTTCGAACTTTATTATGGGTACCAATGCCGGTGTTAATAACACCAGCGGTAATGCCAACTTCTTTCTGGGAGACAATACGGGTAGCGGTAATACAACGGGTGGTTATAACGTATACCTGGGTACAAACGCCGGAAGTGGCTCGGGCGTAAATGGCGATAACAACACAGCTATCGGTTTTGAGACCGGACGTAGCAATGCGGGTGGTATCAACAATACGTTTATTGGCTTCCGGGCCGATGCTGGTGCGAACGGCCTGCAAAACGCGACGGCTATTGGTAACAATGCCCGCGTAACGGCCAGCAACGCGCTGGTACTAGGTAGTGGTGTCAACGTAGGTATTGGTAACACGGCTCCAACCGCCCGTCTCCATATCACCAGTGGCACCGCTAATCAGTCAGGCCTACGTCTGGAGAACCTGACCTCGGGCACTACGGCTTCTATCAACTCCAGCAAGTTCTTAACCGTGGACGGCAGTGGTAACGTTGTGCTGGCGAACTACGCTAATGGTGGCCGGGTAGCCGCGCAGGACGCCGATTTACTTTGGGAACGTAAAGGCGGCTATCTGCAAAGCACCAAAGGTGAACCCATCGTTATTGGCTCGGCGCTCGCAAAAACCCCAGCTGGTTATCGGCTCTACGTAGAAGATGGTATCCTGACCGAGAAAGTGAAAGTGGCACTCAAAAGCACCGCCGACTGGTCGGATTACGTATTCGCGCCAACCTACAAACTACGTTCGTTAAGCGACGTAGCGCAGTTCGTTCAGGCGAATAAACACCTGCCCGGCGTACCATCAGCATCCGAAGTTGTTGAGCAGGGTATCGACGTGGCCAAAATGGACGCCAAACTGCTGGAGAAAATCGAAGAGCTGACACTGTATAGCATCGAACTGGAAAAAGAAAACCGCCAACAACGCGCAGTTAGTCAGGAACAGGGCAAAACGCTGGAAAAACAACAGGCTGAAATTGACGAGCTCAAGAAGCTGGTTAAACAACTGATGGATCGAAAATAAAGCGACTTCGCGTCACACATAGTCAAAGCCCAGGCCTCGTGTCTGGGCTTTCCTTGTTTAGCTTGTTGCGGATTCATAAGGAATATGCAGCCGGAACAGCGTGCCGTTTTGCTGAATAAGTTCGACCTTACCCTCCAGTTGCTCGGCAAGTAAAAAGATCAGCCGTTTGCCGAACGATGTTCCCTTTTCGGTTTGTAACCAGTCGGCTGCGGGCATGCCGGGCCCATTGTCAAAAACATCTAACGTAATACCATTATGATTGCGCAGCCGAATGTATAGTGCGGGATGTCGATTGCCCGAGTAGGCGTACTTAAACGCATTCGTAATCAATTCGTTGGCGATTAATCCGAGCGGGATGGTCACGTCAACCTCCAGTTCTTCCACCTCAACATCAACCTGTAGATCAACTTCACTGAGCTGATAACCATAAGCAATCAACAGACTTTCCGCCAGACTACGCAAGTAGTCACGCATATTCACTCGTGTTACGTTATCCGTCTGGTACAGTTTCTGGTGAATCAGCGACATAGCTTCGACCCGCTGCTGCCCGGTTCGAACGGCCTGCATGGCTTTTTCATCCTCAAGCCGGGTCGATTGTAGTCTCAGCAGACTGGACACGACAGCCAGGTTGTTTTTGACCCGATGGTGAAGCTCCCGCATCATGAGCGCCATCTGGTTGGACTGGGCCTGAATCTTCGCCTGACTTTTCCGCAACTGCTGCGACTGGAGATAAAGCACCCCAGCCAGCAGAGATAGCAAGACAATACCGCCAACCCCAGCCCACACCTGCCGACTACGTATGATATTCTGCAGGTCCAGTTGCCGAATCTGCGCTTCTTTTTCTTCTGTCTGGAACCGTATTTCCTGTTCAGATAACTGGCGTTTTACGGTTTCATTCTGCAGACTGTCCCGCCTGGCTATCTGTTGTCTGTAGTAAGCCAACGCCTGTCTGTAATCGCCCCGGGCTTCGGCTATGTGATACAGATGACCGTAAATTTCCTCCTGCATCGGCAGCTTATTGGCTCCTGTTTTGTCGACCCACGCAAGTGCCTGCCGACAGAACATTTCGGCTTCGGCTAATTTTCCCTGCGGAATTAACGCACTGGGAATATTGACCAGCGCATACCCATACAATGTTTCGTCGCCCCCGGGTGCCTGGCTAAACTGTAATACGTCCCGAAAGCTTCGCTCCGAGCGTCCATACTGACCCCGGTTTTTGTAGAGCAGTGACGCGTTCAGCAACGCTATGTGATACGAAAGCGAATCTTTCTGCTTTACGTAATAAGCGAGTACCCGGTTTGTGTATTGCTCAGCTTTGGCAAACCGCTTTTTATGGCCGTTGATCTTGGCCAGTTCTTCGTAGAAAGCAATAACCCACTTTGTCTGTCCATCGGCTTCCGCCAACTTCAATCCCTGTTGGGTGTAGTGTTCAGCCTGTTTATCGTTACCCAGCTGGACATAACAGAAGCTGATGTAAGACATCGTCTTGGGAATTTCTTTGGTGTAATTTATCTGCCGAAACAAACTAAGTGCCTGCTGATAGTACTTGACAGCCCGCGTGAAATCTCCAATATTCTGGTACCAGTACCCAACGCCCCGATACCCAAAACCAATATCGGCTTTGTTACCAGTTGCCTGTGCAATAGAAAGTGCCTGGTCATAAGCCTGCTTAGCCAGCGGATAGTCGATGGCAAAAATGAGCGAATCACCAATCTGACGAAGTTTCCAGGTTTTAATGCTATCAGGAGCACTGGTCAGTGAGTCGGGCAGCAGCGACATCTGCGCCATCGTTTGTTCGGTAGAAAGGCTCAGGAACAGGCTGACCAGAAAACAGTAAAGTAGGTTCACGGCAAAAACAACAGGGTCTGAACAAACCTACTGGAATACAGTGATTTTTCCTGTTCGTAACAGGGCTAAGAGTTCACTATTTTTCACCTAAGGTTTATACGTCAAAACGAACGGGTCCGGTATTCGAGTAGCCACTAGGTTACTCGAATACCAGACCCGTTGCTGTACTTTCATTATAAGTCTACTCAGCTTTCAACACTTTCACAGTCCGGTTCTGGGTGGGTGTGCTGACCTGCAACAGATACATCCCGATCCCCTCACCGCCCAGCGAGAGCTGATAACGCGCTGTCACGTCCGACCCAGACACTTGCTGCTGACTGACTACTTTACCCTGGGGAGTCACCAGACGTAATTGCAACGGCTCTGAACCAGCTCCACTCACCTCAAACGAGACAACCTCCTCCCGAACCGGATTGCCCAGTACCTTTACCGATAGTTCTGCACCCGGTTCCAAGAAGATTACCCGAGCCGAAGCATTGGGCTCCTGACCCCAGATCCGTTCGTTACCCGCATATACTACTACCCGGTTGTTCTGAGCGCGGTCCTGGGGCTGTTCCTGGTATGACCAGTCATTAGTCTGATTGAAGCGTCCACCATCGGGTTTACTAATCCGGTAGCGAATCGTGCCCGTGCTGGTACCGGGGGCTAGCTGTCCGCCCTGGTTAAAAGTCAGTTCCAGGTAGGTGTCCGCTCCGTTGACGGCCGCAGGCAGCTTCACCAGTCGGGCACTCACATTCCCTTCGTCGACTTCGACCTGTAACCGCTCGTTACCATCAGCCGTGAAGTAATAGCGCGCTTTCAGATCGCTGTAGTTGATCGCCACATTCCCCTCGTTACGTACTTCCAGATAGGTATTGATCTGCGTCGCATCAGGCCCGTTTTTGCTCTCGGTTAGCGCCCGTACCGCCCGGATCTGAGCCGTCGAACCTGGCTCCAAACCCGCAATCAGCACCCCATCGTAGTAGGCCGTGATGCGCAGGTTACCCGTTAGCTGATTGCGCACCGGGTTGTACGAATAGTCATCCAGCTCATTCAGGGGACCGTAATCACTCTTGGTGAAGTAACTCTGGATAGGACCCGAATTGGCGCTGGCGACCAGGCTACCAGCCCCCTCGGTGAAGCTGTACTCCACGTAGCCCGTTGCCCCTTGCTGGGCTGGATTCAGGGGCACATAGCGCAGTCTGACGTTCTGGTTACCTACCTGGGCATAGTTCATCGACAGGTTACCCAGCGTACCACCCCCTTCCACCGTCACATAGTAACGCAGGGTTAATTTCGAGAGCGGCAGTGATCCAGCACCCTGATTCTGGATCTGGATCAGAGGCTGGATGGCGTTGTTATCGGCGTAGTTGTCCACGTCCCGGTGCAGCACCGTCAACCGTCCGCCCACTGTTACGGTGGCGGTAGCCAGCGGGCCGGTGCAGCCATCGATGGTGCAGGTAGCCTGGTAGGTAAACAGCCCCGCCTGGCTAGTTGGCACGATAATGCTGGTACCAGAACCAGCCGTATTGTTAGGGCCCGTCCAGTTGACCGTCCCGGCGCAACCGCTGGCCACCAGCGTTACGTTACCCGTGTTGAGATCCACCGTCACGGCCGACTGGCTACCCGGATACGATTGACCAGCCTGGGTCAGCAGGCTGGGGGCAGCTGGAGTCACTTTGATGGTGACAGTCTGACTAGCCGAGCTGGAACAGCCATTGCCGTCGGTGAAGCGGTAACCCACCGTATGCTGACCCACTGTCAAACTCATCGGCGTAAGCGTGCTGGCGCTGGTGCCGTCAATGGTAAAGCTGCCACCGAATC
Source organism: Spirosoma sp. KUDC1026 (assembly GCF_013375035.1). Taxonomy (NCBI): domain Bacteria; kingdom Pseudomonadati; phylum Bacteroidota; class Cytophagia; order Cytophagales; family Cytophagaceae; genus Spirosoma; species Spirosoma sp. KUDC1026. The sequence continues at coordinate 1,890,084 of NZ_CP056032.1, read as the reverse complement.
CGGCGGGGTTTCCCGTCAAGGTGACTAGTGAAGCATCCTGACAATAGGCACTGGCTAGGTTCGTAATTGAAACGACTGGCAATGGGTTAACGGTCAAAGTGGTCATCTCTTGATTATATAACCCACCCGTACCTGCCTGCAACGTGATGGTCTGCTGGCCAGCCCCGCCTGCCGTCAACGTTTGGTTCACGGAAGAGGTCGTAGTCCCGATGATCGTCTGGCTGCCATAAAGGAGCGTATAGCTGTACGTACCGGCGTTTTGGCCAATCGTAGCCGTCACGGTTACAGCGCCCCCCGTGCAGACAGTGGATGGCGTGACGGCCAGTCCGCTAATGGTAGGTGGCACGATGGTCACCGTGTAGCTGCGCGAGCCAGAATAAGGCCCAGCGCCGGTTGAGGCATCAGTGGCCGTAATCGTGACGGTAAACGTACCGCCCCCCGTAGGCGTGCCGGACAGTACGCCAGTTGACGATAGGGTGAGACCCGAGGGCAATGCGCCCGCCGTCACAGCGTATGTATACGGGCTGGTCCCACCCGATGCTGTGATAGTCTGGGCGTAAGCGGACCCTATTGTACCGGTTGCCAGTGTGACCGGGGTCAAGACGATGGTAGGAGCAGCAACGATTAGTGAGTAGTTACGCGAGCCGGTATAAGGACCCGTACCCGTTGATGCGTCAGTGGCCGCTAGCGTAAAGGCGTAGGTACCGCCACCGGTAGGCGTACCGGAGAGCACACCCGCCGATGACAGCGTTACACCAGGGGGCAACGCGCCTGCCGTTATGGCGTAGGAGTAGGGAGCCGTCCCCCCCGAAGCCGTGACGGTCTGGGTGTAGGCCGTTCCCACAGTACCGACTGGTAGCGTAGCTGGCGCTAGGGTTATATTGGCCGCTGCGATGGTAAAAGTGTAGCTGCGCGAACCCGAATAAGGACCAGAACCCGTCGATGCGTCAGTGGCCCGGATGGTGAAGTTGAAAGTGCCGCCCGCCGTAGGCGTACCAGCTAGCGTGCCTGCTACGTTCAGCGTCATTCCTGGGGGTAACGAGCCAGCCGTCAGGGCGTAGCTATAGGGGCCATTGCCGCCAGCGCCGGTGATAGTCTGACTATAGGCCACACCCACCGTTCCATTGGGTAGCGTAGTCGGAGCCACGGTAATGGTAGGGGCTGCGATGGTCAAGGTGTAGGCGCGTGAACCCGTAAAGTTTCCGGCATCACGGGCCGTAATGGTGAAATTGTAGGATCCAACTGCCGTGGGCGTACCGGACAGCGTCCCGGTTGTTGATAGAGTCATCCCCGCGGGTAGCGCCCCCGCCGTTATGGCGTAAGAATAGGGGGCCGTGCCTCCCGAAGCCGTGATATTCTGGTCATAAGCGAACCCGCCCGTACCGTTTGGCAGCGTAGCGGGAGTTAACGTGATCGTAGGGGTACTCGTCGTAAACGACACAGTACTGCCGTAACTGGTGCCTACGCTGTTTCGGGCATAGGCCCGTACGTAGTAGGTGGTGCCCGCTGCCAGGCCTGTAATGGCTTCAGAAAACTGGCCAGTGCCCGAACCATTGGTATTTTGAGTCACGCCACTGCCGCCAATAGCTGGTACAGTATTCGAAGTACTGTAGACAATGCCACGTTCAGTAACGTCAGTTCCCCCGCTGGCGGTTACGTTACCACCTAGTGTAGCGCCGGTCGTTGTGATCGCACTTGCCGAGTTGGTTGTCACGGTAGGGGCTACTGTTGCCGGCGCTTGCACCGTAGCGGTGGCGTACCACAAATCGCGCCGGAATTCCGAACACTGGCCACGGGTACTGGTCAGCGAGTTATCGAACAACACCATAATGCGTCTATCGTCGTTCATCAAGCCAGAATAATAATTACCTCCATTACCTGCCTCCGTCGGGGTATAAGCCGTACCGGTCGTCCAGCTGCTGCCCGATGTACCCGCTAGTTGATACGCATAGTTGAGCTTAGTAGGCGAACTTATGTTATCGTTGTACACCACAAACTTGTCGCCCTTGCTGTTGATCCGCAGAGTGTGCTTCGAGTACACATCACCCGTCACATTCCCGTTGATCTGACTAGTAACAAATGAGCCGGACTCATTTGTCGTGTAATAGAGCTTGTGCTGATAATCGGAGTGTACAATGTGTACGTTGTTAGCAGCATCCGTATCGATCGTATTGGTGACCCCCTGTGCCTGAGCTGTATTCCCCGCTACAAGTTCCTGAGGTGTCGACCAGTTGCCGCTCGTGTTATTGATATAGAAAAGGCTACCATCCCGCCCCGTGCCATTGAGTTCCCGGCGAAACGATAGGTGGGCTTTTGCGTTTCTATCGATGGCCAGATCGAACCGGGCAATTTCGTTTGAAGCCGTGCCGCCGGGTGTCGTTCCGGATTGCGTAATGGCCGTCTCGCCGACCCAGTTACCGCTAACGAGCCGGAAATACCGCAACGTATAGGATCGGGGGGCTTCAGCGGTCGTATACAGAAAAGCAACGTGTGGTTGATTCTGGGGATCCACTTCTATAACTTGATCTAGGAGCGATTGATTAATCGAGTTTGCGGGCAGGGCCTGCAACGACTGAAAGGACCAGCTCGTCCCGGTCGGGCTTAGTCCATACCATATACCTTCCCTGCCCACGGACGCTACTGTTCCTTTGAAAGCAACATGAAACCGCCCGGTTGCATCAATGGCCAGTGACACATAATCAGCAGCGCTACTAAAGTCAGGCACTTTATTCGATGATGTTGTTCCGGTTGCTGTCGTGAACGTGCTTACTATGGCCCAGATGGAGCCGTCCCAACGAATCAGCTTATAGGTCACATTCTCATTGGCCCCTTTGCGCCACAGCGCGTATATTTTACCATCGACCGGATTGGTAGCCATCGCGCTAAAGGGCCAGTTACAATCGGTGCCATCCTCGACCTTGGCAGCCGTGAAATTTGAAATCTGGGCGAAGGTGGAAGTCGTTACCCAAAGGGTAACAAAGAGACCTAGCAGCCAGCGTGGCCAGATCCTCACTTGAGTAGAAGTGTGTTGCATAGATATGAATATAAATTGACAGATGATTCGATTTTGACTAAGCGTAATAACGTGGTGAGTTGTTGGGCCTGGCCAGCGAAGCCGATGACGCAGAATCCGTAGTTAGCCGTCTACGTGCAGAGCGCACTAGACATGGGTAGTACCATTACCTGACGAACGAACCAGTACGTTTACCAAGCTTATCGTTGATGCAGCCGGGTTTCAGGAAATGGTAAGGAGTGTATTTTCAAGTCATAAAAAGTGGTTGAATGACCACGGGATAAGTACAGAAGTACCTCAATCGAGTAGAATGACGGAAATGTATAAATGTCGATAAAGGCAGGTGATCGTTAGTAGCAATCGGTGTCCTCCATTAGCTCATAATTAGTCGGGATTGACATTTATTATCAAAAGCTTCTGGCTTGAATAACTCTTACTACTATTTCCGTTGTCAATTTTTGAAGATACTTTTAGTTACTTTTTTATTTTTATGGGTATGCTTGTTAAGCATAATAATCTATTCAGTTACTATAAGTAATTATATTCAAAGTTGTGAATGACAGAAATAGAGCTGTCAACGACGGTAATTTAGATGTCAATGATCTACTTCGTTTAACGCTGCATGCAGCGTATCATCACTATATTGATCATCTTCTCTTTTGTAAGCTTATTGGTCAATCATCTGTTTTCAGAGCAAAGGCTTCCCTGACTCGAACGAGTCACTTTAAATCTGAGCTGTCAGCCAGACTCACACTTAAATGCCTACACCCGCATTTCTGGAGTGCTACTATTTGGGAAATTAACTATCCTTTTTCGTCAAAAAAACAGGCTTATTTAGACTTATTCTTAGTAATTTGCGCACAGTTTGCGCTCGCGGTCAATTGAGCATTTACCAGCAAGGACTAGTATCCCACGTATCCCGTATCGAATTCGTATGAAAAAACTACTCAGTGTCGTTCTGGTAGGCTTTGCCCTATCCGCACAGGCGCAGAAAAACGTGTTGCTGGAACAGTCGTTCTGGCAGAACAAACCCGCCGTCGACCAGGTGAAGGCCGAGATCGCCAAAGGCAACAGCCCATCGCAGTTCAACCCATCCAGCTTTGATCCCGTCGTACTAGCGATTAATTCGCAGGCGCCCAACGAAACCATCAAATACCTGATTGAGCAGCCGGGAAATGACGTAAACAAAATCACCCACGATAGCCGGAATTACCTGCACTGGGCTGCCTTCCGGGGCAATGTGGAAATCGTTGAGTATTTGCTTGGCAAAGGCTCTAAAGTGAGTGCAGAGGATAGTCATGGTACTACGCCACTGAACTTCGCAGCGGGTGCCGGCATCCCCGATACGCAGGTGTATGATTTGCTCATTAAGGGCGGAGCCGATCTAAAAAAAGACGTTAACCACGACGGGGCCAATGCCCTGCTTCTGGCTGTGGCTAACGACAAAGATCTGAAACTGACGAATTATTTTATCTCAAAAGGACTGGACCTGAAAAGTACCGATGCCGCCGGAAACAACGCATTCAGTTATGCGGCCCGGGGCGGCAACATCGATATGTTGAAAGCGCTGCAGCAGCGGGGCGTATCCGTTAGCCCAACGGCTATGGTCATGGCCAGCCAGGGATCACGTCGCGGGCCAGCACCGATGGAGGTGTTTCAGTATCTGGAAAGCGTGGGCGTTAAACCCACTGCAACAAACAAAAACGGCGAAAACGTACTGCACGCGCTGGTACGTCGGCCCGGTCAGAACCCACTGATTGAGCATTTTCTGAGCAAAGGCGTTGACGTAAATCAGGCTGATGAAGAAGGCAACACGCCGTTCATGAACGCAGCGGCATCAAACCGTGATATGGCTGTACTGGAGATGCTGACACCGAACGTAAAAAACATCAATCAGAGCAACCAGAAAGGCGTAACAGCACTGGCGCTGGCCGTTCGGGGCAACTCACCCGAGGTTGTTACGTACCTGATCGATAAAGGTGCCGACATCAACGTAACCGATAGAGCAGGCGACAATCTGGCTGCGTACTTGATTCAGGGGTACCGGCCGGGTGGTATGGGGGGGCCTGGAGGAGCCCGGCCAGAAGGTGCTCCACGGTCTGACGATTTCGGCACTAAACTGGCCCTGCTTCAGCAGAAAGGTCTGGACGTGAAAGCTCCCCAGAAAAACGGCAACACACTTTATCATCTGGCCGTGGCGAAAAACGACATGGGCCTGATGAAAAAACTGGAACCACTCCAGATTGATGTTAATGCTCGTGACAAAGAAGGCCTGACCGCTCTGCACAAGGCGGCTATGATCTCAAAGGACGACGCAATGATGAAGTATCTGCTGTCGATTGGCGCGAAAAAAGACATCTCTACCAACTTTAAAGAAACCGCCTACGACCTGGCCAGTGAAAACGAATCACTGTCGAAGGGAAACGTATCGCTCAATTTCCTGAAATAAGTTATGTCCTGTTTATCGAAAATCGCCCTGCTGGCACTGGTGCTAGCGTTGACTAACCCAGCTGCTATGCTGGCACAGCAAGCTGGCACGGCCAAGTACAAATGCATGATTCAGATGACCAACTATATGGGTGAAGGAGCCTATATCGTTGTGTCGCTGGTTAACCCCAAAGGCGCCTACGAAAAAACGCTGTACGTACTGGGGTCTGACAAAAAATGGTATCCCGACCTGAAAGAGTGGCATAAAGCACTCGCCAAGAAAACACCGAACCTCAGCGCCATTACTGGTGCTTCAGTGAGCGGGGGCGACCGTAGCGTAACCATGCTGGAGCTTGATCCGGCCAAGATTGACAAAGGATACAAACTGCGGTTTGAGAGCGCGGTTGAAGACAATAAATACTACGTTAAAGACCTGGAAATTCCGCTGACGGCGGAAGCACTTTCTGCCAAAAGTGAAGGGACGGGTTACATCCGCTACGTGCGTTTCAGCGCCAACTAACGCTCCCGCCAAGGGGCCGAACGTATGACCATTTCCGTCTGGAGATACAGCCATTTAGCCCTGGCTGTATCTTCTTTTCTTTTACTGACCCTGGCTTCCATCACGGGTATTATTCTGGCGGTCGAGCCCATTCTGCAAAAGTTGCAGCCCTACCGGGTCGATGGTTTTTCGGAAATCACGCTGGCGCAGACGCTGCCGGTTCTCAAAAGAAGCTACAGTGAAATTAGTGAGCTCAGTGTCGATGCCAATGGCTTCGTACAACTGCAGGGCAGCGACGACAACGGGGATAATCTCACGGCCTACATTGATCCGCGTACGGGTAAATCGCTGGGCACCCCCACCAAACAGAGTGAGTTTTTCCAGTGGGTAACGAGCCTCCACCGGTCACTGTTTCTGCACGAAGCGGGTCGGTTTTTTATTGGTCTGACCGCTTTTCTCCTGCTGCTCATCACCGTATCGGGCACGGCGCTGATTATTCAGCGGCAGCGGGGCGTCAAACGCTTTTTCGCCCGTATCGTCCGCGATAACTTTGCCCAGTACTGGCACGTCGTCCTGGGTCGCCTGTCACTGATTCCGATTCTGGTGATTGCCCTTTCGGGAACATACCTCTCGTTGGATCGTTTCGGGCTGCTTAAATCGGAGAAGATCTCACCCAAGGTTGATCTCGACGCGATCAAATCCGCTCCACAGCGCCCGTTGGCCGACATGCCGGTGTTTCAGACCATTCGGCTGGCGGATGTGCAGACCATCGAATTTCCGTTTTCGGAAGATCCCGAAGATTATTATACGCTCAAACTTAAAGACCGCGAACTGACGGTCAACCAGATTACGGGCGATATCCTGAGCGAAGACCGTTACCCTGCGACGGTTCTACTGGCCAACCTGAGCCTGAACCTGCACACGGGCCGGGCCAGCGGCATCTGGGCCTTTATTCTGGCTGTTGCCGCCGGCAATATTCTCTTTTTCATCTGGTCGGGCTTTGCCATCACGCTGAAACGGCGCGGCAACCGCGTCAAAAACAAGTACGGCGCCGACGATAGTCGCTTTGTGATTCTGGTTGGGTCGGAGAACGGCAGTACGTTCCGTTATGCGCAGTCGGTTTACGAGCAATTGCTCAAGCAGGGCGAGAAAGCGTACCTGACTGAGTTGAACAATTACACGGCTTTTCCGAAAGCCGAGCACCTGATTGTGCTGACGGCTACTTACGGCCTGGGCAACGCGCCTACCAACGCCCAGCGTTTTAATACATTGCTGGATAAACACCAGCAGACCCAGCCGGTCAAGTATTCGGTGGTGGGGTTCGGCTCCCGCTCCTACCCCGATTTCTGTCAGTTTGCCTTCGAGGTGAATACGTTACTGAGTCACCAGACCTGGGCAACCCCACTGGTCGACATTCACACGGTCAACGACCGGTCGCCGGAGGAGTTCAGCCTCTGGGCCGAATCCTGGTCGCAGCAGGCCGATCGGCCTATGGTTATTTCGCCGGAAACGTTACAAACCTCCGCCCCCCGGCTAGACAAGCTGACCGTCATGACCAGGGTGCGCACTGCTCAGCCCGACGGTACGTTCCAGGTTCGGATGCGCCCTCCACGTCGGCAGCGGGTTACGTCGGGCGATCTGCTGGCTATTTATCCCGCCAACGATCACCGCGAACGGCTCTATTCGATTGGCGTTGTCGACGATGAAATTCAGTTGAGCGTTCGTCTGCATCCTAATGGCCTGGGGTCTACGTTCCTGCACGACTTAACGCCCGGCCAGACCGTCCGCGCCCGGATTGTCAGCAACGCTCATTTCCATTTTCCGGTCAATGCCTCGTCGGTAGTAATGATCGCCAATGGCACCGGCATTGCTCCGTTTCTGGGTATGATCAGCCAGAACGCGCAGCTCCTCCCCGCCCATCTGTATTGTGGCTTCCGGCACAGCGCTTCATTCGACGTTTATCAGGAATTCCTGGAAGCCAATCAGTCGACGGGGAAACTGGCGAAGCTGCATATAGCCTTCTCCCGCGAAGGAAATCGGCAGTACGTCAGCCACCTGATCAGCCGCGACGCCGATTTCATTGCGAATGTCTTGCAGACAAAAGGAGTTTTGATGCTTTGTGGCTCACTGGCCATGCAAAAGGACGTACTGGACCTGCTGGAAACGATCTGCCAGACCAAGCTCGGCAAGCCCCTGAGTTACTACCAGTCACACAGCCAGATTCTGATGGATTGCTATTAAGTTCATCAACCAGCCAAAACAATAGTCAATTGGGCGCTATCGCCACGAGGGGCTGACGTGATCTATTCAGTGTCAGTCCTTTTTTTGTCTATAAATGCTCAAATCGGCAGTTCTTATTTTGAGACATCAATGGCGACAATACCAAAACTGTTATGTAATATAGTCCTCATCATTACGCATCATGTACGCTTATAGTCCTCGTAATCTGCTCGTTGCGAGAATACTCACCATTCATGGACAAACGTATCGTTGCTGTTTGGCAGGGTAATAGCCTGCTCCAGTTGACAGGCGCGTCCAATGAAGATTTACGTAACAAATTAACTTTTTAAAGACGTACTATCCTCAGCTTCATGCACACCATTTTGCCTTTTTTGCTGGCCATGATAGCAGCCATCGTGCTGTTGAACATGTGGGCCAACAAACTCAGAATTGCTTACCCGATTCTGCTGGTTGTGGCCGGGTTGTTTGTCAGTTTTATGCCAGGTTTGCCGAGGGTAAAAATCAACCCCGACCTGATTTTTTTCATTTTCCTGCCACCACTTCTGTTCGAAGCTTCCTGGAATGTTTCTTTCAAGGAAATGAAAAAATGGTGGCGCATGATTGGCAGCTTTGCCTTTATCGTCGTCTTCTTCACGGCCTTGTCCGTGGCCATTGCGGCCAACCATTTCATTCCGGGCTTTACCCTTGCCCTGGGCTTTTTACTAGGTGGAATCGTCTCCCCGCCCGATGCAGTCAGTACGGGTGCTATTACCAAATTTGTCCAGATCCCTAAATCTACCTCGGCTATTCTGGAGGGCGAAAGCTTACTGAACGATGCATCCTCGCTGATCATTTTCCGCTTTGCTTTAGTTGCAGTAGGCACGGGGCAATTTATCTGGCAGGAGGCAACGCTGAGTTTTTTATGGATGGTTGTTGGCGGAGCAGGTACCGGCCTGCTGCTGGCCTGGATTTTTGTTCAGGCGCACAAACGATTGCCCCTCGACCCTCAATCGAACATTGCCCTAACGCTTATCGAACCTTATTTTATGTACTGGGTGGCCGAGGAAATTCATTGTTCGGGCGTGCTGGCGGTCGTGAGCGGGGGCCTTTTTTTGTCAAATAAGCGGCTTATTTTCCTGAACAGTACCAGTCGTATTCAGAGCTTCAGCGTCTGGGAAAGTCTGGTGTTCATTTTAAACGGCGTCGTGTTTCTGATCATTGGTCTGGAATTACCCGAAATTGTTGATGGACTGCGCGCCGAAGGTATCCCATTACGAACGGCTATTGGTCAGGGCATACTGGTAACGGGCGTATTGATTGCCGTCCGGATTGTCAGTGCTTATGCGGCTTTGATTGCTACGCTTGTCTTTCGGCCTGGTGTACTTCCCCGTGCCCGCTCCAACCGAAGACGTTGGTTTATGCCCTTACTGATCGGCTGGACCGGTATGCGTGGGGTTGTGTCGCTGGCAGCTGCTTTATCAATACCCATTACGTTAGATAACGGTACGCCCTTTCCGCACCGGAACCTCATCCTCGTCATCACGTTTGTTGCCATACTACTCACGCTGCTGGTGCAGGGGCTTACGCTTCCTTCATTTATAAACCGGGCCCGGTTGTACGAAAGCTTCCCGGAAGAACCGGAAGATCAGCGCCGACAAACCATGAAACACGGCCTGAAACAGCACAGCTATCAGTTCCTGAGACAGAAGTACGGGAACGAACTGGATGGCCACATTGGGCTGGAAAAGTTTCTGAAAAAGTGGGAGGAACGCGCCAAAGCCAGTGAGGACAACTGGATGAATGACAAGACAAAATCAATCTTTGTCGAACTACTCGAAAGCCAACGACAGTACCTTACTGAGCTCAACAAAGACCCGAAAGTCGACGAAGACCTGATCCGCCAGCAACTGTATCAGATCGACCTGGAAGAAGAGCGACTGCGCGTCGTTTAACACCAATGGAGCACTCCTACGGCAGTTACCGTACTAGACGTGACGATTAGCCATACCGTCTTGTGTTTTTATCCACGATTTGCCTAGAACAAGCGTAGATTCGGCTACGTCGGCCACGGAACGATGACGGAACTTTGCCGAAACAAAAAGCAATGTCATGAACATCATCGTCACCGGTTCACTGGGCCACATCAGTCAGCCACTTACGCAGCACCTTGTACAAAAAGGTCATACCGTTACGGTCATCAGTAGCAGCCCCGACCGGCAGGCTGACATTGAAGCGCTCGGCGCGAAAGCCGCCATTGGCTCAGTAGAAGACGCCGAATTTCTCGCCAATACGTTCAGCGGGGCCGATGTTGTCTACTGCATGATACCGCCCGCTTATTTCAGCAATCCGACCATTGAACCGACTGCGTTTTACCGCAACACGGCAACGGCCTATGCGCTGGCCATCCGGCAGTCGGGGGTGAACCGGGCCATCCATCTGAGCAGCTTCGGAGCCGATCTCGATCACGGAACGGGTTTTATTCTGGGTTCGCACAACGCCGAAAGCATTTTAAATAAACTGTCCGACGTAGCGATTACCCACGTGCGGCCTACGTCATTCTATTACAACCTGTTCGGTTTTATCGGGCAGATCAAACATACAGGACAAATCGCGGCCAATTACGGGGCTGACGATGTGATCCCAATGGTGTCGCCCAAAGACATTGCCACAGCCATTGCCGATGAGGTAGAGCTACCGGCCGAACACAGAAAAATCCGCTACGTGAGCAGCGACGAACCAACCGGCCATGAAGTTGCCGCCAGCCTGGGGGACGCCATTGGCAAGCCAGATTTACAGTGGGTACTCATCAGCAATGAGGACATGCTGACCGGTTTAACCGCGGCTGGTATTCCGGCCCATTTGGCTGCCGGGATGGTCGAGCTGTATGAGTCGCTTCATAGCGGTCGGCTTCAGGCTGATTATAACCGGAACAAACCCGTGCTGGGCCAGGTTAAGCTCAACGAATTTGCGGCCGACTTTGCCGCAGCTTTCAACCAGCAACCGCAACACTAAACATGGCAGGACAGCAGCCCGTCAGAATCCGGACGATCAGCGAATTTCACCAGATCCGGAATTTGCCCAGGCCCGAGCATCCATTGGTGAGTGTCATCCGATTTGAGGACATGCACCTGGCAGTGAATGAGCCGGCTACACAGGTACTGGACTTTTATTCAATCGCGCTTAAACGAAACCCGCACAGCAAGATCAAGTACGGACAGCAGGCGTATGACTTCGATGAGGGGATACTGTTTTTCATCGCGCCGGGATAGGTGTACAGCATTGAGACGGCCGGTAACGAAGTCCCCGCACACACGGGCTGGATGCTACTCGTCCACCCTGATTTTCTGTGGAATACTTCTCTAGCCAAGACCATCCGGCAATATGAGTATTTCGATTACGCGGTGCACGAAGCGCTGTTTTTGTCTGATAAGGAAGAAACGACAATTGTGGGTATTATGCGTAGCATCCAGCAGGAATACCACACCAGTATCGACACGCTGAGCCGCGATATTATTGTGGCTCAGCTGGAGGTGCTGCTCAAATACGCTGAGCGATTTTATAAACGGCAATTCATCACTCGCACGGTCACAAATCACAGACTGTTGGATCGGCTGGAGACTCTGCTTACAGACTATTTTGCCAGTCGTTCACTCGTCGAAGCGGGGCCACCAAGCGTTCAGTACGTCGCCGACACCCTCAACGTATCGCCTAATTACCTGAGCGGCCTTCTGAAAACGCTGACCGGTCAGAGTACGCAGCAGCATATTCAGAACAGGCTGATTGAGAAGGCCAAAGAACAGCTGTCGACTACCGATCTGTCAGTCAACGAAATTGCCTATGCACTGGGTTTTGAACACCCGCAATCGTTCAGCAAACTGTTTAAAAGCAAGACGAACTACTCGCCACTGGAGTTTCGCCAGTCGTTCAACTAAGTACAGATTGTCCGAATCCTGACCGGTAATACCCTTGATGATGGTACGTCAGTCGTACTGACGCAGTTCCTGGGCAGGACCTTTGAGCGTACTTAACGGGGTATTTTTTAGTTCATGCGGCAAAACAACCATGTACTGATACGACCCGATCCTATCGTCGGTTCCGTGGATAATTAATACCGGCTATCCGATCTCGCCCAGGCGGTTATACTACGTTTTGCCACCCTGCATCCGCGCGTGATTGAACCTGCTAACGTAGTGATTAGCCCGTCGGAACTCGCTTCTGAACAGTTGCTCAGCCCGCTGAACGCCGTGCGTTTTCTGAATCATGCTGGGTGCCTGAGTTGACGCAGCAACATCACAAAAGCTGACTAATAGTCTTTTCTAAACTGGCGTTAGCGTTTGTCGAGCGTTACGTTATCTATCCAGCAGAATCAGCGCTTTTCCAGTCTCGGGGTCAAAGGGCACCGAACTGTGTTCGTGTGTGATCAGCCACGCGTTGTCCTGCTTACGAAAGCAGATGGTAGCCCGCCAGCGCATATCAATCTCGTCGCCACTGGCGAGCTGTCCTTTTACATGATTGAACGAATGACAGAACGCCAGCTCGTCTGTAACCGAGATTTCCAGGTTGTCTACGGTATAGGAAAACGGTCCGGGAAACTGCGACAGCCAGCTTTCCAGCCGCTGCCGACTTTCGTTCAGACCTACCTTCTGAAGCGTATTAACGACATCAAACGAAACTACATCAGTGGCATAATTTGCCATTGCCCCGTCAATGTCTTTTTGTTGAACCGCCCGTTCCTGCTGCCGGACTACCTGCTCAATCTGTTGCTTGCTTTCCATGAGCTACTAATTTGTGACAACGAATAAGACTATGGTTTCAGATCGGTAGCAGCTTTCTGACTGCCATCCATGTACATAAGTACCGACTGATGCGGGTGGGCAATTCCAGGTGCCATCAAACTTTCGTAACATTAACGTCTCGCGGTAACATACGTCGGTTCTCGCTCCATCCGTGCGTTTGCCGATCAGGTGGTCGAAACTGTGTCAGAAGGCTACATCGCTATCGGCTGTCGCTCTGAAAGACAACCGGATAAAAGTCAGGATGTTCAGGAGAAGCGCAGTAACTGGCTAGTTGCTCTAGGAGTTTTGCCCACGCGATGACAACAGTTATCTTGCTACATCGATACGGTTTTCTTTTCTCTAGAGCATATTCGGAAATTGTAACAAGCCCTTAGTACTAAAAATTTTCCATTGAAATAAATTGAAACCCGTCAATAGTAACCGTATGGCAGATCTCAAGACCGACTACTACGTTTATGTTTACATAGACCCGAGGAACTTTGAGGAGTTTTACTTTGGCAAGGGAACAGGAAGTCGTAAAAAAGCTCACTTAACCGACAACAGCGACACTGAAAAATCAAAGAGAATAAAAGCTATTAAAACCGCTGGACTGGAACCTATTATAAAAGTAATTGCTAAAGATCTGACAGAGCATGAAGCTTTCTTGATTGAGAAAACTTTGATTTGGAAACTTGGCAGAACGCTTACAAATATTTCATCGGGGCATTTTGCCGAAAAATTCCGCCCGCACAACACTTATCATGTAGACTTATCAAGTTTTGACTTTAAAAACGGGCTTTACTACGTAAACGTAGGTGAAGGCAAACATCGTTGTTGGGACGACTGCAGACAGTTTGGTTTTCTTTCAGCAGGGCAAAATAGAAAATTTAGCGATTCAATTAGAACACTTGAACCAGGCGATATAGTTGTCGCGTTTCTGAAATCTTGCGGTTATGTTGGCATCGGACGGGTAATAGAGAAAGCTGTTAGAGTAAACGACTTTCAGTTGAACGGCAAATCATTGAAGCATTATCCTATAAAAATTAAAAATATTTTTGATAACTGTGATGATGACAAATCAGAATATCCAGTAAAGATTGATTGGATAAAATCTGTTGACAGTGCGGACGCAAAATGGAAGGCAAAAAGCGGCTTATTTACCTCGCAGCTTATTAAAGCTTCATTGCAGGCACAGCCAAAAACAATAGATTTTTTAGAGAAAGAGTTTGACGTTGTCTTTAGAGATTTATTATTGGCTGATTAACGATAGACTAATTTTCAACATCGGATTTTTATTAGCAAGGTCAACAGAGTGATTGAATACTGAATATCGTACCGGAGTCAAACTCAATTAACAAAGACTTACGAATCAAAAAAGCATAAGTCTATGCTAACAGACATAATTCCTAAATTACCAATGCGGGACAAAAAGCTGACAACAGTATTCTACGTAGACAAGTTAGGTTTCACTATACTTTCGGATTACGAAGATTACCTGCTGATAAAGAAAGACAGCAATTAACTAAATTCATTTCTTTAGATTCGATGAATTTGCCCCAAACGAAAATGCTGGCCAAGTCTACATCCGAACCGACAACATAGCTAGTTGGTACCACAGGAGTAGGTGCGGAGAAACTTCAAAAACAGCATGATCTGAATCCAGTAGATTGACGAATGAACAATAACAATCTCGGTACAAAGCCGCATTACCAGGTACTAGATGGGCTTCGGGGCGTAGCAGCCATCATCGTAGTCTTCTTTCACCTTGCCGAGCCGCTGGCCAGTAGCCACCTCGACAATGTTGTCAATCATGGGTACCTGGCGGTTGATTTTTTCTTTCTCCTGTCCGGCTTTGTCATTGGGTATGCCTATGACGACAGATGGGACAAACTAACCATCAGTGGCTTTCTCCGGCGCCGGTTCGAGCGGCTGCAACCACTCGTTGTGCTGGGCATGACGCTCGGCGCCATCACCTTTTACTTTACCGACTCAACTATCTGGCCGCTCATCCACACCATCCCCGTATGGAAGCTGATTATTGTCTGGCTGATAGGTTGTACGATTTTACCCGTCCCGCTGTCGATGGACATCCGCGGCTGGCAGGAAATGCATCCGCTCAATAGCGTTGGCTGGTCTTTATTTTTCGAGTATATCGCCAATGTGCTCTACGCGCTGGGTCTACGAAAACTATCGAATAAAGCCCTGGCTATTTTTGTCGCATTGGCTGGTGCCGTGCTTTTGCATTTTGCGGTTACAAATCCGAACGGAGACATTACCGGTGGCTGGACATTTAATGTCGAACAGATGCGTATTGGCCTGATCCGGACAATTTTCCCCTTCTTTGCCGGTCTTCTTTTATCACGGGTAGCACGGCCTGTCTACATCAAAAATTCGTTCCTGTGGTGCAGCCTGTTGGTAGCGGCTGTATTGCTGATGCCACGACTAGGTGGTGCCGAACATCTCTGGATGAATGGGCTGTACGAAGCATTTTGCATCATCATTGTCTTTCCGCTCATTGTCTATATCGGTGCCAGTGGTGTGGTGCGCAGTCAAACGGAAGAAAAAATCTGTCGATTCCTCGGTGATCTTTCCTACCCCCTGTACATGACGCACTACGTGCTTGTCTATTTCTACGTGGCCTGGGTCAGCAATCACAAGGGCATTACGTTAGGGCAGGCTCTACCCTATGCCTTGCTCACATTTTCAGGCGCTATCGTGCTGGCTTACGCCAGTTTAAAATGGTACGACGAACCGGTACGAGCCTGGTTGCGGCAAAAGCTGAAGTAGCGGCCAGGAATTCTAATTCTTTACATATCGTCCTGTTCGTTAGCGGCTAGAAACATCTCTCAGCCCCGCCCACCCTCCCTTTCTACTACAACATTCCGACTTTTGACTACGTCCGCTGTTGGCCTGCTGCGGAGCTTTGTCGTACCAAAAAACGGAAACGATGAAACTAGAGAATAACACCATCCTGATCACCGGCGGAACGAGTGGTTTCGGTCTTGAGTTTGCCACAAGACTCATTGCGCTAGGCAATACCGTGATTATTACGGGCAGAAACGCCCGGAAGCTGGAAGAAACCAAACAGAAACTGCCAGCTGTGCATACCGTCCAGAGCGACGTCAGCAAAACGGAAGACATCGTCGGGTTATACAACCAGGTTACCCGGGATTTTCCTGGTCTGAATGTCCTCATCAACAATGCCGGGGAGATGCGGAAAATCAGCCTGCACGAGCCCCATGAACTCGATGATATTACCCGCGAAATTGATATTAACCTGGTGGGTCCTATTCGCATGGTACAGCAGTTTCTGCCCCATCTGAAAAAGCAGAAATCGTCGGTGATTATGAACGTTACGTCTGGTATTGCGTTGGGAGCTTTGCCAATTTCGCCCATTTACAGCGCCAGCAAATCGGGGTTACGATCCTACACGCAGGCGTTGCGGGTGCAGCTGAAAAATACCGATATTAACGTGATCGAATTGGTAGCTCCCGGTTCTTCCACGCCACTGAATGACAAGTTCATGAACGAAGACGGTTTCAGCACGAGTATGTTGATGGCCCCGGAAAAGATTGTTGACGCGGCCATTAAAGGAATGGAACAGGATACGGACGAAATCTATCCGGGGCTTGCCAAAGCTATGCGTATCCTGAGTCGGGTTGCGCCCAAGTTTGCCCTTGCGCAGGCTGCGAAAATGGGAGCATCAACCATGTACGGAACAGATCATCCAAATAGCAACTACTAAAATGATAAAGAACCTCATTTCACTAGCCCTGCTGTTGGTTTCGGTTTTTCTGTCCTTCAAACACGGGTGGGATTCACTGAACGTCAAAGCCAATCCCGGATCAGCCAACATGATGTCGGCACTGGGCATCAGTCCTACGTATGCGCCGGTTCTAGGTGCCCTTTCCATCCTTACCGGGCTGCTGCTGATGTTTCCAAAGACCTTCTTTCTTGGCAATCTGCTCAACGCCATCACCATCGTCACCATCATGGCGCTGGCCCTGAATGCCGGCAACCCAAGAATTGCATTGCTGGAAATTCCGTTTCTGCTTATGCCTCTGCTTCTGATCTGGCTGAGCTATCCGTTTAAATCTTAATTTCGGTCATGGCAAACACCAAACCCATCAGAATACAGTCTATCACGGAGGGGCATCGGCTGACAGGATTACCCAAACCTCAGCATCCACTCATCAGCATTATAGACTGTGCGGACCTGCACCGTAACAGCCACGCCGGCACCCCGGCCGCCATCTGTGATTTTTATACCGTAACGTTGAAAAGAGGCTGCGAAAAGCTGAGTTACGGTCAGCAAAAATATGATTTTGATGAGGGCGTAATGGCGTTCGTAGCGCCTAATCAGGTATTGCGGGGTCCGTCGGACGGCCCCCCGATTACGCTTGAGGGATGGATGCTGTTTATTCACCCCGATTTTTTGTGGAACACACTACTTGCCCAGAAGATCAGGCAGTACGAATACTTTGGCTATTCTACCCACGAAGCCCTGTTTCTATCCGACAAAGAAGAAACCACGATCAACAACATCATTGATAACATCAAGCAGGAGTACCAGGCCAACATCGACAAATTCAGTCAGGACGTAATTATTGCCCAATTGGAGCTATTGTTCACCTACGCCCAGCGTTTTTACGAACGGCAGTTCATTACCCGGAAAATCACCAACAGTAAAGTGCTGGACCGTTTAGACGCGCTGTTGTCAGATTATTTTACCCACGAGGATTTACTGAACAAAGGACTTCCGACGGTTCAGTACGTTGCCGATACGCTCAACATCTCAACCAAATATTTGAGTAGTCTGCTCAAGCAACTCACCGGGCAAACCACGCAGCAGCTCATTCACGAAAAACTCATCGAGAGAGCAAAGGAAAAACTCTCCACAACCGAGTTGTCCGTGAGCGAAATTGCGTACGAGCTAGGTTTTGAGCATCCACAGTCGTTCAGTAAACTTTTCAAGGCGAAGACCAACCAGAGTCCGCTGGCCTTCAGGGCTTCATTTAACTGATACTGGTAGGTTTCCAAGTTACCTGTAGTCGGGTAAGTCGATTCCCTCCTCTTCCTGCTCATCATCATCGGAACTGAACAGACCGATCACCTTCTGAACCGGTTTACTGGCAACAATTTCGGCTACCGTGTTTAGTACGGATACGCCAAATTTCGTTTCGGGATAAACGAATCTGGGTGTACCTGGTGGTAGTTTCTGTACCTGCTCGACGTAGGGGCGCAACCGCTTTTCGTAAGCGGCAAACGCATCTTCGTGTCGTTCATGCCGCGCGAGTTCACCCGCCAGAATATACGACCCCACGATGGCCAGCGTAGTACCTTTGCCGCTGATCGGCGTGGGGCAGTAGGCCGCGTCCCCAGCCATCGCCACCCGCCCATTCGACCAGCGGGGCGCTTTGATCTGTCCTACCTTATCCAGGTATAGATCGTCCGATGCGTCGAGAGCCTTACTGATCCGATCGGCTTCCCAGCCTGCACCGGCCAGTTTGGTTTTCAGTACGTCCTTCTGCTCCTGAGTCGTGCGTTTTTCGTAAGTTTCTTTATCGTCTTCCAGGAAAGCCACCGACGCCCGGATGGTGCCTTTGTTGTCGGGACGAAGCATGAGTACCCGACGGTCGACGGCTGTATACCAGCGCCACCAGTCGTTGTCGTTCTCCTGCCGGGGAATGGTCATGTAGGAGACGTACAGACCCAGCGACTTAAATTCGGGTTCGTCGCCAAACATAAGTTTTCGGGTACGCGACCGCACACCGTCAGCCGCAATCACCAGTTGATACGTCTCGGTTTTACCGCTTTCAAAGGTCACCTGTACGTCGTCGGGACGCTGCTCCAGAGCTGTTATGAAGTCGCCGAAGCGGTAGTCGACAGATTCTTTCGAGCAGTTATACAGGATATTAACCAGATCGCCCCGCAGGATCTCCAGTTCGCGGGTACCGCTGACCGAGCCGTCTTTGGGAAACGCCCCGGATACCTCGCCGTCCTGCCCGATTATCTGCAGGCCAACTTCGGTCGTATTAGCTTCCCGGATGGCGTTTTCGATACCCATTTTTCGAACCACCTTCCGGGCCGGGCCATTAACATCGATGTTTTGCCCACCCAATCGTAGCGATGGGGCCCGTTCGACGACCGTAACGTCGAAGCCGTATTTAGCCAGCCAGTAGGCCAGTGTCGGACCGGCAATGCTGGCCCCGGATATAAGTACTTTTCTTGCTGCCATTACCAGTGAATTGGTCCAGTTCGATGGACTGTTTACTAGCAGTACCGCTGGTATAGGTATTTTGTTTGTTTACTGATAGTACCGGGTTTCGGCCCGTTCAGAAATTCATCCATTCTGGTCCTTTCGACTACAGCTGGCGTTGTTCTACCCCTAAGCCCGGCGAGGAAACGATTTGCCCGGTGTCAGTGATGAGGATATACTGATAGGCAGGATATTGCCGAATGAGTTTAAGCCCAGCGGTTTCACCCAGCACCATAATCGACGTACTGAAGCCATTAGCCGTTTCGGCACTGGGGCCAAACACCGTTACGCTGCTGATACCCGTAGCCGGGTAACCGGTTTTGGGATTGATGATGTGGGCGTACCGTTTACCGTTGAACACCACAAACTTTTCGTAGCTCCCCGACGTAACGACGGCGGGTTTTCGGAGAGGTACAATAGCAAAAATCGTGTCTCTGTGCAGTGGGTTGGTAATTCCAATAGACCAGTCACGCCCGTCGGGTTGTTTACCCCAGGTACTCATATCGCCCGAGCCATTGACAATCCCGGCTTTGATGCCTTTCGCCAGCATCATATCCCGGCAGCGGTCGGCGGCATAGCCCTCTCCCAGCGCCCCAAAGCCAATTTTCATGCCCTTCTTTTTGAGAAAGATCGTCGACTTCTCACGATCCAGCACAATGTTCTGATACCCTACATTCCTCACTGAATTTTTAATCGCGTCGGGGCTCGGCATCTCGGTCATTGAGCCATCGAATTTCCAGATGCGGTTCATGGCAGCAAAGCTGATATCGAACGCGCCATTGGTAATCTTCGAGAAACGTAGCGCCCGCTCGGTCAGGGCAAATACTTCGGGATCGACCGGCACTGGTGCGATACCGGCGTTCTGATTAACTTTGGAAATCTGCGTGTACGAGCGCCAATCGGAAATTAGATTCTCAATACGGGTTACTTCAGCAATGACTGCATCAATGTGCTGCTCGGCCGACAGCGAATCCTGGGCGACGATAGTAATATCCCACCGGCTCCCCATCAGCTTCACTGTTCGTTTTCGCAATACCTGCGCCTGAGCACTCCACCCTGATACAAGCAACAGGAAAAAAAGCACTTTTTTCATCCCGCAAAACTCGGCAGGATTAGTTGAAATTACGAGCGATACAGTTTCGCAAGAAGGGGACGATCCATCCAGTTCGGATCAGGACGACCTGTTCCGTTGCGGCATATAGCATTGGCAAAAGACCATTGACGCGATAAAATAGTCAATGTCCCAGCCTGGCTTGTTGTCATAGCTGAACGCTACCTCGTCAGCCATGAAACAGATCCTTCCTTTCGTTGTTATTGTCGTTGTTTTCGCAGCCTGTTCCAAAAACAATGACCCAACCCCATCAGGACCAGCATCTGTTGTTGCTGGCAATTACAATCTCAGTGCCTTTCTGTTTTTGGAAGGGGCGGATACGTTGTACCTTCCACAACTACCAGTAACCAGTTAGAACGTTACGGTATCCGGCACGCTGGGATTTACGCAGGTCAGTAACTCGACTAATTTTGTCAATATGCTGGTAACGCTGAAAGCGACGGGCTCTGCCGATGTTCCATTCCCGCTCGACAGCGTCGAAGTACGGCAAAACGGCAGTTCGTATGGACTTTACCTGGGTACCTTATCGTTAGGCGTAGCGGATGGAACTACAGTCAAGTTTGACGTATCGCAGACTGATTCACAAACGGGCGAACGTTTTCGACTTGCCTTTAACGCCCAGCGCTAAACCCGTCATTTCACCTGCTCCAGAAACTCCAGACTAACAGGCACCTGCTCCATCGACCGCGACGATTCGTCCTCGATAAAATAGTGCTTTACGGACGTTTTCCGGGCCTGTTTCAGAATGGCAGCAATGCCTACGTCGCCCTGCCCCAGTGGTACGTTTGATTCCACGTCAGCGCGGCCAGTTTTGGTATCGGGTGTGCCGGATTTGCGATCTTTCAGGTGCATCAGCGTAAAGCGCCGGGGGTATTTTTTCAGCAATGCCACCGGGTCTAAACCAGTCGATTTCACCCAGTATACGTCCATCTCAAAGTTGACGTATTTGGGATTCAGGTTCGCTACTAGGTAATCGAAGAACGTACCGTTCTCATAGGGCTGAAATTCATAACCGTGGGTATGGTAACAGAGTTTGATGTCGTTGTCGTCCAGGAGCCGGCCAGCGGTGTTGAATACATCGACCGCGTCGTTAGCGTTGTAGATCGTGAATGTATCGCCGGGGTGCGGAATCCAGGCGCAGGTAACGTATTTCACACCCAGCGCTTTGGCCTGCTCAATAATACCCGGTACATTGTTTTCCAGTTCCTCAAAACTGGCCCCGGTGCTGATGGCTTTGATGCCATTCTGATCCAGTAGTTTCCGAAAATCAGCGGGGCTCAGACCGTATGTACCAGCCACCTCCACTTCGCGGAAGCCCATTGCCTTAACTTTTGCCATAGTACCCGGAACGTCCTTCTCGAACTGCGTCCGGAAACTATAGAGTTGTAACCCCACAGGGGCGGGTCTCTGCGCCCGGGCGTTGATAAGCAAGCAAAGCAGACAGACGAATAAGGCAACTGGGGTTTTCATGCCTGAATCTAATCAACCGTTATCGATTCGTCAAAAGCATCTTGCATTGACAGAATTACAGCCGGGCCGCGCCACGGTGGCCACCGGGCGGATTTAAAGGATTCTGACTATAAATCCATTTTAATCCTGTCAATAAAAAAACTTGTATGAATTAATCTACCGATTGGTCTGCGTAGTGAACGTGCTCTCGAAAATCTTGTCGGCATTGCCCGCTTCAAACCCTTCGCGCCGTTGCCCACGCCCGATCTGATTCGCCGGTAAATCCCGGAACTGGGGTAATACGCGTCGTTCGGCAAACTCGACGTAGGAACCCGCAATGCGGAACACATCCCCCCCCGCAAACTCGGCGTCGATCATCTGCGCTACCGTCGATGCCTGGCGCAGATCGCCATCCGGACTGACCTTAATAACGCCCCCGGCCGAGTTCAGCCGGAGCCCGTGCTTTTCCAGAAAGGCCACAAATTCCTCGATGGTGTTGTAGCCTAGCTTCAGGTTGTGGACGCTAATTGTGAAGTGATTCAGGTAGTAGCGGTTGTAGATAACCCAGGCGGCATACTCGCTTTCGGCCAGCAGCGCCTGGTAATCGGTCAGCGTGGGCGTCGTCCAGAGGGGCTGGTGCAGGAACGCGTCGACTGCATTACCGTCGTTCAGGTCCAGCACATCGACCGGGTCACTGGTTACGGTATCGGTGTAGCGGTGAATGATTTCCTGAGCTTCGTCGGACAGTTCATGCACGCGGAGTTCACTAACAAAAATGCGGGGGTAGTGCGGCTCCGGTGGCGCATACCAGTAGGCCGTTAGTTTCTTGCCGGTGAAGTTGTATTCGTCGCGTTTTACGTAACCGTAGTGGCTGAATATCTTTTCGAACGACGCAATACCCAGATTAGGAACGCCCATCGTCCGGAAGGCAATATGGTCATTTTCGATCTCTATCGGAGACGCAATAATTTTTTCGTCAATCATGGCGTCGACGATACGCTGCACATCGGGCACGCGTTCGCTATATCGGCGCATCAGCCCACCCAGCACCGTATCCAGCGGGGTTGTTTTGGACGTATCGTTATTGAAAGCTATCATACCTGTTGACAGTCTGTTTAGTTAACTCACCCGCCACCGGCTTCGTGCCAGCAGAACCTCTTTAGCCGCTTCGCCCGGCTGCTGGGCCTCCAGCTCGATCCGGTGGACAATACAATCGGTGGTTTCCAGCGCCCATTGAATCCGTAACTGGTCTTTCCAGTGGGTTTCGGCGCGGTATACTACGTCAATTTCCGCCAATTCGCGGGTCAGCAGCGTTTTTCGATCAACGGCCTCCAGCAGCCACTGCACGTACGCTACGTTGTTAACGTGCTGATTCTGGTCAATACTCGTCCAGCCAACTTCCACGAGCCGCTCCGAGACCGCTTCCCACTCATTCAGCTGAAAGTCCGGTTTCAGCGGCAGCCTCGACAACGCTTCCACCTCGGGCGGTACCATCATAGCCCGGATAAAAGCGGGCAGCGGCACCATCGCCCGTCGCGCAATCGAAAACACCAGCCATGTACTGGCGGCATCGGCCAGCAACGTACCATCTTCGGCCAGCACCCGAAAATCACGGTAAATGAAGTATTTTTCAACAAATGTTGGATACGTAACCACGCGAATTGTCTGCCCGTAGCGTGGGTAGTGGTGCATCCGTACCCGGAATCGCATCAGCATCCAGCCAAAACCCTGTTCGGCCAGGTCAGAAATACCAATGCCATAGGTAATAGCATTTCGGTTCGCCGACTCCTGCATCAGGTTCATCAATGCCCCCATGCTCATCCGGCCGGTTGCATCACATTCATAACCGCGCAGGGTGTATTCATCCATCTGAATAAAAGCCATGTCGTAAAGGTAAGGTTGCTGTTGGTTTTCTGAGTAGCTTCGTAGCCAACCCTTAACACGATGGAAAAACGAACGTTCATTAAATTATCCTCTGCTATGCTGGCAACGCCTTTTCTTTCTCCGCTGGAAGGCTGGCTTCCCGACGAAAAAATCCAGAACTGGGCCGGTAACCTGATTTATAGCACCAGCAGACTGGACCAGGCCAAATCACTCGATCAGGCGAAGGCCATTATCCGGAAATACCCGAAGCTGAAAGTACTGGGGACGCGCCACTGCTTCAACACCATTGCCGACAGCACGCAGCAATTTATGGGTTTACCACCCAATGAGCAGGCGATTCAACTAGATACCGACGCAAAGACCATAACGGTCGACGGTGGGCTGAAATACGGGCAGTTGGCGCCTTATCTGGACAGCAAGGGTTTTGCCCTGCACAACCTGGCATCGCTGCCGCACATTTCCGTAGCCGGTGCCTGCGCGACAGCCACGCACGGGTCGGGGATCAAGCAGGGAAACTTGTCTACGGCGGTTTCGGCGATGAAAATCGTGACGGCGAAGGGCGAGACCCGAACGCTATCGCGTAAGAACGACGGCGACACATTTCGGGGGGCCGTCGTGCATCTGGGTGCGCTCGGTGTCGTAACCCGCGTCACCCTCGACGTTCAGCCGACGTTTCAGATGCGGCAGTACGTGTACGAAAACCTGCCAACAGCGCAGCTGAAAGACAATTTCGAAACGATTATGGGCAGTGGCTACAGCGTTAGTCTGTTTACCGACTGGCTGAAAAACCGCATCAACGAGGTGTGGGTCAAGAGTAAAGTAGACGACAGCAAATCAACGCCGGAAGCCGATTTCTACGGCGCCACCCCTGCCCAGAAAAACCTCCACCCCATTGTCGAAATCTCCGCCGAAAACTGCACCGCACAGATGGGCGTACCGGGCCCCTGGTACGAGCGGATGCCGCATTTCAAAATGGGCTTTACGCCCAGCAGCGGTAAGGAGTTACAGTCGGAGTACTTCGTCCCCCGCAAAAACGCGGTCGATGCCATTCTGGCCGTCGAACGCCTGCGCGAACAGATCAATCCGCACCTGCTGATCTCGGAGATACGTACCATCGACCAGGATGATTTCTGGATGAGCCCCTGCTACAAACAACCCAGCGTTGCCATCCACTTTACCTGGAAACAGGACTGGCCAGCGGTGAAAACGCTTTTGCCGATGATTGAGAAGGAGCTATCGCCCTACAACGCCCGGCCGCACTGGGGGAAACTGTTTACGATGGCGCCGTCGGTACTGCAATCACGTTACGAAAAGCTGGACGATTTCCGGAAGCTCGTGAACGAGTACGACCCAACCGGCAAATTCCAGAACGAGTTTCTGACGCATAACCTCTTCAGTTGACTTGAACTCTGGCAATACCAGAGTTCACTCCATTACTTACTACGCCCCTCCGGGGAGATTTTCTGCATGTTTAGTACTACTCAACTTGACCTCGCTCCTATTACCCGCCACCTGCGGGCCATGTACGGCTCCCGACTCTTGGTAGCCGCCGTTTGTCATGTAGGTGTTTTTGATACGTTAGCCAATGGTCCTCTCTCGCTGGATGAGCTACGCCAGCAGTTCGACCTGGCCGAACGCCCGGCGATGGTTCTGTTTCCGGCACTCTGCGCTATGGAGCTACTTGATTACGACGAATCGAACCGGCTGCGAATTACAGACCTTGGGCGTTACATTACGCAGCGCAGCGCGATAAACCTTGTTGGCTACGTGGGTCTGGAAAAAGATGACGCGGGTGTTCTGGAGATGGTTAGCCGGCTTCAGAACGATGGCCCGCTGGACGCGGCCGATGGCATTACGTACGTGAAAGAAGGGAATGGCCCGTCGCCCATGGACGACCCGGACCTGGCTCGTACCCTCACGTTGGGTCTGGCGGGTCGCGCGCGCCATCTGTCGCCTATCGTGGCCGCCACTATGAGCCAGCGCGACGGGCATTTGCTGGACGTAGCCGGCG
This sequence comes from Spirosoma sp. KUDC1026, assembly GCF_013375035.1. Lineage (NCBI taxonomy): Bacteria > Pseudomonadati > Bacteroidota > Cytophagia > Cytophagales > Cytophagaceae > Spirosoma > Spirosoma sp. KUDC1026. The sequence goes on along the minus strand of NZ_CP056032.1, from coordinate 1,864,436 downwards.
GTACGGGTTATTATACCTACGAGTGGCTGCTGGCCAATCCAGATTCGACCGCCACGATACTTGACCGCCCGGCGGTGCTGGCGGTTGCGGCCGAACTACTCGATGAATTCTGCCAGAGTGGCAGACCCGGTGCCGATAGCGTAAAAGAGCGCGTAACGTTCCTGCCCGGCGATATGCTGACGGATGAACTACCGCAGACCGACATCCTTCTGGCGGCCAGTCTCCTGCACGACTGGCCGACGCCAACCTGCCAGGTCTTAGTCAACCGGTTTGCTACCGCTATCCGGCCCGGCGGAGAACTGTGGGTGCACGATACGTTCCTGAACGATACGCTGGACGGTCCGCTGGCGGCAACGGATTACTCGGCCGCGCTTTTCTGGGGCACCAAAGGCCGCCTGTACAGCCGCGCCGAACACCGGGCCTGGTTCACCCAGGCCGGTCTGACACCAACGGCCGATAATCTCCCAACCCAGATGGATTACAGCCTGATCTGGGCGCGGAAGTAAATACAGTTTTTTGTCATGCAGACGTCAGGAAGCATTTTGACGTATTCTAACGTCTGCATGACGAAACCTTCTCGTTACGTGGCTAATCTCAGTATTACTAAAAAGCAGGCGCGTAATCACGGGCAAAGTCTATGAAGGTACGGGCTGGTTTTCCCGTTACGTCCTGTACGTCGGTCGTCACGGCTGAGGCTTCGTTCCGGCTGTAGTGGGCGTAGTCTTCCAGTAATGCTTCAGCCTGCCATTCCGGGAAATCGGCAACGATGAGCGCATCGTGCATAGCCTCAGGCGGAACGTCGACAAACGTAATGTGTCGGCTCAACGCAGTCGATAGCTGTTCGGCCATTTCTGCGTGGGTTAATGCTTCGGGGCCGGTCAGCGTGTAGGTTTTGTTATCGTGCCCTTTTTCAGTCAGCGCGGCTACGGCCACGGCGGCAATATCCCGAATGTCGATGGCGCTGATTTTAGCATCGCCAATGGCCGCAAAGAACTTACCCTGCTCCACAATCGGCTGACGGAAGCCCAGCAGCCCCTGCATGAACAGGTTCGGCCGCAGAAACGTGTAGGTTATACCCGACTCACAAATGGTCTGCTCGACCACAGCATGGTAGCGCAGAAAACGCACCGGTGAATCAGCTGCTGCGGCAAACTGTGACAACTTGACGATATGCGGCACCCCGGCCCGCTTTGCCTCGGTCACGAAAGCCAGTTGCTGCGCTTCGGCCTGCTCCGACGAGTTGGTCAGCAGAAAGGCTCGTTCAATACCCGCGAGGGCCTGAGCCAGGGAAGCAGGATCGTTGAAATCACCTTCGACAAGTTCAGTACCCGGTAACGCGGCCAGTTGGTCGGCTTTCTGACGTGACCGTACCATCGCCCGAAACGGAATTCCCCGTTCGGATAATAACTTCGTAATTGCCTGGCCGATAGTTCCAGTGGCCCCTGTAATGAGCAGGGTTGGCGCGTTTGCTTTAGTAACCGTCTGCGCGGCCGAATTTGCCTGAGTTTCCATGTGTGTATCTAATTATCGATTCGTCAGTTGACCCAAACCGTAGTGATCTGCGTTTTGATAAGACAAAGGTCTGTAGGCAGACTCCGCCAAACTTGTAAGAAAACGAAATGGTAGCGCCGACACATAGCCAATTGATTGACGCCGACGACCGGCTGGCAACCGTTTTCCGTCATTTTTACTGCGTTCAGCAAGCACCGGATGCGCCCGCTATTCAGCAGAAGCTACTGCCCCATTACGAAATGATGCTGGCGTTTAATTTTGGGCCGCCCATTTCGTTTACCGTGGGCAATCAGGAGAAACGTATTGAGCAAGTGACTATTCTCGGACCTTTGCAAAAAATGCTTACCTACACGCTGCCGCCCGGAACAGATCTGATCGTGATCAACTTTGCGCTCAATGGTTTCTACCGGCTTCTAGGGCTTCCCATCGATCAGTTGTCGACAACAACGCCAGATTCGGTGATCGATGCGTCTCGTTTTGAGGAGTTATGGACACAGCTGGTAGAGACACCACCCCTTTCTGATCGACTGGAAATACTGACCAAATATTTTTTGGACTGCATAACGCCACTCAATGATGAAACCATTACGTTGCTTAACAGCATTCCTTATTTTCAAAATTCAGCCATTGAACCGGTAAAAACGCTGGCGCAGGAACAGGGCATTTCGCCAAGAAGTCTGCAACTGCGCCTACGAACTCAATTTGGTTACTCGGCCAAAGAGATGACCCGTTTTTTGCGTTTCAAACAGGTACTTATGTATTTGCAGAATACCACAAACCCCGCCGACGTTGACTGGCTGGAACTGGTGTCCCGTTTTGGCTACTATGACCACAGCCACCTCAGTAAAGATTTTACGTACTACCTGAACGTTACGCCCCGGCAATTTCTCCAGCAACTGGCGCACGGTAATGTGTGCAGCAGTAAGCCCGGTAGGTTCTATTAGTGCCTTGGTTAGTTCGGTTGTACACTGCTTCCCCTCACGGCAGCGGCCGCCCGTCCCCAGAACGGGCTAATCTTGTAGAGGTTTCACAAGGTGGCGAATTAAGCTTAGTTTGTAGCTACTTACCACCCCCCGGCCCCCTCCGCAACGGCGGCTCGGCTAGAAAAATAGGGAGGGGGAGAAAAGATCACTTCTGCTTGTCCTCCTCCTGTCTTAGGAGGGGGCCGGGGGGTGGTAAGAGCAAATGCCGACAAGATTAACAGAACAGGAGAGGGGCCGCTGCCGTGAGGGAAGACAACGAGGAGAGAACCTAACCAGCTAATAACACTACTAGCCATAAAACGACGCAGGAGCCGAAAGACCACTTTCGACTCCTGTGCATTTAGTGAGATCCTCTCATCCTTATCCCAGCCCCGGAATAACGTCCAGCAAACTACGCCCTTTGGTCGCGACAGCTTCGTTGAACTGGTTGACTACCAAATTTTTGATAATTTCACTCCGGTCGCGCTCACCCCGGGCCAGGGCTTTAGCGAACTCAAGCGCCTGCTCGGTTGTGATTTTGCCCGGCATGGGCGGCTCGTTCTGATCGACAATGGCGTCGACAATGACGGGGCCGTCGTGGGCCAGCGCCTGCCGGATTACACTATCGGCGTTTTTGGGATCGTCAATGGTGAAACCAACAGCCCCGCAGGCCCGCGCGTAGGCAGCAAAGTCGATCGATTGCAGGTCAACGTTGAACTCGGGGTTACCTTCCATTACGATCTGCTCCCACTTGATCTGACCGTAGGAGTTGTTGTGGAAGATGAAAACTTTGATGGGCAGTTTGTATTTCACCGCTGTCGCCAGCTCGCCCATCAGCATCGTAAAGCCGCCGTCACCCACCAGCGCCACAACCTGCCGACCCGGGTAGGCAACGGAAGCAGCAATGGCATAGGGGAATCCGGACGCCATGGTAGCCAGCAGCCCCGAGGTCGAAAACTTCATCTCGTCCCGAAGCTGAATATGCCGGGCCGCCCAGGTCGTGTTATTACCGCAGTCGCACGTAATGATGGCATTGTTCTGCAGCAGCGGACTGAGTATGTGCGGAATAACCTGCGGTTTCATCGGGATAGTGTCCTGTGTGGCCCGCTCGGTCATTAGTTGACGCCAGTGGGCCATTCGCTCCTGCGCTTTTTCCAGAAAACTCCGGTCTTTTTTGGGCTGAATCAGGGGTAATAATCCCTGTAAAACCGCTTTACAGTCGCCCAGCAAGCCTACTTCAACGGGCGTTCGGATACCAATGTGCGCTGCATCAATGTCGATCTGCACCGTGCGGGCCTGCCCAGGTTTGGGAAAATACTCGAAGTACGGGAAGTGCGTTCCCAACAGAATCAGCGTATCACATTCCTGCATAGCATCCTGCGAGGGAGCCGTTCCTAACAGGCCAATCCCCCCCGTGGTATGTGGGTCTTCGTCGGGAACAACGCCTTTGCCAAGCAGGGCTTTCAGGATCGGGCCGCCTACGGCATCGGACAGCGCAATAACTTCATCCCGCGCATCCAGGCAGCCCCGCCCCGCCAGAATCGTTACTTTTTTACCGGCGTTGATTACCTCAGCCGCCTGCTGCAACTGCGCCAGCGACGGTGCTACGTCATAGCTCACGCGGGTCGCGCTGCTGTGATCAGCAATGTTAGACGCCGTCCGTTTATCGTCACTGACCTCCCAGTCCTGATAATCTTTCGGGAACGAGATATGTGTTACCGTCCGCTGCCCCAGTGCCGTACGGATGGCCTGATCGACAACATTCTCAACGTGATCCGGTCCCATTACCCGTTCGTTGTAAGCGGCCAGATCGGTAAAAACTTTCACCAGATCAACGTCCTGCTGGTAGAACGTACCGCTGAGATCGTGGGTCGTGTGGCCGGTAATGGCCAGCACCGGCTGATTATCGTATTTGGCATCGTAAAGGCCGTTCATCAGGTGAATGCCCCCACACCCCGACGTCGCCAAGCAAACACCCAGCTTACCGGTAAATTTGGCGTAGCCACAGGCCATGAACGCAGCGGCCTCTTCATGACGCACCTGAATTACCTTTATTTTATCCTGATGCGTACGTAATGATTCGTAAATACCATTGATGCCATCGCCGGGGAGACTGAAAATCGTATCGACGCCCCAATCTAAAAGTCGTTCGACCAGTAGGTCGGCTCCAGTTTTTGCCATAACGAATGAGTTAGAAACAAATGAAACAAGCAATAAACCATCAGCGGGTTCTCTGCCTGACAGTTTATTTTATTTAACCGTCACTACATCATTCTGGTTGTTAGAAGCGCTAAAGATTAATCGAGTTTAAACAGGTAAGATCTACCCAGATCCATCGTTAACCTTCCTGTATCGATGGGAGTTAATCGGTATAGAATATAGCGCTGGTTGCCTCCTTTCTGGCATCTTCGCTGTATTTTCGGGAGGTTGGCGGCTCAGGTACAGGCTTGTTTACTCACTAAAAAAAAGCGCTGAACGACGCACAAATCCCTGATTTTACCACCGTACGTATGAGAAATACTGAACTGATTATCGTACTCTGTTTTGTCGTTTTACTTTCGTACCTGTTCGATTTACTCAGCCGTCGGTACCGAATTCCGTCCGTTATTCTGCTGCTGGCGTCGGGAATTGGCCTGCGTCAGGTTACGGATCTTATTGACGTAAAAATACCCTACGTCGACCGGTTGTTACCCGTTTTAGGTACTATTGGGCTTATCCTCATTGTGCTCGAAGGAGCTCTGGAGCTGGAAATATCATCAGATCGCTTCCATTTGATCAAGCGCGCTTTTCTGACAGCCCTGGTTTCCATTGTGGTGACGACACTGGCAATTGGTTTGTTTTTCTCGCTGTGGCTGGATCAGTCTTTTGCCCGAAGCCTGCTGACCGCCATTCCCTTTGCCGTGATCAGCAGCGCCGTTGCCATTCCCAGCGTCCGGAACTTTTCGGCCATCAGCCGGGAGTTTGTCACCTACGAGTCGTCCATGTCCGACATCATGGGGATTATGGCTTTCAACTTTGCCGTCTACAACGTACCGGGCGGCTGGTGGTCGGTGTTTGATTTTGTGGAGGATACGATTCTAATCTGCGTTCTGTCGGTCGTGAGCTGCATTTTTCTGCTATACCTGATCAGCGTGATCAATCACCCGGTTAAGTACTTCCCGATTATTACCTGCCTGATCCTGTTTTACAACATCGGCAAACTCTATCATCTGTCATCGCTGCTCCTGGTACTGGTATTTGGCCTCTTCATGAACAACACGGAGTTATTTATTCGAGGACCATTGCGACGCTGGTTTAACAATGACCTGTTCGAAAGCGAGCTGGAGCAGATCAAGAATCTGACCGGCGAAACGACGTTCGTTGTCCGGACCTTTTTCTTTCTGCTCTTTGGTTACGCCACCGACCTCAATCTGCTGCTGGAACCGCAAGCCCTACTGGGTAGTTCGGTACTGGTTGCGTTGATTTTCCTGATTCGGTTCCTGCTGTTCAAAGGGATGGTCGCCAAACAGCTCATGGCCGTTATTCCGATTGCGCCCCGTGGGTTAATTACGGTACTGTTGTTTCTAAGTATTCCTAACAGCCTGTGGCTGCCCGGCTTTCCCTCTGGCACGCTGATGCTGACGGTAATTCTAACTGCGCTGGTGATGACCTGGGGATTGCTCAGCTACCGCGAAGAAGGCGAATTGATCCATCATTAACGCTTCGTTTCATCTGCCGCTTAAACAAAATTGAGCGTATCGAACTTCTGGCCCAGGATCGCTACGTCGTCGGCTTTGAGCCAGTTACGTAACAGCGACGCGTAGATTGTCCGGAAATCGACGGTGTATTTCAAATCCCCTTCGTCCAGATCGATCAGGTTCGGCGCTTCGTTGAATACGCTACCAGGCCGCAGGTTTCCTCCAACCAGGAAAATATTGTTGGCAGTTCCGTGGTCGGTGCCATTACTGGCGTTCTGTTTTACCCGGCGGCCAAACTCCGAAAACGTCATCAGCAATACGTCTTTCTCGCGGTCTGCGGCTTTCATGTCGCCCATAAACGCTTTCACGGCGTCGGCATACTGGCGTAACAGCCGCTCCTGTTGACCCGGCTGGTTAATGTGCGTATCGAATCCGGATATAGAGATGTAATACACGCTGGTGGCCACACCGGACTGGATCAGCTCCGATACGGTCTTCAGGCGATTGCCCAGCTCCGTTGCCGGATAGGTTCCCTGCGTGCGGTTAACCTTACCCGCTTTGTTGTACACATAGGCCGCCGACGAGTTTGTTTCGGCCAGGGTTTTATACAGGTAGTGCAGATTATCCGATTCGGCTGCGTGGTCAGCGTCCAGCTTTGCCAGTCCGTGTACGAACGAGTTCTGGGTCTGATTATAGAGCTTTTTCGGGTCCAGCATAGCCAGGCCATTGACCTGGTCGCCTTTCATCGCTAGGCTGAGCGTATCGTCGACCTCAATGGCCTGATGGGGCAGACACCCCGAGCCGGAACAACTGGCATCCAGGTAGCGTCCCAGCCAGCCCGTCGACAGGTACTGGTCCGATCGACTGGCCGTTTGCCAGATGTCCATCGAGCGAAAATGCGACCGATCCGGATTTGGGTAACCTACGTTGTTAACCACCGTTACCAGCCCGTCGTCATACAGCTTTTTCAGCGATTCCAGGGCCGGGTTGAAACCAATCTCATCATTTAATTTCAGTACTTTTTCGCCAGGAATAGCCAGTGTTGGGCGCTCCCTATAGTAAACGTCGTTTCGGAATGGCACGACCGTATTGAGCCCGTCGTTACCACCTGAAAGTTGCACGATGACCAGCGTTTTTCCGGTAGCCACGGGCGTGGCAAGCTGGTTAATCTCGAATGCTTTCAAAAAGTTAGGAATGAGCATCGTTCCCGCTACGGTCAGGCCCGACTGCTGTAAAAAATCTCTCCGTTTCATACCGAATCAGATTTTAGGGACGATCAGCACAGCTGGTATTCAGGCAGGGCCATGAGCGCAATCGTCAGATTTTTGATTTGTTCAGAACGGGTTTCGCCCGGTTTTAATCGCTGCAGTACCAGTTGGCGCTGGGCTTTCCCAAGTGGTTGCTGCAGGAGATACTGCGCTAACGTATCGGGTAATTCAGCGTCAGGTACGTCAGCAAACGGTTTATCGAACGTAGTCCAGTCGGCCGTTACGTTGGCGAACCCATTCCCTTTTCGGTCCAGCACCTGCGTGTTTACGTCCCCATCCTCCTTCGGTCGAACGGTCACTGCATCAGCTTTGAGAATAACGTCGGGCAGCTTCATCCGGAACAACAGGCTCGAACTGTCGATCCAGTTACGGCCACTGGGCCAGCCTGCTACGTTAGGCGGGTAAAAAAGCACCTGTCCCAGCGTTTTCTGCACGAACACGAGCGGCTGTTTCTGCGGAAACGTAATGGTCAGCGCATGCTGCATGCCCACTAATAGTTCGACCGGCGATTTGACACGATTACCCACATAACGACTGTCATAAAACCAGTCGGCCGTCAGGATAGTCTGTATTAGATCGGCAATGTCGTACCCGCTGGCGTAAAACTGCTCCGTCAAGGCAGTAAGTCGTTTCGTCGTTACTGAATCCGTAGCAGGCTGGTCGTCGACCAGAAAACGATACAATTTTGTCGCGATAAAGTGGGCGGTCTCTTTCCGGGTCAGTAAAAGCTGGATGACATCCTCTCCCGTAAAATTTCCGGTCTTGCCGAAAATAGTTTTCTTCCCGTCGTCATGCTGCCGCGGGCGGAACAAAAATTCGGTTTCGGCGTTGAAGCCCCAGCCCGTAAAGGCGCGGGCGGCTTCTTTGATGTCATGCTCCGTATAATTACCCCGCCCAAGCGTGAATAACTCCATCACCTCACGGGCAAAGTTCTCATTTGGGGCATTTTTTCGGTTCTGCTGGTTATTCAGGAACTGGAGCATCGCAGGTTCTTTCGATACCGCCATTAACAAATCCCCAAACTTGCCGAGCGTGTGCTGCCGAATGGTATTCACGTATTGCTGTACGGCGGCAGGATTGCGGACGCGGCAGGCGAAATGATTGTGCCAGAAGAAAGCCAGCTTTTCGCGTACTACCCCTTCGCCCAAAGCCATCCGTTCCAGCCATTGCACATTCAGATCCCGAATCTGCTCGTTCTGCCGCCGAATTTGCTGTTTCAGCTCGTTACGGTCCAGCATACCATCCTTCACCAAACCGCGCAGTTCTTTCCGACGGTCAGGCTGCTCTGCGCCGGTTAGCGGCACAAAATCAGCACTATCTTTTACCAGTTTCTTCACCAACTGCCTGATCGACGCCTTATTCGTTTTCTGAATCACGGCTGGCGTAGCGCCAAAACCCGCCCGCCAGTACAGGTGCTGAACTTGTTGCTGTTGACTACGTTTATCCATGATCGATCAGACCGTTTTGAGTAGCTAAGCCTGTTACACTCAAGACCCGTCTTTGCCAGCGGTTTGCCCACTCGCATGCAAAGACGCGGTTAATTGGTTCATTAGGTGCCAAGTATGTCCAAACCCTGCGCCACTCATGCTATTTTATAAGAATTATTTTTTTGAAGCGCCTGTCTTTGAGTCAGTAACGTATCAACAGCTTACTCCATTGTCGGTTATTTATAAATGCAGAAAGGGCTTTCTCCGCTGGAGAAAGCCCTTTCTGCATTTATAATCTGTTCGCAACTTACATCGGCAACGTTTCGGGTTCGATTTCAGAAGGCTTGGCTTCTTTGCCAATTTCTTCTTTGATCTCTTCGGCACCTTTGTTTTTGTAAGCCTGGTACACCGTTTCGCGTTCAAAAGGTCGTTTTCCGATCAACCGAACCAGATCGTTCTGGTACAGAATCTCTTTGGCGAGCAATTCTTTCGCGATGATCTCCAGCGCATCTTTCTTCTCGGTCAGCAGATCCTTGGTCCGGTTATAGGCTAACTCGACGATCTTACGAACTTCTTCGTCGATGTGTTTAGCGGTTTCTTCCGAATAAGGCTTGTTGAACGCGTAGTCCGACTGTTTTGAATCGTAGAACGATACGTTACCAATCTTGTCGTTCATGCCGTACATGGTCACCATGCTGTAAGCCAGCTTGGTGATCCGTTCCAGATCGCTAAGCGCCCCCGTCGAGACTTTACCAAAGACCAGGTCTTCGGCCGCCCGGCCACCCAGTGCCATACACATTTCGTCCATCAGCTGCTCGGTGCGGTACAGGTACTGCTCGCGGGGCAGATACTGGGCGTAGCCCAGGGCGGCAACCCCACGGGGTACGATCGTTACTTTAACGAGCGGATCAGCATGCTCCAGGAACCAGCCCGATACCGCGTGACCGGCTTCGTGGTAAGCAACGATCTCTTTCTCTTCCGGCGAGATCAGCTTGTTTTTCTTCTCCAGACCACCGATCACCCGGTCCATCGCATCCTGAAAGTCTTCCATATCGACAGCTTCCTTATCACTGCGAGCGGCAATCAGGGCTGCTTCGTTGCAAACGTTGGCAATCTCGGCACCAGCAAATCCAGGTGTTTGAGCTGCGAGTTCACGAGGATCAACGTCGTTCGACAATTTGATTGGTTTCAGGTGTACCTTGAAAATGGCTTCCCGACCAACGATGTCTGGTTTGTCGATGCTGATCTGACGGTCAAAACGACCGGGCCGCTGTAGCGCCGAATCCAGTACGTCAGGGCGGTTCGTTGCCGCCAGGATAATGATTCCTGAATCGGTAGCAAAACCGTCCATTTCAACCAGCAGCGAGTTCAGCGTATTTTCGCGTTCGTCGTTAGCACCGGGCATAGAACCCCGGCCCCGTGAGCGACCAACGGCGTCGATCTCATCGATAAAGATGATACAGGGCGCTTTTTCTTTTGCCTGTTTGAAGAGGTCACGAACACGGGCCGCTCCTACCCCTACGAACATCTCGACGAAGTCGGAACCCGATAGAGAGAAAAACGGCACACCCGCTTCACCCGCCACGGCTTTTGCCAGCAGGGTTTTACCCGTACCTGGAGGGCCAATCAACAGAGCACCTTTTGGAATTTTAGCGCCCAGCTTCGTGAATTTGCCCGGATTTTTCAGGTAATCAACAATTTCCTTGATCTCTTCTTTGGCTTCATCCAGACCCGCTACGTCGCTGAACGTAATCTTTACCTTATTATCGGCATCAAACAGAGCGGCTTTGGATTTACCAATGTTGAAGATCTGGCCGCCCGGTCCGCCGGCGCCCGACATACGGCCCAGCAGAAAGTACATGGCCAGGATCATAACGATCAGAAAGCCCCAGGTACTGATAATGCTACCAAAGTCACTTCGCTGCTCGAAGCGGTACTCTACTTTTTCGTTGTCAGGGAAATTCTGCTGCAGGGCGTCAAGGTCCTTCTTGAAGGTCTCGCCCGAAGCTACCTGAAACTGGTAATGAGGACCACGGCTGCTACCGAAATACGATTTATCAGAAAACAAATTCTTGTATTTCGGACTCTGGGCAGCCTGCTGCGTTAGCGTCACCTCAGCAATTTTGTCATTCACAACAATGACCTCCGACACCTCATGGTCTTTCACCATACGCTCGAACCGCTTCTGAGAAGTCTCCCGGACAGCCGAGCTCCGGTTAAAGAACGTAATGCCGAGGATCGCAGCAATCAATACCGCCACAATCCATCCCTGAAAGTTGGGCTTGCGCGGTCCCCCACGGGGTACTAACGGATTCTTACTATTGTTTTCTGCCATTTCCTCAGGTTGTACAAAACAGATTTCAAGGGTAACACGGTTTTACAAACGAATGTTTCTACAGTAAAACCGTTAGGATAAGTGGTTAAAACAACCCACAGACGGTGGGAAATTTGTTTGCTATCAGGAAACTGCCGACAACGAATCTTCGGTAATTAACTGAATTTCGGCGTCGCCCCACAACTGTTCCAGATCATAGAACGAACGACGGTCTTTTTTGAATACATGCGCAACAACATCTACGTAATCCAGCAAGATCCATTCCCGGTTCATTTTTCCTTCTTTATGCCACGGGTCCTGCTTGCTGGCTTTGTAAACTTCTTCTTCGATAGATGTCGAAATGGCATCAATCTGCGTATCAGAATTACCTGAACAAAGAACAAAGTAATCACAGATGGCATTTCTAACCTTCCGTAGATCCATTACGACGATGTCCTGGCCTTTTTTTTCCTGCATACCGCGAACGATAAAGTCACGGATCTGCTCGGGGGTAAATTCACTGGTTTTGTTGATTCTCATGCTTTCCGATTAACATTGCACGGTTTGTTAACGAGCGGGTACTCTGCCGGGTTGTCAGGAACAACTACAGCACCATACATTAACAACTTACTACTAAATTACATAATCTTTTGTACAAAATCTATCCCAAAACGCTTTTCGTCGGCCAAAAAGTACAATATCTGCCAAGCTGTCAGTCAACTAACGACGAAGCGTCAGCAATGATTGTCCAGGGAGCAGCGGGCGATACACTGCCCGATGAAGGTACCCTTGTCATTACCGACTACCAGACGGCTGGTCGGGGCCAGCGTGGTACCATATGGGAAGCACAGCCGGGTCAGAATCTAATGGCTTCGCTGCTGTTACGCCCCTCTTTCCTGATAGCCTCCGAACAGTTCTGGCTGAATATGGCCGTTTCTCTGGGTATCTATGACACGCTGTCGCCCCTGCTGGATAGTGCGCTGCGTATTAAGTGGCCTAACGATCTGTATGTTGGTAACAAAAAACTGGGGGGAATTCTTATTGAAAACAGTATTCAGGGGTACCGTATTGCCTGGTCGATCATTGGTATGGGTCTGAATATCAATCAAACCGAGTTTCCGCTTACTACGGCTACCTCTCTTCAGCAGGAATCTCCCCTACCCGATAGTTATCACCTGCCGGGTCTGCTGCGTTCGCTGTGCGAATCACTGGAACGACGTTATCTGCAATTACAGCATGGTCAGCGCGATACGCTGAAAGCAGCTTACCTGAACACGCTGTTCCGCTACCAGGAACAGCATACGTTCAGCCGCGCGGGCGAATTATTCGACGGGACAATCACGGGTATCGATGAGGCAGGCCGACTGGCCATAACCGAAGGGGCTGCGGTTCGTTACTACGCCTTCAAAGAAGTTCAGTTTGTTCTGTAACGACACCTCCCACCAATGGCCGCCATTGGTGGGAGGTGTCGTTACACTTACTTGGCAATCGCTTCCGGGACGGGGTTCCCTACGCAGCCATTGGGTTCCAGAATGCCCAGTAGGGCCGTGACCGTTGGCGCAATATCATGGATATGCGTCCGGCGGAGGAGCTGCCCGGGTTGAATCCCCCAGCCATACATCAGGAATGGGACGTGGGTATCGTACGAATACGTAGTACCGTGGGTCGTTCCCCGGGTACGACCTTCGAACCAGCCTGCTTCCAGCATGACGTAAAAGTCGCCACTCCGATTCGGATGATAAACGTTGCGGAACATATTTGCCTGAATCTCGGGCATGGCTTCTGAACCCAAATCGTGCAGATTCACAACGTTAACGATGCCCCGCTGTTTCATCAGCACGCTTTGCAGTAATTCATAAACCTGCTGGATCGGGATCTTCTTCTGCGCCAGCAATGAGTGATTCAGGTACACCTGCTGATTGAAGTAGGATAGCATCCACTTTCCGGGGCCATACGTCCGTTCAAGGGCGTTTTTAACCGAGTCGCCGATTTCGCCGTATCCCTTTACCCCCGACGGAATCCGGTATTCTTTCAGAAAACCTGGTACGTCGGCGGCACCGTGGTCGGCCGACAGGAAGGCCAGCCATTGGCCTTTGCCCACGCTGGCGTCCAGCTCAGCAAACAATTCAGCCAGTTGTTTATCCAGACGCAGGTAGTTGTCTTCCGTTTCGATGGAGTGGGTCCCGAACGCATGGCCGATATAATCCGGGGATGAGAAACTGACGCAGAGCATATCCGTTACGTCGTGCTGTCCTAATTTCTCGCCCTTCAGGGCGGCTACAGCAAAGTCTTTCGTGATCTGATCACCGAAGGGACTGGTGCGAAGCAGCTCGTACTTAGGCGTACCGGTCTGCACAACGAACTCGTGCGGAAAAACCGGCTTGGCTTCGCCGGGCAGCGTTGCTTCATACGGTTCATCATCAACCGTACTTTCAACATACTGATTGGCGGGAAGGCTCATCTCCCACTTCTTGGTAATAAACTGCTCCGGTAGTTTACGGCCATTGAACTCCTGCACCCACTGCGGCAGGTCTTTCCGGTAATAGGTACTGGTAATAAAATTCCCGTCTTTCGAGTCGAACCAGTAGGCACCGTCGGCGGCATGGCCGGCGGGCATGATTGCTCCCCGATCTTTCAGGGCAATCCCAACCACTTTCGACCGACCGTCGGTGGCAAGTTTGAGCTGATCGCCAATGGTCGTCACCAGCAAATTCCGGGGCGACATCAGACCGGCGGTACCCGTATTACCCACCGTTTTCACCGTGGTATCTTCCGCGCAGTACATCAACCGACCCAGTTTACGGTCGTAGAAATCATTGCCGACAATACCGTTCAGGGCCGGGGCCGAGCCGGTATACACAGCCGCGTGGCCAGGACCTGTATACGTTGCTGCGTAATGGTAGTGGTTATTACGGGCGTTAAAGCCCTGGTCCAGCATCCGGCGGAAGCCGTTAGGGCCGAATTTATCGTAGTAGCGGTGTAAGTAATCGTACCGCATCTGGTCGACCACGATTCCGACAACCAGCTTCGGATGTTTAGCGCCTTTCGTTGCCGTAGCGAGCTGTTTAGGAGTAGACCGGGTCGATTTAGGGGATTGAGCCAGGGCGCTTGTTGCCAGAAGCAGCAGGCAAAGAACGGACAGACGCATGTAGGAAACAGGAGCTTAGTTAGAAAATCACTGTGCAAAGGTAGTGACCCTTCCCTGAAGTTCATCATTCTGCATCGTCCGCCCGTTTGCGGTCCTGTTCAGTCTCTGCGATGCTTACTTCGTTTCGGTACTTTTCAGCGCCCAGTAGATCAGCACGGGCTGAAAAAGCAGCCGCACAAACCGCTTCCTGTCCGAATCAAGGCCAAAGGCACTCCGTTTGTGAACGTACTGCGAAATGTTGCCGGGGAAAACAGCCGCAAAGAACGAAGCCGCTACTTTTCCGACCGTCTCCTGGTGTTTTTCGTTGGTTAACACCAGGCTGCTGCCTAGCGCAATCTCCGCCAGTCCCGAATAAATCACCGTATCGTCGACTTTCAGAGGCACCCAATCGGGCACCTGCGCCCGGAAATCTTTGCGGGCAAAGGTCAGGTGGCTGACACCAGCAAATATCAGATTAGCTCCTAACAGAAACCGCGCGATTGTTTTTACTTTTTTTTCGTTCATCATCATAACGTTGTTTATGCCTACCTCTGAGCATTTTGTCTCAGACTGCATAACCGAATTACGACAATCAGGGTTTAGCTCCCGGTTGGAGTAGCCAACTGATACGTGCTCGAATGACGAATGTTACGAAGCGCAGGTCTGCTCCGGCGGCATGGTTTACTTGCTCCGTTCGATGGTGTACTGAACGAGTTGGTGCAGTGACTGTCGGTAACGCGAGTCGGGAAAAGAGTTAAGCAGCGTCTGGGCTTCAGCCACGTAGCGATTCATGGCTTCGGTGGCGTACTGGATGCCGCCCGAATTCTTGACGAACGTAATAACCTCGTCCACTTTTCGGGGATTGTCGCTTTCGTTTTTGATCAGATTAATGATTCGGCGCTTTTCAAAAAAACCAGTCTGGTTCAGCGCATAGATCAGAGGCAACGTCATCTTTTTCTCCTTGATGTCGATACCCAGTGGTTTACCCACTTCGGCGGTGCCATAATCGAACAGATCGTCTTTGATCTGAAAAGCGATGCCTACTTTCTCGCCGAACAACCGGGCTTTCTCTACTGTCTCAGGATCGCGTCCGACCGAACGGGCTCCCACAGCACAGCAGGCCGCAATAAGCGAGGCTGTTTTCTGGCGAATGATCTCGTAGTAAACTTCTTCGTTAATATCCAGCCGACGCGCTTTCTCGATCTGCAGCAGTTCACCCTCGCTGATTTCCCGAACGGCAGTTGATACAATCTGCAGCAGATCAAAATCGCCATTGTCGACTGAAAGCAGTAACCCGCGCGAGAGCAGATAATCACCGACTAGGACGGCTACTTTATTTTTCCAGAGCGCGTTAATCGAGAAAAATCCACGCCGGTAGTTGGAGTCATCTACTACGTCGTCGTGAACCAGTGTAGCCGTGTGTAGCAGTTCGATGAGCGAAGCCCCCCGATAGGTCGATTCGTCGATGGGACCGCAGACGCCCGCCATCAGAAAAACGAACATGGGCCGCAGCTGTTTCCCCTTCCGTTTCACGATGTAGTTCATGATCTGGTCGAGGAGCATCACTTCGCTTTTCATCATGCCCCGAAACTTCTGCTCGAATTGACTCATTTCAGCAGCAATCGGTGCCTGTATATCAGCGATGGTAAGGGCCATTTTGGGGAAGCAGCAGCTGTAAGTAAACAATCGGATGCCTGCAGGTTTGCTGATGCAGGCCGGGTTCCGGGTTAATACGGCTAATTTTTCAGCAAGTATAGTAAGTAAAGCGCAGACGCCGAAAAAGCCGTCCGCAAAAGCCGGTTTGACGTGGCGTCAGTCTACTTTGTTTCTCTACCAAAAATCAGCATCTTACGCACCGTTCCTCTATCTAGTTTGTCTTATGATCAGCAATCCGACGCCCCCGCTTCCTGACGCTTCGGCGGTTCCTCCCCCTGCCAAACCGCCCATTAAGGCGCTCGTCCTGGGTGGTGGCTCGTTGAAAGGGGCATTTCAGGCCGGGGCCGTCATGGCGCTTTTCGAGTCCGGCTTTGTGCCGGAGCAGGTGTACGGTATTTCGGTAGGCAGCCTGAACGCTACGTTCATTGCCAACGAAGCTGCCCGGCAACAGGTCGACCAGGGCCGGGTCGACTGGGAAAAAGTCGGCAAGAGTTTGATCGAATTCTGGATTCGGAACATTACCCAGCCCAGCGATGTGGCTATCATCCGCTCTCGTTTCCGGCTGGGCTATAACACGCTCATCAGCCGGTTCGATGGTCTGCTGGATAATACGCCCCTTCGCAAGCTCATTCAAAGCTGTGTCGACCTGGATTTACTAAAGGCGGGACCGCTGGCCATTAAAGTCGGGGCGGTTGACATCGTTGGGGGCGACATGCGTTATGCCGATGCCTTCGACCCCAACTTTATGGAATACATATATGCCAGTAGCTCTCTCCCATTTCTGATGCCCGCGGTGCAGATTGGGGGCGATCATCGAAAGGCTTTTCTGGACGGTGGCTTACGCGAAGTAGCCCCGTTGCGGGTTGCCATTGAAGACGGAGCCACGGAGATTGCGTGTATAGCCTGTCACGCGAAAAAGATCTACAACGAGTCGTTCAATTACCGCAATCTCCTTAACCTGATGGACCGCGTGAAAGATATTACGGTAAACCAGTTGGTCAATAATGACATTGCCTGGGCCGAGCGCTTCGCCGAACGCGAGCAGCTCCACGGACGACAGTTGACGTTACGTATCATCCGCCCAACCGAACCGCTCTCGCTGAACCTGATGAAATTCACTTCTGACGACATCGGCCGTCTGATCGTGGCGGGGTATCAGGCCGGGACAGAACTGCTCAGACTAGCCACCAGTCCGAAAAAGAATGACGTACCGCTTTCCTAGCCCAGGCTCATTTAAAAAGCGAATTCACGGCTGCGGGTCGGTCTGTCGTCAGGATATCAGCGCCCGTTTTAACATAGCTTCGATACTCGTCAGCAACGCTCGTCATGGGCTGTTCATCCAGATTTTTGGGTCCGTAGGTACCTACCGTGCAAACAATGCCTTTGTCGTGAAACTGCCGGTAAAAATCAGCCTCCTGCCGTGAGGCCAGTGCAATTAGGTGGTGCAGTTTTATTGATTGGGCTACTGTTTCAATCTGCTCAGGGCGTTCGAATCCCAACGCGACCCACAGATCAGGGTACGTTTCCCGGAGTTGTCTGGCGTCGGCGACCGAGTAGCAGATGATAAAGACGCTGTTCAACGCGCCCGACCGGTCGATTAGTTTCATCATTTTTGTCAGGTCCGTACCGGGCTTGGCGTCAATCGCCATCACGACTTTGCCAGCGCCCCACTTCAGCACATCGTCAAACATTGGCATTCGTTGGTTAGTTGGCTTACCCTCTAAATCACGTAGCTGTAGTTGCTTCAATTCAGCCCAGGTCATACTTTTCAGTGAGCCCTGCCCTGTTGTCGTACGGGCAATGTCATCATCGTGCAACAGCACCAGTACGCTATCAGCCGTCATTCGAACGTCCATTTCAATGATCGCTTCCGGAACCTGCTGGTACATGTGCCGAAAGGTTTCCAGGCTGTTTTCAGTTTCGTCACTGGCTGGCCCACCCCGGTGCGCTAGCAACAGGGGTTTAGCCCGCGCTGGCTGATAGCCCAGCGTTTGTTCAAGGGCGGTAGCAGTTGCGTAGCGTTTAGACTGGGCCGTACTAGCCAGCGTAGCTGTCAGCAAGAGGGTAAGTAGAAAGAGGTGTTTCATAATTTATAACGCAAAAGCCCCAACCAATCTGGTCGAGGCTTTTCGTATTTCCAAAGTCAGGCTGACTTAGTTGAAGATGTAACGGAGACCAAGCTGGCCCTGCCAAACAGCGTTGACGTTAATGTTAGGCGTGAAAGAATCACGTAACAGAATCGTTCTGCTCTGGCCGTTCTCCGTAACCTGCTGCGTAGCCAACCGGTAAGTTGGAACGCCTGCAGAGTTAAGTCCAGCAAAAGCAAGTGGACTAAACGTAGTTGCCTGATTACCAACCCCCCACGAACTGTTTAGCAAGTTCCCTACGTTCAGGATATCAGCCCGGAGCTGGATTGTGTTCCGTTTGCCTTTCGAACCAACAGATACGTAAAATTCCTGAATGAACGTAAAGTCAAGACGGGTCAACCAAGGATACTGAGCACCGTTCCGTTCAACATATTGACCGCGACGGTTCTTCAGGTAGCTGTTACCTTCAACGAAAGCATCAAAAGCAGCTTGTTGTTGCTCTGGCGAGTAAGTTACTGACGACGCAGGTGTTGTGGTCGTACCAGTTGTTGTAACAACTAGTGGCACAAACGTTAGATCTGATGCTCTGTTCGGTACGTAAATCAGGTCATTCGTTGTTTGACCGTCACCGTTCAGATCCTGGTTGAACGTGTACGAAATTTTAGCACCGCTGTTCGAGACTAAGCCAAGCGAGAACGTTGACGATCCACCCACTTTACCACCGTAGTTTAGGCGATAGTTCGCTAAACCTACAATCCGATGGCGCAGATCGTTATCAGAGTATGCCAATGGCAGGTAATTCTGTCCGATCGTTGTTGGTACGTTAGCTTGTACGGTACTACCTACAAAAGCGACATCTCTTGCTTGTCCGTACGTGTACGATACAAATCCACCAAAGCCACGAGACGCTGTTTTTTCCAGTTTAGCCGTCGCGATGTACGAATCACCTTGTTTCGTATTTTTCAAGACAAAGACGTTACCAATTGTTGGGTTATAATAACGAGCCGTGTTAACAGCATTTGTAGCAACCCCGGAAGCAGGAAAACGAGGACGGGTATCAGGACCTGTAAATGCCCGATCTGGCCCCCTAAGGTTGGCGTCTATATACCGTAGTGCGTTTATTGTCTTGTTATATACGAATTCTACAGTACCAACTAATCCCCATGGCAGTTTATGGTCAACAGCGATGTTTGTTTTCCAGATCTGAGGGTATTTCAAATTCTGGTCTGAGGCATTAACTGCATAACCTGTTAAGCTAGAAGGATCAGTAGCCGCAGGCAGAATGCCAGCAGGCAATTTGCTTGGATCTGTAACAAAAGGTACACGAGAGTTAGTAAGGTTAAATACAGCTGTATTTACACCATTGTTACCCAATTGGTTCGATATAAGTACTTCGGGAATACGAGATACGAATAGACCTGATCCACCACGAATCTGGGTAGTCTTGTCTCCTCTAACATCCC
The DNA here is from genome assembly GCF_013375035.1 of Spirosoma sp. KUDC1026. NCBI lineage: Bacteria > Pseudomonadati > Bacteroidota > Cytophagia > Cytophagales > Cytophagaceae > Spirosoma > Spirosoma sp. KUDC1026. Next base: position 1,844,943 of record NZ_CP056032.1, on the reverse strand, counting down.
AGTTAAAGCCAACGCGTGGAGAGAATAGTAGTCTAGCTTTGGGGAAAGTACCGGTTGTTACTTTATAATCCTGTCCGTTCTCATCCTTAAACGTTAATGCAGCAACACGTGGGTTGTTGAACGCTTCAGCGTTTGAATTGTCATAGGCAAAAACGTCCCCACGAAGACCTAAAGTCAGTTTGAAATTCGGCGACGCTTGAAATTCATCCTGGATGTAAGCACTGTAAAGATCACGATCCAGACGTTGCAGCGGTTCGCCACCACCTGGAATCAGTGAGTAACGTAGATTGTAGCGAGCGACCGTAACGGGCGAAGTCGTACTAGTTGGATTAGTAATCGACGCTAAAGCGGCAGCCTTGAAGTCAGCGATCGAGTTATACACATATACCCCATTCGAAGACGGGAAGAACACGTTGTTCGATGTGAAGTGCTCATAAACTAATCCAGCAGTCAACGTGTGCTTTCCAGCAAAATAGCTAAAGTTATCCGTGATGTTGAATGTTGAATAGTTCAGCTTGTTATTAGGTGTGAAGGGGTCGAAACCAATAGAAGTGTAGGTGCTACCATTTTGCAGAATGTCAATCGTTGGGAACAGATCAGTTTTATATGTCCGGTCTTCAATCTGCTTATTATAGGTAACGATCAGGTCATTAGAAAACTTACTCCCGAAGTTCGATGTCAGCTCAGCCGCAATTGACCGGGTGTTATCTGCAATCAGATAACCCGTATTTTCAGGCGAAATAGCTTCTACCCGGTTTGTACGGTTACCGTTACCGGCCGTGTTACTACTATTACTGTCGCTAATCCGCTGACCCGACTGTGAGTCGTGATGCGAATAACGAACGGATAACTTATGACGGTCATTAATGTTGTAATCCAGGCGAAGCAGTCCTTTCGTACTCGTTACATCGTTATTGAAGTTGTCATACTGTCCTAGACTGCGGCCGAAGTTCGTCTGCATGAACTGATCGAGGTCAGCAATATCAGTGTATAATACCCGTGAGATGTTGCCTTGAGCTCCATCTTGGCGATTGAGTGACCACGTCAAAGCTGGCGTACTGCTGGTAAAATGTTCAGCGTTTGCGAAGAAAAACAGTTTATTCTTAATAATTGGTCCACCTAGCCGGAAGCCATACGTGCTTTCACTGATATTTGGGGCTGGCGAGATAGTAATGCCTGCCGCTTTTTTCCCAACCAGGCTGTTACCACGAGTTAACCCGTATACAGAGCCCGAAAATTCGTTCGTTCCGGAGCGTGTAACAGCGTTGATACCAGCACCCGTAAAGCCCGACTGGCGAACGTCGAACGGCGCTACGTTTACCTGAATCTGGTCTAAGGCGTCCAGCGAAACAGCGGTTGTACCCGTACGACCACCAGCCTGCGCTGAACTACCCAGCCCAAAACCATTATTAAATACCGAACCGTCAATGGTAACGTTGTTGAAACGCGAATCCTGACCAGCAAACGACTGACCATTACCATATGGGTTATATTTCGTGATATCATTAATAGTCCGGCCAATTGTTGGCGTTGTATTAATCGTTTCACGACCGTACGACGTAGCAGCGCCATTACGCTCCGAGCTGAAAATATCCGAGCGGCTTCCTGATACAACAACTTCGTTCAGGTTTGTGCCTTCTTCGCTCAGATTGAAATTTACATCAGCGGTTGTACCCAGGCTGGCGAAGACATTTTCAGTTACTTTTTCTTTGAAACCGACAAACGTTGCCGTAATTCTGTAAGGACCACCAACCCGAACGTTCGGCATCGTGTACCGGCCGGCGGAGTTAGTCGTCGTACCATACCGGCTACCTGAAGGCAGGTGAACCGCTACGACCGTAGCCCCGGGAAGTGCAGCCCCTTTGTCGTCCTGCACGAAACCGTTGATGGCTGATGAAGTCACCTGTGCCATTGCCTGGTTAGCACCAAGCGTTAGCAACAGCATACTGCCGAACAACATGAAAGCCGCCCGAAATTGCAGTAGTTTTGTAGACATAGAAGTGATTGATTTGGTTATAGTTGTGAGAAGAGCATGTGGCCTGAAAGCCTGTCTATTCGGGTGCAAATATGCTACAATTTTTTGGGCGCCACAAAGTCAGCTTTCTTAAAAAAGTGCTACAAATTTGTTATTCTTCGCACGTATTCATGGAATAAATCAACTCTCAACAGGATACATACCATTTTCCAATATTATCTATTTGTTAACTGAGCAGTTTCTTTCATAAAAATTTAGAATCGTGGTCTAACACGCCTGTTCATTCATGCTTGATAAACACTTATTTGTATCTCTTTTCTCTTTTTTCGACTAGTTGTTTCTTTCTAAAAGACAATTTCGACTATTAGAATACACTAGCTCGTTAGAGACTGCTACATGCGAAAAAGCAAACAGAACGAATTAGCTCCGGTTTAATCCTCGTAGGTTTGCGCTATGAAACTCTTTTTTCGACAAGCTGGAGAATCTGGCCCCGCCATCGTTATTCTGCACGGGGTTTTTGGTTATTCTGATAACTGGCTAACGATCAGCAAGACCATCGCTGCCAAAGGCTATCGGGTTTTTGCCCTTGATCAACGGAACCACGGCCAGTCGCCCCGCGCCGATGAACAGGACTATCAAAGCATGGCCAATGACCTGCACGAATTTCTGGAAGATCAGCAACTGACCGATGCTATCCTGGTAGGCCATTCGATGGGTGGCAAAACGGTGATGCAATACGCGATGATGTATCCGGGTACGTTCTGGAAACTGGTCATAGTCGATATTGCTCCCAAGTTTTACCCCATTCACCATGCCGAAATCATACGCGGGCTGAATGCTATTGACCTGCTCAAACTGACCAGCCGGAACGAAGCCGATACGATTCTGAGCAGCTACGAGCCAATTTTGTCGGTGCGGCAGTTTTTACTCAAAAACCTGTACCGAAATGAACAGGGACAATTCGACTGGCGGCTGAATCTGCCGGTTATTGAGCGCGAGCTGCACGGCATTGGCGACGAACTAACCAATCCACGTATCGTTACGGATCCTACGCTCTTTATTCGGGGTAGCGAGTCACCCTATATTGTGAACGAAGACATTCGGGCCATCAGGCAGATTTTCACCAACGCTACGTTCAAGACCATCGAAGGAGCCGGGCACTGGGTGCAGGCGGAAAAACCGGCCGAGTTTGTTGATACGTTGCTTTCCTTTATTAGCTGATGCCGACACTGTATCTGATTCCAACCCTGCTGGCCGACGAGACCGCTCAGCAGGTATTACCACCGGCAATTCAGGAGGTTATCCACAAGACGGATGCGTACTTTGTGGAAAACGTCCGATCGGCCCGGCGTTTCATCAGCGGCCTGAAAACCGGCCGGGTCATTGATGAGACGACGTTCTTTGATCTGGATAAAGACACCCCGCCCGCCGACACCCGTCGGCAAATCCAGGAACTTACCGAGCGAAAACGGAACGCGGGCGTTCTCTCGGAAGCGGGTTGTCCCGGTGTAGCCGATCCGGGGGCGGTAGTAGTTGGCATGGCCCACTCGCTGGGCTGGCGGGTCGAACCGCTGGTTGGTCCCTCGTCGATTTTGCTGGCGCTGATGGCGTCGGGCATGAGCGGTCAGTCGTTTATTTTTCACGGCTATCTGCCCATTGAGCGACAGGACCGGGCGCGCGCCATCCGGTTTCTGGAAAAAGAAGCCCAGCAGCGGCAGCAGACGCAGATTTTCATGGAAACACCCTACCGAAACGATGCCCTGTTTGCCGACGTCCTGGCAAACTGCCAGCCCAATACGAGACTGTGCGTAGCCTGCAACCTGACCGCTCCCGACGCCTTTGTCCGGACATTGACCGTGCGCGAATGGAAGGCCAAGGTTCCTGATCTGCGCAAAAAACCGACGGTATTTTTACTTTTGTAATCTACCAGCTTCTGTGCTGGCTACCTTATGATCCAGGCTTTTGAGTTTTCTGCTTTTCATGAAAACACCTACGTCCTCGCCGACGATAGTACCCGTGAAGCAGTCATCATTGATCCCGGCTGTTACGAACAGGCCGAGAAAGAAGCGCTCGGGACGTTTATCGCCGAAAAGCACCTGACCGTAAAATACCTGCTGCTCACCCACGCCCACCTCGACCATGTGTTCGGCTGTGCTTATGTAAAGCGCAAGTTTGGCGTAGAAACGTACCTCCACGAACTGGACATGCCGATTTTTAATGATGTGGAAAGTCGGTGTATGCTCTACGGCCTCCGGGGCTATGAGCCATCGACGGTAGACCACTACCTGAAGGAAGGCGATACATTCACGGTCGGTAGTCTAACGCTCGATGTGGTTTTCGTGCCCGGTCATGCACCCGGCCACGTCGCGTTTGTGAATCATGCCGGTCGCTACGTCGTTGGAGGTGATGTGCTGTTCAGAAATAGTATCGGTCGTACGGATTTGCCCTATGGCAACCATGCAGATCTGGTCAACAGCATCAAAACGCAGCTCTACACCCTCCCCGACGATTACGTCGTGTATCCAGGTCATGGCACGCCGACAACAATTGGTACCGAAAAGCAAACAAATCCGTTTGTGCGCGCCTTCTGATAACGCATGAAACTTCTAAAACACTTACCTAACGCCATTACCTGCGGCAACCTGCTGTGCGGCTGCATCGGTCTGGTCATGGCTTTCCGCGGTCATCTGGACACGGCGGCCTGGCTGATCGGGCTGGCGGCCGTTTTCGATTTTTTCGACGGCTTTGTCGCCCGTCTGGTGCATGCGTCGGGTCCCTTCGGCAAGGAACTTGACTCGCTGGCCGACGTCGTTACGTTCGGGGTATTGCCGGCCACTATCGTTTTCCAGCTCGCCTGGTTTCAGGGGCTGGGCAACTTTTCGTACGTCGCCTTCCTGATTGCGGTCTTGTCGGCGTTGCGACTGGCTAATTTCAACATCGATACGCGCCAGTCGGATTCATTCATCGGCGTACCTGTACCAGCCAACGCTATGCTGATCGGGGCATTCCCACTAATGGGGCGCTACCAGCCGCAGTTTGACAGCCTTTGGCAGAACGACACCGCTATCGGGATGATGATCGCTTTTTCGTTTATGCTTGTTTCGGAAGTGCCGCTTTTTGCGCTTAAATTCAAGTCATTCCGTTGGGCAGATAACCAGACGAAATACCTGTTCCTGATAGCTTCTGTCCTGCTCCTGCTGTTTTTACAGTTTGCGGCCATTCCGCTTATAATCTTCCTGTATATTCTGGTATCAATTTTTTCAAAGAGCGAAACCGGGCCGCCGGGCGGAGCGAAAGAATGAAGGAGCGATTTCCGGATGGCTTCACTCTTTCACTCCGCCCGGCGGCCCGGTTTCATTCTTTGATAGGGTAGCGCCGACTGGAATTGTTCCGCTCCAGATATCGCTCTTTCGCCCTTTCATTCTTTCGCTCTTTAATCATGACTATTCCGACTTATTCGAAAATTACGGGTTTAGGTTTCTATGTACCCGAGAACGTGGTTACGAACAATGACCTGACTCAATACATGGAAACATCCGATGCCTGGATTCAGGAACGAACGGGCATCAAACAGCGTCGGTATTTCACCCATGGGAAAGATACAAACGCAAGTCTGGCCACCGCGGCCTCGCGTATGGCGCTGGACCGCGCGGGCGTAACGGCCAGTAGTGTCGACCTAATTGTATACGCTACCTTGTCGCCGGATTACTACTTCCCCGGTTCGGCCTTTCTGCTACAGCGTGAGCTAGGTCTGGAAGGCGTTCCGGTTATTGACATCCGGGAGCAGTGTTCGGGCTTTGTATACGCCCTGTCCATTGCCGATCAGTTCATTAAAACGGGCATGGCGAAAACAGCGCTGGTGGTTGGGTCCGAAATCCAGTCGGGTCTGATGGATAAGTCGACCCGTGGCCGTAACGTAGCGGTTATTTTTGGGGATGGTGCAGGCGCGGCTGTCGTACAGGCCACTACGGATCCAGAACATCGGATTCTATCGACTCATCTGCATGCCGATGGTCGTTTTGCCGAAGAACTCTACTTGAAAGAACCTACCAGCATCCGTACGCATAAGGATAACTTCGATCCGGAAGGCAGCAACGTCGTCATGAATGGGAACACGGTGTTCAAGCATGCTGTCGTCCGGTTTATGGAGGTGATCAACGAAAGCCTGACCGCTAATGGCTACACAGCCGACGACATTAGTTTACTGGTTCCTCACCAGGCCAATGTCCGGATTTCGGACTACGTTCGTCAGCAACTCAAACTGCCCGAGGACCGGGTTTACAATAACATTCAACGATACGGCAACACAACCGCAGCCTCTATACCCATTGCCTTATCCGAAGCCTTTGAAGAAGGGCGCGTTAAGTCCGGCGATCTCATCTGCCTGGCCGCCTTCGGCAGCGGCTTCACCTGGGCGTCGGCGTTGATTAAGTGGTAGTGACAAAGAGCGAAACCGGGCCGCCGGGCGGAGCGAATGAGTGAAATCGGACCGCCGAAGCGGAGCGAAGCCATCCGGAACATCGCTCATTCGCTCCGCCCGGCGGCCCGGTTTCGCTCTTTAATAATTCCCAATCGACAGCATCACCAGGGTGCAGGCGTCGATTGGCTCGATGCCTTCCTTACGCAGATCGGCTTCGAACGCCGGGTTTTCGGCGCCGGGATTAAAAATTACCCGGCGGGGTTTCAGGCTTTTGATGTATTCGTACAGGGGCTCCTGATTTCGGGCGCCTACATACATCGTTATCGTATCAATATCCGTCAGTTCGGGTTGTCCCGTTTGAATGGGCTGTCCTCCGACAGTTCCTGCCCGAAGTCCCACCATTTCGATTGGATGCCCATAGCGCAGTAAACTGTGAGCGGCCCGGTTGGCGTACCGCGTTGGGTTTTCAGTAGCGCCAATAATCAACGTCTTTTTCGGCGACTCATTCATAACGTACTGTGTTTAATGTTCTCTCTTTCGGCTGATTGCCCCTTGCTTTAAACCAACTATTCGTGGCTGCTGTTTATGCACGCTTTTCAGTATGCTGACAGTCAGAACACTTACAAGCTTCTAGCTCTGTTACCGGCTGCTGATATAGCTGCTTTTGCCGGGCCTGATAAATGAGACTCGGCCTAGACGCTGTTTATTTTCGGGGTTGTTCATAACTTTACTACCTATACGTTTGTTTAACTAACATTAAACAAACAAGTACAGCTTTGCCACCACAGCTCAGCATCAAAAACCGAGAATCAGCCAGATGATCAATAAAAGAAACCTAAGCTTTTGGGATGAGAAGTGGGAACCTATTGTATTCGATGGTCTGGAAAGTTCTCCTCGGTATAGTGTATCAAACTACGGACGGTTACGCAGTTTTCAGAGCGTATCGACCAACTCAGTTTCGGATCAGGATACCGGTAAAATCATCAAGGGTTCGGTCATTCAGGGCTACCGCTCCCTGAACATCCGGACGGCGGGCAAAACCATTAACCGCTACGTTCATAAACTCGTTGCTGAAAGCTTTCTTCACCGCGATTCTGATCAGCAAACGTTCGTTATCCACCTCGATCACGACAAGCAGAATAACCACTACCAGAACCTGAAGTGGGTGACGAAAGACACGATGGTCGAACATAATCGCCAGAATCCCAACGTAATAAATCGGCCCGTCGTTCGTAATAGCAGCAATTATAAACTGACCGAGAGCAAGGTAAAAATGATCAAAAAACTGTTGCTGAACGACAAAAACCGTTTGAAGATGATTGCCAAACAGTTTGGCATTACGCACACGCAGCTCAATCGCATTCGATCTGGCGAGAATTGGCGCCACGTAACGATTCATGAGCAGAATTAGCCAGCGCCCTACATCCCCTGATTGACAACTTTGGTGGGCCGGCTCGAGCCGGCCGGTTTGGGCAATAGATCGTTCTGGTCAGTGCCAGTTCCTCCCCCGTTGTTCACTAATGGGAGCGAGATAAAAAAGCAGGTCCCTGCGTTTTCAGTCGTTTCAAACCATATACTCCCCCCGGCATGCTCGATACCCCGTTTAGCAATGGCCAGGCCCAGCCCTGAGCCATCCCGCTTTGTACTGAAATTTGGCAGAAAGACCTTACTCTGGATTGACTCGGGAATACCGGCGCCATTGTCCTGCACTTCAATGTGCACTTCGTCTTCTTTTGTATAAAGCCGTAGATCGAGTTCAGCCTTCCGGTCTGACGGTACGGACTGCATGCCGTTAATCATCAGATTGGTTAGAATTCGTCCAATCAGCTGGCGGTCGCCAACGGCCATAATTGGCCCCGGAACAATGTCACGCCGAAGAATAACGCGGTGTTTGTCATCGTACAGATCGGCGGAGCGGTTTAGCATCGACGTCACCTCAAACACTTCGTTTTTGGGCATTGGCATTTTGGCAAAATCGGAGAACGACGTAGCGATATCGCTCAGGTTGTCAATCTGGTCGAGCAATGAATCAAACGTTCGATGAATGACGCGGTGAGCCGCCGTATCGGTAGCGCCACTAGCCTTGGGAAAAGTTCGCTGCAAATGCTGCAGTGTCAGCTTCATGGGCGTCAACGGATTTTTAATTTCGTGCGCAACCTGCTTGGCCATTTCCCGCCAGGCCGACTGCTTCTCGTTCTGGGCCAGAGCCTGTTTGCTTTCTTCGAGATTAACCAGCATTCGGTTGTACTCCCGGATCAACAGACCGATCTCATCATCGGAGTGCCAGAGTAACGGATCATTCTGACGCTCCAGATTTGTTTTCTTGATCTTCTGCGTAAGCATTTCGAGGGGCTTGATCAGCGCGTGCGAAGCGAAGTACGACAGGATCATAAAGAAAATGAACAACGTACTGAAGACACTCAGCGCCGACGAAATCACCTCAATAATCTGCCGGTCATACTCGGGCCGGGCGTAGAAGTACGGAATACTCAGTATACCCAGTAACTTCCCGTCGTACGATTTAATGCTGGCGTATGCCGTTTTAAACTGCTTTGTTCCCAGCGATTCATCAACCAGCCGCTGGTTCTCCTTTTCTTCAATAATGTGAATGTACGCTTCCGGATTGATACGTTTGGACAGGTATCCACTCTCGTAAATCAGGGGCTGGGTCGATGTGTAAAGCTGACCCTGCGCGTTGAACAGATTGATATCAATATTGGCGTCGTTGGCAATTTTAGCCAGCTCCTCCTCCATCGATGCTTTACTCCGTTTTTCGGCAATCAGATGTTCGTCCAGATATGTCAGGAAGTTGGACGCAATATTTCGGGTACTGTTGATGTACGCATTTTCCTGGTTTGTGATATAGTTTGAACTGATTACGCTCATGATAATCACAATAACCAGCATCAGCGGCAGGAAAAAAGCACCATTCAGCAGAATCTGAATCCGGGTCGAATAATTAATACTGAATCGGGATAAGCCATAGTTGATCGCGTAGCCAATGATAACAATGATCACGCTCAACAAAAGCACCAGATACAGAAATGAGAAGTTTGAGAAGATATTCCGGAAGGGATACTCTGTTGCCGACACCACAACGACGCGACCATCCTGTCCCCGCTGCGCTACGTGCATATACCCCCCCAGCGTCAGACCACGATTAAACAGGGCCACGCTATCAAGAACAGCATTGGATAGTCGTTTCTCGTAGTTGAAATCGCCCGCGTTGTATTTTAGTTCGTACTTCGCATGTCCTGGTTTTCGTTGTTCTGACTGCTGATAAACCGCGTAGCTGTAGCCCTGAGCATCTGTACTCTGCGGAAACTGCGCATCAACCAACAGCGCTGGATAGACATTTTTGGGCCACCCGTTACGTAGGCGGAGATCCAGCACGACATAGCCCAGCGGAGCAGTTGGTGCTGCTGCCTGACCAGCCAAACCAGGCCTCTGCATGGCAACGAAACAGACATACTGCTTGATAAACTGATTGCCTGCCTCGTTCACGAAATACACGTCCGGATACTGGGTCTGGTAACGTTTCTGCTGATAACTTTCTTTCAGTCGGCTCAGCGGTATGGCATTCATACTGATATCGAGCGGACGCATATCGGCCCGATACGAAAATATTTCAATGTCGTACTTATCGAAGTATTTGTCCAGATGATGACTTTTGATCCGTTGCTGAATTCGCTCCCGCACCAGCCGCAACGTATCGACCTGAAGCGCCTGTGCAATCTGAGGATCGTGAGCAATGGACGCCTGTGCCTTATTCATCAGAAACTCACCAAACTCATCGTTTTCGGCCAGTAACTGGGCGCCAAACTCTCGTTCGTGGGCCAGCTGCTTTCTGATTTCCTGGCTGTAAACGACATAAGCCGTCGTTACCGCGCAGAAGAAAGCCCCCAAAAACAAGTAAATCGACGTTTTGTATTCAAACCGGTAGAGTGTTCGCGGAAAACGAGCCAGATAAATCAGTAGAAAATAGATTCCATTAACGATCAGGACGGGGTTCAACGCCTGATTATTCAGGAGATATAGCCCCACCGTAGCACCGGTGCCCAACAAAATCAGCAACGCACCACGTAGCCGGTGCTGGGCGCGATTGTACCGCAGAAAAAGACTGCTCAGTAATTGTATAGCCAGAAAATAACCGAATGAAATGGCAACAAATACAAAGAGGCAGACAATTTTCAGGAGCGAGAAGTGGATGTTAAGGGTAATGTCCAGCGTAAACTGCGACTTCTCGTAGATATTATTTAGCTCGTGATAGCAATAGTCAAATACAAAATAGCTGGCAATAACACAGCCTACCGACATAGCCAGCTGTAGAGCAAAAGGCAGTTGGAGCAATAGGTTATAAGTAGTAGATCGGTAGTAGTATTTCACCCAGTAAAATACCAGAACCACTACCCCCATTACGTTCAGCAGCAGATCGCCCAGCGAGGGCACCAGGACAGAAGATGCGTAATATTTAGGATTGAACAGATCAGACTCCACAAATAGAAATGGAACGCCGTAGTAGAGCATCAGCCCCCGCAGCACCAGCAGGTACGTAGCCAGGCAGATAAAACTCCATTCATACTGTCGGCTCTCGCGCATCCAGCCCAGCAGCTGCAACAGGTATAATCCTAAAAAAACAACCCCCAGCGTGGCCAGAATGATGGTATTGACCGGCGTCGACTGATTCCGGTAGGGAACCATTTTCGGGGGAATAACCGAAAACAGGAAAGCCGACGAGTTATCATAAATGGACTGAAAAGCACTCGCCCGCCGGTTGTTGACAGCCTCCGGATCCAGCACGAACAAGTTGGGATTATAGCCCGACTGCAGGTACGTATTGGAGCTGCGGTAGTAGCGATAAATATTCACCAGCGAAAAAACGTCGATGGTATCGTTCTGCCGCCGGATTCGCTCGTGACTGACCACGTAGCGGCCCTGTTCGAAATCGATCAGGCGGGGATTCTTGACGTCTTTAATCTGCGAAAAATTCGGAATGAAGCGGTGATCAGACCAGAACAGGAGTTTCTGATTCCGGAAGACGTAGTAGGGATACTGAGTGCCTTCGGATAGGCTTAGATCAGAAAACGACGGGTTTGGTTTCCGGCGAACCAGATCTGCCACCCGATGAAGCTCGTTGGTACTGATACTCATTTCTTCTTTTACCCGCTGCTGTACGGCGCTCAGATACTGCTCATCATTGGCCGCTGGCGCATTCTGTTCCAGTAAAAGATAGCAGGCAACCGACAATCCAATGGCCAGCAGCGCCAGCAACAGGAAAATATGATTCTCAATACGCTTCACAATATGGGAGAGAGGGTTATGGGCGTGTGCTTCCTAAAATCGTGCCAGCTTTTTTGTGATCCTGTTGCGAAGGGTCTTTCGGTCAACGGGAAACCTCGGGCAATTCCGGAGCCTTTTTGTCGATCGTAAAACCGCCGGTTTCGTAGCCGATCTCTGCGCCAAATACGTAGAGTAAATGTTTGCGATCAATAATGACACGCACGCCTTCTACGTTATACACTTCGTCGGTCGAACCAGGCAGATCGAAACCCAGCAGCCACGATGAACCGCAACCACCTCCTCGAATGCCAACCCGAAGTCCATACTCGTCGGGAATTTTATTGGCCTGTAACGTGTCCAGGATCTGTAACCGGGCTTCGGGACGAACGTGTACGGGATTGTCAAGTACCAGCATTTTCTGTTCTCGGTTGATGCATATCGGGTCGGCTCAGAAATCTTGTTTTGTCTGATTATCTGAGCGGCCGTCTGTTTACAAAACCTACTTTCTTCAAAGTTACCCTTTTTCAGTTAATCTCTTTCTATTGCCGCATGGAGCTGCTCAGTGATTTTTTGAAATTAATCGTACCGGCGGGGCTGGTATTATACGGCATGTACCTGACCGTTAAACTGCTGTTAGAGCGCGAAGCCGACCGGTATCGTAATGACGTAAAAACTAAATACACCGAAACGGTTGTCCCTATTCGGTTACAAGCTTACGAGCGAATGGTGCTTTTCCTGGAACGGATCAGCCCTAACAATCTACTGCTTCGCTTGGGTAGTAGTTCCACCACGGTACTTGAGTTGCAGCAGCGTCTGTTACAGGAGATTCGGGAGGAATACAATCACAACCTGTCGCAGCAGGTGTACATGAGCCAGGAAGTCTGGAATCAGATTCAGGGTGCCATGAATGATGTTATGACGCTCATCAACCAGGCCTCCGGCGATGTTCGCCCTGACGCACCTGCTATTGATCTGTCGAAACGAATTTTTGAACGGATCATCCAGAAAGACAAACAGCCCACAACGAATGCGCTGAAGGCTGTTAAAGAAGAGATTCAGGCGATGTTTATGTAAAGTATGGACAGGATTACTGCCCGGCCGCCGGGCAGTAATCCTGTCCATAAATCTTTATGACTTTCGGGCCAGGAACGCCAGCCATAGCATAACAGCCGCGCAGATAGCTAGCCCACCGGCTTCGCGGGCCAGTTCGATATTGACACTCCGCATACCCATTTCGCCAAACAGAAACCCTTCAAAGGCGGGGGGCCACTGGTAATAAGCCGCAACGAGATAGACAACGCTCATGGCGGCAAAGAACCACCAACGCCCTACGTTGGCGTAGGCCATAAAACAGGCCATAGCCCCAATGCCATAGATCGGAATCCAGATTTCAGGGTCCGGGTCGTTATACTGAAAGGCTGCGAACAGAACAAACAGCAGCCCAAACGCGATAGAAACAGTCTTGCGCATAACAGGGTAAAAGAAGTGATCCGATAAGCTTACTGACAATATTGTGCAACGGCGTTTGTCGCGTCGCTATACCCCAGCGATTGAGCCTGCTTCAGACTCAGACAGCCGGTTTCGGCCTCGCCCTGCAGCAGTTGAGCCAGACCCAGGGCGTAAAATGCCTTCCCGAATTTTGGGTCAAACTGCACCGCTTTCGTAAAATCGGCCGTTGCCGCTACCAGTCGTTTCTGGTCGAACAGCAGCGAACCCCGGTTGTAATACGCCAGTGAGTTTTTAGGGTCTAGCGTAATAGCCTGCTCAAAATCATTGAGGGCGGGCTGAAGCTGTCCCTGCGACGCAAACAGCTGTCCCCGGTTCAGGTAAATCTCCGAACTGATCTGCTTGCTCGTGTCGGGCGCCAGCCGGATGGCATCGGCGTAGTCTTTCAGAGCCCCCTTTGGGTCATTCTGCGCCATTTTCAGCAACCCCCGGTTGTAATAGGGCCGGTAAAAGTCAGGGGCCAGTTTAACCGCCTTGTCGTAGTCTAGACCGGCGTTGCTGTATTCTTTTAGTTCGAAATAGGCGACACCCCGGCTGTTGAAGGCTTCAGCATTTTCGTCATCCGACTCGATAGCCCGGTTCAGCGTCTCAATCGCTTCCCGAAATTTGCCTTCTTTTAACTGACTTCGTCCTTGTTCCAGATACGTATCTGACGACGTACAGGCGCTGATTATGAATAAAATACTAAAAATACTACCCCACAAACGTATCATAACAAATCAATTTGTGCGCAAAGGTACGGGTGAAAACTTGTGTAATGGGTAATGATTTCATAACTTTGCATCGGCAAATCGGTGCTACCAGCTCCTGCTGAATCCCCCAGGTCTTGACCGAAGCAAGGGTAGGTGGTTGTAGCGGTGAGACATTGGTTTGCCATTTTTTATTTCCGGTCAGTTCATCGTTGATCGGTAGTGTTCGGCGGTTTGTTTCTTTTAGCTGCGATGGACCGCTAATTGCCCCGAACTATTTTATGAGTCTTGCTGAACAACTAGCCGTTTCGTTCCGAAACGAGTTTCAGGCCGAACCCCTTCTGATCTGCTCTCCCGGCCGCGTTAATCTTATTGGTGAACATACCGATTACAACGAAGGCTTTGTGCTCCCGGCCGCTATTGATAAAGCGATTTACATGGCGGTTGGACCGCGTGAGGACAACGAACTGCACTTTATCGCCTTCGACATCAAGAAGCGCTTCACTGGATCGCTCAATAACCTCACTCCCAATCATTCCTGGGCCGATTATCTACTTGGCGTTGTGACCCAGCTTCGGCTGACGGGTCATTCGTTACGTGGTTTCAACTGCGTTTTTGGGGGCACCATTCCGATGGGTGCAGGACTGTCGTCCTCGGCCGCGCTCGAAAACGCGGTGGGCTTTGCACTCAATGAACTCTTTTCGCTGGGTCTGGAACGCCTGGAACTGGTAAAGCTTTCCCAGCGGGCCGAAAATGACTTCGTCGGTGCCAAAGTCGGCATCATGGATATGTTTGCCAGCATGATGGGCAAAGCCGGGCACGTAATTAAACTCGACTGCCGCTCACTGGACTATACCTACCCGCCCCTCCGCATGGACGGAATTCGCATTGTCCTCTGCGATTCACGCGTGAAACACTCGCTCGTTACGTCGGAGTACAACACCCGCCGGGCCGAATGTGAAGCCGGCGTTCGCTTTTTGCAGACACTCTACCCGGACGTAAACAGCCTGCGTGACGTAACGATGGAGATGCTGGACAAACACCTGCGTGATACACAGCCGCTCATTTACCGGCGCTGTGCTTACGTGGTGCAGGAAAACCAGCGCCTGCTCGATGGCGTAGCGGCTCTGGAAGCGGGCGATGTGGCAGCTTTCGGTCAGTATATGTACGGCTCGCACGAAGGACTGAGTCAGTGGTATGAAGTTAGTTGCCCGGAACTTGACCTCCTTGTGGGTATTGCCCGCGAACAACCCGGCGTGCTGGGATCGCGGATGATGGGAGGTGGTTTTGGCGGCTGTACGATCAACCTCGTACGCGAAGACGAACTCGACAGCTTCAGCCAGACGATTACGCAGCAGTACAAAGCCAAAACCGGGAAAGATACCTACCTTCACATTTGTAACATTCAGGACGGTACGCACATCATGCAGACGAGCGTTTCGGCAGCCTGATTGAGTTGAACCTCTTTACTATTCACGAACAAGACCATGAAATTTTTTATCGACACCGCCAATCTGGCCGACATCCGCGAAGCGCAGGAAATGGGCATTCTCGACGGCGTTACCACCAATCCATCACTGATGGCCAAGGAAGGTATCACCGGCAAAGACAACATCATGCGCCACTACAAGCAGATCTGCGACATTGTTGAGAGCGATGTCAGCGCTGAAGTTATCTCCGTGAAGTACGAAGAGATGATTCGGGAAGGCGAGGAACTGGCGGAACTGGACGAGAACATCGTTGTGAAAGTACCGATGACGGGCGACGGCGTGAAAGCCATCAAATACTTCTCCGAAAAAGGTATCCGCACGAACTGTACGCTGATTTTCTCGGCGGGACAGGCCTTGCTGGCGGCTAAGGCCGGGGCTTCGTACGTATCACCATTCGTGGGTCGGCTGGACGATATTTCGACAGATGGTATGGCCCTGATCGAGCAGATTATTACCATTTACAACAACTACGGGTATGATACAGAGGTCTTGGCGGCTTCGGTACGTCACCCAATGCACATCATTCAGTGCGCCGAACTGGGGGCCGACGTCATGACCGCTCCGCTGAGCGTAATCAAATCGCTGCTGAACCATCCCCTGACCGACAGCGGCCTGGCGAAGTTCCTGGCTGACCACGAGAAAGCGGCTTTACCCGTAAAGAAATAAATCTGGTCCGCGTACTCCAGATTCGGTCTGGAGTGCGGTACGGACATTGTTAACTGCATATTCCATGTTTTCCAACGAACCCGTTCTTTCGCTCGATCACGCTGACATCTATCAGGGCCAGAAACTGGTGCTGGGCGACGTATCGTTTCAGATCAACAAGGGCGATTTCGTGTATCTCATTGGCCGTACGGGCAGCGGAAAGTCATCGCTGCTGAAAACGTTATACGCCGATTTGTGGCTCCAGAACGGGAAGGGAAGCGTGGCTGGTTTCCAGCTCCACTCACTCAAACCCCGCGACGTACCGCAACTGCGCCGACGTATCGGGATTGTGTTTCAGGATTTTCAGTTGTTTTTTGACCGCTCGGTCGAGGACAACCTACGTTTTGTCCTCAAAGCGACGGGCTGGAAAGACAAAGCAGCCGCCAACAACCGTATTGCGGAGGTGCTAATGCAGGTGGGACTGGGTACAGCACAGAAAAAAATGCCGCACCAGCTATCGGGAGGAGAACAGCAGCGGGTTGTTGTGGCGCGCGCCATGCTTAACGAACCCCAAATCCTGATTGCCGACGAACCAACGGGAAACCTGGACCCGGCCGTTTCGGATCAGATCATGAAGGTGTTTCAGGCTATCAATAATGCCGGTACCGCCGTGCTGATGGCGACTCACAACTACGAACTTTTGCACAAATACCCCGCTCGTGTCCTCCGCTGCCAGGAAGGACAGGTGGTGGAGTTGAAGGGATAATTTTTTAAAGGAGAAGAGGGAGAAAAGGACTGTTTCGAAGATACCTCCTTCGTTTTCCTTTCCTCCTTCTTCCCTCTCCTCCCCTTCCTCCTTTTTTTTTCTACTTCTTCACGCTGACCAAAAACTCCCTGCGGTCTTTGATTTCCAGGAGTATGTAAATGTTTTTGATGTGGTATTTCACAGTGTTCTCCGAAATGAACATTGTATCGGCGATTGCTTTGTTAGACATACCCGCTGCCATATGTGAAAGTACCTCCCGCTGTCGTTCGGAGAGTTTATTCAGCCTATCATTTTCCGTAGTCATTTTGCTGGCAATCAAGCTTTCATTCATTACCAAGTAACTTTCCAACTCATGCTTCATTCCAGCAAACTCAGCTTTTAGCCGCTGTTGTTTACGATGGTACTGCAGCAGCCAGATCAGCAGGCCTCCAGCGAGTACAAGTAAACCGATCATCGTAAGAGTAAGGTATCGCTCACTGGTTTCCTTCTGATGCAGTTCCTGGCTTTTATTTTCCAGTAGAATCGCTTCTTTCTGATCGTGCAGGGCAGCAACTTTTTCACTACTGGCATAAACCCCAGTCAAACTGTCTACTTTGCTCTGCGTTCTGACAATGGCGTCCAGGTTTCTCCTCTTTTTGTAAATGGCCAGCAATTCGTTATAGACGTACAGATTATACTTGATGATGTGACAGGAATCGGCCTGAGCAACTGACTGATGGAGGGCATCATTCATCAGATCAAGACGATTCATAGCATCGTACAACTGCATTTTCTTGACGAAGACCATGGGTAAATCGCAGGGAGAAACCGCACGCAGCAGGTGTATCGCCTGATCGTATACGGCTTCAGCGCGCTCATACTGTTTCCCCAGGAATAGCAGATACCCCCGCTGCATGATCAGCTTTGACCTGTTCTCCTGAGTAATGTATTTGAAGCCCGTTTTTTCGAGCTTACGCATGAGCACCCCTGCGCCTTTATAGTCATGCGTGTCGAACAGGATGAATGCTTTTTCCGAATCAATAGCCGCTATGTATTGGGTTTTCTTTGTCGTCTGATTGGCGAACGTGCAGGCTAGATCCAGAAACTTCAGGGCCGACACATAATCAAATACGCGTTTGTAGGTATATGAGAGCTGAACAGCCGCCTGGTATTTATCGTCGGCACTGTATGACTCACCTTCAAGAACCGGCAACAACAATGCCTGCGACTCATTGTATTTGAATGCATTATTTAGCCGATATACCTTCTCTCCCAACTGCTGAAATGAGCCGGACTGGCCCAGAACACTCTGTGTCAGGCAAACAAATAAACCAATCAGTATAGTATATAATGCGTAAAGCTTAGCCATAGAATGCTGGACTAATCAATTCTGAATCAGCGTGAAAAGTACAAATTTTTGTTAACTTATACACAGATTTATCTACTCAAGGTTGCGCAATCACGGCAATGAGTTACGTTTGTTTTTATCGGGAAATCAGACTGATCATTTTCTAAATCTAGAAACTGATCAATTTTTGAGCCGAACGCCAGCAATCGAACATCCATGACACTGAGCTCTGGCAAAGCCGAGAATCGAACGCCGAAAACTCGAATTGTCACAGAGATAAATACGCCCTTCTTACCTGTTTTTCATTTACTCATTAACCAAATAAAATCGGCCCGTCAGGTAGCATGTGCTACCTAACGGGCCGATTTTACCTTAGCCAAACTCTCTGCTTATCGCTTGGCGGTTAAGTACGCAAATGGAATGATCATTTCTTCCAGCGAAATACCGCCGTGCTGAAATGTATTCCGGTAATGATTCACGTAGTAATTGTAATTGTTGGGATACGCGAAGAAATAATCCTCCAGCGTGAAGACATAGGCCGTCGATACGTGCGGTTTGGGCAGAAATAACCGCTCTGGTTTGCGCCCGACAAAGAGGTGATTGTCGTCGAAACCCAGGTTTTTCCCTTGTTTATAGCGCAGGTTCGTATTCGTTTCGCGGTAACCAACAATCTTGGCGGGTTTTTGCACGCGTATCATTCCGTGGTCAGTCGTGATGATCAGACGTCCCCCTTTGGCGGCAATCTTCTGCACCAGTTCCAGCAATGGTGAGTGCAGGAACCACGAGCGCGTAATGGACCGATAGGCTGATTCATCGGGGGCCAGCTCCTTGATCATGGCCATGTCAGTGCGGGCGTGCGACAGCATGTCCACGAAGTTGTACACGATGACATTCAGATGATTCTGCAACAGGTTATTGAAGTTGTCGACCAGCGATTTCCCCTGATTGACGTTCAGGATTTTGTGGTACGACATCTTGATATTCAGACGGCTCTGTTCAAGCTGCCGGCGCAAGAACTCATCTTCGTGGTTGTTTAGCCCTTCATCCTCGCTGTCGTCATTTACCCACAGGTCCGGATGCTTGCGCTCCATTTCACTGGGCATCATACCCGAAAAAATGGCGTTTCGGGCAAAGCCCGTTGTTGTTGGCAGGATCGAGTAATAGGACGATTCCTCTTCAACGGTAAAGTAGTCGCTCAGCAGTGGTTCGATGGCTTTCCATTGGTCGTAACGCAGGTTATCAATCAGCACGAAAAACAGCGGATTCATGTTTGGGCCCGTTCCCTGATCGAGTAACGGAAACACTTTTTTCCGCATGAGCTGGTGGGACATCACCGGACTGTCCGCCTTTGGGTCATTCAGCCATTCCTCATAGTCGTCCATCACGAATTTGCAGAACGTAGCGTTAGCTTCGCTTTTCTGCATATTCATCACCTCCAGCATACTCTTATCCTGCGACTCGTCCAGCTCTAACTCCCAGTAGATAAGCTTTTTGTACACATCTGCCCAGGCTTCGAAATCCATGCGGTCGTTGTACTGCATCGAAATATTCCGAAAATCCTGCTGGTAGCCAATGTTGGTACGTTCGGTAACGAGCCGTTTGTTGTCCAAAATCTTCTTCACCGACAGCAGAATCTGATTCGGGTTAAGAGGTTTGATTAGGTAATCGGCGATTTTGGAACCAATCGCTTCCTCCATAATATGCTCCTCCTCACTCTTGGTGATCATCACCACGGGCAGGTTTGGGCGCATCTGTTTAATCTGCGACAGCGTTTCCAGCCCCGTCATACCTGGCATCATTTCGTCCAGAAAAACAACGTCGTAGTTGGTCTGTTCCACCTGGTCCAGCGCGTCGGCGCCACTATTAACCGGTGTTACGTCATAACCTTTATTTTTCAGAAAGAGGATATGCGGTTTGAGGAGATCAATTTCATCATCAGCCCAGAGTATCGAATAATTTTGCATGAGATCAGGGTGCAGTTTTTGGTTTCGCTTTCTCCACAACCAGCCCACTAGCCAGTTAGAAAGCATCGTTTCTTTAACCTTAAACGCCCGCTTGTGTTCAAGGGGTTCGAGTTTAAGCTTTTTTAACAACCACGCTCAGCAGTCTGCCAACCTATTTACCCATGAATTTACTGACCCGCTGCAAATCCTCCGGCGTGTCAATACCGTGGCTGTCGATAGCCGTTATCACCGTCTTGATTCGGTAGCCATTCTCAAGCCAGCGCAGTTGCTCCAGGCTTTCGGCCTGTTCCAGCGCTGACGGTGCCAGTTGTGTGATCTGCCCCAGAATATCCCTCCGGTAGGCGTATAAACCAATGTGTTTGTAATACGTGAGCGTGGCTCCGCCAGTTGGCAGCAGCCAGGTTTCTGGTTCCCGTCCCCGCTGGTAGGGGATAGCATGCCGGCTAAAATACAAAGCTTCCTGGCGCGTATTCAGCACCACTTTCGGCGCGTTGGAATTCAGGAGCGTATCAACATCGTCGATTACTTTGACGAGCGTAGCCAGCTCCGTTGCACCGTCAAGCACCGAGGTCAGCAGGTCGATCTGTTCGGGCTGGATAAAGGGCTCGTCGCCCTGAATATTCACGACGTAATCGGGCGCATACCCTTCCGATGCGGCCAGTTTCTGCACCACTTCCTGACAGCGATCCGTGCCGCTCTGGTGGTGTACGGAGGTCATCACGACCTCACCCCCGAAGTTTTTTACATGATCGAAAATACGCGCATCGTCGGTGGCCACCACAATCCGACTAAGCGATGTCGCCTGCCGGGCCTGGTCCACCACCCGCTGAATCATACTTTTTCCGCCGATATCGGCCAACGCCTTGGCAGGAAAACGGGTCGATGCGTAGCGGGCGGGAATAATACCAAGAATAGTCAATGGAGTAGGGATGTCTGATTTTAGGTCACAAAATAATCAGAATCCAGGTTAGAAACCTGTTTTATCAACAACTAGCAGCTTGAACGTACTCAAATGAATGCTTAATTCTAGCTTCCGTTCTTTGCGGCATAAATTGATCTATTTTCTTCGCTGATGTATCGATCTCTCGCATCAATCGCCAGAAGAAGCGTCTTTTACCGAACATACTGTTATCCTCCTGTTGGTCCTCATTTGTGGTGCCAGCGAGTAGAAGAAGATGGCCCTCCTCCGCTCTCAGAAGGAAGGGTTTCTGCGAACCTTTTTGAGGTTACCAAGTGGCATTCCTTCTTGTAGTTCGCTCAGCCACGTCTTGCGATTATTTGTTAAAACGCCTTCGCCAGTTGTCTCTACTACTGCTCTAAACAGGGCAGCAACCAACTCAAACCCCCAACGACCCAGTTCAGTATTTGTGGCAAAGTGCTACATCAGCTGCCCAATAGCGTTAGAAGGTGTCCTTCGGGATTGAGGATAAAGAGAGTCTTGACGAGCCGGAGGGGATGACATATTCCTGCGCTTACTTCTTACTCTTTTAAAGTGCTTTTAACCCGGCTCAATACCTGAACAAGATCAATTATTACCCAGCCACGGTCAGATAATAAGAACGCAGCTCTCTGTGGGGAAAGCTGCGTTCTTATCAATGCTCAGGAATCAGGGCGTGTTCTACTCCCCCTTAATCACTTTGACCGTCTTACTCTGAGTCGGCGTACTCACCTGCAACAGGAAAACACCAGCGGCCTCGCCATTTGCTGATAGCTGATGATACTCCACTGCTGCAGCGCTTGGCACCTGCTGCCGACTAACAATCCGTCCCTGAGGTGTTAACAATTGAAGGTGTAAGGGCTGACCTTCCGCCCCCGTCACCTCGAAGGACACAGCATCGTTATGGATCGGGTTGCCCAGCACCTTCACAGCCAGTTGGCTCGTCAGCTCAGCCGCCTG
Organism: Spirosoma sp. KUDC1026; assembly: GCF_013375035.1. NCBI lineage: Bacteria > Pseudomonadati > Bacteroidota > Cytophagia > Cytophagales > Cytophagaceae > Spirosoma > Spirosoma sp. KUDC1026. The sequence goes on along the minus strand of NZ_CP056032.1, from coordinate 1,822,984 downwards.
CCGGCCTCCCGAGGCTGGTTCGGTTCCCCAGACCAGGGTGCCGTTGTAGTAAGCCGTGATGCGGGGATTGGCCACCAACTGGTCGCGCACCATAGCGTAGGAGTAGTCGTCCAGCTCGTTCTGAGCAGAGTAGTCCGCCTTAGCAAAGTAGCTCTGAATGTTACCCGAGTTGGCCCCCGCGGCCAGACTCCCCGCGTCGGGGCTGAAGCTGTACTCCACGTACCCACTGGCCCCGGACCGGGCCGGATCGATGGCCACGTAGCGCAGCCGCACGTTGCGCTCACCCACCTGGGCAAAGAAGATCGACAGGTTGCTCAGGGGGGCCGTGCCCTCCACGGTCAGGTAGTAGCGCAGGGTGATGGCCGACAGGGGCAGCGGGGCGCTGCCTTCGTTGACCAGTTGCAGCAGGGGCTGCACGGCGTTGTTGTCAGCGTAGTTGTCCACGTCCCGGTGCAGCACCCGCAGTACCGCGGTTCCCACCGAGGGGGACGAGACCGTGATGCTGAAGCTCGTAGTGGCGCTCAAATTGCCCGCATCCCTGGCTGTGATGGTCACCCCCACCACCCCCGACGCGCTGGGTGTGCCCGAGATCACCCGCGTCGCCGGGTCGAAACGAAGCCCGTTAGCCGGCTCCAGGCTGGCATTGTAAACCAAGCGGGCCGGCTCCTCGTCGGTGAAGGCGTTGACCGTATAGGAGAACGGTACGCCAACCGTGACCACCTGGTTGGGGTTGGCCACCGCCACCGGCGGTTGATTGGTCGGCGCACCGACGACCGTCAGGGTCACGCTGGCCGGACTGCTCACGCAGCTGCCTACGCGACAGGTGGCCTGGTAGACAAACACGCCCGGGCTGGCCGTCGAGACATCCAGGACGCCGGTGCCGCTGAGCCCGTTGCCGCTCCAGCTCAGCGTGCCGCTGCAGTTGGGGGCGCTGAAGCGAACCGGGGCGCTGTTCTGAACCACGGTGACGCTGGTTAGCCCGTCGGCGACGGCCCCATTGCCCCGGGTGGCGAAGTCAGGGGTGGGCAGGGTCGTCGACGCCGTGACGCGCACGCTGGCCACATCCACACAGCCATTGGCCGAGGTCGCCGTCACCGAGTAGAGCCCGGCGCTGCTCACCGAGACCTGGTTGGCACTCACCGGAGTGGTACCGCTGCTGAAGACGTAGCTTTGTCCGCCACTCGCCGTCAGAATCAAGCTCGGCTGACCACAACTCAGCGTGCCGTTGTTACTGGCCGACAGGCCAATGGTGGGACAGCCAGCCTCACCACTCGGCTCGGTTCCCCAGACCAGGGTGCCGTTGTAGTAAGCCGTGATGCGGGGATTGGCCACCAACTGGTCGCGCACCATAGCGTAGGAGTAGTCGTCCAGCTCGTTCTGAGCAGAGTAGTCCGCCTTGGCAAAGTAGCTCTGAATGTTACCCGAGTTGGCCCCCGCGGCCAGACTCCCCGCGTCGGGGCTGAAGCTGTACTCCACGTACCCACTGGCCCCGGACCGGGCCGGGTTCAGCGGCACGTAGCGCAGCCGCACGTTGCGCTCACCCACCTGGGCAAAGAAGATCGACAGGTTGCTCAGGGGGGCCGTGCCCTCCACGGTCAGGTAATAACGCAGGGTGATGGCCGACAGGGGCAGCGGGGCGCTGCCTTCGTTGACCAGTTGCAGCAGGGGCTGCACGGCGTTGTTGTCAGCGTAGTTGTCCACGTCCCGGTGCAGCACCCGCAGCACCGCGGCCGGCGCTGTTGCCGAGACCGTGCCACTGATGGTTACGTTGGCTACCGACTGGTTCGAACTGGTGTTGAGCTGGTGCGCGATCACGCCCGTAACTGGCCCTACGGCTGCACCACTCAATCGAACGTCCACCGGAATCGTGAGGGCCGATAAACTGGCCGGAATCGTCACCGAAGAACTGAATGCGTCCGTCCCCGTACGAATCTCGACCCCGGCGGGTGCGGTCACCAGGCCTCCGGTCTGACTGAGTGCCGTGATGGTATAGGTTTGCACCGCCGAGGGCGTACCGGCGGTGGTGGCGAAACCACTCAACGAGGCTGGCCTGACGCTCAGACTGGGACTAAGCGTGGTGCCGCTCAAGCCTACCGTCGCCGAGGCCGACCCGGCCACGTGGGTAATTGCTCCGGTGAACGTACCTGACTGGGAGGATACCAGCGCCACCGTCACGGAGGTGGGCGCCACGGCGCCGTCGGTTACCGGCAGCGCTTGCGTCGGGCCGAAACTACCCGACCGAACGCTGATCAGGTACGGGGCGGGGGCAGTAATCAGGAGCTGATTCCCCGTTAGGTTGCTGGCCGACACCGTGTAGACCTGTGGGTTACTGCCCGGCAGCTGGGTCGAGTTGACGAAGCTCAGCGAGGTGGGCGTTACCGCAATCAGGGGGGTTGGGGATACAGTAATCGTCAGCGAGGCCGGGGCTGACTCGCAGTCGACAGTCGGGAGATCACTCACCTTTCGAACGGCGACCACATAGCGGCCCGGCGCAGCCAGAGTGGTAGCTGGCACGGTATAGGCAAACGTGGTAACGGGGAGCGATGCGCCGTTCAAACTCCAGGCGTAAGTCCCCGTCGTATTGCCCTCCACCAGGGCCGACAGGGACACCGGGCTACCGGTGGCAATCGAAACGGTATACCCCCCGGCAGGCTGGTCAGGGCCGGGCTACCCAGTAAGACGGGGGCCGTTGGCGTGGTGACCACGTTTACCGTTTTAGCCGCCGTCGCCGTACAGCCGTTGGCATCGGTTACGACGACATTGTAGCGGGTGGTCGTACTAAAGTTGACGTTGGGGGTAGCGCAGTTGCCGGGATAGCTGGGGGAGTCGGCGCAGAAGAACGAATCACCGCTGCCGTTGGTGCTGGTCCAGGTATAGGAGAAGGGTGCGGTCCCCATTAGGGCGACCCCCAGTTCCAGGACTTTGCCGGAGCAGAACGAATCAGGAGCGATCAGGCGGGCGGTAAGCCCGCTCGCATCACCTACTACTGTCGTGCTGGCGACGCTGGTGCAGCCGTTGGTGCCCACTACCGTCACACTGTACACACCGGCCGTGGTGACACTGGCCGTAGGTCCACCGGCGATGGGCGTCGCGCCCGGGCTGAACTGATACGTCTCCCCGCCCGAAGCTGTCAGCAGCACGCTAGTTTTGGCGCAGGAGAGCGGGCCGTCGTTGGTCAAACCCGCCACTGGTACGCTCGCATCACCCACCACCGTGGTGCTGGCGACACTGGTGCAGCCGTTGCTGTTGGTTACTGTTACTGAATATATCCCCGCCGTGGTCACACTGGCGGTTGGACCACCATTGACGGACGTCGCGCCCGCACTGAACTGGTACGTCCCCGCACCCGTGGCTGTCAGGGTGACGCTGGTCTTGGTGCAGGACAGAGGTCCGTCGTTAGTCAGCCCCGCCACCGGTAATGAGTTCACGGTTAGCGCGGTGGCGCTGGAAGCGGATTGACCATTGGCACTTATGGTAAGGGTAAAGGTTTGTGACCCCGTGCCCGCAGCCGTAACCGATTGGCTGAAGGTGCTGGAAGTGGACGTGCCGGTTAGCCGATTACTCCCGTTGGTCAGCGTGTAGCTGTAACTACCACTGAGGTTGCCTACCGTGGCGGTGAAAGTTGCCACAGTACCTACGCAAACCGCTGCTGGACTAGCGTTCAGGCCGCTCAGCGTCGGGCTGGTGCTGGCCGCATCCGTTACGGTCAGTACATAGGGCGCACTTACCCCCGAACAGCCCGTGGCATCCCGACCCAGCACCGTGATTGTAAAACTACCGCTTTGGGTAGGCGTGCCGCTCAGCGTACCTGTGCTAACCAGATTCAGCCCCGTTGGCAGACTCCCGCTGGCTACACTGTAGCTGTAGGGGCCACTGCCGCCCGATGCGGTGAAGGTCTGGCTGAAGGCCACGCCCACCGTCGCCGTGCTCACGCCGGGGGCGGTGGTGGTGATAGAAGTGGGAGCCGCCTGGTACTCGTAGGCACCCATGTCGATACGACTGTTCTGATAGATGCGCGGGTTGCCAGCCAGATCGATGGATGTGGTATTAGCCGAGTTCAAACCCGAGTTGATGGCCGGGCTACAGCCATTGAGACTAGCATCGGTGGCGCTTACAAACGGCGAAACGGTGGTAATCAGGTTGGTGGGACTGCTGGTGTAGCCCGTCACCGCAGGCTCCAACAGACTATAGGTAACGCTAAATCCCGTTCTACTAGAGAACGTCTTGGCTCCGCCGTTGCCAAACAGCACACAGTTGGTCAGCGTCGGGTTACTATCCTGATTATATATCCCACCACCACTATTGACTGACGAATTACTCAGAAAGCTACAGTTGATCAGCACGGGGTTGCTATTGCCATTGAACATCCCCCCGCCTGTATCAGAGGCCGTATTGCTCACAAAGCTACAGTTGGTCAGCGTGGGACTGCTGCTGTAATCGTTGCCCATCCCCCCGCCAAACCGAGCCCTGTTTCCCACAAAGCTACAGTTAGTCAGCATTGGATTGCTAGTCCCGTTATTTTCCATCCCCCCACCGGTATTGATGGCCGTATTACTCCGGAAACTACAGTTAGTCAGCCCTGGATTGCTGGTCCCGTTATTGTACATCCCGCCCCCTAAAAAAGATGTATTGTCCAGAAAGCTACAGTTGGCTATGGTCGGACTGCTATTGTCATTATACATCCCCCCGCCATAGAATCCGGATGGAGTCTGGTCATTATCGTAGCCATCGCGGATGACAAATCCATCCAGCACCGCTGTGCTGTTTAGAGCGACCTCCCTGGGGTGGCTGAACACATGATACGTGTTATCGGTGCTGCTGCCCGCATTGCCGATGTTGCCACTCAGGGTTGTACTGGATGGATTGCCACCAACGGGGTTGATCGCGGGGCGCTGACTCAGGCTGGTTTCCGTACCTGCGAAGCCGCCGTAGACAGCCACCCCGTTCTTCATCGAGAAGCTGATGGTTCGGTCGGTACCGGTGGTGGGTTTGTACGTTCCGGCAGCCACCCAGACCTGCTGGGCACCGGCGAAGTTGATTTGACTTTGTAGGTTACCACTGGCATCGGCCCAGCTGTTGCCTGACCCCGAGGCCCCCGCCCGAACGTAGCGGATCGGCGAACCGGGGTCCACCGTCAGCACGTAGGGCGCACTCACCCCCGAACAGCCCGTGGCATCGGTCGCCTTGACGGTAATCGTGAAGCTGCCCACTTGAGTAGGCGTACCCGAGACGACACCCGTGCTGGCCAGACTCAGACCTGTGGGCAGACTCCCGCTGGCCAGACTGTAGCTGTAGGGGCTGGTACCCCCCGTAACAGTAAAGGGTTGACTAAAGGCCAGGCTCAATATCGCTTTGTTCACGCCGGGGACGGACACGGAAAGCCCCGCGGTCGTCTGGAGCTCGTAGGCGCCCATATCGATACGGCCCCCGTTGGGGAAAACACGGGCGTTGCCGGCCAGATCGGTAGCGGGTCCATTGGCCGCAGAGTAGGCTGCGTTATCCCCGCTGTTGAGGGCTGGGGTACAGCCATTAAGCCGCGTATCGGTAGCGCTCAGGAAGGGCGAGACGGTGGTGGTCAGATTGCCCGTACCGGGGTTGTAGCCCGTCACCGACGTCTCGAACAAGCTGTAGCTGGTGGTGATGAATGCGCCCGGCCCGTTGGTGAACGTACTGGCCCCGCCATTACCCCACACCACACAGTTGGTCAGCACCGGACCGCTGGTTCCCTGATAGCCCACGCTGCTCATCGCCCCGCCGGAGGAAGCCGAGTTGGCCTGAAACGAACAGTTGGTCAGCCGGGTATTGCTGGTGCCCCCCACGCTGCCATCGTTGTAGATGGCCCCACCCTGATTGGTGGCATTATTATTCTGGAAGGCGCAGTTGATCAGGCTGGGGCTGCTGGTGCCGCTGGTGTACCCGGCGTTGTGGAGGGCCCCGCCCTGATTAGCAGCATTATTGTTTTGAAACAAACAGTTACGAATCAGGGGGCTGCAGGTGTTGCCCGCCCCATTGCCGTTGTTGAGCATGCCCCCGCCCCCGTCGTTGGGGGCGCTGCTGCCGTTAGCGTTGCCACTAGTAATGACAAAACCATCCAGCACCGCCGAGTTGGTCAGGCCGGGGGGATTGCTGACGACGTGGTAACTGTTGTCAGCGGAGTTGCCGGGGGTGCCAATGTCGCCACTGAGGATTGTGGCCAGGGGGTTAGTCAGCACCCGTTGGCTCAGGGCGGTTTCGTTGCCCGCAAAGCCCCCGTAGATGGGCACCCCGTTTTTCATCGAGAAGCTGATGCTACGGTCGGTGCTGCCCGCCGAGCCTGGTTTATACGTACCATTGGCCACCCAGACCTGCTCCGCACCGGTGAAATTAATCTGACGTTGCAGATCGCCACTGGCATCGGCCCAGCTGTTGCCTGACCCCGAGGCCCCCGCCCGAACGTAGCGGATGGGCGTAGCGGACACTACACGCAGGACGTAGGGCACACTCACCCCTGAACAACCAGCGACATTAGTAGCCTTGACGGTAATCGAAAAACTGCCCAGCTGAGTTGGCGTTCCACTCAGCGTTCCGTCAGCGGCCAGACCTAGTCCCGTGGGTAAGCTGCCGCTGGCCAGACTGTAGCTGTAGGGACTACTACCGCCCGAAGCCACAAACGACTGACTAAAGGCTACACCTAGCGTCGCCGTGCTCACGCTGGGGGCGGTGATGGTGAGTCCCCCAGCGGACTGATACTCATAAGCACCCATATCAACCAGGTCCCCGAAGATGCGGGGATTACCCGCCAAATCAGTCGTAACACCCACTAAACCAGTAGCTGAGTTTAACCCCGCGTTGACGGCCGGGCTACAGGCGAAGAGAGCCGGATCGCTGGCGCTGGCGAAGGGCGAGACGGTTGCGGTACGATTACCCATACTACCCGAATAGCCAGTCACGGAGGCATCAAACAAATTATACGTGGCTGAGATCGTCGTAAACTCATTGTAAAACGTACGGTTCCCTCCATTGCCAACCAGTATACAGTTGGTCAGGGTGGATGTAGATACAGCACCATTGCCATACCCATAGCCATATAGCACTCCCCCAGCGTTAGTTGCTGTATTAGCTCGAAAGGTACAGTTGGTCAGCACCAGGTTGATTTCACCCTCGTATCTGGTAAAGTTGTAGATAGCCCCGCCGGAGGAAGCGGTATTGGATTGAAACAAACAGTTCGTCAGCTTAGGATTACTCAGATTATCCCCGCGAACACGACCCGTTAGGTTGAAAATGGCCCCACCACCGCTAACCGCCGAATTAGACTGAAACGAACAGTTACGAATGAGTGGGCTGCTGTTACCATCAAAATCCCCATCGTTGACAATGGCTCCTCCGCTATTGTTAGCATCAAAATACCCATCGTTGTCAATGGCTCCTCTGCTATCTGCACGATTGGATTTAAACGAACAGTTGGTCAGCGTCGGGCTGCTGTTCCCCCCATCGCTTTTCCCATCGTTATAGATTGCCCCGCCGGCGGCAGCACGGTTGTCCTGAAACGAGCAGTTCGTCAATTCGGGGTTACTTGTACGTCCAAAAAAGCCATAGTTGTAGATAGCCCCGCCGGAGGTGGTAGCTGAATTGGCCTGAAAAAGACAGGCCGTTAGTTTGGGCTGGATGGCGGAACCAGACCCGCCAACGTTATAGATTGCCCCACCGTTGGAAGCGGTATTCGCCTGAAAGACACAGTTGGTTAGTGCGGGGCTGCTGACGCCCGAGCTACCCGCACCGTTATAGATTGCCCCACCAGAAGCAGCCGAATTAGCCGTAAACAAACAGTTGCTGATTTGTGGGCTGCTAGGCGGGCCAGAACTTGGGTTCGCGAACGATGACTGACCAACATTACACATCCCCCCACCAATATTCCGTGGCTCCTGGGGTGGTCCTGGTTCGTTGGCATTACCACCCGTAACGACGAAGCCATCCAGGACCGTGATGTTGGTTACCCCAAGACGATTCAAAATGACGTGAAAGCTATTGTCATCCGGATAGCCTACTTCGCCAATATCACCGGAAAGAATGGTGGTCGAGGGGGTAGTGGGGTTAATGGCTGGACGGGCACTCAGCGCCGTTTCATTACCGACAAAGCCCCCATACATGCTCACCCCGTTCTTCATGGCAAAGCTGATGGTCCGGTCGGCGTTGTCGTTACCACCGGGTTTATACGTACCGGCCGCTACCCAGACCTGCTGACCACTGCTGCTGGCGTTGATCATGGCCTGCAAGTTGCCGCTGGCGTTGATCCAGCTGTTGCCACTACCGGTACCGGTAGCCGTTGGCTTAACGTAACGAATGGTTTGGGCCTGGGCTTGAGTTAAGAGACTAGCGCCTGACAGTAGCACCAGTAGCCAGAAGACGCGCACCAGAGAGCGGGTAAAATAGGGTAAAGAAAGCGTCATAGATATGATTTGTTGTACGATGTTTGATTAGACAGAAACCCGGTACGTAGCCCGGGCAAGCGGAGCGAATAACCACTGATTTGGGGACTGCCTTGTTCCTGTAGTTGCCATCCAGCCGCAACGTTCAGGCTGAATTTTTTTACGGCTAGAGAACAAGAAAAGGAACGTGTTCATAACGGATTAGAAGCCCACAAAACCGGATAATTGGCAGGCCGTAAACACCGGGTTTCGGCTACTCATCGGCGCATACAGAATGAGCGTTTTCGGCTGCAAATACGTAGGGCAAGATTAGCCCAAAGCCGTCAGACCGATGTGCACTTTTCACCCAAATAGGTGCACATTTCACTCACCAGTGGCCAAAAAGCAGACAAAACGCTCAAGAATGGGTTGTTCCCGGGCTTTGGGCGGATCGCAGACAATTTGCTGGGGCTTTAACGGTCCGGTTCGCACCCGATGCGATAGCAAACACAGGGCTTGGTTACACAGGAATAATTCTGTGTGAACTGGAATAGGGGTAGCCGACTCGGCTACTCATCCCCCGCCCTTATACAAAGGTCCCGCAACCGATCCCGGGACCTCTTTAAGCGCATCTTGACGGCGCTTTCCGAGAGCTGATAGCGCTGGCTAAGGTCGGCAATCGATACCCCCTGCTCGTACTTGAGTCGCAACAAGTCTCTATCCATTGGGGACAGTTGGGCCAGTTGTAGTTCCAGCAGCCGGAGCCGATCCTCATCCGCATCCTCCATGAAAGAATAATTGCCGACGATCGTCTGAACGTGGGCTGGCGCTAAGGGTTCGGTGGGTAACCGGCTATGGCGCCGATGCTGTCCCAGGCAGTGGTTGTGGGCAATAGCGTAGAGCCACGTTGAAAAACTGGATTGGTGTTCGAAGGTGTCCAGCTTGCGGAACACTTTCAGAAAAATATCCTGGGCGTAATCCTGGGCGGTCTGGGTATCGTTGGTAAAGGACAGACAGGTTCGGTACACCTTTTCAAGATAGCGCCGGTAAAGCGTATCAAAGCTTTGCGGTGAGGGGGTAGTCAGGAAAGCATGGACGAGTTGCTCGTCGGCAGGGCTGTGTTTTTTCATTATTGTCGACGCTAATCGGCCTATCAGCAGGAACTGCCTCCTGCACCCCAGCCGTAGCGAGGCCTGATTGTCTGATTAGGGCTATTCTTTGCTAGAGAATCGAAGAGTGGTTTCTTCACTTTCCAATACTTGAGCAAGTCTAGCGGAAGGTCGTCAGATGGATGTGCACATTTCGCCCAAATAGGTGCACATTTTGCTCATCAGGCCCGGATAGGAAAGAAATAATCAGTTTGGTTTAGTTTTTGACGAACAATTAAGGTGAGCCACCGGTAGAATTACTCAGCGTGGTTACTTGAGCAACCACGCTGAGTGCGTCGTAAGAGCTCTTAGTTAATGTCTGACGACCCTGCGTATCCGATGAATATATCTACTTACATTTGTCACCCCATACCTGGAATCAGGTAGTAAAATAACATAATTTGAAAGCGGTCAGCTTGACTCTAGCCTTCCTGCTTGGTTTCTGCTCGTTGGCCGCAGCCCAGCACTTTGCGGCCAACGTCCGGCGGTATGGTCCCGAAGATGGCCTGGCGCACCGCGAAGTGAACGCTATTTTTCAGGACCGCCGGGACTTCATGTGGTTCGGCACCAAGTTTGGTCTCAACCGCTTCGACGGAGGAACGTTCACAACTTACACCCGGGAAAAAAACGGGCTCGACTTTGACGACATTCGTTCCATTGCTCAGGATGCCGACGGGTTGCTGTGGCTCATGGGTCCCGATGGGAAAGCTGCCATCACCCTCTTCGATCCGGTAACGGGCGTGTCTACTTCTTTTGAGAAGCGCTTCAAACAGTCCCGCCCCAACAGCCCCGCGGCACTTCCGCAGCAGACGCTGCTGAATAATCAGGATGGAACAGTCGCCTTCGTCGATTATCAGCCAGCCCGACTAAACACCTACCATCCCCGATCGGGCCTGAAGACAGTACCGCTACCCCAGTATACGACACTAGTACTAGTGGCCTTCACCCCCCGCAATACCGTTTGGGTTATTGCGAACGGAAAGCAACTGGTGGAACTCACCCTGGATGGTCGAGTGCTACGTACCTGCGATCACACAGGCAATATCTATATCTGTCCGGGTCAACGCCATGCTGATACGGAATTCGTTTACACGACGTCAACAGACCCGAAGCGCCCTTATTCGGGCCACCTGTTTAAAATTGACCAGTCAGGTCGGCGGCAGGAACAACCCATTGAGCTGATCAGTTCGGCGAAACTGCAAAAGCGAATCGTCTATGCCTTTGACCGGAGCGGACAAATCTGGAACGGCTACCAGTTGCGTGATGCAGCCAATCAACCGGCTGTCGACATCAGCGATCAACTGACCAATAGCTCAGTCGACAACCGGAGCTTTTTTCGCGACAAAACTGGAAGTTTCTGGCTGGGTACCAGCTTTGGCCTCTACCAGACCCGAATTAGTCAGAACTATTTTCAGCGTTTGTTCTACCTGGCCGGCGTCGGGAAACAACCCGCCGTTCGGGGCATTACCGCCGTAGGCGATACACTCTATACCAATCTGGAGAATGATATGGGTCTGTTCGCCAGCAATCTCTCGGGGGCATCAGCCCGCCAGGTGCTTGCAAATCAGCGCTCATTCAAAAGTCTGAGTGGTAAGGTGGGGAGTAAATTGTATCTGTGCGAAGAATATACACTGGTAACCTACGATTATAAAACCAACAGAACCAGGGTTACACCCATACCCGGCCCGGGAACCATCTGGAACATTCATCCTTTTTCGACCAATTCACGCCGGCTGCTGGCCGGTGGCGATCCCGGTTTGTGGCTGGTTGACCCGGTCACCAGCCAGATTACTAACTTCCGGGGCTATAACCAGTTTCCCGAGTTAGCCCAGGCCCACGTCCTGCACATTGGCACCGATCGGCAAGGTACGATCTGGCTCTGCACCACAACGGGGCTGTACACCGTCGACCCCAAAAAGGGCGTTACGGCCCGCTACTGGCGGGGTGGCCGGGGTGGCTTCAGGCTACCCGCCGACAGCTATCAGCATTTTTACCAGGATCCGCATGGGCTATTCTGGCTGGCGACGGCCAATGCCGGGCTGATTCGCTGGGACCGCGCCCAGGGCCGCTATCGGCAGTTCAGACGGGCCGACGGGCTGAACAACGATAACATTTACGCAGTGTATGCCGACCACCGGGGCCACCTCTGGCTCAGCAGCGACAATGGTATCATGCAGTTTGATCCGGCCCGGCTCACTACCCGGACTTATACGGAACAGGATGGTATCACTGACAACGAGTTTAACCGCATCGCCCACTATCAGGACGCGCAGGGACGGCTTTATTTCGGCGGTCTGAACGGGATAACCGCCTTCAACCCGCGTGATTTCGACGCCGAGCCTCCGCTGCCCGCCCTACCCCTGCGCGTGGTTTCCTTTCGTCAGTTCGATGCCAGTCGCAACACACCGGTCGACAAGACCGCGGAACTGCTTAACACGAATCAGATTACGCTGCAGCCCAACGACCGAAGCAGTATTCTTTACTTCGCGCTGCTTAACTACGCTGATGCCCGAAAAAATACGTACGCCTACCAGTTCATGGGCATAGATGATGGCTGGCACTACCAGACCGAATCGTACCTGCGGCTGGGCAACCTGCCCTATGGTGATTATCAGTTGCGGATTAAAGGACAGGCCGCTGACGGCCGGATGTCGGCGGCTCCGCTGTCGATTGAGGTACACGTACTCCGGCCGTTTTACCTGCGCAGCTGGTTTCTCCTGTTGCTGATCGTTCTGCTGCTGGGTGGTGCGTGGCTATGGGGGCGGTGGCGGGACCGGCAATACCAGCGGGCACAAATCCGGCTGCAAACCCAGATCGACCAGGCCACCCGGACTATTGCCCAACAGGCGCAGGATCTGAAACAGCTCGATGAAGCCAAATCCCACTTCTTCGCTAACATCTCCCACGAGTTCCGCACCCCCCTGACGATCATTCTGGGTATGGCCGACCGGCTTCAGCAGCAGGCCGATCCTCAGTTGCAGCAGTCGGCTGGTCTGATTGAGCGTAGTGGACGGAATCTGCTGCGGCTTGTCAATCAGATTCTGGACCTGACCAAGCTGGAAGCCGGAGCCATGTCGCTGCAACCCGTTCGGGCCGATCTGGTCGGTTTTATCCGGTACGTTGCCGAGTCGTTCCAGACCATGGCCGCGGACAAAGGCATTCAGTTGCAATTTCAGACCGACCAGCCCGTCATTGATACCGATTTTGATAAGGATAAGCTGGGCGATATTCTGTCCAACCTGCTAACCAACGCCCTCAAATTTACCCCCGCCGGTGGGTACATATCCTGCCAGCTGATAACCCACCCGATCTACCCACCCCTGCCAGTCGGTTACTACGAAGCCGTCGTACCAGCGCAGTCCGATGACGGTTCCTGGATTTCGGTGCATGTCCGCAATACCGGCCCCGGCATCAGTGCGCGCGATCTCCCGCGTATTTTCGATCGGTTCTACCAGCAGTCTACATCAGTGAACGCGACGCTGCCGGTTTCCGGAACGGGCGGAACAGGGATCGGGCTTTCGCTGGTACGAGAATTACTGCAGCTCATGAAGGGCGGCCTGGCCGGGCGAAGTCAGCCGGGCGAGGAAACGGAATTTGTTGTCCGGTTGCGCCAGACCCGGCAAAGCGCGATTGCGCTGACACCTGATGCAGAGCCGGTCGATCCCTATCCGCTCACACTAGACAAAATCGAGATTACAGCGGCAGCCGGTGCAAATAAGCCGGTGCTGCTGCTGGTGGAAGACAATGACGACGTGGCCCGGTACGTCGTTTCCTGCATTCAGGCTGATTACAACGTCCTCTGGGCACCCAATGGGCAGGCCGGTATTGAACTGGCGCTGGAGAAAATACCCGACCTGATCATCAGCGATGTGATGATGCCGCTCAAAAACGGCTTCGAACTCTGCGCCACCCTGAAGAGCGACGAACGTACCAGCCACATTCCTATCGTGCTCCTCACGGCCAGGGCCGCTGTCGACGACCGGCTTACGGGCTTACGGCGGGGGGGCAACGCGTACCTGGTCAAGCCGTTCCAGCGGGAAGAGTTACTCCTCGTGTTGAGTAATCTGCTACAGACCCAACGACGACTACAGCGCTACTACAGTCAGCGAGCGCTGGGTACTATACAACCGGGGCCAGCCCAGCCTGCGGAAGCCGATGCGCTTGAAGATCAGTTTATCAGCAAACTACGCAGTACCCTTGAACTTCATCTGGACAATGTTGACCTGGATACCGAACAGATCTGTCAGTTGATGGGTATGAGCCGCAACTCGTTGTACCGCAAGACAATGGCCCTGACGGGGATGTCGATCATCCCGTACCTGCGCGTGCTTCGCCTGCAAAAAGCCGAAGCACTGCTGAAAAACTCATCAATGAGCATAGCCGAAGTTGCCTATGCGGTTGGCTTCGAGACGCCCCGGTATTTTAGCCGGGTCTTTTCGGAAGAAAAAGGAATCTCTCCCAGCAGCTTCCGGGAACTGGCGTAGCGAATTCGTTTCCAGCCCCGTTACAGTCAATGTTGCTTAGTACCGGGGCTGCGTTCAGATTTTATCGGGCGCATTGGTTGGTACGTTTTCAGCATCCTTCGCTACCCATTCCTTATGTAGCAGGCTCCCATTCTTTTCTCACAAAAGTAGTTGGCGAGAAAAACCGGCTGGTTGCCCGGAAGTAGCTGAGCTGTAGCAGAAAACCAGCCTGATTGGCCAGCGTATCTAGGTCGGTCAGTAGTGACTTGATCGTATCGGACAACGCGCGTACGCGAAAGGAAACACAGCAAAACGCCCCGCCGGAGTACACCAGACGGGGCGTTGCAACGGGTATCGGTTGGGGGAAGATCGACTTAGTAGGCTTTGAGCACCTTCACCGTTTGGCTTTGGTTGGGCGTGCTCACCTGCAACAGAAACAAGCCCCCCGCCTGACCCGCCACCGACAACTCATGCCGCTGTGTAGCCTCCGCGCTCGGTACCAGCTGCTGGCTCACCACCCGCCCCTGGGGCGTCAAAAGTTGCAGTTGTAGGGGTTGGCCTTCTGCTCCTGATACCTCAAAACCTACCTGATCGTTCTGGATGGGATTACCCAGTACCTTCACCGATAGCCCACTGCCAGCTTCCCCAAACGCTAGCCGAGCCGGTGCCCCCGCTGGCGGGGTGCCCCATACGACTTGACTGCCCGCCAGCACCACCACCCGGCTGTTCTGGCTGCGCTCCTGGGGCTGCTCCTGGTAGGAGTAGTCGTTGGCCTGGTTGAAACGCCCCCCGTCGGGCTTGCTGATCCGGTAACGAACGACACCCGTTGAGGCCCCCGGTGCCAGCTGACCGCCCTGATTGTAGCGGATCTCCAGATAATAATCAGCCCCACTAACGGGCGCAGGCAGTCTCACCAGCCGCGCGCTCACGTTGCCTTCGTCAACCTCCACCTGCAGCCGCTCGCTGCCGTCCGAGGTGAAGTAATAACGCGCTTTCAGCTCGCTGTAGTTGAGGGCCACCGTACCCTCGTTGCGCACCTCCAGCACCGTGTTGATCTGGGTGGCGTCCGCTCCGTTGCGGCTCTCGGTCAGCGCCCGCACCGATCGCACCTGAGCCCCTGAACCCGGCTCGATGCCCGCGATGAGCACCCCGTCATAGTAGGCCGTGATGCGCTGGGTCGCCGTTAGCTGGTCCCGCACCGGGTTGTAGGAGTAGTCATCGGGCTCAAACAGGGCACCATAGTCACTCTTGGCGAAGTAGGCCTGGATCGGCCCCGTGTTGGCCCCGGCCGCCAGATTGCCCGCCCCGGCCGTGAAGCTCACCTCCACGTAGCCGCTGGCCCCCGGCTGGACCGGGCTCAGCGGCACGTAGCGCAGCCGCACGTTCTGGCCCCCCACCTGGGCGTAGTTGACGTTGAGGTTACCCAGCGTGCCGCCGTTTTCGACCGTCAGATAGTAACGCAGGGTGAGCCGGGCGAGGGGCAGGGCGCTGCTGCCCTGGTTCTGCAGCACCAGCAGGGGCTGGATGGCGTTGTTGTCGGCGTAGTTGTCCACGTCGCGGTGCAGCACCGTCAGCCGGCCCTGTACGGTGACGGTGGCCGAGGTGGCCGGACTGGTGCAGCCCTGGGCACTGGTGCAGGTAGCGGAGTAGACAAACTGCCCTACCCGCTCGGTCGAGACCACGATGGGGCTGCTGGTGCCCGAGGTATTATTGGGGCCCGTCCAGTTGATAGTACCGGAGCAGCCACTCACCACCAGGTTGACGTTGCCCGAATTGACGTCAACGGTGACGCTGGACTGACCGCCGGGGTAGCTCTGGCCGGTTTGGGTGAGCAGCGTTGGCGTAGCGGGCGGAGTATTGACCGTCAGGCTAAAAGCGGTGCTGGTCAGGCTCCTACACCCATCGGTAACGACGGCCAAATACGAACCGCTCTGGGTGGGCTGCACGTTGGCCAGCGTGAGGGTGGCCGAAGCCTGGCCACTGAGCAGTGCCCCATCGTTGTACCATTGGTAGGTGCTCACCGTGCCGGTGGTGCTTACCGAAGTAGTGACGGTGGCCCCGGCGCAGACGGCCGAGCCGCTGGGGGGCTGCTGGATGATACTAATGGGATCTCCCTGATACTCATAGGCGCCCATATCGATTTGGCTTTGGTTGTAGCGACGCGGGTTACCGGCCAGGTCGGTGGTGGTGGTGTTGGCTGCGTTATTGCCCGCGTTGATGGCGGGTGCGCAGGCATTGAGCCGGGCATCAGTGGTACTGACAAAGGGTGAAGTGCCGGTGGTCCGGTTGTTGCCTCCATCGGCGTAGCCCGTTACGCCCGTCTCGAACAAGGAGTACGTCGCTGACACGCTGGCCCCATCGATATTATAAATTGAATTTCCATTCCCGTTGCCGAAGAATACACAGTTGGTCAGTACCGGATTACTAGTGCCACCATTACCCCCACTGTTGATCATGGCCCCGCCGGAGCCAGCCGAGTTATTCTGAAACGAGCAGTTGGTCAGCACCGGCTTACTAGTGCCACCATTACCTCCATCGTTGATCATGGCCCCGCCAAATTGAGCCGAATTGCTCTGAAACGAGCAGTTGGTCAGCACCGAATTACTAGTGCCATTAACTTGCCCATTGTTGTAGATGGCCCCGCCGGATGTTGCAGCCCGGTTATTCTGAAACGAGCAGTTGGTCAGCACCGGATTACTGGTGCTACGAAACCCACTATTGTTGATGGCCCCGCCGTAGTTCGCCGAATTGCTCCGAAAGGAGCAGTTGGTCAGCACCGGATTACTAGTGCCATTACCTTCCCCAAGGTTGTAGATAGCCCCGCCGGAGCCGCCAGCCGAGTTATTCTGAAACGAGCAGTTGGTCAGTACCGGACTACACACCTTGTTGCAGATGGCCCCGCCGGAGCCAGCCGAGTTATTCTGAAACGAGCAGTTCTGCACCGTGGGGCTGCACACATATTCAACTCCACCATCATTGTACATGCCCCCGCCCTTTTCTTCATTATTGCTACCGTTAGCGTTACCGCTGGTGACGAGAAAGCCGTCCAGCACCGCGCTAGTAGTCAGGCCCTGCGGGTTGAAGATGACATGGTAACTGTTGTCGTTCCTGTTCCCTGCGATGCCGATGTCGCCACTCAGGGTAGTACTGGATGGATTGCCGCTGACCGGGTTAATGGTAGGGCGCTGGCTCAGGTCAGCTTCACTACCCGCGAAGCCGCCGTAGATGGCCACCCCATCCTTCATAGCGAAGCTTACCTTACGGTCGGTGTTGCCCGCCGGGCCGGGCTTGTAAATGCCCTGAGCTACCCAGACCTGCTGACCGCTGCTACTGGCATTAATCATCGCCTGCAGGTCCCCACTGGCGTTGGCCCAGCTACTGCCATTACCCGTGCCCGCGGGTTTAACATAGCGAATGCTCTGGGCCTGAGCTAGCAGCCCAGTGCTCAACAGCAGCAGGAGCAGACTGAACGCCTGCCGGCCGAACCAGGAAAAAGAAGGTAAAGAATGGGTCATAATGAAATTAGTTAATTGGTTACAAACGGAAATCAGTAACGGGTGACGTTGTCGGGGATAAGGCATGGTCCTACCCTACAACTGCCCCACAGCGGGCGGAGACAGACCGGTTGACGCAAACAGGAAAACAGTTATGAATGGGTTGGGTAGAACAGAAAGCGAAAAAAACCGCAGACATTGACCAACGAATCGTCAGTCGGAAGTAAGTATTTTTCCGGTGGACAATGTCTGTGCAAGTCTATAGTATAGCTACCAGAGCGATGTGCATATTTCGCCCAAATAGGTGCACATTTTGCTCACCACGACCCAAACCAGCGAAAAATGGCCAAAAATGACAGGTTTTCGGGCTTCGGACGACTCGCAGATGATTTGCCACGGTTTTTCTGCAGCAGCCATATTCTCACCCCGCACGGCAATAAACAGGGGGTTTGGTTATGAAGATTTTATAAATTTTGACGGCGGAAAGGGCGACTCTTCTGTAGGAAAGAGTAAGGAGAATCTGTTTTCTAAAGGTGCTACACCTCTGACAAAACAGGGATAAGCAGCCGAAACAGGATAATCAGTTCTGACTAGAGTTTAAGCTGCCTGACGGTATTAAGTAGGCTTCCCCGGTTCGATCTAATGCAGTACTACTGGTCTGCTGGCGCACCAATCTTGCAACGCATGACCACTACATTCAGGCCGCGGTGGCAGACCACCCGTTATCACTAAGCAATCGGCCGGGCAGGATCAGCAACACGTTCGTCTGGTCAGAGGGGCGGCCAGTTTTATAACGGTCCGCCAACTGGCGTCGCAGCGGTTTGGTCAGGTTGAGGACAAAGAGAGGCTCAACGAGACGGGTGGGATAACACCTTCCTGTGCTGACATCTTGCCCTTTTTAAGTGCCTTTAATCTGAAAAACTAGCCACATTTTCATTAATTTTACCAGTGGCATCCTCAAACACTGCCAGCCGGAAACATTTTCCGCCGTTTACAGCGGCTAACCCATGAAAAAGATCGTTATGCTTGCCGCTTCCCTCCTGTTAAGCGGCACCCTTTTCACGACTGCCTTGCAAGCCCATCCGGGTTTACCTAGTTATAAGGTCGCCGTTGATTCAATCGGCATCGAGAAAAAAGATGGGAAACTTTTTATCCTACACAAAGTCACGGAAGGCCAGACCATGTATGCCGTAGCCCGCCGGTACGGCAGGGCGGTTGCCGAGATTAAAGCAGCCAACCCCGGCGTTCCGGACGCTCTTCGCTACAATCAGGTGATCCGGGTGCCCGTTCCGGAAGGGTCGATCAGTCGGAAGCAGGAAAAGGCGCTGACGAAGGCGATCCGGGAAGAGGAAAAGATGAAGAAGCGCGAGTCCAAGGCAAAAGAAACGGCTAAAGCGGAGCCAGCCGCTAAAGTTGAGACGCCGGAAGCCAAAGCGAATAAAGAAATTAAGAAATCGACGGACCCAACCCAATCGGACATCCACGTGGTTGAAGCGGGCCAGACCCTCTACAGCCTCGCTCAGCGGTATAACGTGTCGCAGAGTGATCTGCGTAAGTGGAACAACCTGACCTCCAACAACGTCCTGATTGGTCAGGCGCTGATTACGTCGGAGAAGGCGTACCAGGCCCGTACGCCGTCGACTCCGTATAAAGCAGCCGCAAAAACAGCGGATTCGTCAACCCGAAGCACGAGAACCACTCCTGAACGGACGCCTAAAGCTAGCCGCCCGGAGCCGAAAACCGAGCCAAAACCAGAAGCCAAGCCGGAGCCGAAAACTGAAACCAAAACTGAGTCAAAGCCGGAGCCCAAGACCGACCGGCCAGCTCCTGAAGCAGCCCGGCCGGAAGCGCCAACCCCCGCCGTTACCCCAAAGCCCAGTGACGACGTTGTGGTCGAAACCCCACGGGCGGGTAATGACGCCCCGATGCCTACGCGCGGTCGGCGGATTTCCAGCAGCGGTATTGCCGAAGAAATTGAAGGGAGCGACAATTCCGGCAAATACCTGGCGCTGCACCGCTCGGCCCCTATCGGATCGCTGGTGCAGGTACGTAACGCGTTCAACAACCAAAGCGTCTGGGTTAAAGTGGTAGGCCGGCTGCCGGATACAGGCGTGAACGACAAGATTCTAATTAAGTTGTCAAGTCAGGCGTTTACGAAACTTTCGCCTAACGACCAGCGTTTTCGGGCTGACGTAAGTTACATTGTCCGCTAAGGATTAAGCCAGCCAATCAATCTCAAGTTATGGAAAACAAGGAAGAACGTATTGCCCGCCGACATCAGGAACGTGATGCGCAGATGAAAGCCACTCCCGGCTACGTAACGTTCAACATCATGTTCATTCTGGCGTATCCGTTCATCGCCGTTTTCACGTTTGTCATGTCCAGCCTGCTGGCGGTTTTCTCCGGCGTTTCGCGGGCAGCTGCCTGGGTTGTGAGCGGGGGCCGTTCCCGTTAGTTTCGTATACCCGCCGAATCACACTGCTCAGCGGGTTTCCCTGCTCAGTTGCCAGGGCATTTCCTATGGATTTTTCTTCCCTCGCCGACTTACTGAACGCTAAAGCGGATCAGTACAATCGCCCGTCGTTTATTGAACGCGACCCCATCAGTATTCCGCACCGGTTCAGCCGGAAACAGGATATCGAAATCATGGGCTTCTGGTCGGCAATGCTGGCCTGGGGACAGCGGCCCGTAATTCTCAAGAAATCGGCGGAGCTGGTTACGCTGATGGATGGTGCTCCATACGACTTCATCCGGAACCACGAAGAAACCGACCTCAAACGGTTTCTGTCCTTCAAACACCGTACGTTCAACGCTACCGACGCGTTGTATTTCCTGCATTTCTTTCACCAATATTACCAGCAGCACGACTCGCTGGAGGAAGCTTTCCTGAGCAATCCAGCGTCGGCGTCCGCCGAAACGGTTGAGTCAGCTCTGATCGGCTTTCATGATCGGTTCTGCTGCGATCCGTTTTTCCCTGACCGTACGCGCAAGCATATTGCTACGCCCGCCCGCAATTCATCCTGCAAACGGCTGCTGATGTTTCTGCGCTGGATGGTTCGACGGGACGGGCAGGGGGTCGATTTCGGGGTATGGACGCGATTACGTCCCGAACAGCTGGTCATGCCGATCGATGTGCACGTCAACCGCGTAGCCCGGAAACTGGGCCTGCTCACCCGCCCCCAAACCGACTGGAAAGCGGCTATCGAACTAACGCAGACGTTACGCCAGTTTGATGCCAATGACCCGGTGCGGTACGATTTTGCGTTGTTCGGGCTTGGCGTTGAGGGCGAGATGTAATCGTCGGTTTCTGGTTAGCCGTTTGTTTCCGCTGCAGTTTGCTAGTTTTGGCCAATGCCGGGCAAACAATATCCGCGTTGAATGGCTTATTAGGCTATCGACTTCTCTAACTAATTATGCCTTTCCAGATTACCACTCAGCCTTTTGGCCCATTACCGTCGGCAACAGAGCCAATCACCGAATACATCCTCGAACATACAGAGTCAGGCGAATTCATTACGGTATTGCCCGGCTTTGGCGCTACGCTTCGACGGTTGGTGCTTCGGAAGGGCGACAAGCTTTTTGCCCTTCTTAAAACACCGGAATCACCCCAGGCCCTGGTTGCCGATGAAACCCACGCCAGTGCGCTGCTCTATCCGTTTGTTAGTCGCATCCGGCATGGGATCTACATGTTTGAAGACGAATCCTACACGCTGAAATTAAACGAAGCCAGTCGCGACAACGCCATTCACGGCTTCGTTTATGACAAAGAATTCACGGTAGTCGAGCAGGAAGCGACCGATACGTCGGCCCGGCTTACCATGCAGTACGATTACAAGGGTGAGTTTAGCGGTTACCCTTTTCCATTCCTGTTAACTATTACGTATGAGCTGGTTCAGGCGGATCTGCTGAAGCTCGGAAGCGCTCACGAAGAGGATAAGATGTCGGCGTTACGTATCAGCTACTCCGTTCGGAACACCGGTCCAACCCGCTGCCCGGCGGCCTTTGGCTGGCACCCGTATTTCATGTTCTCCGAAGAACCCATTGATAACCATCTGCTGGAACTACCCGGCCGGACCGAGATTTCGCTGGACGCCAAGACCATGCTGCCAACCGGGCATTACGATCGGGTAGCCGCCGAACGCCTGGATTTATACGACAACGTGCTGGATACACCGTTTATGATTGAACCCACGGGGCAGCATCCCGATAGCAGTACTTTCGCCGAAACGTCGCTCATCTCCGCTAAGCATAACATACGGCTGGTTATGGGTCAGGAAACCGGAGAAGGCAAATTGAACTACATGGTCTGTTTTACGCCCCCCAAGCGCGATAGTATCGCTATCGAACCACTGACATCAAACGTCAATGCCTTTAATAATGGCGAAGGGCTTACCGTCCTTCATCCCGGCGGAGACCTCTCCGGCAACATCTGGGTGCGTCTGGACTAAGCTGTTTTCGGACAGGATTACAGGCTTCGCGAGTCAATCCTGTAATCCTGCCCGAAAATAATCTCGTCTATAACGCAAATGAGATTCCCTGCGCCAGCGGCATCGTCGTACCGTAGTTGATCGTGTTGGTTTGTCGGCGCATGTACGCTTTCCAGGCATCCGAACCCGATTCCCGGCCTCCGCCGGTTTCTTTCTCCCCGCCAAAGGCCCCCCCAATCTCGGCGCCCGACGTGCCGATGTTCACGTTGGCGATACCACAGTCGGACCCGGCAGCCGCCAGAAACTGTTCAGCCTCGCGCATGTTCAGGGTGAAAATGGCCGATGATAATCCCTGCGGCACCCCATTCTGCTGGGCAATGGCGTCTTCGAGCGAGTGCGCCCGCAACAGATACAGAATAGGCACGAAGGTCTCGCGCTGGACCACCGGCCATTCGTTCTGGGCTTCGGCAATGCAGGGTTTTACGTAACATCCCGATTCGAAGCCAGGGCCGTTCAGCACACCAGGTTCAACGACAAAGCGTCCACCGGCCTGCCGAATTTCGTCAACCGTTGCCTGGTACTGACGAACCGCCTGCTGGTCGATTACCGGACCAACATGAAAGGATTCATCCAGTGGGTTACCGATGCGGATTTGTGCGTACGCTTTTTGCAGCCGTTGTTTAACGTCGTCGTAAATGCTGTCGGCGATAATGAGTCGTCGCGTTGTTGTGCACCGTTGCCCCGCCGTACCTACCGCGCCAAAAACAATGGCCGGAATGGCCAGCTCCAGATCGGCATGTTCGGTAAGGATAATGGCATTGTTGCCGCCTAGTTCCAGCAGGCTGCGTCCCAGACGGCCAGCAACAGCCTGCGCCACGGCTTTTCCCATACGGGTGCTGCCTGTTGCCGAAACCAGTGCCACGCGAGGATCGTTAGCCAGCCACTCGCCCACTTTATAATCACCTGTTACCAGACAGGATACCCCTTCGGGAACATCGTTCGCCCGGAGTACGTCGCCAATAATCTGCTGGCAGGCCAACGCCGTCAGGGGCGTTTTTTCGGACGGTTTCCAGATGCAGACATCACCACAGACCCAGGCCAGCATGGCATTCCATGACCAGACCGCTACCGGAAAATTGAAGGCGGAGATAATGCCTACGACGCCCAGCGGATGCCATTGCTCCATCATTCGGTGCGAAGGACGTTCCGACGACATGGTTAGCCCGTAAAGCTGTCGTGACAAGCCAACCGCGAAGTCGCAGATATCAATGATTTCCTGCACCTCACCCAGCCCTTCCTGCAGCGATTTACCCATCTCGTAGCTCACCAGCGTGCCTAATTCACGTTTGTATTGCCGGAACTGCTCGCCCATTTGCCGCACAATGTCACCCCGGCGGGGAGCCGGAACCTGCCGCCAGTTTAGAAAGGCCGCCTGAGCGGTGGTAACAACCTGGTCATAATCGCTACGGCCGGACGTGTAGACGCGAGCAATTAATTTGCCATCAACCGGCGACTGCGAATCAATAGTTTTTCCACCGCTGGCGGTATCGGCTGGCCAGAATTGCTGCCCGGTACTGGTGCCCGGCTTGATGGGCTGGGTTGGTGAGGGGAGAATCGTCTGCATATCTACAGGAATTTAAGCAAGATAAAACTGCTGGTCATCAGCAGGAAACCTAAAAACGGGAATAAACTTTTCGTTGAAAACGTGGTTCTAAAAGGATAGTTTCTTTATAAAAAACGAATTAACGTACATTGATTACGTACCAACGTCATGAAAATCGCACACACACTCAGCCTAGCCATAACTGGTCTTATTCTAACGGGCACCGTTAGTCTGGCGCAAACCCCTACCCCAACCCCTGTAGCGCCCGTCGGCACACAGTCCTCATCAACTATTCCACAAGGCACGGTTAAAGACGATGCGATGTACACACAGTACGTGGAAAAAGACCAGGACGGCAAAAAGAAAAAGAAAGCCAAAAATCAGACCGGCAGCAAGATGACCAACGGTCAGGCTAGTAAAGAGAAACAGCTTTATCGGGAAAGCTCAACTAGTGACGGGACAGCTATCAACAACAGCAATACCACAAACTACAACAGCAATAACGTAACAACGGCTCCTACGGGCGCAGGAAGCGTGCCCGTTCCGGCTACAACCCGCCCTAACAGCACCACTCAGCCGAATTAATAGATTCAGTCGCACATTTAATTATGCGTGAACTGTTTCCTTTTAATTTTTTAATAGTAGTTTTCGCAAGCATGTCTGACATTGCAGAAAAAAGTAACGGGTAGATAACCGGTCATACTGATCCATCCACCCGTTACTTTCAATGCGTTAATCTGTCTGTAACGCACCGAACCTATTGGTCAAGCATGTTATTTGCAGAATAGAAAAGCCAGTTATATTCGGGCGAACACCTGTACTTCTTTTACCTAATATCCCTGCGTGAAACGTCAGTCTTCTTTAATCTCGGAAAGTGTCCTGATCGAGAGGCTTAACCAGCACGATCAACAGGCCTTTCAGTGGCTCTATGATCAGTACTCGCCGGCCTTGTACGGGGTGGTACTTCGCATTGTACGCGATGAAGACCAGGCCCAGGATCTTTTACAGGACATCTTTGTCAAAATCTGGAAAAATCTGGAGTCATATGACGCCACCAAAGGACGTTTGTTTACCTGGATGCTGAACGTTTCGCGCAATACGGCCATTGATGCGCTGCGTTCGCGCAAAACACAGCCATCCAACGAAATCCGAACCGACGAGGATAGCGTACATATAGTTGATCGTCAACATAACACTGAACAGCCGAATCCAGACCACATCGGCCTTCAGGATGTTGTGAAGCAATTGCGCCCGGATCGGAAAGAACTTATCGATCTCGTTTACTTTGGGGGATACACGCATGAAGAAGCGGCCGAGGAGCTGAATCTTCCGCTGGGAACCGTCAAAACCCGTATCCGGGCTGCGTTGCATGAATTGAAGCAACTATTTAAGTCATGAACGTAGCGGAATACATAACATCAGGTATTCTTGAATCGTACGCACTTGGCACAGTGAGTGACCAGGAACGGCGCGAGGTCGAGTGCCTTTCGTCTATTTATCCCGACATACGTAGGGAAATAGACGAATTAACGGAAGCTCTTGAAAAGTATGCCCTGGCGCAGAGTGTCGAACCACCGGCGTCGGTCAAAGAAAAACTCCTTCAACAGCTGGAATTTCCGGCATCTGAGCCGAGCATTGTACGCCCGATGTACCCCAGTGAGCCCTTATCCGGACCTACTTTCAGGACGACCTGGCTGGTAGCGGCCTCGGTAGGTCTGCTTTTGCTGGTATTTTCGTTTTATTTATTTTCTCAGCTACGGAGTAATCAGGAGGCATTGGCCAGCCTGCGTACAGCCAACGAAACGCTGAAGGCCGAAAGCCACCAGTTAAGCGACTGGCAGAAACAGCAGGATCAGATGATGGCTCTGCTTCGTCAGCCGGGAACCCGTACGCTTGTCTTACAGGGTAACGACAAGGCCCCCAAAGGCGAAGTACTCGTCTTCTGGAATGCAAACTCCCGCCAGGTAGTTGTCAACGCGTCCGCACTCCCCCAGCTCGGGCCCGATCAGCAGTACCAGCTTTGGTCGCTGGTTGACGGTAAACCCATCGACGCCGGGGTATTCGACGTAGCACAGTCCGGTCGGGTTGTTCAGCAACTGAACCGGCCTATTGCCCGGTCCGATGCTTTCGCTATTACGGTTGAAAAACGGGGTGGCAATCCAACGCCAACCATGGCTACACTGCTGGCTATGCAGCCCGTAAATTCCTGAACGATTGGTCCATTGTCGCTGTTTTATCTGTGAACGGATACGTGCCTTATAGCCTCGTTCACAGATAAAACAGATGTTTAAACAACAACCTATGAACTCTACCCTGTTAACCTGGCTTTCGGCTTGGCTGTTAGTCGGTTTTACCCTTTTTACTATTTGTTCTCCCACCATTTCCGGTGCATCTGCCGAGCCATCTGTCACGTCACCTAACCAAACGCAGCCCGGTGGTCGCAAGGTCGTTAAGACGGACGCTGAATGGAAGAAAATACTAACGGCTGATCAGTACGCAGTGCTTCGTAAAGAAGGCACCGAACGCGCCTTTACCAGTCCGCTCAATGACATCCATCAGGAAGGTACGTTCTATTGTGCAGCCTGCCATAACCCCCTGTTCTCATCGAGTACCAAGTTCGATTCTGGTACGGGTTGGCCCAGCTTCTACAAACCCATTTCCAAAAACGCGGTCGATGAGAAAACTGACAAGGCCTTTGGTATGGTTCGGACCGAAGTTATCTGCAACGTATGCGGAGGACACCTCGGTCACGTTTTCGACGATGGCCCCAAACCAACCGGCCTACGGTATTGCATGAATGGCATAGCTATGACGTTTGAGAAAAAATAAAGACCAAACTACGGTATTTGCTACGTTAGAGTTAACGATAAGCCGTTAACTAAGTCATTAATTCTGAGCCGGGCTGTGTGAACAGCCCGGTTTTCATGTATTAGATCGCCCGAAAATACGTTATATTTGACGCCCGACCTGTTCAATCAACCGACCTGCCGCCTTTCGGTGAATAGAACGCTTTCGGACAAAAATCGGCTGGATTAATCGCGGCAGCAGTAGGCGCTACAGTAAAAAATCTGCTGACCAGCCAACTTAGAACATATCGACCAAGAATGTATGAGTGAATACAGGAAGCGACTCCAATCGGTGAGACACGCCTTTGGATCATTCCGGCAACGCCAGCAACAGTTAGGCAGAGGCATTGGCCGCCAGATTAATCGTCAGACCCGTCGTATTGCTGGCGAAGAGCGGGTAAATTCCTGGACGGCGGCTTACAACGAGTATTATGGTAGTTTTCGCTCGTTTGTCCATCGGTATATTAATCCAGACAGCTGGTATTACCCGTATTTGAAAAAGGGCACCAAAATCGTGCTTGGTCTTTTCCTATTTCTGGGTCTGTACGTCTTCACACTGAATTACAACTTTCTCTGGCTGACGGGTGCCATGCCCAGCGTAGAAGAGCTGAAGAACCCAAAACTCAACCAGTCGTCGGAGATCTACTCGCAGGATGGGGTTATGATTGGCAAATTCTACGCCGAGAACCGGACGCCTATCAAATACGAGAACATTCCGCAGCACCTGATCAACGCGCTGGTTGCCACCGAAGACGTCCGGTTTTACAAACACGGCGGGGTTGACGGCCGGTCGGTGGGGCGCGCCGTTGTGGGCGTACTGACGGGACGAAGCAGCTCGGGTGGTGGCAGCACGATCACGCAGCAGCTCGCCAAAAACCTGTTTAAAACCCGTCGCAAGACATCAACGGGCCTGCTTACCCGAATCCCGCTCATTCGTACGATCATTTACAAGTCGAAAGAATGGCTGATGGCTCTCAAGCTGGAACGGAACTTCACGAAGGAGGAGATTCTGACGTACTACTTCAACACGGTAGACTTTGGCAGCAATTCGTTCGGGCTTAAAACGGCGGCCCGTACCTTTTTTAACAAAGCGCCCGACAGCCTGAACGTACAGGAAGGCGCGGTACTCGTTGGGCTGCAAAAGGCAACAACAGCCTACAATCCACTTAAAAATCCGAAACGCTCCAAAGAACGCCGGGACGTTGTTATCGGCCAGATGGCGAAGTACAACTATCTGACAACTACCCAGGCTGATTCCATCAGCGAACTACCACTGGTCACGGATTTCACGCCAGAGAACCCCTATTCTGGCCCCGCCAGTTACCTGAAAAATGCCGTTCAGGACCAGGTAAAAAAATGGGGGGAAGAAAACGGCTACGACCTATACACCGACGGGCTTCGTATCATTACGACCATCGACTCCCGGATGCAGACCTACGCCGAACAGGCTACCGATGAGCGCATGAAACAGTTGCAGCGCACGTTCGATAACCACTGGCGCGGCCGGAACCCCTGGACGGATGAAGATGGTAACGAGATTCCGGGCTTTATCGACTCTGTCGCCCGGCGGACCGAACGGTACAAGAGCCTGGCCCGACGGTTTCCGAATGATCCGGATTCGATCAACTACTACATGAAAGTCCGCAAGTACAAAATGCGGGTATTCAGCTGGAACAGCAAGAAAGGGTACGATTCAACGAACATGACGCCGTATGACTCCATTGCCTACTACAAGCACTTCCTGCAATCAGGAATGGTGGCAATGGACCCGCATACGGGCTACGTCCGGGCCTGGGTTGGTGGTATCGACTACGATTACTTCAAATATGACCACGTTAAGCAGGGCAAACGGCAACCCGGCTCTACGTTCAAGCCGTTTGTGTACACCAGCGTTATCGACGATACGTTGCTTAACCTCAGCCCCTGCGACCGGATTCAGGACAAACCCTTCCGGAAAGAGTACCGCGAAAATGGCGAAGATAAGGTATGGGAGCCCCGTAATTCAACAGGCTACTATTCCTATTCAAACCTCACGTTACGCCGGGCAATGGCGCGCTCGGTCAACTCCATAACGGCCCATCTTACTGACGAAGTAGGTCCGGAGCGGGTAGCTCAATACGCTCATCGCATGGGTATCAAGAGTTCGCTTCAGGCCGTACCCTCTATCGGCCTCGGGTCGTCGGACGTATCGCTGTACGAACTGGTAGGGGCCTACTGCACGTTTGTCAACGACGGCGAAGCTATCGATCCCATCATCGTTCAACGGATTGAAGACCGAGAAGGAAAGGAAATTGAAAGCTTTACGCCCACCCGTCAGCGCGCGATCAGCGAAGAAACGGCTTTCCTGATGCGCTACATGCTGCAGGGTGGTCTGCAGGAATCGGGTGGCACGTCGCAGGCCTTGTGGTCGTTCGACCTGTTCAAGAACAAAAACGAGATGGGCGGCAAAACGGGAACTACGTCCAACAACTCGGACGGCTGGTTCGTGGGCGTATCCGAAAATCTGGTTGTTGGCGCCTGGGTAGGTGGTGATGATCGAAGTATCCACTTCCGCTCGACCGATATGGGCGAAGGAGCCAAGACAGCGCTGCCGCTGGTGGGTACCTTTCTCGAAAAGGTGTACAAAGACCCTAAATTCAAAGCATTGCAGGGGCCTTTTCATAAGCCAACCATTCCAATCACGAAAAATTACCTGGACTGCGGCTACTCAGACGATGAGGTTGAGAGTGAGTCAGATTCCACGAATGTGGACGCTGTTGGCGATTCAACGCTGGCCCCCGTCATTCCAGGGCTGGACCCCACCGCCCCACCAGATACGACAAACCGACCACAGTAGGGGTTGACACAGACAAAAAGCGGGGCCGCTCCCAAGAGCGGCCCCGCTTTTTGTCTGTGCTTTTTTGCCATCCCGACCAAAGGGCCGGTCCGATAGAAAAACGATCACTTCACTGTTGAAAACCGATACTCAGTCGTTTGTTTGTACGTCTGTCCTGGTTTTAGAATAGTAGTTGGATACGACGGGTGGTTTGGCGAATCCGGGTAGTGCTGCGTTTCCAGTGCGAAGGCTTCCCGGAAGTTGACAGGCTTACCGTATTTTCCAGTATCGGCCCCCTTGAAGAAGTTACCACCGTAGAACTGAACGGCAAGTTCGGTTGTCAGCACTTCCATCCGGATACCTGATTTGTCGCCGATAATTTCAGCCGCTGTCGCGAACTCGCCTTCTTTTTTGTTCAGTACCCAGTTGTGGTCGTAGCCCCCGCCGAACGTCAGCTGCTCGTTTTTCTCCTCAACCCGGGATCCGATTTTTGTCAGTTTTCTAAAGTCAAACGGCGTACCGGCGACAGCGACAGGATCGCCCTGCGGAATCAGGCCCTTATCAACCATCGAGAACTTATCAGCTACCAGCATCAATTCGTGGTCGTTGATGGTACCACTGGCTTCACCGTTCAGGTTAAAGAAGCCGTGGCTGGTTGGATTGTACGGAGTGTCTTTATCAGTCGTGGCCGAATAATCAATCTTCAGGCCGTTATCGTCCGTCAGCGAATAGGTTACTTTTGTTGTTACGGTGCCGGGGAAGCCGCCTTCGCCGTCTTTCGATACGTAGGTTAGCTCCAGCGTTTTGTCATTTGGCTGTTTAGCCTGCCAGACGTGGTTATGAAAACCAGTCGGACCACTGTGCAGTGTGTTGCCGTTGTTGTTCAGCTCGGTCGAATACGTTTTGCCATCGAGGGTAAATTTCCCTTTAGCAATACGGTTACCGAACCGACCCACGATTGGTCCATAAAATGGTTCACCTGTTTTTTTGTATCCTTCTAGACTCCCAAAACCAACAGCTACGTCGGTTGGCATTCCGGCTTTATCGGGAACGATAAGCCCAACAATACGCGCCCCGTAGTCCGTAATGGCAACCTGAATGTCTTTGTTGCGGAGGACGTAAAGGCTGGCTTTTTCGCCATTTATGTCTCCGCCAAAGGTGGCAGGATCGGGTAATTTAGCACGTAGCATGGCGGTGGTATCACCAGTCGCTACCGCGATAGAGTCAATTTTACGTTGTTCAGAGGTATTGGTTTTACAACTTTGCAGATAAAGCGCAGCGGCAATCAGAGCCGTCAAAGTAAGTCGTTGCATAACTAATGGGCAAACGGTTTGTATGGCATGTTTACTACGTAACCAAAGCCGGGCAGACCTGGTTTTACTGACCTGGCGCGGGCTGAGGAGTTTTGGCGACGGGGCTCCCAAAGTTAGGCGATCCGTCTGCATTCCAAGTAAACGGTTGAATATGGGGGGCACGTTTGTTGCCACAGCCATCCGTTGCCGACGGATTGGCGTGGTAAATCATCCAGTCCTGCTTCCCGTCGGGTGAGCGGAAAAAGCCGCCGTGCCCCGGTGCCCATACGCCTTTGTCGGGTGCTTGCACGAAGACAGGCTGCGGACTCTTGACCCAGTTAGCCGCATCGGTCAGCTCTCCTTTGCCGGTATAGGTCAGCAGACCCAGGCAATAGTCCAGCCAGCAGGCGTTAGCCGAGTACACAATAAATAGTTTGCCGTCGTGCTGGAGGAATTCAGGGCCTTCGTTCACGTAGATTTTGGGCACCTCGCCGTTTTTCTGCCACTCCTGCGGTACGTCGCCGTGCTGTTCCCATGGAAGCTCGGGTCGGGAAATCAGTACCCGATCCGTAGCCAGCGTCCAGGGATTTTCCAGGCGAGCCAGGTAAATGTTCTGTTGTCCATTCGTAGCGCCCTCCCAGCCTGACCAGACGGCATAGCGCTGGCCATTAAACTCCGTCACCGACATGTCGATAGCCCAATGGTCGTCTTTATCCCCTATTTTCCCTTTCATCACCCATTCACCGGTCATGGGATCAGGCGAAGTGTTTTCCAGCACCCACATCCGGTGGGTGAGGTTATTCTTTTCATCAGCAGCTACGTAGATGTACCATTTGCCGTCGAAGGAATGAATTTCGGGTGCCCAGAGATCACGGGAGTAGGGCTGATCGGCCGGTGGTGTATAGATGATCTTACGTTCGGCCATGGCCAGATCAGCCATGTTTCTGGTACGCCAGAGCGTCAGGTTCCGCCCCGTTGTGTTCATGTAGTAGTACCAGCCGTCTTTCTGCAGGACCCAGGGGTCTGGACCGGACTCTTTTATTGGATTAGTAAACGTCTGTTGAGCAAACCCCAGAGGCCCTGTCAGCACAAAACCAAGCGAAAGAAGCCCAACTATCCGACGAACGGAGGAAAGTGCGAAAGAAAAACTTAACATGGTGCTAGAAGCCAACACCGAACGACATCTACCCGTTAGCGGCCGTCACGACCGGGCGCAGAGAAGATGGTGACGGGTGTTGGTACCGGCGCTGGCGCCGTGTCCGTGTCGGTCTCCGCGGCAGGTTGCACAGGTGTCAAACCGGGTGTTATCCGTTTCGCACCAAAGATTCGGTTAAACGAACGTGTGTATAGAAAGCTCAAACCACCCCCTGGCGTAATGGTCGTATTGAGGCTGTACTGGCCGAAAACACTCTGCTGATTCCGGTTGTACATTTTAGCCCGGAAACGGCCATCGGGCGTAATGAAATACTCCAGCGTCCACTCGCCCAGCAAACTGGCTGCGTTGGTCTGGCTCTGTCCGTACGTAAACCCACCGTCGCGGCTGATCCGTAGCCGATCGTTCAGGAAGCGGTAGGAAAATCGGAGCTGAAGGTTATTCAGCAGATTTTCGTTCTGGGTTCCCCCCGTCTGAAAGCCGCCAAATGACACACCCACGTCCAGATTCTCGTCCAGATTTGATGCCAGGCGGCTAATTTGGTTCGATAGCAACTCGCCTACGCTGTTAGCAACACCAGCGTTAACCTGGTTCTGGTCGAACAGGCCAATGCCTTCGGGCAAGAGCTGGTTGAACAGTAGGACGCTGCTTACCTGCCGGGTCAATTCTTGCTCGTTGCTTTGCAGCCGCGACTCGAAGGCGATTACTGCCTGCCGAAAATCGGACGAAGCCGGATATTCTTTAACGTCCAGATCGTAGCTGATGGCCGGAGAAGCCAGGTCGCCAGTCAGTTTGATGAGCAGATCAACGGGGTATCGGCGCGACTGATCCGTCCGGTTAGCGGTTCCCGTCGACGTATTGTTGTAAGCCGCCATCAGGGGCGACAGCGAGGTATACTGCGTGTAAGCCGCTGTTACGTCCAGCAGCGCCCCGTAAGGATCACCGGTCCAGGTAATGCGGCTGTTAGGCCGAATCTGAAAGCGTTTGTTGATGACATTCTGAAAAGTAAAGGTGTACTCGCCCTGTTGAATTTCGTAATTCCCCGTCATCGTGAAGTCGCCCTTGGTATCGACCTTCATGGCCAGGCGCCCTTGTCCATAGGCGCCCATCAGGTCACCCGTTTGCCGGTTGAGCTGGATTTCGCAGTAGGCATCAGGCGTTACGTCGAAATTAAAGTCCATCTGAATCCGTGACAGGTCGATGATGGATGAGCTGCTGGCCAGACTCGTCGAATCACTGTTGGCACCATCTTTTTTGCCAGTAGTAAAGTTCACGAATCGAATCTGCTCATCGGTCGCGACTTCTGTAGCAGCATCCAGCGGAATGTAGATGCGGGTGCCTTTGTTACTGGCCACGTTGGCCCGTATCATCAGGTCGTTGAGAGGACCGTACAACTCTGCTTTGCCCGTTACCACGGCCTGACCGTAGAAAAGATCGTTGTCCTTGGCGGCTGTATTCAGGATCTGAAAGTTCTTGAAATCAGCGTCAAAACCCAGCGTAAAATACCGGAAATTGTCGTGGTACACCCCGCCCCGGATGAGCGCCGTATTGCCGCGGGCATCACGCAGTGTCAGCTTCCGGGTGATAATCTCGTTATCGCCAAAATAGACATTATCGTCGAACAGAAAATCGGCTTTCAGATAATCAAACCGCCCGCGTCCGCCTTTAATGGCCAGCTGCCCGTTCAGCCGTGGTGCCAATGGCGTTCCGGCAACGGCTACCTGTCCACTCACCAGCCCCCCCAGGTTCGAAAACAGTCCCGTAGTGAATGCTTCCAGAATATGCAGGTCGCCGTCGTTGACGCTGGCCGTGAGGGCCAGCGGATCTTTTTTCAGTTTGGGCGTGTAGGTTCCCAGCAACGTCATGGCGTCGGTACCATTCCGATTTACGCGCACGTCCACGTTCAGGCGCTGGGCCTGCTGCTCCCATTCGCCCCGGCCGCGCACATCGCCCACCAGCGTCTGGTCGTAGGTAAGTTTATTCAGGGTTAGTTCACTTTCCACGATGGGCATCTCATACACGTTACGTACTGACACGTTACCGTTCAGTGTGCCCCCTAAACTTGTTTTGAGCAACGGGTTGAGCGATTCGAGCTGGAAATTCCGGGCTTCCAGTTTCAGGCGCTGTACCGAATCGGCCGACAGTTTACCAGAAGCCTGAATGATCTGATTCTGGTTCAGCATCGACAGATTCCGGATAGTGTACTCATCCCCTACTTTGCGGATCAGGCTCTGCGGATTCAGAATCCAGTCGGCATCCAGCAGCCGAACATCCGACTGCCGAAACGTCAGATCAATAGCATCGCCTTTGAACCGCAGCTCACCTTTCAGATCGGCCCGGTTGCTGCTACCCGTCTGTTCCAGGCTGCTCGTAAAGTCGATATGATCGCCCGCCCACGACGCTTCGGCCTGCAGGTTGCTGGTGGGTACCAGCCGAATCATTTTCTGCTGCTGCGACGCGATGACCACCGATGCCAGGATGTCTTTACTGTACGTAAATTTAGACGACGTGAGATCCAGTTCACTACGCCCAAATTCCAGTGTGTTCAGCCGCAACGAATCGACCCAGGCGGTAGCCGTCAGGAAGGATGTATTGCCCATCGTGAACCGACCTTCCAGACGGGAATTTGGCGCTACGTAAACCGACGGACTCAGGAAAGCCAGCAGCGGAGTGGTAGCTTTAGTAATAAGCTGGTAATCAATGCTGTATTTTGACGGGGTAGTCGGATTTTTCTGGGCTTTCTGCAGTTTACCCGCATAGTATGCCTGCATCCCCGCGTCGTCGCCCGCAAATCGTAGCTGGTACTCTTTCGCCAGTTGAGTTAGATCCGAAAAGGTGCGCTGGGGCTGAAAATTTCCCTGCAGACGCATGGTCAGAAACTCCGAGTCCAGATAAAAATAGCGCTGTGTACCCAGGCTGTCCGGCCGTTCGAGCGACGAGATAACCGACAGCGTATCGATAGCCAGTTCCCGTTTGTTCATCGTTAGCAGCGACTTACTGAACGAAGCACTACCGACGATATCATCCAGCTTATTGCCTTCCAGCTGCACATTGAGCCGGGTCTTTATGTTTAGCGAATCAGTCAGATAACCCAGTGCCCGCAGGTCAGCGTTCTGAACGATCCCGTGCAGGTCATAGCGATCGCGAGGCCCTGTCAGGTCAAACTCCCCGTTCAGGTTGAAGGACAGGTTCGGATCACGGAGATTCAACTGCCCCTGAAAAAATGCTTTCTGCAGGTTTCCCTGTACCGTTACGTTCTGATAGGGATATTTCTGCCAGGTAAACCGGCTCAGTTGCCCATCGACGTCCAGGCTGGCCCGTTCCAGGCTGGTTCCCCGCCCCGTAAGCCGCGCAACGCCATCCAGTTTACCGAACTCGTCCGGCTGATCGATAAACTGGCCCAGGTCCAGGTTTCCCGCTTTCAGGTTAGCCGTGTACGTTGTCTGATCGCCGTTATCGGCCAGCCTCAGGGCCAGGTCTCCCGTTACGGTACCAATGGCCGTCTGGAAGTTCCCTTTCGTGCGGAAGTCATCAAAAGCCCCCGCAAACGTAGCGTCGAAGGCTACTGTGCCCAGCTTCTGAATGGTATGGTTAAACGACGTATCAGGATAATACTGCCGGATATCGGCCATATTGACGACCGAAGGCGTAAAGGCGAAATCGACAGTCGTTTTGTCTATGTCCGGCAGTCCTTTCCAGGCGATATCCCCCGCCAGCCGACTACGGCCATTAGGACCAAAACGCAGATCGGTATGCCGCAGCCGGAAATCTTCGACGGTTCCGCTAAAATTCGTGGTCAAGTACCAGGTCTCGTCCAGTTCGCGCAGGTAATCAGAGAAGAAGCCCAGGTCTTTCGACTGAACCCGGCTATTCCGGAAATTGGCCTGCATCAGTACCTGACTATTGAAATGACTAAAGGCCGATGGTTTCTCGTACAGAAACGTAATGTTGTCCCGAATGACAGAGTTACCGATGTGAGCATACAGCCTGCCCAGCTCCATTTTCGTATTGCAATAAAGAAACTTGGTATCCAGCTGCCGTATCCGCAACCGGGAGTCGCGGTCAATCCCCGTCAGTCCTTTGGCATCGAACGCAATCGTGTCGCCCAGTACCAGAAAGTTGCTCACCTCGGCGGTCAGGTTCTGGAGCGTGAAGTGATCGTAATCGAAGCGATTTTTATTCTTGAGAAGCGGTTCGCGCGGGTCAAACAAGGTGTATTTCCCGTCGACCAGATGGATATGCGCTATCGTAAACGGTACGTTCTGATTCGGAATGCTGGGTTTTGTCGGGTCTGACGTTAGCTCTTCAATACGAGCAATAAAGTCATCCAGGTTCGTATCGCCGTTCTTCGGATTTTTAATCATTCGCACATCCGGCCGGTACAGGACAACTTCGTCCAGGTGCAGGTTATGCGCCGAGGAATCGATCAGATTACGAAGGTTGTAATTTGCATCGAGTCGGCCAACCCGAATCATAGGGCGCCCCTGCCGGTCCTGAATCAGTACCTCCTCCAGCGTCAGCGAATCAAACCACTTGATCGATGCGTATTTGATCGAGACAGGAAATTCCAGCTTGTCCGACACCCGCCGGGCCAGTTCCTGCGCCAGTTTGGTTTGCACCAGCGGAATCTGGAGGCCCAGTAAAATGCCAAACGTAAGCCCTACCACCGTCAGAAACAGGTAGAGCAGCGTTTTCAGAAATATGGCAAAAAACTGACGCATCCAGAATGGAAATGCCTAATATACAACTATTAACAAAAAATCAGCACCCTATAGATTAACAACAGAGGGAACGGTTTAGCGGCTTCATTCATTATACACCTTACAGAAATCAATATGTATTAGTTTTGTACGGTGAATATTTTAGCCATTGAGTCTTCCTGCGACGAAACATCGGCGGCCGTTTTAGCTAACGGGCAACTGTTGTCCAATGTTATCGCAACGCAGTTGATTCACGAACAATACGGGGGGGTTGTTCCAGAATTGGCCTCCCGCGCACACCAGCAGCACATTTTACCGGTCGTAGAACGGGCGCTGGCGGATGCAAATATACCCAAATCCGACTTGTCGGCGATTGCGTTTACCCGCGGACCGGGCCTTTTAGGTTCATTACTGGTCGGTACGTCGTTTGCCAAAGCCATGGCGCTGGGTCTGCAGATTCCGTTGATTGAGGTTAACCATATGCAGGCACACGTACTGGCCCATTTTATTGATGAGCCCGGTACGTCCCGCACTAAGCCTACCTTCCCGTTCCTGTGCCTGACCGTGAGCGGAGGACACACGCAAATCGTACGGATCGACAGTCCACTGGAAATGACCGTCATTGGACAGACCCAGGACGACGCCGTCGGTGAAGCGTTTGATAAGTCAGCCAAACTGCTGGGATTGCCTTATCCCGGTGGTCCGTTGATCGACAAGTATGCGAAAGAAGGAAACCCGCTGGCGTACCGTTTCCCCATGAGCGAGATGCCGGAACTGAATTTTTCGTTTAGCGGCATCAAAACGGCGATTCTGTATTTCCTGCGGGATCATACGAAAACCAATCCCAATTTCATTGCCCAGAATCTTTCTGACATCTGCGCTAGTATTCAGCACACGCTGATTCAGATGCTGCTGAAAAAAGTGAAACGGGCTGCGCAGGAAACCGGTATTCGGCAGATTACCGTTGCGGGGGGCGTGTCGGCCAACAGTAGTCTTCGTGCGTCACTCACCAAGCTGGGCGATGAGCTGGGCTGGCAGGTGTATATTCCCCGGTTTGAATACTGTACTGACAATGCCGCAATGATTGCTATGGCCGCCAAGTTCAAATATGACCAGGGCGATTTTACGGCACAGGACGTTAGTCCGCTGCCCCGTATGAGTTTTTAACTTCCATTCCCGGCGACATGACTGTTTCAGAACTTTACATCTATCCCATCAAATCAATCGGTGGCATTTCGATTGCCGAAGCCACTGTCGAAGGCAAAGGCTTTCGGTATGATCGCCGGTTCATGCTTGTCGAACCAACCGGCGACGACAAGCCCTGGCCGTTTATTACCCAACGTACTCACCCGCAGATGGCCCTGATCGACGTAGCAATTGACAACGCCAGCTCAGACGACGCCCAGTTACGTGTCTGGCATCGACAGCGGCCGGACGACGTACTGACGCTACCGCTGGTTCCGGCTTCGGAAACGGTTACCGAGTCCGTCCGGGTTTCGATCTGGGATAGCCTCGATGTTGCGGCCGTTACCGTCAGTGATGCCGCCGATCGTTGGTTTTCGGCAGCGCTGGGCTTTACCTGTCGGCTCGTTTACATGCCCGCAACCACCAATCGGCAGGTCGACCAGCAATACGCAAAACCGGGTGATGCGGTCAGTTTTGCCGATGGTTACCCATATCTGCTCATCAGCCAGTCGTCGCTTGATGAACTGAATCGCCGGTTGTCCGAACCGGTTGAGATGCGACGCTTCCGCCCGAACATTATCGTCAGCGGTGCGCAACCAAACGAGGAAGACGCCTGGCAGCAGTTTCAGATTGGCGAACTGGACTTTTACGGAGTTAAGCCATGCGCTCGCTGCGTACTCACGACCATCGATCCGGAAACTGCTCAGAAAGGAAAAGAGCCGCTGGCGACGCTGGCGACTTACCGGCGCTGGAATAAAAAGATTCTGCTTGGTCAAAACGTCCTGACGAGCCCAACGGCAACGGGCGTAGTGCGCGTTGGCCAGCCCGTTACTATTGTCAACCGACAGGAGCCCTGGCTGGCCCCGCCGGTTTCTCTATAGCCATCCTATGCATCACTAATCGTTTTATTTTGCTGACACCGCTACGTAACGCTTATTACCTGAGTTTTCCCGTCGTGCTGGGAGCGGTGCTGTCGAATCGGATGGCGACCCAGCTTTCTATATCCCAGCTTAACGCAGCCCGGCTTAACGTAGCCCGGCTTGACGTAGCCCGGCTTGGGCTCGATGAAGCTCCGAATAGTAAAGCCCTTCTCACCGACGTTACGCCCGTTCACTGGGCTACACCGATTGTGCTGGCGCTCGTTGTGTTCATGATTTACACCGTCGACCGGTTACTGGATGGTCAGAAAATAGGCGAACCGCTTACGGCCCGGCATCATTTTCACCGGCGTTACGCCCCCCTGCTCTGGCGCGTCATTATCGGGGCCGCGGCCCTGGCCTTTTTCCTGGTCTGGTTTCTGCCGTCAAGTGTCGTCAAATTCGGCATCGTACTCGGCGGAGTCTGCGCGGCTTATCTTATTGCGGTCTTTCGGCTTCCGGCGCGGCATTCGGCGTTGCTGCTTAAAGAACCACTGGTAGCATTATTATACTCAGCTGGTGTCTGGGGAAGCGTGTGGGTCCAGCGTCCAACGACCAGTGGCATTGAAATCACAGAGTTTATTATGTTTACCGGCATCGCGTTTCAGAACCTGCTTC
Source organism: Spirosoma sp. KUDC1026 (assembly GCF_013375035.1). Lineage (NCBI taxonomy): Bacteria > Pseudomonadati > Bacteroidota > Cytophagia > Cytophagales > Cytophagaceae > Spirosoma > Spirosoma sp. KUDC1026. Next base: position 1,783,939 of record NZ_CP056032.1, on the reverse strand, counting down.
TGTTTGCGGTCATGGAGATGCGGGAGCTGACCAGTCAGGATGTGTTCTCGCTGGCCAGCGCCTGGGGAACGGAGCGCTGCGATACAATACTGCGGTGGCTTACCTTCCTAATCGTAGGTACGGGCATTACGCTCTGCTTTCTGACCGGCGACCGGTTTGCCCAGCGCTCATCGCTGATGCTGGCGATTATGAGCCTGATGCTTTACATCATCCAGCGCTATCCAGCCTATTTTCTCAGGAACGAGCGCTATCGCTGGCTGGGGGATGGGGTATTCTGGCTGCCAGCACTGGTGCTGTAGGGGACAATCAGTGCGGTAATGAAGCACCAGTTCCAATCAATGCAGGTGTTGCAATGCGGTCCATTTAGTGCCGAATTTTGCGCCATGCATATCGAACACATGGCCATCTGGGTACTTGATCTGGAACGGATGCGTACGTTCTACGAAACGTACTTTAACTGCGTAGCCAACGACAAATACGTTAATACCACCAAGAATTTCTCGTCTTATTTCCTGTCTTTCCCATCAGGTGGGGCTCGTCTGGAGTTAATGCAGATGCCCGGTATCCCAGCCTCCGATAATGATGCCCTGACTCAGTTCACGGGGCTTATTCATTTTGCCATTTCGCTCGACAGCGAATCAGCCGTTGACGATCTTACCAATCGCCTTCGACAGGATGGCTACACCATAGTTGGCGAACCCCGCCGAACAGGTGACGGCTATTACGAAAGCATCATTTTCGATCCTGAGCAGAACCGCCTTGAACTGATGGCCTGATCAAGTAGAGTTGACCCAACGCTGGTAATTCTATAACCAGACAGATTGTCGTCAAAGCTTTGCCAGCATTTTTTGTGCTTATTTCGCAGCAACCACCTGCTCGCTAACCGTTTCTTTCACGTCGCTTCGGGTGAGAATATCGAGTAATATCTCAGAGATATACTCGCGCTTGTTTATAACAATATCGTGCCGATTTTCGGGCAGCAGAAATTGGCGCATCTGTGCATTCACCAGATGATGCTGGGCGAACGTAACGTTGGATGGGTATACCAATTCATCCCGCTTGCCATGCAGCATCGTAATGCCAGCTTTGATCTTAGGCCAGTCGGGAAGAATGGCTTCCAGTGCCTGCCGATGAGACAGTTTTTCGTCGTTAGCCAGACGTAACAAGGGTGGAATTCCCCAGTGGAGCAAAGGGCTGTCAACCAGGTAACTGATCCCGTACGTTCGCTCCAGCCCCGGCCCGAGCGCCGACGACACGAAGACCACATGATCTACCGCATTAGGGTTGTTCATGGCTAATCGCGCCGTTACCGAACCACCGTACGAAGACCCAACGATCATCAGGTAAGGCGCTTTTTTGTAACGCTCGATGAGTGGCTGCAGAAATTTTGCCTGTTTTACAATAGACGTTTCGACCCAGCCAAAATCCGAATAGCCATAGCCCGGCCGATCAACCGATACCAGTTGCGCCCGATTCAGCAGGGCCGTATCCTTGAAAAAAGCGTTGAAAAACGAGAGCGAACTGGGAGCACCGTGCACGAATAAAACGACCGGCAGCGCCGAATCGCCCGCCAGTGCGGGTGTTTCCATAAACCGGATGGTCCGCTGACGATCCCCATCTCTGATTTGATAACGGTGTACGGTAGGTTGGATGCGCTGACCACTGAACTCATCAGCCAGGTCCTGATCCGTTTGGCGGAAATCGATGAACCAGGCCACCACAACCGCACCAACCGCCAGTACCAACAGGATAAGCAACGCCCAGCGCAACGCGCGTAAGAATTGTTTCATAAAGACGTAGTGTACTAAATACAATGCAATTCAGAAGCCAAAGGTTTGGGGAAAGGCAATAAACCTTTTGACCGACGGACTGTTCTGCAGTAAGAACAAACCCCAAACGTTATGAAAGAACGAGCGGATGCCCCAACCGAAGTCAGCCAGGTTGACCTGGATCGCCCGAACCCCGATGTTCCCGGCGATACTGATATTGACTCTTACGCCACCCGGCAGGAAACACTGGACGCTCTCCAGGCAAACGACGCCGAAAAAATGACGCCTGACGAAGCTAATGAACTGAGCGAGGAAGAAGAATAGAACGAACCATACGTCTGCCCGATAGCGGCTGTTCCCAGGAGGGAACAGCCGCTATTTTTATACTAGCTCGGAGCCCTCCTGTTCAATTGCCGGAACATGCATCAATTCGCGCTGTAAACACCGATTGCCAATTTTTACAACTCAAAACAAGCTGATTAACAGCCAGTATAGCCTATTCCGAATAAAAAACACGATTTTTTTTCAGTTATCTGCTTGCGTTGAATCCCTAAACACTCTACTTTTGTGCCACGATAAAGGTCAGCAACAGCAGCCAATATCAAAATGGTTCGGTAGTTCAGTTGGTTAGAATACCTGCCTGTCACGCAGGGGGTCGCGGGTTCGAGCCCCGTCCGGACCGCCAAACTGAGAAAAAACCGCTTTAGCAGCACGCTGAAGCGGTTTTTTCGTTTCAACACACCTTCAACAAGCCCCAAAAGACACCTTTTGGGGCTTGTTGTTTCAACATCCTGCCAACATGAGATTCAGTTATAAGCTGCGCATTAATAAGCAGCGAGTTCGGCCCGATGGTACGGCCGCCCTATTCTACCAAGTGATCATCGAGACGAAAAAGACCACGGTACCACTCAACCTGTACTGGCCTGCCGAAAAGTTCGACGATGACAAGTCAGCAATTATGCCCCGCCAGCGGAACGACTCGCTGCACAACGACTACACGCTGGAGATTGACAGAAAGGGTAGCCAGATCAATGAAGTGTTTATATGGGCACGTCTCGCCCAGGTGCCACTCACCACGGAGATGTTCCAGCGCGAGCTGGCCAACCAGCAGTCACGCCATGACTTTCTGGCTTACTGGGAGCGTAAGATCGAGGAACGCTATTCAAAGGGTCTGATCAAAAAAGCCAGCCGGATCTCCCAGAAAGCATCGCTGGGTACTCTGAAGGAATACACTCAAGATCTTTCCTTCAATCAACTTACCCCCCAGTTCCTGGATGAGTATAAAGCCTGGCTGTTTCGCCACGTCGGATCGGGAAACACGGTCTGGAAAAAGCTGAAGGATATGCGTACGTATGTGAATACAGCCGTAAAGGATAAGTACGTATTCACGTATCCATTTAAGGGGTTTAAGATGCCAGCCACGTCCGGCCGGATTGATTACCTAAACGAAAAGGAGTTCTTAGCGCAGAAGGCTCACTTCTATTCCGACGAACTAGATCCAAAGCACGAGACCACCTTACGGGCGTTCCTGTTTGCCTGCTATACAGGTCTCCGGATCAGCGACCTCACGACAGTGACCTGGAAAGAAGTACGTCGGGAAACGCTGGTATTTAAACCCTTCAAGCGGACCAGAGATATTATGGAAGAGATTAAACTACCACTTCACGAGCAGGCCCTGAAGCTGATTCCAACAAAGAAGGGTGTTTTGATTCCCAGCGTAGTTGAGCAGAGTATGAATCGGACTATCAAAGTTATTGCCGGTCGACTAGGCATCGACAATAACCTGTCCTTCCACTGGGCGCGTCATACGTTCGCTACTCGGTTCCTTCGTCACGGCGGGCGTATTGAAGTATTGCAGCAACTGCTTGGCCATAAGAAGATCGATACAACAATGATATATGTCCACGTCGACGATGAGCGGAAGCGGAAAGAGATCGACCTTATGCCTGAATAATTTTATCCAAAACCGACTAATCTTCTTTAGTTAAAATTTTTAGACATCATTATTTTCCCAATAACCACTACCACTCTTTCTTACTTTGTTTATTTCGTTTAGTATACGCTTGTACTTTATAGAATTTACAGTTAGTACATAGGAAGCAGATATTAATATAAGAGACAATAATATGCCACCATCAACTGTAGTGCTCCCCTAAACTTGGACAGTAGTGATAAGTGTAAAACCAATAACTTAGACCTACAAAATGTCCAACCATGGCCAAAACAACTCGGCGTGTTCACGACGCCCAATTCAAGACCAAAGTGGTCTTGGAAACATTAAAGGGGCACAGAACACTGGCTCAACTCAGCAGCGAATTTGGCATTCATCCCACCCAAATTACCCAGTGGAAACAACAAGCCTTAGAGGGATTACCCACTCTGTTCAATGGGCCGGCAAATCCGTCAATTCCCGACCACGAACGGGAGCAGATCGAAGCCCCTTTGTTTCAACAAATCGGGCAACTCAAAGTCGAGAACGATTACCTCAAAAAAAAATTACGAACCAGTTAGTCGGTGATCGAAGACAATTGATCGATCCTACTCATGATCGGTTAAGTATTAGCCAACAGTGTGATTTACTGGACATCGCTCGCGCCAGCTACTACTATCAGCCCTTGGGTGAGTCAATAGCGAACCTGGCGTTAATGGCACGGATCGACAAACTCTTCACTGACCGGCCAGAGCTGGGCGTTCGCCGAATGCAGCAAGAACTAACCACAGCAGAATTTCCCGTAAACCTAAAACGTGTACGGCGGTTGATGCGGCTTATGAGCCTGGAAGCGATCTATCCTAAACCAAATTTATCAAAGCCTGCTGAAGGGCATCAAATTTACCCTTATCTATTAAAGGATGTGGCTATTGAAGGGGCTAACCATGTTTGGTCAACGGATATAACATACATTCCCATGGCCAACGGCTTCTTGTATTTATGTGCAGTCATCGACTGGTATACCCGATTTGTGCTGAGTTGGCGTTTATCGAATACTTTATTAGTTGATTTTTGCCTTGATGCTTTACAGGACGCGCTGAAGCAATGGGGTAAGCCTCAGATTTTTAATACTGATCAAGGTAGCCAATTTACCAGTCCACGTTTTTTAGCCCCCTTGCAAGCGGCTGGAATACAAATCAGTATGGATGGCAAAGGACGAGCTATCGACAATATTTTTATCGAGCGACTGTGGCGAACAGTCAAATACGAACATATCTATTTACATGCTTACCCGGACGGTTTAGCTTTGGAACGCGGTTTAGCGAAGTACTTCCATTTTTACAATTATGGTCGTAAACACCAGTCTCTGGATTACCAAACCCCAGCCCAATGGTATATTGAGGGTGGAAAGGGGAAGAAAAATACAATTTCTCAGACGGCTGGTATCATCTTAAATTGACCCGCTAACTGTCCAACAGTTGGGGAGCACCATCAACAGTATTAATAGGGTCCCTCTACACTGCGCCCTTAGAACTGGACCACTTTACTGAATAACGAAATTGTTAGTTGATCTGATTTCCTACTTGGTTTGACTGCTTTTTATTCCCTTTAATACCTCTTCAGGCGTTCGATAATTCAGCGACTGGTGAAAGCGCCGACAGTTATAAAACTCGAAATAAGCTTGTAAGCCTGCCTCTAACTGCCAGCCATCCTGGTAGGCTTTCAGATAAATATCCTCATATTTTACGCTTCGCCAAAGCCGCTCTACGAATATGTTGTCCAATGCCCGCCCTTTGCCGTCCATTGAGATGCGAATGTTCTGATCGAGCAGGACACTTGTAAAATCATCCGAGGTAAATTGACTGCCTTGATCGGTGTTAAAAATCTCGGGTTGAGGATAGCTCCCTAAGGCCTTTCGTAACACGCCACAACACCAATCAGCCTCCATGGTGTTGGAAACGGACCAACTTAATACGTATCGACTATACAGATCGATGATGGCCATCAGGTACATATATCCGGTCGCCATGGGTACATAGGTAATGTCAGTAGCCCAAACTTGGTGGACCCGCACAATGACCAACCCCCGCAGCAAATAGGGATAAATTCGGTGGCCTATGGCCGGTTTCGAGGTGTTTATTTTAGGATAAATGGCTTCTATGCCAAGTATTTGCATGAGACGCCGAACGCGTTTGTGATTGACACAATAGCCTGCCTTTGCCAGGGCTACCTGCATCTTGCGGTACCCGTACTGCGGAGTTAGCAGGTACTGCTCATCCAGCAAACGCATCAGTAGTAAATCGTCTGATGTGGCTACTACCGGTTGGTAGTAATAGGTTGAGCGGGGCAATCCTACCCACTGGCATTGTTGGCGAATGCTAGTTGATAAAGCTGCATCAAGCAGTGATCGTCGCTGCGAAAGACTCATGGCGTCAACTTTTTTTTGAAAAAAGTCAGTTCCATTTGTAATCGTCCAATCTGCTCATAGAGCAAGGCGGTTTCGGGTTCTGCGTTGGTCGATGTGGGTTTGCAACCTGCCTCGAAAACGGAAGCGGCCCCCTGTAGGAATTGCCGCTTCCAGTCACTGATCTGATTCGGATGAAGCTCGTGGCGTTTGCTGATGACAGCCAATGTATCCTTTTCTTTAAGGACTTCAAGTACTACCTTGAGTTTGAATTCAGAGGTAAATTTACGTTTGCTCTTGCCTTTCATACGGGACTAAATTTAGCCCGTTATCCAATTTAATTAGTGGTCTTAAAAACGGGGCGCACTATACTCCTTATAATACTATAAGAAGCAAAAAATTCTTTGTTCATCCTTATAGGGGGAGTACTCTCATTAAAAGCAAAATCTAAATATGTATAATTTTTTTGCAGGTTTTTGAATGAAGAATCAACCTTAAAATAACTATACTCATTAATATATATACTCTCAAGCCTCATATCATTCCTCTTGATTTCCAGATCACTCAAAATATTATCTTCCCTAGTAATTTTTCTGTTGAGTGCCCTTAAATCTACAGACCTATCAAATATACTAGTACTCATAAATTTTTTATGAAGACCATCTCTTACTTTTTTTTGCTCTTCAATTCTTTTATCAATTTCATTGATTTGTAATTCTTTATACTTCTTTACACTATCTATCCTAAAAATTTTCCATTCAAATAATAATCCTTTTTAAAGTTATAATCTTCGTTATTACCTATATCTTTTACTGGAATAAAAACAAAAACAACCAATATGATTGTAACTATCCACGCAATAATAGCTGCATATGGTGGCACTATGTCTTCTTTAGATTTTATTACATTAACCTTTCCTATATTAGCTATTCTATGATTAATTGTAAAAATCTTGCTGATACTCAATTGATTTTCGTCAATATCACACAAAGATTGAAAGCAAAAGAAATCTTCATTCTTAAATAAATCAGTATTAAATATTATCTTCTTTTCGCTCAAATCTACATTCACATCTAGATCTGTTGTCTTCCTTATTATCTTACAGTCTTTCCATTTTGCGTTATTATCTAATTCTATATACAAACTTTTGGTAATATCATTCTTCGTTATATCCTTGTCGCCAAAACAAAACACGTAAGCCTTAATAAGAAACAGATTACCTCTCACGTTTTCTCCCTTGTAAGAAATATCTATTCCACTTATGTTTCTTGTTATATCTGCATATAAATTTATCACCTCTTCAATTACGAATATCAAACGAGTCGGCGGAGTTTTTATTGATTGTACAAAGGATAAAACACCAAAAAAAATAGTCAATATTGTTCCAATTATAAATTCTATATTCATTTTGTTCGCAGTGATTTTTATTAAATCGAGTTTTTGTTAGCGATAGAAACACCTCTATATTCTAGATATTTATATACTGTCTGCCGTGAGATACTCAACTCCTCTGCAATTAACTTTATCGCATAGCCTTCTTTATATAACGATTCAGCCACTCGAGCAGTCCGCTGAGCCTCTTCTGTCAATCCCTTCGGTTTGCCACCAGTACACCCCTTTAGTTTGGCTGCTGCTAACCCGGCCATTGTTCGCTCTCGAATCTGAGCACGTTCAAACTCAGCCAGACTGCAAAAGATATGAAAGATTAATTTGCCGGCGGGTGTGCTGGTGTCGATCTTATCATTAATACTTGTGAAGGATATGTGCTTATCGGAAAATAGGTTGACCAGTTCAACCAAGTGAGCTAGATCCCGGCCAAGTCGGTCAAGTTTCCATACAACTACCTCGTCTCCAGGTCGAAGAATTTCCAATATCCGTTGGAGTTCTGGTCGATCTTTTATACCACTACTAACTTTCTCTTGGAATACTTGGACACAACCTTCATGTTGTAGAGCCTGTAATTGCAAGTCTAAGTTCTGATCAATGGTTGATACCCTTGCATAGCCAACTTTCATATACTTTTTTTATTTACGATTCCAAAATGCCTTTGATATACTCTTCAAAACTAGTAGATGGGTCCAAGGCAATTCTGGTGAAGAACTTAATAGCTTCTTTAAAAGCTTCTTTTCTTACTTCAGTGTAAACGTCAAGACCAGCTCTACGGGCTTTTGCCCACAAGTCAGCTAACTTCCTATTTACTTGTGCTTGTGTTTTTTTGGTCTGAGAAGCCTTTAGTTTTCTAGCCTCGCCAATGACTTCTTGGATTTCCTCCTTTTTAGATTCATCCGAATCATTCGATTCTTGAGCTATCTCTAATCTTTTAATAACATCATCGAGATAAGCATCTAAGAATAGTTGAAAGGGTAGCGGATAGCTATGCTTATCTTCTAAATTCAAATCTTCATTGAGCATCTCGAAGTAGGCATACTCATCCTTCTCATACTCTTCTAGTATGACATCTTCTCTTGGAGCCAATTCACCCACATAAAATGAAATCTCTTCTACCAATTTATGCCAGCTAATTAGTGAAAGATAAAAATTATCTTCAACAAACTTAGTTTTGGCTACTCCAAGATCTGTAGAACTTGCCGGCCGGTATTCGATATGATATACAGTATGATCATTCTGCAGTGTAACGTTAGTGAGAGCAAAATAGAAAAGAGCATCTGGGTATTCATATTCTATATAGCGCAAGTACTCCGGATTCTCGACTTCGTTATATCCACTTAAATCCAAATTTTTCGCTTTATGTATAGCTCGAAGAAATTCCAAAGTTTGGGTTCTATCAAATCTAAACTTACTCATATGTGTCTGGCGTGTGTAAACAATATCGTGTCTTTTCAAATATAACCTTACACGCAATTCTTTACAAGTAAATTTTACGAGTTCCCTGATTGACACAGGCAGAGTACTTTATTTTGCGATTGTAAAAAGAAACGACCTTTTTGGCTGACACAAAGCAGTCTAACCAGTTGGCCGGGCTACTTCGTTTTATGAGTTCGTTGTTTGATCAATGTATTCCGTCCGGACCGCCACTGAAAAGTAAAGGGTTACATCAGCAATGATTGTAACCCTTTTTTATTGGTGTTCATTTAGGTATACCAAAGAGATCCGCATTACTCTAAGAACGTGTTGGGGAATTGAAGAAGGTTGAGAGTCGTGTCAACTTTGTATCGACCAAAATGCAAAGTAATGACCAAACAGTGGGAGCCACTGACCGACCCTCAATGGGCGGCAATATCGCCTTTTTTTAATCTCACACGCAAACGAAAAGTTGACCTCCGAGAGGTTGTCGATGCCATCTTATGGCTGCTGCGTACGGGTACACAGTGGCGTAACCTGCCCACTAAGTGGCCGCACTGGCAGGCCGTCTATTATTACTTTGACGAGTGGAAAAGCGCCGGAACCTTTGAGCGAATGAACCTTGCCTTGAATCGGCTTGATCGGCAACGAGAGGGCCGGAAGGCCAATCCATCTGTTTTATGCATTGACTCCCAGAGCGTTAAATTGGCTCCTTTCATTTGTGAATATCGGGGCTTGGATGCAAATAAACGGGTTAATGGCCGCAAACGGCAGTTGGTTGTTGACACCCAAGGGCGGTTGTGGGCCGCTGATGTTCATGCGGCTAATGAAGGCGACGGGCCGGGGGCCATCCCAGTGATTAGGGACATTTTGTGGGGAGCCAGCGAGCGACTGGAGAAAGTGTATGGCGATCAAGCCTACAACGGCGTTTTCAAAAAAGCACTTGGGGCATGGAGCATTGATTTTGAAAAAGCTTCGCGGGCCGAGTCAGCGAAAGGGTTTGTTCCAGTAGCAAAACGGTGGGTGGTGGAGCGCAGTATTGCTTGGACGAATCGCTCGGGCGACCCCGTTCTTTCGTCGGTTAGTAAAAGACTACGAATACACGCTGAGTTCATCGATAAACTGGCTTTATTTGGCTAATATTCAGCTTATGCTACAGCGAATGTCCTCAAAATCAGTCGCCTAATTCCCCAACAGGCTCTAAGGTAACCTTCTCTAGCACACCTAAAGCGTTCACGCGCAATCTGCCTCAACTAAGATTGGTTGATTATACGCAAGTTCTGTATTACAGGTCTTCCTGGGAAACGATGACAGAGTTATTCAGGCTGCTTACTTGAACCCTGGCATCGTTTCCCAAGAGATTTTTGTATTTGTTAAGGAGTTTGAGCCTGAAACCGCCCTAGTATTTACGCCAGTTTTAAAGCAGGCACGATTAATTCCCATTTGCGCTTATCCCAAAAGCGATGCCACACTCCCACTTCATCGAATTTATAGAAGCCAGACTTTCTTTCATGCTTCCCCGGTATTATAAGTGTCCAGCAGTCTGTTCCCAAGAGCGCGGTTAGTTTGTGAATAGTACTCGCCTTTACGTCGTGAGTGGTACCCGGCAACCGCTTCATGGTCGTCAGGGTCAGTCTTCCATCTTCTTGAGGTTCAGCGATACTCTCGACATAGCCACCGGCTAAAATGCTTGTACGGAATGGCCAGGGATGGTCGTGGTAGTGTACATCGTTAGCAGCGGTGAAGTGGTGCAGTACCCGGCCATCGCCTAAATGGTATTTGGTGAAGGTCTTGTTCATACGTTCAATACGAACGATCCCTTCGGGAGTAGGAAATGATTGCATGCGTTTGTTTTCTCGAAGTTCCTGCTGGCTCAGACCAACCGGACGTGTAGTGTGTGCGACTCATGCGCACCTGCCTGCAAATATCGCGTCTTTAGCCTCTTTCCCGTCATAATATAGTATGGAGTAACTATCATTTTGATAAGAGGATGATCGTTGTACAGATCGCCCATAACGGATTTTGGCTTGTCTGGCTCAACAGGCTTTTTTCTCAACGCTGAAATCTTGCGCACTCAGATAGTCCGAGTTGAACCGGGCACGTTTAATGTCTATTCGATGAACTGGCTAATGCCATCAACGACCAGAAAATAACGCTCCCATCAGTCAATAATTGGTAAACGGGGTAATGAACCCCAACGCAAAAAAAAAGCTTGTATACCCATAGTCATTAACCTGTTTTTTTATGCCTCAGATCCGTCAGTTAACCGCCTATCTGGAAACGCTGGCCCCCCTCGCCTACCAGGAATCGTACGACAACGCTGGCCTGATTGTGGGCGACCCTACTGCAGACATCACGGGCGTACTGGTATCGCTCGACGCAACGGAGGCCATTATCGACGAAGCCATCGCCAAAGGCTGCAACGTTGTTGTGGCGCATCACCCCATTGTATTTAAGGGTCTGAAAAAGTTGAATGGTAAGAATTACGTCGAACGAACAGTGATTAAAGCCATCAAAAACGACGTAGCCATTTATGCAACACATACCAACCTGGACAGTGTACAGGGTGGCGTTAATTACAAGATTGCCGATAAACTAAGCCTGCAGAACGTGCAGATTCTATCGCCTAAAACCCAGGTGCTGAGCAAACTGGTAACGTTCACGCCCACGGCCGATACGCAGCGGGTGCTCGATGCGCTGCACGAAGCAGGCGCCGGTAACGTAGGCAACTACAAAAATTGCAGTTTCCGAACGGCTGGTACGGGAGCATTTAAGGCCAACGAGCAGGCGAATCCGGTTATTGGTAAGATTGGCGAGGACCATCTGGAACCGGAAGACCGGATCGAGGTGATTTTTCCGACCCACCAGCAGGCAAACATTCTGGCGGCTTTACGAAAAGCGCATCCGTACGAAGAAGTTGCCTATGATGTGTACGGCCTCGATAACCAGAATCAGGAGGTTGGCTCGGGGGCCGTAGGCGATCTGCCGGAGTCACTGGATGGCCAGGCTTGGCTGGCCTATCTGAAAGAAAAAATGGCCCTCTCCCTGATCCGGCATACGGCCCTGCTGGATAAACCCATTCAGCGAATTGCCGTTTGTGGGGGGGCAGGCAGTTTTTTATTAAATGATGCCCTACGTGCCGGAGCCGATGTTTTTGTGACGGCAGACTATAAATACCACGAATTTTTCGACGCCGATGGGCGGATTACGATCTGCGATATTGGTCATTATGAAAGCGAAGTCTTTACAAAAGAGTTAATTAGCCAGCATTTAGCTAAAAAATTCACTACTTTTGCGGTAATTTTATCGGAGACTGGCACAAACCCAGTCCGATACTTCGTATAGAACTAAATACATCCGAATGGAACTTACGATTGCGCAGAAATTAGATGCTCTTCTTAAACTGCAATCTCTTGATTCTCAACTAGACGAACTCATCAAAATCCGCGGGAGCTTACCGGAAGAGGTACGCGATCTTGAAGATGATATCGCCGGCTTCGAAACCCGTATTGGTAAGTTCCAGTCCGAAATCAAGACGCTGGAAGAAGAAGTCGAGCGCAACCGCGTTGCTAAAAAAGACGCTGAGAAGCTGATCACCAAGTACAAGGAGCAGCAGATGAACGTCCGCAACAACCGTGAGTTCGACGCGATCTCGAAGGAGATTGAGCTTCAGTCCCTGGAGATTGAACTGGCCGAAAAACGGACCAACGAATCGCAGTTCCGCGTTCGCGGTAAAGAAGAGGAAATCAAAACGACTCAGGGAGCCCTCAATGAGCGTAAAGAAGACCTGAAAGCGAAAAAGCAGGAACTGGATCAGATCACGTCGGAGAGCCAGGAAGAAGAGAAAGAAATCATTAAACAACGTGACGATCAGGCAACGACCATTGAATCGCGTTTGTTGAATTCGTACAACAAGATTCGCGGTAACGCGCTGAACGGTCTGGCGGTTGTGATGGTAAAACGGGGTGCCTGCGGTGGCTGCTTCAACGTAGTACCGCCCCAGCGGCAAGCCGACATCAAAGACAAAAAGAAAATCATCGTCTGCGAACATTGCGGCCGGATTTTCGCCGATGTTGAAGGCGTTCCCGAACCAGCTACCACGGGTCGTCGCTAAGCAGAAAGCTTGTCCGGTACGTACTGACAGTACAGAAAAGGTCGTCGTTCAGGCGACCTTTTCTGGTTTATTGATCACCTCTTCTTTTACCCATGCGCTACCTGCTTCTCGGTTTGCTGTGCATTCAGATGGCCTACAGCCAGAACGTTTCCTGGACTCCGGGACTGCGTCAGGCGTATGTGGACTTACAGGAACTGAAGGTGCAGCCCCCCCGGCAACGTATCGATCCCGAAAGCGCCGGCAATGGTGTCCGAATTTTTCTTGATGATTATGCCGATATGCTGACGCTCGTTACGTCGGACGACGACCGGCTCTTTGCCCAATACAGCGACCGGGAGGATGAACGACTCGATGCGCTGAATGACCTGGACAAAAACTCACCCTGGCAGCGATTTTTTCAGGCGGAAATTCGACTACACTGGGCCTTTGCCAAACTCAAATTCGGGAAAGAACTCAGCGCCAGCTGGGATGTTATCCGGGCGTATAAACTCCTGGCCGAAAATCAGAAGCGCTTCCCGACCTTTCTGCCGACGTATAAATCGCTGGGTACGTTGCACATCATGATCGGCTCCGTTCCGGAAAATTACGTCTGGGTGGCCAATCTGCTCGGTCTCCGGGGCAATAGTCAGCAGGGGCAGCAGGAACTTCAGCGGGCGCAGCAGGACCCAACGTTTGGTCTGGAAGCCCGCCTGATTGATCTGATGGTTCGGGCGTACGTACTGACGTTTACGGAGGCCGACGAACAAACGCTACGTCAACTCGTCAGCGCCCATCCCGACAACCTGCTTCTGCACTTTTTCGGGGCAACGATCGAGCAGAAAGCAGGTCACGGCGAAAAGGCCCTACGGTACCTGGCCAGTCGTCCAACGGGGGCGGCCTACCAGCCGCTGCCCATCATCGAAAATATTCTGGGAGACTTGTTTAGTCAAAAAGGGCAATACGTAACGGCCCGCTCGCATTACGATCAGTTCCTCCGCACGTACCGGGGCCGCAATTTTCTGAAGGATTCGTATTACAAACTGTTCCTCTGCCATTGGCTGGCCAACGAGCCCGACGAGAAAACACGTCCGCTGCTGCAAAAAGTAATCACGGTTGGCCGCACCACGGTTGAGTCGGATAAGGTCGCGCAGAAGTTTGCCGAAGCCTATCTGAAACGGGGCGGTTCGGCTGGTCAGAAAGTCCTGATGCGCGCTCGATTGTCGTCCGATGGCGGCTTCACCGACAGCGCCCTGACGTATCTGCGTCCCTACACCGAAGCCAGCTTTTCGACAACGGCTGAGAAAGCCGAATACAACTACCGCCTGGGCCGCATCTACCAACGTCGGGACGAACCCGACAAAGCCATTCCGGCTCTGCTACGCTCTCTGGCCATCTGCGAAACCGCACGAGATGAGCAATTGTCCTTCGGTGCTACGTCGGCCCTGCAGTTGGGCTATATCTACCAGCAAAAAAACGACCGCCCTCGCGCACGATCGTTCTTCCAGAAGGCGCTCAGCTTCAAGCACCACGAGTATAAAAACAGCATTGACAACAAAGCGAAGGCGGGGTTGAATGGGTTGTAGTGGTTTATAGAATTCTAACACCCTGGCGCCTACTTATCAGACTGGTACCGAGCTTTACCTACTGTCCAGACGTGTCCTGTTTGTAGTCAGGGCCTGATTTAATACGGTAACAAGTCAACCGGGAGACATATACGAGTCAAAAACTTGAACGTTTAGCAACACTTTCTGAACGATTGCCTATCGTTTTCTGCCCGTCATCGCACCGACCTTTGTGCAGTAATTCAACATTAAATCAGTATGACGATGGCAACAGAAACCGCAGCCAATCTATCAGATAGCAACCCATTGGCGCAAACATTTACGTTGAAGAGTAAGGAACTTGGTGGTCAACTGGCCAATAAGCACTACGCGAACGGCATGGGCTATACGGGTGAGAACCAATCTCCGCAATTGTATTGGGAAAACACCCCCGAGGGAACACAAAGTCTGGCGGTAACGATGTATGATCTGGATGCACTAACCGGCAGCGGCTTATGGCACTGGGTCGTGTTCAATATTCCGGCTGACGTACACGAGCTCAAAGCGGGCGCTGGGGACCTGTCAAAAACTCTTCTACCTGACGGAGCTGTACAAAGCAACACCGATATGGGAGCACCTGATTACATTGGCGCTGCCCCTAACGAAGGTCCGTCCCATCGGTACCTGATTACAGTCTATGCGCTCAGTCAAAAACTGGATCTGGATAAAAACGCTACGCCCGCTTTAGTAGGATTCAATATGCATTTTGCCACGTTGGCTAAAGCATCTCTGCTGGTGTACGGCCAGAAGCGATGACCAGCTGATGGAAACCTGCCCGGTATTTGCATAATTACCGGGCAGGTCCTTTTTTGTAAATTAGCGAAGTATATGAACGCTCAGAACGACCCAGAATCCATTTCAATCATTCGCTATGATTCTCAGGTTGCCAGCGTCAAGAATCGGATCAGCCTGCAGCAGAATCTGTTCAGTTTTCTTTTGGAAGGCGAAAAGACCGTTCAGTACGCCGGTACGACCGTACGGATCAGGCCCGACCAGTTTCTCCTGCTCTCGGCTGGCAATTGCCTGATGAGCGAAAAAATAGCAGCGCAGTCCGGTAATTACCGGAGCATTCTGCTCTTCTTCGACCCAAACGTACTAACCGATTTTTTCACCAGACATTCAGGAACGCTAGAACGTAAAGCCGACGGATTTCGTAAGGAACCGTTTCTGCTCTTTGACAAAGACTCCTTCCTGAATCATTTCATCGAATCGCTCAGCTACATGCTGGCCGGTGGTCAGCCAGTATCAGCCAATATGCGACTGGTTAAACTCGACGAGCTGTTGCTGTACCTGGGCGAACACTATCCCGGACAGTTACAAAAGCTTCGGTATATGAGTCAGGAAGCCGATGACGACAGGCTGATCCGGCAGGCGGTAACGGCCAACATTGGCAAGTCGGTTACGGTGGAGGAACTGGCTTTTTTGTGTCACACCAGCCTGTCTACCTTTAAGCGTCGGTTTGCCCGGGTCTATGGTACCTCGCCCAACAAATGGTTGCTGGAAAAAAGAATGCAGAAAGCAGCTCAGTTGCTGAAACAAGGCGACCATAAAGCCAGTGACATTTATTACGAGATTGGTTACGAAAACCTATCCAGTTTTATTCAATCATTCAAGCAGGTATACGGCGTTACACCCAAACAGTATCAGTTATCGAACTGAGTACGTAGCCGTCCTGCAGACAGTGTATGTCCATTAACAAACGAACAACCGCACTCGCGCACGGTTGTTCGTTCAGAAAGCATTACGTCAGTAGAAGCACTACGCTTCCAGCGCGGCAACACCCGGCAGGGTTTTGCCTTCCATATATTCCAGCAGGGCACCACCACCGGTCGATACGTAGCTCACGCGGTCGCCGTAGCCAGCCTGGTTCACCGCCGAAGCTGAGTCGCCACCGCCGATGAGCGAGAACGCACCGTTTTCTTCGGTTGCTTTCACCACCGCTTCCGCAATAGCGTTTGTCCCCGTCGCGAAATTCTCGAACTCGAACACACCCATCGGACCGTTCCAGAGGATCGTTTTTGAGTTTAGTACGACGTCCGTGAACAGCTTGATCGTTTCGGGGCCAATGTCCAGTCCTTCCCAGCCATCCGGAATTTCACCCGTTTTCACGGTCTGGCGGTTGGCGTCGTTCGAGAAATCGTCGGCGCAGACATTGTCAACCGGCATGTAGATTTTTACGCCTTTCTCTTCGGCTTTTTTCAGCAGTTCCAGCGCTAGATCCTGCTTATCGGCTTCGAGCAGCGATTTACCGATTTTACCACCCTGCGCCTTCGTGAAGGTATAGGTCATACCACCACCGATGATGAGGTTGTCGACCTTGTCCAGCAGTTTCTCGATGATCAGGATTTTATCGGAGATTTTCGCGCCACCCATAATAGCCGTGAATGGGCGTTCTGCTTCGTCCAGAATCTTTTTGGCGTTGTCCAGCTCGGCCTGCATCACGTAACCAGCTACGCGGTCGGTAAAGAACTGACCCATAACGGCCGTACTGGCATGAGCGCGGTGCGCCGTTCCGAACGCGTCATTTACCCAAACATCACCCAGAGCCGCCAGTTTCTTGGCGAACTCTTCATCGCCCTTCTCTTCTTCTTTGTAGAAACGCAGGTTTTCGAGCAGGAGAATTTCACCCGGCTGCAACGCTGCAGCCAGATCAGTAGCTGACTGACCGATGCAATCGTCAGCGAATTTCACCTCGCGACCAAAGGCTTCGTTCAGCGCGGGCAGAATATGTTTCAGCGAATATTTTTCTTCGGGACCGCCTTTTGGCCGCCCCAGGTGCGACATCAGAATGGCTGAGCCACCATCGTTCACAATTTTCATGACGGTCGGGATGGTCGCCTTGATGCGGGTATCGTCCGTGATGTTGAATTGTTTGTCGAGGGGAACGTTGAAATCCACCCGAACGAGGGCTTTTTTGCCAGCGAAATTGTAGGAATCTACGGTTTTCATGCGACTGCGTATGTCGTTAGGTTTACGGGGCCAAACTTAGCGGTTTTTCGGCATACGCAGGCAGGAAGTTTACTTACAAGTCCACAACCCGCAGGGTAGTATAGCGCGCAATCTGATCAAAATCAACGTCATTGTGCAGCACCGGCAGGCCGTGCATCAGGGCATAATAGGCAATCAGACAGTCGTTCGGCTTGCGAATCGTTACGCCTTTTTTGCGTAGTGAGCGATAAAGGTCAGCCGCCCCGATAGCCGCTTCGACGGGATCGAGGGTTAGCATGATCATGTCGGATAGAACATGCTTTACGTCTTCATACAATGTATCCTCCCAAATTCCCTGTAGTACCTCCTGAAGCACTATAGCAGTGATGAAAACCGGTTTTTGACGCAGAAAATACCTATCCAGCAATGCTGTCTGCCACGTATCGACACGTTTCTTGTTTAACCAGTCAATCCAGACTGACGTGTCAACCAACAATGAATCCATCTAACGCTGAGTTGTTTGCGACTCCTCATCATCCCAGAACTCAACTTTACCCCGTAAGTCCAATAGTCGTTGATAATTGAGGCCAGATGATACGTAGCTTTTCAAAGCCAGTTCAATGACCTGCTTTTTATCCGTCAACTGGCTTATGTCCATGGCCTTCTGGAGCAGGTCATCGTTTATGTCGATCGTTGTCTGCATTGTTTCTTATCGTTATACACAAATCTAATCAATTCCGTTGACCATCAGTAGTTTCCCGAACCGCCACCACCGCCGAAATTTCCACCGCCAAACTTGATATCGTCATTATGGTTATGGGGTACGCCAGTCACCGTCTGGGCGGCTGCCAGCGCTTCCGGACTCAGGAAGAACTCGTCGGGCGAATCGTCGTCCGCTACGTCGGTAAAGCCGTTTCGTGGCTGGCGCAAGTATTGAATCATCGCAATCGACAGGCCAATCAGCAGCAGCCCACCAAAGATGAGCGCTACATTGAGCGACACCCATTGCAGATAGTGATGCAGGGTCATGACGGCCCCCACCAACCCCAATCCACCCAAAATAATCAACATCCGATTCTTTCGAGCCAGACCGATCTGCAGGTATGCACCAGGAATACAGAACGTAAAGATCCAGAACAGAAACGCCAGTGATAGTTCTGGTGCGTCGGTCGGAATGGGTTTGAGCAGGAGTCGGTTTATCTCGCGGGCGACGAAATAATTACTGCTGGCAGCCAGGCCAATCAAGGCGCACCATTGGGTCAGGCTGATGCAGTCGGCGTAGTACGGTGTTTGGCCTGACAGTCGGTTTGCCTGGCGGGCCAGTACGTAAAGCGCGGCCGAAAGCCCCATCGTAACGAACGGTAAGGCGGCACGCCCTCCGTCGATATCAAGCAGCCAGTCGAACACCATTACGTAAGTCGTAGCTACAGTAAAAAACGTAATCAACGTATCACCGTAATACCACAGTACCAGCAGCAGCAACGGCAGCGAAATCAGACAGTGCGTCGCTACGGAGAGGCCGGGGGGAAACAACTGATTGATACCAAATACCAGAAAACCGGTTTGCATAACGACAAAGGCATTGTCGATTCCGTTGTGATACAGTTGCCGCTGCTGAATCAGTATCCAGCCCAGCCCGGCTACCAACGCCCCAAAAATCAGATTGAACACGCTGGACGATGCCTGCGTATTAACCAGCGAAGGAAAAAACGTGCTCACCAGCAGATAGGTCCCCAGGAGGGTTACCGTTGTAAATAGGAACAAACCAATTTCGATATAGCCATTCGTTTGCTGAAACCCGATAGGATAGGTTCGTCGAATGGCCTCCATCTGTTCGTTCGTCAGCAGATTCCGGCGGCACCAGCTATCAGCCTGGCGGACAATCTCGCGGTTATAAATCCACGTTTCGTTATACGCTTTCATGGGTTGGCTTAGCTTTGGGGAACTGGCTCATCAGGTAAGCAATGAGCGCAATTCCGGTCAGGATAAAATACCAGTAATATAGGCCGTCTCCCCACTTGACGGGATGCAGATAGTGGAAGAATAAATACGTCAGACCGATGTAGCCGTACACAGCACTCATCAGCAGAAACAGAAACGAACCCCCGTGGTCTTTACTGCGTCGCCGACCGTAGCGGTCCAGCAGGAAACAGGCCGCAAACAATCCCAGTACAAACACCAGCCGTAGCTTTTCAAAGTTAAACAGCCCGCCCAGCAGCGCCACCATAAGCAGATTCCCGGCAATAGTCAGATATGTATAGGTGAAATGGGCCTTGATCCGGCGCTGTTCGAGGGTCAGGGCAATGCCGATTAACAGCAAGGCCAGCAGAATGGCGGAGAAAACGGTTCGCTGGTCGAAGAAGTTGGTTTTGATGTACAGCTCCAACGGCCGAACCGTTACGCCGACCCAGGCAATCAGGGACGTCAGCGCCATACCCAGTACGCCCCGGTGATCGAAGCGGTAGGCCAGCGGCAGAAACAGCACGGCAGGTAATAACGTAACGAGCCCATAGCGGGTGCCAAACAGCGTGTAGGCGTACTGCGCGTAGCCTTCCAGCGTCAAAAACAGCAGGCAGGCCAGCAGCAGGGCATAATCGCCGAAGGACGAACGACTTTTAGCATGTTCCAGCGTCCAGTCCGGCCGGAAGCGCCAGGCAAAGGCAAAGCTCGCCAGGCACCCCGCTCCCATGGCTGCCAGCAGTGCCCCTCGACCCAGCTGGTCGATGTTATCATAAATCAGGAAACCAAGCCCGGCACTCAGTAACAGAATACCAACGTACAGCAATGCGCGCAGTTCCCAGTGCAACGAGAATGGTTTTTTCTGTTCATAGTCAGTCAGTTGGTCTGCTTGCAGGTCGGTCAAAATACCTTTCTTTCTTAATGCTTCCAGCGCATCCGTTGGGGACATAAACCGTGTTTTTTTTGTTATCTGACTACCCCATCCATGGGTTGCCATCTATGATTGGACAACAAAAAGTCATCCTGACACCCCGGTATTACCTCGACAATTTTCAGTACGTACTTGCCTTCGTCAGACGGTTGTACGGCAACTTACTGAATGAGGCCGAGTGGGATTTTATTAACCGATTCGAGCAGCTCAGCCCGGACGCCCAGTGCCTGTACGTACGCTTCAGCAACCGCACCGGACTCTTTTTTCGGGTTGGTAAGCTACAGTATAACGAGATAACAAGCCTACCGGCCGCGGTGGATGAGCTGATTACGGCCGGTTTTATCGAGTTACTGGCCCGAAATCATGAGCATTTCGGTGAATTGGCCCTTGGCGTTTTCACTAAAGCGGAGCTCCTCGAATTGTTACCACTAGCGCCCGAAGAGATCAAACCACTCGCCAAAGAGAAGAAAGAAGGCGTAGTGCAGTACGCGCTGCGCGAACTTGATTTTGGCGAAACCATCACGAGCCTGACCACGCGCGAGACCGTCGTGAAGATGAACTTTGAAGCGGAAGTCATGATGATCAAGTACCTGTTCTTCGGCAACCGGGGCGGCAGCATGACCGATTTTGTGGTGCGCGACCTGGGCATGGTCAATTTCGAACGGCACGACGAAAGTAAGATGACGGCCCGCTTCCGCACCCGTAAAGAGGTGGAAGACAAACTGCTGATCTCGCTCACGAACGAGGAATTTTACCACCTCAAAGAAAGTGAGATCCCGGCCGAAGATGTGTATAACTGGTTTCTGAACTGGAACGAAACCCTGCCCGACCTCGCCCCTATTGCCCAGCCGGGGTACCAGAAACTGGTTTGCAAAG
Organism: Spirosoma sp. KUDC1026; assembly: GCF_013375035.1. Lineage (NCBI taxonomy): Bacteria > Pseudomonadati > Bacteroidota > Cytophagia > Cytophagales > Cytophagaceae > Spirosoma > Spirosoma sp. KUDC1026. The sequence goes on along the minus strand of NZ_CP056032.1, from coordinate 1,762,646 downwards.
TAGGAGCCTATCTGGAGCGGCAAAAACTGCCTGAGCAGGCGCTGACGGTTTATGAACTCTCGGATCAGGTACCGGCGCGGGAACGGCGGGTGCGGCTGCTGTTTAAAAACGGCTCGGTCGATGAAGCGCTGGCCCTGTGTGATGAAATTGCGATGAGTCCCCTCAACGCCGAGGAGCGGTACTTTGCGAAAGATTTCCGCGACAAGATTCTGGGAATTGGCGAAAAAAAACGTACTCGCAAAGCCACGACCCGCTTTCTCTCCGACGCCGACAGCGTCGACATTCCGGCGGCCTACCGGCACCATGTTGAAGCGGGTGTCATGAATTACTATCTGGAGCGCGGCTACGACGCAGCTTTTACCGAGAATTATCCGTGGCGCGGCCTGTTTGGCCTGGTTTTCTGGGACATCATTTACGACACAACCGTATCAGCGATTCATCATCCGCTGCAACGGGCTCCGTCGGACTTTTACCTGCCCGATTTTTACCTCAAGCGCGAAGAACTGTTTAAAAAGCGGCTGGCCGAACTCCAGACGAAAGACGACTGGCGACGCCATACCGGACGCATGTTCAACGCGAAACACGGTATTACGAATGTGCTGGTCGACTGGTCAGATGAACTGCTGGCGCTGGTGCAGCGCATGATCGAACTGCTCGACGCGGAGCAACTCGGCCTGATCTTACTGGAAATGGCACGTAACGTTCGCGAACACAGCCGGGGTTTCCCTGATCTGCTGGTCTGGAACGAACAGGGCGATTATGATTTTGTCGAGGTCAAATCCCCTACGGATCACCTCGGCCCGCAGCAACTGCACTGGCTGGAGTTTTTCCAGACCATCGGCGTGCGCGGTAAAGTTGTGCGGGTTATCTGGGAGGCCTGAATCCCTACCTGGCGGTAGAAAATAAGGCGCTATTTCTTCGATACGTACGATTTTGGGTCCGTTGCGGTTGGCGACCATTGCTGCAGAAACTCAGCAACCAGCTTGGGGCTATGGCCTTTTCCTTCTTCCAGGTAGGCTGAGTTCTGGGTATGAATCCGGTTTCCTTTTCCGTCGAGCACCACAAACACCGGAAAGCCAAACCGCTGGGGGTAGCCGAGCTGTGCCAGCGTAGCTTCATTTTTGTTCTCGGGGCTATAGTTCACGTGCACTACTTCGTAGTTCTGCTTCAGCAACCGATTCAAAGTCGTATCCGTCGTGGTCAGGTTGTTGAACCGGATGCACCAGACACACCAGTTACCGCCCAGTTGAAGCAGGACGTGCTTACCCTCCTTATTGGCTTTGCTGACGGCATTTTTGATGTCCTGCTGGGCATCAGCCTGCGGGTTATAAATGTGGGGCGCGGGCACTTTGGCGGATTCCTGGGCCTGACTAACGCCGAATGAGGCCACCAGCAATGTAACGGCTAAGAATAGTGATTTCATTTGTCAGATAGGTTGATAGTGAAGTAATTAGTAACCCTGCAAATTAATCGCTTCCGATTCTAAGATTTCCACGCGCCTGCCCATTTTTTTCTGAATAATCTTAAAATGGTGTTCGTCGTCCGGTGTGATCAGCGAGATAGCATCGCCCGTGGCGTCGGCCCGACCCGTGCGTCCAATGCGGTGCACGTAATCTTTGGGCGAGCGGGGCAACTCGAAATTGATTACGTAAGGCAACAACTGAATATCGATTCCCCGGGCAATCAGATCGGTTGCCACCAGTACCGTCAGCCGGCCGGCTTTGAACCGGGCCAGCGCGTCGGTACGGGCTCCCTGCGTTTTGCCGCTGTGGATGGCTGCCGCCTGAATGCCGTTCTTGTTGAGTTTGACAACCAGATTGTCGGCGGTGCGGGTCGATGAAACGAACACCAAAACCTGTTTCATTTCGCCCGATTTAATCAGGTAACGTAACAATGGCCCTTTGCGCTCGGCTTCGACCCGGTAAGCACGCTGTGTAATCAGGTCCAGGTTCTCTTCCGGCTCGGCGATTTCTATTTTGACGGGATTTTTCAACAGGTTCTCGCGGATCGTCTGAATGGCGTCGCCCAGCGTTGCCGAAAACAGGATTGTTTGCCGATGGCGGGACACCTGCGCCAGTACGTTGTCCATCTCCTCCGCAAAGCCCAGTTCCAGCATCTTATCGGCTTCGTCCAAAACCAGGGTTTCTACCGATAGCAAATCAGTAGCATTCGACGCCAGCAGATCGAGCAGTCGGCCCGGCGTGGCCACCAGAATCTCCGCATCACGTAGCGCAATCATCTGCGGATTGATCGATACCCCACCAAACACGGCCACCGTTTTAGGCGGCTTCGGCAGGCGTTCACTGAACGTCAGGAATACCTCGGCTACTTGTCCGGCCAGTTCGCGGGTGGGCACCAGCACCAGTACCCGAACTTCTGGCCGGGAAGCAATTTTCCGGTTCAGAAACTGCTGGAGAATGGGCAACACAAAACTCGCCGTTTTTCCCGAGCCGGTTTTCGCAATGCCCAATACGTCCTTACCGGCCAGAATTGCCGGTATAGCCTGCTGCTGAATGGGGTACGGCTGTGGGTACTGCTGTCTGGCGACGGCATCGGTCAGGGCGCGGGACAGCCCGAGTTCACCAAAAGGGTTGGTCGTTGTAGTCAATGAAAAGAGTCGATAATCTATTTTCCTAAACGGTTTTAAAAGAAAATCGTGCGCAACTGGCGGGTAGAAGTTACCGGCATGCTGTTCTGAATGAGCATTCAGGTAGTCGAACGTGTTAACGCCTGAAGAACCATACCCGGATAAACCAATAGAGCATTACAAGGCCAAAACAAATCCAGGCAGCCACGCGGCCGTATAACCGTTGTCGAAACTGCGGAAATCGGGTACGTAACGAACTGTATTCTACCACGAAGCCAACGAGTAGATAAGGCAGCGACAACACCAGCAAAGGATTCAGCGCAAATGCCTCATCAACATGACCGTGCAGCAACTGATGCAGACAGCGCTGTGAACCACAACCAGGACACGGCAGACCCGTTAGTAAGCGAAACGGGCATGGAGGAAAGAAGGTTGCCACTGCCGGATTGACTTGATAATACAGCACCAGTGCGGCCCCAACTCCCGTCAAAATCAACAGGCGCTTCACCAGCATGTCGTTACTAATACTGATTGCTACCAATGCCCGCTACGATACCCAGGAAGATAAGCGCCATGTAGATAATCCAGCCGCCTATTGCCACAAAAAAGCCAATTTTGGTCCAGCGGCCAGCTTCATCGGACGCATGTCTGGCTCCCTGCATATCGCCCATCCGGAACCGGCTCTCTACTTTTGACGCATTAATGATCCCCACAATTCCGAAGGGCAGGCAGCAAAACAACGTAACCAGAATAGACTCGACCAGCCAGGTTTTGGGTGGTATATGCCCCATCGGCATACTGCCATAGCCCTGCTGCGGATAAGGCTGTTGATACCCCTGCGTCGGATATCCCCCTTGTTGTAGCGGATAGGCTGGTGGCGTAGTAGGCTGCTGCCCTAGAAACAAGGCATTTATTTCCGGCACATCGGTCCGGCGTTTCCAGTCAGGTAAGCCGTCGGCCCAGACGAGCGTATCAGGCCCAACGGGTTGTTTACTAAACTCTTCGGCCGGAAAAGGACCAATTTGCTGATTACCGTTCAGGTAATAATAGTTTTTCATGTATGGGTGGTAAATGAACGGATGCAAAGTAGTAAAAAGCCAATACCAACCTATTGACCGAGCTGAAGTTTTCAGGGAAAAATAAATTCCTGCTGAATTACCGTTGATACGCTGAAAAGGATTCATTCTCAGCGTATCAACGGCGGTCCGACAGGAATTTATTTTGTGCCTTTACTTCTCGCCCGTACTACTGTGCCAGCCAACCGCCGGTAAAACCGGCTTTAGTCAGTCCGCGACGGATGTGCGGATTTTTCTGCATCAGTTGCCAGATAAAGCCCGACCGCAGGTTCTCCGCCATCAGCAGGATTGGCCCCTGGTCGATACCCAGATAATCGACATCAAACCAGCCATTCGCTGTCGTTCCATTTGAAACGCGGGCCGGGTAGTGATACGTTGGGTTAAAGGCGTCGCGGAAACCGTACTCACCGTAGAGTTTTGCGCCGTATTTGCTTTTCATAGCCCGCAACGCGGGTACGCAAATCTCCGGGGCAAAGGCCATCGATCCACCGGCCGCCGTGGGTGCAATCGTGCCATCATCCACGATCTGCGTACTGGCAGCGCCACGGGCGCGGTAGGAAAAGAACTGTCGTCCATTGGCTAATGTATCACTCGGCCCATCGCAGGCGGTCAGGCCCCAGATCGTTGGGCCATAGTCCTGCCAGTTGGACGGATTAGCCACGCAGTAGGCCCGGTTGGCGTAAGTAGCCCGGCGCGAATTTTCGAAGTAGTCGATGCCCTTGCCGCGCATATACTCGTCTTTTATTCCCCGAAAATCAATCCAGACATGGGAATACTGATGACCGAACAGCGGATCGAAGTTCACGTGCGTCTGGTCGTAGAACGTAGCCCAGTGATATGATTTCGTCCAGGCGCTCCAGACGTCATTGCTGACCGGGTGCGTTGGCGAGCCAAGCGCCAGGACGTAGAGCAGCATCCCCTCGTTATAACCGGTCCAGTCGCTTTTAATAAAGCCGGATTCGGGATGCCAGCCCATTGACACAAATGGCTTGTGATTGGTGATCCATGCCCAGTCGACCCGTTCGTAGATCCGATCGGCCAGTTGGCGGATTTCGGCTTCGGTCGTGTTGTTCTGATCGAAATAACTTTGCGCGCTCAAAATACCACCTAGCAGCAGCGCCGTATCAATCGTCGATAATTCGACCTGCTTGAAGCGCTCACCGGTTTTCATATCCAGAAAATGGTAGAAAAAACCCTTATAGCCCGCTACACCCGTCGCCTTGTCGGACTGGGGCGCACTGGCGAAAAAGCGAAGCGTATTCAGCGTACGATCGGCGGCCTGTGCCCGAATGATGTAGCCCCGTTCAACACCCACCAGATACGACGTCAGGCCAAAACCAACAGCGGCAATACTCGCAAACGAGTTCGATGGCGCGCGATCGGGAACCAGGCCGTTCTCGGGGTTAGTCGTTTCCCAGAAATATCGGAACGTATCGCGTTGCAAACTATCCAGAAACGTCTGATCAGATCCCGACAGAGAGTAGGCTGCTGGAGCGGGTGTTACGGCCTGTTTTTTCGGCTGGCAGCGAACCGTGGTCAGACTGGCGACTAGCAGCGTTATGCCTAGTAAATATTTCATACGTTAAAGCGAGAAAAGGAGAAAGATGTGAGACGAAAGACACACAGTAGGTTGATCTTTCGTCTCACATCTTTCTCCTTCGTTTGATGAAATCAATTAATACCCCGGATTCTGGGTCAGTTGGCCACCGCTCAACTGAATCTGTGGCTGCGGAATCGGGAACAGTTCATGTTTGTCCGTTACGAAGTTTTTACCCAGCGCCTGGAACACGGCGGCTGCCCGGCCCTGACGAACCAGATCGAAATACCGATCGTGCTCAAACGCCATTTCAACCCGGCGCTCTTTCCAGATCGCCTGCCGTAGATCGGCCTGGGCGGTGGTCGTTACGTTCGGTAAAACGCCCGTTACGCCACCGCGCGCCCGCGCCCGAACCAGATTCAGCGACGTTAGCGCTTTGGTTGACTGGCCCAGTTCGTTGGCGGCTTCGGCGTTCATGAGCAGTACTTCGCCGTAGCGTAAAATCCGAACGTTTTTGTTCGTTTCCCAGGTGCTGCCGTTGTTGGTTTCCCGCGTCAGGCTCACATACGCTTTGTAATTGTAGTACGGATTTTCGGCGTTCGCGCTAACAACCCGGCCATCCCAAAGCGTCATTCCTTTGCGGATAATCGTGCCATCACGCCGGGTGTCACCGGTTTCGTAGGCATCGAACAGGTTCTGCGAGGGCGTATTGAAGCCCCAGCCCCAGCCGTTTTCACCCCGGGCACCCTGCGACTCGAAGTACCCCTGCACCCCTTTGTTCGGCGTTACACCCCGGCCCTGAATCTCGAAAATCGACTCGACGCCGTTCTCCGACGATTCGCGCCAGAGTTCGCCGTAGTTCGGCAGCAGCGAGTACTGACCCGACGCGATAATTTCGTCGGTAAGCTGCTGCACTACGTTCCATTTTTTCTGGTACATTGATACCTTCGCCAGTAGTGCTTTGGCAGCGCCTTTGGTTGCCCGGCCCAGATCGGCCGAGTTGTACTGCGATTTCTCGGGCAGATTATTGACCGCCGTTGCCAGATCGCTTTCAATCTGGGTATATACCTGTGCGGCCGTAGCGCGTACCCGACCGTTCTGGATGTCGTTCTGGTTCGTCGGATCAGCTACTTTAGTGATCAGGGGTACACCACCAAACGAGCGAACGAGGTTGAAATAACAGTAAGCCCGCAGGAAACTGGCTTCGCCAATGAGTCGATTTTTCAACGTATCGTTGATCGTGAGCGCGGGCAGGTTGTCCAGCGCCTGGTTAGCCCGGGCAATGGCTTCGTACTGCCCACCCCACACCTCGTTGAACGAAATACTGGAAGCCGAGAATGTGAAATTGTCCAGCTGGTCTTTGTCCGTACCTGTATCCCCCGGCGAACTGCCTTTATCAGCATCATCCGAGATTATACTGGTAACCCCATTCCAGGAAAAGGAGTGAAAATTCCAGTCAAGCATCTTCGAGTAAATGGCGTTTACCAGACTCGTTGCGGCATCGGCATTGCTGGAGAAGAAATCTGTTGGCGTCTGCTGCCCCTGGGGCGGTACATCCAGAAAGGATGTCGAGCAGCCACCGGCAGCAATCAGTCCGCTAACACACGTATAGGTGAGAAGTTTCTGTAAAGTTTTCATCTGCGTTGTTTACTTAAAAGCCAATATTCAGACCTGCCAGATACGAGGAAGCAACCGGATAGGTGCTCAGTTCGATACCGGCGTTGAGTGGGTTTGAACCCGGCAGTTCTGGTGTATAGCCCGAGAACGCCTTAATCGTCAATGCGTTCTGCGCCGTTACGTAGAACCGTACCCGACTCACTTTCAGACTCGACACGGCTGATTTTGGGAGTGTGTAGCCTAGCGTGATGTTATTCACCCGGAAGAACGAACCCGACTCGACGTAGTACGTCGACGAAATAGGCACGGCATTGCTGGCGCGGGGCTCTGTGTTACTGGGGTTTGTTGTTGTCCAGCGATCAGCGCGCGAGGCTTCGATGTTCTCATTCCCGAAGCGTTGCGCCTTCTTCCCGTTATAGACCTTGTTACCAAAATTGGCGTACCAGTCGGTCGAGAAATCGAAGTTGTGCACCGTAAAGCCACCGTTTATACCGAAGTAGAGTTTCGGCTGGTACGAGCCGACAAATACGCGGTCGTTGTCGTCAATGACGCCGTCGCCGTTTTGGTCCACGTAGCGGAAATCACCCGGCTTACTACCCTGAATTTTGGCCTGCGTGCTATTCACCTCTTCCTGCGTCTGGAAAATTCCGTTGGTCTGCCATACCCAGAAACTACCTACAGGCTGACCTACGGCCGTCCGGGTGGTATACTGACCGTTTCCGATACCGCCCTCGTTGATCGGCAAGCCGCCCTGTACGTCTTCCAGCCGGTTCCGGTTGATGGTCGCGTTAGCCCCTACGTTGTACTGGAATCCACTTTTCGAGCTGTTCCGCCAGTTCAGCGCAAATTCAAAACCCTGGTTCCGAACACTGGCGGCATTGGTCAGGTAGGCACCGTCAACGTCACCGAAAATGGCGTCGATGGGGCGGGTGAACAGGGCGTCGCTCGTGCGTTTGTTGTAGTATGTAAATTCCCCCGTCAGTCGGTTCTTGGCCAGGGCAAACTCCAGGCCGATGTCCGTCCCGGTCGTTACTTCCCAATGCAGATTGGGGTCGATCAGATTTGTGATGGTACGTCCCTGCTGCAGCGTCTGGTTTGGTCCAAACGCGTAATCCAGGCCGCTGGCGATGGTGTACAGGAAAGCACTCGGATCGATCCGGTCGTTCCCGGTTTTCCCCCAGCTCACCCGTGCTTTCAGTTGATCGAATGGCGTTTTACCGCGCAGGAACGGCTCTTCGCTCAGCACCCAGCCCGCCCCCAACGATGGAAAGAAGCCCCAGCGATTGTTGGCCGGAAATTTACTGGAACCATCGTAACGGGCCGTAGCCGTGAACAGGTAGCGATCCGAGTAATTGTAGTTTACCCGGCCGATGTATGACTGCCGCGTCTGGATGCTTCCTGACTCGCTATTAGTTGCCGTTGAGGCATTCCCCGTGTTTAGATAAAAATAATTGGACTGGGGCGGTACGTCCTGGCGGGTAGCCTGTAAAATATTGTTCTGGAACCGTTCGGCCACGTAACCGGCCAGCACTTTCAGGGTGTGTTTCTCGGCGAACGTGTTGCTGTACTCCGCCGTGTTGGTCCAGAGCCAGCGCGAGCTGAACGAGCGCCCTACGGATAGCTCGCTTGTCAGATTACGCTGGTTGGCAGATACCTGATAAACCGGATTGTAATTATACGCCCGGTTGGTGTTGCTTTCAATCCCAAAATTCGACAGCAGGATGATTTTCTTCAATACGGTCAGATTACCGTAGAACGATCCCTGCAGCCGCAGTCCTTTGGCGTTGTAGTTGGTGTAATCCAGTTGAGCAACCGGGTTCGCTACGTTATTGCGGGCCGTATAGCCGTACGAACCATCCGCATTACGAACGGGCACCAGGGGCGCCTGTTTGTACGCATTCGTGAACGCGCTATAGGCGGTTGTGCTCGGCAGCGCCGGATCAGTCGTGCTCGACAGGTTCGAGTTGTCGTTTGCCAGACTCAGATTATGACCCAGTTTCAGGACGGGCGACAGGATGTATTCGTTGTTCAGCCGCAGCGTCAGCCGGTTGTAGTCGGTACCTTTCAGAATCCCTTTTTCGGTGAAGTAACCGGCGCTGAACAGATACGTCGTTTTTTCGGTACCACCACTCACCGAGAGTGAGTGATTCTGCTGGAATCCCGTGCGGGTAATTTCCTTGAACCAGTCGGTGTTGGCCGTGTTCGCGGATGCCGCATCGAACGGCAGCGCACCCGTCGGGTTGTCGTACCGGAACGCTTCGTTGTTGTACTCGGCAAACAGCTGCGAATCCGCCATCCTGACCCGGTAGGCGGGCGTACGAATACCGAAGTAAGCATCGTAGGAAACGCTGGGAGCTCCCGTTTTACCCCGTTTCGTCGTAATCAGGACAACGCCGTTAGCCGCCCGAACCCCATAAATTGCCGTGGCCGACGCGTCTTTCAGGACATCAACCGACGTAATATCCGAGGTGTTGATGTTCCGGATGTCTTCGGTAATGATTCCATCCACTACGTACAGCGGATCGGCTCCCCCCAGCAGCGTACCCGTTCCGCGAATCCGAACAGTAGGCGCCTGACCAGGCGCTCCCGAGTTGATGATCTGCACCCCAGCCATTTTGCTTTGCAGGGCCTGCGTAGCAGATAGTACGGGTTGGCGAACCAGCTCTTCGCCCTTGATTTGCGCCACCGAGCCGGTTACGTCGATTTTGCGTTGGGTACCGTAGCCCACAACAACAACCTCTTCCAGCGCCCGGGCATCGTCGCCGAGTTCAACGTTGATCGTGGTTTGATTACCAACCGGCACCTCCTGACTGGTCATCCCGATCATACTGAATTGCAGCACCGATCCACTGGGAACGTTCAGCTGGTAGTTTCCTTCAACATCGGTAGCGGTTCCGGTCGTTGTTCCCTTCACCAGAACGCTAACCCCTGGCAGCCCCTGTTTGTCAGATTTGCTGACGACTCGGCCTGTAATCTGCTGATTTTGGGCGTAAACACTCCCGTAAAGACACAGCCATAAAATAGTTAGTAGGTAACTCAGTTTTCTCATAGTTGAGTTAAAATTTAATTTGGCGCACCAAAAATAAGAAGACTTACCCTAATACTATTTAAACCTTTTTTGATAACATTTTAATTAAAAATCTAATTATACAACTTTGTTCAGAATATTGTTTGCCGTTATTTATCATATAGTGTCACTTTTAAATCCAAAATCGAATTTTCTCTACTCTAAAATTATTTTCAGCCCGGCAAAAATTAATGAGGCTGAAAAGTTTTCTTGGCATTTGATTAAACGATTTTAAGAAACAATTGTCCAACAAGTGTTTTACTAGGAAAAAGCCGGGTTATCATTGGCTTATCGTGGGAAGAATCTATTTTTGTGCTTTTCGCCCGCATCCTGTTGTGTAACATTTACCAATTATTGCTTACCCGATTTCTCATGAAAAAAACATTCGGATTTCTGTTTGCTACAGCTACCCTAGCTTTGGCATCTTTTGACTCGAACGCTCAGGCGCCTACGGCTGATATTCCAGCTGACATGAATGCGTTGATGAGCAAATACACCTGTATTGCCTGTCACCGCCCAAATCAGCGACTGGTTGGTCCGGCTTACGCAGACGTTGCCAAGAAAAATTACTCGAACGAGGAGATCGTTAACCTGATCTACAATCCAGTTCCAAGCCACTGGCCGGGTTACCCACCAATGGCGCCGATGAAGCAGGTTCCTAAAGAAGATGCGATGAAGCTGGCCGTTTGGATCAACTCGCTGGATGGTGGCGCTAAGAAATCGTCAACCACGAAGAAATCAAGTACTACTACGAAGAAAACGACCACGAAAAAATCGTAAGGTCATCTTGTTGTTAAAAAAAAGCCCTTCTACACAGAAGGGCTTTTTTGTTGGGGTTAGGCACTAAGCTGGCCCTGTACTGTAGGGCGACTATCTTTCGTGTCCGGGTTGAGAATGGCCAGACTTTTCTTAAACTCGACCTGAACGGTGTCACCCTGGAAGGTACACGTAACACGCTCGTAGTGGGCGGTTTCAATGAATCGCCAGATCATACTGAACGTCTGGTCATCGAGCCAGGCTCCGGTTGCATAAAGCGTTGTCGTTTTCTCATTGGGTACGCTGGTCGGTACCAGTTTGAGCGGCAGTGGTGACAGGCCCGTCGTACTTTCCCGCCACTCGCCCAGCCCGCACAGTACGTCCCGGGGCCCTTGTTCATCTTGCATTGTAAACCGCACTTCGTTTGGTTTGAACTTCAGCAGTACACTTTTGATGTTTAGACTGTTGTCAGCAATCCGGTACGTTTTCCCGCTCACCCTGTCGACGGTCGCTTTCGGTTCCAGCGTAGTCGGGGGAATAAACGAAAGCGTCGCTAACTCCTGCTTTAGCTTTGCCTGTACGGCTTTTTTGTCGCTATCTATACCTTTCCCGTTTAGAGCGGGCAGAATATGGTTCCAGACCTGATCCAGAATCCCCTGCATGTCAGCAGTTTCGGACGTAATAGCAACCACAGCATCCTGATCAGGCATCACAATGCAGTACTGACCGAACGCACCGTCGCCCCGGTAGGCATTGTTCCGGCACCGCCAGAACTGATACCCGTAGCCTTGTAGCCAGTCGTTTTCTTCCGCCTTCCGCGATCCGCCTTTCGATTGAATGTGGGATTTGGTTGCGTCGGCAATCCAGGATTCGGCCAATAGTCGTTTGCCCTGCCAGACACCTTTCTGTAAATACAACTGACCGAACTTAGCGATGTCTTCGGTTTTTACCCGCAGTCCCCAGCCGCCCGTATCAACACCAGTTGGATCAACTTCCCAGTCGGCTCCTTTGATGTCGAGTGGATCGAACAAGCGTGGCTTCAGGTAATCCAGCACCGGCTGGCCGGTCTTTTTCTGCACGATAGCCGACAGCATATACGTAGCCCCGCTGTTGTACAGGAAGAACGTACCGGGCTTGTGGTCGACGGGTTGGGCCAGAAACGCTTTTGCCCAGTTGCCGTCCTTTGTGGTCAGCATACCCGACGTCGTATCCTTGTCGTGGCCGGTTGACATGGTCAGCAGATCCTGTACGGTCATGGCTGCCAGATTCGAGCTGACCGTAGCTGGTACGTCCTCCGGGAAGAAAGAAACGACTTTATCATTCAGCGTGAACTTGCCTTCACCGATCGCCATTCCGACGGCTGTTGACGTAAAGCTTTTACTGAGCGAGTAGAGCGTGTGTTTGTACTGAGCCGCGTAGGGTGCCCACCAGCCTTCGGCCACGACATGGCCGTGACGTAATACCATCAGGCTATGCAGATTAAGTTTGGCTTTCTCTACGGCATCGACAAAGTCAAGTAGCCCCTGCGAGGCCACGCCCTGCGTTTCGGGCAAACTACGGGGCAGACCAGCCGTTCGCGCGAACAGCAACGGATTAGCAGTTGTATATCCGGTCGACAGGCTCAGGCCCGCTGCACCCAGGCCAAGCTGTAAGATGAAGTCTCTACGAGTGATGCTCATGTCCAGCAAAGCGCCCTTCTGAGTAATTCTACCGTATCTCCAGCCTGGCCTAACAAAGATGGACGTATTAGTCGGCGAAAATCATTTTTTTGTTAACAAAACCTATAGACAAAGAGATTAATTAATAGCGTTTGCAAAGACGCTTCATTCAACGTTAACCGTTAATCAAATGTCACAGACAGAATCTCGTCCGACAGCCGAAGAGCTGAAAAGTGAAGTCCAGGAATTTCCGGCTATTCAGGCCAAAATGACCCCAGAACCCGATAGTGATTTATCCAATTATAAAGCAGCGGGTAAGTTAGCGGGAAAAGTAGCCATCGTTACGGGTGGTGATTCAGGAATCGGTCGCGCCGTTGCGATTGCCTTCGCCAAAGAAGGAGCTAATGTAACAATCATGTACCTGCCCGAAGAGGAAGAAGATGCGCAGGAGACCAAACGGCTGGCTGAACAATTCGGCACGACCTGTTTGACCATTGCGTCCGATGTACGGGTGAAAGCCAACTGCCAGGACGTTGTTGACAAAACCGTGAGTCAGTTTGGCCAGCTTGATATTCTGGTCAATAATGCGGCTTACCAGCACATCGAGAAAAAGATTCAGGATATTTCTGAGGAGCAGCTCCGGCGTACGTTCGACACCAATATTTTAGGTTATTTCTTCATGGTGCAGGCTGCCTTACCTCAGTTGAAAGAAGGCGCTTCGATTATCAACACCGGTAGCATTGTTGGTAAGCAAGGAGAGCCTCAGCTGGTCGATTATGCATCGACGAAAGGGGCCATTCATGCGTTCACAAAATCGCTCGCGACACAACTAGGCGAACAGAAAATTCGGGTAAACGCTGTACTACCAGGTCCTATTTACACGCCGTTTCTACCCGGCGCTGGTATGGGTCCGGACGGCGTTAAGCAGGCTGCTTCGAAAACAATTCTGCAACGCCCCGGCCAGCCCGAAGAACTCGCCCCTGCCTACGTCCTACTGGCGTCGGAAGACGGTAGCTACATTACTGGTAGCCTGCTTGACGTGAACGGTGGTAATGCCTAAATGAACCAACGTATCTTCTGAAGGCTATAGACCGTTCAGAAAGCCGCTCCTCTTGCTTGGGGAGCGGCTTTTGTTATTATGACCTGGATTCGCCCAAGTGAGATAGACCGGGTATTTCTTTTTGCTGATCGCTACGTTAGATCAGGCTTTCTTTTTGAATGTCCCTTATTGCAACGTCAGTACAAAAAAGATGAACTGCGTATTGTTTTTCCGTCATGTCTGCAACACAGCTGTATTCCAACTGGGGCGTTTGGTCCAAAGGAGGAGTCTTCAGTATACAAAGAAAGCCGACGATTTCTTGCAGGCTTATAATGGCAAAAATTTGACAAAGAAAATGACATGTTGCAAACAGCGACCAACGCATCATCCGCCCTCGATGGACTAAATCTGACTGTTTCTCCCGGCGAAATTTTTTGCCTGCTGGGGCAGAACGGCGCCGAATACCCACAGGAAACCAAAAATTTCTAGCTTACCCGCCCGAAACGATGCTGTTGTACCCGACCCTGAGTGGCTTGGAGAACCTGAATTTCTTTGCCTCGCAGGCAGGGTATTACCCCTGTCAACAGATGCTGCTCAGCCGTGTTAGCTTACAAGCCGACGCGTACACGCGCCTACTGGGAGGCTATTCTCCCCTGCCCACCGCCAATCTGACGGCCAACGAACTCGAAGCGATCTACCTGCAAACCGTCAAAAACGAGACAGGCACTCCGACAACGAATTGTATCAGAGTGCCTGCTTGATAGTCTCATCTTGGAAGTAGTTAACTAAAAAATTGGACCTATCGTCAATCTTTTTAATCAACTACAATTCCTCGCTTTTCCAGATAGGCCCCAACATTAAAATGCTGGCCATCCATCAATGTTATGTCCCGCATCCAGTCGATCGTTTCGATACGTTCTGTCGTGGCAACAATCACTACTTTAGCGTCGGTTAATACCCAGAAGACCGTTTCAACACCAAAGTCGAGCAGCTTACGGGTCTTTCGGTAAATGTAACTCGTCTCGCCGGTATCGGCCGCGTCAATGCTGATGTCTACTTCGATTGCGATGCGGGGTGGCACGTCGGCGTATTTCTTTGAAATGCTTGACGGTGGCAACACATCCTGACTATAGATCGCAATATCATTGGCTAAATTGCTGCGATGGTCAATATGCACACCCGGTTCGCTAACTAGCACGAAGAACTGCTCCTCGTCAATGAATTTGCCAATGAAGACAGTTAGGTAATATACGATTACCGGTTGCAGTGTGCTAGCACCCATGATCTCTTCCAGCGTTTTTTTCCCAGCTATAACTTCCCGATACCCTTTACGATACAAGGGTTTTCCATCGAGCGTCTCATAAACAAGCGCTTCAGGAATTTTTTTAGCCTTCGTGCGCGTCGTTGCCGGACGCGACTGGACTGTTTGCGAGATTGTAGCCATACTGCTGTTTACTGGTCAGGGCTTCCTATTCGTCTACTGATTGGCTCCGCTGCCGAACGGCTTCGTAAAGCACGACTCCCGTTGCGACCGATACGTTCAGCGAACCTACTTCACCCAACAGCGGAATTTTTACGTGCGTATCGACCATACGAAGCAGCTCGGGCGAGATACCATCCTCCTCTGAGCCCATAATCACGGCGATGGGTCCACGCAGATCTGTACTACGTTCGTAGAGATCCCGGCTCGATTTTTCGGTACAGGCGACAACGCTGATACCCGATTCCTGTAGGTACTTTACCGTCTCGGTCAGGTCAGGTTCCCGGCAAACGGAGATGTGATTCAGCGCTCCCGACGAAGTTTTCATGGCGTCAGAATTGATGGCAGCTGCGCCCCGTCCCGGAATGACGATGCACTGAACACCCGTACACTCAGCCGTCCGGGCAATGGCCCCAAAGTTCCGAACGTCGGTGATACGGTCGAGCAGCAAGAAAAACGGCGTTTCGCCCCGTTCGTACACATCAGCGATGACGTTCGAGAGCTTGACGTATTGTACCTGCGCAATCAGACAAACAACCCCCTGGTGATTCTTGCGGGTCAGGCGGTCAAGCCGTTCGGGCGGTACCCGCTGAATGGTTACCCGTTTTTGAAAAGCCAGATTCTGGATATCGGGGTTACTTAGCCCCTTCTCCATATACAGCTTATCAATCTGCTGATCGGAACGCAACGTTTCAAGAACCGACTGAATCCCAAACACCATTTCATCGGGTCCGGGACCGGTCTGTGCGGGACGGTTGTAATTTCTATGCTGATTGGGGCGATTTACTCGCGAATTGCGCCGGTTCTCCATGCTTCGACAATCGGGTACCAAACCGGCTGATACTCCATGTAGCGTACCAACTCGTAATGATCCTCGACAAATTGATTTTGTTTTCTGGTAAACGTAAAATTCACTTCCGAGGCATTAGCCCGGCGGTTATAAACCCAAACCTCGCGTTCGCGGTTCCGCTGCACCCGGTCTGGCGCTCCCAGAATGATATAAATCATGCCTTTATCGGTCTTCCAGCCTTCCTTGTAGGTTGTAAACAGGCGATTCGCTTCTTCAACCCGGTCAAAATACGCCCGAATCGTATTCTTTGCTACGTCCTGGTTACCCGCCATCAGGCTCAGCCAGTAGCGGTCGAACGCTTTTTTCGTATCCCGCGCCTGGCCTAATTCATTTATTTCCGAACTGGTGCTCATATACAGCACGGGCTTGATAAGTTTCTCCGGACGGGTCAGTTTGGGAAACCGTTTGTCGGTCACAACCAGACCAATACCCGAAGAAGCTGTCGTGTCTTCAACGAAGTAATAGAGTCCTTCCACGGGCAAGACAAAAGGTTGATTTGTTGTAATAGTCAGCGTTGAATCAACCGACAGGGAGCGGGCAACGGGGCGGGCACCGGTATTCATCGGCGACGAGGCCGCTTCAAAATCGTGTCTGTACCGAATGCCATACAGCTGCTTCCGGCTGTTGCTGGCGTCACCGATCACCACCGTATCGCCCGTGCTGACGTAGTGCCGGAGTTTGGGCTGTTGTCCGTCACGGTCAAACAGCGAGTACCGATCGCTCAATTGATTGTTTCCGAACCGGATCGTCAGGTCGTTACGGGCTTTGGTTCCACTGCCAATTTCGGTTACCTCCGTTAGCAGCACCGCCGTAGACAGGTCTTTGGGCCGTTTTATATCAAAAATCAGGCGTAGGTGGTCGCCCTGCCGACGTACCGACTGTTCATTGAGTGTAATATTACCGTACCCCAGCCGATCCCGGTTATTGTAGTCAGGATACATGATGTACGCGACCTGAAAGTGCTGCGCAAAGTCAGTTGTGCTGATCACGCTGCTGCCCGCTGGCGACTGAAAAGTCAGATCCATATACACCCGGGCATTGGTTGAATCCACAGCCAAAAACTTGCTTTTGATCGACGTAACGGCCCAGTCGCTGGCCGATTGCACGGGCATAGTCGCCTTATCAGCCGCCTGTACCGGCGCTGTTGTGCGTACCTGCGCAGGGGTTCCAGCGGGCTGATTTGGCAGATTGCCCGTTGGGGTGACCGAACCGCGCTGGGGACTATTGCGCTGTGCTTCCGTGCGGGCGTCGTAGGCGGCATTGACCCGCTCCTGCATTTCACGCCGACGGGTTTGTGGTGTCTGCTTACCTGTCGAACAGGCCGCCAGTAACGTAATGAGTAGTAGAGGAGATACTATCCGCATAAACAACAGATTTCTTGCGTTTTTTGGCTGAAGTCTACCTGATAGCAGGCTTGAGCTTCCTTACCAGATACTCGTTTTGGTTGCTTACTCATAACGAAAAAACGTCGGTGTTCTGCTTACCAGCGCTCTTCATTTTTCTTTACTTCTGCAAAAGACTAATTTTACTGTCCGAATTGCACACATAATGTGGCGAACGCATGTACAAAACCACTGAAATTACCTCCGCTGAAATTGCATCCGACAACCCGGTTCACCAGCGGTTATTGTTTCCCTATGTCGAAGCTGCCCAGATCGTTAGCGGCAACGTACTCGAAATTGGCTGCGGCTGGGGTCGGGGCCTCGAACTGCTGACCAAAGCGGCCAGTCATTACACCGGCATCGACAAAAACGAAGAACTTATTGCCGCACTAAGCGCCGAATATCCGAAATCGACATTCATTGCCGCCAATATCCCCCCACTGAGCAAACTAGCCGATAATACGTTCGATTACATCGTTACGTTTCAGGTAATTGAGCATATTCAGAACGACGACCTGTTCATCAAAGAAGCCCACCGCGTGTTGAAACCAGGCGGCAAACTACTGTTAACGACTGTAAATAAAACGTTTTCGCTGACCCGCAACCCCTGGCATGTCCGCGAATATTACGCCGATGGCCTGAAAGCGCTGATAGGAAACTATTTTCCAACGGTACATACACGCGGCATTCACGGCAACGGCAAAGTAATGACGTATTACGAACAGAATAAAGAATCGGTAAAAAAACTGACCCGTTTCGATATTTTCAACCTACAGTATCGCCTGCCCCGTCGTTTGCTCCAGGTTCCTTACGATCTGATGAACCGGCTGAACCGAAACCGGCTGCTGCAGGCCGACGGGATTGCTGCCGAAATCAATTACACCGATTATCTAGTAAGCAATGATCCGGCCGGTAGCCTGGATTTCTTCTATATCGCGACAAAGTAAACCAAATCACCTATATTTATAGTAGTTAACGCATTCAACCACACACAGCAGTTCTACTATGAAAAAATGGATGATTGTCCCTGCCCTGGCGTTTCTATCCGGGCTCTCCGGTTGTCAGCACAAGGATACAGGTTTCGCTTTTACGACCCAGCACCAATATCGCCATCGGCTGTTTACGGGTGGCTATGAATTCATCAAGTTCAAGCCAGACGGTACGGTGTATGTGGAGATGCGGCATGATGGTATTAACGTCAGAACCAACGGCACCTACGCTTTATTTAAGACGCAGCATGGTCCCTTCTATCGGGTCAATGTTGCCCTGGAAAGCGGTCCTCGCCGGAATATTGAGTTTTCCGGAATACCCGATAATACGCTGGTAGATGATCAAAAAAGCCAGGCATGGAAGCTACACCGGGTACTTAGTCCTACTTCTAACGAGTTGATGTAGCAGGTGCCGGTTAAGAACAGTTTATACGTTTTTCTGTCATCCCGGCCGGTCCGCCGGCGCGGCCGGGATGACAGAAAAATAAAACCAGAGACAGGTATTCCATTGACTATGTTGTAGCCGGGGTTACCGTAATAACGATTGATTTCGACGTGGGAGTCCGGCTTTTCTCGGCGATGGAATCGATTGGAATCAGTACGTTTGTTTCGGGGAAATAGGCGGCAGCACAACTCCGGGGAATGTTATAAGGCACAACGATAAACCGGTGGGCGGTACGTCGTTTGCCGTCGTAGTCGCTGTGCAGGTCAACAACCTGATTTTCCTGCAGGCCCTGGTTCTTCATGTCCTCTTCGTTCATGAATATGACCCGACGTTCGTTGTAAACGCCCCGGTAGCGGTCGTCGTTGGCGTAGATCGTTGTGTTGAACTGGTCGTGGCTCCGGACAGTCATCAGCAGCAGCTCACCGGTTTGTAGTTCGTGCTGCGTCGGCGCGTTGATCGTGAAGTGCGCTTTCCCGTCTGACGTCTTGAATTTCCGTTCGCGCGGTCCGTTCGGAATGTAAAACCCACCCGGCTGGCGTACTTTCTCGTTATAGTTCTCATGGCCTGGTACGGTTCGGGCAATCAGCGCCCGAATCTCGTCGTAGTTTGCCACCAGACGATCCCAGTCAACAACTGATTTATTACCGAGTGTCGCCTTGGCCAACCCGCCCAGAATGGCGACTTCACTTTTTAGCGAATCAGAAACAGCGTCGACGATTCCGTGCGACTGGGCTACTACGCCCGTGGTACTTTCGCAACTGACAAACTGTTCCCCACTGGCCTGCCTATCCCGGTCCGTCCGGCCGAGACAGGGAAGAATCAGCGCTGTCTCGCCATGAGTGAGATGACTGCGATTAAGCTTAGTCGATACGTGCACCGTCAGCTTACAGTTCCGCAGGGCCTCAGTGGTATAATCGGTATCAGAAACCGCCATCGCAAAGTTGCCACCCAGGCCAAAGAATACTTTGGCTTTTCCTTCGTGCATGGCTTTCACGGCAGAAACCGCGTCGTAGCCATGTTCGCGGGGTGGCTCAAAACCGAACTCTCGTTTCAGGGCATCCAGAAACTCCGGTTTGGGTTTTTCCCAGATACCCATCGTCCGGTCGCCCTGCACGTTACTGTGTCCACGAATCGGGCTGGCCCCTCCCCCTTCAATGCCAATGCTTCCTTTCAGGAGCAGCAGATTGATTATTTCGTTGATCGTATCGACCGAGTTCCGGTGCTGCGTCAGGCCCATCGCCCAGCAGATAACCAGCTTTGGCGTGTATTTGAACAGGTCGACTGCTTCCTGAATCTGAGCAATGGTCAGGCCGCACTGGGCCGCCAGGTCGTTCAGGTCAAACTGGTCGAGACTTTTGGTATACGCTTCATAGCCGCTGGTGTACGTCCTGACGAAGTCATGATCAACTACGCGACCAGGCTGTCCGGCGGCCGCGCTTTTGGCTTCTTCTGCCAGCAGCAGTTTGGCCATTGCTTTCAGCAGGGCCATGTCGGCATTGATACGTATCTGGAGAAAAATATCCGTCAGTTTTTCGCCCCCGAACAGCATATCACGCGGACTCTGCGGGTTTTTGAACGACAGCAGCCCCGCTTCGTGGAGCGGATTCACCGAAATGATCTTGGCCCCGTTCCGTTTGGCGGTTTCGAGGGGTGTCATCATCCGGGGCGCATTCGTCCCCGGGTTCTGGCCCATGATCATGATCACGTCGGCTTTTTCGTAGTCTTCGTATTTCACCGACGCCTTACCCAGCCCGAGCGTCTCAGCCAGTGCTACGCTGGTCGACTCGTGGCACATATTCGAGCAGTCGGGCATGTTGTTCGTGCCGTACTGCCGAACAAACAGCTGGTACAGAAAAGCGGCTTCGTTGCTGGTCCGGCCGGAAGTATAAAAAATGGCCTCATCGGGCGAATCGAGCGCATTCAACTGATCGGCAATGAGTTGGAAAGCATCCTCCCATGAAATGGCTTCGTAATGCGTAGCACCCGGCCGCAGAACCATAGGCTGTGTCAGCCGCCCCTGCTGTCCCAGCCAGAGATCGGGCTTCTGCAGCAGTTCGGCGACGGAATAACGCTGGAATAGTACCGGCGAGGCTGTGTGCTTGGTCATCACCTCATCGGCAACGGCTTTTGCCCCACTTTCGCAGTACTCGGCAATAACGGACCGGTGCCCGTCGGGATCGGGCCAGGCGCAGGACGGGCAGTCGAAGCCGTCCTTCTGATTCATGTTCACCAGCGCTTTCCAGCCGCGGGCGGGCCCCGTACCGTGCAGGACGTGCTCGAACGATTTAACGATAGCAATCATACCGGCAGCCTCGGTATAAGGTTTGCCGACTTCCAGATCGCCGGTCAGTTCTTCGGGTGGGGTATTCGGGTTCATAGTATGTTGATTTACCGGTCTATTTGATCAAGAGGCAACCAGGCCTGCCTGCAGAGAATGTTCGCGGGCGGTGCTGCTCTTTTCAAAGTAACAACAAGTTACACCCGCCTGTTGAATTTTATTCACGAGTTCCTCGGTAGCCGAATGATTGGCTTTATTGATCTGCCGAATATACACGCAGCGGATCTGCTTTGGGTAATGCCGCACCACTGTTTCGTAGATAGTCGGGTCCTGTTGAGAGTCGTCACCGAGCAGAATAAACTGCATGTCGGGATACGCTTCCAGAATATCGGCGATGCGGTCAAACTTGGTCAGGTGTTTGCTTTTCCCCGTCTGTAGCACCTGCGAGAGCCGTTTGATCTGATTCAGCAGATAAATTCCCTCCGGCAGGCCGTTTTTCTCCGAGAACTCCAGGATGTAGTCGTACAGATTCCATTCACTGCTCGATACGTAGAAAAATGGATTTCGCTGGTGGGGGCCGCTGTTGGCTTCGGCCAGCAGTTGATAATGTGCGACGACGCCCTCAAACGGCTCCCGGCTATGGGCATTTTCTGTCAGCAATACGAGCAGCCGTTTCGTAATGGTGGACGAGTGGGAAATCAGAAACGTATCATCAATATCTGAGATACAGCCGTAGGTTGTCGGCGACGGAATATACACCTGCCCGCTCCCCGTTCCCAGGATCGTTTCGGGGGTCAGGGTCTGGCTTAAAAACTCGGCCCGAACCGGATACTCTCCCGGCGGCAGTGGTTCATCAAGTTTAATTTCAATCCGAAAAAAACCATCCGCTTCGGCCTGCGTTTCCACTACGTGTCCAACGCAACGAATCCGAACGGACGCATGAGGCTGTGGCTTAACCAGAAATAATCGGATCACAGCCAGTACGTTTACCAGACCGTTGTCGCGGTAGCGTTTACGCGGCAGAGCGCTCCGGCGCAGCACATGCCCGAAAACAACCAGCTTGTTGGCATTGCCGAAACCGCGGTATAATTTAATAGTGGGCCGATTGGTAAGCCTCAGCCACGTCATGACGTAGTGTATCAGCTTACCTTTCAGACTCAGTGTTTGTTTTTTAGCGTATTTAGGTGGTGCCGTATCCATATATTGACCAGTACGATCTGCTACATAAAACTTATAATCAGCTAAGAAGTTGACCTTTTTATTCGCAATTAATCCCGCGTCCGGGGGCAAGACCAAAGACGACTGGATAACCGGGATCAAAAACTACTTTGCCAGCCTCCCCCACCAAGTTGAACTATTTGAGCTGGACGGTCAGACCGACGCTGACCAACTACCAAAAAAGATAAACGAAATTAAACCCGACCGGGTAGTCGCCGTGGGGGGCGATGGCACTATTAAATCGGTGGGCGAAGCGATTCTCAACACGGATCTGCCGCTGGGGATATTACCCGCGGGTTCGGCCAATGGCATGGCGCGGGAGTTGGGGATTCCAGCTGATCTGGCCACCAGCCTGGACGTATTGGTCAACGGCGACTTGAAGCCGATTGATCTGATTGAAGTCAACGACGGTGACTACTGCCTGCATCTGAGCGACATTGGGATGAATGCCCAGTTAGTCAAAAACTACCAGCAGAACAACCTGCGGGGCATGTCGGGTTACCTGCGCGGGGTGGTCAAAGTGTTGCGCAAACACCGGATGTTACGGGTCGAGATTAACCTAGGCGACGAATGTATTCAGCGGGCGGCTTTTATGATCGTGCTGGCCAACGCCCGCATGTACGGTACCGGAGCGGTAATTAATCCGGACGGTGATATGTCGGACGGGCAGTTTGAAGTAGTGGTGTTCCGGCGGTTGACGATTTGGGAGATCCTTAAAATGTTCTGGCATTTCAAACCCTTCGACCCCAAGAAAATCGAGATTTTCCCCGCTACATCAATTAGCATCGGTACGCACCGTAAAGCCTATTTTCAGGTAGACGGCGAATATCGGGGGCAGTTGACCGAGCTAAAAGCCCGGATTCGGCCCAGCGCCCTGACGGTCCTGGTTCCTAAGCCTGCTACAGCTTAAGCAGTAACGGCCTGTGTCGATTGAACACGGAAAAATTCGCTGTAAAGATTGAAACGATCATTTCGGACAAAACCAGCCAGCGTCATGCCTGCTTCCTGCGCCATCTGGACCGCCAGGCTAGATGGCGCACCTACAGCTGCCAGCAACGGAACACCCGCCAGCCAGCTTTTCTGGACCAGTTCAACCCCGATCCGGCCACTCAGGAAAATACCATGCTGACTCAGGGGCAGCCAGCCGTTCCAGAAAGCGGCTCCAATCACTTTGTCAAGCGCGTTGTGCCGGCCAATATCCTCCCGAACGAGCAGCAGTTTTCCCGTAGCGTCGAACAGGGCGGCCGCGTGAATGCCACCCGTATACGCAAAAGCCCGCTGTGTGTCGCGTACCCGCTCGGGCAGACTGTGCAGTATGTTCACACTCAGCGCAAAATCAGACGTAACGGGGCCGGGGGCCAATGCCTGAACGGCCTCGATCGTGGCCTTGCCGCACAAGCCGCAACTGGATGAGGTAAACGTGTTTCGCTCCAACCGCGCCCAGTCGACCCGCACATCGGGGTGCAGTTCAACGCGGATCACATTACCGTCCTTATCTGCTTCCTGTACGCAGTGGCGACAGGACACAATATCAGCCGGGTGCTGGATGATGCCTTCAGTGAACAAAAACCCCATCGCCAGTTCCTGGTCGTGGCCGGGCGTTCGCATAGTGACCGATACTGAGCGTTGCTGACGATCGTCAGCCGGGCCAAAGCCCAGCCGTATTTCCAGCGGTTCTTCAACCGCCAGTAGGTCCGGTGATTCGGCAGATGTCTCACCGGAAAATTTTCGAACCGTAACAGGAGCAACGAGCGACGTAGCCATAATCGATGGAGAACGCCCCGGAAACGAAAGCGGGGCTGTTTTAACACTAAACCAACCCCGTTCCGAAAAGATTAGCCAATCGGCTAAAAACTAAAGTTCGCTGAGCCTTTAATGACAAACTTGTCGACTGGAACTCCATTCCGGTTCGGCTCCAGATACGTCAGTCGGTGAATGGCCTGAATCCGGAAGAGTTTGAAAATATTATCGATACCGTAGCCTAGTTCCAGATACGGCCTAGCGCCGTTGAGCGCGCCAAAGTGCGTAGGTTTGAATCCGCTCGCCAGTGGTTTACCCGTTTCGAACGACCGGTTGTTTTTTGACAGGTTACCCCAGAGCGCATCGGCATTAGCAACCAGCCGCCAGTTCAGCTTGCGAATCAAGGGAATCCGGTTAAAGAAGAGTCCTTCAAACTTGTGCTGCATATGAATGGCCACAAACCGATCGCTCACAAACTCGTAGAACTGCATCCGGTTGAATGTATTAATTGTCAGCAGCGGGGTTGGATTCCCGATGTGCGGAAAGAGCAGGGGCATCGGTAACTGAGAAGGTGTGTACCCCGCCGACAGCAGGTACGACATGCGCCCCAGTACACCCAGCCGCAACGTCTGCTGTGCCCGCATGGTAATGCGTCCGTACGTATAATCACTGCCCAGCGCCTGTGTACCGTGCGTGTACCGGATCGTTAAAATGGGCGCGCGTTTGGTGCCCAGCGTAATACGCTCATTACCATCGATAATGTATTTCTCTTTCCGCGCAAACCGGGCTTCGACGGCCCAGTAGGCATCAGTAATGTCAGACCGTAAGGGAGATTGGTCATCCAGTTCGGGCTGCGTCCGAAAATGGAACGGGAAAATCGGATCGAAGGTCCGACTGCCCATCGTTGTTGTGATGACCACACCTTTAACGGGTTCGATACGAAAAAATAGTTCTTTCTGGTGACTGGCATACGCTCCCCGGTACTTACCAAACCGGCTCAGCGCGTAGAAAAGCCGATTGCCACCGATCAACTCGGGTGTTAGCCCCAGTCGCTCCAGGTCGTACGACATTCGCACCCCTACCATCGACCAGTACCGGCGCGAGAGGATGTAGTCAATTTCACCACCGTATTTATAACGCTTGTCCAGCGTACCGTACGCCAGGTATCCACGCAGAATCCAGTTTCGGCTGAAGTCCTCGTTTGTGCGGAAACCAATGCGAGTTCGTAGCCCTTCGACGGTATTATACGCAAACAGATAAGGATACGGCCCAATATCCACCGGCCCCGCTTTGTAGAAACCCGTAATGGCGACCTGACCAATAGCCTCTACCGCTTTGATGGCCGGCACCTGCCGCAACGTATCAATGAGCTGACGGGTTTTGAGATCTTCCCGGCTCAGCGAATCGTCGCCCGCCAGCGTTCGCTGCACGGTCTGCCAGTACGCTTTGTTATCTGTATTGGTCGAATCGTTTGGTTCCAGCGGTTGATCGAAAAAGGCAACCGGCAGCGGTCGATTTACCATGATATTGCTGTTGTGCAGGGTTACCTGCGCCCGAACGCCCACGGCATGTTTGCCGACGGTTGTCAGATCGGCGGTCAGGCGAACGCTGATCGGCAGCCAGCCCGTCGTAGCCAGCGATCCCGACGCCGAATCGACAGTAGGTTCTAACTCCTGCTCGATGGTCAGGTTGCGGACGTAGTTTAGATTAGCCCCCTTGCCGATACGGGCTTCAATTTCGCAGAGTGCAAACGAGGTTGTATCGATCCAGGCTTTTCCTGTGAACGCCAGATCTTCGGGGCGCTTGGGCTCGAACTCGATTACGTAACAGGTCCGCCCGCCCACCTGCGTGGTGTCGGCCAGGAAAAACTCGTACCAGCTTTTCCAGTTTTCGCCAACGGGCGACGCAAAGTCTTTGCCTAGAATAGGAATGTAGCTATCGAAGAAATTATGATTAACCAGGGTTGAGCCGCCCAGCAGTTGCGAGCTGATTTCGGTATCAACGACATCAATGCCTTTGATCCGGGTTTTCCGCACCTCCTCCCGCGTCCGTCTGGGATTAGCCCGGTAGTAATAACGCGACACTGACTCCGACGCCAGGATGGGCACCAGTCGGTTTCCCTCATCGTCCGTTGGCAGATCCTGCTTGCTCATGCCATCGCTGATCCGGCGAAACAATGGATTGGCGCGTACTTTATCCGACATCCGGCTCAGCGCAATATCGGTTTTTACGTAGCTGTCGCACTCATAACCGGCCAGACGACCGCGGTCGTTGAGCAGGCGATTTTTACGGAGCTGCCGCAGAATACCAAAAGCCGGATTTTCGCCCGCCCGAACGGTAATTTCCTGCAGTGCCGTGCCCGCTGGTATGAGCCGGAAATTGAAGGTTTGATTTAGGCGCTCTGGATCAATTTTCTGGCGCATCGTTGTGTAACCCAACGAGCTGACGGCTAGTGAGTCGGACAACGTTTTGGTAACGAGCGAAAACTGTCCTTTTTCGTCGCTCAATGTTCCTACCCGCCGACCTACCAGCGCTACGCTGGCAAACGGAATGGGTTCGCCTGTTTGTAAGTCGGTAACCTGGCCAGATAGGGTATAGCCAACCTGCGCCAGCGTTTCACCAGCGAGAAGAACAAACGTAAAAAGGATAAACGAGTGTAGATATTTCTTCATAGGCAAATTACGGACCACTAATTACCAAAATTATTTTAAGTAATTTCTACACCTACCAGCAAATTAATTTCCTTATAATAACACAGGAAGCCCAGCCTTACAAGCATCACTCTATCCTAACTCATCTGCTGATTAACAGAGCAGTAGTAGGCACTAGATCTATCTCTATTACAAAAAGATCAGACAGCGTATTTTTACCCTATGCGTATAGGCAAAAAAAAGGTCTGTCTCTAAAGCGAAACAGCCCCCAATTCTTTACTTATATTTTTGCAGAAATTTAACCGACCAGCCAGATACGGTCTTCGTCGGCTCCCTGCTCAGTCCATTCGACCAATACCCGCTGCGACTCCAGCGTATTTACCCGCCGACCGGTATAGTCGGGTTTGATGGGTAAATCACGGTTATAACGCCGGTCAACCAGCACCAGCAGTTCGACTTTGCGGGGGCGTCCGAAAGCCGTCATGGCATCCAGAGCCGCCCGGACCATCCGGCCCGTAGCCAGTACATCGTCGATGAGGATAACGCGTTTATCCTCGATCACAAACGGTACGTTCGTTGTATTAGGCCGAAGGGGCGTATCACGTCGGCGGAAATCATCGCGGTAAAAGGTCGCATCAAGCTGGCCAAATGGCACCTGAAACCCCAGAATACGGTCCAGCTCATTGGCAATACGAGCGGCAAAAAATACACCGCGCGGCTGCATGCCCAGAATAACCGTGTCGGCAAAGTCCTGATAATTTTCAATCAGTTGCTGCGCCAGGCGGCTAATGACAATTTCGAGCAGCGGACTGGACAGGATCAGTCGTTGTTGATTCATGGCGTAAACTTACGAAACACACCGGTTAACCCCTCATTCCGTTGGCAGATACCAACTTTGGAGGTGGGTAGCCGCAAAATAATTCCGAGTTTTGCCAGCAGATTCGATTACAAATCACCATGAACAAATTTTTGATTGTTGGACTGGGTAACATCGGTCCCGAATACGCACTCACGCGCCACAACGCGGGCTTTATGGTTCTTGACCGGCTGGCGGCCCAGCACGGCTTCACGTTTTCGCTAACCCGGCTGGCCTACACGGCCAAATGGCAGTACAAGGGTAAACAGTTTTTTTTCGTGAAACCTACTACGTATATGAACCTCAGCGGCAAGGCGGTGCTCTATTATATGAAGCAGGAAAACATTCCGGTTGAGAACATTCTGGTCCTCACCGACGATAAAGATCTGCCTTTTGGCAAACTGCGGATGAAACCCAAAGGGTCGCCGGGCGGGCACAACGGCCTGCGAAACATCGACGAGCTCCTTAACACTCAGGCTTATACCCGGCTACGGATTGGGATTGGCAACGATTTCGCCAAGGGGAAGCAGGTTGACTTCGTTCTCGGGCAGTTTTCGGAGGATGAAATGATTCAATTACCGGACTATCTGGACCGGCTTGGTGAGGTTGTGCTGGCTTTTTGCACTATGGGAATACAATTTGCCATGAACAATTACAACCAATGATATAACATTTTAAAGAATATTCAAATATAACTCAACCATATAAAACACAATATTGGACGAAATAAAGCCATATTTTATTCGGAATCAAATCCACAAAAACAGCTAAGAATCTGATTTAAAAAACTAATCCGTATTAAATTCGGAACATTATTTCGTTCAGTGCCTAAAAGAACACTTGTACTTTAAAAACTTCTACGGATATTTGTGTGTTCTTTAACTGAAACAAAAATAGAACAATACTATGAAATCGCGTGTTATATTTGCGTCGTTGATTCTTGCACTTGGAATGACGACATTGCAGGCAACCGCGGCTACCACCACCAACACTGATGATAGCCCGGCAGCCAAAAAGCCGGCAAGCGCTATGCTGGTTAACGGTTCGGAAAAGCAGTTCGCTGCTTATATTGAACGGAACGCTAGCCAATTTTCGCGTAACACCAACTGGCAAACTTATATGCGTGTTGTCTCGCTGTACAACCAGCATCCTGTAGCGGTTCTGTCCATCAGCCCCGCCGATCGGATCAAGTTCAACGAAGCCAGCACTCAGATCAATACATTACTGGCTAAACAGAAAAATGTTGATGCCAGCCGCTGGACGAACCAGGCCGATCTGACCACCCGGATGATTAATTTCCTCTGGAACTCGGATCAAGCTCCCAGCGAACCACTTGTCATTCAATAGATTAAAACAATCTATTAATTACTCGGGTTTTTGGAACAGAAAAGGGTAAAAGTTAGTTTTTCATGTAGAAAAGGTTAAGGGTTTAGGAATAGTCAGTATAGGGTTCTTCGCTTCGATCGAGGAACCTTATCTTTTTTTAGGGCAATCCCAGATAGTCAGGTGCATTATCAGATGTTTTCTTGATAGTGGTAACGCACAAAAAAGTCGTCCCTCAAAGCGGAGACGACTTTTTCCTTTTTTCTTAACCTAAACTACATTTAGTTTCCTCCTTTCATCCGGCCCTGTTCGGCCGAGGTTGCAGAGCTGCGATTGCGGGCACCTTTTACGTTCTGGTTACCGAAACGGTAAGTAAACGTCAGCATGATTCGGCGGCTCTCCCAGCGGGAATTCACCCGGAAATCAATATCCTGTACCATAGCCCGGCCTCTGAATCTGTTCATCCAGAACGGGTCGTTGATGTTTACTTTCAGATTGCCTTTGCCGTCCATTACTTTCTTCTGCACACCAAGGCTGAATGCCCCCTGCGGACGGGCCCGGTAGAAGCCATACTGCGACGCCGAGTTGTACCAGGCCGAGAGCTCGGCCGAGAGCGTTTTGCTCAGTGTAAAATTATTCGACGAATACAGGTTATACGCTACCAGTTTCACTTCGTAGGGAGTACCCGAATAGAATGTCTGATAGTGGCTGTAGTACGTACTGATGTTCGTCTGCATCTGCCACCACTTCGTGACGGGCAGCGGGAAGCTAACCCCCAGATTAATGTTATCCTGCATACCCTGGTTTTCGGGCGTTACGTAGGTAATGTTCTTCTCCGGGATTTGTCGTGGCGTTTCGTCGTTAATGAAATCAGTGGTTCGGCTGACACCCAGTGTAGTGATGATTGCGTTTTTATGCGTGTACGATAGTTCAACTGAATTCGTGTACTGCGGCCGCAGGAACGGGTTCCCCTGCTGATACGTGTACGGATCCAAGTAGAATACAAATGGGTTCAGATTCTGATAGTCTGGTCGCTGAATCCGGCGGCTGTACGACAGGTTCAGTACGTTATTGCTATCCAGTTGCCGCGACAGGAACAGCGTTGGAAAGAAATTCAGGTATTCCCGCTCCACACGTTGATCCAGGGTGATTGAGTGACCAATTGAATGCGTGTGTTCAGCCCGCAATCCCGCCTGTACCTTTGTTTTACTCCCTAGCTTACCGGCGTAGTTTACATAACCCGCGTTGATGTTCTCGTCGTATTTGAAGTGGTTGCTCCGGCTGGCATCGAATACCCATTGGCTTCCCTCCTGCCGCAGTGTATCGTAAATCGTGTTGTTGTCGGCGTTGACGAAGCTACTTTTCAGACCGGCCTCCCACTTACCATTTTTAGTCGGGTGCACATAATCCGTTTTGAACGCCATGATACTGATCGTCGATGGCATGCTGTTACGGACATCCTGGTTGGGACGGGTTACACCGTTGTCGGGGGTGTAGTAGATTGTGTTCAAATTGTTGCTGTTACGGCCGTTGTAGTGTACATAATCGGCATCGACCGTCCATTCCCGTCCTTTTCCGTCGAACTCATACTTGTAGTTCAGGTTTGAGGTTACGTTCGACAGCAGTTCCTGAGCATCCGTTTTTGTAACGGGTCTGCTAGTCAGTTGATAAGCATCGTTGCGGATAAACGTCTCGTTGACGCCCGCTGATCGCCAGTCGTTCCGGAAGCCATTGACCAATACGCCTACCGTACTTTTCTTGCTGACGAAGTAATCGAGACCTGCTTTGTAGGAATGACCAACAAATTCGCTGGGGCGGAATGACCGCTGATCGAAGTAGGTCGTTTTACCGTTGTAGGGAATCGAGCGGCCAATCTCGTTGCTGTTGTTGCTGTATCGATCCGCGTAGCTGTAGTTCCCGAATACGTTGAGTTTGCCTTCGCGGTGGTTCAGGTTCAGCGTTGTACCGTATTTTGGCCGGTTCAGCAGGTTGCCGTTCAGATCGCGCACCCAGCCGTAACCCGTGTTCAGAATTACCGAGCCATTCGTGCCGAAATTCTTATTCTTCTTCATCTTGATATTGATGATCCCCGAATTACCGGCCGCATCGTATTTGGAGCCAGGGTTTGAGATGATCTCGATCGACGCAATGTTATCGTTGGGTGTGTTCTTGAGCAGGTTAGAAATTTCCTGCTGCGACAGATACGTCTGTTTACCATCGATATACACAACCACGCCCGATTTTCCTTTCAGCTGAATCTGATCATTCTGGCGATCAATAGTTATGCCAGGCGCTTTTTCCAGCACTTCCAGGGCGGTATTACCGCTCGAAACAATACTGTTCTCCACATTGACAACTGTACGATCCACCTGCTGCTCAATGAATGGCTTTTTAGCAACGACGTTTACCTCAGCCAGACTTTTCGATTCATCGATCATCACCAGTTTTGGTACTTCTACCGCTGGCTGCACTTCGCTGATGACAAAAGA
Organism: Spirosoma sp. KUDC1026; assembly: GCF_013375035.1. Taxonomy (NCBI): domain Bacteria; kingdom Pseudomonadati; phylum Bacteroidota; class Cytophagia; order Cytophagales; family Cytophagaceae; genus Spirosoma; species Spirosoma sp. KUDC1026. The sequence goes on along the minus strand of NZ_CP056032.1, from coordinate 1,731,608 downwards.
ATTACTATATGTTTTGCGGAAACCCATCTGCTGGGCGATTACCCGGTAGTTTCCGGCGCCTACGTTTTCGAAGATGTATTTACCAGCGTCGTCGCTGATGGCGCCTTTCACCAGCGTGGAGTCGGCTGCTTTCACCAGCATCATCGTGGTGAATTCCAATGGTTTACCCGTTTCGGCTCCTACTTGCCCGCGGACGGTACCGCGGTCTATTGGCTGAGCAACGGCCGTTACCAGCGTTGTCAGCAACAGGATGATGGAAAAGAAGGTCGTATTCATGAGTGGTATATGTCTGACTAGTGTATTACCGTGTGCATTAACAAGTACTAAACAAAGGTAGGTAGTATGCATAACAAAGTACCTTATCTTACACAAGCGGTCTGATCGGAAGGATAAACGGATTCAAGGGGGAACTCTTTGGCGGAGAGCTTAACTGCCAGAAAGATGCAAGCCGGAGGTGTTACGTTGCACGAAGCCGAAAATTTTCTTTTGTTTACGGCTCAACCTTCCACTCTATGACTTTTCTTCACGCTGCCTGGGCTTTATTGAACCTGATTCTCATCGTAGGCGCTTTTGTTATTTCCTACCGAAATTACCGCGATTTCTCGGAGCGATTCGGCTGCCTGGCAAGCGCTTTACTTATTCTGGCCGTTGTCAGCACCTGCAATGGCGGACGTAACAAAGCCGTTACTAGTCCTACTAATTTTTTCTACGCCGATACGGTGTATTCAGCTGACAAAGGGCCACACAAGGAGCGCCGGATTGTCGTGTATGGCGATGACTTGTATAAAATCACCCAGTCAGTTGGTGTTAGCCCCGTACATAATACCGATTCGTTACGGCTAGAAAGCACAGTAACTGTGAGCGGTCTTACGTTAGGAACCCGCTGAGAACCCGAGCAAACAACTGCCAGCTTATTGTCCGGTCGACGGGCGTTTTACCAATCGACCGGAAGCCTGACGTGGTACCTCCTGGGAGTGCCCGTTTACACTCAATGGAAGCACTTCGAAGGGGAAACACCCCTGGATGAGCTATAACTTGATACCCACAGACCAGACGCTGGCGTCGGGTCCCAGACCGGGCCGGAAGATGCTTTGCGGCTCGTAACGGCCAAACAGTTTGGTGTGTCCACGGAAGCCCAGTTCAGCTGTTAATCCCCAGCGGAAGGGTTTCAGGTTGTAATCGCCATGATCGCGAACAGCTTTACCACCTTCAGGTTTCACTTTGGTGTAGCTGTCCAGCCGCATCCCGGCATAGGCCCCCGCGCTGAACGAAAACCCAGACCGCAGCGAGAGGTTGAGCAGGAGCGGTAGGTTAAGCTGCGTTGTCACGAGCTTCGAGCGGTGCAGATCAACGGCAGCGGATTCTATAACTAGTTGATTGTCGCGCTCGGTCAGTACGTTACGTCCTTCAAACATGAAGTTGTTCCAGGCGACTTCGGGGCCGGTAATCAACCGAAGTTTGGTTTTACCTCCGGAGATCAACGGAATTCGTTGCTGCCAGGCCAGCGCGATATACCGCGAGCCCAGGGGTTTCAGGTCGTAACCATCAGCCAGGTTACTCCCGAAGTTGTTCAGTCCCAGGTAGACAGTGAAGTTACTGGCTACCCGCTCAATGGCCTTTTTGGGTCTCGCACTGGTCGTTGTCGTGGTCGTCGTATCGCCGTTAGTTGACACGGTAATCGTAGTGGTTGTGGTTTGGGCAAACGTAGCGGTTGTTGTAGTGAACAAGCCAGCGATCAGGAAGTGTTTGAACGTTTTCATCTGATTAGTAGGATAAGGGTTCAGGAATAAACCTAATTGTTAATAGCCTGGGGCGTTTCCTGTGCTATTTGACCAGAAGATGACAGATTCGCCCCGGCGGGTTGCACGACGGATGAAAAAATTCTGCTTTTTCTTCTGATTGCCCCGAATCTAGGAATGATTACTACTATATCGGGGAGAAAATAGATAGCGTTCAGATGTATGAATGGCACAAATTATTTGTTCTCGAACAACCGTAAAATATCATCAGCATTGGTGTGACGTTCACTGGACGCTCGGGCATAAATCGACCTAACTATCTGATGATTAGAAAGCAACTGAACCTCATTTTCATGAAGAATACTTTTTAAAGTAGCCAGTGTATCGTTCCGATTGAGTAACCGAACAAACAGAGCCTCTAATTGTGAGAGGGCGTGCGGCATAAGAACGTCGGCTGATCCGAAAAGCGCTAGTATGTATTTACGGATGTCCACCTTGACGAAACTCTCAATGAGTGAAAACAGCTCCTCGACCGGTTCCATATTTCCATATACCGGATTATCGTCGATCAAACCATAACAAAGAGTTCGGATTACTGAGAAATCATTACCCTCGCCATATATGAGATGAATGGTTTCAAGATATTCCTCTTGCATATCATCGCTTAGTTGACGCAGGTGAATTAGTTTTCTTTGTTGCTCTTCGAGTTCCATAGTTTATAAATCAATGGTCTCAAATATAATGGACGCAACGTCCAGCAAGACACGATTGCTACTTAGTATAGCTATTCAACTCGTACACCGTCACGCCGGGCAGGGTACGTAGTATATCGACCATGATTTTGCGGTGATTGGCACCAACACCCACAACTACCCGTTTGGCCCCGGCGGCACGAGCGCGGTTAACTACATTATGTGCCATATCATCGTTACGTAGCTGCCACTGATGAAGCATTTCGTTAAGTGCAGCCTCGGGAAAGCCAGCCGTACCAAATAGCCGGCGAGCACCGTAGAAATTCACAATATTCAAATATTCATCCCCCTCAGGACTATTATAGGCAACAGTAGCCATGCCTGCTTTTTCCGCCTTGTCTCCGGCCAATGATAGTTCGTTTATTCGCTTATTCAGGGCCGCATATCGTTTTCCGTCAACCGACGTAGAGTCTAATCCTTTTTCCCAGTTACGGAATAGTGAATCTGCTTTGCTCCAGGCCGCGCTCCAGGCTCTATCATGCCGTTGGCTGTCCATGGGCAGTATTTTATCCTGTCCTAGCTGGTCGATCAGCGGAAAAAGAATGTTGTGGTACTCGCTCGAACGGCTGCGATACAGCGAGTCGGGCACACCCAGAATGGCGCTATAAGCCGCTTTCTCCTCGTTACCGAATGCAGGCCGGGCGATGTCGAGCCGGTACAGTTGATACGCAGCATTACCGAAATCGCGATTCAGATAGAGTGCCCGCGCCAGCTTCATGCGATCCTGGTGGAAATTAGGGTGTTGGCGCAGCAGTTGATACGTTTGCTTGATGAACTTGGTCGTGTTTTTAGGCGCGGGATAATTCAGTTTCTTCAGATAGGCCAGTCGTTTCTCAACATTAGCTTTGTTCCAGTAGGCAGGAATGGCGTCGTAATCTTCGCCGGAAAGCCATTCGCCAAACACGGCATCGGGTTTAAAGGCCACCCCCTTATTAATGATTTCATCGAAGTGCTCGACCGGTTTTTTGCCGTAGCTGTGCGATGTACCGATCATCAATACCTCGACGGGTTGCGTAGCGGTCGATTGGGCGAAACTTGCGGCAATCGTAAACAGGAAGAAAAGGAGGGCAGCGAGCGTTTTCATGAATCTGAATGTGTTTTGTGGTGATTGATGGGTCAAAGTTGCAGGCTGCTTCTACCCGCCAACGACTCAATTCGACCAACACGCGAGACATCTCGGCCAACGCCTTCACCGCCCGACCAACGCTTTCTCAGCCTCCGATTCTGGTTCGTCGGCCGAATTCGGGCGTTGGTCGAACAAAGTTGCGCCAGCAACAGCGTCTTCCGTATTTCGGCCAACTATTAACCTCTCCTGTTATGGCAATTCAACTCCCCTCCTTTGTCAACTCCCGCACCCGAGTACGCAGCGCTCTTTACGTACTGGTCTGGCTGGGTATTGTGCTGAGTAACGCGTACGATACCAAGAGTAATTCAATGATAGTCCCGGACTTTTCCATATCCTTCAACACGGCCTTCTGGCTCACAGTCTGGTTCGAGCATACGGTTGTACTCAACCGGTTTTTGACCCGGCAGCAATGGTTTTTGGCCGTACTGGGGTCAATGGTTGCCGTGCTGGTATTTATTGTCACCCGGTACGTTATCGAACAGGAACTGTACTGGCATCTGTTTGGCATTTCGAATTATCCCATCACTGTGTCGAAGCTGTATTTTGCCTACGACAATCTGTATTTCGGGATTCCCGCCATTTTGATTGGAGCGGCATTCAAATTGATTGAAGACTGGCTGGTCTACCAGCGGGAGCGCGAGGCACTGGTCAGCGAGCGGAACCAGGCCGAACTGGCATTTCTTAAATCGCAGGTCAATCCGCATTTTCTATTCAATACGCTCAACAACATTTATGCACTAACCTACGCCAAATCAGATGCGGCCCCCGGCGCGATTCTGAAACTATCGGAGTTGATGCGGTATATGCTGTACGACAGCGCCACGGGCCCCGACCGGGTTTCGCTTGCTAAGGAAGTAACGTACCTGAAAAACTTTATTGAACTCGAAAAGCTCCGGCTCACCCAGGCCCATGTTGAATTTATGGTTGACGGGAATATTGATCTGTTCCAGATTGAGCCTATGTTGCTGGTGTCGTTCGTCGAAAACGCGTTCAAGCATGGTGACCTGACCGACCCAAATCACCCGCTCGTGCTTGATTTAAGCGTTCAGAACGGTAGATTGCGCTTTGATACGTTAAATAAAAAAGCGATCCGGCAGACCGACGCGGTGGGTGGTATCGGGCTGGCAAATGTCCGGCGACGGCTGCAACTACTCTACCCAAATCGGCATACCCTTCGCATCACCGATGAGCCGGGCAGCTACGCCTGTTCGCTGGAGTTGAGTGTGTAGTCCTTACCCTTATGATGAGATTTTATGCGCTGCCTGATTGTTGACGACGAACCCTTAGCTCACACGATTCTGAGTGATTACGTCCAAAAAGTGCCGTTTCTCACCCTCGTTGGCGCAACAACCAGCCCCATCGAAGCGCTGACGCAGGTACAGCGGGGGGAGGTCGATCTGCTGTTTCTGGACATTCAGATGCCCGAGCTCACCGGCCTGCAGTTCCTGAATCTGTTACGTCGGGGCGTCGCTGGTCATAATTGCCGGGTGATCCTGACAACAGCGTATTCTGAATACGCCCTGGATGGTTATGAGCACGACGTAGTCGATTACCTGCTCAAGCCAATTTCGTTCGAGCGGTTTTACCGGGCTGTGCAGAAAGTTATGCCGTCGGCATCTGCACCCATTCTACCTACCGCCGACAGTCCGGTTTTGGCTTCTCCAGCTCCCCCAGCGGACATCGCCCGGGATTTTATTTTCGTCAAGACGGAGTATCGTCTGCAGCGGGTTAATCTCGGTGAGATTCTCTACGTTGAAGGGCTAAAAGACTACGTATCGATTTACACGACAAGCGAGCGGATTCTTGCCTTGCAGACCATGAAAACGATGGAGGAGAAACTACCGACGAGCCAGTTTGTGCGGGTGCACAAGTCGTACATCGTTGCCGTAAGCCATATCGAATCCGTTGAGCGGAACCGTATTTACATCGGCAAAACCGTTATTCCCATTGGCGATACGTACCGCGACGCTTTCTTCCGGCACATCGACGGATAAATTTCTTACCAGCGCGATAATGCCGTACGTCGGGCGTCCAGTTTCAAGAAGATGAACAGCAGAATGGAGAACGACCAGAGCGACGAGCCCCCATAGCTGAAAAATGGCAGTGGGATCCCGATGACAGGCATAAGCCCGATGGTCATCCCGATATTGACCATGACGTGAAAAAAGATGATCCCCGCTACGCAGTAGCCATAGACGCGGGCGAATTTACTTCGCTGCTTCTCGGCCAGAATAACGATTCGGGAGAGTAAGCCAATGAACAGCGCAATCACGATGGTGCTACCAATAAAGCCGTGTTCCTCGCCGATGGTGCAGAAAATAAAGTCGGTACTTTGTTCGGGTACGAAGTCGAATTTGGTCTGCGTGCCTTCTAGAAAACCTTTTCCTTCCAGCCGCCCCGACCCAATGGCAATCTTGGCCTGCGTTACGTTCCAGCCCACGCCCAATGGGTCAATCGTTGGGTCGACCAAGACTTTGATTCGGTTCCGCTGGTGTTTCTGCAATACGTCGTTCACGAAGAAATCGACGCCCGTTACCAGCAGCATCATGCCCACCCCTAGCAGACTCATGGACAGGATTGTACTCATGTTCCGGTTGTAGCGGGGCATCAGTAACACGATTAGTACCAACAGGACAACGATACCGATGAAGATGTAGAGTTTGGGAAAAACCAGCGCCAGCACAAACAGAATAATGACCGCAATGCCCAGCGACGGAATCCAGCCCGGCAGGCCCTCCCGATATAACATAATGGCAAATGACGCAAACACCAGTGTTGAGCCTGTTTCGTTCGACGCCAGAATCAGGATACAGGGCAGCAGGATAATGCCACCGATGTAGAGTAAGTCCTTTCCTTTCGAGAGGTTGATTCCCGGCACGTCCATGTATTTCGCCAGAGCCAGTGCCGTAGCTACTTTAGAAAACTCTGCCGGTTGTATCAGAAACGACCCGAGCTTAAACCAGGAACGCGATCCTTTTACGTTCGACCCTGCTACCAGTACCAGCAGCAGCATGAGAATCATAAAGGCGTAAATCAGGTACGCGAAGGAGTCGAAAAACTTATGATTGATTACCAGAATACAAATGATCAGGACAGCCGCTGTGCCAATCCACATCATTTGCTTGCCAGCATTGGTTGACATGTCAAACAGGCTGGTATGATCTTCCGGGCTGTACACAGCCGCATAGACATTGAGCCAGCCCAGCGTTACGCAGCCGAAGTACAAAATCAGGGTTATCCAGTCAATCGGCTGCTGTAGGGGATCGTTATTACGCGACATGGGCACTAGTTTCCCTGACTACTACCGCAGCCAGGCTTGATGAGGTACTGAAGAAAAAGAGCGTCTCCTAATTTCCGGTCGCGCCAACGGCAGGGTTCGCCTTGGCTGGCGTAACGGTCATATAAGGTTTTGGCGCGACTGGTTTCTGAGCCGAGTCGTTTTTAGGTGCCACGGGTTTTGGCTTCGCTGCGGGCTTCACCGCCATCATATAGTTTTTCGACTTCACGTACGTATCCAGTGCTTTGGCTTCGGTCTTACGTTTCAGGTAACGCTCGGCAACCAGGGCCGCCACTGATGCTGCCGCATCACCGCCCCAGCCCGCGTTTTCCACGAATACCGCTACGGCGATTTTAGGATCGTTCATCGGCGCAAACCCAACGAAGATAGAATGGTCAAACTTATGGCCAAACTTGGCGTTCTGAGCCGTACCAGTTTTACCACACAGGTCGATACCGTTGATGTTAGCCAGGGCTTTTACTGTTCCGCCCATAACGGCCCGACGCATGCCGTCAATGACCGGCAGGTAGTACTGCCGGTCAATGTCTGTTTCGTGCCGTTCCATATATTGGTTCGGTATGCCAACTCCAGATTTACCGAACCCTTTGATGTAATGAGGGGTAATGTACCAGCCCCGGTTCGCAATCGTAGCGGCCAGATTCACTAGTTTCAGTGGGCTAATCAGCAACTCGCCTTCACCAATACTCAACGACGCTACTGTTGAAAACTTCCAGGTATACTGGCCCTTGTAACGCTTATCATAATCTTCTGTTTCCGGTAGATTCCCTTTCAGTTCGCTAGGTAAATCAATACCCAGTTTGGACCCAATGCCAAACTTCTCTACCATATTATGCCATTCCTTCAAACCAACCGCAGACGCCTTGAACGTATTGGGGTGGCCATTGTGGTACACGAACTTCCGGAAAACCTGGTAGAAATACGGGTTACAGGAGTTCTGAATGGCTCCCCGCAGGTCATTTCCTCCGCGGCAGTGGCACCGCATAGGCGAACCGGCATGACCGTAATGCGTCTGGGGCAGCAACGTGCCCTGCTGCTGGGCAATCAGGGCCTGAATCAGTTTGAAGGTCGATCCGGGCCGATAGCTCGCCATGACCGGACGATTGATCAGCGGTTTATACGGATTCTTCAGCAGCATCCGGTAGTTCTTCGAAAAGCTCCGGCTCGACAGCAGGTTTGGATCGTAGGTAGGCGCCGATACCGACACGAGGATTTCCCCCGTCGATGGTTCAACCGCAATGACCGAGCCCACTTTGTTCTGCATCAGACTATCGGCGTATTTCTGCACCTCTACGTCGATGCCCGTAACCAGGTTCTGCCCGGATATGGCCAGCGTATCGAACTCGCCGTTTTTCCAGGATCCTTTGTTAACGCCGTGAACGTCATGCATCACGAATTTGACCCCGCGCCGGCCGCGTAGCTGTTCTTCGTATTGTTCTTCCAAACCGTTATGGCCAACGTAATCACCCTGTCGGTAGTAGGGAAATTCCTGGTTGTCCAGTTGCTTCTTGGTAATTTCACTGACGTAGCCAAGGGCATTGGCCATCGTATGTGCCGGATACGTCCGCATCGAGCTGATGACCGGCTCAAAGCCGTGGTAATCGACCAGAGCGTCCTGAATACGGGCAAAATCTTCTTTGGAAAGCTGCCGCACGAATAGTGACGGCTTGTTGACCGAGTAATTCTTGGCCAGCCCCATAATGCTGTCAAAATCCGACTGCGTAATGTTCAGCATTCGGCAGAAGGCCATTGTGTCGCCAACAACGGCTTTCTTGGGTGTTACGTACAGATCATAAACCGGTGTATTGTAGACCATGAGCTGATTATTGCGATCATAGATCTGCCCCCGGTATGGTATTTCGACGACCCGTTTAATGGAGTTTTTGGACGCACCCAGCGAGTAAGTATCATCCAGCACTTGTAGATAAAACAGCCGGGACAGATAAATCAGCCCGATCAGACAAAAGAAACCAATAATTGCGTACTTCCGATTCTCTAACATGAGAATATTCCTATAACCAAGCTACATAGCCTTCTCTACAAAGTTAACGATTTGTATTTAACCAAGTTCCTCGTCAGGGAATGGATGTAAATTTTTTATTCGGTTTATCTCGCTGACTTTACGGTCATTTGACATTCCCGACGATTAAAACTTGCCGGTAGTCGTCGTCCTGAGCCGGCACAGGTACATATCAGCGGTAATGTACAGCGTAGATCCATCGTCACCCCAGGCGCAATTAGCTGTAGCGCCCCCCAGGTTTATGTGTCCCAGAAACTCACCCGCTGGCGACAGAACCAACACCCCACCGCCCCCCGTAACCCAGAAGTTACCAGCCCGGTCTAGCTTCAGCCCATCAAAACCACCCGCCAGTCCCTGCTTTTTCATACCCTCCGCCCCGAACACGACCCGACCCTTTCCAACCGAACCGTCGGCCTGTACAGGATACGCCATCACTACGGGCTTATCAGGGTCTGACTGCGCTACGTAGAGCGTTTTTTCGTCGGGAGAGAACGCAATCCCGTTTGGTCGGGTCAGATCATTAACAATCAACGAAACAGCCCCTTTGCCGCTTTTGTCTCCTTTTGCCACCGGTGCAATACGATATACACCAAACACGCCCGTTTCCTGCGAGGGATCATTCTCCTTTTTAGGCATGCCATACGGCGGGTCAGTGAAATAATAACTGCCATTTGAATGGGCCACAACGTCGTTGGGACTGTTGAACCGTTTTCCTTCGTAGTTGTCGGCCAGGGTCATTTTGCCACCACTCCCGTCGAGGGGCAGGGCCGATATGCGCCGGTCACCGTGTTCGGCAGCAATTAGCCGCCCGGCTGCATCCAGGGTTAGTCCATTGGAACCCGGTTCATCGCTATAAGCACCCAGTCCCGTATAGCCGGAAGGCTTCAGAAACGGCGTTACGCCATCCTGGGCCGTCCACTTAAAGATAGTATTCTGTGGTACGTCCGAAAACAGTAGATAGCCTTGTTTCTCGTTCTTCGTCGGTTTGATCCAGAGCGGACCTTCGGTCCAGGTAAATCCGCTGGCCAGCACTTCAACACGGGCATCTTTGGGAATGAGTTTGTCGAGTCTGGGATCGGCCCGAACAATGGTTCCAATCGTTGGATAAGCCGGCATCTGAGCGTACATAACAGGACTACGTAATAGCTGATAAACAATACAAATCCAGAAGAGAGATGACCTCATGGCGGGTAACAGGTGATCACTGCTTTTATAGGAGCGCACTTTCATAAGATAAAATTTGTCTATATCCGATTTTGTTTAACTAGACTTCCTCTAACTTGCGCAACTCCCTACCCGCAAGCCGTATGATGACATCCACCAATAAAACAGCATTACTGATTGGCGCTACTGGCCTGATCGGCAACCTCCTGGCCCGTCAACTGGTTGATTCGCCTATCTACGAGAAAGTAAAAGTATTAGTTCGTAAGTCCTTACCCTGGCAACACCCCCGTTTGCAGGAAGTTCAGTTCGATTTTGATCATCCGAATGGTCTGGTAACGCAGGCTGATGATATTTTCTGCTGTTTGGGCACTACCATAAAAAAAGCCGGTTCGCAGGAAGCGTTCAGGAAAGTGGATTATCAGTATCCGCTCGATATTGCCCGGCTTGGGCTCGCCAACGGAGCCAAACAGTTTGCCATTGTTACGGCGATGGGGGCCGACTCAAAGTCGATGTTCTTTTACAGTCGGGTCAAGGGTGACGTAGAGCGTGACCTGGCCGCGCTTAACTACCCCACTTTATTGATTTTCCGCCCGTCGCTGCTTATGGGCAACCGACGCCAGGAAGACAGCCGCCTGGGAGAACGCATAGCCGAAAGCGTTATGGGTTTGCTGAATCCGCTGGTACCGGATAAATACAAAGGGGTTCAGGCGAGTAAGGTCGCGAATGCTATGCTCACAACGGCCCAGCAGGGGCTGACGGGTAAGCACGTTTTTGAATCCGACGCCTTACAGAAGTTTTAGTAATGGAGCACACCCCGTCCGGCCCGCTCACGATCCGCCCCGCAACAAGCGATGACCAGGACGTAGTATACGCGTTTCTCTGCGACCTGGAAGATGAAACGCTCAACCGGCCTCGGTTCGACGCCTGTTTCGCCTGTAATCTGGCCAATCCCATGGTTCACTACCTGATCGCTGAGTTGCCCGACGGACCGGTGGGTTTTGTCAGCTGTCACATACAATACTTATTGCACCATACCGGCAAGGTGGGCGAAATTCAGGAGTTGTTCGTCAAACCAGCATACCGAAGCCAGCAGATTGGGCGTCAGTTGGTGAACGCTCTTGTGGCACTGGCACGACAAGAGGAACTGGTTAATCTGGAAGTAACAACGAATCAGAAACGTAACGACGCCATTCGATTTTACGAACGAGAATCGTTTATCGCTACCCACCAGAAACTGGTTCGGATAATCAACTAGCCATAAAAAAAGCCGCTTCCTTTGGAGGAAGCGGCTTTCGTATGTTTACGTCTATTCCTAGTTCAGGAATTGAAGACGAATCTCATTCAGCTGATTCCGGATCGAACCATCGATTTGCTGATCGCCCAAGCGGAGAACATAACCTCCGATAAGTTTCGGATCGATTTTTTCGTCCAGTTCGACTTGCTTACCATTCGTATAGTCAAGCACAATCTGTTTGAACTTCTCCCGTTGGTCATCAGTCAGCGGAACGGTCGTAACCACCGTAGCGCGTTTAACGCCTTTGATTCGGTCGTACTGACTGATAAACTCGTCAGCAATGGCATCTACGATACCTTCCCGATTTTTCTTGCCGACAATATCAAGGAACGTCATCGTCAGCGTATCAACCCGGCCGCTGAAGATCTGCCGGACAACGGCGGTCTTTTTCTCAGCCCGGACAATCGGGTTCTTCAGCATGAGTCGCAGGGGACGGCTTTGCGTCAGCGTCTCCCGGAACATCAGCATGTCTTTGTAAATTGTCTCTGTCAGGCCTTTCTCCTGCGCCAAATCCAGCAGCGACTTGGCGTAGCGGGCCGCAACCGTAGCAACTGCCATAGTCGGTTAGTTTAAGCGTGAATTTGAGACCAGATCCGTAACCAGCTTCTCCTGGGTAGCTTTGTCACTCAGTTCTTTACGCAGTACTTTTTCGGCAATTTCCAGCGACAGCGTAACAACTTCTTTTTTCATCTGCATTACCAGAGCCTGCCGTTCGTTCTGCATGGCTTCCCGGTTCTGCTCCAGAATCCGGCGTCCTTCGCTTTCGGCCTTGTCGCGGGCTTCGGCCAGCATTTTATCCGCCGTTTCTTTAGCACCTCTCAGGATAACTTCACGTTCGGCGCGGGCTTCGGCCTGCAGTTTTTCGTTATTGGCTTTCAGCGCCGTCATTTCCGACCGGGTTTTTTCGGCCAGATCCAGTGCGCTCTGGATATTATCTTCCCGCTCGTGCAGGCTTTCGGTAATGGGTTTCCAGGCGAAGGCGCGGAGCAGCAGAAATAGAACTAGGAATACAACTACCTGCCAGAAGAGCAGTCCAAGGTCGGGAGTAAGTAAGTCCATATGTGTGTAATTATCAGAAAGTCGATGGAATCAATCTTTTGTTGATTGAAAAGCGCCCACCCGGCGGCAAACCCGACCGGACAGGCGATTCTCGAACATTAGCGAGCAGGGATGCCGATACCTAATGTACTCAGCCTGCTCAAAACGTACTACTGCGGGATGCGGGCGACTTAGGCAGCCGTTGCAACCAGCAGACAAATAACAGCTGCGAACAGCGCAACGGCCTCAATCAGAGCCGCGATAACCAGCATGGCCGTCTGGATACGAGCAGCCGCTTCTGGCTGACGAGCAATAGCTTCCATAGCGCTACCACCGATACGACCGATACCCATACCAGCACCGATAGCGGCCAGACCAGCGCCTAGAGCAGCACCGAATACAGAAATGCTACCCGTAGCTTCCAGCAGAAGAGCAAACAACATTGCGAACATGATATTCAAACAGATTTATTAAGTGAAACAAACAAAAGATTGCAAATCAACAATTGGACTAACTACCTACATTTTCCGATTAGCCCAGTTCGGAAACGGTACCGTGTGCTTCGTCGTGGTGGTGATGTTCCTCCACGGCGCTGCCGATATACATGGCGGTCAGCAGGGTAAAGATGAACGCCTGCAGGAACGCTACGATTAATTCAATGAAATTCAGAAACAGCGTAAAGAACATAACCACTGGGCTGATCGCCACACTCGTAGTTGCTCCCGCCAGGGCGTTAGCCATAAAAATCAGACCCAGCAAGCTCAAGATGATGATGTGGCCAGCGGTGATGTTGGCAAACAACCGGACCATCAGCGAAATAGGCTTCATGAATACGCCAACGATCTCAACCGGAATCATAATAGGCAGTACAAACCAGGGGACACCCGGGGGGCTGATGATGTGCATCCAGTAGTTTTTATTCCCGCTGAACGTAACGATCAGGAACGTCAGCACCGCCAGCGACAACGTAACGGCAATGTTTCCAGTCAGGTTGGCAGCCCCCGGCAGCAGACCCAGCAGGTTGTTGATCAGGATAAAGAAGAACAACGTCAGTAGGTAAGGCAGATACCGGCCGTGGTGGTGACCGATGCTTGGCTTGGCAATATCGTCCCGAACAAAAAGGATGATCGGCTCCAGCAACGACTGAACGCCTTTCGGAGCCTTGCCTTTGTTTTTTGCATACCCCCGGCTCACCGACGTGAACAGCAGCAGCATGATAACAGCACTCAGCAACAGCGATGCCGTGTTTTTAGTGATCGAGAAGTCATACAGTTTGACCCCTTCCTCCACCTCTCCGGCTTGGTTGACGCGATGGATTTTACCATGCTCCTGTTTGTAGCCATTGTAAACAGCATCGTGAGCCAGCCGTGCGGATGAGAATACTTCTACCCCCCGATCGTCTGAATACAGAATAACCGGAAGCGGAATTGTCAGGCCATGAGCCAGCTCCCAGCCGTGCTCATCTTTAATGTGGTGCATAATCATTTCACCCACATTAAATCCTTCTTTCTTGTGTGGCGCTTCGCCCTCATGTCCGTGCTCCTGCGCCTGAACAGACGCTAACGAACTAAAAACGAGACCAATAGCCAGTAAAAATTTATTTAAAACCGAACGCATCATATGATGAGAATGACCTTTATTTCGAATCGCGTCGCAAGTTACGATTAAGCCCCCAAATCTCAAAGCTTGTGTAACATATATATAGTACAAGAAATGTAACAACGAAAAGTAGGCGCTGCGTTACGTTCTGATAAAGGAAAAAGCCGACAAAGAGGAAGCTTAGTATCAGACGGACAACGGTAGCCGCCAGATACAGGGTAATAAACCGTTCTGAATTACTCTGTAAACCAGCCTCAACTAACCGGTGCAGCAGAAACGAAACGCTCAGAAAAAAGAGCAACAGCACTTTCCAGTGGTGGTGAACCCAGTTGGCGGCCAAATATCGTTCGGCTACGAAAAATACAATCGCCAGCAGGAGTGTAAATAGAAAGGTACGCAGCATAACTACTGTTGAACGGATCAGCCTCGATCAACACCATCGGTGAATGGTCACGATCGGGTCGAAATATTATTTTTGGGTGATTTGCCGAATGAACAAATACAGGGAGGCACCAATAGCCGTTAGAGCCAGTACGATAGTCCAGATGGGACGCTGGTTTTGCTGCCATTCGTCGAGTTTCATCCCGCCCCAGACGCCCAGTCCGATGGTGCCCAGCATCTGAAACGCAATGCCGCTGTATTGGGCAATCGACCGGCTTTTATCAGTAGCGTTCTCCAGTGAAGTTTTTTTTCCAGCCTCCCTGGAACGGTTTTTGTCGAATTGGTCAGACGAGTTTTCCATCGAATTGAGTTGGTATACACGCTAGAAAAATGCAAAATTCGTTAATTTGGCCTAACGTTCCATAATGCCAGCACAGCCTGGGTCGTTTTAATGCAAATGCCTACGCATTCTTTTCGCATGTCCCGCTTGCTTTTTTATCATATCCCGTCAATAGCAGCGGTTTTCGTGCTGGCTGTGGGCGGGTTAATTTCCTGCTCTCAGCATAGCTCAAAACCACTTAGCAAAGGCTATCACAATCTGAATGCGCATTATAACGCGTACGTCATTGCCCGTGAGCAGATTGATGGTGCCGAGCAGATCCTGTTCAAATCCCGGCAGGAAAATTACAATCAGCTGCTCCCGGTGCTGCTACCGGTCGATTCTATGCTGGCCCAACCGGTCAAGCCCCAGTTGGACGATGCCATAAAAAAAGCCTCGCTGATTCCCGAACGCCATCAGAACAGCAAATGGCTCGATAACGCCTATATTCTTATTGGCCGGGCGCGTTTGCTGAAGCAGGACCTGCCTAATGCCATCGAAGTATTCAAATACGTAAACACAAAAGGAACCAGCGAAGAAGATAAACACACCGCGCTGGTATACCTGATGCGAGCCTATACCGAAGCCGGTGATTATGCCAACGCCCAAAACGTGGGCGAATACCTTCGTACCCAGCCGTTAAACAAAATTAATACCCGCGACTTCTACCTGACCAAAGCGTACATGCATGAACGGGCAGGTGAATATCTGATCGCCGTTGGGGTGCTGGAAGCGACGTTCCCCCTACTGAAAAAAGGTGAGTCGACGGCTCGGTTGCACCTGATTGCGGGCCAGCTGTATGATTTACTGGGACAGCCCCGGAAAGCGCTTGAACAGTACACGAAGGTATCGAAGTCCCGCCCCAATTACGATCAGTCGTTTTACGCCAACCTGTACTCGATTCAGAGCAATGGCTTGCTAGGCGATTCGAAACGGACTTCAGAGTCGGCAGCTTTATTCAACCAGATGCTGAACGACCGCAAAAACGCCGATCTGAAAGATAAGATCTATTATACGATGGGCCTGCTCGAAGCCCGGAGCGGACGTATCGACCAGGCCATCAACTTTTACAAACTGTCCATTCAGGCAGCGGCTGGCAACACCACACAGGTGCCACAGACCTACGCCGAAATTGGCCGGCTGTATTTCGAGAAGAAATCGGATTACGTCCGGGCAAAAGCCTATTACGACAGTGCGATGGCGCTGTTGCCTCAGCAGTCGCCGAACTATGCGGCCCTGGCTGCCCGGAAGAAAATATTGGATGAGTTTGTGCTTTATAGCACAACAGTTCGCACCGACGATAGTCTGATTGCGTTGGCGGGTATGAAGTCCTCGGAACTGAACCGCATGCTGGATAACGTACTTGACAAGCAGGAAAAAGAAGAAAAGGAACAGCAGGCCATTGCCCAGCAGATTACGGATCAGGCAGCCAGCGGTACCATATCGAACGTACCGGGGGCTACCAACTCAAACCTGCCCCCCGCCGAACGATGGGTTCTTTATAACCCCATTGCCATGAGCCAGGGACGGCAGGAATTTTCAGTACGCTGGGGCAATCGACCGCTGGAAGACGACTGGCGCCGGAGCAACAAAGACGCATCGGCATCAGTGCCGGGCGTCAACAGCCCCCTGAACAACAACCCGGCGGCCAATGCGATCAACCCGAATGCGCCGTTGCAGCAGCCCGATGCGCCTAATGCTGTTGCCAACGTTGATAATTCGTCGGCGGCCCGGCAGGCCAAGAAAAAGGCAATGCTGGCAAAGATTCCGTTTTCGCCAGCCGCCCAGATCCAGGCCAGCCAGCGCATCGAAAATGCCCTCTATCAGTTAGGCAAACTTTATAAGTTTGAACTCGACAAACCCGCTGAAGCCATTACAAGCTTTGAGCAGCTACTTAGTCGCTACCCGAATACGTTACAAAAACCGGAGATTTACTACCTGCTCCACCTTTCGAACGAGCAACTGGGCAAAACGTCGGATTGGAAGGATAAATTGCTGCTTGAATTTCCCAATACGTCCTACGCCCGACTGGTTGGTCGGGGTGCCGGTCAGACCAGTGGGTCAGAAACGCAGGCAGTAGCAGCATACACGCAGATTTACGACCTTTACAAAGCGAACAACCCCACCGAAGCACTGGCCCGGGCAGACAACGCATTAAGTACTTTTGTAGGTACTCAGTTGGAAGATAAACTGGCGTTATTACGGATTATTCTGATTGGAAAGGTTCAGGGCGTCGATCCGTACCGGCAGGCGCTGAACGAATTTGTCCGCGATTATCCCGGTAGCCAGTTGCTGCCCCGCGTGAAAGAAATGCAAACGCTGGCCAATCAGTCTAACCAGTTGCCACCAAAATAAGTCCTGACGTACTGGTCAGCAGCCCATTGGCCAGGTAGTATTATTCGCGGGAAACCGCATCTGAATTATGTCTATATTCTCGCCCGGTACCTACCGGCCTTTTATTAAAACGCTCTGGCAACTCACGCTGACTGGCATTGTCATGCTGGTTCTGTATGTTCTCGCCGTCAGCTATAATTTTCTATGGTTGTTTGGCGGAATGCCCAGCCTGAAAGCACTCGAAAACCCGAAAAGCGAAGAAGCATCGGAAGTGTACACGGCCGATAATCAGTTATTGGGCAAATACTACGTCGAAAACCGAACTCCCATCGATATCTCGCAGGTATCGCCCAACGTTACGTCGGCGCTGCTGGCTACAGAAGATGCTCGTTTTATTAAACATGCTGGGATCGACCCCCGGTCGCTGTTCCGGGCGGTTGGCGGTCTCGTTACGTTTAAAGATGCATCCAGTTCGGGTGGTGGCAGTACGCTGACCCAACAGACGGCTAAGAACCTGTTCGATACCCGCCGGGAGGAACTACGGGGGCCCCTGGGCAATGTCCCCTTGCTGGGCCTGGTTATTGCCAAGACCAAAGAATGGATTCTAGCAGTGCGGCTGGAACGAAACTACACCAAGCAGGAGGTCATGATGATGTACCTCAACACAGTGTCATTTGGAAACAATACGTACGGAATCAAGACTGCGGCCAAGACTTATTTCAGTAAAGAACCCTGGCAACTATCGGTTGAAGAAGCGGCTCTACTGGTGGGATTGCTCAAAAACCCGACGCTTTATAACCCGCGTCTCTTTGAAGAACGGGCCAGGGAACGCCGGAATGTTGTTTTGAGTCAGATGCGGAAATACGGCTTCCTGACCGAAGACCAGTTCGTGGCGTACAAGAGCAAACCACTCAAACTCGATTTCAGCATTGAGAACCAGAACACGGGAATGGCGGCTTATTTCCGGTCGGTGATCCGGGATGATATCAAGCAGTGGATTCGGCAGTATAACGAAGAGAATCCGGGTGCTGACCTCGACCTTTACACCAGCGGTCTGAAAATATACACGACCATAGACTCACGCATGCAGGCCTACGCCGAGGAGGCTGTTATGGCTAACATGCGCGATCAGCAGAAGAAATTCTACGAACACTGGCGCGGCCGGAATCCCTGGGTCAAGCAGGACGACCGGACGAAGAAGTACGTCGAAATTCCTGGATTTATTGAGGAACGGGCGAAACGGACAACTCGGTACAAGCAACTCAAGGCGGGGTACGGTGACGACGAAGCCGCTATCTGGCGGGAGATGCGTCGCCCGATCAAGATGAAAGTCTTTGTCTACGGCGGCCGTCGAAACGAGAAAGATACCACCATGAGTCCGCTGGACTCAATCAAGTACTACAAACGATTGCTGAACACCGGCTTTATGTCCATGGACCCCCGTTCCGGCCACGTCAAAGCCTGGGTGGGTGGGATCAATTTTAAACACATGAAGTTCGATCACGTCCGGCAGAGTCGTCGGCAGCCGGGCTCGACCTTCAAGCCGTTTGTGTATCTAACGGCAATGGACCAGGGCTTTGTGACGCCCTGTAGCCATATTACTGATCAGCCAACAACCTTTGCCCACGGTGAGGACAACAACAATGGTCCGGCCTGGACGCCTAAAAACTCGACGGGGCGCTATAGCTTCCGGAGTTTGTCGTTACGGGAAGCACTAGGTCAGTCGATCAATACCGTTAGTGCTCAGTTGATAAAGAAGACCCGGGCGGGGGCGGTTATCAAATACGCCCACGAAATGGGCATTCAAAGTAATGACCTGCGTGAAGACCCGACGCTCTGCTTAGGAACCAGCGACGTATCGGTCTACGAAATGGTATCCGCTTACTGCGCCTTTGCCAACGGTGGTACCCGGGTTCGCCCGATGGTGATCTGGCGGATTGAGGACAAGAACGGCAACGTACTGAAGAAGTTTACGCCCGATGCCAACCAGGTTATCAGCGCCAACCGGGCCTATGAAATGCTTCACCTGATGCGGGGTGCCGTGGAAGAACCCGGCGGTACTGCCCAGCGGCTAAAATCGCAATACAAACTGCTGGAAGGCGGGAACGAAATTGCGGCCAAAACGGGAACGACTTCGAACTACTCCGACGCCTGGTTCATGGGTATGACGCAGAACCTGGTATCTGGACTATGGGTGGGTGGTGATGACCGATCTATTCACTTCCGGTCGATTGAACTGGGGCAGGGCGGTCGGATGGCCATGCCCGCCTGGGCGATGTATATGCAAAAAGTGTACAAAGACCCGACGCTGACGAATTACCGGCCCGAGCCTTTCCGCAAGCCGAACAACTTCAAGATCGACTGTGGCGGAGTTTATATCGATTCGGCCCAACGGTATATTCCACCCAAAGTAGCTCCTGAAGTTGAAGACGAAATGCTACAATAAGTTCATTTCATTGAAAAAGCAGAAAGGCGGCAAAACTCAGTGTAGAGTTTTGCCGCCTTTCTGCTACAAGAGAACCGGCAACCTTTAGCCCATAACTCTTGTTATTTTATTGGATAGACCAATGCCTTTTTTACGACATTTTCACGGTCTGTTCTCCCATTCATTTCGACTCATACCCTCGCTCCTGTGGCCGATTTTGATTACAAAAAAGAACTGGCGAAAGTGCCTCACGAACCGGGCGTCTATCGGTATTTCGACGCGACGGGTGAGGTGATTTATGTTGGTAAAGCCAAAGACCTAAAAAACCGGGTTAGCAGCTATTTCACCAATTCCCGGCAGCATGACCGCAAGACGCTACGGTTGGTCAGTCAGATTCGGAAGCTGGAATTTACTATTGTCCATACCGAATTTGACGCGTTATTACTGGAAAACCAGTTAATCAAACGCTATCAGCCCAAGTACAACATCCTGTTGCGGGATGACAAAACGTATCCGTTCGTTTGCGTAATGAACGAGCATTTCCCCCGCGTTATCACCACGCGCAGTGTCGACCGCAAGCTGGGTACGTTCTACGGGCCGTTTGCGAATCTGAAACCTATGTATACGGTGCTGGATATGTTCAGCCAGTTGTTCACGATTCGTACCTGTAATTACAACCTCGCTCCCGAGAATATTCAGGCGGGCAAGTACAAGGTTTGTCTGGAATACCATATTGGCAACTGCAAAGGTCCTTGTGAAGGCAAGCAGGAGGAAGCTGATTACAACAAAGACATTGAGCAGGTTCATCATATTCTGAAAGGAAATCTCAAACCGGCGCAGGAATATTTCAAAGGCCGCATGGTAGAAGCGGCCAACGACCTGGCTTTTGAGCAGGCACAGCAATACAAGGAACGAATCGATGTCCTACAGCGATTCCAGAGCAAATCGACCGTTGTCAACCCCAAAATTGCCGACGCTGACGTATTCTCTATTGCGTCTGACGAGACCTCGGCCTACATCAACTTCATGAAGGTGGTAAACGGGACAATTGTGCAGGCTCAGACGGTTGAGGTGAAAAAGAAACTCGACGAAACCGATACGGATTTGCTGGCCATGATGATTGTTGAGTTTCGAAGCCAGTACGGTAGCCAAGCGAAAGAAATCATTTCCAGTATTCCGCTCGACGTTGATCTACAGGCCGAAATTACGGTACCACAGATTGGCGATAAGAAGAAACTACTGGACATGTCGCTTAAGAACGTCCTATATTTCCGGCGCGAACGGCAGGAACGAGCCGCAGCTGAAGCAACAGCTAATGCCAGCAAGAAGGACCGGGTGCTTATCCGACTGAAGCAGGATTTGCAGCTAAAAACGCTACCGAACCGTATTGAGTGTTTCGATAACTCAAATATCCAGGGTACGAATCCCGTTTCGGCCATGGTCTGCTTCATCGGTGGCAAACCGGCCAATAAGGAATATCGACATTTTTCGATCAAGACCGTTATCGGCCCGAACGACTTTGCCAGTATGTACGAGGTTGTTACGCGTCGCTATACCCGAGTTCTGGAAGAAGCCACCGGCCTGCCCGATCTGATTGTTATTGACGGGGGCAAAGGCCAGCTTAGCGCTGCCTGCGATGCGCTAAAAGCGCTTGACCTATACGGTAAGGTCCCTATTATTGGTATCGCTAAACGACTGGAGGAAATCTACTTCCCCGAAGATACGTTACCCTTATACATCGATAAAAAGTCGGAATCGCTTAAGCTGATTCAACGCATCCGGGACGAAGCCCACCGCTTTGCCATTACGTATCACCGCGATAAACGGAGTCGAAACAGTCTGATCAGCGAACTGGAAAATGTGGATGGTATCGGTAAGAAAACAGCAGCTAAGCTGCTTAAGCACTTTAAAGGTGTCAACAAGATCCGCGAAGCACCGTTTGATGAGGTCGCTGAACTGGTCGGTAAGGACCGCGCGAACAAGCTGAAAACCTACTTCGAGACGCTACAGAGCGCATAAAAAAAGGAACTCTTCCATCGAAGAGTCCCTTTTTTTATGTTTATCGTTAGTACTCCCAAAGGCTGTGCTCGGTTTCCATCAGCTCATATTCGGTCTGGTATGACTTCATCAGACCTTCCCGATCGCCGTACATACCAACCAGATCCGTATCACCGGGGTTGGCCACTTTCGTAATCCGGCCGTAGAACAAACGGAGGTCAAACGCATCGGCCAGGTTTTTGTGCTGAGCCTGGTTTTGTGGGTTATACCAGATGAATTTCTTTGGATCGCTGCGGAACAGTTGGTCCAGATCTTTGTATTTGAACGTCGCCAGGGGCGTTTCAACACCAGCCGTATTCTTATCGGAAGGCAGGAAAATTGTCACCGTCTGAATATCGTAATACAGACGCGAACGCTTCCGGTCGAAAATCCAGTCTTCCTTTATTTCAAGAATATTAAATTCCTTCGCGAAGTACTCATCCCCCTGAAACGAAGGCGCTTTAGCTACCGTATCAACTTTAGGCGCTTCTTCAACTACGGGAGCCGCCTTAGCGCCTTTTTTACCTTTAGCGTTCTTCGCTACCGTTTTCTTTTTGGGCGCAGGTGCTCCCCAACCGTCATCAGCAGGCTGCGCTTTCTTAGCTGCGGGAGCACCCCAGCCATCTTCAGCGGCTTTTTTATCAGCAGGTTTTTTGGCATCGCCCCAGCCATCACCAGTTGCGTTTCCAGCGGCATCATTACCAAATCCTGCTGCAATCTCTTCCGCCGATAAGCCCCCGCCCGCGTTTGGAATCAAGAGCCGCTCGTGAAATTTCTCCGGTGTCAACTTAGTCGTAACCGAATCATTAACATAAGCATCAATCAAACCCGCTTTTACTGCGTCGATTAGATACTTTGTAATTTCGTTATTTTTGGAAAACATCGACTGATTCTGCTTTTCCTTCAGGTCGATCCGACGCCAAAGGGTCTTCTTCATCATGATGTCATTCTCGTCGACGGCACGAACAGACAGCGAATTTTTGCCGGTGCTCGCCTTTTCCTGCGCTATTGCTCCTCCGGCCACTGCCAACATCACAGTTGCGATAGCTGCCGTTCTAAACTGTATCATGTTATCTCTTTGTGTTTAACTATGACTCTACAACGACTTATCACTCAGTTTAGTGTCTTTGCGGTGAAATTACAGATTACATTTTAATCTCGTTTACCGCTAAGGACCAACTAGTTAAGTGGGATAATAAACGTTGGGCGTCCCATAGGAACATCACTAACGTTGCCTTGGAAGTTACGCCGTTGAACACCTTCTACTTCCACTACGTAACGATCACCGGGCTGAGCATCAGCAGCTAATGCCCCGACAGAACCACCACCCGCACCTAATGATACAGGACTGCCTACCCGCCGGCTACCACGGGCCAGTGATACAGTAATACCCGACACCCGGAAATTTGCGTCGTCCGGTGAATAGTTACGGAAACTTTCGTCCGCTACGGCATTAACACGAATGCTACGTACTGCCGATACAGACATTCCCCGACGCTCATCCACTTTGGATCCGCCTGCATACACTTCCAGTGTTGGTTTTGGTACCCGATTCACCCGAAAGTCGTTTTTACCCAACAAGCTGCCCGCGTTACTAACGTTCAGCGTTACACGGGCTGCATTTGGCACAATCGTAATCTTACCTTTTTCACCCGACTGAATAACTGACGCGCCGTCAGCTGAGAAACTTGGGCTCCAGAGGGCACCCAGCTGAGGGCTCTGAACACTCAGTTTGTTAGCGCAACCCAGGTACAGCGGAGGGAATGAACCCGATTCGATTTCGTACGATGGCTTGGCAACAAAATACTCACGGTTGAACGTAACGGTTTTGTTTTCACCATTTGGCTGCATATACGAGATCGAGCCATTCAGCGTACGTTTCGACAAACCATTTTTGTCATACGAACCACCTTGTGCTGTAAACTCAATGATGCCCTGTCCGTCCTGAACCCGCACCGGGCCACCGTTCAGGCTCATTCGTGGCTGAATACCCGATGAAGAGGCTGCCAGGAACATCTCACCTTTGAATTTCGTACCAGCAACGACCACTTTCGAGTCCATACTCAGCATGGCCAGAATCTTGTCGAACTTAACATCCTGCGCCCCTACTTTGCTGGCCAATGCGTCGAGTACTTCACCTTCAATCCGACGAACGTCCGTTTGGCGCTGGCTAAGTACGGCCAGGGCCGCTGGTACTGGCGTCTGGGCAAAGTTTAGTTCACTAAAGTCCTTAAGACGCTGGTCCGGAGACCGGTTTGTTATTGGATCGTCTTTACCATCCAGTGCCAGCGATGGATATTTCGCGTTGGTATATTTCGTCAAACCGCTCGTATAGTTATCCAGCTTGGTTTTGAGTGCATAAGCCTCGCCATTGCGGTTGCCACCGATCATGATCTGCGCGACTTTCTCTTCTTCGCTCATGTTCCGAATAACACCCGCTTCATCAACGCCCCCACCGGCTTCAGTGATGATACGTTCCTTCAGCGCGTCAATATCCGCAATCAGTTTCGAGGTCTGGTCACGAACCTGTGTGGCTTGTTGAACGATAGCCAGATCAGCAGCCCGGTTACCCGATTTTTCAACCGTCCCCCGAATATTATCAAGTGTAGCCTGGTTTACCCGGTTTGCGGCTCCGGTCGACTGCTCCAGGCTGTTATTTAAAAGGATGAATTTTTCCAGAATAGCGGAGGTGACCTGCAATGCCAGCAGAGCGGTCAATACCAGATACATCATCCCGATCATCTTCTGACGGGGTGACTCTTTTGTGCCTGCCATAAACTATGGTGGTGCTATGTAAAAATATGAGGTTAGTTCTTCTACAGAAGTAATAGCGTTCAGTCGCAACAGCAATGCTGCGACCGAACAGGAATTACAGACTGCTTATTTCGTGACGCTGCCACGCATGGCTGTCAGCATGCTACCGTATACGGTATTCAGCGAAGCCAGGTTACCTGTCAGCTTAGCCATTTCGTTTTTGAACTGCTGCGCATCACGGCTGGCATCGGCCATATTTTCCATTGCCGAAGTCAAGTTACCGTAGAAAGCGTTCATGGCTTTCAGGTGTTTGTTTGTATCCTGCAGTTCCAGTTCATAAACGGCGTTCAGCGCGCCCATGTTTTTGGTTACTTTCTGGAACTGATCGCGGTAATCTTTCGCGTCCGTCGTGGCGTCGGCCATTGAGTTCATGGCCGTAATTGCTGTACCGTACGACTTGTTCATTTCGCTAATTGACGAAGACGCTGATTTCACGTTACGGGCGTAATCATTTGTTGCCACCGTAGCGTCGGTCAGATCACCTAGTTTTGATACGGTATCATTCAGGTTACGGAAGCCCGAACCCAGTTTTTCGAAAACGTCAGGCGTAACTTTTGCCTGTGCCAGCATCTGATCCATGTTACCGGTCAGACCGTTTGCCTGTGGAGCCGGTTTGCGGGCTTCACCTTTATAATCGTCAGCCAGTTCTGGATAAACACGTTCCCAGGCGTAGCCTTCGCCCGATGCCGAAACAGGGAACAGGAAGCTCTGCATGGCGTAGAGTCCAAAAATAACAGCTTCGGTAATCAGACCGGCCGTAAGCAGCCAGCCCAGAGAATTGATGTGTTGAATTTTAGCCATTGCCCCCAATACGACGACGGCGGCCCCGGCACTATAAATGGTTGGTACTAAACGATCCCAAAAGAAATTCGTGGACTTTGCTGCTGCCATGATTAGCGATTATTGGATGGAACAGGAACTGATTGTGAAAGGGTTAACAAAAAATTACTGGACGCCAGACGCATACGAAGGCGGGCCAACGTCCAGTATCACTAACGTAACAGATTAAACTTTTTTCTCTTTGGCGGCTTTCTTACTGCCTTTGCTCTTAGAGCTGGCCGAACGACCACCACGTCCCGAAGCAGCCCGACCTTCCAGGTTATCCATTACGCAACGGAAACCGATGTACGAACGCTTCTGATTTTCGTCTTCGTAGTAACGCGTGCCTGTTTCGAGGTAATACGCAATGTCTTTCCAGGAACCACCCCGAACAACTTTACGTGGTTCGTCGGCATTCTGGTTGTCGGGGTTCATATCCCAGACAATAGCGTTGGCGTTGTCAGAATAGGCATCACGGCACCATTCAGCGACGTTACCGGCCATATTGTAGAGACCGTAATCGTTCGGGCTGTAGGCATTACCCGGTGCCGTGTATGGATAGCCATCGGCATCGAAGTTACCACGCTGTGGTTTAAAGTTAGCCAGGTAGCAACCTTTGCCGTTCGCTACGTAGGGGTTACCCCAAGGATATTTTGCGCCGTTCTTGCCACCACGAGCGGCCCATTCCCACTCAGCTTCCGATGGCAACCGGAAACCAAACGAGCGGTAACCACCTTCCTGCGTCCGGTAATCGTTGAGCGTGTTCGTACGCCATTGGCAGAAATGCCGGGCAGCAATCCAGCTCACCCCTACTACCGGATACGTATCGAAAGCAGGATGCCCATAGTAATGCTCCAGCATGGGGTCACCGTTGTGATAGGTGAAGTCGTTTTTCCAGACGGTGGTATCCGGATAATACTTTGCCATGATTTCTTCTTCACCCAGCGTCGAAACAGAATCCGCCAGCAGTGCATTTACGTACTGCCGGTATTCGTGGTTCGAGATTTCCGTATCGTCCATGTAGAATGAACTGATCGTCACCTGCCGGTTCATGTTGATCTGCGTAGCAGCAATATCTTCGTCGGCCTGACCCATGATGAACGAACCTGAAGGAACGAGTACCATGCCGTAAGGAGTTGGCTGTTTCCAGCCTTTACGACCGGTAGCCGTAATTTCCCCGTTTGTCACGCCTACTTCACCACCTTTGCCGCCACCACCAAATTTTGACTTCACAAATCCGCACCCCTGCATTAGCAGAACCACTGCCGCGACCATCACTCCACGGGTTGCATTGATTGTAAACCAGTTATACTTCATCATTATCGGCTATTTTACCTTCTTCTTGTGCGAAACCAGACTAAAAACGAAAATCTGTTTGGTTATTGTATGTTCCCGCAACTTCAAACAAAATTTCTACTGTATTGCGGCTTTTACTTAGTTTCTGGTTTAGCTTATTACCTTAACTGACCAGCTTATCTGGTCAAAAATAGGACTCTGCTAGCACACTGCCTAACAAGAATATTGCCAAAACAGAGCAATTAAGCCATATATGGTGCAAAACCTGCCCCTGCTACGCAATTAATAACGGAAACGTGGCGTGCGCACGATTGGCTTCTTACGGGAATCGAGAGCCGGGAAGGCGTATGCCAGTAGTATTTCGTACGACGTAGCGCTCTTAATCTGCGTACCGCCAATCACGAAATCAAAGGCCCCACCAAGCCGCAGCGAATTGTCACGTAGCAGGTTTATACCGGCTGTGGCCGTTAGCGCATCCTGCCACCGATAGCCAACACCTGCCCAGATGCGATTAGCATACGTACCGACCAGATTGAGCGATACGTTCGAGCTGGTTACGCCCCCTACCGTACTGTACTGTACCAGTACCGACGGTTGTACATCGATGTCATAGCCGATGCCCAGTCGGTAACCAGCCGTCAGGAAAGCGTTTCGGCTGAGCGGATTGACCGAACGATCCGTACCCAATACATAGCTCGCCTGGTTGATATGCTTCATGCTGACACCGATCCAGTAGTCGGTGGTATTATAATAAACTCCAGCGCCAAAATCAGGTCGGGCCTGGCTGATCTGTCCTGTAGGGATGAGTGGATCGGCTGGTTCACCGGGCCTCAGCTGCCCGTAATCGTAACCTTTGCTATAGAAGCCAGCCTGTACCCCCAGCGCCAATGTACCACTCTTAAGCGCTAGCCGGTACGCATAAGCCGCCTGAACCGTCTGGTTCGTTATAGGGCCGATACGGTCATTAAAGGCGTAGATACCGATACCACTTTTAATGCCTGCCAGGGGCATATTGAAGGAAATCAGCTGCGTACTCTGTGCCCCGCCATCACTGGTTATGGTAGGTGTGTATCCAACGTACTGAGTCCGCTGCACAAGCTGCAGCCTCGACACCCCTTCCGACCCGGCAGCCGCCGGATTGTAGTATACCGGATTGTACATGTACATGCTTAACTGAGGATCCTCGACCTGCGCTACAGCAGTTCGAACGCCAGTTAATAGTACCACCAAAGCAAATGCGTAAAATGTGCGAATCATACGGACTAAGCAATGAAAACAGGCATCGCCCCCGGAAAATAAGTGCCCGTTGATGGAGCTTCTTCTTCCGAATGGCTGCAGTTTACAATTAAACGCGCACAGCGGCAAAAATATTGGCCCAAAACAAAGGCTGAACACCAGAATTGAGGGTAAATCTCTTTCCTGGCATTCAGCCTTTCCAACTGGTCAACACTTACTGGTTGTTGGCCTTTTTAATGTATAAATCCAGCGCGCCAGTCATGGACGGAGCATTGGGTAGCGGTGCTTCAATATCAAGCATCAGACCGGCTTCGGTGATAGCTTTGGCCGTAGTTGGGCCGAAGGCAGCCATCCGTGCCCCATTCTGTTTATAATCCGGGAAGTTATGGAACAGCGACGTTACGCCCGACGGACTGAAGAACGCAATAATATCATACGATTGAATATCCAGATCCGACAGATCGGTAGGTAAGGTTTCGTACATCACGGCTTCCGTCAGATGAAGACTGCTGGTATCCATGAACTCCGGAATGTCGTTGCTCCGGATGTTGGAGCAGGGAAACAGAAACTTCTCGGTCTTGTGCTTTTTGATCAGATCGAACAGCTCGGTTGCCGTTTTATTGCCGTTGAAAATCTTACGTTTCCGGATAACGATGTATTTCTGCAGGTAGTTGGCCGTCTGCTCAGAGATACAGAAGTACTTCATATCGGTAGGTACCTCGATCCGACCTTCCTGACAAATCCGGAAGAAATGGTCGATGGCATTCCGACTAGTAAAGATAATAGCCGTGTGCGCCAGAATGTTAATTTTCTGCTTACGGAAATCTTTGAAGGATACGCCCTGTATTTCAATAAACGGTCGGAAGTCAATGTGCAGATTGTACTTGCTAACTAAATCGAAGTAAGGGGATTTTTCGTCGACAGGTCGGGATTGAGTCACTAACAGCCGGCTTACTTTCGTTTGCCGATCCTCGATCGATTGCATGCTGGTCTCGTTCATTGAATCTCTACTCATTTCAAGAACCGATTTTCGACTGGCAGGCATGTACCGTACGGCAACACAAATCCTGACGGGAAGCTGCTGGAGGTCTTATGGGCTACCGAATCGACTCATCACAGCACATAGCGCAGGCCAATGATAAGCGGGATCAATTCTACGAGGCAAAGGTAAGAAAATAAATAAAGATTCTTGATAGGTTCCACTGTCCGGATAACCAAATACAACAGAGCCAGCCGCAGCAGGTAAAAGCCGATCAGTGGAAACAACAGTACATTCTGGGACCAGCTCGCTGCGGACGTGTTATAGGCAATGACAGCCAGCAGCAGAGTCAGCAATGTAAAGAAGAGCAGCGACGACTGCTGAATTTTGAAAAAGTGAATGGCAACTGTATCCTGAAGTTTATATAATCCGCCAACAACCTCCAGCGCTACGTACTTACTCATTATCACCAGAAAGGCCCCTACGCCCAGCAGTAGAAATTCGCTGCTCAGCCACCAGAACCGCGGTTCGCCGGGTAAAACAAGCTGTGATGATACCAAATCGATGCCCTGGTGCTGGACAAACAAAGCCAGGTAGGCAATAACAAAACCCAGATTCAGGGTAAACAGGATGTTCGTGCCGCTCAGGGGGCGATTGATGAGAAACGATTCTTCCTGCGCTCGCAGTGATAGCAAATCACGCAGACTGTAGAACCGCTGAAAGGCGCGCCGGGAGAAGGCGTACAGAAAGGCATGGGTAGCCAGCAGAAACAGCAGACCAGCGCTCAGAAAACTCTCGTACGTGGTGCCGGGACGGGGCCGTACGCTCAGGTTGTCATCCCGTAGCACAACGAGTTTCTGCGTTGAAGCAGACTTTGAATACGCAACAAACAGCTGTTTGTCTTTTATGCCCGCGGCTCCGTAGAGGGTAAGGAAAATTTCCGGACGAACACCCAGCCCCTTTCGTCGGTTGGCACTTCGATAGACCTGGTAGAGACTGTCAATGCTCAGCACCTGCCACTGTCCCCCTATCAATTTCCGCTTGAGGGCGGCATTAATGAACAGGTAACCATCCTGTTTGGTCGATACCAGCAGATTGTAATGCCGGTTACTTTCAAGATCGACATACGTACTAAGCGCCGTCTCGGCGGCATGCTGTTCAGCAATGTAAGGCACGTAAGCCTGAGCGCCTTCGTCATAGACCAGAAAATCGTCTTGAAAATTATGGACGGGATAGTAGCGTCCTTCCGGACCGACCCCGTTGGTTTTTCGCTCCTGCTGGGCCGAAGCGGAAAAGACAAAAAGAAAGAGCGAAAGAATGAAAGAGCGAAAGAGTGGTACTGATGAGCGAACAACCCGTTGCAATAGCGTTGACGTTACGTCATTTACTACATCTATTCCGGCTCTTCGTCTCAGCAACGCTCTTTCACTCATTCGCTCTTTCGCTCTTTAATTTTTCCCCAGTGCTTTCAGCATGGTATCACCGATCAGCGCTGGCGATTCAACAACGTGAATACCACACTCACGCATGATAGCCATTTTAGCCGCAGCGGTATCGTCGGCACCACCCACGATAGCACCCGCGTGGCCCATCCGACGGCCTTTTGGCGCGGTCTGACCAGCGATAAACCCAACAACGGGCTTCCGGTTACCGTCGGCTTTGATCCAGCGAGCGGCTTCGGCTTCCATACCGCCACCGATTTCACCGATCATGACGATTGCTTCAGTATCCGGATCGTTCATCAGAAGTTCAACCGCCTGTTTCGTAGTGGTGCCAATGATTGGGTCACCACCGATACCGATAGCGGTGCTCTGACCCAGCCCAGCCTTACTTAGCTGATCAACCGCTTCGTACGTCAGGGTGCCGGATTTGGAAACAATACCAATGGTACCTTTTTTGAAGATGAAACCAGGCATGATACCTACTTTACATTCTTCGGCCGTCATTACGCCAGGGCAGTTTGGTCCGATCAGGCGGACGTCTTTGTCGGCAATGTAATTTTTAACGGCAACCATATCTTCCGTCGGAATACCTTCGGTAATACAGATAATCACGCCAATGCCTGCATCAGCAGATTCCATGATGGCGTCGGCAGCAAAAGCCGGTGGTACAAAAATGATGGATACGTTAGCACCTGCCTTATCGACAGCTTCCTGAACGGTGTTGAACACCGGCCGGTCGAGGTGCATCTGACCACCTTTGCCGGGCGTTACTCCGCCGACAACGTTGGTGCCGTATTCGATCATTTGCTGGGCGTGAAAACTGCCCTCCGAGCCGGTAAAGCCCTGGACGATAACTTTGGAGTCTTTGTTAACTAAAACAGACATGTCAGTTTGTAAATCGTTGGCAATTTGATAATTACACGAGCAGCCAACTGAGCCGATTCAGGCCGTTTTTGCGAAATAAAAAAACAGCAATTTTCGGCCATTCAGCTGACTGATACGCTTAATAAGTTGGGCAAAAGTAGCCGAATCTTCGTAAATTACGTGATGATTTTTTCACACATTCTATCTGGCTCAATTTTAGCCGGGGCCGGAATTGGTGTATTCTGGCATTTTTTCGGCCGTATTTCCTTATTCAATCAACTCCTCTGGGGATTTTTTCTGCTCACAAACTCGCTGGTGGCGCTTATTGGTGTTGTGCACTATGCCGGTAATGAGTCGCTGGAACCGCTGCACCAGTCCATGATGGTTCTATCCGACAGCCTGGGGGTCGTCTGCGTTGTAACGGCCGTATATGCCCTGCTGAATCAGCGTACATTATCTCTTTTTACGTTTGTAACCGCGGTCATTTTTGGCCTGTTTCTGTTCATCAGCCTGATGTTGCCGGAAGTTCGTGTCTTCACGCCTATCGTACCCTCAATGGGTATTCTGGTGCTGATGCTGCTGGCCGTATTTTCGCTGCTGCAACGTAATAAACGGGGGCTTTGGGTTGTTTTAGCTGCTATGATGATGGGGCTGGCGACCAAGGCGCGGGCTTTTGACGGCATTATGCACCCGACGGATTTTTACCACTATGCCAACGCGCTGGCGCTGTGGTTCTTTGGCAAGGCTGCCCAGCGCCGATAACGCATTACGGTGGGCTGGTGATAACTTATCGCCTTCCATTCCGGTTACTCACTCACTCAACGCTTAACGAACGTGAATTTACTGGAACTGGCCCACGACCCGGTCAAAGCCGCCCGGGCAGCCCGACTCATTTATACGAACGACACTATGCCCGGCATCCATCGGAAGCGCACGGGTGATACGTTCAGTTACGTCGATGAAAAAGGCGATCGCATCGACGACGAAACGACGCTGACCCGCATCCACAGCATGGCTCTCCCACCCGCCTGGGAAAACGTCTGGATCAGTGCCAGGCCAAACGGGCATTTACAGGCAACGGGAGTCGACACCAAAAACAGAAAGCAGTACCGTTATCACGCGAACTGGAACAAACTCCGCAGCGAAACTAAATTCTTCCGGATGGCTGCTTTTGGCAAGGCGCTGCCCAAACTGCGCGCCCGGCTTCATAAAGACCTCAACGGACGCGAGCTGACTCAGCAGAAGGTAACTGCGCTGGCGCTGAGCGTGATGGAGCAGACGCTTATTCGCGTGGGAAATGCGGCTTACGAGAAAGAGTACGGTTCGTACGGTCTAACGACGCTCAAAAACCGGCATGTCAAAGCGCAGGGCAGTACTGTTCGGTTCAGTTTCAAAGGGAAAAAAGGCATTTATCACGACATTACGCTGCAGGACCGACGACTGTCCAGACTGGTTAAAGCCTGCCGCGATATTCCAGGGAAAGAGCTGTTTCAGTACTACGACGACAGCGGCAACCGCCATGCCATCGATTCGAGCATGGTAAACGACTATTTGCATGAAACAATGGGGGATGATTTTTCGGCCAAAGATTTTCGAACCTGGGCCGGTACGGTCAATGCTTTGCGATTACTCATTGAGTTGGGCCCCTGCGATTCGGAAAAGGAGCGAAAAAAGAACGTCAATACGGTGCTGGACGAAGTATCGCACCAACTGGGTAACACCCGGACCGTCTGCCGAAAACACTACGTCCACCCGCAGGTGCTGGAGTCCTACGAATGCGAAGACCTCAACGCTTACATCAACCATCAAAACCGCTTCCGGCAGACGAGCCCACACGGGCTGGATGGCGTTGAAAAATTGCTGCTGAAATTTTTAAATGACCAGGTTAAGCAGGTTATCAAGAACCCGGCGGCCAGGAAAGCGGTTGCCTGATCGCTAGGACACGGCCTTGATCCACCCTTTCTGAAGGCAGTTGTCGCAGACTGGTTCGGGAACGGGATGAGTGAATGGCTGTACGCTACCGCAGGTACAACACGCATAATTGCCGGCTTCGTCGATGTTTATTGCTTTTTTGCTCAGTTCCCGTGGCAGAATTGACAACCCTGGTTTTGCATCGTCTGCCCCGAACTGAAAAACACTCAGCTGCCCGTTCGCTTCCAGGATAGCAATTCGCACCTGACCCAGTTGTTCAATACCTGCTACGCGCAGATCGGAGAACAATTCCTCCTGGCTCAAGTCCTCGTTACTAAAGTTGCGGATCAGAATACGCCCCTGCTCCACCACGTAGACCGCCTTGCCTTCTATTTTTTTACGGATAGATTCATTATGGTCACTAATGCGCGTTGCCAGCTTGTAACAAACCATCATGACGATAAACACAACTACCGCAGAACTGATCGGCACGTCATCGTAGAACATTGGATCGCCAGCGGCCGAGCCCAGTCCGATTACCAGTACCAGTTCATAGATTGAGAGTTGGCGCACTTCCCGCTTACCCGACACAGTCAGCGCCGTCAGCAGGATAATGAACATGCAGAGCGTGCGGAGGGCTACCTCACCCAGATACAACCAGGGGAACTGATCGATCAGAATTCGTTCCCAATCGAAGGGATCAACGGATGGGGCAGGCATAGCGGCTAGCGTAAATTTATCGGCAGCATCTATCCATTACCCAGTTCCTGCGTAATGGTACTACTGAGTCGAAACAGTTCAATTTCTGCCGCCTTGGCGTTAAACTCAGCATCAATCAGGCGGGTTTGTGCGTTGATGGCGTTACGTTGTACGTCGCGAAACTCCACAAATGTTGAATTCCCGATCCGGTAGCGGTCATACGCGATATCAACGTTCTGAACGGCCAGTTGATTGTTCAGTACTTCCAGATTGAGCAACTTCAGGCTATTCTGGTAGCTCTGATACGTTTGCGTCAGAGCCAGTTCCAGCTGAAGCCGCTGATCGTTCTCCTGATCTTTAGCGATGATGGTATTAACCCGCGCATTTTGAATCTGACGACGCAGGTTATAGCCGTTGAAGATAGGTATCGAAGCCGCTATGTTATAGGTCAGTCCACCCGCCCGGCCGGTACGAATACCGAAACCGCCCTGGTTATCGATTAACTGATAGTTATAGCCGGCGTTAGCCGTAACCAGTGGCAACTGAGCCGCCGACGCGACCCGTACAGACGCATCAGCCAGGGTACGGTTGAGTACCGCTGCTGACAACAGCGGGTTATTTGCGGCTAATGACTCCTGTAAAGGAGCCATCTGTAGATTCGCTCGTACAAGAATGGTATCACGAATGGCAAACTCCGTGGCCGCATCCCGGATCAGGAACGTATTGAGTTGGATTTTTGCATTTCGGAGTAATTGTTCCTGCGACAGTAAGGCAGCACTGTCGGTATTGTAATCAACCTGAGCGCTCAGGAAGTCCACTTTCGACCGGGTTCCTACCTCGTAATTGGCCCTGGCAAGTTCGAGCCGCTCCCGTGATACGTCGAGCGCCTGACTGAAGGCAATCAGTCGCTGCAACTGCCGGATTACGTCGTAATAACTGGTCGCTACGTTCGCTACCGTAGCTTCAATATTGGCGCGGGTGTTGCTCGAACTGATCTTGACCAATTGCTGCAGTTGTAAGTACAAGGCCGAGCGGGTGTAGCCGTTATAAACGACGTAGTTGATCGAGGCTCCTAGATTGGTCGTTCGGTTGAAGACGCCTTTGGCTTCCTGTGGAGGGCGCAGACCATCCAAGTAGGTTTGCCGAAAATTCTGCAGGTTCCCAGTCGTCGTTCCGTTGGCCGTTACCGTTGGTAAATAGCCCGCGTTCCCTCTTGTGTAGTTATTGCGGGCAATCTGCTCCTGCGACTGGTTAATTTTTATCTGGTAGTTTTTTTCTACGGCCTGCGAAATAGCCTGTGGCAAGGTTAACAACTCACCTGGCTGCGGCAGCGTAGCCAGCGTAAAGGCGCGTTGTTGAGCGCGTTGAACGGCATTAGGGGCTTGTTGAGCAAAGGTTGAAAAAGAAGAAAAAGCCAGAATAAGCCAGCAAAAATGTCTCATTGGTTCAGGGTTGACCACGAAGGGTTAGCAAAAATACGAGAAACTATGATTTACCCATTGCCGGGTTAAGTTTGGCTTTATTCGTATAATCGCCAAACTTTCTGCTATGAAGCGGTATTTTCACCTGCTGACCGCCTGTTTAGCCATGCTGGGCGGCTGCACCCAAAAAGAAAAAGTTGACCTGCTCGTCACCAACGCACGCGTGTACACGGCAGATTCAAGCTTTTCAATGGCCGATGCTTTTATGGTAAAAGACGGCAAATTTCTGGCCGTTGGCCCGGCTGATGAGCTGCTAAAAACCTACGAAGCGGACTCGACAGCCGACCTGAACGGGCAACCTGTCTACCCCGGCTTCTTCGACCCCCATTCGCATTTTTTGGGACTGGGTCAGATGCTCGATCAGGCCGATCTGGTCGGAACTGGGTCGTACGACGAGATCATTAATCGACTCAAGCAGTTTGCTCAGAAACATCCCGATGCGCTCTGGGTCATTGGTCGCGGGTGGGACCAGAACGACTGGACCGACAAGCAATTCCCGACCAAAGAAAAACTGGATGCGGCTTTCCCAAACACTCCGGTAGCGCTGACACGTATTGACGGTCATGCGCTGTTGGTTAACTCAAAAGCCTTACGGTTGGCGCAGGTAACAGCCGGATCAAAACTGGCCGGTGGCGAAGTCGTTCTTTCGGGGGGGCAGCCGACTGGCGTTTTAGTGGACAATGCCATGCAGTTGGTCAAACGAGTACTTCCCCGTCCGGATAACGCCGACAAAGCCCGGATGCTGCAGAACGCCGAAAAAGCCTGCGTGGCGCTTGGCCTAACCAGTGTTTCGGACGCGGGCATCAGCCCCGACGAGATCAATCTGATTGACAGCTTACACCAAAGCGGGAAACTGAAGATTCGGGACTACGCAATGGTTAGCCTCGGCGAACCTAACCTGAACTACTTTCTCAAACGAGGTCCTTTTCAAACTGACCGGCTGACAGTGCGTTCGTTCAAGCTCTACGCCGACGGAGCACTGGGCTCTCGGGGTGCCTGCCTGCGCAAGCCGTACAGCGACCGTCCTGAAACAGGTGGTTTTCTTTTGCTCAGCCCCGACGAGCTGAACCGCGTATCTACGTTGTTGTACAAGTCAGGTTTTCAGGCAAATACGCACTGCATCGGTGATTCGGCGAATCATCTCATGCTGGATATTTATGGCAAACTGCTAAAATCCAAAAACAACCGGCGCTGGCGGATTGAGCACGCGCAGGTTGTTTCAACAGCTGATTTCTGGAAGTTTGGCCGCTACTCAATCATCCCTTCGGTGCAACCCACTCACGCTACGTCGGATATGTACTGGGCTGCCGACCGGCTTGGACCTGTCCGCGTAAAAGGCGCTTATGCTTTCAAGGATCTGATGAAACAAAACGGCCTAATTGCTTTTGGCAGCGATTTTCCCGTAGAGTACGTCAACCCCTTGTTCGGCTTTCACGCGGCTGTAGCCCGGCAGGACAGCAAAAATTTCCCCAAAGGAGGCTTTCAGCCCGAAAACGCCGTTGATCGCAAATCAGCTTTGCTGGCCATGACGCGCTGGGCTGCTTACGCCAACTTTGAAGATCATCTGCGTGGCTGCATTGCGCCGGGCAAACAGGCCGACTTTGTTATCCTCGACCGGGACATTATGACCGTACCCAACGAGCAGCTCCGGGATACGAAGGTTCGACAGACCTGGATTGGCGGTGAGCGAGTATTTTAATCACGAAACGTTCTGCACCTGGTAGGTCATTCGGTTGAACGTGGCAGATTCACCAGCCCGTTTTCCGGCTAGTGCCAATCCGATTGGGGCAACTGATGAAATAGCGAAATAATCGATTCCATCGAGCGTCAGTTTACCGACGCTGGTACTGATGAAAAAAGTGCCCCGATCTGTTGTGACCAGACTGCCGGGCTGCACTGTTTCGTACGTCTTCTCTACGTTAATTTTTGCCAAATCCTGACTCAATTTGAGCGCTTCGGCGAGAAGCTGGGCGTGGCGATCCCGTTCCAATTGAGCCATTGCCCGGCCAGTTTCGTATTTGTCCCCCGCGCTACTTTTCTCTTCCATATTGGCGGACTCCTGGGCGGCCTGCATGGCCTGTTGAGCAGTATCGATACGTTGCTGAACGTAGTTTTGACAACGGTCAAACAAGCTTTCTTTAATCTGTAACTCTGTCACGCTATAAATTTCCTTTCTTCATTTCAGAAACGGCATAATTTGCCGCTCGCGCCGTTAGTGCCATAAAGGTGATAGACGGATTCTGGGTGCCGGTCGAGGTCATAGCGGCACCATCCGTAACGAATACATTCTTGACGGCATGTAATTGATTATGGGCGTTAAGCAAAGACGTTTTTGGATCTCGTCCCATCCGAACCCCACCCACTTCGTGAATATCCAGTCCCGGATTGCGGTGATCGTCGTAGGGATTGATGTTTTTGCACCCCGCTTTGTCTAGCATCTCGGCCCCCTGCTCCAGAAAGTCGTTCATTATTTTCAGATCGTTGTCGGTGTACCCAATAGACGTAACGAGCTGGGGGATACCCCAGGGGTCTTTCTGATCGGTACTGAGTCGAACGTGGTTTTCATAACGCGGAACGGTCTCCGCCTGCATCATCATAAAAACGCTCCAATTGCCGGGATCACTCAGCTTGTCTTTGAAATCAGCGCCAAAGCCTTCCTGCCCCGCCCCCCGCTGCCACCCCGCCCGACTCGCGCTGAACGCGACCATGTAGCCCCGCTGAAACCGGGACGCCGGGCCGCTCGTTTCCTGCTTGTTGACGTTCCGAAAGTTGGGCATAAAGGCCGTCGTCGGGCGACGGCCGTAGTAGTAGCCGTCTGCAAATCCTTCGTACGACGCCGAAATATTACCCCGGTAGTTATGAAACGCGACGTAACGACCCAGCAAACCGTTATCATTACCTAGTCCGTTCGGGAAACGACGCGATGTTGAGTTGAGCAGCACCAGATTCGTGTTCAGGCAGGCAGCATTAACGAAAATAATCCGGGCGAAGTAGTCGGTCATTTGCTTTGTATGCGTGTCGATTACCCGAACGCCCGTCGCTTTACCTTTTGCCTCATCGTAAATAATCGAGTGGACGACCGAGTCCGGACGTAACGTTAGTTTACCCGTTTTGGCAGCCCAGGGAATGGTGGATGAGTTACTACTAAAATAGCCGCCGTACGGACAGCCCCGATAGCATAAGTGCCGCGCCTGACAGGCCGCCCGGCCCTGATCGTAATGAATCTGTTGAGGTTCGGTCAGGTGAGCGCACCGGCCAATAATAACGTGCCGGTCTTTGTATGATTCAGCCACACGTTTCTGAATGTGTTTCTCCACGCAGTTCAGCTCCCAGGGCTTCAAAAACTCGCCGTCGGGCAAGGTTTCTAACCCATCCTTGTTGCCGCTGATACCCACAAATTTCTCAACGTGGCTATACCAGGGGGCGATGTCTTCGTAGCGGATGGGCCAGTCGACAGCTGCGCCATCGCGGGCGTTGGCTTCGAAATCAAATCGGCTCCAGCGCTGGGTTTGCCTTGCCCAGAGCAATGACTTTCCACCAACCTGATAGCCCCGAATCCAGTCGAACGGTTTTTCCTGCACGTACGGATGCTGGGCATCTTTCACGAAAAACTGCTGCGTTGCTTCGTCCAAGGCGTAACACTTGGTCGCGACGGGATTTTCCTTCCGAAATGTATCGGGCAATTTGTTCCGGTGCTGAAACTCCCACGGATTTAACGTAGCCGTCGGGTAATCGACAATGTGTTTAACGTCGCGGCCCCGTTCGAGCACCAGCGTCCGTATCCCTTTTTCGCAGAGCTCCTTTGCCGCCCAACCTCCACTGATCCCCGAGCCGATCACGATAGCATCGTAGGTATTCTGTTTAGCCGCGTCGCCGTTGATGTTCATACCCAATCTATTTGCACGAAGTAATAAAGGCGAATTTAACGCTATTATCACTCTTGACGCGTTCACATGTTTAACAATAAAAGTATTGCTAAAAAACTTAGCAATACTTTTATTGTTATTATATTTAACAAAAATTCTGTTGTCACATGAGAAACATCATTGGTCAGGCAGTTTCGGGAAACGATTTCTTTGAACGTCCCCAGATAGTACGCAAAATACGTCGCTCGATACGCGCTGGCAACTGGATATACCTGTCTGCGCCTAGACGAGTGGGGAAAACATCGATTATGAACCATCTTCAGGAAAATCCGGAAGATAATCAGCAATTCGTCTACGCAATTACTCAATCGATTGACTCAGTCGATGGCTTTTACAAAGAGCTAGCCAAGCAAGTGATTGACAGTCCGGCTTTCCGTACTATGTCGAAAGTATCGGACACGCTAAAAAAAGTGGCCGGTGGATTGCTCCAACGTATCAACTTGAAAGTCTCTGTTCCTTTCCTGGAAATTTCATTGGACAAAGGCGAGCCTATCAACTTTCAGACTGATTTTGAGAAGCTGCTGGAAGAGATTGATCTCAACGGTGACAGACTGATCATCATGGTCGATGAATTCACAGAGACGGTCGATAACATCCTACATAAACACGGCAACCAAGAAGCCAGACGCTTTCTACAACTATTTCGGGAATTAACCCACAATCGAAAGCTGACTGGCAAAGTGCAGTTCTTGCTGACCGGTTCAATTGGTTTGCAACCGCTGGTAAAGAAACTCGACGCTAGCGATCTTGTCAATCAATTACAGTATATAGACATTCCAGCCCTGACTGTTGATGAAGCTTGTCAACTCTTCCGGCAACTCATTAAACAGGAAGGAATCGACATTGATGACGAAACAATTCTTTTTATCATCCAGAAAATTGATTGGCTGATGCCTTTCCATGTTCAGTTACTCGTGCAGGAAGTCATTGATGTTTTCGAAAGTTCGGGCAATCCAATTGATCAAGCCAAAGCAAATAAAGCCTATGAACAGGTGTTTCATCAGCGTAATAAAATATACTTCGAGCAGTACTACGAACGTCTGAAAAAACGACTTGAGCCTGGAGCGGAATATCAATTTGTACACGACATACTGAATCGGTCTACAGCTGATGAACCCTTGGAAAAAGCTGTTGTGCATGACTTAGCCGTCAAACACGAGATTACCGATAGGTACAAAGCCATCGTCGAGTCATTGGAATACGATGGTTACTTACATCAAACAGCCGATAACACCGCCTACCGCTTCAACTCATCCATACTCAAAACCTGGTGGAAAAAATATGTCTGCTAATACTCAACCCCTCATAGCTACCATTTACAATCCACAGAATCAGAGCAAGGAAGCGCTGATTGCCGGATTTATTGCACGTAAGCAAAAATTTGAACGGATTTTCCGCGACATACGCGACGCCCCGATGATCAAGCCTGAACAGCATTATCTGATTCAGGGTATCCGAGGTATGGGCAAAACGACGTTGCTGTTACGTATAGCCTACGAAATCGATAATACCCCCGAACTACGTCAACGGCTTATCCCTATCATATTCAATGAGGAGGAATATGGTATCGGCACACTTTCCGATGTATGGGAACGAACAGCGCAATATCTTGGAGAAACAGACGCAACATTCGCTGATCTATATGAGGCTATAACGAAGCAATACGGAGAAGACGATTACGAACAGATAGCTTTCCAGACGCTCATCAATAGTCTCCAACAAAAGGGCAAAAAATTATTATTATTGATTGACAATATCGGCGACGTACTGAAAAAGCTGGATGATCAAGAGGGTAAACGTTTACGAGAAATTCTACTCACAACGCCCGAATTACGGCTCATTGGTGCCACATCGGTTGTCATTGAGCAAGTGCATGATTACACCAAGCCTTTCTACGAATTTTTTAAAATTATTCATCTAAACGGCCTTTCACGAGAAGAAGCTACTGAACTTTTTTTAAACCTGGGAGAGACATACCATACCGACGCCGTCAGAGAGCTGATTGAGCGGCAACCGGGCCGAATCGAAGCTATCCGGCGATTAACAGGCGGAGTAATTCGCACGATGGTACTCTTGTTCGAGATTTTGGTCGAGAATGATTCAGGCTCCGTTTTTCGGGACCTCAATGTTTTGCTCGATCGCGTTACCCCCCTCTATAAACACCGACTTGATGACCTACCGGCTCAACAGCAGAAAATTGTAGCCGCACTTGCCCAATCCTGGGACGCAGCTAGCGCTAAAGAGATTGCCCAAGTGGTACGTCTGGAAAGTAAAGTCGTATCAGCCCAACTAAAGCAGTTGATTAATAACGGCTTAGTTGAGAAAATAGAAACAAACACTAAGAACCACCTTTACCGGCTTGAGGAACGCTTTTTCAACATCTGGTACTTAATGCGTTTCGGCCGCCGTACCGATCAGCGAGTTTTGTGGTTGATCCGCTTCTTTGAAACGATGTTTGATGGTGACAACGAATGGATGCAAGAACGGATTGATGGACACTTGAAAGCAATGGAGATAGGCAAGATAGATCCTGAAGCAGCACTATATCTAACAACTGCGTTTGCTGGACTATTAAAGGATGAAGAGATAGAAGACTTATTAAAAAGAAAAACAGTAGTACTACTAACTCAACTAGATAGAAAAGATTTATTGAAAGATATATCCTCTAAATATGGAGATGTAGATGATTTAATCAAGAATAAGGAATACGATCGAGCTATTTCTTTACTAGAAGGTTTTAACAAGCGTAGTACAAGAGTAATACTGGATATTATCTCATGCTATATTAGCTTGAATAATTTTAGTAAAGCCAAAGAAGCACTAGTTGAATTATTTATTAGCCATAAATTTGACTATAGAGAATACTTGAAGCCAGGAACAGCCAATGTAGACAGTTCAAAAATAACTAAAATAAAGATACTTGTACCATTGCTTATATTTAGGGGGATATCTCTCATTCTCATCGTACCTAATCCTAAGTATTTGTCCGAAAACACTCTTGATATTGATACTGCAAAGGTCATATTTCCATCTAAAAATTTTAACAGTGACTTATTGAGTGAGGTTCTATTGAGGTATTTTGTAGCTATAGATAACAATAGAAAGGAATTTTGTTTGCAAATTTCAAATAACATTGTTGATCAAATTGAAAACTCAGAATCTTTTTCTATAAAAGCGTTATTATCAAAAAAAATCATACAAATGTGGAATAATATCTTCATGGGAGACAACTTAATTCCTCTAAATGAATCCACTTTGACAACATTTTCCCCTAAAGATGACAACGGTGTTGATGTAACAACGATATTTTTATATTTCCTCCTCGCAAAAAAACAATATCATACTGCTTACAACTATTTTCAGCAGGAGGAATGGCAATTGAAAGATAGATTTAAACCTCTTTACTACGCTACGTTGTATTTCTTAAAAGATGAGTACCCAACGGAGTACTTACGTATGGGGCCGGAGCTTAAAGAAACAGTCGATGACGTTTTGGCTGAAGTAGCGCAAATGGCTATTGACTACGCATAATATCACTTCCTCACAAACCCACTATCTTACTAGATTTCTCCAAACAA
The DNA here is from genome assembly GCF_013375035.1 of Spirosoma sp. KUDC1026. Classification (NCBI taxonomy): domain Bacteria; kingdom Pseudomonadati; phylum Bacteroidota; class Cytophagia; order Cytophagales; family Cytophagaceae; genus Spirosoma; species Spirosoma sp. KUDC1026. The sequence goes on along the minus strand of NZ_CP056032.1, from coordinate 1,688,980 downwards.
CCGCCTTTGTTTTCGGCTTATTACAGCAGTTACAATCAAGAGCAACATTATGGAAACCAAGATTCCGCCCCAGCATCAGGATCTTCAGCCAGGCATTGAAGCCGAGCTGGACCCACAACCGAAAGTGATTCGGTATCTGTACAAAGGAGCGAACAAATTGAAAGACAAGGTCGCCTTGATCACCGGTGGCGATAGTGGCATTGGCCGATCAGTAGCCGTTCATTTTGCGCGCGAAGGAGCCGATGTAGCCATTTCGTATACCGACCGCGAAGAGGTTGACGCACAGAAGACAAAAGAATTGGTCGAAGCCGAAGGACGTCGGTGCTTACTGCTCCCAGGCGATATTCGTCAGGAAACGTACTGCCAGCAAATCGTTGATGATACGGTTCAGGAGTATGGCAAGCTGAATATCGTTGTCAACAACGCCGGTCTTCAATTGCAGCACAAGACGCTTGAATCTATTCCCGACGAAGCGCTGCTGGCAACCTACGAGACGAATATTTATTCCTTCTTTCGAGTAACGAAGGCGGCCATTCCACACCTGCACGAAGGCGACAGTATTATCAATACAACGTCGATTACGGCATACCAGGGTCGCGCTGATTTGCTTGAATACTCCTCGACAAAAGGCGCTATCATGACTTTCACACGGGCTCTCTCGACCAATTTGATTGAGAAAGGAATTCGTGTGAATGCCGTAGCCCCTGGCCCCATCTGGACCCCACTAAACCCAGCATCGGTGAGTGCCGAAGAAGTCGCCCAGTTTGGGCAGGACGTACCGATGAAACGCCCCGGTCAGCCCAGTGAGGTGGCTCCTGCTTACGTTTTTCTGGCGTCGGAGGATGCCTCATACATCACCGGCCAGGTTTTACACCCGAACGGCGGTACCATCGTCAACGCTTAAAAAAGACTCAACCGTTATGGATCAAATGGAACTAGAAACCAAGCCCCAGCATCAGAACGCACAGCCCGGGCTTGAGTATGAAATGGACCCGCAGCCGATTTATATTCGAGATAACTACCAGGGAGCCGATAAATTGAAAGATAAGATCGCCGTCATTACCGGCGGTGATTCGGGCATTGGCCGGGCAGTCTCCGTTCACTTCGCCCGCGAGGGTGCCGATCTGGCTATTATTTACCATCCCCGCGAGGAAGAGGATGCGCAAAAAACTAAATCGCTGGTCGAAGTCGAAGGACGCCGGTGCCTGCTTATACCCGGTGATCTGAAAAGTATTTCATTTATTCGGGAAGCCGTTGGCAAAATTATCAGTACGTACAACCACGTTAACGTATTGGTCAATAACGCGGCCAACCACGTTGAGCAGAAGGAATTTACCGATATGCCCGACGAGCAGATGCGTCAAACCTTCGAACTGAACATCCTGGCGATGTTCCGCCTGACGAAAAACCTGCTGCCACACATGCAGGCCTACGACTGTATTATCAACACTACGTCGGTGGTTTCATACCGGGGCAGCAAAGCCCTGATCGACTATGCCTCCACGAAAGGAGCCGTTACCGCCTTTACGCGGTCACTGTCGCAAAATCTGGTCGACCGTCAGATTCGGGTAAATGCTGTCGCTCCTGGCCCCATCTGGACGCCGTTAATCGTAGCGACAAAAACGCCCGAGGAGGTGGAGAAGTTTGGTTCTGACGTACCCATGAAGCGGCCTGGCCAACCAGCAGAACTTGCGCCCGCTTACGTTTTTCTGGCGTCGGAAGATGCGTCTTATTTCACCGGGCAGGTCATCCACGTGAACGGGGGCGAAGTAGTCAATTCGTAGGCTTCCTGCTACGTTCTTAGTATATTTATTGCCGTTCCAGCCCAACATCTGGAACGGTTTTTTTTATGAATACAGTCAGCCCAGTTACCCGCCCCATTCCCGTTCATCCCGGCCTGCCCCTGGTCGGTAACTCTCTGGAATACCTTCGTGATCCGCTGGCGTTTATGCGCCGGTTACTTCACCAGTACAGCGATGAACGTATTGTACAGATTAATGTAGGTGGTCGCGTAACGCACCTGATGCTTAAACCAGAAGAAACGAAGCAGGTGCTGCAGGAGAATAACCGGAACTACGGTCGTGGAAAATCATTTGCCATCCTTCGTGCCTTTCTGGGAGAAGGCTTACTAACGAGTGAGGGCGATTTCTGGCGTCGGCAACGGCGTCTGGCACAACCGGCTTTTCACCGGCAGAAGCTGGCTCTGCTGGCCAATACCATGATCGACGAGGCCGTTACCTGGGTTGATCGACTAGCGAAACTGGACCGGACAAAACCGGTTAACATCTCCGCAGCAACCACCGATGCGACCTTACGTATCGTCACGAAAACGTTATTTGGTGCCGGGCTTGGTCCCGAGCTGGATCAGATTTCAACGGCGCTCAACAACCTGAATTTTATCGCGAACCGGCGCGTTCTGAATCCGTTTAAACTGCCAAAGTGGATTCCTTCGCCCGATAACCAGGCTTTTGACAAAGCATACCAAACTGTCGATTCACTTATTTACGGCATTGTTGATGAGCGACGCCAAACAGGAGCAAATCACGACGACCTGCTGGATATGTACCTGCGAGCAACGGATGAAGAAACCGGCGAAGGCATGTCCAATAAGCAGCTTCGGGACGAGATGGTAACGCTGTTTGTCGCAGGCTATGAAACCACAGCGACCTCACTGGCGTGGACGCTACATTTATTGTCTCTTCACCCCGACATACTAACCAAAGCAAAGGTCGAAATCAAGCAGGTACTGGACGGACGAGATCGTCCCTCTCCCGACGATCTACGGTCACTTCCTTATCTATCGCAGATTATCAACGAATCTCTACGGCTTTATCCACCAGCCTGGATCATGAGTCGGCTCTCGTTTGGTCCTGACCAACTGGGGGACCACCGGTTGAATAGCGATCAGGGAGTATTACTCTGTCCTTATGTATTGCACCATGATCCGGCTAGTTGGCCGAACCCCGAACAGTTCAACCCGGACCGATTTGCGGGCGACTGGAGCAAAGATAAACATCCGTACGCCTTTCTACCCTTCGGAGCAGGTCCCCGACTTTGCATCGGTAATCAGTTCGCATTAATGGAAATGCATGCTATCCTGGCGACGTTGTTATCGCGCTTTAGTGTTCGCCCAGCGTCAACGACGTCTGTTGGGACCCGCCCCCTTATTACGTTGCGCTCCAAACGGCCAATTCAACTCTTTCTCGAGGGTAATTAACTTCAATTAGATTTTACGAAGAAGTTATGCAGGTGGCCGTTCCACGCTTTTCTGCAAATCGCTCTCGTTGTGTCCCCATCACCTTTTGAAAACAGTGACCCGTGAAACAAGGTTGTATCTTTCGTAGCCTGTATTGACTTTTTGGTCTATGTTACCAAACTTAGTCAATCCATTGATGTTCTGTTTCATTTCACTTAAAAGGCGACACAATGAGATTACAAATTAATGCCGTGCGATTCACGGCCGACCAGAGCCTGTTAGATTTTATCCAGGCAAAACTGAACAAGTTGGACACTTTTCACGACCGCATCATTGGCGGAGAAGTGTTTCTCAGGCTTGACGGAGCTGATTCCAACAAGGTTAAAGAGAAGATTGTTGAAGTTCGCGTCACGATTCCAGGGAAGGAGTTGTTCGTTAAAGAACATGACGACAAAAGCTTCGAATGCGCCATTGACAAAGTCATGGACGTATTGAAAGACAAGCTTGTCCGGATCAAACAAAAACGTAATGATATATCCAGTCCAACTATCTCCCAAGCCAAAACTCGCGTGGACGAAGAGGACGAAGTACTGGAAGATGAGTTATAAATCCTGATTTAGTCAAAAACGCGAAAGCCATTCCTCTGGGAATGGCTTTCGCGTTTTTCATATGCCTTGGCACTACAGGCTGAACGCCGATTTGATCTGATCAACGAAATCCAGCTTCTCCCAGGTAAACAGTTCAACTTCAACTTCCTTTACGTTGCCGTTCGAGCCGAAGGTTTTCTTAACGACTTCATTCTTCCGACCCATGTGTCCGTAGGCAGCCGTTTCCGAGTAAATCGGATTACGCAGTTTCAGGCGTTGTTCGATGGCATAGGGACGCATGTCGAAAATCTCCGACACTCTTTCCGCGATGGCACCATCGTGCATATCTACTTTCGATGTGCCATACGTATTGACATACAGACCGCAGGGCTTGGCAACGCCAATGGCATACGAAATCTGCACCAGTGCCTGGTCGCACAGACCAGCTGCTACCAGGTTTTTCGCAATGTGGCGCGTCGCGTAGGCCGCCGACCGGTCTACTTTCGAAGGATCTTTGCCCGAGAAAGCACCACCGCCGTGGGCACCCTTACCGCCGTACGTATCAACAATAATTTTCCGCCCCGTCAGACCTGTATCGCCGTGTGGCCCGCCAATAACGAACTTACCCGTTGGGTTGATGTAGTACGTAATATCGTCAGTGAATAGGCTATGCAGTTCTGCTTTCTGAGCTGCCTTAACCCGTGGAACTACAATGTTGATAATGTCTTCCTTGATCTTCGCCAGCATCGTTTCGTCATCGGCGAAATCGTCGTGCTGCGTCGATACCACGATGGTATCGATGCGAATTGGCTGATGATCGTCAGAGTATTCAATCGTTACCTGCGATTTAGCGTCGGGCCGCAGATAGGGAATCAGGTCACTTTCGTTATTACGGATATAGGACAGTTCGCGCAGGATGGCGTGAGCCAGATCCAGCGGCAACGGCATGTAGTTGTCGGTTTCGTTGGTCGCGTAGCCAAACATCATCCCCTGGTCACCAGCGCCCTGTGCTTCGGCTTTAGCCTCAAAGTCTTCATTGTCAACCTTCCGGTCAACACCCTGGTTGATGTCGGCCGACTGATCGTGCAGTGCTGAGAAGATACCGCAGGAGTTGGCTTCGAACATGTATTCACTTTTCGTGTAACCAATCTTCCGGATGACGTCACGCGTGATCTTCTGTACATCCAGGTACGTATCGGTCTTGATCTCACCAGCCAGCACAACCTGTCCGGTCGTTACCAGGGTTTCACAGGCAACTTTACTGGATGGATCGAAAGCCAGGAAATTATCAATTAAGGCGTCGGAGATCTGATCGGCGACTTTATCAGGGTGTCCTTCAGAAACGGACTCAGAGGTGAAAAGATATGGCATTACGCGATCGTATACTTATATTCTATACTTTGAGAATCGCAAAGCTACAGTTTTCCGAGCAGAGGTCAAGAGACAAAACCGTTAAGTTAGGTTGCGACTACTCCCTTGATTCCCAAGTCAGCGCCTGTTTCTGTTATCCAAACCATTTACGGCGCATAACAGCGAAAAAAGCGGACGTAAATGGCCACCAGGGCATGGTTGTAAAGAGCTTCAGCTCATCGAGAAAATGGGTATCCTCATCCAGAAACCGGAACACTCGCTCGGGATTCTTGACGTAGACACGGGTGAACACATCATCGGCCGGGTGGCGATGCTGTTCCAGTACGTTCAGGAAGATACTATCATACAGTTTGAACCGATGATCGAACCAGCCCGTCTGGCGGAAGGGTGTTCCCGACTGGGCCATGTTCTGGACCATCTCGCGCAGATAACGCTGGGTTCGCTGAAAGGTATAGCCCGTTGATGCTTTCGTAGCTCCCCCCGACGTACCGATCCGGACAATGTGCTTGGCTGGCTTTTCTTCTGTCCTGACGTCCGACATAGGGATGATGCCAAACTCCGTTTCTCGGATGATGTACCCGCCCGTTTCCAGGTACTGATCGACGTAGTGGCGAAGGACACGATCGTACTGGTCATCTGCCAGCAGTTGCTCGTTGAAGAGCGTAAATTCGATCAGCGCCGTTTTTTCGTCAAATGGTAGAACGTACACGAACCGGCAGTCACCGTGCTGTTCGATTCGAAAGTCCATAATTTCGGCTTTGTCAGGATCGAAACAGGGCTTTTCGGCCTCGATAATCCACCCTTTAAAATGCTGAAGTAAATTATGGTTCTTCCGATCATCCAGCGACAACTGAAACGTACTGTCGAACACATAATCCGCTTCGTATATTACCCCGTCTGCCTTAACTTGTCCACCCGTTGGCGTGTCACTGATCTGCTCGATCGTTACCTGTTTTCGCTCAATGGTTGGCCATTTTGCCAGTTCGTCCAGCACAAAGCGGTAAAAATCAATACCCCGTAACATCTTGTATTGATACGCTCCCATGCCTAATGGTCCGGCATAGGTAGTACCGTGAAACGTAACGGTTTCCCACTGGCGGAAAATGATCGACTCAAAGGGCCCGGCGGCATCACGATGTTCCCAGAAACACCAGGTCCGATCGTTGCGATTTTTGGGCTCCCGATCCAGAATCAGCACCGATTTATGGCGTAGTGAGGATTGCGTCAGGTAATACGCCAGACTTAGTCCCGCCATGCCCCCGCCCGCAATAATGAAGTCGTATCGTTTCATTCGTCAATAAAAAAGTCCGGGCGACTCGTCCGGACTTTCCTAGGTTAAGAAATAATGCTGTCAGTTTGTTTGCAAATTCTGACCAGACCTAGACGTTAACGTGTTTTTCGGCGTGGTAACTCGACCGAACCAGCGGTCCCGACTCCACGTATTTCAGGCCGCGTTGCAGACCTTCTTCCTTGTACATGGCAAACGTCTCTGGATGAATCCACTCGATTACTTCGTGGTGCATCTTGGTCGGCTGCAGGTATTGACCCAGTGTTAACACATCGAGGCCATTCTGCGCCAGGTCATCCATCGCTTTGAATACTTCGTCGTGGGTTTCGCCCAGTCCCAGCATGATACCGGATTTAGTCCGTTGACCATATTCTTTCGTCCGGCGAATCTGTTCCAGACTCCGTTCGTAACGCGCCTGCGGCCGAACCCGGCGATACAGACGCCCCACGGTTTCCATATTATGTGATACGACTTCCTGCCCGGCCGAGATCATTCGCTCAAGCGCTGGCCAGTTGCCTTTCGTATCAGGAATCAGGGTTTCGATCGTCGTTGTAGGCGAAGCTTCTTTGATCAAACGTACCGTCTGGTACCAGATCTCGGCTCCGCGGTCTTTCAGTTCATCCCGGTTCACCGACGTGATGACGGCGTGTTTCACCTTCATCAGCAAGATGGCTTCGGCCACACGCCGGGGTTCGTCGGTGTCATATTCGTTCGGGCGGCCCGTTGCTACGGCACAGAACGTACAACTCCGCGTACAGACATTGCCCAGAATCATGAACGTGGCAGTACCAGCCCCCCAGCATTCACCCATATTCGGGCAGTTTCCGCTTTCGCAGATGGTATGCAGTTTATGTTCGTCGACCAGCTTACGAACTTTAGCGTATTCAGGGCCAATCGGCAATTTAACGCGAAGCCAATCGGGACGTTTCGGGGCGCCCGCCCGGTTACGTTGTTGTTCGGAGGGTATTACAGGTAATTCAATCATGGCTCCTCGATCCTTTTCAACAGAATTCGTTTTTCGGGCGTAAAGTTCATCAGAAAGGAGGAAGGAGAAAAGGAAGAAAGGCGGAGAGTCAACTTCCTTTTCTCCTTCTTTATCTTATTTCTTGCTGCCAAAAAACAACGTAATGTAGCCCGACGTAAAGAAGCTGCGATTACCGTCAGACCGGCTTCCGCCCGCTACGGTGTTAGGAATGATAATGACCTTCTGAGGAAATATTTCGGACAGAAACCCAATCTCTACGCCCGTTGTGTTGTTCCGAAAAGCGCTCAGTTCAAAACTCAGGGCCGCTTTAACGTTCAGGCCAACCGTTAGTTTCGATTGTCCCAGCCCCTGAAAGAAGCCGCCGGCACCGATAACTGATTCGCCCGTAGCCGTAGCGAAGCCGTTCACCTGCGACGCGGGCACCGTCCGCGACGAGTTGCCGTACTGAACTTCAAGGTAGTATGGCTTGATGATTCCCAATGATGGACCAGCCGCCAGAATTCCGTTGACGGCAACCCCTTCGTCGGCCCCCCGCTGAAATAGCTTCACTTCGCGGCCGTACTGCGGACGCAGCACAAACAGATAGTTTTCTTTACCAGCAATGAATCGGGAACCTACCGAACTCACCGACGACTGAAGTTCTTTAGGATGTTTTACGTTAACAAGTTCAACGCTGATATAACGGTACTGGGGAAGTCCAAACAACGTACCACTCAACAGCCGGGCCTGCCGAAACACCAGCCCGCCAATAATGCCGGAGTTTGTGTTGGTCGTAATTCCATAGGTCGTCATCGACTGATAGCGGTCATCCTCATCGTCGTCAGTCACTCGCTGTCCGTAAACCTGCTGCCCTGCCAGCAGCCCACTGCACAAGGCAATGGTCAATAACCTGTATAGCGTTTGCATTTCGTCTAATTTGCTGACTTAAAATTACTTGTTTTACTGATTCGAGCAAAGTTATCCGGGCCACTAGCGTAACCAACCCATTATGCATAAGTTTGGGTTAACGGCAGGCGCTTGACCCTGGGTTCGCGCTCTGTTCTATAAACGACAAATTTCACGTTCACTTATAAGCAGTTTCCAAACAGTTTGCATGCTATGGCAACGATTCACATTGATTATCTGGGCGACTTACGTACCGACTGTACGCACCTCCAATCCGGCACGCACATTAACACGGATGCACCAACCGACAACCAGGGCCGGGGCGAAGCTTTTTCACCGACCGATCTGGTCGCCAACGCCCTGGGGTCCTGTATTCTGACGACGATGGCCATTTTTGCCCGTCGCGATGGTATTGAACTCAAAGGCAGTGAAATGGACGTAACGAAGGTCATGTCCAGTCAGTCACCCCGACGTATTGTCCGAATTGACGTTAACCTGACGTTACGTGCCGATCCGATGCCAAGTGCCGAAGCACGAGCGAACCTGGAAAAAATTGCGCATACCTGCCCAGTGGCCATTAGTCTCCACCCTGATCTTGAACAGGCTGTACAGATCAAATGGGCTGCTCCGGTTCTTAGCGCATAAAATATTGGTTTCTACTGATCCGATGGTTTCAAACTGTCGGATCAGGGAGATAATCCGGCTTTAGTTTGCTTTCCTGGCCTTACGTTGCTGGTGGCGCTTCCGCCAGCGTTTTATATCAGCCGTCATATTCTCGAGAAAGAAGGATGGGCCAACCGACACATAAAATCCGTTGTAGTTAATCTGACTTTCGGGAATGTCTTTCTTAAGAATATAGCGGTACCCGATCAGCATATTCAGGCCAAACCAGTGTATGGGAGTAAACCAGCGGATCGATGGAAATTGATAGGCAGCTGTTATACCCACTCCCACCGGAACAAAATTTCCACGGGCCAGAATGTAATCATTTGATTCGACGTCATTTCGTTCATATTTCGACGTACCGAAGCCGATCTCCAGCGGCATACTGATTTCAAACGACTTCCGACGCAGAAAATAGCGTTCGTAATAAACCGTCCCGTACCGTAGCCGGCGAGTGATCGACGCACGGGTGTTGGGCAGAAGTCCCGGCTGATCGATGTCCTGATTTAGAAAGTAAAAGCCAACACCGGCCTTAAAACTGGCCGTGCGTCCCCCCTTAAATCCTGCCCGTTCGTGCCGGGGCGGAAACAGAAAACCCGCCCGGACTCCGTATACGCTAATAGGTGTCAGTCGGTCGCGTTCGTTCCTGGTGTCGTTAAAAAAAAAGAAGCGCTGGTCGGTCGATGCTGTAAACGTCAGCGAACTCGGACTGCCTACCTCCGTCGTATCAATCAATCCCTTGCGGGGAATCTTCGTTGGTTTTTCAACCGACGCTCGCGTCTGCGCCAGTCCACGTTGACTCGCCAGGCATATTGTTAATAAAGTGATTAGCCAGAGCTGGCCCATAGTCATCCATTAGTAGTGATGACATAACAGGAAACCACCGCAATGGTTACAAAGACCGCCTGAGTGACCCGTACAGGGTTCAGGCGGCTCATCTTTTGTCAATAAAATGCAACTTATGACAGCCTTTAGCAGCAGTAAAAGCAAAAAGAAGCGTAACAAAGTCAGGGGGGCGTACTGTTATACCCGTACCGTGCGTTACTTTTTTTAGAGTTTTATCTAAATTCGTGTTGATACAATTAATTTTTCTTCTGATCGGTCTTCAAGTTGCAGATACACATCACCTTGTGACATATGAGCGACTTCTTAATCTCAAAACTGAATAAGTAGAAACCCTTACTCCCTTCTCTTTCCCCTCTAGTTAACAAACTAAATCGTGCTTCGTAAGCCTTACACCGTCTATACCGCGGAGGAGTTTGCCCTCGACGACCTCTTTGTACGCTGGGTGCAACACCCCGACGACGAAGAGGTAGCGGCTTTCTGGCACAGTTGGCTAACGAACAACCCGGGCAGTACAGACACGATTGATACCGCCCGAACCATCATCCTGGAAGCGGGTCGGCTACGCCTGACAGATGATGAGTTAGAACCTGACGAAATCTCGTCCGTCTGGGGGCGCATTCGCGTCTCACTGGAAACGATGGAAGATGTTCGCCCGCTGCAACCCGACGTGCGAACGGTAGTAGGCTGGTGGTACCTCTTCCGAACAGTAGCTGCCGTAGTTGGTATCATTGGTTTTATCAGCTGGGCCGTCTGGATGCAGTACGTCAATGGCGACTCGCTTCGAATGGTCAGTACCGGTCCGGCGCAGACTCGTCAACTGGAGCTACCTGACCAGTCCAAGGTGACGCTGTATGCCAACAGCTTGCTGAAGTACGCGCCAAACTGGTACGGCGACTCACCCAGAGCAGTCTGGCTGGAAGGCACAGCCGACTTTTCGGTTGTTCACCGGTCTGACACGTCCTCATCGCGTCTGTTCCGGGTCCATACCAATGGCCTGACGATTGAGGCTCTGGGTACGTCCTTTCAGGTACAGCAACGGCCACAAGGCGTTCGAGTCGGCCTACGATCTGGCCGGGTCAATCTGTTACTTGACCAGCAGCAGACGAGACAGCTAATGCCCGGCGACTCGGTCGACGTGGTCAATGGCTCTATTCAAGCATTACCCTGATTTCATATATTCCTATACCTTAATCTTTACAGACGATGTTTTCCACGATTACCCATCCTCCGGGGCGGCCCTGGCTGTCTCTGCTTGGGCTTACTGCGCTCACACTTTTGAGCCAACCAAGCCTTAGCTCTTCATTACCAATCACTTCTACAATCACCCAAGCTCAGGAACGTATTGTCACGGGGCGGGTTTTATCAGCCGAAGACAACAGCCCGCTGCCGGGGGTGAACGTAGCGATCAAAGGTAGTACGCGCGGTACAACCACCGATGCCGAAGGGCGGTATCGCATCCCAATTGTTGACGCGAAGACCGTTCTGGTGTTCTCCTCAGTGGGCGCACTTTCGCAGGAAATGGAAGTTGGTAACCAGTCTACCATCGATATTCGGCTGATAGCTGACGACAAAACCTTGAATGAAGTTATTGTCGTTGGGTACGGTACGCAGAAAAAGAGTCAGGTGACTGGTGCTATTTCGTCGGTAGGTGCCAAAGAGATCGCTGAGCTCCCTATTACCAATGCCCGCCAGGCCCTGCAAGGACGCGCGGCCGGGGTCGATGTAGTGCAGAACAGCAGTAAGCCAGGAGCGGGTCCTACGGTTCGAATCCGGGGACGGCGCTCGATCAACGCTAGTAATGATCCGCTTTACGTTGTCGACGGTATTCCGCAGGCAGGCAATATCGACGACATCAACCCAAACGATATTGCGTCGATGGAAGTCCTGAAAGATGCTTCAGCTACCGCTATTTACGGATCACGGGGATCGAACGGGGTCGTTCTTATTACAACCAAACGGGGTAAGCCCGGTAAATCAGTAGTGTCCTACGATGGCTATTACGGTCTGTCAGATCGACTGGGACAGATTGATGTATTCAACGGTCCTGAATTCGCCGAGTACAAACGCGAGTCACGACGAGCAGTCAATGAATACACGACCGATGCGCAACTTTTTGAACCAATCGAACTGGACGGTATTGCCCAGAATCGCACTACGGATTACCAGTCGTACCTACTTCGGCAGGGTTCTATCCAGAGTCATCAGATTGGCATACAGGGTGGTAGTGAAAAAACGCAGTTTGCCGTGTCAGGCAACTATTTTAAGGATGTTGGTATCGTCAAAAACCAGGACTTTACGCGCTATACCTTCCGTGTCAACCTCGACCACCAGATCAACAAACACATTCGGGTAGGTACGTCGACATTGGGCGTAATGAGCTTCCGAAACGGGGAAAACTTCAACCCACTGGGGGGAGCTTATAACGAAAATCCGCTGGGTAAACCTTACGACGATAACGGTAATCTGATCTTCCTGCCAACCGCCGACGGCTTACGTACAAATCCAATTGCAGAGATCACGCCTGGTGCCCAGGTTGACCTGACTAAACGGATGCGGATCTTCAATAGCATATACGGCGAGTGGAACATCATTGACGGCCTTAAATACCGAGTTAACTTCGGCCCTGATCTGAGTAATCGCCGAATTGGCCGATTTGTGGGTAGCCTTACTAACGCCCGCCGTTTTGCCGATCCGACTGCTTATTCCTTCAATGAATACCAGTTCAACTGGACACTGGAGAATATTCTGACTTACGTTAAAACGTTCAAACAGGTACACAACCTGAATCTCACGGCCTTGCACTCAGTGCAGAAAGACGATTACGAAACCAATGAAATCAGTGTAACGGGCGTCCCCGCCGAAACCCAGTTGTTCTACAATCTGGGCCAGGCCTCGCTCATCAACAGCGTTGGCAGTAATGTACGCCGGTGGGTATTGAACTCCTATATGGCCCGCGTCAACTACGATTATAACGACAAGTACTTACTCACGCTGACGGGGCGCTACGACGGCTCCTCCCGTTTCGGAGAAAACACCAAATACGGTTTTTTCCCATCGGCGGCTATCGGCTGGAACCTCAGTAATGAGTCGTTCATAAAATCCGCTACCTGGGTTGATCTATTAAAACTGCGGGCCAGCTACGGTACCATCGGCAGCACGGCTATTGACCCCTATCAGACACAGGCTCAGCTGGCTCGTACGACCTACGCCTTTGGTAACCTGGGTGCTTTTGGCTACCGTCCGTTTACCATCAGCAATCCTGACCTGCGCTGGGAAACCACTACGTCGGCTAACATCGGTCTTGATTTTAGTCTGTTCAAAGGCCGTCTGTCCGGTACGCTGGAATACTATCAGGCCGATACACGCGATCTGCTGCTGTTTGACCAGTTACCAGGTACTAATGGCTTCGACCGGGTACTACGTAACGTCGGCAAAACCCGGAACCAGGGGCTTGAAGTCACGCTCTCCGGCGTCAACATTGATGCACAAAGTGGCTTTCGTTGGACTACCGATCTACAGTTTACCCGTAACCGAGAATCGATTCTGGAGCTCTTCAATGGTAAAGTTGACGACGTTGGAAACTCCCGCTTCATTGGGCAGCCACTGACGGCCTATTTCGATTACAAGAAGATTGGTATCTGGCAGACCAGCGAAGCCGAAGAAGCCCGGAAATACCAGAGTGCACCGGGCCAGATCAAGATTCAGGACACGAACGGCAACGGCAGCATCGACGCAGCTGACCGGGTTATTCTGGGCTCGCAGGTACCGAAATGGAGCGCTGGTATTACCAACCGTTTTGAGTATAAAGGTTTTGATCTGTCGGTCTTTGTATTTGCCCGGGTAGGCTATATGTTCCGGAGTATTTTCCATCAGGATTTCCTGACGCTGGCGGGCCGGTATAACAGTCTGGACGTTGACTACTGGACTCCAAACAATCCGACCAACGAATTTCCCCGGCCGAACAAAAACCAGGAGTTCCCACCTTATCGCTCAACTCTCCTGTATTTCGATGGTACGTTCGTGAAGATCCGGAATATCAATTTTGGCTACAACGTCCCCAGCAAATTCACGCAGAAGCTAAAAATCAGCTCATTACGTCTCTTTGCCAGTGTCCAGCAGCCGTTCATTTTCTCAACTTACCGGAGCAAATACAAAGGTATTGACAGCGAAACCGATGGTGACGTGAATGCCGACCAATCGCCCGCTGTTCGCCAGACCACTTTTGGTATTAACCTGAAATTCTAGCATCTCTATTCAGGCGATCGACGTATCGATTTGCTTGTTCAAGACCGATATAATTATGAAAAAAACTCTTATTCTTCCCCTCTCCCGTTCGATGTTGGCCGTCAGTGCGCTTCTGTTTAGCACAACGGGTTGTAAAGATCTATTGCAGGAGGTACCTGTCTCGCAGGTAAGCAGTCAGTATGCGAACACTGCCACCGGTTTTGAAGCCGTTGTTAAGGCCGCTTATGCCTCACTCCGGGAGTATTACGGCCGTGAGTCGGCTATGACGCTGACCGTCTTTGGTACGGATACATATACCATGGGCGCCGATGGGGCCTATAAGTTCGTCAATCAATATACCTCGCAGATCAACCCTCAACTGGACATAACCCGCGACACCTGGAACGCTTTGTACCGGGCTATCAATACCATCAACGTCGGTTTGGAGGCAGCACCCAGTATTACGGGACTTGACGAGACGCTCAAAAAGCGACGGATTGCTGAGTTGAAGTTTCTGCGTGCCCACCACTATTTTTTGCTGGTGCAGACGTTCGGTTCAGTATCGCTGCTAACCAAGGGCAACCTCGTTCCTAGTAAGGAATACAGCCGGGCACCGATCAAGGACATTTATGCGCAAATCGTTTCAGACCTGGAGTCATCTCTGACAGATCTGACCCCGCCAACAACCGACTACGGCCGTGTGACGAAAGGGGCTGCCGAACACCTGCTAGCCCGCGTTTACTTGACTAAGGCAACAGACAAAGATGCCGCAGCTGCCGATGATTTTGTGAAAGCGGGAACATATGCCCAGAACGTGATAAAAAATTACTCCTACAGCCTTCTGCCCGATTTCGCGAGCGTGTTTGCGCAGGGTGGGGGCGAAATCAACAGCGAAGTAATTTTTGCTACGCAGTATACATCCGAACCACTGACCGACATAGGTAACGGATTCAACAGCACAACGACCAACACAGTTACGATTAACGGTAATCAGACGCACCTGTATTTCGGAATGGAGTACGATGTTCAGGCCGGTATGCAGCGTGACATTGCCAATGGGCGTCCTTTCAAACGGTTCCGCCCAACGGATTACATGCTGAACGTCGTTTTTGCTCAGAAAGACCGGGATAATGATTCACGGTATAAAAAGACGTTCAAGGATACGTGGCTATCAAACAACCCTAGTAAGACGACTCCTATCTTCGACAATTCGAAAACTTCTTTGAAGTTCACGGCTGGCGATACGGCGATCTTCATTCCGGGTTACGAAATGTCAGTGGCCGATCGGGCCAAACGCCGGTATCAGGTACTGGTACCCAGCTTATACCGGCCGAACCTGTTCCCAACGCTGCAGAAGTTCCTTGATCCATTACGGCCCAACGTCAGTTATGAGCCAGGCAGCCGCGACTTTATTATGTTCCGTCTAGCCGAAACGTATCTAATTGCAGCCGAAGCGCTGATTAAACAGGGTAAAGCCGCTGATGCAGTACCGTTTATCAATGCCGTTCGACGCCGGGCCGCCTGGCCGGGCAAAACAACAGCAATGGAGATCACAGCCGCACAAGCCACTATGGAGTTCATTATGGAAGAGCGGGAACGCGAAATGGCCGGTGAAATGCATCGCTGGTTTGACCTTAAACGCTGGGGTATCCTCATAGAGCGGGTAAAGGCTTACAACCCTGACGGCGCGCCGAACATCAAAGATTTCCATGTTCTGCGACCAATCCCACAGGATCAGATCGACCGCACAGCCGGTGGCCCTACCGCTTACCCGCAAAACCCAGGTTATTAATTTCGTTGACTTATCGCAAGGCTCTTTTCCGACAACAGGCTGGGAAAGAGCCTTGTGAATTTTACAGGTGAATAAGTAGAAGCGCCTTTTGAGTGTCTTCTTGTCCTGTCGACCAACCTTTCACGCTCAGTACTACGCGCGCCGTCTACTGACTAGTTATCTACCTTATGAACGAGCCCGTCAACAGACGACAGTTTCTTACCACAGCTGGTCTATCAACGCTGGCCTTGTCAGTCGGAGCGAATCAGCTGTTTGCGCAGTCCACCCAACGACAAAAAGCAGCGGGCCTCAAGATTGCCTATTCATCCATTACCTGGAATGGTAACGATGCGCAGGCCATTGCCGATCTGGCATCGCTGGGCTACAAAGGCATTCAGATTCGGGCCAATACGTTCGGGCCATATAAAGCTAAACCATCCGAATTAAAGGCGCTGCTTGATCAGCACAAGCTAAAGTTAGCGATGTTCTCGAGCGGTAACGTCGAAATCGACCCAGCCAAGGAACAAAGCACCATCGACATGCACGTAGCGCACGCCAGCTTTGTGAAGGCGCTGGGCGGCTCGGCTATTCAGTTGACGAACTCAGCTCGCCCAAAAGATCGTCAGCCTACAACCGAGGAGCTGAAACGTTTAGCTACGGTCATGAACGAGATTGGCAGGCAGACCGCAGACATGGGTATTCAGGCTACGTATCATAACCACATGCATCAGCTCGGCGAAACGCCCGAAGAGGTGGATGTAATTGTGCAGGCCATGAACCCGAAATACGTCAAACTTCTGCTCGACATTGCCCACTATAAACAGGGTGGTGGCGATCCGGCAAAAGCCGTAAAGCAGTACAAAGACATGCTCTACGCGCTGCACCTGAAAGACACTATGTCACCCCTGCCCGATAAACCGAATGATCCGAAAGCATATAAATTTGTTGAATTGGGCCGGGGTAATGTCGATGTAGCCGCCGTAGTCAAAGCGCTGGATGACATTAATTTCAAAGGCTGGGGCATCATTGAACTGGACCGGGTGCCGGAAGACAGCAAGACGCCCGCTGAGTGCGCCAAAATCAATAAAGACTATTTAACTCAATCGCTCAAAGTGGCCGTATAGCCATCTATTTCTTTATTCAACTACCCATGAAAGCATTATTTCTTAGCGGCTTTTTATTAACTATTTTGCTGGCTGCAGAAAAACCGCAAACACCAAACACGCTGACCGCCAAAGAAAAAAGTGAAGGCTGGCAGCTGCTTTTCGACGGTAAAACGACCAAAGGCTGGCGGGGTGCCTACAAAGAAACCTTCCCGCAGAAAGGCTGGGAGGTCGAGAACGGCATGCTGACTATTCAGAAATCGGATGGATCAGAATCACAGAGTTTTGGCGACATTGTCACCGACGGTGAATACAGCGATTTCGACCTGATGTTCGACTTCAAACTAACCGAAGGCGCGAACAGTGGCGTGAAGTATTTTGTCGTAGAGAACTATCCTAAACCCAAAGGATCGGCGTTCGGCCTTGAATTTCAGGTGCTGGACGACGACAAACACCCCGACGCAAAACTGGGACGTAACGGCAACCGCACAGTTGGTTCGCTCTACGATCTGATTCCGGCAAGCGGAAAAAAAGCTAACCCCATTGGTGAGTGGAATACCGGTCGCGTGTTGTCGAAAGGTAAACACGTTGAACACTGGCTCAACGGCAAAAAAGTGGTTGAGTACGAACGGGGCAGCGATGCTTTCCGCGAAGACGTTGCCATGAGCAAATACAAAGCGCCCGATTACAACACCAATGGCCGATTCGGTGAAGCACCCAAAGGGCATATTCTCCTGCAGGACCACGGCGACCGGGTGTATTACCGCAATATCAAAATCAAGGCGTTGTAGCCCTATTTCCTTATACTGACTCCCCTACTCCTTTCTTATTCTCATGGAAAATCGTCGCGATTTCATTAAAAAAACGGCTGCGGCCAGCTTTAGCCTGGCGGGTCTGGGCATGGGCTTTTCGGCGAGCAGTTACGCCCGGATTCTTGGCTCCAACGACCGGGTTCGGGTAGGTATCATTGGGTTTTCCGATCGGTTCCGGCAATCACTGGCCCCGTCGTTTATGAACCACGCCAAAGACCAGAACTTCGCGTTTGTAGGCGTATCTGACCTCTGGAACCGTCGTCGCGACGAAGCCGAATCATACCTGAAGGGCAAAGGCTGGAACGACAGTAGCTTCTTCAAAGCACGTAATAACGATGAACTGCTCGACCGCAAAGATGTTGACGCCGTGATTATCAGTACCGCCGATTTTCAGCACGCGTTGCATTGCGTCGATGCTGTAGAATCGGGACGTGACGTATACGTTGAAAAGCCATTCGCAGAATCGCTTGACGATGCTCGCAAAGCTGTCAAAGCCGTTGAGAAATCGAAACGTATCGTACAGGTTGGTTCACAGCGCCGGTCGGCCCCAAACTACCACGCGGCCAACGATTTCATTCGGTCTGGCAAATTCGGGGACATCTCTATGGTCGAAATGACCTGGAACGTTAACCAGCCTGGTCGCTGGCGCCGTCCTAAACTCGTCGCTGAAATACGTCAGGAAGATACCGACTGGACGCGCTACCAGCTCAACCGTCCAAAGACAGACTGGGACCCACGCAAATATTTAGAGTACCGGCTTTTTTATCCTTACTCATCGGGCATCCCCGGTCAGTGGATGTCACACCAGATCGACACGGTTCACTGGTTCAGCGGACTGGATCATCCCCGCAGTGTTGTGGCAAACGGCGGTGTGTATGTCTGGAAAGACGGCCGCGTCAACCCTGATACGTTCACTGCCGTATTTGATTACGGCCCGGACAACGATAAAAACAAAGGATTTCAGGTGCTTTATTCGTCCAGAATGCACAACGAAGCAGGCGGCACCAAAGAGTATTATTACTCAAATGGCGGCATGATCAACCTGGACACCAACAAGATCACTCCAGAGGGCGGCCTGACTGCCAGATTTGCTCAGGAAATGGACATGAAAGCGAATCTCTTACCGGAAATGTCGCTGGCCAGTGGTCCGAAACAAGAAACCAGCGCCAATACCGGTGCCGATCCGATGACGTCACTGCACATGCTGAACTGGATGAGTTGCGTACGTAGCCGCAAAGAACCTAACGCGCCCGCTCGTGTCGGCTTCAACCATTCCGTCGCTAACATCATGGCGACGATGGCCCTGCACACCGGCAAACGCGTGACTTGGGATTCAACGAAACAGGATGTGGTGGTAAGTTAGGAACAAGGTATAAACGGAACAAGGAGAAAGGATTAGGAAGGGGCTCACGTGAAGGTCCATCTGTTCCTTTCTCCTTGTTTCGTTTTAGCGTTCTCTTCTATCTCAACAGCCCCACCCCAATCTGGCAGTTGAGGCATTTTTTGTGGGCGCAGAACTCATTATGGAGTTCAATAGCAGCCTGCGAGTCGAAGGCCGTTTTGATGCCAAGTCCCAAAGCACTCCAGGCATCGGTCAGATGGTTTTTTTCGGCGGGAAGTTGTTCCAGTAAGGAAATGGCCCGGTCGATGTAAGCCGGTTGCCCCCGGTGATGGGCGTAGGCCGCCAGCAGGGGGACAACCGTATTGATTATGATAGTCACGGCCGACGTTTCACCCAGCGACGAAACTGTTTTCTGCGCTGACTTTCCAAATCGGTAATGCGTCTGCCAGTAAGCGGACGGTGTTATCTGCAATCCTTTCAGCAATAAGTCTGCATCTGTCGTACCAACAAAGAGTGAGAATAAACTGGCGTGCTGCGTAACCAGCCGGGCAAACTGCGCCAGCCGAAGCGTTGGAAAATTCGCAGGACGCAGTCGTCCCCATTTCCAGGCGTGAGCCGCCACTTCTTTGTCGCTTAGTTGATACTTGGCAGCCAGAAACCGATACTCTCGCTGCAGAATCCGAACGTAGTCGTCTGTGGTGTCCGTCTCTAGTAAACCGGCCGTTCCATACAGCATGGCCTCGACCTGCGCCATTACGTCCCGGTGTTTAAGTAAGGCTTTGAGCGGGACCGTCCGGGCGAGTTGTTCCATTGGAACGGCATTGATTCTAAAGCCCATATTTATCGCCAGCAGTCGATAGGCCACTTCCTCCCAGTCACCATTTGTCTGCTCGACAATAACCTGTACACCAGCCGCTTTTCGTTCCAACCGCTGTAACATGGCTTTGTCCAGCATGGACGTAATACGAAGCGGCTGCACGGTTCTGAACTGTCCGGCGCAGGGGATTGACTCCCGCGATTCGCTCAACGTAGCATAGCGGCTCAGTAAATCGGCCGTGGTGCGGGCATGAAGTTCCAGCGTAGGAATGGGCGTTCCATTGGTGCGGTTTATGCGTTTGCCGCTGCTCACCTGATCATCCTGCCAGACAACGTGCAGAATGACATTGTCATACGCTTTATCCTGCTGATGCCGGTGGGCCAGCCAGTCGGATGTTTTCAGGTGCATCTCGACGGTGCCGCCCCAGTCCACGTCATTTATCAATAAGCGCGCGTTGAAAAAATCTGGTCCTGCTTCGTGGTTTCGAAAACCAGGATGTACGATCTGCACCGATTCACCATCGGTAGTTGTCAGATGTATTCTATCAAAATACTGGTATTGCCAGAGAAAGTAGAGAAAAGCCTCGGTCACGACGGCAGAGAGAATAGAATTCCATTAAGGAAGTTTTTCGCGTCGTGAGTCAAGTGCCAACATACAGAAAATAGTTTACAAAGAGTTGATTGTCAACTTTGCGGTAGGATAAATGGGGGTCAACAGGATTTCCAAGATTTATTATATCCTGAAAATCCTGTAATCCTATCAATACAATTATCGCGTCAAGGCAGCGAGGTAGCCAGCCATTTCGGTTTGCAGCGCCTGTGCTTCAGCGCGGGCTTTTTCGGCGAAGTCCGTTCCGTTCGACGCGTACAGAATACTGCGGGATGCATTAATCAAAAGGCCACCATCGGATGTAAGTCCGTTCTTGGAGACCTCGGCCAGACTCCCCCCCTGGGCACCAACGCCCGGTACAAGCAAGAAATTGGTGGACGTAATTTCGCGGATGTGAGCAATTTCAGCGGCCTGCGTAGCGCCTACCACAAACATAAGCTGCTCTGGGCTGGCCCAGGTCTGCGCCGTTTGCATGACAACCTCGTATAACTCCTGTTCATCGGTGGGTTGTCGCTGAAAATCAGCACTGCCGGGATTGGACGTCAGGGCCAGCAAGATCACCCATTTTCCAGGGTAATCCAGAAACGGTATTACGGAGTCGCGGCCCATATAAGGTGCCACCGTAACTGAATCAAAGTTCAGCCCGGCTGCGTCGGGTTCGAAAAAGGTACGGGCATACAAGCCCGAGGTGTTACCAATATCACCCCGTTTGGCGTCGGCAATTGTGAAGCAATCCTTAGGAATATAATCCAGCGTTTTCTGAAGGCTCTCCCAACCACGCGGCCCCATCGCTTCGTAAAAAGCAATGTTAGGTTTGTAGGCTACCGCCAGATCGGCAGTCGCGTCAATAATGGCTTTATTGAAAGCAAAAACCGGATCTGTTTCACCGAGAAGATGCGGGGGGATTTTACGAAGATCGGTGTCCAGACCAACGCAGAGATAGGACTGCTTTCGGAAAATCTGATCGGCTAATTCGTTGTATGTCATGCCAGAAAATAAAGCCCATTTAGTAAGGATGGGTAAATAGGCTGGCCCCAAAGTTACGAACTCCAGTTCCGCTTTCGTAAATTTGCCGGCAAACTCCGGCTACACGCAGTAAAATCTATTTCCGTTTATGCAAGTTCGTAAAACCTCCATTGAGGGCCTCGTTGAGCTGATTCCACGCCTGTTCGAAGATGAGCGCGGCTATTTCTTTGAGTCGTATAACAAACCCCTTTTCACCTCGCTGGGCCTGCCAATGGATTTTGTTCAGGACAACCAGTCATTTTCCGTAAAAGGCGTACTACGGGGCCTGCATATGCAGCACGAGCCGTTTGCGCAGGGAAAACTGGTGCGGGTCATTACGGGTCAGGTACTCGATATCGCCGTCGACGTTCGGCCCGACTCACCTACCTTCGGGCAATACGAGACGTTTCTGCTGGATGCGTCGATTGCGAACATGGCTTATATTCCAGAAGGCTTTGCGCATGGTTTCGTAGCCTTGCAGGACAGCATTTTCAGCTATAAATGCACAAACGTGTATAACAAAGCGTCGGAGTCCGGCATCCGCTGGGACGATCCCGACCTGAATATCGACTGGGGCATCAACGACCCGATTGTTTCGGAGAAAGATCAGGAACTGAAGTTTCTCCGCGAAGTTTTCCCGGACGTAGCAGTCTAGTTCTCTCTGACGTCGGCAGAATCCAGGAAGGTTCTGCCGATTTATTTTTCGTACATCTCCTCCAGTACTTTCCGGCCTACCTTTCGGGCTGACAATGGGTTCTGACCTGTCACCAGGCGTTCGTCCATTTCAATATACGTAACGAACGGCAGCAACCCTTTGCTGTATAGCGCATTCTTTCCTTTCAGCGCATCTTCCAGCAGAAACGGGATCTCTTCTGCGACTCGGAGCAGTTTTTCTTCCATATTCGAGAATCCAGTCAGCTGACGGTTGCCAATTAATGGCGTTCCGTCCGATAACGTTACGTTCACCAGACCGCAGACTCCGTGTCCCACGGCTGCTATCATGCCTCCATTTTCGTAAACGTAACGCGCAATTCGGTGCACATCCGGGTTGTCCGGAAAATCCCATAGCGCGCCGTGACCACCTGAGAAAAAGACAATTTGATAGGCTGATGGATCGACGTCGCTCAGCGGTGTCGATTGCTCCAGTTTCTGCCGGAACGCCGGGTTATGGTACCATTTTTCGTTGGTTGTATCGCGCCGGTCGAAACTCTTCTCGTCGATAGGAACCGCTCCACCTTTCGGACTCGCAATGTCGTAGGGCAGATTACGGCTTGACAGTTCATCGTAGAAATGCGTTGCTTCGCTCAGCCATAAACCGGTCTTCTGCGATCTTCCCGGAAAATCGGCGTGGCTGGTACAGACGATAAGCGAGCGATAAATGGGATCCATACGGCAAAGCAATAACGTTGGTGATAGCCTACCAGACAAGGACCGGCCAGCTTCCGAACAACTGATGTTCAGTCACTCAATATTCGGTATTCAACCGTATTTTTTCAACTGTCAACTCATCGGTCTTGAGCAGCAAGACCGACTGAAGGCTTAAAAAGCTTACCGGTATATTTTTTATCAACAGAAAAAGTATTGGCAATACCCTGCAAACTCAGATTAAAATTTAACAGAAATTTATCTCTATCACTAGAATCATTGGCAGAAAAGGTATATTTGTTATAAACCGTTATGTACTAATCGTCATGAAAATTGCCACGTATGAATCGCTTCGGGCCGAGCACGCCTGGTACATTGTGTCAGATCAGCTCCAGCAACGTAACAATATTCTCGCTAAGGGAATCACGCACATGGAGCGCAATCCAGCCGAGCTGGAAATGGCCAGCCGGCTGATCATGTTGCGCTACCACCTTAAAATGAGCCTTCGTCAGCTAACCAAAGAGATTCGTCAGTACGATCCTGCTACCGAAAGCCAGACCCAGCTACACCGCCAGTGGCTGCACGTTCATCAGTTATTTTTCCTGCTCCGGCAGATCGATGCGGAAATGACGCGGGCGGCCTATGAGAACGATACGTTACGGACCTGGGTCGACTCGCTCGATGGACGGGTGTACCGCTCCGCACTGGTCCATTTAAACTAGTACTCACTTACTCAGCATAAACGGGTTTTCTGGAGAATCATAAAATCATCCAGAAAACCCGTTCTTTGTTTTGGACAATTCTCACCGCAACTGCGAGAATCGTTCTGCCTGCTCATTGAGCGCCTGTTTGGGCGACTCACCCGACTGAACAATGAGTTGGTACCGGAACGTGACCGACTGCCCGGCGGGAAGCTTGTAGTTCATGGGCATTTCTTTCCCATTACTGAAGACCGATGGAGCCATCGGATTGGCTGCAAACAACCCATACCCACGCGCGTGCCAGTACGTTGGATACCCTATGTTCTTCGGATGGTCCAGTAACGTAACGGCCAGCGGTTCGCCGTTAATTGTGCCGGTCAGGTTGACCCAGCGGGCGCGGGTTCCCCAAACAGCATCGCCTTCGACGCCTTCGCTGCTGTGATACATGCCTGTGATACCCGTGTTGTCCAGCGTTGGTACCTTCGTAGCCACGCCCTGTGCGTCGGTAAACACTTCGGGTTTTGTCGACGGATGCTCCAGTTGCCGGGCTAGCCGCAGGGCAATCATGCCTTCTTTATTGTCTTTGAACGTAACGTCGTTGGCCAGCGCTTTCAGAACCGCAGCCCGCTCGATTGTCCGTTTATTCCCCTCAGTCCGGAACGTATAGGTGGTCGTTTCCTGCAACATCGGTTTGTTGTCCTTATCCAGCCAGTCGGCCGTTACAACCAGTTCGGCCTTGCCTTTGCCGCTTTTCATGGACTTGACGCCGGTATGCACAATCGTACCGAAGGGACCTTTGTGCTCGGGGCCAACTTCGTTGGAATTATTCCAGAAGTCATGCCCGTTTACGTCGCCGTAGTTGAACCACATGCCCACGTGGTGTGGATGATCAACCCGCTCACCGGGCCGCGGATCCATAGGCCAGCCTCGGGTTATGGCATTTCCTCCCGCCGAAACGATGGGGTACAGCACCGGCTTTTTCAGAACGGTCGGGCCGGGGTAGATATACGCCGTAAAAGGCTTACCATCCACCGTCACGGAAACTTGCTTTCCGGCTTCATCGTGAGCTAGCTGGATTTGCTGCGCCCGGGTCAGCGTTGCAGTCAGGAGAAGAAACAGGCAAGAGAGCAGTTGGCGCATAAATCTAGTTAAGGTTGGTCATGAATTATCGACGGTAGGGCCATAAAAAAGCCCCGATCGTAAAAAGCCGGGGCATGTACAATGCTACTGTATTCACGAAGAAGTTACCCCTGGTCAGGTACTACTTACCGAGCAGGATCTTGTTCGTTACGTCCTGATCGATGGTGATGTAGCCGGGATAATTCACCTGACCACCAGCCAGATCCAGGGTTGGTTTGATTTTAATCGTCAGCTTGGACGGGCTTGTGTTAGCCGACCCCGACAGGTTCTGCACCAGTTGGGTAAAGGCGTCGCGGGTTTTGGCATCAGTCAGTAACTGGAAGGCATTAGTATTCAGCCGAACGGGTACCCGCGTTTTGCCGCCCCCCGGCTGCACTTCGATTCGCTGATTCAGGAAACCGTTAAACAACTCCTGTCCGGCCAGCAGAATCCGGTATTCCAGCTGGTTAATTCCCGCCAGTTTGTTGGTCGGATTCGTAATATCGAGATTGATCCGGGCATCCAGCGGTACGTTCCGGGTTAGCAGACCAGCGGCCAGACGGGGATACCGGGCGGGATTGATGTCTTCCAGTTTACGAAACTCCCGGATATCGACGCCGGCCAGAAACACGCTGTCGGCCGATGCAATAGAATACCGACAGTCGCCCAGCGCTTTTGCCTGCGAGATCTGTTTATTGATGCTGCACTGGCTAAATAGCAGCGGCAGGGCCAGGACAAGTACTAACAAGCTTTTCTTCATAGGTGAATCGAATTTATTGATACGTCTTCGGTATCAGTAGTCGTTTAATTTTTCAGATACGTCTTCTGCTGGCAGAACAACCGTTTTGCTAACCGAATCGTTTGACAACGCAAAAAGTGTTTCGTTTAACGGGCATTGGCATACCTTCTGCTCGGGATAAAGCAATCCTTTGGGTCAGGTTCGGTACGTATTCACCAAAACCCATATCTTTGCTTAGCTTCGGTTCTCACTTACACTCGCTCATGCTTACCGCCGACGACCTGATTTACGGGTATATTAACGGGATTTTCCCGATGGCCGACGCTGATGGAACCTTGTATTGGTACGCCCCCGATCCACGCGCTATCATCCCGCTTGATACCTACCAGCCAGCCCGTTCGCTTCGGCCAGTCCTGAATCAGAATCAGTTCGAAATACGGTTCAATACGGCCTTTACACAGGTGATGCGATACTGTTCAGAACCCCGCAACGATGAAGACAGCGTCTGGATTTCGGAAGAAATTATCGAGGCCTACACTGAACTGCATCATATGGGGTTGGCCCACAGCGTCGAAGCGTACCAAAACAATGAACTAGTCGGGGGGCTTTACGGCGTTTCACTGGGTTCGGCTTTCTTTGGCGAATCCATGTTTCACCGGGTCAGCAACGCATCGAAGGTGGCGTTTCACTACCTGATTATGCAGCTTCGGAAGCAGCGCTTTACCCTGCTTGATACGCAATTCATCAACGATAACGTCCGGCGGTATGGCGCTATAGAGATTCCGAAGGCCGATTACCTAAAGCAGCTCAAGGCCGCGCTGGTCAACGAAGCTCGTTTCGTGCCTACTACGCTTATTGATTAAAGCCGGCTTTACGGGGATTGCTCTATCTTTGCGGCCATGACAAAACCTGTTCTTGTCCTCAAATTCGGTACAGCTTCGATCACCAAGCCATCCGGCGAACCCAACGAGCCGGTCATGGTCGACATTGCCCGGCAGGTGGCCGCTCTGCACGCCCACTACCACATTGTCCTGGTTTCCTCTGGCGCCGTTGGTGCCGGGAAGGCGTTGATCAGCGATTATCGGGGTGACATTACGCAGCGAAAAGCCGCAGCGGCTGTGGGCAACTTACTGTTACTCAATCAGTATTCCCGGTTCTTCGCGATTTACGGCATCTCGATTGCGCAGAGTCTGTGCGAACGCCATCATTTTGCTAGCCGGGACCAGTTTCTGCAATTGAAGCAAACGTACGAAGAACTGTGGCATAATGGGCTTATTCCAATTGCCAACGAGAACGACGTGGTCAGCAACCGCGAGCTGAAGTTTTCGGATAACGACGAACTAGCCACCCTGATGGCTGTGGGTTTCGGCGCCAAAGCGCTTATGCTGTGCACGTCGGTTGGTGGCTTGCTGGACAATAACGGGCAGATTATTCGGCAGGTTGCTGCGTTCGACGAGCAGATTTTTGGGGTTGTTCGCACCGATAAATCCTCGCTGGGCCTGGGCGGCATGGCCTCTAAACTAACCTTTGCCAAGCTGGCTACGCGCATGGGTATTCGGGTGCTAATTTTCGGTTTGAACGAACCGGATAACATTAGCCGGGCGCTGAACGGCGAAACTGGTACCGAGTTTCTAGCGCAGCCCAGTTCGCTATCGGCCCGCAATCGCTGGCTGGGAAGCGGTAGTTTGGCCGTTGGACAGATACAGATTGATGCAGGGGCGGTGCGTGCCCTGCAACAGCGCCGGAGCCTGCTGGCCGTAGGAATCCAAAATGTTATCGGTGACTTTGCGGCTGGCGAGATGATTGAAATTTTGGACGAGCAACAATCGGCGGTTGCCGTGGCCCGCGTCCGGATCTCGTCGAATACGCTGGCACAACAGCTTAGCCATCAAAACGTTGAGGTGGCGAATGCGAATGATATTGTACTTTTGTAACCCGAATTAGCTGGGCGTTTGTCTGGCTAGCTAACGCATTCGACTATGGTGCAAGTAACGAAACAGGCGGTGCAACAATGGATGCTGCTGGACTATCTGGCGCAGAAGCATCGATTTCAAGAAAACGTTCGACTTTTTGAGCGTAAGTACGACATGCCTTTTGACGCGTTCGAGAAGTATGTCGCATCGGCACCAAAAGAGTTAATTAACGAATGGGATGATTATGTTGAATGGAAAGCAGACAACGAATTTCTGCACATGACTGAACAAAAAATTCGGGACGTCCAGGCAGGCAACATTGAATACATCGGCTAGCTATCACCACTCACTTGCCAGATGGAATACCTTGTTTGGTTGAATACACACCCGTTTGTGAGCCAGTACGACGTGCTACGGCTGGACCATATGGAGGATACATTTTTTGCTAAACTTCGCATCACACTTATCGACGGGTCAGTACTGCATACGAAAGAGTATTCCGACAGCACTACAAGAAAATACGCTTTTCATTGGCAAAAAACAGACCAACAATGGTTGGTTCGCTGGGATAATGCACCGCACTTTCCACAGTTGATTTCCTTCCCGAATCATCGACACGACTACCGACAAGCAACAGAAGTAATAACTGAAAGTTTTGACATTACGCTACCCGATGTACTCCGGTATATTCAGGAACAGCTAACTAATACAAAGTAATGACTCCAATCACTCCTCTTCTCCAAGCTACGCAACAGGCGGCTGCTGTGGTACGCCAACTAAACTCGGCGCAGAAAACCGACCTGCTCAACCGAATGGCTGACGTACTAACGGCTCACGTCGGCGAGATTGTAACGGAGAATCAGAAAGATCTCGACCGGATGTCGGCTGATGATCCGAAGTATGATCGGCTGAAACTGACAGAAGCGCGTGTTGCTGACCTGGCCAAAAGCCTGCGTGACGTAGCGGTACTGCCTGATCCGGCGGGCGAAGTGATTTTCGAACGAACGATTGAGCAGGGGTTACAACTCAAAAAAATCGCGGTACCGCTGGGCGTTGTGGGGGTCATCTACGAATCGCGCCCGAACGTAACGGTCGACGTTGCCTCACTCTGCCTTCGGTCGGGGAATGCCTGTGTGCTCAAGGGCGGGAAAGAAGCTGACTTTTCAAACCGGTATCTGGTTAATCTGATTCAGTCCGTATTGACCGAGTTTGGCGTACCCAAAGCAGCCGTATCACTGCTTCCCCCCGACCGTGCAGTTGTCAACGAACTATTGACCGCTACGCGTTACGTGGACATTATCATTCCGCGCGGCTCAGAGTCACTGATTCAGTTTGTGAGGAAAAACTCACTCGTACCGACGATCGAAACCGGAGCCGGCGTGTGCCACGCCTACATTGAAGCATCTGCTGACCTGACTAAAGCCGCGGCCATTGTGGTAAACGGCCGGGTATCCCGCCCGTCGGTCTGCAACTCGCTGGACTGCGCGCTGGTGGATGAAGCCATCGCCGAAAAATTCCTGCCAATGCTGATCGATGAGTTTCGGAAATGGAACGTCGATGTATTTGCCGATGAAACGGCGTACGGTATTTTCCAGCAGGCTGGTTACGAGCAATTACAGCACGCTCGTCCGGAAGATTTCGGCCGTGAGTTTCTGGATTATAAAATTGCGGTGAAAGTGGTAACCAACCCCGACGAAGCCCTGTCGCACATCCAGGCCTATTCATCGAAGCATTCCGAAGCGATCGTTTCGCAAAATCAGCCTCTCATTGATCGCTTTTTGCAGGAAGTAGATGCAGCGGCTGTGTACGCTAATGCGTCAACTCGCTTTACCGATGGTGGTGTTTTTGGGCTGGGTGCCGAGATCGGCATTTCCACCCAGAAGCTCCACGCACGCGGTCCCTTTGCGCTGGAAAAACTGGTGACCGAAAAATGGATCGTCACCGGCGATGGGCAGGTACGCTGGTAGGTAACGTTCTAATCACGAATATTAAGTATACTTACAAGTGCAAAAAGTGAATTTACCAGTATTCCAGCAACAAAGAAATTGCCCCCAAGAGACAGGATTTGAAAGGTCTCTGCTTCGGCAATAAGGCGAATTCCTCGATTAAATAATTGTACCCTATTAAGCAGCTTCTAGCCGACAGCAGAAACGCCCTAACAGGGTACGAAGAGCTTAGCCTTATGAGTAGCTGGCCTAATTTTTGTACTTTTGGCCACAAATAATGACCCATATTTGTTAACCTCACATGCCCGAACAAGATAAAGAAACTATTAATCTACAGGTAAGCGGAGAAGTTGGCAAATACAACTCTCTTCCGGTTGATTATTTGGTTGAAATAGCCAAAAACCTTCAAACGCTACTTCAAACGCTTGCCAAAGTCAATGTATCAGAAGGCTCTACAATTGATTTAAATAATTTCAAAATAGAACTTACTGGCTTTAAGTCCGGCAGTGCCGTTCCTCAATTTTCATTCACCCCTCGCCGGCAATTGACTCTAAATGGCAATATTGACAACCAACGAGAATTAGTTCGGGAAAAATTTGATGAATTAGTTGAGGCTTCTGGAAAAGGAAATTTTGGGAAAGTTAGAGAGTTATATCCAGATGCTTACCGGCGTAGTGAAGTTGTTGATGGTTTGTTCAATTTTGTTAATAGTTTTGGTGGCTCACCTGTTAACGTTGTTGACATAAAACAAAAGGAAGGTAGGGATAGTATCGTCCCGCTTTATCCTATTCGACCGTTTGCAAAAGAGGTTCGTGACCGGCTAGTAGTACATGTCATCGAAAACAAAGAATTAGAAACTGTTCAGGAAGTTAGTTTTAAAAAGGTAGTTACAACTTATCGGGGCGATAAAAAAGTCAATTCAAAAACCGTTGAAGAATATTCTGACAAGCAAGCCTCTTTATCACTTGCTCCTGACATAATTATATCTGCTACGCATGCTTATAAGCTGTTTGGCCCACTTCGGTGCTTACTCGAAAAAGAGGATGATTACTTTGTTATGACCTGTGAAATTCTTGATTTGGTTGGGACTGGCTCAACAATAGAAGAAGCAGAACAAAGTTTCGCACAGGAATTTGAGTATATCTACAATCGTTACAACTCACTGCCCGATGTTGAACTAACAAGACGGCTTCAGTCCATAAAAACAATCCTGAATGCCTTAGTTAAACAAGTTGATGACTATGCCCACGCTTGATGCAAAACTGACATACAAAAATTTGAAGAAGAAAGGTTTCGCGGATTCTTTAAACAGAAGTGATGACCATAAGTATTTGGAGTTTCGTCATAATGGAAAGGTCGTGCTATATACAAAAATAAGTCACGGCGAGAAGGAATTAGGCGACTCGTTAATTGGGCAGATGAAAAGACAGTGTAAGTTAGAAAAGTCTGATTTCATGGATTTGGCAAACTGTCCGTTGTCATTAGAAGATTATACTGCCAAATTGAGAGAGCAAGGGCTTCTTGACGCGGATGAGTAAGCAAATTATGTATCCGGCGATAGGTAGCTAGCTTCATCTATTATATACGGCTATACTTATATTCTTTTTCTACGTATATTCGTTCTACGTAGCTCATGGCTCTATTTCCTGTAAGCAGTTCGATTGTGTCCGCGACCGCGCTCGCCCCGTTTCTTGCCGAACAATATGGCTTGCGCAGTGAGGCAACATGCAAGTTACTAAAAGCGGGGATCAGCCATACGTATTTGCTCACCAACGGACCAACGCGATTCATTTTCCGGCTCTACACGCTGAATTGGCGTAGTCGGACAGAAATTCTGGAGGAAGTTCGGTTACTCTATCTACTTCAGGAAAAGGACATTCCGGTGTCGTACGCCATTCCGGACCAGACCGGCGAATACATTCAGGAAATAACGGCAGCCGAGGGGCTACGTTACGGGGTTATGTTCTCATACGCAACCGGCGAAAAGCTCTTCACCTTTACGACCGAGGTACACGCCCATATCGGCGAGGTTATGGCCCGTATGCACCAGCTAACGCATAAGCTGCACCTGAACCGGGAAACCTACACCCCTGAGCGGCTTCTGGTCGATTCGTTTGTGTACCTGCAGCAACGCCTGCCTGCCGATACCGATGAGATGCGGTTTATGCAGCGCGCGCAGACCTATTTGCTGCACGAACTTCAGCACGCCGATACCGCTCAACTCCGGCAGGGGATCGTGCACCTGGACATTTGGTTCGACAACCTGCATATTGATCGTGATCACCGCGTCACATTGTTCGATTTCGATTTTTGCGGGAATGGCTGGCTTTGCCTGGATGTCGCCTATTACATCCTGCAAATCCACAGTACCGAAAAAGTTGAGCAGGAGCGGGATCAAAAAGTCGCTTCCTTTTTGGCTGGCTACGAATCCGTTACGCCACTTACAGGCGAAGAAAAGCGGCTCCTGCCGATGCTGGGCGTTACGCTGTATTTCTTCTATTTAGGCATTCAATGTCAGCGGTACGAAAACTGGTCGAACGTCTTTCTGACAGAAACCCACCTCAAGCGTTACGTTAATTTCCTCGTTAAGAAGTATTTTGACGACCATGGACTAGGGTAACCCCTTCCCGTAAACCTGACAGTCTACCGAAGGACTTATTAAAACTTCGTCAAACCCGCTTCCCACTTTGCAAACGCCGTGCGGTAGATTTTGTACTGATCTGAGTTGGGTTCGTAGGTTTTTCCGAACGCAACTTTCTCGGCGGCTTCGTCCAGCGTTTTTACCATACCAATCGCTTTCATAGTCAGCAGAATACCCCCCATCGAGCCGCTTTCATTGCTGGCGTTGAGCCGGACGGGCCGGCCGGTCATGTCGGCCAGCATCTGCACCCAGAAATCGGACTGCGCGAAACCGCCGTTGGCGTGAATTACCCGCGCCGGTCCGGTGTGTTTTGTTAGCAGATTATTGATGCTGAGCAAATTGAACAAAACACCTTCCAGCGACGCCCGGACAAAGTGCGCCTGCGTGTGCAGCCAGTCGACGTGCATGTAAGCCCCTCGTACGTGGGCATCCCAGAGTGGAGCGCGCTCGCCCTGCAGGTACGGATAGAACAACAAGCCATCGGCACCGGCAGGCACCGTCTTCGCTTCGGCCAGGACAGCTTCGGTTTCTTTGTTCAAGAATTTCTCACTAAGCCATTCCAGTACGTTTCCGCCATTGTTTGTTGGACCACCAACAACGTAATGATTATCGTCAAGAATATAGCAGAACAGGCGTCCCTTTTCGTCGCGGAGCGGTTTGCGTACCGTCTGGCGGATGGCGCCACTCGTTCCAATCGTCAGCGTAGCTGTCCCGGCTTTGATGGCTCCCGCGCCTAAGTTGGCTAAGCAACCATCCGACGCGCCGATTACCAGCATTGTCTCGTTGGTCAGGCCAAGAATCGTTACGTCGGGGCGGGGGGTATAAGGACGAATGAACGTCGTGGGGACCGGCTTAGATAGTTGATCGGACCGGACACCGGCATAGTCCATGGCCAGTTCACTCCATTGCCGTTTGGCCTCATCAAACAGACCGGTTGCCGTTGCAATCGAATAGTCAACCTCAAACTGGCCCGTCAGGCGAAACCAGAGAAACTCTTTGATCGAGCCGAAATGAGCCGTCCGGTTTAGCAGCCGGGAATCATGTTCACGCAGCCAGGCCAGCTTGCACAACGGAATCATGGGGTGGATGGGCGTTCCAGTCTGCTCATAGATGGCTTTCCCCAGGTCAGCCTGTTCGGAACGTAACGTATTGGCCTGCGCTTCGGCCCGGTTATCCGACCAAAGAATCAAGTTACTCATGGGTTTGCCATTGCCATCCATCGCCACCAGACTGTGCATAGCCGTACTGAACGCGATATGTGTAATGACATGACCGGCTTTGGTTAGTTCGTCGTGAACTTCGCTCAGCACCTGGACAAGCGCGTTCCAGACCTCCACCGGATCCTGTTCCGCGTAGCCGGGTTCGGGATTAAGTGTTGTTACGGAAGCCGACGCATGGGCCAGGATCTCGCTCAGATCAGCGGGCATTGCCAGCGCTTTTACGTTAGTTGTACCGACATCAAGGCCAACAAAGCAGTTCATCAGGAATAGGGGCAACCGGTTACCCACGTCCGGTTCAATGAATGGTGACAGCCGAGTGTGGGCACTC
The DNA here is from genome assembly GCF_013375035.1 of Spirosoma sp. KUDC1026. Lineage (NCBI taxonomy): Bacteria > Pseudomonadati > Bacteroidota > Cytophagia > Cytophagales > Cytophagaceae > Spirosoma > Spirosoma sp. KUDC1026. The sequence goes on along the minus strand of NZ_CP056032.1, from coordinate 1,655,504 downwards.
GGGCTACAAATCTAAGCCAGTTCGTGACTTAATTGTTTTGAATCGTCTTTACCTGTTTCCAGCTCAACAGCTGGTTGAAGACATGGCTATCATCACCGATTTCGGTATCTTTGCCAAAAGAGCAAAGTATGTATTTTTTACGTTTGACTGTTATTTTTTTCAGTAGCGCTCTACTAGCGCTCGCCTGCAAAAATAAGTCATCCACTACCGAAGCTGCCCTGCCCGAGCCGACTCAATTAACTGGTCAACAACTTAGTCAGACGTATTGTGGGAGCTGCCACCTCACCCCCAGCCCCTCGCTGCTGAACAAAGATACCTGGAAACGTAGTGTGCTGCCTCAGATGGCCTTGTACATGGGTCAGTCCGGGAATCCGCTGTCTGAACTGACGCAATACACAGACCCAGAAGAACTGGCCCGTATTATCAAGGCCAACATTTTTCCGTCGACGCCCACGGTACATCCCACCGACTGGGAAAAGATTGTTACATACTACACCACCCAGGCTCCGGATTCTGTTTTGCCGCAACTGCCTCACCTCGCCGTGCGGGTTGGGTTGCCGCTGTTTCAAGTTCAGCAATCCGAGCGAGCCATTGACGGAGCTGTTACATTGCTTCAGTATGATACGCTGACAAAACGCATCTGGGCGGGCGATCAGCGGGGGCAATTGTTCGCGCTCGATCAGAATCTGCGCCGTACGGATTCGCTACGGCTGAAAAGCGCTCCGTCCGATCTGCGGGTTAACCACGATGGTAGTCTTGATATTTTAACGCTGGGTATGCTGAATCCCAATGACCTGACGGCTGGCGCCTGGAGCCGGTATATAAATCGGGCAGCAGCACCCATTCCACTAATTCTTAACCTGCAGCGCCCCGTTCAGGCAACGCTGACCGATATAAATCGGGACGGCCGCGAAGACGCCATTATCTCGCAGTTTGGCAATCATACCGGTAAATTGAGCTGGTATCAGGGCTTGAAACAGGGTTTTGCCGAGCACGAGCTGGACCCGGTGCCCGGCGCGCGACAAACACTGATTGCCGATGTAAACAATGATCAATGGCCGGATATTGTCGCTTTACTGGCGCAGGGCAACGAGCAGATTGCGGTTTACTATAACCAGCAGAACGGCTCCTTTCACAAAGAAATCCTGATGCAGTTTCCGTCAGTCTACGGCTCCAGCTTTCTGGAAATGGCTGATATTGACAAAGATGGCGATCAGGACCTGATTTACACCAACGGCGATAACGCCGACTACTCGACCGTTCTGAAACGTTACCACGGCATCCGAATTTTCCTGAACGACGGCAAATTTCATTTCCGGCAGGCGTTGTTTTACCCGCTGCACGGCGCTACGCAAACCGCCGTACGCGATTTCGATCAGGACGGTGACCTGGACATAGCGACAATTTCTTTCTACCCGGACTTTACGGAACGACCCAATAAAGGCTTTGTCTATTTTGAAAACCGGGGGGGACTTCGCTTTACGCCCCGCACCTTTCCGAACGCCGAACGGGGCCGGTGGTTGCGCATGGCAGTCGGTGATGTCGACCAGGATGGTGACGATGACATTTTGCTCGGCTCCTTCTTTCGGGCAACGGGCGCGCAGTCAGGTGACATGATGGACCAGTGGCGCAAACCGGGAACGGGTGTTACGTTGCTCCGTAATCAGCTCAGGCAGAACAAGCCGGTTCAGTGAGTTACAGCCCGTAAAACGAAACGGCGTTAGCGCCAAATATCTTCTCGCGGACTTCGTTTCCCCAAGGGTTGACGTACTCCTCAATCAGCGTTTTCACCTGGGTGTAGTTAGCCGCAACTAGGCAAACAGGCCAGTCGGAGCCAAACAGCAGCCGATCCGGGCCGAAATGCTCGAACGCTACGTTCAGATAGGGGAAAAAATCTTTTTTACTCCAGTTCTGCCAGTCAGCTTCTGTCACCATGCCCGACAGTTTGCAGGACACATTTGAACTTTTGGCAATCTGGGTCAGGAAGTTCGACCAGCGGTTGATTTCCTGTGTTTTGATGTAGGGTTTGGCCAGATGATCGATGACAAAGTTCACCTCTGGCACGGCCCGAACCAGTTGCAGAGCGGCTTTCAGCTGGCTGGGGTAGATCAGAATGTCATACGTCATGCCAAACTCCGCCAGTTGCCGAATTCCCTCAATCACCGCCGGACGCGCCAGAAAATCGTCGGGTTCGGCCTGGGCAATGTGCCGGAATCCTTTCAGATGTTTATACTGCGTCAGGTGTTCCAATCGCTGTGGCAGCGCTTCCGACTGCAAATCGACCCAGCCTACCACGCCTTTCACGATGTCGTACGTCTTCGCCATATTGACCAGAAACACCGTTTCTTCTTCCGACTGGGCGGCCTGTACCGCTACGCAGCCATCAATTCCGTTCTCCGCCAGGACAGGCTCCAGATCAGCGGGCAGGAAATCACGGCGAAGTACCGCCATATCATCGGTTATCCACGTATTGCGGTCTGCGTCAAAATACCAGAAATGTTGATGGGCGTCGATGGTCATGGGATTGTAAGGAGGAAAGGGAGGATGGAGAGAAAGGAACTACCGTAGTGCTATAAAAAGGGGGAGGCAGACGTTACCACCTCTCCCCCAATCAATTACTTTTTATCCGTGTAAGCGACGGCTTCCTGTCGCTGTTCGCCCAGGCCTTCGATACCTAGTTCTACTACATCGCCGGGTTTCAGGTAACGCTGTGGATTCAGGCCCAGTCCGACGCCGGCGGGTGTTCCCGTCGAAATAACATCGCCGGGGAGCAGCGTCATAAACTGGCTGATGTAGCTAACCAGGGTCGGCACGTTGAAAATCATGTCATCCGTGTTTGAATCCTGGAGCATTTCGCCATTCAGTTTCAACCATAAATGCAGATTATTCGGATCGGCAATCTCGTCTTTCGTGACGAGGTAAGGCCCCAGTGGGGCATAGGTATCAGCACTTTTTCCTTTCACCCATTGACCGCCCCGTTCCAGTTGCCAGGCGCGTTCGCTGTAATCGTTATGCAGAGCATAGCCAGCAATATAGTCCATGGCTTCGTCCAGTTCGACGTACGACGCCTTTTTGCCAATCACGATCGCCAGTTCAACTTCCCAGTCCGTTTTCTCCGACCGTTTTGGAATCACTACGTTGTCGTTAGGGCCAACAATGGCCGTTGTCGATTTATAGAACAGGATCGGTTCAGCGGGGATAGCCGCGTTGGTCTCGGCGGCATGTTTGGCGTAATTCAGGCCAACACACATGATCTTGGAGGGCCGCTTCACGCAGGGACCAAACCGGGCATCGGCCGGAACCTCCGGACAATTGGGCGCGTGCGATTCAAGCCAGTGCGCCAGTCGGTCAAGGCCGCCGGTGGCAAAAAAAGACTCGTCAAAATCTTCACCGAAATGAGTAACATCAATGGATTGACCGGTTGGCAATACCACACCGGGGCGTTCATGGTCGGCCGGGCCGAAGCGGAAAAGTTTCATGCGACAGAATAAGCTTTTGCCTCAAAAGTAAGGGTTGTTGCTGCTTTACACTACTTACCGACCAATCTTAATCCACCTGCTACTCTCTTTTCGCTCCCCAAACGGAAGCCTGAAAGTCTTTTCTGATCCAATAGTAACGGTAAACGCGTCTCTAGTAAGTTCATCAAAATGGCTTTTACACCAAAGGGCAGCCTGAAATTTCAGGCTGCCCTTTGGTGTAAAAGCTGACGTACTAACAGCAACTAGTTATTCAACCGAATGAAACCGCCGTCTAGTGGGTAGTCACAGCCCGTCACGAAGCCTGCTTCGTCGGAACAGAGATACAGCGCCAGTGCGCCAACTTCCTGCGGCTCGGCCATGCGGCCAATGGGTTGCGTTTTCGATAATTTCTCGAACATTTCGGCCTCCTGACCCGGATAGCTTTTCGCCAGAAATCCATCTACGAAAGGCGTGTGAACGCGCGCGGGTGAAATACAGTTGCAGCGGATATTATCGGCCAGGTAATCTTTCGCCACCGACAGCGTCATCGTCAGCACGGCCCCTTTACTCATCGAGTAGGCAAACCGGTCGGGAATGCCCACCGACGACGCCACCGATGCCATATTCAGGATAACGCCCCCACCATTTGCTTTCAGGTGCGGAATCGTCGCATACAGACAGTTGTAGACACCTTTCACGTTAATCCGAACGATCCGGTCGAAATCGGCTTCGCTGGTGGTATCGGCTTTCCCAACATGGGCCACACCGGCGTTGTTAACCAGAATATGAATCGGTCCCTGTGCCGCAATCTGACCGATTACCTCGACCACCTGCGCCTGGTTTGATACGTCCACGGCATGCGCCTGGGCTTTTCCTCCCGTTGCCGTAATCTCATCGGCAACTTGCTGCGCCTGATCAGCATTAATTTCCAGAATGTGAACACTTGCCCCCGACTGAGCAAACGTCCGGGTTATAGCCAGGCCAATACCGCTGGCCCCACCCGTAATTAATGCGGTTTTGTTTTGAAGAGAGAACATAGAATTGAAGGAGAAAGGAGGAGAGGGAAGAAAGGGAGAAAGGATGGAAGTACTATTCCTTTCCTCCTTCCTCCCTTTCCTCCTTTCTCCTCTTACAAAGATACCCCCCGCTTCCAGGGGATGAAGTCATCCTGGCCAAGTTGTTCGGCCTTGGTTATTTCGTTGCCGGACGCCAATTGGATAATGTATTCCAGCAGGGCATCAGCGTTTTGTTCAATACTTTGTTCACCGTCGATGATCGGGCCACTGTCAAAATCGATCACGTCGGGCATCCGATTTTTGAGCTTTGTGTTGGTCGAGACTTTCACAACCGGGCAAACTGGGTTTCCCGTTGGGGTACCCAGTCCCGTTGTGAACAGGATTACGTTCGTACCCGAACCGGCCATACCCGTCGTGGCTTCCACATCATTACCGGGGGTACAGAGCAGGTTAAGGCCAGGCTGTTTCGCCGGCTCGGCATAATCCAATACGTCGGTAACGGGAGCCGAACCGCCTTTCTTGGCAGCTCCGGCCGATTTGATAGCATCCGTAATCAGACCGTCCTTGATGTTTCCCGGCGATGGGTTCATGTCGAAACCCGACCCGGCGGCCTGCGCCTGCGCCGAGTAATCGCCCATCAGGTCGATAAACTTCTGCGCTTTGGCCTCATCGGCAGTGCGGTTGATGAGTTCCTGCTCCACGCCATTCAGTTCAGGAAATTCTGCCAGGACGGTTTTTCCGCCCAGCGCACCCACGACGTCCGACAGGTGCCCGAGCACGGGGTTGGCTGAAATACCCGAGAAACCATCCGAACCACCACATTTCAACCCCACAGTCAGCGCGCTCAGCGGAGCTGGTTTGCGCTCCAGTTTATTGATTTCCACCAGCCCCAGGAAAGTTTCTTTGACCGCCTGCGACATCAGTTGGTATTCCGTACCAGCCTGCTGCTCGTATACCAGTATTGGTTTATCGAACTTGGGATTCTGACGCTTGATATCCGCGACGATCATGTCGGCCTGCAGGTGCTGACAGCCCAGACTCAGGATTGTGGCGCCCGCTACGTTCGGGTTGTTGATGAAACCAGCCAGCAGCGACGACAGGTAATTTGAATCCTGCCGGGTGCCACCGCAGCCCATTTCGTGGGTCAGAAACTTGATGCCGTCGATGTTCTTAAACGGCCGTTTCTGCGCCGGGGCGTGGTGCAGCGTTTGATTCTGCGATTCGTCGACGAAGGGTTGAATTTTCCTGATCGTTTCCATTTCGCCTGCTTTGTACAAGCTCAGCAGTTCGTGCACCTGCTCGCGGTAGGTTTCCGGCTGTGCATAGCCAAGCTCGCGCTCAAAGGCATCTTTCAGAATCAGTACGTTCCGATTCTCGCAGAAAACCAGCGGGACTACCAGCCAGTAATTCCGCGTACCGACGCTGCCATCGGCCCGGTGGTAACCCATAAAACTCCGGCCCTGCCAGGTCGATACGTCGGGTGGCTGCCAGCTATAGGGTTGTTTTTTGTCCAGACCGTAGCGATCCGAATCGTGCTTGAGATTGAAGGTCGTTATCGGCTCTCCGCGACGAATAGGTTTCGTTGCTTTGCCAACCAGCACGCCATACATAGTAATTGACTCACCGGGCTGCCGGTCTTCGGTCACGAATTTATGCTTGGCAGCTACTGCGTAGGGTAGCTGGTAGGTCTCATTTTCAAACTCAATTTGCTCTCCTGCGGCTAAATCACGTAATGCAACGATGACATTATCGGCAGGATGCACTTTTAACACGCGGGCTGGCATCACTAGACTGTTTTTACGAGGTTCTGTCACTTCGGTCCGAAATATACCCCTTTGCCAAAAACTTTGTCCAATTTTAAGCCGAATACCATCCCAAACCTATCCCTTTTTCACCCTATGCCTGACTCGTTTTCTAACCCTTCCAGCAGTTTTCCGGTCGGTCGCTTGATGTCAATGGATGCTTATCGGGGCTTCGTTATGACCCTGATGGTAGCCGAATTGCTTCAGTTTCACCGGCTGCACGAAGCGTTTCCCGACAATCCCATCTGGGCGTTTCTGGCTTATCAGCAAAGCCATGTCGAATGGGCGGGTTGCTCACTGCATGACCTTATTCAACCGTCGTTTTCATTTCTGGTAGGCGTCGCACTCCCCTACTCGCTGGCCAGCCGGGAAGGTTTAGGGAAATCGTTCGGCGCTCAGTTTGGCCGGGCATTACGTCGATCACTTGTTCTGATTCTACTGGGCATTTTTCTCCGGTCTATTCATTCGGATCAAACCAACTTTACGTTCGAGGATACGTTAACCCAGATTGGTCTGGGTTACCCATTCCTCTTTCTACTTGGCAACGCCAGTTCCCGCACGACCTGGGTAGCGTTTACCGCCATTCTGGTTGGCTACTGGCTCGCCTTTATTCTCTACCCCGCCCCCGGTCCGGCTTTCGATTACGCAGCCGTGGGCGTCCCTGCAGATTGGCCTGAACACTACACCGGCTTGATGGCGCATTTCAATAAAAACAGCAACCTGGCTTGGGCTTTCGATACGTGGTTTCTAAACCTGTTCCCCCGCGAAACACCGTTTCTGTTCAATGGGGGCGGTTATGCCACACTGAGTTTCATTCCCACCCTCGGTACAATGCTGCTGGGCTTGCAGGCGGGGCGCTGGCTCCGTTCTAGCCTCACAACCAGCAACATGCTAAAGCGTCTTCTCATCGCGGGCGTTATTGGCTTAGCAGCCGGTGTCCTGCTGCATGTGCTAGGCATCTGTCCCGTCGTCAAGCGTATCTGGACGCCCGCCTGGGTGCTGTTCAGCGGGGGCTGGTGTTTTTGGCTGCTGGCCTTCTTCTATGGCATTATCGACGTAGCGGGGCACCGGCAATGGGCGTTTCCGCTGGTTGTGGTTGGCATGAACTCCATCGCGATCTACTGCCTGGTTCACCTGATCGACCGGTTCATTATCGATTCCCTGTACACCCATTTCGGTCACGGGCCTTTTCAATTCCTGGGTGCCAGCTACGAACCATTACTGGTAGGCATCGTTACAATGAGTATTTTCTATCTAATTCTTTGGTGGATGTACCGCCGGAAACTGTTTATTCGAATTTAACCTATGCCGACTGCTAACATTGTCAATCTCTTCGACGAAACCATTTTTTACGGAACAATAACGGTTGAGGACGGTCGTATCAGCCAGATCGAACACCTGGGGCCCGAGCGTACGGGTGAACCTTATATTTTACCGGGTTTCGTCGACGCGCACGTCCACGTTGAAAGTTCATTGCTGACTCCTCCTCAGTTTGCCCGGCTGGCGGTCGTTCATGGCACCGTTGCAACTGTTTCCGATCCCCACGAAATTGGAAACGTACTGGGCGTAGCGGGCGTCGAATACATGATTCAGGAAGGCAAGCGTGTGCCGTTCAAATTCATGTTTGGGGCACCCTCCTGCGTCCCGGCTACTGCGTTTGAAACAGCTGGAGCTGTCATTGGTGTTGAGGGGGTTGAGCATTTGCTTGGTCTGGAAGACGTGGGTTATCTGGCCGAAATGATGAACTATTCGGGCGTACTGAACCAGGATGCCGACGTACTGGCAAAGCTCGCGCTAGCAAAAGCCTTCAACAAACCAATTGACGGACACGCGCCTGCCCTAACCGGCGACGCGGCCCAGCAGTACATCGACGCGGGTATTACAACCGACCACGAGTGTTTTACCTACGAAGAAGGGTTGGACAAAGCCCGGCGGGGTATGCACATCCTGATTCGGGAAGGGAGTGCCGCCCGAAATTTTGACGCGCTGATTCCGTTATTGGCCGAATTTCCGGCGCAGATTATGTTCTGCTCCGACGATAAACACCCCGATACGCTGGCCGAAGGACACATTAACCAACTGGTGGTTCGGGCGCTGGAGCAGGGTCATACCCTATGGCACGTCCTACGGGCAGCCTGTCTGAATCCAGTTCTTCATTACCGGATGCCCGTAGGACTTCTCCGCCAGGGCGATCCAGCGGATTACATTGTTGTCGAAGATCTACAGCGTTTTACCGTTCAACAGACGGTTATCAACGGCGAAACGGTTGCCGATGGGGGTAAGTCAGCCATCCCGGACCTACGTAGCGACCACGTCAACCAATTCAAGTGTTCCCCGAAGAAACCCGAAGACTTCGCCGTTCCGGCCGAGCCTGGGCTCGCACAAATTCGTGTGATTGGCGCACTCGATGGGCAGCTCATTACCAACGAGCTACACTTGGAGCCTCTCGTCGAAGACGGCCTGATCGTTCCGGACGTAACACGTGACATCTTGAAACTAGTCGTTGTTAATCGCTACCAAGACACACCACCAGCCGTTGCCTTCATTAAAAATTTTGATCTGAAACACGGCGCTATTGCCTCCTCCGTTGGCCATGACTCGCACAACATTACGGCCGTTGGCTGCGACGACGAGAGTATTTGCCAGGCCATTAATCAGGTCATCGACGCCAAAGGAGGGCTGGCGGCCGTTAAGGGCGACGCTCCACACGAACATGATAAAGAAGTGATGAGCCGACGCGCTTTTCTTCATCTCGTCACAACAGCCGACACCCAGTTCTTGCCCCTTCCCGTTGCCGGCTTGATGACAGATGTTGATGGATATGACGTTGCCAATCAGTATTTCGCATTGGACAAATTTGTTAAAGACGATATGGGCAGTACCCTGTCGGCCCCTTTCATGACGCTGAGTTTTATGGCATTACTGGTCATACCAGCGTTAAAGCTGAGCGATAAAGGATTATTCAACGGTAACAGCTTCTCGTTCGATCCTCTTCAAATTGTTAAATAGCACCACAAAAAAATTTTATTTAAAAACTGTTTTAAATTCAATTCATTATCAATATGTTTACACAACCTAACGGCTACTCCAAACCCTTTCCTACTAACCATGGCTCGCTCACGTACAAAAAATGGTCCCGACGACGAAACATTGTGGAACCTGTTTCGCGAAGGAGATGAAAATGCGTTTGCCCAGTTATACCAAAATTATGTTCAGACCCTTTACCATTATTGTGCTCACTTCGCAGCCGACCGCGCGTTAATCAAAGATTGCATCCATGATCTGTTCGTTGAGCTCTGGAAACACCGGTCGACAATCGGTCCAACAACGTCAGTTCGTTTCTATCTGATGGCGTCCATCAAACGGAAACTGGTACGTCATCTCACGGCCGAGCAGAAACTCATCAGCCAGGACGATACGATGAACGGCCGGCGTCTGGGTGATACGCTGATTGATGCAGATCCGTCACACGAGAACCGGCTCATCTCGTTCGAAGAAGATCTGTTTGTCAACGATTGTCTGCAACAGGCGTTGGAGAAACTACCCCGTCGGCAGCGTGAAGCCGTTCACCTCCGTTTCTTCCAGAACATGAGCAATGAGGAAATTTCGACGCTGATGGAAATTAACATCCAGTCGGTTTATAACCTGATTTTTGGCGCAATGGGCAATCTGAAACGGTACATCACGCTTGAAAAAATTTACCTATAGTGCCTATTCCTAAACCCTCCCTTACGCCCGGTAACCCCACAGGTTACCGGGCTTTTTTATGGCTACCCAAATAGATTAAGGCCATGAATTGAGGTAACTTCGCCAGATGAATACGGACTCAACGCCCCTACCCGAGCGGGTTCGCCCGCAGACGATCAATGAAGTTATTGGCCAGCAGAAATTAATTGGACCAGGTGGCGCTTTACGTCGTGCTATCGATGCCGGACGACTACCTTCCATGATTTTATGGGGACCTCCCGGCGTGGGAAAAACAACCCTGGCGCTGCTCCTGGCCGAAGCCGTGAAGCGACCCTTTATTGCCTTGAGTGCCATCAACTCCGGCGTAAAAGAAATCCGGGATGTGCTGGGTCGTCCATCAGGTATGTTTCCACCGGTGGTTTTTATCGACGAAATTCACCGCTTCAACAAGAGTCAGCAGGATGCGCTGCTGGGCGCCGTTGAGAAGGGTCAGGTTACGTTAATTGGTGCCACTACCGAAAACCCATCGTTTGAGGTCAACGCGGCTTTACTTTCCCGCTGCCAGGTATACATTCTGAAAGCGCTCAGCCGCGACGAGCTGATTCAGGTTGTTGACCGGGCTATTGCGCAGGATAAATTCCTACAGTCAAAACACATTACCGTAGAATCCTACGACGCCCTGCTCCGCTTGTCGGGGGGCGATGGCCGGAAGCTGCTTAACCTGCTTGACCTGGTTGCTTCAGCACACGTATCGGCGGAACCGCTGGTCATTACGGATGAGGGAGTCATTACTGTAGCACAGCAGAACATTGCCCGGTACGACAAATCGGGCGAGCAGCATTACGACATTATTTCGGCTTTCATTAAATCGCTGCGTGGTTCGGACCCCAATGCGGCCCTGTACTGGATGGCACGGATGATCGTAGCGGGCGAAGATCCGGTTTTCATCGCCCGCCGGATGCTTATCATGGCGTCGGAAGATATTGGTAACGCCAACCCTACAGCGATGATCATGGCTTCTGAAGCCGTGCAGGCCATTAGAGCCATCGGTATGCCCGAAGGACGTATCATCCTGTCGCAGGTAGCCGTTTATCTGGCTACGTCGCCCAAAAGCAATGCCAGCTACGTTGCCATTGATGACGCCCTCGCGCTGGCCGAACAGACAGCGCATCTGCCCGTTCCGCTGCACCTGCGCAACGCCCCAACGAAGCTAATGAAACAGATTGGCTACGGAAAGGATTATCAGTACGCTCACTCCCACGAAGGCAACTTCGCTCAGCAGAACTTCCTGCCCGACGATCTGAAAGGGCGCAAACTCTATGAACCGGGCCACAACGCCCGCGAAGCCGAAATCCGTCGGAGTCTGCAAAAATGGTGGGGTGACTGGTACGGGTATTGATTACCGGTTGAAGGCCGCTTAGACAGAGCGGCCGCTTAGATTTACGCTGTACATCGAGCTTACCTTACCGTTAAACTGAATAGGTTTCTCGAAACGCAAACCCAGCTTTTCAATCAGCCGTATTGATGCCTGGTTCGCGGGATCACAGAAGGCCGTAATGCGGGCAAGGTGTAGCTGATTTTGTGCGTAGTTTAGCAGAGCAGACGCTACTTCATACCCATACCCTTTGCCTTCATAACCAGGTATGAAAGCAAAGCCCAGGTCGATATCGGGTAGCGTTTCGCGCCGGAACAGGCCACAAAGACCAATGGGTTGATGGCCTGCCTTCAACTGCACGAGATAACCGCCGAAACCAAAGTCCGTATAGCTTTTCATCGGTCCATTCTGGATATACTGCCGGGCATCGTCAATTGTGCGAACGCCCCGGTCGCCAATGAAGCGCAACCAGGGCGGACTCGTCAATAACTCCAGCATAAACGACGCGTCATCTGGCGTGAACTCTCTCAGCAGCAGCCGATCCGTTTGCAGAATGGTCATGTCGTCGTCGTTAGAACGCAACCGATTTCAGGCGTAAGCCCGTATCTTCGGGCAAGCCAAATACCAGATTCAGGTTTTGTACCGCCTGCCCGGAGGCACCTTTTGTCAGGTTATCGATCACGCTGGTAATCAGCAGTTGACCGTCGTGCAATTCCAGGTGCACAAAACACTTATTAGTATTCACGACCTGCTTTACGTCGATTGGCGCGTCGCTGAGGTGGGTGAACGGATGCCCAGCGTAGTACGTCCGGTACAGCTCTTTGGCTTCCTCGCGGGTGCCGCTGAAGGGTGTGTATACGTTGGCCATAATGCCCCGTGTAAAATCCCCCCGGTACGGTACAAAGTTGATCGCCGATTTAAAATCGGGATCAAGCGTTGTCAGGCTCTGCCGAATTTCGGCCAGGTGCTGATGCGTGAACGCTTTGTAGATCGATACGTTATTATTCCGCCACGAGAAATGTGTAGTTGGTGACAGAGCCTGTCCGGCACCGGTGCTGCCCGTTATGGCACTTACTTGTACATCGTCCGTCAGCAAACCTGCTTTCGCCAAGGGCAACAGCGCTAGTTCGATGCTGGTAGCAAAGCAGCCGGGGTTGGCGATACGTGTTGCTTCCTGAATCCGTTCGCGCTGCAATTCGGGCAAGCCGTACACAAAGTCATTGTGCTCATCGCGGAAATCGGCACTCAGATCAATGACCGTAATATCGTCTGATACGTCATTATCGGCCATGAACGTGACTGAGGCACCATGTCCCGAGCAAAGAAAAATAGCATCTACATTACCTGGGGTTAGCAGATCAGCCATAGCATCGCCCGTGAACAGCAGGTCTGTATCGCCCAGCAAATCCGTGTGTGTAGACCAGACAGGTTTGCCAGCCTGGCTGTTGCTGTGCACGAACGTAACGTTGACAAACGGATGATTAAGCAGGATACGAAGCAGTTCTCCGCCCGTGTAACCGGCTCCCCCGACGATACCAATGTTTATTTTTTCCATAATTCAGATGCTAGCGAAGCCCTGCGACTGGGTTTCGATAATTCGCTTGTATAGGGCAACGTGTTCTGCCGTGAATTTGTCCCATGAAAATTGCGCAGCCCGCTTTAATGACTTATCCGACATACCTCTCTGTACCGACGGTGAACCGGCAATCGTTAGCATGGCTTGGCACAGCCCATCAACGTCTTTGGGGGCAACCTGAATGGCAGCATCCCCCACGACTTCAGGCAACGACGATACGTTAGACGTAATAACGGGCAGGCCGCATTGCATGGCTTCCAGCGGGGGCAGTCCAAAACCTTCGTACAGCGATGGATAGGCAAACGCCAGCGCACCGGCATAAAGCGGAGCCAGGTCTTCATCCGGCACAAAACCCGTAAAAACCAACCGGGACATAAGCTCACTGTTACGTCCGGCCTCGGCCATGATGGCATCAAATTTCCAGCCTTTTGTACCTACTAGAACGAGCTTGACATCAGCCGACAATTCCTTACTGGCAACCAGTTGCCCAAAACAGCGGATCAGGTGATCAATATTTTTTCGGGGCTCCAGCGTTGCCAGACTCAGGAAATACGGTCCATCGCCCAGCTTTAGCCGCTGACGAATAGCCTGCTTTCTTTTTTCGTCAGTAACCGGATGAAACAAATCCGGCGAAGCTGCCAGCAGTATAGGCACAACCCGATCCGGATTGAAATTTGTATGGTTACAGAAATCGTCTTTGGTGGCCTGCGAGATCGTCGTGACCCAGGACTCCGGCAATAAACCGGCCAGCACCTGATGCACCGTCTGCTCCCCGTCTGTAAACCATTCAGGGTGCATAATCGGGATCAGGTCGTAGATGCTCTGTACGGTCCGGGACGCCTGGCGTTGTTGAACAACAGCGGGTACCGGAAAGAACGTAGCGTGGTAAACAGACTGAGCGGGAAACTGATCCGGCTGAAAGTGGGCGTACTCCGTTTTGGTCAGCCGGCGCGTCTGGTAACTAATCCGCCGAATCACTTTCGAGGGTACGCTTTCTGCCCCGAACGGCGACAGAAGCGCGTTTTCCAACCGGGCAACACCCCGTTCGCCCGCCGTGTGCACAAATGGAATAGCCGTCGGGAAGTTATCGGCTACGTAGCGCATGGTTTCGGGCAGGTGCGTCGGCGCGGCCAGCGATAACTGGCAATCCGGCGACCGACGCAACCCCGCCACCAACTGCTCGATCACCCGGCTGATCCCGGTTCGCGCGCGTCGGTGATAAAACCCTATTCCCAGCGGACTGGCATCAAGAATTACGTTCACGGATTTTCTCATAAATCATGACCTGATTCGACGCCACTTTCGAGAAGCCGCGTACGTCATCGCCCGTCCAGGCGTTGTTCATCTCGCCGTAGGCACCAAATACCGACGACATCAGATCATAATCAGACTCAATACCCAGCACCTGGAAACGATGAGGTGCCAATAATACGTGCACTTTACCCGATACATGGCCCTGCGTGTCGGCCAGGAACGTTTCGATGTTGCGCATCACGGGGTCCATAAACTGGCCTTCATGCAGCATAGTACCATACCAGTTAGCCAGTTGCTCTTTCCAGTAAAGCTGCCATTTTACCAGTACGTGTTTTTCCAGTGTGTGGTGCGCTTTCAGCAAAATCAGCGGAGCGGGTGCTTCGAAACCGACCCGGCCTTTGATACCGATGATTGTATCGCCCACGTGAATATCACGACCAATGCCGAACGGCCCTGCCAGTTCAGTCAACTTCTGAATCGCGTCGACTGGATTAGCAAATGTCTCGTCTCCGATGGCTTTGATTTCGCCGTGTTCGAACGTCAGGGTAATGGTTTCCGGCTCTGATTTAGTAACCTGTGTTGGCCAGGCGGATTCGGGTAGGAACTGATCAGAGGTCAGCGTTTCCTTGCCGCCAACCGACGTACCCCACAGACCTTTGTTGATCGAGTAGGCGGCTTTGTGCCATTCCTGCTCCACTCCTTTCGATTTCAGGTACTCGATTTCGGCTTCGCGTGATAAGCGCAGGTCACGGATGGGCGTAATGATTTCAGCATCGGGGATAATGATCCGAAACGCCATATCGAAACGAACCTGGTCGTTACCAGCGCCCGTCGATCCGTGCGCAATAGCCGACGCACCGATTTCACGGGCGTACTCAGCAACGGCAATGGCCTGGAAGATCCGCTCGGCGCTCACGCAAAGCGGATATGTATTGTTTTTCAGCACGTTCCCGAAAATCAGGAATTTCAGGCACTGCTGGTAATAATCGTCCGTCTTGGAGATGGTCGCGTGGGATTTCACGCCCAGCGAGTAGGCCCGTTCCTCAACGGCTTTGAGTTCGGCATCAGAAAAACCGCCTGTATCAACCAACACGGAGTGAACTTCCATGTCCCGGTCTTCGGACAAATATTTTACGCAGAAGGAGGTATCGAGACCCCCACTAAAGGCAAGAACTACTTTTTGCTGAGACATTTAGACAAGCGACGCCGGCCGAGTAAACCACCTGACGTCAAGTTGGTTTTGGCGGCACAAATATCGGTCATCCTTCGGTAAATTACCCAACGAAATGATTTTACTAGAGCAACACCAGCAGGCTCTCCGGCAGAATACGTATGTCAGCACGCCCGTTGGTTAGTACAAGCGGCTCCCCATCCGCATGAATCAGCAGGGGACCATCCACCTGAACCGTTGCCCTGGTTATTGATTTGCCCTGCCAGTAAGTTGATTGATCGAGACTCTTATTGAACAAACGCCAGGCCAGCATTCCCGCCATCTGCGCCGGAAATGGCCGTAGTTCGCACTGCTCCAGACGCCCGTCGGCAATGTTCGCCTTTGGAGCCATCCAGGCATTATTACCAAACTGCCCCGCATTGGCGAAGGTCAGGGAGAACAATTGCTTTTCCTGCCCATCAATGACGTACTGACCGGGTTTGTACGTTAAGAACGCCTGAAACGTCGTCCGGACGTAAGTAGCCAATCCACGCACCGGCTGCTTGGCAAACTCATGAGCTACGTAGGCTTCAAACCCCATCCCCGCCGTGCAGAAGAACGGATGCTCGTTAATTTCAGCACTATCGATGACAACGGGGTGGCCTCCCAGCGCCCGTTCTATAGCCTTCATAGGGTTAAGCGGAATACCCAGATGCCTCGCCAGTCCATTACCCGAACCAAGCGGGACAATGCCGAGTGCCGTTGCCGATCGACGTAGCGCCTGTGCCGTTTCATTAATAGTGCCATCGCCCCCAATCGCCAGCACCCGGCTAACGCCCCGCCTGACCGCTTCGGTAGCCAGTTCGGTAGCATGGGCAGGCGCTTCGGTGAAAACAGCTTCGGGTTCGTAATGCATTGCTTCGGCCCGGCGCAGAAAAGCATTTTTCAATACGGCTTTTTGTTCAGCCGAAGCCGTTCCCGACAAGGGGTTGATAATGGCCAGCACGGCCGGTAGATTGGCCACTCAGGAGAAGAAAATAAAGAGGACGAGAATAAACAGAATGATGAAGACGTAATACCAGCCATCCGAAAAAATATACGGCTTATACTCGTTGTAAAATTTTCGAACCTTGTTCATTGGTGCCGGAATAAATCGTCGCGCAAAGGTACGTAAACCGGGGCGTTCGGCGTAACTTGACTGGACTCAATTAACCAGGTATCCACCTTGCTGCGTCATAACTATGAAACTTGTCTACCTGATTGGTCTGTGTATCCTGTTGACGTTACCCAGCCGCGGACAGACGGCGGCCGACCGTCGGGCCATGCTGCAGATTTTAAAACAGCAAACTATCGACTGGAACGCTGGCCGCGTCGATCAGTTCATGCGTGCCTACTGGCAATCCGACTCTCTAACCTTTGTCAGCAAAACCGGTATTACGTATGGTTACCAGCCCACGCTTGCTAATTACCGGAAGCGTTACCCCACCCGCGAGAGTATGGGGACGCTTAAGTTCGATGTATTACAGTTGGACTTTCTGTCGCCAAACGTAGCGCACGTCATTGGTCGCTGGCACCTCACCCGGCCGAAAATCGGTGACGTAGGCGGGCATTTCAGTTTGTTATGGCGTAAGGTCAAAAAACGCTGGGTCATCATCAGCGACCATACGAGTTAACGTTGGAGCGCGATTAATTATCTACTTGCCCGTTCGCTCAGTCGCTCTTTCAGCAGTTCGGTCGGCTCTTTTCTCGACAGTCGCTCGCGCAGGGCCGTAACGGGTTTCTCGAAGTATTTGAACAGCAGCGTAGACAACGCCAGCACCAGTATCCAGAACACGCTTACTTTTATCCAGCCAACGGCCATAGACGTTGTGGGAAATCGCTCAATGACATTGATCATGATCGGTGTCAGATTGAGCAGGTACATGGAGTAGGAGATCAGACTGATATGGGTAATGGCGCGAGCGATACGTAGTCTGGTACGTCCACCAGCCGTTTCTACAGAGCCGACGGTTTTCCAGCCGTCCATATACGGCATAACCAGCATCATGCTCAGCCCGATCAGCGTAAAGTAAAAAGTACGTTTGTAAAAAACGTAAGCCGGATAAATCCCCGCGTCAACGTAGAATTTGAGAATGACGATGGATGCCGAAAACGAGACCAGCACAACAAACAGGATTCCAATGACCAGCAGGCGTTGCCGCAAGGCAGGATTCGTCCAACGGGTTGGAAAATAATGCTTACCATAGGCCGCCAGAACGCCATAGGAAATGGCGTCCAGCCGCGTCATGACGATACCCCGGTAGCCAAGTTCACCCTCTGAAATTGGGATCTGCAGCGCCATAATCAGTCGGTACGCATTGGAGGCTACAATAACCAGCAGGATAGAAGCCAGGACGATCCGCTGCCGCGACCAGCGCCCTGCCCAAAGCGCATGCATTCCCCATAACACCAACGGCAACGTAATGTACGACCACTCCTCAATAGCCAGGCTCCAGCTTTCTGGAAAAAAATCGGGAACGTACTGCGCGAAATTCTGAAGGAAAAAGAAATAATTGACCAGCGTTCCTTTATCCGGCAGCGTGTGATGCAATCCGCTTCGCCAGGCACGTAGCAACGCAAATACAATCAACCCAATCAGCACCAGGTAATAGTTGGGCAGCGTCCGAAACCAGCGACGCGTCCAGAAATTTGACAGGAGTTTACGGTCAAAGCCATTGTTCTGCTCATACGACCGGATCAGGATACCGCCAATGAGGAATCCACTCAACACAAAAAACAACTCGACTCCATCGGGCAGGAGATGATGCCAGAACCCACCGCTATAGTATTCTTTGAGCGCAATAGTTGCGTGTGCATCAACAACAATCAGAATAGCCAGCGCCCGCAGCAGGTCGAGCCCGAAGACACGTTTTTCGTACGATGCGCCGAGTGAAAACAGATTTTTGAGCATAATTCACCAGATCGGCAGCAAAGCTACGCGCAATCCATCAGATTCAGGACTGAAAATAGTTAATGGGATTTGTAGCTTTGCTGTATGACTCCTGATTTTGCACTAAACGCTGTTCATCGGTATGCGTTCCGGTTTACGCAGACCGACGTTAACGACTTTGCCCGCATCACGGGCGATACTAATCCACTACACCTCGACGCTGAGTTTGCCGCTCAGACGCCTTTCAAACGCCCTATTATCCACGGGATGCTGAGCGCTACGGTCTTCACGAAAGTGCTTGGTACCGAGTTTCCGGGCTACGGTTCGGTCTACTTAGGACAGACGCTGGAGTTTCTGCGCCCTATGTTTGTCGACACCGATTACGAGGCTACATTTACGGTCAAGGAGTTCAATACAGAGAAGCACACCGCCGAAATTCTGGGCGAAATCCGCGATGTACAGACGAAAAAAGTAACAGTGCGAGGTATGGCCACGCTCATGCACCGGGAGAAAATAGCGTAATGAAATTGATACAAGACGAATCCCCCGCCGACCAGTAGTCAGCGGGGGATTCGTCTTGTTCATTCGTTTAAAACCTCAGCTTCCTATTCGTCACCTTTGTTTTTGGTGTCCTGAACTTCAGACCGGATAGTTTGTGCCAGTGTCTTCAACTCCTGCATGCCCTTACGGACACGCGTACCAGCAGCCTGGTTGTTCTTGTCATAGAACTTTTCGAAGTCGCCTTCCAAAGACATTACGAGGTTCTTTATTTCGTCGAAACGTGCCATAGCAATGTATGGGTTTAAGTGAAAAATGCCCAAATTCCGCTAAAAACGCGGTTTTCGGGTGAAATTTACTCATTCTACCATACAGCGCAATAGCTAGGCCAAAAAAATAGAGCAAAAATGCAATTTTTACCTAAAAACTCTATTCACTGGCTGATTCGGCCGATACTTCAAGCGTTTCCGGAGCCACTGTAGTGGTACTTTGCCGATAAATACCGTTTTCCAGTTTTTCAGCTACTGCCGAGAAAGCATCCAGGGTAAACTGCACATCTTCCAGCGTGTGAGCCGCCGTCGGAATGATCCGCAACATGATAATATCTTTCGGCACGACGGGATAAACCACGATTGAGCAGAAAATCCGATGGTTCTCGCGCAGGTCACGAATCAGGGCCGTAATCTCGGGAATACCACCCTTCAGGTTCTGTAGCAACACAGGCGTTACCGGCGACTGGGTGTCACCAATATTGAATCCGCGTTCGATCAGACCGCTCTGCAGCGCCCGTACGTTTGCCCAAAGTTTTTCCCGGAACTGGTCAGACTGTCGAATCATCTCCAGCCGTTTCAGAGCACCGACTACGTATGGCATTGGCAGTGCTTTTGCGTAAGTCTGCGACCGCATGTTGTACTTGAGGTACATGATGATGTCGTGATCGGCAGCGATGAACGCACCAATAGCAGCCATCGACTTGGCGAAGGTTGAGAAGTACAGGTCGATTCCATCCTGGCAGCCCAGCATCTCACCAACACCCGCGCCCGTTGCTCCCATTGTACCGAAACCGTGGGCATCGTCAACCAGCAGACGGAAATTGTATTTTTCCTTCAGCGCCACGATCTTGTCCAGGCTACCAACCTTACCTGACATACCAAAAACACCTTCGGTAATGACCAGAATACTACCGCCTTTTTCTTCGGCTTTTTTCGTAGCACGCTGGAGGTTTTTCTCCAGGCTGGCCATATCGTTATGGTTGAACTTGTAGTATTCACCCATTTTCGCTTTATGAAGCCGGATTCCATCGATCAGACAGGCGTGGCATTCGGCGTCATAAACGATAACGTCGCGGTGATCAACAACAGCTTCAATCGCTGACATTACCCCCTGGTAACCGTAGTTCAACAGGAAAGCATCTTCTTTTCCAACGAACTCAGCTAATTCTTTTTCCAGCTTTTCATGCAGGTCGCTATTGCCCGACATCATCCGGGCACCCATTGGATACGCCAAGCCCCATTCTGCCGTAGCATCTGCATCAGCCTTACGGACCTCAGGATGATTGGCCAGACCGAGATAATTGTTCAGGCTCCAGTTCAGCATGTCCTGACCCTGAAAACGCATGTGGGGACCAAGCTCGCCTTCGAGTTTGGGAAACGCAAAATAATGGTGACCGTTGTACTCGCGGGACGAGGACCCGATAGGACCTAAATTGGTGCGCAGTTTCTCAAATAAATCCACTTTTTATAAACGTTTAGTGGGCTAAACCCTTGTTTTTTACGCGGTAAGTGCAAAAATAGCACTTAACTTCTGGGAGTTCAAATTGAACGGTAAAATTTCACTTTTTGCAGAAAGAGTACCTACCCGTACGGGCGAAAAAAAGGGACACCGGTTGGTTCCAGTATCCCTTTTCATAGGCAGAATTATCAGATATATTGTCGGATTTGCTGTGCCGTTTCGGCCAGTTCGTCCTGCGTTGGGTTCATTTTTTTGGTGAAATCCATGTTAGCCATCGAGTTGAGCGGAATCAAGTGAACGTGTGCATGGGGCACCTCCAGCCCAATAACCGATACGCCAATCCGTTTGCAGGGAATGGCCTGTCTGACAGCCGCAGCTACCGTTTTAGCAAACGACATCAGTCCCAGATAAAGGTCGTCGTTCAGGTCAAAGAGGTAGTCGACTTCTTTTTTGGGAATTACCAGCGTATGGCCTGTCGTTGTTGGCGTAATGTCCAGAAAAGCCAGAAAATCGTCCGTTTCGGCAATTTTGTGCGCTGGAATTTCACCGGCAACGATGCGCGAAAAGATAGAAGCCATACTTACCGGGAGATATCAATGATTTCGAATTCCAGCACGCCCGCAGGCACTTTGATTTCAGCATTATCGCCAACGTGTTTCCCCAGCAGCCCTTTGCCAATGGGCGAACCAACCGAAATGCGACCCGCTTTCAAATCGGCTTCTTCTTCCGAAACCAGTGTATAGTTCATGACGGCTCCGTTTTTTTTATTTTTGATCTTCACCGTCGACAGAATCGAGACCTGCGACGTATCAATCGTGGATTCGTCCAGTACGCGGGCATTGGCTACGACTTCTTCCAGTTTGGAAATTTTCAGTTCGTGCAGCCCTTGTGCGTCTTTAGCCGCATCGTATTCAGCATTCTCACTGAGGTCACCTTTATCACGCGCTTCGGCAATCTGACGGGCAATTTCAGAGCGGCCCTTCGTTTTCAAATCATTCAGTTCTGCCTTGAGCCGGTTTAATCCTTCTTCGGTGTAATATGAAATCTTTCCCATAATTCGATACGTAACTTCTTTAATCGTTTTTCACATTGGTTGGGGTCGCTCGATAAAACAAAAAAACGGTCCGCCGACCGTTCTGCAACCAAATTAGTTTTCTTTGCAGTCGCGTCAGTGTCTCTGTCGGCAAGCCGAAGTGAGTGGTTTAGGCGTGTACTTACTAGCTCGTCGCATTGACTTTATCTGCATTCTGATCGACCAAACGTAACAGACGCGCCTTTTCAGGTGCGTCGTGATGACAAAATTACGAATACTTCCGGGCTATATCAACAGATAGGTGCCTTACAAAACAGATTCATAACTTCATGTCCCAGCCTCTTCGCGTTGTGTTCATGGGTACGCCCGACTTTGCCGTGGCCAGTTTGCAGCGGTTACTAGGCGACGGCTGTCAGGTGGTTGCCGTTGTTACCGCTCCCGACCGCCCTTCGGGGCGGGGTCTGCAACTGACGCCATCTCCCGTCAAGAAAGCGGCTCTGGCCGCTGATTTACCGGTACTCCAGCCCGAAAAACTTCGTGATCCGGCCTTTCTGGAAATGTTGGCCAGCTACCAGGCCGATCTGCAGGTGGTTGTTGCCTTCCGGATGCTGCCCGAAGTGGTATGGGCAATGCCGACAATCGGTACGTTCAATCTGCACGGGTCGCTGCTTCCCCAGTATCGCGGTGCCGCCCCAATTAACTGGGCGATCATCAATGGCGAAACCGAAACCGGTGTAACGACTTTCTTCATTGAGAAAGAAATTGATACGGGGCAGATGATCTTTCAGGATCAGGAGCCGATTTATCCCGACGACACCGCTGGTACGGTGCACGATCGATTGATGGAACGCGGGGCTGATTTGGTTCTCAAAACCGTCCGGGCGATCGAAGCCGGTACGTACCCACGCACGCCCCAGCCAGCGTCTGACAATCTGAAAGCAGCGCCGAAACTCAGCCGCGAAACAACCGAAATTAACTGGAGTCAGCCCGCCACTCAGATTCGTAATTTTGTACGCGGTCTGTCGCCCTACCCAGCTGCATGGACAACGATAAACGGAAAGTTTTTTAAGGTATACGCCGTTTCTATTGCTAACGAGTCACCCTATGCCGCCGAGCCGGGCAAAGCTTACACGGACAATAGGAAAGTAATCATGGTAAAAGCCGATGATGGCTGGCTGGCCCTTGAATCGCTTCAGGCCGAGGGAAAACGGCGCATGACAGCCGAAGAATTTTTGCGGGGAAACAAACTATGAAAATCAGTCTTATCGCGGCAGTAGCGAAGAACGGCATCATCGGTGCCAACAATGACATGCCCTGGCACCTGCCGGACGACTTCGCGTTTTTCAAGCGAAAAACCAGCCATCACCCAATTATTATGGGCCGCAAATCGCTGGATGCGCTTGGCAAACCCTTGCCTAACCGTACCAACATTGTTATTACCAGAAATCCGGATTTTCAGGCTACAGGCGTAACCGTAACACACACAATTGACGCGGCTATCGAACAGGCCCGGCAGATTAATCAGGAGGAGATATTCGTAATTGGCGGGGCAGAAATTTATGCCATGGCGCTCCCTATTGCTACAACGCTTTATTTAACGGAGATCGACAAAGCCTATCCGGGCGATACGTACTTCCCAGCTTTTGACCGTAGCGAATGGCAGGAAATCAGCCGGCACGCTCACCCGGCCGACGAGCGCCACGAAACCAGTTTCGATTTTGTTGAGTACCAACGCAAAAACGACCAGTAGTCGGCTGATCGTTTTTGACTTGATTGTAGTGCTTCTCGCGCTACCGTAACACTGACAGCGAAAAGGCAAATTCAGGTAATACGTCCTCCCCCGATAATATATTATCAAATCCTTCGATAACGCTGACCGAACCGTTAGCCCTGTAAACTTTGCTGAGTTCAGTTTTCGGATCGAGTAACCACCCCAGCCGACAACCGTTGTCCATGTATTCCCGCATCTTCGCTTCGGTGTCTTTCATCGTGTCCGACTCGCTCATGAGTTCAACAACGAAATCGGGGCAGAGTGGTGGAAATTTGCGACGTTCGTCGGCAGTAAGTTGATTCCACTGTTCGTTGCTCACCCAGGCTACATCAGGGGAACGAGTCGCTCCATTGGGTAACCGAAATCCGGTCGATGAATCAAAGACAACGCCATTCGCTGTTTCTTCTGACCAAATATCAATCCGGCTTATCAGTTTCGTATTCCGTCGGCCCGTTTCTCCACCTGTTTGTCCCATCAGTTTTATTGTTCCATCTGCGTCGCGCTCAAATTTGTGCTCTGGGTTTTCCTGACAGAAGTAGAAAAACTCATCATCAGTCATGTGGCGCAGACGGTCGAGCATATCGATGCCCGGTTCAATCTCCAGGGGAAACACGATGTTGGTCATGACAGTAGCGGTCTGCTGTTGTTTAAAAATAGCAATTTACCCTTTCATAAAACGTACCATTCCTATTTCAAGCAGCAGGAATGCCAGCGACGCAATCAGGAAATATTTCCAGAGGCTTTTGCCCATGGTTTCTTCTTCGAGTACCTGCGCAAAATTGCCATCCTGAATACTGTCAAACACCTCAACGTTAGGCTGACTAGCAAATATCCGGCGCAGCTCGTCTGAAGTATAAAACTCCATTCGGGACTCATCGTTCCCATGATTAAACGCCAGCAGCCGTTCTGTTTGGCCCTGATTATTCTGAAGCTCGTAATAGCCTGCTTCGATTTCCTGTCCTGCCGCCAGCTCGTTGCTCTTAGGCATTTCTAAAAACAACTGATTGCCTACGACACGTTGCACCGGAATAATTTCCAGTTTATCCCGCTTCAGTTTGTACACCGCCCGATCGGCGGGATTGCTAATTGAAATCGTCAGTGAGTTGTCATCGAACGAATAAGCCGTTTGTTGAGCGCGTACGCTCAGAGCGGCCATTTTATACATAATCGGTACGAAAAGCGCGTGTTCAGCCAGATTCCCATACTGACTGGCTAATGGGTTCGCCAACACATAAACCGCCCCCGTTTTCGACGTACCGTTTCCTGCCCGAGAACGCGTCAGCAACGGATTGCCATCCCGAAGATTCAGCAAACGCTCACCCGCGTTCCAGCGCCAGACCGGTGCAACGTTAGGCATATTGACCGGATCAGACTGGTAACTCTGCTGAAAAACGTCCTGAAAGAACGGACTGCGCCGATCGGGCTCTGCCACGGGTAGTAAGGTAGGCGTAGCGGTTCCTTCCACCGCCCGCACCCCGCCAACGCCTAGTGTCAACAGGAATGGGCCATACGAAGCCAGATCAGGCTTTTCAGGCGGAATAATTGTCAGGCTTCCTCCCTGACGAACAAACTGTTCCAGTTCGGTACGTAACGTCCCGCTCACCTGCGTTACGCCTTCCAGCACCACCAGGTCGGTTGCTTTCAACTGACCAACGTCAAAATTCTGGGCGTTGAAACTTCGGCGAGTAAATAAACTATCGTTGGCATAGACCGCCTGTACGTAGTCGACCGGCGCTTTCTGCTCGTATAGGTGAAGCACCCGAACGGCAGGCGACGCTTCGATCACGAAGAAATACTGGTTGTCGAACGTAATTGGAAAATCCTCAAACACAATCCGGCCCCGATGATAGCCCTTCGACGTAACGTTAAAATTCAGTGATACCGTAGCCGATCCACCGGGGGCCAGCGTAGCCGAAGCCGTCGAGGTCTGCGCATCATCCAGATACAGCCGAACGGGCAGATTTTTTACGTTTTCCTGCCCGCCATTCGTCAGTTTGACGTTCAGGCTATTGTTCTGCATCTCGCGAATAAAGGGCGTACTCAGCCAGACTGAATCGACGAATACGTTCTTGGTGGACTGTGCATCCAGCGGCACGATAAACAACCGATCGCTGGAGTCAATTTTCAGTTTGTTCAAATCACCACCCGTACTTTTCTGAAAGTCGGAAAACCAGAATAATTGATTTCCCCCGGCCGGATTAATACCAGCCAGCAGGTTCCGCTGACGCCGATAAACGGCTTCTAACGCGCGGGGCGTATGCGCGTATCGGACCGATGTCACCCGATCCCGAATGGCCTCGGCGGTTCCCGTTTGTTGCTCATTCCCCGAAAAATCATTGGTCAGCAATTGCAGCGAACTGGCATTTCGAAACAGCGTCAGTAATTCATCCAGCTTACCGATAGCGATATCGAGGTAGCGCTTTTCGTTACGCTCATTCTGCATGCTGTATGAATTATCCAGATACAGACTCGTTACGCCTTTCTGCGTTATGCCGGGCGTATTTTTTCCGGCCAGCCGTGGGTTTGGAATAAAGGGCTGCGCAAACGCCAGCACCAGACAAGCCAGAAACAAACAGCGGGCCGCTAGTATGAGCCAGTGCTTCAGCCGACGGAACGACTTAGTTTCTGTCTGGACAGTACGCAGTAGCGCTACGTTTGTAAAGTAGACCCGGCGGGTTCGGCGAAAATTGAAAAGGTGAATGGCAATTGGTACCGAAACGGCCAATAACCCAAACAAAAATGACGGATATAGGAAATTCATTCAGACGGCGTGCTGCAAACGTTGATCCTGCCAATAGATAACGATCGGTTCCAAACCTTTCGTTTCTCTTCCGCCCAAGTTAGTGATAAGCCAGCAGGTTTACCTACGAATTAAACACGAAAAAGCCCCTATCAGTACTGATAGGGGCTCCCTCATCCTAGAAACTTATTGTTTGTCAGCCTTACAGCGTCCGTTTTACTTCTTTCAGTTCGAAGCTTTCGATCACATCACCCACTTCAATGTCGTTGAAGTTTTTGATGCTCAGACCACATTCGTAGCCAAACTTCACTTCGTTAACGTCATCCTTGAAGCGTTTCAGCGCACTGATCTCGCCCGTGTGGACCACGATGAAGTCGCGAATAATCCGGATTTTGTTGTTCCGTTTGATATTCCCTTCTGTCACGTAGCAACCCGCTACCGTACCGATTTTGCTGATCTTGAAGACTTCGCGTACTTCGATATTACCAACGATAACTTCTTCCACAGTCGGAGCAAGCAGCCCTTCCATAGCATCTTTCACTTCGTTGATCGCGTCGTAGATAATCGAGTACAGACGAATTTCGATCTGTTCCTGTTCAGCCAGTTTACGAGCACTGGCCGATGGACGAACCTGGAAGCCAACGATGACCGCATCCGAAGCCGAAGCCAGCAGAATGTCTGATTCAGAAATCTGACCCACTGCTTTGTGGATGATGTTCACCTGTACTTCTTCGGTCGACAGTTGCAGCAACGAATCCGAAAGGGCTTCGACCGATCCGTCCACGTCACCTTTCACAATCACGTTCAGTTCTTTGAAGGTACCGATTGCTTTCCGGCGACCGATCTCTTCGAGCGTAATGTGTTTGCGGGTACGCAGCGATTGTTCACGCAGCAGTTGCTCACGTTTGTTAGCAATCTCACGCGCTTCACGTTCGGTTTCCATGACGTTGAACTTGTCACCCGCCTGTGGAGCACCTGGCAGACCCAGAATCTGAACCGGCTTGGCAGGACCAGCTTCTTTAATCCGTTCGCCCCGGTCATTCGTCATAGCCCGGATGCGGCCGTAGTGGGCTCCCACGAGCATGATGTCGCCCTGACGTAGCGTACCGTTTTCAACCAGTACCGTCGATACGTAACCGCGACCTTTATCCAGCGAAGCCTCGATCACCGTACCCAAAGCACGACGATCCGGGTTAGCTTTCAGTTCGAGCAGTTCGGCTTCAAGCAACACTTTTTCAAGCAGATCGTCTACGCCCATACCGGACTTCGACGAAATTTCTTGCGCCTGATACTTACCGCCCCACTCTTCAACGAGCATGTTCATCGCTGCCAGTTCAGTACGGATTTTCTCCGCATCGGCGCCCGGCTTATCAACTTTCGAGAAGGCAAATACGATTGGTACACCAGCTACCTGAGCGTGGTTGATAGCTTCCCGCGTTTGTGGCATGATGCTATCATCAGCAGCAATCACAATGATAACAACGTCCGTTACTTTCGCACCCCGCGCCCGCATGGCCGTAAAGGCTTCGTGACCCGGTGTATCGAGGAACGTAATCATCCGGTCGTCGGCTGTTTTTACGCTATAAGCGCCAATGTGCTGCGTAATACCACCGGCTTCACCAGCGGCTACTTTCGCCCGACGGATGTAGTCAAGTAACGACGTTTTACCGTGGTCAACGTGACCCATGATCGTTACGATCGGAGCCCGTGATTGCAGGTCTTCGGGTTCGTCGGCGGCTACGTCTACACCAGCCTCCGTTTCATCTTCGGCCGATACGAACTGAACGTCATAACCAAATTCATCGGCAATAACCGTAATCGCTTCGGCATCCAGACGCTGGTTGATCGATACGAACATACCCAGATTTAGACAGACCGAAATAACTTCGTTGATCGACACGTCCATCAGTGAAGCCAGGTCATTAGCCGAAACAAACTCGGTTACTTTCAGCGTTTTTGCTTCCAGTTCCTCCTGTTCGTTCAACAGCCGGCGATCTTCTTCACGTTGATTCCGGCGATCACGTCGACGGTCGGCACCCCGGTTGGGCTGGTTACCCTGCATCCGGGCGTTCGTTTGCTGAATCGACTTACGAACGTCAGCCTGGGTAGGCGCTTCCCGGCGGTTTCCACCACCCCGGTTATTGTTATTGCCACCGCCCCGGTTGTTATTACCCCCGCTACGGTTATTGTTATTACCTCCCCGGTTACCCGACGCGTTATTATTGTTCGCGTTGTTGTTGGTATTCGTGTTGGGCGTACCCGAGTTGCTGGTCCGGTCACCTCGTCCTTGTTGCTGGCGATTGTCCTGATCACCGGCAGGCCGGTCAGTACGGTTAACCGGTCCGCGGTCGTTGTGACCATCACGTGGCCCGCGATCATTCCGGTTATTATTATTACCACCCTGGCCAGGTTGCCCTGGTGTGCCTGGCGTATTAACGTTAACCGCACCTTCACGGCCACGAATCCGCTTCCGTTTCTTTTTATCGGCGTTGTTACCACCACCGCCCTGACGCGGATTGTTGACAGGTAATTCTATCTTACCCAGAATTTTCAATCCACCCAGTTGATGGCTACCCGCTGCCCGGATTGTTTCCGTTGGCGCTGCGGCTTCGCTTTCCGAAGTACTTGGTGCTGCAGCCGGCGCTGCTGGCGCGGGAGTTTCTACCTTGGCTGGAGCTGGACTAGCTACGTTCGCTTTTGGCGGTTGTGACGTAGCTGGTGCAGGTTTGGGCTGCTCGGCAGGCGCAGTTACCGGTTTCGTTTCAGCAGCCGGAGCCGCTGGCGTAGCTGAGGCCGCCGGTTTTACGGGTTGTACCACTGCTTTTGCTTCAACAGGAGTGGGCGCTACGGGTACAGGAGCAGGCTGCTGCACGGGTTTAGCCGCTTCCGGAGCGGGAGCAGGCGTAACAGGAGCCTTCGCTGGTTCTGCAACCGGAGAGGGCTTAGGTGGCTCTACCGGCTTCACATCCTGCTGAACCGGCGCTTTCGCTGTGGGGGCAGGCTGCGGAGCGGGCTTCGCGTTCAAATCTATTTTACCAACTACTTTCAGACCCGGCAAACCCGTCTGAGCGGTTTGTGGTGCTGGTTTAGCTTCGGCAGCAGTTGGCTGAGGGGTTGTCGACCGGGGTGCATCTGCTTTGGGAGCGTCAGCTTTAGCGTCCGTAATAGGACGACCTGCGTCATCACGACGGTACAAAATAACATCCTCCTCCCGACGACGCGGTGACTCGGCGACGGCAACCTGCGGTTCAGCCCGGCGAGCTCCGTTCAGGAGTTCCGTAGATTTATACTCCTTCGCTAACACCTCCAACTGTTCTGTGTTGATTTTGGTGTTAGGATTAATTTCAACCTTAAACCCTTTGGCAGACAGACTATTCGCAACAGAGGATAATCCCTTGTTGAGAATTTTTGCCACTTGGCTTAGGCGCATTGACTTATCTTCTGCCATACGTTCGGTCTATATTCGGCAAATTTAATGGTTGTTGATATGGTATGAACAACAGTTAGTACAATAAAAATCCCGGTACTTATTTATTTAACCCAGGATAAGGGTCCGGCAATCGGTTTTGTCCAATTATTTTTCGCACTTACCCTAGCCTTTCGCCTTTATTCGAACTCCTGTTTCAGGATGCTCATAATCTCCTCAACGGTATCTTCTTCAAGGTCCGTCCGACGAACGAGTTCTTCTTTGCTGAGTGCTAGTACACTCTTGGCGGTATCAAGACCAACTTTACGCAGCTCCTGAATCATCCACTCGTCGATTTCGTCCGAGAACTCCATCAGGTCAACATCCTCGTCATCTTCCTGACCTTCGTTATCCCGGAATACGTCGATTTCCATATCAACCAGCCGACCGGCTAGTTTGATATTTTGTCCACCTTTACCGATAGCCAGCGACACTTGGTCCGGTTTCAGGAAGACCGACACCCGTTTGGCGTCGCGGTCGATATTCATCGAGCTAACTTTAGCAGGGCTGAGTGCCCGACTGATGAGCAGTTCCAGGTTTTCGGTATAGTTGATTACGTCGATGTTTTCGTTGCCCAACTCCCGAACAATGCCGTGAATCCGGGATCCTTTCATCCCTACGCAGGCGCCAACAGGATCGATGCGATCGTCGTACGATTCTACGGCAACTTTAGCGCGCTCACCCGGCTCCCGAACGATTTTGCGAATCGAGATCAAACCATCGTAAATCTCCGGTACCTCAATCTCAAACAAACGTTCCAAGAAGACGGGCGACGTACGGGACAGAACAATTTTAGGCGTTCCATTCAACATATCGACCCGGCTAATGACGGCCTTAACCGCTTCGCCTTTCCGGTACCGATCTTTTGAGATCTGCTCTGTGCGGGGCAGGCTTAGTTCGTTGCCTTCACCGTCCGTCAGGATGATTTCGTGCTTCAGCAATTGGTACACCTCAGCACTCACCAAATCCCCCACCTGATCTTTGTATTTCTGGTAGAGAACTTCTTTTTCCATATCCTTGATCCGCTGGATCAGGGTCTGGCGGGCCGTCTGCACCACCCGGCGGCCAAAGTCAAGCAATTTAACTTCCTCGGCGACCTGCTCACCCACTTCAAAGTCATCCTGAATTTTACGGGCTTCGGCGAGGGGAATTTTATCATAATCCCAGATATCCTCCGAATCGTCATCAACGATTTCACGCGTGCGCCACATTTCAAGATCACCGCTTTCCGCGTTGATGATGACGTCGAAATTTTCGTCGGTGCCGTATTTTTTGCGAATCATTGTCCGGAAGACTTCTTCCAGGATGGCGATCATGGTTGGCCGGTCAATATTTTTCGACCGGGCAAAATCAGCAAATGATTCGATTAGTAGTCCGCTGGTCATTTTCCTAAGTATGGTTTCAAGTTCAGGACTATTTCTGTCCGCAACTATTTGAAAGAAATTTCAACGTTTGATTTCTGAATCTGTTCGAACGGAACAGGCGTCGGTCCGACTATGGGCGCTTCGGTCTGCAGAAGCGCTTCCTTTTTCAGCTGGCTTTTCGATTTTTTTTCGGGTACGACATCCAGAATGATATGGGTTTCCTCGACGGCATCCAGCGTACCTTTCCAGACCCGGCCATCCGTTAACGTAACAGCTAGCTGACGGCCGATGTTACGTACGTATTGCCGCGAAAACGTGAGCGGAAAATCAACTCCGGGCGACGAAACTTCCAGCGTAAAGGGCGCTTCACCAAAAAAATTCATTTCATCCATCTGACCACCCAACTGGCGGCTGATGGATGCACACTCATCAATGGTAATTCCGGCATCGCTATCCAGCAGGATTGTCACTTTCAAACGCCCTCCCTGCCGGCCAGCCACTTGAATATCAACCACATAAATGCGATCATTATCCAGGTAAGGCTGCAGTAATTCTATTACCCGTTCCTTATCGTTCATAAAATAAGGCTAACAAAAAAGGGAGTCCGACTCCCTTTTTTTTCACCAATACTAGTTACCATTCCTGCTACAAAGCTAGCACATTCTTTCGTCATACGCAAGAATGCACGTCACGACCTATTAGGGGTTTGTAGTCGTAATCGCTTAATTTTGGCCACAAAAGGGCTTCCCCCAGTACACATGGCAGTATCAGCTTTTCGGATTGGTAACCTGATTTTTCAATTTTTTCGGTCGGTGTTCTGGTCGCTGAATATTCTGCTGGCACTTTATACCTTTTTTAGTTACTGGCTCCTCTACGATTTACCGACCCAGCACTGGTCGGCCGGGATGATTATGATTTCGATTCCAATTGCCTGGCTTTTTAATCTGGCCTGCGTAATTGCCTGGTTTTTCAGTCGTCCCTGGCGAAGCTGGCTTTCAGGTTTGGTCTTGCTGGTCGGCGTCATCTTATTCGGCGAACGTACTTTTTCGTGGGAGGCTCCTACTGCTCTTCCGGCGGGTGGGGTCCCGCTGAAAGTGTTTAGTTATAACGTCCAGGCGTTCGGGCTGGATAATCGGCTGGAGCGGGAACACAGCACGCCACGCGCCCGCCGGCTGATCAACTTTGCATTACGTTACGACGCACCTGTCAAATGCTTTCAGGAGTTTTACGTATCATCTCCCGTACCGGATTACGATATTGTGGACCGGTTCCAGCGAGCTGGTTACAGTCATTCGGTGCTGCTGAACCCGGCCAAAGCTCATGAACAGCTAGGGCAAATCGGTACAGCTATTTTTTCCGTTTATCCCATTATCAACTCCGGTCGGGAGCCCTTTAGCGGTAACAACGGTCTGCTCTGGGCCGACATCAAAGTGGGCAACGATACGGTCCGGGTAATCAATGTCCACCTCCAGTCAATGGGAATTCGGGTGGGCCGGGTGCTGAAACAACAGGAAATGGAAGGCGTCAAACACGAAACACGGGGAGTGCTGAGTGCGCTACGTAATGGCTTTATCGAACGCAAAGAGCAGGTGCAGCGTGTTATCTGGCATATTCAGCAGAGCGACTACCCAGTAATTGTTACGGGCGATCATAACGACACGCCCTATAGCGTTGTCTACGAAGAACTACGCCGAACCCTGCCAAACACGTTTGAAGAAGCCGGACGCGGGTTTGGCTTTACGTATAACAGGCCGCCAGGGTTCATCCGAATCGATCACCAGTTTCATGACCCGATCCTTTCCGCGCTGAACTTTGAAACGATTAACTACGTAAAGTATTCAGATCATTACCCCATCGTCGGCACGTACGATATTAGCAAATCGACCCGCAGACCCAAGCCCGTTCTGGTGCCCTGATCAGGGATGAGCGTTCACCCAGACCTCACCGTCGGTAAATACTTCTTTTTTCCAGATTGGCACAGTCTGTTTGATGGTATCGATGATATACCGACAGGCTTCGAACGCGTCGGCCCGATGCGCCGTGGCGACACCAATCAATACGGCCATTTCGCCGATCTGCAAGGTACCCTTGCGATGAACGATGACATATTTCAGGATAGGCCATTTTTCCTGAGCCTGGTCGGCAATTTTCTGCATCTCACTAACCGCCATCCGGTCGTAGGATTCGTATTCCAGCCGGTCCACTGAGCGTTCCTGGGTTTTGTTCCGAACAACGCCCAGAAACAGGTCCACGGCGCCCGCTTCGCCGGTATGCAGATAGGTAAGTGCCGCCGAAACATCAATCGGGTCAGAAACTAATTCGATCATCAGGAAATAAACAGTTAGATAAACGTATTGTCCAAACAAGCTGACTCCCTAACCACCACTCACGGGTGGAATCAGGGCCACTTCGTCAGTTTCTTTGATTACCTGATCTGATTCCGCGTATTCGCCGTTGACGGCTACCAGCAATGAACGGATCCCTTTCACTGCCGGATACTGCTGATGTATTTCCTGTAGCAGGTCGGTAACCTGCATATCCTGCCGGGCAGGAACGTTTAGTGAACTCTGCCCAATCAAATCCCGGGCAATCCCAAATAAAAGTACTGAAACAGCCATGATTACAAATTATGTCTGTAGTTACCCATCAATAAAAACTGTGCTACCATCAACGACAGTAGCACAGCCTGACATGTACCAAAAATCAAATACGGGTAACTAGTTCGAGTTATCCAGTTTTCGCTCGGCTTTTTTCATCTTACGATCTGCCTTATTGAGCGCCTTGTTTGTGCCGTCTTTAATATCCTCGCCGGTATTTTTAGCGGCTCTGGAGACTTTACGGCCCGCTTTTTTCGTTTCGCGTCCGGCTTTGTCAGCAGCAGCATCAACGGTTTGGCCCGCCTGCTTCGCCGTTTCTTTCGCGTTTTGTTTTGTATCCTGCGCTGAGACAATCGTCAGCGTCAAAGCCATAGCGGCCATGAGTGTCAGTACTTTTTTCATGCTCGTTGAGTGTTTAACCGCGGATATAACACCCAATAATTAAGAAATGTTAGCCCAACTGACTACTTTATTTTTTTACTCTTTGTGCTTGAACACTTTAACCTGATATACGTAGTCCTGTACCCGCTTGATTTGCTGTTTCCGGGACAGTTTTCCCAGTGCATTTTTGTGGTTTAGCCGAATTGGCTGCCCCTTCAGCGACTCGTTGGACAGTCCGTTCAGGGCTTCGAACAGATAGTTGGCTTTCACGGCAAAACTAACATCTTCGGCTGTTGTCTGCTTACCGCTGATAATGCCGATTACGTTCCCTTTTTCGTTCAGTAACGGTCCGCCTGAGTTACCTGGATTGACGCTGATAGCCACCTGATACGCCGTCGAGTCACCCCGGTAGCCGGTACCCGAACTCAGATAACCTTCGCCGTACACAATCTCTTCGCGAGGGTACCCCAGGGTGTATACGCGCTCGCCCAGATCAGACGCTTTCAGATCGAAACAGTACGGAACGGACGGTAAAGTTTTAAACGAGCTATCATCGCTGAGCTGCAGAATAGCCAGGTCATGCATCGTATCAGCATGAACGACCCGCGCCTTATAGACTTCACCTTTCGAGCTTTGTACGTAAACCGAATCGGCATTCTGGATAATGTGATTATTCGTCACAAAATAACCATCGGCAGTCAGCAGGAATCCCGTGCCGGCCACCTGCGCCGGGTTAATGCTTAGACCCTGGCCACGTCCGTTGATATCGTTAATGAGCCGACGCTGCGACGTTCTGACCGCCTGAATCTCTTTGCTCAACTGGCGATACTGCTGTACTTGCTGCTGGTGACCATCCTGATAAGCCCGGTACAGAAAGATGGATCCAAAGGTCGTGATCATCGCAGCCGATGCGGCAACGGCCAGCGTGGTGCGATAAGCACGCCATAGCGAACGTATTCGTCCTTCTTCAATAATTTCTGATGAAGCAGGCTGAACAGACTCGTACATGGCCTCCATGTTCAGTTGCTCCTGAACCGCTGTCAGTTGCTGCCGAAACCGGATACGATCTCCATAAGATCGCAGTGCCTGTTCAATGTCGATATCGTCGTTCGTTTCCATAGTCACTCTGGTTCGTTTCAGTAATCAGTACTACGGCTTACGTTGGGTTCGCGGGGCCGCTCCGATTCTGGAGGTTCGTTATCGTTTTTCTTTATACTCCGCAAAAAACAGTCGCTTCAACCGCATCAGGCATTTGTACTTCTGTGTTTTAGCATTGTCGGCATTGGTGTAGCCAAACTTCTCCGTAATCTCCTGCATAGTCAGGTGCTGAATGTAAAAGTCTTCCAGCAGCGTTTTGCAGGGTTCACCAAGTCGGCCCAGCGATTCAGCCATCAGATCGAACTGACGGTCTCGTTCTTCATGGTCGAACAAATCGTCACTCAACTGGCTAAGAGCGGCTTCTTCGTTGACGGGTTGTTCAACATCCCGAACCATGAACCGACTACGTTGCGCCAGATGCTTTAACCACAAACGCCGAACAACCGAATAGAGGTACGTTTTTAGCTGGGCCTGCAGTTCAAACGAGCCGCTCTTTGCTTTTTCATAAAGCAGTACCAGCGCTTCCTGATAGATGTCCTTTGCGTCATCTTCGCTACCGCTGTTGCTCGTTATAAAGTGAAGTACCATTGGGAAATAGCGCCGGTATAGTTGCAGCAATACCTCGTTAGATCCCTCGGCCAAGCCCACCAATAACTCCGTATCAGTCAACTCCAGCCGCTTACTTTCCTTCATTTTGTTGATTCATTACTTAATACGAATACGGTCGAAACGTAACCCAAAAAAAAAGTTAAAAAAAGTTGGGTTACCTTTTTCCCTATAGAGTATTAACGTTGACATTGTTCCAATAATCACTTAAACAAAAACGCTCCAAAACTATGAAAGCAATTACGAAATCTGCCTTCTTTTTCATGGCCATGATCGCCCTTGCAACTTCTTGCAGCTCGAAAAAGACTGAAACCGAAACGACCACGACCGAAGGTACGACCATGTCTAGCGATTCATCTTCGATGATGATGGGTGACTCGACTATGGCTAGCGATTCATCTTCGATGATGATGTCGGATAGCGCGAAGTAATTTAGCTAAGGCACAACTGCCGGTAATATTACCGACAACGCTATAAACGTATTGGGCCCCCTGTTTCGGCAGGGGGCCTTCGTTTTTTTATTCCTGTCTTTATGTTAACAATTCTTTCAGGCTATTCATTTCATTCGTCGGCGCGGCTCGTTCGTACAGGATGTTATAAACGGCATCGACGATGGGCATATTGACCTTGTACTTCTGATTGATCTCGAAAATACTTTTTACGGCATAATACCCTTCCGCAATCATGTTCATCTCGGCCTGGGCCGACTGAATCGTGTATCCCCGACCGATGAGCGTACCGAACGTCCGGTTCCGGCTGAAAGGCGAATACGCCGTTACGAGCAGGTCACCCAGGTAAGCCGATCCGCTCAGATCCCGGTGCTTGACGTGCGTAGCGTCGACAAACCGACGGATTTCCTGCATGGCATTCGACACCAATACCGCCTGAAAATTGTCGCCATACCCCAATCCACGCGTAATACCGCAGGCTAGCGCCACGATGTTTTTCATCACGGCGGCATACTCAATGCCGTAAATATCATCAACGGGCGTTGTTTGTACGAAGCGGCAACGTAGCAGGCTGGCAACCGTTTCGGCGCACTCCGCTCCCTGCGATGCGATGGTCAGATACGAATACTTTTCCAGTGCTACTTCTTCCGCATGGCAGGGCCCGGCGATGACCGACAATAATTCGGCGGGTACGTTGTAGCGCTCGCCGATCCAGTCTGTAACTAGCTGGTGCGTTTCGGGTATAATTCCTTTAATGGCCGAAACGACACATTTTCCCGCAAAGTGCTCGGGTCGGATGCCCGTGAGTGCGTCGGCAACGAAAGCCGCTGGAATGGCCAGTACGACGTAATCACTATCCTTAAAAGCCTCCCGGATTTTGGTACATACCTTTACTTTGCGGGTATTGATCTGCACGTCGCTCAGGTAGCTCGGGTTATGACCAAACGTTTTGATATGGTCGGCGTCGCTTTTTTTGCGGAGCCACCATTTTACGATCACATTGTTTTCGGACAGGATTTTGACGAGCGCCGTCGCCCAGCTCCCCCCGCCAACCATAGTAATTCGGGTCGGTTGTTGCACTTTCATGGGGCAAAGCTACAATGCGCCCTCCAATTTAAATACCCAGGCATACTGGCACGGAATGGTGGCCGGCGTTACTGACGGCATTGTCAGCCGCATCGATTTGCCGCTGGCCGTAGTCACTACGTTGCCTTTATATCCCAGTAATGACACCTTCGACGGTTTTTTGCTCAGACCGGCTACCAACAATGGCCCGTCAGGCCAAGCGGTTGTAATCACGTAGAGATCACTGCCTTTCTGCGTGAAGAACAGCTTCGTATCATTTGTCACCTTGGGTGCTTTATCCCAGGCTCGGGTTCCGTAAACAGCGTCTCCATTAACGGCCAGCCAGTCGCCGATGTCGTGTAGTCGCTGCTGCATAATAACCGGAATACGCCCGTCGGCCGTTGGCCCGATATTAAGCAACAGGTTTCCCCCGCGGGCTACTTTATTCACCAGAATATCAACCAGTTGCTTGGAGGTGGAATAGTCTTCCAGGTTTTCAGCCCGGTTGTATCCGAACGAGCCACCAATCCCCCGGCACTCTTCCCAGGGGCGGGAAAATTTAGTATTTTCAGATGTGCCTTCGTGTACCAGATCATATTCCGTTGTAAAGATACCACCGTGTTTCGAGCGGGTCTCTTTGCCCCAGCGGTCGTTGACAACTACGTCGTTCTTTACGGGGGAGTCATTATACAGCCAGGACAAAAACTGCGTACTTTTCCAGACGTCAGACGGATGATCCCATTCGCCATCTGTCCAGACAATATCGGGTTTATAGCGCGTCACTAAATCTTTCATTTGAGGAATCATGTGGTTGTCAACATAGGCGTTCACATCACTCTTATACAGCGGATTAAACCATTCGTAAAGCGAGTAATAGTACCCCATCCGCAGTCCTTTGTCCTTGACTGACTTGATAAGATCGCCGGCCAGGTCGCGGTGCGGGCCAACGTCCACTGCGTTCCAGTTCCACGACTGCGCGCTTGGCCAGAGAGTAAAACCTTCATGGTGTTTGCTGGTCAGCACTACGTATTTCGCACCTGACTGTTTGATTACGTCAGCCCATTCGTCGGGCTGAAAGAAATCGCAGGTGAAGTCTTTGACGAAATCCTGGTACTTAAATCCTTCGCCATATACCCGATCCTGAAACTTGGTAAAGAAGGGATACGTAGCACTTTTCGGATCGCGCACTTTCTGCCAGTACCACTCGGCGTAACGGTCATATACCCCCACCCCGTCGCGGGCTGTAGGTGCGTAGGCGGGCACCGAAAACAACCCCCAATGAATGAAAATACCAAACTTGGCATCCTCAAACCAGGTCGGTACGGGTCGGCTGTCGATCGAAGCCCAGTTCGCTTCATAACGAGTGGTTGATTGAGCCATCGTTTCTACTGAATGCTGCATACTAATAAGCAGGAAATACAGGTAAACAAGTCGGGCAAAGCGTTTCATCAGGATACGTATTTGCGGTAAAAGCAAAAACGCCCGGCAATATACCGGGCGTTTTCAGGCTGTGGACGAATACAAGGAGAGCTTATTCAGCCTCGTTTCCCGGTTTCTTCTTCGTTTTATTGGGATCACGTTTCACCACTACGTCGTTGTTTTTGAGCTTTTTCGAAACGGCAATAAATGGTCCGGCAATGATCTGTTCACCCTGTTTCAGACCGCTGACGATCTCAATATTTTCAAAATCACTAATACCGGTTTTTACTTCGCGCTGCACCGCTTTGCCCGCCTGATTCACGAAAACAATTTCTTTGGGCCTCTCTTTTTTGACCGCTTGATTAGCCACCTGATTACCAGACTCATCCTGATCTTTCTGAACGTTAGTTGAATCGGCACTCCGCGTTGTTACGGCAGCAATTGGCACTGCCAGTACGTTTGTTTTCCGGTCGGTAATAATCTCGACCGACGCGGTCATACCCGGTTTGAACGGATATCCTTTCTTATCTTTTTCGGCCAGCAGATCTTCATACGAGCTATTGAGGATTTTAACTTTTACTTCAAATTCGGTTACGGCGTCAGATGCCAGCGACGCAGCCGCTGCAGCCCCGGACGAACTGGTCAGACCGTTGGCCGTGTTGGCAATTTCGTACACAACACCTTTGAACTTACGACCAGCCATTGCGTAGGAGTCCACTTCGATATCGGCCGTATCGCCCAAGTTAACCCGCACAATATCATTCTCGTTGACATTAACCCGCACCTCCATGTTCTGCAGGTTTGCGATCCGCATGATTTCGGTACCTGCCATCTGCGACGTACCCACGACACGCTCGCCCAGTTCAATATTTAGCTTGGAAACGGTCCCGTTGACGGGCGCATAGATGGTGGTTTTCCGCAGGTTTTCGCTGGCGTCGCGCAGACTGGCCTGCGAACTCTGAATGTTGAACTGTGCAGCCCGGACGTTGGCTCTGGCGGCTTCAACTTCCTGCTTCGCTACGTTGAAATTCGACTCGCTGGTTTCGAAATCGGCGGTTGAGATCACTTTGTCGGCCAGCAGCTTCCGGTTCCGTTCGAAGTCGGCTTTAGCGCGGATCAGGCGGGCTTCGGACTGGGCAACACTGGCTTTCGCCTGCTCAAACTGGGCTTTGCTGGAATTAACCGTTGCCCGCGCCCGCGACATCAGCGACTCGTAATTGTCGGGGCGAATCCGGCACAGGAGTTGACCGGCCTTAACCGGATCACCTTCGTTGACATACAGCCCTATGATCTCACCCGATACGTCAGGACTGATTTTTACTTCAACCTGCGGCTGTACCCGTCCGGACGCACTAACGCGCTCGATGATACTTGCCCGGTTAACCGTTACAAAATCAACTTCGGTTGCTTCGGGTTTGCCAATGATGCCAGCTTGCTTGGCCGCAACGAAGCCAACGATTAGTAAAACGATAACGCCACCCAATATCCACCAGACGCGGTTCGACTTCTTTTTCATAGTTCGCAATGTACAACGAAGCACAAACACTAAAAAGTCCCACGGACTTTCCGGCGCTGTTGCTACCGTCTAAAAACCAAGGGGTTTATTTTGATAGAAATCCAGAATTTTTGTTCGGAATACGTAGTCGTATTTGGCCTGCACCAGACTGGCCCGCGCCCGGTCCAGATTCGTTTTCGCAATGCTGTAATCAGTAGCGTTAATTGCCCCTGCGTTCAGGCGGCTTTCAGCCGCCTGGAACGCCCGCTCCAACGAAGCCACCTGCGCCTGTGTAGCCCGGAACCGGTTAGCTCCGGCCCGCATGTTCGTATAGGCCGTTTCGATCTGCTGACGTAGCTGTAACCGCGTATTCAGGGCCGTCAGCTCAGCGTTCTGCTGCTGGATTTTGGCCGTTGTAATACGGTTCCGCGACAGGTTACCCTGGAAAATAGGGACCCGCAGGAATAGTGATACCGACCGGTTGAAGTTGTTTTCCAACTGGTTGAAATAACTAACCCCTTTAAAATCATAACCAGGTATGGTTGTATAAACTGGTGTCTGAGTGCCGTCCGGGTTTGGAATAAAACCAACCAGCTGTTGCGTTGAGGAACCATTCAACGACTGTTGATTGGCCGCGCTGGAATAGAGACTGCTCAAGTTACCGTTCAGAGTCAGCGTAGGATATAAACCTCCTTTAGCAACCTGCACGCCTAATGCGGCACTTTTCACCCGCAAATCCGCTCCTTTCACTTCGGGCAAATTCGTAGAGGCTACGTCGAAGATCTGCTGTACTTTTTCGGCGTATGGCGCCTGACCAGGATCGGGAACAGCAATCGCTTCGACATCAAAATCCTGATTGATCGGCACGTTCATTGCCTGCAGCAAAGCCACTTTGGCCAAATCGAGGGTGTTTTGAGCGTTGACAATATCCAGCTCGTTACTGGCGAGCGTAGCCCGTAACTCAAACAGATTTGCCTCGGGAGCCGACCCGGCATTGACCAACCGTTGTGTCCGGTCAAGCTGCGCCTGGGTCACTTCAAGCTGACGCTGGGCAATCGCCAGTTGCTCTTTGCCGGTCAGTACATTCAGGTAATTCTGAGCAACGCTCAGCGAGATATTGTTCTGCGTAGCATTCAGCTCCTGTTCACTGGCCTCCAGAGCTAGCTTGTTCTGCTTGATGGTATTACGCAGGGACATCCCGTTATAAAGCGTAGCCGATGCGTTCAACTGATAGCTTCCCGAATTAATACTCCGCTGGACAAACGCATTTGATTGCGGGTTAATACTACGTCCGCCATTTAGCGCCTGGTTGGCCTGAAAGAAGGTCGTAGGCAGTAGATTAAGCCGCGACTGGCGCAGGGCAAGCTCGCTATTATCAACAGTAAGCCGTCCCTGGCGAATCTGGATATTATTCTGCAACGCAACGTCTATGCACTGTTGAAGTCCCAGTACAGACGGGGTTGCGTTCGTATAGGCTGATGGATTGCTGGCGGGCGTAGCTGCCGCAGGTTTATTGGCCCCTGGTTGCGCTACGGCCATGGCGCCGACCAGACACAACAACAAACTCCCTGCATTCCGGTAAACCACGTTCATCATGTTATCTTTGAGATGTTAATAGTACGAATTTATCATCTACGCGAACTCCGTTTTGGGATAAACGGCGTAAACTGGGTATGTTTCTGGTTTATAATGGGGATTTTATCGCCGAAACTGACTTTTCACTGTCAGTCAACGATCGGGCATTTCAGTACGGCGACGGCTTTTTTGAAACCCTTCGCTACGAGCAGGAACAGCTTCAATCCTGGACTGACCATGCGGATCGTATTCAGGACGGATTACAGGCCCTACGGCTTATTCTCCCTGACAGGGCTCCCCTTTCGACGTTTCCCCAGCTGATCGAACAGCTACTAGCAGCGAATCAGCTTCGACAGCAGGTGGCTCGTATCAAACTGCAAATCTGGCGGCAACCGGGCGGATTGTATACCCCTAGTACGCACCAGGCTAATCTACTAATTACGACCCGGCCAGGCCAGCCTTTTACCGTATCACACCGGGGCCACGTCGGTATTTTTGATGCTGTTCGGCTGTTGGTTTCTCCGCTATCGGGAATAAAAACCTTGAACGCCTTACCCTACGTGCTGGCGGGGCTTGCTAAACAGGAAGGGCAGTATGATGATATGCTTCTGCTCGATCAGCACGGCCATCTGGCCGAGTGCATCGCATCTAACCTGTTCTGGTTTCGCGGTAACCAACTCGTTACGTCCTCGCTGTCTACCGGCTGCATCAACGGCATTACTCGCCGGAGGCTGTTACGTCTCTTTCCAAACGCCCTAGAGGGATTATTCACGCCGGATGCACTAGGCGATGCTGATGCTGTATTCGCGGCCAACGTAGCAGGGGTTCAGTTCTTTACCCAATGGGGCTCGTCTGAACGAATCCAATACTGGACGGCGACGCTCGAACGACTCCTGCTCAGCGCTGAGCCCTAACTTAATGAGCCAGCACCTGCGGTTCCAGCCAACCGTCTTTCAGGCGGATGATCCGAGAACCATACTCAGCATTGACTTCTGAGTGAGTTACCTGTACGATGGTGACGCCATCTTTCTGATTCAATTCATGAAAGAGTTCCATGATTTCCCGAGCCTGGTCAGAATGCAGGTTTCCGGTTGGCTCATCGGCGAAAATAACGCTTGGTTCCGCGGCTAGGGCACGGGCTATGCCAACGAGTTGCTGCTGCCCGCCCGATAACTGCGCCGGAAACAGGTCTTTCTTCGCGACAATATTGAACCGGTCGAGCAATTCAGCTACGCGACTTTTTCGCTCCGAGCTACCCGTACCTTTGTACAATAGGGGCGTTTCAATATTCTCATACACCGTCAATTCGTCGATCAGGTGATACGCCTGAAACACAAAGCCAATCCGCGTGCGGTGCAATTCAGTTCGTTTCTTTTCCGATAGTTTTTGTACCGGCTGCCCGTCGAACAGGTATTCGCCTTCCGAGGGTTCTTCCAGTAAACCCAGAATGTGGAGAAGAGTCGATTTTCCTGAACCCGACGGCCCCATGATGGATACAAACTCACCCGATTGGATATCGAGGTTGATAGTTCGCAGGACGTACGCCCGTCCAAAACCGGCCGGGTAATATTTTGATACATTTCGTAGCTGAATCATACGGGTATGCAGTTGAACACGCAGGTTATAGAATTCTAAGGTCAAGCGCCGTGCCACAATAGACAACTTTCTGTCTATCAATAATCTACCTCACTTTCATAGCACTACAGCCGTCCGTTCCCGGACAGTCGTTCGCTCAAAAGCGGACATTTTCAGACCGCTCATGCAACGAAACCGGCTTCTTTGGCATCTTCTTCCAAATTAACCACTTCTACCATGAAAACCCTTCTCCTGGCTACCGCCTTTTTTGTTACGAGCCTGCACGCAGCCGACGACTGGAAAAAATCCCGTCCCGTTTCGGACTTTACAGGCTTAAGTGTAAGCAGCGGTATTGATCTGTATCTGACGCAGGGCAGTTCCGAAAAACTCACGTTCGACGTCAAAGGCGTTGATGAGGAAGACGTCAAATCGGAGATCAAGAACGGTGTCCTCAAGCTCTATATCGAACGAAACGGTATGAATTGGGGCTTCAATTTCGGCCGAAGCAAGTACGTCAAAGCCTACGTTACATTCAAACAGTTGAGCAACCTGGCAGCTTCCGGCGGGGCCGATGTGTTTGGTGAAGGCAATCTGTCATTTAATAACCTGAATATGTCGGTTTCCGGCGGCTCGGACCTAACCATGAACCTGAAAGCGAACGACCTGAACGTATCGGTTTCGGGCGGGGCCGATGCGGTTCTGGAAGGATCGGCGAAAACGCTCAATGCCAGTAGTAGCGGTGGGGCCGATCTCGACGCTCGTAGACTGACAGCATCGGTCTGCACGGCTAATGCTTCGGGCGGGGCCGATGTGTACGTCAAAGCTACCCAGGAGCTGACGATGAAGGCATCGGGCGGCTCTGATATTTATTATTACGGCCCGGCTAAGGTGGTAACAAAGAGTAAGTCCGGCGGCTCAGACATCACGCAGAAAGATTAAATCGCTAACTCACGCAGCTTCTAAGCGTGGCAAACCAGGGATTTGCGGTAATTTTACCGTCAGATTCCTGGTTTATTACGTTTTTACTTTTTGTTTCGTGACTCCTACTATCGGTATTCTCGGCGGTGGCCAACTCGGCCTGATGCTGCTGCAAGCGGCCATTGACTGGAACCTGCGGGTTCATATCCTCGATCCTGACGCCGAAGCGCCCTGCCGTCACCTGTGTACCCAATTTACGCAGGGAGCCCTCACCGATTATGACACCGTTTACCAGTTTGGTCAGACAGTTGATGTGTTGACCATCGAAATTGAGAAAGTCAACGTCGACGCCCTGGAAGCCCTGGAGCGTGACGGCAAGAAAGTGTTTCCGCAGCCAGCCGTCATTCGTTTGATTCAGGACAAACGTTTACAGAAACAGTTTTACCGCGAACACAACCTACCAACGGCTGA
Source organism: Spirosoma sp. KUDC1026 (assembly GCF_013375035.1). Lineage (NCBI taxonomy): Bacteria > Pseudomonadati > Bacteroidota > Cytophagia > Cytophagales > Cytophagaceae > Spirosoma > Spirosoma sp. KUDC1026. Next base: position 1,611,005 of record NZ_CP056032.1, on the reverse strand, counting down.
TTTTATTCTGACTGATAACCGGGCCGACGTAGCGCGATTGCTGGCGGAGCAACCCGATTTCTTTCCCGCCTTTCACAAATTGGGGCGCGACGGCTATGATGGTCGGGGGGTCCAGCGGATTAGTTCCACTGCCGATCAGGAGAAAGCCTTCGACGCGCCGGGCCTGCTGGAAAAAGCGGTCGATTTCGAGAAGGAACTGGCCGTGATCGTGGCCCGCAACGAGCGGGGCGAAACGCAGACATTCCCCACGGTTGAAATGGTATTTCACCCGGAACTGAACCTGGTTGAGTACCTGTTCGCTCCCGCGCAGATCACGCCTGAGATCGATCAGCAGGCACAGTCTGTTGCCCGAAAAACGGCAGACGCCTTCGGTATTGTGGGAGTCCTGGCCGTCGAATTATTCCTCGACAAGCAGGGTAATGTCCTGATCAACGAGGTCGCTCCTCGTCCGCACAACAGCGGACACCAGACCATTCGGGCTAACGTAACGTCACAGTTCGAACAGCACTGGCGGGCAATTCTCAATTTCCCCCTCGGTGACACCAGTGCCTATCAGCCAGCTGCCATGCTTAACCTGCTTGGAGAAGATGGCCATACCGGACCGGCCCTATACGAAGGACTCGAAACACTACTGGCTATGCCGGGTGTTTTTCCCTTCTTCTACGGCAAAGCCATCACCAAACCTTTCCGCAAAATGGGCCACGTTACCGTCATGGATGAGTCACTCGACGTTTTACGGACAAAGGTCGCGGACGTAAAAGCCGGAATTCGGGTTATCTCGACGGAATAGCCGACGCTACGTGTGGCTACGCTACCGTATTGGTCAATGTTCCAATTCCATCAATCGTGATGCTGATTTCGTCGCCGGAACGTAGTGTAAAATCATCAGGCGGCACGATTCCCGTACCGGTCATCAGATAACAGCCGACCGGAAATGAGCATTCACGGAATAAAAAAGAGGCCAGCTCATCGTGCTGACGCTTCATCTGATTGATGGCGATACTGCCCGTAAATGCAGCCTGGTCATCGCGAATGATCTCCAGACGGATTTCGGCTGTTGACTCAATGGGCGTTTCGGGTACGTATAGACAAGGTCCCAGCGCAGCGCTGCCATCATATGTTTTCGCCTGAGGCAGATAGAGTGGGTTTTCGCCTTCAATACTCCGCGAGCTCATGTCATTGCCGCAGGTGTAGCCGACAATCTTACCCGACGACGTCATGAAAAGGGTAAGTTCAGGCTCTGGCACATTCCAGGTTGAGTCGGCCCGGATTCGTACGTGCGCGCCCGGAGCGACAACGCGCATCGGAGTAGATTTGAAGAATAGTTCTGGCCGCTCAGCGTCATAAACCCGGTCGTAGAAGGCGGACGCGCCCCCGGTTTCCCCCCCTGCCTTTTTTGACTCTTCCATCCGGGCGTCACGGCTACGTAGATACGTAACGCCCGATGCCCAGACTTCCTGCTGACCAATGGGGGCCATCAGGTCGGTGGGTACCCAGTCAGTCAGCGGTTCCAGCGATGTCAGCATCATCTGCAACTCGCTGAACAGATTATCCTGATTGACTAAATCATCCCAGTTGGTAGCTGGCAGTTGGTAATAACGCTGCTGTTCTTCAAGAATGATACTGGAGTGGGTTTTGTAGAGTTTCATACGACGATCCGGTTGTACTTGCTAAGAGGTTCCTCGGCTAAAAGAGTTAAATTAGCTCGTTTATTACTCACCGCTATGTTACAAAAAACACGGGGCATTGCCCTTAGTTATATCCGATACCGCGAAACATCCATCATTGCCCGCGTTTACACCGAGGAGTTTGGCCTTCAGAGTTACATTGTGAATGGCGTGCGATCGGCCAAGAGTAAGAATAATCGCATTGCCCTTTTTCAGCCGCTAACCCTGCTTGATATGGTCGTTTACTACAAAAACGACCGCGACCTTCACCGGCTTTCTGAGGTCAAAACGCTCCATCCATTCCAAAGTATCCCATTCGAAGTTGCCAAGTCAACCATTGGGATGTTCATTACGGAGATGCTGAACAAAGTTCTGAAAGAGGAAGCGGGGAGTCCGATTTTATTTCGTTTTCTGATTGATTCAATCCTTTTTCTGGAGTCAGCCCAGTCAAATTTTGAGAACTTCCACCTCGCTTTCCTGCTCAAACTTTCCTTCTTTCTGGGCTTTGGGCCGGAGAGTGCCCGTGAGTTTGAAGACCAGCTCCGCGAAAACTCGTACGCATTTCTCCCCGATGATGAGATGGAGAAGGCGTTGAACATCATGGTACGCCAACCGCTGGGCACTCCTATTCTACTCGCCCGGTCGGCCCGCAACGAACTGCTCGATGCGCTGGTCGCCTACTACCAGATTCACGTTGATTCCGTGGGTGAGGTCAAGTCGTTACCGGTGTTGCGGGAGGTATTGGGATAGAAGCTACCTGCTGTTAAAAGCAGACGTATTAAGTAGTTTTTTGCCGATATATGCTTTTATATTCAAGTATAGAGCTAATACAGTATCAGTTACAAGTGTGTTGTTTTCAGATAAACCATTTGGGAGTCATTCAAAATAGCCACACGTACTGGTACAGTTAAGCCACTCCATCGTGCACCATTTTCAGGAATACTTTCTTTAAATGAAACTACTTGATCGAATCTCTTTAAAATTTGAACGACAGTTTTTCGGCCTCAAAAATCACGACTACAGCGAGTTAGAATCTTTTTTTACCAACAAAACAGGATTGGAAATTGGTGGTCCAAGCAGTGTCTTCAAAGCGGACAACCTGTTGCCCATTTATGCATACGCCAAACGCGTAGACGGAGTAAACTTTTCTAACTCTACGGTTTGGGAAAATACAATTCGGGAAGGTCTCACGTACGATTACGGCAACAGCCAGCCAGGTTACCAATTCATAGCCGAAGCGAGTCACTTACCAGCTATTGCAGACAATACGTACGATTTTCTGCTATCCAGCCACAGTCTTGAACACTGCGCGAATACCATCAAGACGCTGAACGAGTGGAAACGAGTAGTTGCGCCTGGTGGCTACATGATTATAATCGTTCCGGACAAGCGACTTACCTTTGATCATAAACGAAAGACCACTCAATTTGCTCATCTACTTGACGATTACCAGCAAGATGTCAACGAAAGTGACCTTACGCATCTGGACGAGATTCTTGTCGCGCATGATATTGATCGGGATCCGGGCGCCATTGATGCGGTTTATTTCCGGGAGCGTTCTCTCAGAAATCTTGAGAACAGGTGTCTGCACCACCACGTTTTTGATCGCCCGCTATTGATTCAAGCATTAAAGTATGCGAATCTGAACGTGCTATCAACTCATATAGCCTTTCCGATTCATATTATCGCCATTGTTCAGAAGCCATTGGTGTAAGCGCATCCACGCTAAATCTTCCGCTTCAGCTCGAAGTGCTGCCCCAGGTAAACCCGCCGAACCTGTTCATCATTGGCTAATTCTTCGGCAGAGCCCTGCTTAAGAATTTTCCCCTCGAACAGCAGGTAGGCCCGGTCGGTAATGGATAGGGTTTCGTTTACGTTGTGGTCGGTAATCAGAATACCGATGTTACGATGTTTGAGTTTGGCGACAATGCCCTGAATATCTTCCACGGCAATTGGGTCAACTCCGGCAAAGGGTTCATCGAGTAGGATAAAGTTGGGATCAACGGCCAGCGCCCGGGCAATTTCGGTGCGTCGGCGCTCACCACCCGACAGCACTTTGCCCTTGTTCTTTCGTACGTGCGTCAGACTGAATTCTTCCAGCAGTTCTTCAACTTTTTCTTTCTGCTGTCGTTTGGGCAGATCAGTCATTTCGAGAACGGCCAACACGTTTTCCTCAACCGTCAAATCCCGGAATACCGAAGCCTCCTGCGCCAGATAGCCCAGCCCCAGCCGGGCGCGTTTGTACATGGGTAGGTCCGTTACGTCCGTATCATCGATATAAACTTTACCGCTATTGGGTTTTACCAGACCTACCGCCATATAGAACGACGTTGTTTTACCCGCGCCGTTTGGCCCCAGAAGCCCCACGATTTCACCCTGTGCTACCTGATACGATACGTTGCTGTTCACATACCGGGAGCCGTATTTCTTAACTAAATTCTCCGTTCTTAAAATCATAAAGGCTATCCTTTTCTGAGTACATTCGTTACGTACGCCCTTACCCAATCAGGATCTATTAGCTGCATTTTATATCCTTCAACATCAGTTGCAGCGATACGTTGCCGTTGAAATGATTCTGCTCGACCTGATAACAGATGGAGAACGGTTCCCCGGATTGTAGCTGCTCTGCTACGTGCGCCATGCCAAAACCGATAGCGGTTAACGTATGTCCCGTTCGACGCTGGCGCAGGTTCAATTTCAGGTGCTTCTCCTTCATAATGATCGGATCGCTAGCCAGATACACGTCATCGGTCTTGAAGACAGGCTGCATATTGTGCGGACCAAACGGCCCCATCTGTTTTACGATCCTGAAAAGCTTATCGTTGATCTCGCTAAAATCAAGCGGCATATCGATGTCAACCAATGGTGTCAGGTGTTCTTCCAGAATTTTCCGCGACACGACGGCTTCAAACTTCGCTCGAAACGCATCAATATTATCGATCGGCATGGTCATCCCGGCTGCAAATGTGTGGCCTCCGAACTGTTCCAGCAGGTCTGCACACTCTTCGATAGCTTCGTACACATCGAAACCCGGCACCGACCGCGCCGACCCGGCCGCTTTGTCGTGCGACTGCGTCAGGATGATCGTTGGCCGGTGAAAATGCTCGATACAGCGCGACGCTACAATGCCAATGACCCCTTTGTGCCAGGTAGCATCAAAAAGCACCGTAGACTTCGCGTTTATCATCGCGTCGTTTTTCCGGATCATATCCAGCGCCTGCTCGGTCATGCTGCTGTCAAATTCGCGTCGGCTGTTATTGTGCTTATTGATCGCCATCGCGAATTCATCAGCTTCTTCCTCCGACTCTGCCAGCAACAGCTGCACCGCGGCTTTAGCGTGCTGAATCCGACCGGCCGCGTTAATCCGGGGTCCCAGACCAAACACGACATTTGTAATGTCCAGCTCGCTCTTGAAGCCCGCCACTTTGATTAACGCTTTCAAACCCGTTCGGGGTTGCGTATTAAGATTTTTTAAGCCGTAATAGGCCATTACCCGGTTTTCGCCCGTAATCGGAACGATGTCCGACGCAATGCTCACTGCCACCAGATCGAGATACGGATAGAGATCGTCCAGCGGAATATCCTTGTGGAGACAGAATGCCTGTAGAAGTTTGAAACCTACCCCACAGCCGCTGAGTTCTTTGTACGGGTATTGACAATCGCTACGCTTGGGATCAAGCACAGCGGCCGCATCGGGCAATGTATCACCAGGACGGTGGTGGTCACAAATAATGAAGTCTATACCGAGTTCTTTGGCCTCGGCAACCCGATCAACCGATTTTATACCGCAGTCGAGCGCAATGATCAGCGAGAAGCCATTCTCGGCCGCCCACTCAATTCCCTGCCGGGAGATACCGTACCCTTCCTTGTAGCGATCTGGAATGTAATGATCGATCTGATCGTGATAATTTTGCAGAAAGCCGTACACCAGCGCTACCGATGTTGTTCCGTCGACATCATAATCGCCGTAAATCAGAATTTTTTCCTGCCGTTCGGGCAGCATCGCCATCTGCAACCGGGTAATGGCCCGGTCCATATCCTTCATCGCAAATGGATTATGCAGGTGGTTAAGCTCCGGCCGAAAAAACAACCGAGCTTCGTCAAACGTTTGTATACCACGCTGTACCAGCAGCGATGCCAGAAACGGACTTACGCCCAATGATGTCGTTAGCGACGTAATAGCCTGCCGTTGTTCCAGTGAATCAGGGAACGGTTTGGTAATCCATCGTTTGGGCGGTACTGTCGGCTGCGCTATCATAATTGCAAGATAATCCCGTTTTAGGAAAAAACACCGCAGTCTATGCTCATTTTGCTTTCGCTTCTCAGTCTATTTATTGACACGCCCCACTCGACACCAGTGGCACCCAAAGTCACGTTAAGCGTTGAGGTACAAGACATCCAGTCGAAAGAGGGCACTGTTTTCGTAGCGTTGTTCAAACCGGGCAAAGACTTTCCGGAGGGAACACCATTTGAAGGAAAAAAATCGGCTGTCGGCGGGAAAAGTGCATTAGTCACGTTTTCCGTCGAGCCCGGTAATTATGCCGTTGCCGTCTATCACGACGAAAATAACAACGGCAAGATGGACAAACGGATGTTTGGTATTCCCAAAGAGCCCTACGGCTTCAGTCAGAACTTCAGGCCAACCGTAGCAGCCCCCAAATTCAGTGATTGTCAGTTTACGGTCGGGCAGGCTGATAAGAAGATCAGTATTCAGATAAAGTAGCAGTCCTATTTCGTCTTCAGTGTTAAGAATAACCAACCTATTTAACCGGCCCTAGCGGCCGGTTTTTTTGTTACCGTTATTCAGCTCCGTGAGTCAACCTCAATCCATTCTACCAGCTCTCTAATCAGCAGAGAGTGAGGGATTCGCACCCTCAGTACCTAAGCTAATACTTTACGAAGCGCGTTTGGTCGATGATAGATTGGTAATTAGATTAGCAACATTTTTCCATGCGTTAATCTACCTTAATCATCTCTTTATGAAACTACTTTACCGTAGCGTATTTAGTGCTGCTGTTCTGGCAGCGCTTAACTTTCCATCGTTGGCTCAAAATAACCTCGTAATCACGGGACCAGCATCCAGCACACCAGGCGAAGCAAACACAATAATTAGTGTAACTGGGAACAGTACTCTTACAGGAATTAAAAACGTATTTGTAGGTTATGGGACTGGTCAAGCTAACACCACTGGTCAACGCAACCTATTTATAGGCGCCGAAGCAGGGTATGCAAACAGAGGAGGAAACGGAAATGTGTTTTTGGGTCATCAATCAGGTTACAATAATCTGACAGGTATATCCAACGTGTTTACTGGAGAGTACACTGGTTATTCAAATACAGATGGCAGTTTCAACGTATTCAACGGTATCTATGCTGGGTATTCCAATACGAGAGGTGCAAATAACGTTTTCCTAGGATCAAATGCAGGATATCGTAATACAGAAGGTAACAGTAATACTTTCTTAGGCAGTGGTGCTGGCCTATCTAACACAACAGGCAGCAACAATACATTTACTGGTAAGTAATTAGACAAAATTAGGTTAATACAAGTATGTTTCGGTTCTTCGCTTTAAAAACAAGCTAGCTTTGGGAAAACCGCGCACTATCGAACTCCAACCCGCCGAACGGCAAGCCCTTGAACAAGCGTTTCGCAGCGACACCTCCCATGCCTTTCGCCAACGTTGCCAGATCGTCTTGTTCAAAAGTGAGGGCCGTACCTCCAAAGAAGTTGCTCAACTCGTTAAACAGCACTATGTCTCGGTCAATGCCTGGTTAAACCGTTATCAACAAGCGGGACTCAACGGCCTGCGGACCAAACCCGGACGAGGGCGTAAAGCCCTGCTTGACAAGCAAACCGATGCCACTTTAGTACGACAGGTAGTGCAGAACGAACGGCAGCGACTGAATCAGGCTAAAGCGCAGATTGAGTCTCGAACGGGTCGTTCCATGAGCCTAAAGACCTTGCAACGCTTTTTAAAAAACTTGACGGTTCTTACCGACGCATCAGACTGAGACCCAAAAGCAAACCAAATGCTGAGTTGTACCAGGTTCGTTACGAGGCTCTTAGCTTGCTGGAAGAGCAAAGTCAGGCCGGAGTTATTGACCTCTTTTACGGCGATGAATCCAGCGTCAGCGAAGAAGGATACGTGCCCTACGGTTGGCAGTTTAAAGATGAATCGGTGCATATTGAGGTCGCAAAGGGCCAACGGCTGAATTGTTTTGGGATGATTTCGCGCCAGAATCAGTTGCACTATGCGACCACAAATGGCTCTATTACATCAGCTTTTGTCGTCAACCAGTTAGAAGAACTGTCTTGGCGGCTGTCCAAACCAACGGTAATCGTACTCGATAACGCCCGGATTCATACGTCCGATAAAGTTCGCCAACGGCTTGGAGACTGGCACCAACGGGGCTTATACCTGTTCTATCTGCCGCCTTACAGCCCCCATTTGAACTTGGCTGAACGACTTTGGAAAGAGCTGAAAGCGCGTTGGTTACGGCCTGAAGATTATCAGACCAGTAACACGTTGTTTTATGCCGTCTGGTTAGCATTAGCCGCTGTGGGTCAGGAATTGTTCATTCGATTCAGCGATTTTTAGTCAAACTAATTTTGTCGCATTACTTAACGATGCTGGATCAAAGAATACAACTGGAGGGTCTAACGTTTTTACTGGTTACAGAGCAGGCTATGCTAATACAACCGGTTGGCTCAATACATTCACGGGTAATAATGCAGGTGAGATCAACACAATAGGGTATGGCAACGTATTTACAGGTTGTGCCGCTGGCAATCGTAACATAGACGGCATACGCAACGTGTTCACGGGTAACAATGCAGGATACTACAATTCCAGCGGCAGTAGTAACGTATTTATTGGTTATGCAGCCGGTTATAATAACTCGACAGCTTCCACAAATACCTTTGTAGGAGACTATTCCGGCTTCAGTAATAAGGTCGGAGCAAGTAATGTATTTATTGGCACAGAATCTGGCAGAAGTAATGAAGTGGGGGGGCAGAATACTTTTTTAGGGTATTACGCTGGTTACAGTACCAACGCATCAGCTAACACCTTTATAGGCTATCAGGCAGGACGTTCTAACACATCCGGTCAGTTCAATACGTTCATGGGCGTCAACGCTGGCATCTCCAACACCAATGGTAATTCCAATTTCATGCTGGGGACCAATGCTGGCAACAACAATACGTCAGGCACGGCCAACTTTTTTGTAGGAGACAATGCGGGCGGAGCTAACACCACCGGTGGCTTCAACGTCTTCCTGGGCACCAACGCCGGCGCATCTAATACCGTTGGCAACAACAACACCGCTATTGGCTTCGAAGCTAACGTAGAATCAGGGGCGCTGGTCAACGCTACGGCCATTGGCTTCCGGGCCGTTGTATCCGCTAGTAACAGTTTGGTACTAGGTAACAGTGCTAACGTGGGTATTGGTACCTCATCACCTTCCAGCAAACTACACCTGGTAACAGGTACGGCTAATCAGTCAGGTTTACGATTGGAGAATCTCACCAGTAACTCCCCCGCCAGCGCAACCGGCCAAACCAAATTCCTCACCGTCGATGGATCAGGCAACGTTGTACTGGGCAGTACGACCAGCGGTGGGCGCATCAGCGCTGATCTGTGGCAACGCAACGGTACGTATCTGCAAAGCATCGACGACAACGCGGTCATCATCGGCCAGGGGATTAGCAAGACACCTAACGACTACAACCTGTTTGTCTCTAAAGGTATTCTGACCGAAAAAGTGAAGGTAGCCGTCAAAAACGCCAGCGAGTGGAGTGATTACGTGTTTGCACCAGGCTATACGCTGACACCCCTGGCGGAGGTTGAACAACACATCAAACAGAAGGGCCACTTACCTGGCCTACCCTCGGCAAGCGAAGTAGTCGAGCAGGGCGTCGACGTAGCCAAGATGGATGCTAAGTTGCTGGAGAAGATTGAAGAGCTGACCTTGTACAGCATTCAACTGGAGAAAGAAAATAAGCAACAGCGTCAACTCAATCAGCAGCAGAATAACCGAATTGATGAGCTGGAAAAGTTGGTTAAGCAATTAATCGAGAGAAAATAAGATAAGCTATTTTCCAGTCAAAAATCCCTCAGGTATGTATAACTGCCTGAGGGATTTTTTGTACATATCCTGGACAAAAGCCCATCCAGGCATCGCTGAATGTTATTTTTCCATTAAGGCACGCTCAAATTAAATTTTTTCCGTAGTTTTGTCTGGCAAATAACACCTCTTGTTTATTTGCCATGAGCTTAGATACCAGCAAGTTTCTCTACGAGGCTCTCACCTACGACGACGTACTGCTATTACCTGCCTATTCGGAGGTTCTCCCACGCGATACGCAAACCACGACCAAACTTACCCGCAGCATCCAGCTGAATATTCCCCTGATTTCGGCGGCTATGGACACCGTTACCGAATCAGATCTGGCAATTGCGATGGCGCAGGAAGGCGGTATTGGTATTATCCACAAAAACATGAGCGTTGAAGCGCAGGCCGAGCAGGTCCGCAAAGTGAAACGCTCGGAAAGTGGGATGATCATCGATCCTATTACGCTGCTCGAAACAGCTACTCTCTCCGACGCGCTCAAGATTATGCGCGAGTTCAAGATTGGTGGTATTCCCGTCGTGGATAATGCTAACAAGCTCGTCGGTATCCTGACCAACCGCGACCTACGCTTCCAGAGTGATCTATCGCAGCCGGTTACGGGCATTATGACCAGTGAGAACCTGATCACGGCCAAAGCCGGATTCACGCTCGAAGAAGCCGAAAGCATTCTGCAGCAATACCGCATAGAAAAACTGCCAATCGTTAACGATGATTATCAGTTAGTTGGCCTGATTACCTACAAGGACATTCTGAAAAAGAAAAATCACCCGAACGCCTGCAAAGACGAGCTGGGCCGGTTACGCGTTGGTGCGGCCGTGGGCGTTACGCCCGATCTGACCCGGCGCATTGAAGCACTGGTGAAAGCCGGTGTTGATGTCATCAGCGTAGATACGGCGCATGGTCACTCAAAAGGGGTGCTAGACGCCGTTCGTAACATCAAACAGCAGTTTCCCAATCTCCAGGTAATTGCCGGTAACGTGGCTACGGGCGAAGGTGCCAAAGCCCTTGCCGACGCCGGTGCCGATGCCGTTAAAGTAGGTGTTGGTCCCGGTAGTATCTGTACCACCCGGATTATTGCCGGTATCGGGATGCCGCAGTTATCGGCTGTTTATGAAGCGGCCAAAGCGCTGCAGGGAACCGACGTTCCCGTAATTGCCGATGGTGGTATCCGCTTCTCGGGCGACATTACGAAAGCCATTGCGGGTGGTGCCAGCACGGTGATGATCGGTTCGCTGCTGGCCGGTACCGAAGAAGCCCCCGGCGAAGTGGTGCTGTACGAAGGACGCCGGTTCAAGACGTACCGCGGCATGGGCTCGGTGGAAGCGATGGAAGATGGCTCAAAAGACCGGTACTTCCAGGATGCCGAAGACGACATCAAAAAGCTGGTACCGGAAGGTATCGTGGGCCGTGTGCCATTCAAAGGGCGCGTCGGCGAAATCGTTTACCAGATGGTTGGCGGCCTGAAAGCGGGTATGGGTTACTGTGGTGCCGCCACCATTACGGCTCTGCAGGAAGCTAAGTTCGTGAAGATCACGACAGCCGGTTCGCGGGAGAGCCACCCACACGATATTTCGATTCAGAAAGAAGCACCAAACTATTCAGCTCGGTAGTATCTGATTGAGTCTGGATGAAAATGGGGCTGGCAGGTTATCTGCTGGCCCCTTTTTGTTCTCCGGAAAACCGTTCGTTGGCGGGGTTAGTTGTCATGTGTAGCGGCTCGCGCGCCGGGCCGCATTTATAACTTACTAACGCAATGGAAAAACGTACTCTTGGTAGCACGAATCTGTCGGTTGCTCCGCTGGCGTTTGGCGGCAACGTATTCGGATGGACGGCCGACGAAACCACCTCGTTTAAACTGTTAGATGCCTTTGTTGACGCGGGTTTCAACCTGATTGACACCGCCGATACGTACTCGCACTGGGTACCCGGGAATAAAGGAGGTGAGTCGGAGACAATCATTGGCAAGTGGCTCAAACAAAGCGGTAAGCGCGATCAGGTTATTATCGCTACCAAGCTTGGTTCGACGCAGACACCCGGCCGAAAAGGCAATTTGTCGAAGAACTACATGCAGAAAACCGTTGACGAATCGCTGCAACGGCTGCAAACAGATTATATTGATCTGTATCAGTCCCACTACGACGACCCACAGACGCCCATTGAAGAAACGCTGGCCAGCTTCGGCGATTTAATTGAATCGGGCAAGGTTGGCTACATTGGAGCGTCGAATTTCTCGCCGGAACGGCTCAAACAGTCACTGGAAATCAGCAGAAAGGAAGGTTTTCCTATTTACAAGACACTGCAACCGGAATACAACCTGTACGACCGGGAGCAGTACGAAACTCAATACGCGCCGATCGTGGCTGACTACGGCCTGAGCGTCATCAGTTACTATTCACTGGCCAGCGGTTTCCTGACGGGTAAATACCGATCGGAAGCCGACTTATCGAAAAGTCCGCGGGGACAAGGCGTTAAAAAGTACCTGGATGATCGCGGACAGCAAATTTTGAAAGCACTGGACGAAGTAGCCGACCAGTATAATGCAACACCGGCTCAGGTTTCATTGGCCTGGTTGATGGCCCAACCCAATATTGGCGCGCCCATTGCCAGCGCAACCAGCGTAAAGCAGGTGGAAGACATCACCAAAGCCGCTGACCTTAATCTGGATAAGGATGCGCTGGATAAGCTGACAACCGCCAGTGCTTACTAAGTATACTACGTAGTGAAAATGCCCAGGGACGTAATCATTACGTTACTGGGCATTTTACTTGTCGGCTAGACCAGTTGCCCATCTAGGTAATGCACCGTACTGTTAGTGCCGTGGTTGGTCAAATTCAGCTCACGAACGCCAATCCGGTAGTGGTCGACCGCGAACGTTGGCGAATCGTGCTTCAATTGATAAAATATCGAAGGAGTAATTAACGTCAGCAGGTTGCCGCGCTGCACCGTTTTCTCGACATGGTAATGCCCACAGACCACTGTAACATGACAGGGCAGATCTTTAATCACGTCCAGAAACTCATTACTCTGCCGAAAAGCGTACTTACCATCCATGAACGTTACGTCGGCCAGCAACGGTGGATGGTGCATAAAAATCAGTACGTTATTGTCCCGCAAAGCACTTAGACGCTCCTTCAGCCAATTGAGTTGTTCGACCGAAAAAACGCCCCGGGCGCTGTCCAGAAAAAGCGTCGGCCGGCCTTCCAGCGGCAGGGCATAGTAAAGCTCATTCCCGTGCAGATGGTGCGTTAGACTGAACGCCTTCGCCAGCATCACCGAGTCGTCGTGGTTACCCGGTATAACGTAATACGGATACGGCAGCGGGGCCAGTTGTTGTTTTACCCACTCGTAAATGGCCGTATCACCCACGTCGACACACAGGTCTCCACCAATAACCAGGCAATCCGGTTTTAGACCCGACAGGTAAGCCAGCGCATTTAAAAAGTTACGCCGGACGTCGACCCCCTGTGGTTTTTCGCCATTAGGCCCAATGTGAATATCGGTAATGAAAGCAATGCGCATTGTCGAACAAGTACTACCTACGTGGTATATCAGTAACTGACTTAATGCCGATAAGTTAGTCGGTGACGGCGGAAGATGGTACCAAAACCCGGAAACACGACCGGGACGAGTCGATTTTTTTGTGTATATTTGACTAGTACTTGTGCAGCCAATGACCCCCAACGACGCTTTTATCAGCGAACAGCCCCGTCTCCGCGAACCCGCTGATTATCTCAAACGCTACTACGGCTACGATCGCTTCCGGCCTATGCAGGAAGATATCGTCCGGTCGGTGCTGAGCGGACGGGATACGGTGGTGCTGATGCCCACAGGGGGCGGCAAGTCGGTCTGTTTTCAGATTCCGGCGCTGATGTTACCGGGGCTGACCGTTGTAGTCTCCCCCCTGATTGCCCTGATGAAAGATCAGGTCGGCGCGCTGCACATGAACGGGATTTCGGCGGCTTTTTACAACAGTACCCAAACCAGCCAGGAACAGCGCGCCATTGAAGACGATTGTATCAGCGGAAAAATCAAACTGCTGTACGTATCGCCCGAAAAGCTGCTGACCGATTCGTTCTTCTACATCCTTAAGCGGGCTACGGTTTCGCTGTTTGCCATCGACGAGGCACATTGTATTTCGTCATGGGGCCACGATTTCCGGCCGGAATACACGCAGCTGCATATTCTGAAGGAGCGCTTCCCAAACGTACCGACGGTTGCCCTGACGGCTACTGCCGACAAGCTCACCCGGCAGGACATCGCCACGCGGCTCGGCATGATTGACCCGGCCATCTTTGTGTCGTCGTTTAACCGGCAGAATCTGAGTTTACAGGTATTGCCCGGCCAAAACCGAATTCAGCAGATTATCCGGCTGCTACAGAAAAAGCCGGATACGTCCGGCATCATCTACTGCCTGAGCCGAAAATCGACAGAATCGCTGGCGGCCAAGCTGCAGGAGAAGGGATTCAACGCGGCTTTCTACCACGCCAAGATGGACCCCGACGACCGCGCCCGGACACAGGAAGCATTCCTGCGCGACGATGTGCGGATCATGTGCGCGACCATCGCCTTCGGGATGGGGATTGACAAATCGAACGTTCGCTGGGTTATCCACTACAACCTGCCCAAAAACATCGAAAGCTTTTACCAGGAGATTGGTCGGGCTGGTCGCGATGGGGCCGAAGCCCAGACGGTTCTGTTCTACAGCTTTGCCGACGTAGCGACTTACAAGGATATGCTGGCGGACAACAACCCGGCAAACCTCGGTCTGCAGCTGGCCAAACTGGAGCGGATGCAGCAGTATGCCGATGCGCATACCTGCCGTCGGCAGATTCTCCTCTCCTATTTCTCCGAAGATCTGCCCGAACCCTGCGGCAACTGCGACGTCTGCCGCGATCCGCGCGTTACGTTCGACGGGACCATTCTGGCGCAGAAAGCGCTGTCGGCCATTGTTCGGACGGGGGAGCGGGTTCCCATGAATCTGCTCATCGACATTCTGCGCGGCTCCCGGAGCCAGGCCATCATTCAGGGCGGGTACGACCAAGTCAAAACGTATGGCGCGGGTAAAGATCTACGTTTCGAGGACTGGCGCAATTACCTGCATCAGCTCATCAACATCGGCGTTATCGAGATCGCCTATGACCAGCACTACGCCCTACGGCGTGGTATCCTGGCCAGTCAGGTGCTGTACGAAGGGCGCAAAATTGAGCTGGTACGTCCCGACGATGCACCGAAGCCGGTCGTCGAAAAAGCGAAGCCCAAGACCGAGGTCAACCGCAACGAGCTGTTCGAAGAACTACGAATTCTGCGCAAGCAACTCGCCGATCAGCAGAACGTTCCACCCTACGTTATCTTTACCGATACGACGCTGGAAGATATGGCCCGGCAGCGTCCCACTACGCCCGACGCCTTACGGAACGTCAGCGGGGTGGGCGAACGGAAATTGCAGTTGTTTGGGCGACAATTTCTGGAGGTTATTCAGAACCACGTTCGGGGCCGGGTGCAGGCTGGCGAAAAACCGAAAGGATCGACCCAATTACTAACGCTGGATTTATTCAACCGGGGGATGTCGCTGGAGGAGATTGCCGCCGAACGGCAGCTTACCACGGGTTCTATCACCGGGCACCTTGTACAACTGGCCCGGGCCGGTTATGACATTGATCTGGAGGAACTTCTGGCCTCTCAGGTTAGCTCTGTAGAACGGTCTGAAATTGAGCGGGCTGTTGCGGTTGTTGGGCTGCCCGACGGGCGACTGAAAGCCGTTCACGAACATTTGAATGGACGGTACTCCTACGCCCAGCTGACCCTTGTAACCGCCTTATTGGAAAGGTAAAATCCAAATTTAACCTGGACCGTTGGATAATTCACAGATTACCCCGTAGGTTATTACGCCCTAGTCGCTTAATTTCGTTCTCAGTTAGTCGCCGAACCCGTTACGTCAGTACGGGTTTTGTCGTCTTAATGTACCACAACAAATACCATTATTTTGATTAAAGAAGTTAGTCTTTCACTGCTCCTGGCCGCTGTAAAGCCCGCCTTTGCTCTGGTAACGACCGGGGCCGATACGAGCCGAAATTTGTCGCTAGCGAACAGTCTGGACACGCCCTCTCTTCTGGTTGCAGATTCCTCAAAACGTATTTTCCCGATTTATTTCTGCGGGGAAGAAGTCCCGGTTCACGAACGTAAGGTTTCCCGCCGATGGACGCAGACGTTACGTACCTATGGTTCACAGACCGCATGTCTGATTGACATGCGGGAAAAAGCATCCAAGTTTTTTAAGATTATTGACCCCATTCTGGTTAAGTACCGCATTCCACGCGATTTCCGGTTTATGCCCTTGGTTGAAAGCGCGCTGGTCAACCACAGTACATCACGGAAAGGGGCTTCTGGCTACTGGCAACTGATGCCCGGTACCGCCCGCGAACTGGGACTGACCGTATCGAGCAAAGTCGATGAGCGGTACGACCTGGATAAATCAACCGTTGCCGTTTGCCGGTATCTGCACCAGCTTTACGGAGAGCTTGGCTCCTGGACGCTGGTAGCTGCCGCCTACAACGGCGGCATTACGCATGTCCAGAATAAAATGAGCCAGCAGAAGCAGTCAAATTATTACAAGCTGCGGCTGCATCGCGAAACGAGCCACTACCTGTTCCGGATTCTGGCCTACAAAGAATTGCTCAGTAACCCGCGTCAGTATGCCCTGCTGCTCAACGAAACTACTATCGCGGAGCTGACTAAGCCGCTGCCCAATTGGAACAAGCCACTGGCAACTCCCAAGAAAATCGATGACTCTCCAACAGTCGAATTAGTTGACGTCGACTACGCAGACCCAACCTGGGGACCTCGTCATAATACGTCACTGACCAGGCTGCCATCGGATACGCAGCAACTTATTGCCCGGGCCGCTTCACTCCGAAAAAGCCTATCAATGCCCGACGGGGATCTGGATACGCCCAGCACGAGCCTGCCTATCAAAAAGCTGATGATGGGCATCATGGTCCTTCGTTTCCGGCGACCGCGCTTCCTGAAACGCAAAAAAGACGCGGGTATGCGGCCAGTTCACATCTGGGACTGGATCTAATCAAGCAGCCTGTTTTATGCTTTGTTCCCAGGGATGTGCGTCGGTACCCGAGCAGTTAGTGGGTAAAATCTTTAATCCATCTTGTTACTATACTATTATTCTTTCGTCAAACAGGTAGCCGATTTGCAACCGTATCTACCGTTTGATGAAGTTAATAGTCATAGTCGCGTTACTAACGAAGCTATGTCTGATGGGGTTTTCAGCACTGGCTTTCGCCAACCCATCAGTCGATCCAGCGCTGTTAGCTGACGCTCCCCGTACTTTTCCACCCAGGCTGTCGCCCGTTTATTTCTGTGGCGAGTCGGTTCCTCTGCACGAAGAGGCCGTTGCCCGACGGCTGGTTTCGGCGCTGGTCCGGAACACGAACCAGGCGCAGGCGCTGATGCTGATTCGCCAGCGGTCGGCCGAGTTTTTCCCAGTTATCGAGCCTATTCTGGAGCGGCATCGTATTCCGCTTGATTTCAAATACCTTCCGCTGGTAGAGAGCGCGCTGCGTGGGTTTGCGGTTTCGCCCAAGGGTGCCGTGGGGTACTGGCAGTTCATGCCCGCTACGGCCCGGGAATTAGGGCTTTCTGTTAAGCCAGGCCACGACGAGCGGCAGAATCTGGTCAAATCCACAACAGCGGCCTGTCGGTATCTGCGCTATTTGCACGATCAGCTAGGTTCCTGGACCCTGGCTGCTGCCGCCTACAACAATGGTATCGGAGCGCTGTTGAGCAATATTCGTCGGCAGCAGCACCGGGATTATTATTCCCTGCATCTGAACGCCGAAACGGGGCAGTATCTCTACCGGATTCTGGCGTTCAAAGAGCTGCTGACAAATTATCAGCACTACGAAGGTATCATTCCGGAGCGACTGCTCGCTTTGCTGAATGGCCCGTTGGAGAAAGGGGCTTCACTGCCCGACAGCGAAGCCATTCTGCCAGAAGGTTTACTGGATGAATCGACGCAACTGGCCGATAATGTTGTCGATGCAGACGCGGGCAGGGTTAGTACCGATGACCTGGCAATAGCCCTGCCCAACGCAGCCGACGTTTTCAGAGGGGGTATTAAAGCGAAGCTGGTTGAAGCGGCAGCGCTGCAACGGGGACAAACGTGGGTGTTTCACCTCACCCGCGATGGGCTGGCCGACGGCAAAACGGTAGAAGAAGGCGATATTCTCTACGCTATTATTGAGGACATCGATCCCAAAACGAATCGTTTGTACCTGCGTGCCGACAAACTTTACTCGTCACTGGAGAAACACACGTACGAGCTGGCTTTAGCCGTCGTCGATGCGGCTACGGGCCGATTGGGCATTACGTTATCCGACGTTGAAAACGTCAAAACGGGCTGGATATTGACCTGGAAAACGCTGTAAATCATACACTCACGAACTAAAACGGCCAATTTTTCCGTTGTTCATGGGCTCAACAACTTGTTCATTAATTGATTCCCCTTCGCCACTATTCGCTTCGGTCAATACTTGCCGTACTTGCCTTGTGTATAACCAGTCTTGGGCAATCTGGCTTTGCGCAGAAAAAACCGTCGAAACTACCTCGTCGGCACCCGGCGACCAATCACGGGGTGTCTGCACTAGGCAACCCCGCCCGGCTGCATTTCTGCGGGGAGGTTGTCCCGACCGAACAGGGGACGGTTTCATCAAAACTCGCGCTGGCGCTGGCAGGCAGCTCGGGTTACGTTCGGCATGTGCGCGGCTTGAAAGCGCGGTCCGCTCCGTTTTTTACCGTTATCGAGCCAATCCTGCGCAAGCACAGCATCCCGAACGATTTCAAGTATCTGCCTTTGATTGAAAGTGCCTGGCAGGCAAACGCGGTATCCTCGGCGGGGGCGGTTGGTTACTGGCAATTCATGGATGAAACAGCCCTGGATATGGGGCTTTCTATCACTCCCAGTAACGACGAACGTACAGACCTCCGTAAATCGACTGAAGCGGCCTGCCGATACCTGAAATTCCTTCATCAGAAGCTGGGCTCCTGGACCCTGGTGGCTGCCGCTTATAATGGTGGCGTAGGTATGGTGCAGCGCAAGATCGTTCGGGCGGGCCACCGCAACTACTACGCCATGGCCATGAACCCCGAAACGGGTTACTACCTTTACCGAATCCTGGCTATGAAGGAGTTATTTACCAACCCATCTTATGGCGTTGGTTCTGTTGGGATGATGCTGGCCGATATGGGTAACCCCTACGAGCAGGAGCGCGAGCAGGCCCGGCGGATGGGGTGGCTCCAGGACGAAGATCCTGAACCGGTTGGTGTCCCGGTCGAGTCGCTAGCCGATAATCGACCTCCGCAACGCAGCGAAGCCGTTCTTATGGACAGTCTGCTCTCCGATCTGCTGAAGCAACGAGCCGCCCACCCCACTATTTTTATGGGCGACGTAACAGCGCGGCTGCTCAAAGCGGGTATGTTAAAAGTTGGGCAGAGTTGGGCGTTTACGCTGACAGAAGACGTACAGATTGACGAAACGCAGCTACACAAAGGGGATTTTCTGTATGCCCTGATTGACGATATTGACCGGCAGGGAAACATCTTCTTCCGCGCGACGAAAGCCGTAACAGCCGATACTAATGCTACGGTTTCTCTCTCTTTGCTTGCTATCAACCCGGCTACCGGGCTGGCGGGCGTCCCAAAACCCAGGACTATCCAGAAAGGCTGGCAGGTGGACTGGAAGTTATAATCAGGACTTTTTCAGGGCTTTCCGATACGCAGCGAGAGCTCTCTCCCTGGCTTTCGTATGCTCAACCATGGGTTCTGGATAATCAGACGTACCGAATTCCGGCACCCACTGTTTGACGTACGTCTTGTCAGGATCAAACTTTTTAGCCTGTTCCGTCGGGTTGAACACCCGGAAATAGGGGGCAGCGTCCGTTCCTGAACCGGCAGCCCACTGCCAGCCGCCGTTGTTGGCCGACAGATCATAATCCCGCAGTTTCTTCCCAAAATACGCTTCACCCCACCGCCAGTCAATCAGCAGGTGTTTGCAGAGAAAGCTGGCCGTGATCATGCGAACGCGGTTGTGCATCCAGCCAATAGTGTTCAGCTGGCGCATTCCCGCGTCGACAATAGGGTAGCCTGTTTTTCCCTGACACCACTTCTCAAAATCGTCCTCGTTATTGCGCCAGGCTATTTTATCGTAGTCGTATCGAAACGAGTGTTTTTCAACGTGTGGGTTGTGATCAAGCACCTGAAAATAGAAATCCCGCCAGCAAAGCTCGTTCAGAAACGTTTTGTCCTTTGCTTTTTGCGCCTGTCGCGCCAATTCCCGGATACTGATCGTGCCGAATCGCAGGTGCATACTCAACTGGCTCGTGCCCCGTTTCAGGGCCGGATAGTCGCGCGTATCGCCGTAGCTATTCAGGAGCTTTCCGGAAACCGTTCGGGGCGGAATGTTGTCGTCAACGGGTTCGAAACACATATCGTTCAACGTTGGTATGGGCAGTGATTTTGTTTGGTAGAGCCGATCGACGTATTTTTTGGTCGGGTACGATTTCAGATAGAACTCGTCAAGTTTCTTATGCCAGCTTTTACTGTAGGGCGTATAAACGGTGTAGGGCTTATTCGTTTTGGTCAATACCTCATCCCGATCGAAAATTGTCTGATCCTTGCTGCTGTGGAATCCGATGCCCTTTTTATCGAGCAGTTCGCCGATGGTTTTATCCCGCTCTTTAGCGTACACCTCATAATCATAATTGGTGAACACGTCACTAATCGTGTACTCCTTGATTAATTCGTTCCACACGTCGACCGGTTTGCCGTAACGCACGACTATGGACGAACCGTACTCAGCCAGTTCGTCGCGCAGTCGGTTGATTTCCTGAACAAGAAACGTAACACGCCGATCGGCTTTGTCGTCCAGCTGATCCAGAATGATTTTGTCAAATATAAAAACCGGTACTACGGGGTGGCCGCTTCGGAGGGCGTGGTAGAAGGCAGCGTTGTCTTCAAGCCGCAAATCGCGCCGGAGCCACACAAGCGATAACGCTTCAGACATACATGAACAGAGTATTTTCTGACTAACGGCGGGGCAAACGCAAATGTTTACGCACGAAAAAGCCGCTCAGCAATACGTTGCTGAGCGGCTCTTGAAATGTATTACTTATTCGGGCTGAAAACGAAGCCGGACCGTATGCAGTTCCTCTGAATCATCACCGTATCCAACCAGTTTCTTACCCACTAATTGTTTGACAATAGTTGAGTTGAGCTCCTCATTTTTACTGAACACTTTCAGATTATTCAGCTCATTGGCGTCGTTTACCCGAAACTGAATCACCACGACCCCGGCCTGATGCGTTGACTTCATGGCGTCGGGATACGTAATGTATCTGGAAAGTTGCTGCTCCATGCTCGCTTTAGGAGCTTTTGTTTTTCGGTTTTTTTCTGGCGTAGCGGAGGCTTGCGTTGCCAGGAAGCCTACCAGCGAAAGAAAAAAGAGTGTCTTTTTCATGACTTCGTATGCGTTAAGTTAAAACAATGCCCACTCGCCCAATCCCTTATTCAGTCGTCGGGACTAATGTTATGTCAATATTACCAAATTATTACGTAATTGTTAAGATTTCAATGTTAAGTTTTCACCTTTTGGCAAAAACTTAACATTGAAAAAGCCAATTCTTCTCTCTCAAACGTCCATAACATCCAAAAACAAGACAAGGAAGCTACTTTATCAGCAGCTTCCTTGTCCTTCGCATCAGTTTCAATGTTAAGCCAATGTTAAGAAGCGACTTACTTTCTTAACACAGGAAGTTCAATTCGGGACGGATGCTCCCCGTCGTGGTGCAGTTTGATGGTAGCTTTTTTATAATCTGCGGCTTCGGCGTTCCCTATATTCAGGAAGGTCTGCGGATTACGATCAACCAGCGGGAACCACGAGTGCTGCACCTGAACCATCAGTTTATGACCTTTCTTGAATGTATGCATCACATCGGGCAACTGGAAGTTTACGGGCGTTACCTCACCCGGTTTGAACGGCTCAGGCTGGCTAAAGCTATTCCGAAATTTACCGCGTAATACCTCCGCCCGAACTAGTCGCTGGTACCTGGCCAGCGTCATTCCTTTAGCAGGCCCTTCGGTTGGTGTCGCAACTGTATCGGGTAATACATCGATAATCTTAACGATAAAGTCAGCATCCGTACCGGTCGTTGATGCAAATAAGCGTACATCAACCGGTCCGGCTACGGTCATATCCTGCAACAGCGGTTCGGTTTCAAAAACAACCACATCCGGCCGGTTCGCCACAAACCGCTGATCTTCAATCATATACTGATTATTCCGGCGGGACTGAACGCCGTCCGTATAAGGTACTGGCTTCTGCGGGTCGCTGACATACTCTTCAAATGACTTATTACCAGCTGGTTTGGTTGTTGACAGCCTGCCCGCTGGCTGCAGATACATAGCTTCTGGCTGAGCCGCTTTGGGCGGCCAGGCGTCGAAGGCCTGCCAGGTGTTCGTACCCGTATCGAACACCGAAGCTTCCGGCGCATCAAACTCACCTTTACCTTTCAGATAGAAGGCAAAGAACTTATTTTCCAGATTGTCCCGGTAGTATTTAGCGGTGTTCTGGCCAAACGAGAGTGGACCGAACTGGCTCCAGTCTTCCCGAGACCAGGCGCCGTGTGTCCAGGGTCCCATCACCAGCTTATTACTGTTTCCCGACGATTGCTTTTCAATGGCTTCGTAAGTACGTAGCGCGCCGAATAGATCCTCAGCGTCAAACCAGCCGCCTACCACGAGGGTGGCGGGTTTGACGTCTTTCAGATGGGTGCGGATGTTCCGGCTTTGCCAGTATGCATCATACGTATCATGTTCGAGATACTCATTCCAGATTTTCGAGCGATTGTTAAAATACGGCGCTTTGTTCGTGTTTTTTAGCGGTCCCAGATCCAGGAAGAACTGGTACGCATCTTTCGGCCGCCAGTTGAACAGCAGGTTATAATTTTCTACGAGTCCTTTGCGGGGAGAATCAAAATAATTCGTGAACGAGAAGTTGTCGAGCAGAAAGAAGGCGCCGTTATGCCGGGCATCATCGCCCATAAACTCGTCCGTAACGGGGGCCT
Source organism: Spirosoma sp. KUDC1026 (assembly GCF_013375035.1). Lineage (NCBI taxonomy): Bacteria > Pseudomonadati > Bacteroidota > Cytophagia > Cytophagales > Cytophagaceae > Spirosoma > Spirosoma sp. KUDC1026. Next base: position 1,588,075 of record NZ_CP056032.1, on the reverse strand, counting down.
GGGGCGATACGGCTTTCAGGGCCGGATGCGCGCTGGGCAGGGCGGCCGACGCGTAGAAACCGGGATAAGAAATCCCCATCATGCCAACGCGACCGTTGTTGTTCGGTATATTTTTAAGCAGCCACTCAATTGTGTCATACGTATCGGTGCTTTCGTCGGTGCCCGTTGTCGATTTAAGAGCAGCGCTTTTCTTGCCCTTCATGGGTGGTTGACCGGTTCTGCTGGCTTGATTTAGACCTGGCGTCATTTCTTCAAACTGGCCTTCACTCATATAGCGGCCCCGCACGTCCTGATAAACGAAAATATACTTCTCCTGCGACAACGCTCTTCCGGGACCAGGGCCGCGTTTGGGGTAGTTCGCTTCGCCATAGGGGCCAGCCGAATACGGTGTTCGCTCCATCAGGATTGGGTAACGGTTACTCGCGCCCGCGTCGGTTGGTACGTAGATAAGCGTGTACAGCTTGGTGCCATCCCGCATCGTGATCTGCCGGTCGAGTTTGGTATAGTTCTGCCGAACGAAAAGCGAGTCGGCGTTTGGCGACTGGGCAACGGCTGAAAAGCTAACGAGTCCGGAAAGTAAGCCCCCGAAAAGTGCAGCAAAACGAATCATTGATTCCTGATTAATGGTCATTAAACTAACTACAACGTCAAAAATGGTCGTCTGGCAACGGCGTAGGTCTGTTTGGCCGGCACCGATACGAGTTGCCGTTCGGGATACCGCAGCGCCGTCAGTTTTCCGCCAAACACGCAGCCCGTATCGACGTCGATGGCATTATTGATCCAGACCGGCTCGCTCACGGGCGTATGGCCATAGACCACAACCGCCTTTCCCTGGTAACTGGATGCCCAGTTGATCCGCACCGGCAGACCCTGAGCATCAACCTCGCCAGTTGTCTCGCCGAACAGGCAGAACGCCCGCACCGACTCCCCGCTACGTCCCTGCAGGTCTTCGCGCAGGCCGGCATGAGCAACAATCAGCCGCTTGTTGTCCAGGCGAATATAGTACGGCGTCCGCTCCAGAAAAGTTAATACCTGCTGCCGGAAAGCGGGTGGTTCAGCGTCGAGCTGCGCTATGGTTTCGGCCAGTCCGTGGGTCATGTCTACGTTCCGGCCGAGCAGTTTCCGGCGGAGTTTGTCATCGTGATTGCCCAGAACGGCCAGTGCTTTTCCCTGATCGACCAGTTGCATCACCAGCCGAAGCACCGCAACTGAATCAGGCCCCCGGTCGACCAGATCGCCAACAAAAACGATTTTCCGGCCCGTAGGCGACTGAAATGTAGCGGCTTCGTAACCCAGCTTGGCAAGAAGTTCGAGTAACTCTTCGTAACAGCCATGCACATCGCCAATGATATCAAAGGGTCCATCGGTGCGGGAGGCTTTCTGATGGATAACAGTCTGTTCGATCTCGTCTGGAGAGTCCAGCGTGTATATCGCCTGGAAGCCCTCGAAAGGCAGATTCCGGTCCAGGATCGGCATCATCTCGATCTGACGCTGGAGGATATCGGCCGAAAAATTCCGATCGGGACGGGCCTGATGCCGCCCGTTAAGTACCGATGCCGGTAGTCGGAATACCAGAGCGATAGCAATTACCCCGTACTGACGAGCCATGTCGAGGTATTCCCGCCGGTCGGTTGCTTTAAGGTTTGTGGCGTCAATTACCGTCAGCAGGCCGCGTTGCAGTCGTTTTTCGACAATAATACGCACCAGCCGGAACGCATCGCCCGTTACAGTCTGGTCATTTTCATCATCCGTCAGCACAGCCCGGTAATGATCGGACGAAACAATCTGGGTGGATTTAAAATGCCGACGGGCAAACGAGGATTTGCCGGCACTGCTCACCCCAATTAGCAGGACAAGTGCACGATGAGGAATTTCTATTTCCATGGTAGGGCTGGCGTCGGAAAACGGTAAGGTACCACCACCGGCCCGCAAAATCCAAGAGCCCACCCAGAAATTCTCTGGATGGGCTCTTGCTATATATTGTAGGGCACTCGCGCAAACTGTTAGCTTAGTGGGCTGGTTCCAGCTCGCGCTCCTGCTTTTTTACGCGGTCGTGTTTAATACGTAACAGAATACGTTTTTTGATGCGCATCCAGCGCTCGTACAAGGACGACTCTTTCAGGAAGTTCCAGTTTTCTTTTTTCTCTTCCTGCTTATGCTCTTCCGGGTCGTACAGCATGCCCGTGCAAAGGCAGTGCTTCCGATTGGTACGAGTCAGAATGTCGTAGTTGACGCAGCTGGAGCACCCTTTCCAGAACGAATCATCGCCTGGCAGTTCGTTTAGCGTAACCGGCTGATAACCCAGATCCGAATTGATCTTCATCACGGCCAGACTGGTCGTAATACCAATGATTTTGGCTTCCGGAAATTTCGCGCGCGACAGCTCGAAAGCTTTGGCTTTGATCCGGGTCGCGATACCGCTCTTCCGGTAATCCGGATGAACAATCAGGCCAGAGTTCGCTACGAACTTACCGTGCTCCCACGTTTCGACGTAGCAGAAGCCAACCCAGTCGCCCGACATGGTGGTTGCAATAATTGCCTTCCCTTCGAGCATCTTCTCCATCACATAGATCGGCGAGCGCTTGGCAATGCCCGTACCCCGGGCCTTGGCGCTTTCCTCCATTTCGTGACAGATACTTTCAGCCAGCCGCAGGTGGTTTTCGTTGGCTACCTGAACAATGAACTGATCGTTAACTACTTCGGGCGTTATCATTGTCTTTATATAAGCGGCCTGAATTTTACCGCTGATAGGATACATTGCCAGCACAGGCAAGCAGTCCTGAGAGTTTGTTTGGAATAAGTAAACGGGAAAAAGGCGTAAAAGGTCTACCGCATGGGCAAACAAATTTGCATAGTCCTTTCGGACCTAAACCGAAATGGCGTAGTATGGAAGAAGGTCGGTATGTATACGAGCTTTGCCATTGGTTTTTGCGCGAAAACGCGGGCAATTTTAGACAGATTACGCGGGTCTTGCAATAGAATAACGGATTTTTTTTTAGATAGTTCGTCAGCGGAAAAACATAATACTTCGTTAGTCGGTCTACCGAAGTAACTACGCAACCCTGCCATCCTTAGATTGTCTTTCCCCCGAAATGTTTAATGGCCCTACATTTTCTTCTTACCCATTGACGCTCAGCCAAAGTCGCCCGCTTCGCTACGTCGTTTTCTTTTATCTGTACGTGATGCAGGGCTTACCAGCCGGGTTCTCCCTGACCGCGCTGGCAAATTATCTAACGGCCGAAGGCGTCAGTTCGTCAGCCATCGGATCCTTTGCGGCTGTGGTGGGACTGCCCTGGGCGTTTCAATTTGTCTGGGGACCGCTCATCGACCGGTATCAACAGTCGACTATGGGACGCCGGAAGCCCTGGGTACTGGGGGCTCAGCTGCTGGCGTTTCTGGCGTCACTCGGTCTCCTGCTGGTCGACAATCCCGTTACGGAGGTGAAAACGCTGGGCTGGTTCTTCTTCGGACATAGCGTGTTTGCGGCCATTCAGGATGCAAGTGTTGACGCAATGGCCATTACGGTCATCAGCGAAGAGGAACGTGGTCGGGTTAACGCGTTCATGCGGGTCGGCTTTCTGGTAGGCACTGGCGTAGGGGCCGCTGTATTTTCTCAGATTCTACGCAGTTACGGGTTTTATACAGCCGCCTTAACTTTGTCTCTCTGCCTGTTTACCCTAACGATCTTTACGTTCTTTATCCGGGAACAAACCCAGGACCGATTACTCCCCTCTTTTCGACGGGCCTCCTCGTCGGTATTTTCCCGTGGAAATAGCGCTCTTACTACTGCTGCCGCTCCGGACAACGATTTCCAATGGCTCTTTACGGAATTATTCCGGGGGTTGTTTGCCCGAAAAAGTTTGTTGCTGTTTGGTGCTACAGTGCTGGCCTATGTCAGCATCAGTTTGTTTTCCCGCGCCTATAACTATCACCTGATTAAAAAACTGGGCTGGGCCGACACGTCGGTTTCGCTCCTGACCGGTACGTATGGGATGCTGGTTGCCGCCATCGTTGCGTTTACGGGAGGCTATATTGCTGATCGGATTGGTGCCCGGCGGCTGCTGGTTATCGTTACGGGTATTGTCGCCCTCTACCTTTTTGGCTTTAATGCATCTTCGGCTGCCTGGGTAAAACAGGAAGTCGCACAGGTTGGTCTGGTCACGCTTTATTTTATGGACCCCAGCATCAGTATCTCGGCTATGCCGGTGCTGATGGCCATTTGTCGAAAGGGCGTAGAAGGATCACAGTTTACGACCTATATGGCGTTCGTAAACCTCTCCGACATAGCAGGTTCCTTCCTGGCGGGGCATGCCCTAGCGTATATTGCGGCTCCGCAGATTGGTTTGCTGGCAAGTGGACTGGCGCTCGTTGCTATGTTGATCTGCCTGTTCACACTACGTCGGTATCGGCAGCTTGGGGCGTAAATCTCGTTTGAAATCCGCCCCGGCTGTGTTAACTTTGAGTATGGAAAATTTTGTGGTTTCGGCCCGCAAGTACCGCCCCGCTACGTTCGATACCGTCGTTGGGCAGGAACACATCACGACTACACTCAAGAACGCAATCAAGACCAATCACTTAGCGTCGGCGTTCTTGTTCTGCGGACCGCGTGGCGTAGGGAAGACAACCTGTGCCCGTATTTTAGCCAAAACCATCAATTGCCAGGAGTTAACGGCCGAGGGAGAAGCCTGCGACCAGTGCGACTCCTGCGTTAGCTTCCGGCAGAACGCGTCCTTTAATATTCACGAACTGGATGCCGCATCGAATAACTCGGTGGAGGATATTCGGAACCTGATCGATCAGGTTCGCTACCCACCCCAGTCGGGCAAGTACAAGATCTATATCATTGACGAGGTGCACATGCTCTCGTCGGCGGCTTTCAACGCCTTTCTGAAAACGCTGGAGGAGCCACCCACCTACGCCATTTTCATTCTGGCGACGACGGAGAAACACAAGATTCTGCCAACGATTCTGTCGCGCTGCCAGATTTTTGATTTCAACCGGATTCAGCCCGGTCATATTGCCGGTCACCTGGCGCAGATTGCGGAGAAAGAAGGTATTACCGCCGAAGGCGAAGCCCTTGATCTGATCGCTCAGAAAGCCGACGGCGGTCTTCGGGATGCGCTGTCTATGTTCGACCTGAACGTTACGTTCGCAGCCGACCGGATTATCCGGTACAAGGAAGTGCTGGATAACCTGCACATTCTGGACTACGATTATTACTTCAAACTGACTGATCACCTGCTGTCGGGCAATCTCTCCCAGAGTTTGCTGACTGTCGACGAGATCTTGCGTAAGGGGTTCGACGCCCACCAGTTTGTAGTAGGGCTGTGTCGCCACTTCCGGGATTTGCTGGTGTGTAAAGACGGCGCTACGGTTCAGCTGCTTCAGGTTACGGAGAACGTTCGTCGGCAATACCTCGATCAGTCGGCGCGCGCGCCCATGTCGTTTCTACTGTCGGCGCTGAGCCTGGGCGGTCAGTGCGACATGAACTACAAACAGGCCAAGGATCAGCGGCTGCACGTCGAACTCTGGCTGATGAAAGTGGCGAATCTGCGTAACGTGCTCGACTGGGATTCAATGCCCGACCGTAGCAGCTCGCCAGCTCCGGGCTTGCCCAGCGTATCTCCGGATTCCAGTGCCTTAAACGGCGCCGAAAAAAAAAACAGCAGTCCAGCCCCCAATGGACACCCGCAGTCCTCAACTAGCATAGCGGCTCAACCCACCGAGCAGCATCCCATTACCAGCGAGCCCATTAATGGCTATCAGACACAGGCGGCTCCGGCAGTCAATCATCCGACGGTAGAAATCTCGACCGGCGTCGGCAAGCGGGAGCCTGTTTTGGCAAGCCAGCCAGTGGCTTCGTCAGTAGCCACTGCCCCCGAGCGGCCCCGGCCCGCGATGCCAGCCCCGACCCGTCCGGCCACCAGCCGCCTTCGGTCGACTGTGTCGCTAAACACCAGCGTTATGCAGTCGGGATCAGCAGACACGGAAACCATTACGGTAGCTGCCCCTACCCGACCCGACAAACCCTTTGCGATGGAAGATTTGCAGGCGACCTGGAATGCGTTCGCCCGGCTTCGGCATCAGCAATATGATTCAGCAACGGAGCAACTGGTGCTGAATCGATCCCTAGTTCTTGAGGGGACGACTATTCAAATCACCCTGGACAATACGTTACAGGTAGGCTACCTGACGGACTTAAAACCAGATTTGATGGGTTACCTGCGGGAGCAGCTGCAGAACAGCCAGATTCAGCTGGAGCACACGGTTACGGTGCAGGAGGTAAAGAAGATGATTTACAGCTCGCAGGACAAGTTCAACTTTATGGCCGAGAAAAACCCGGCGCTGCTTGAACTGCGCAAAGTCCTGAATCTGGAGGTGGACTATTAATACATTCGTAGGATCTAAGCTATTGCCGGCGGAGTGTGCGCCCGTTTTCTGCCGTAGACATTTGGCACGCGGGAACGTAGCGTAGTACGCAGCTTTTGGGGTTCGGCGATAATCCGGGCACCAGTCCAGGTGGCAGCAATCACCATCCCGGCGGCAATTAAAATGATGTCTTTCAGAATATACTGAGCGGCCAGGCTGGGTGCGTGTCCCGGCCCCGAAAAAAGCTCAGTTGGAAAGAGGACTATCGGCGCCATAGCTCCCGCCATCTGCACGGCCATCAACCACACGCCAACGCGCAGAAACCGTCCTGTTAGAAAGCAAATTCCGATAATGCATTCCAGACCAGCTACAAAATTCATGGCATTGTGGCCAGAGAATAGTCCCAGTGTTAGAATAACCGTTGTTCGGGTAGCTAACGATTCAATGGGACTGATGCCAGGGAAGAATTTCAGTACCCCAAAACCAAAGAAAACAAGGCCTAGGCAAATCCGAAGAATTGTAATGCTATGAGCCACCAGCCATATATTAATCCTGACATCCAGTCGCTCGAAGCGCTCAAATAAAGTGATCAGCGTTTTCATAACAATTCATTTACGGGTTTGTAAATTTCTTTGAAACTACTAACGGGGATACCCAAATAATAGATTGATAGTCAGGCATTAAAATATAGCAAACAAGCTACAGCCTGTCTGGGGGCCGATTCTCATCGAAAAATTATTTTATCCGGTATTCAGCTACTCTTTAAACGCTTTCCCTTCCTTAATCAACGATTTGTAAGCACCGACGTTGAGTGCTTTCCCGTAGTACGCCTTCGCCTGACTTCTGTTGTTTGAACGGGCGGCAATGCGGGCCAGCCCTGCATACGCCATAGCGTGGTATTCTTTCGTGTAAGCCTCGTTGAAAGGCAGTTTGAGGGCGGCTTGGTAGTTGGCGCTGGCGGTTTTATCATCCCGCTCATCCTGTTCGTCCAGGATGCCGTCGAAGACAAGCACTGCCATAGCGGCCATCTGATTAGTGCTCTGTTTGAGACGCTGCACATACGGTTTTGCCTCGCTGTAGCGCCCCGCCAGTAGTAAAGCCTCTGCATGGCGCATGACGTAGAGTGGATTGGCGGGGTATTTATCGACCAGATATTTCGAGTATAACGCGGCCTTCTGCGGGTTCATCTCATGCTTCAGGTAGATATGGGCCAGGTAGTAGTTGGCCCCCGCCCGCATCAGTACGCCTTTCCGTGACGCTACGTCCATTTGCTTTAAGCCCAGCTGCATATCTCCATCCTGAAAGAAAAACATGAACGGCCGAACCACAGCGTGATCCATTGGGTAGCGCTCTACGTAGTAATTGTACATGCCCGTTGTCAGGAAAAAATCCGGGCTTTGCTCCTGCATCCCAAACCCCTGTTTGAGGTACGGATACGCCTTCTTGGCTTCATTAACCGCTTTCAGCGACTCGTTTTTATTGGTGTACATGAGCGCCAGATAGCTATGTGCTGTCAATGCAAACAGTACGCCTTCCGGATCCTTTTCGTTACGTTCCAGCATTTTCCTGGCCAGTTCCAGTCCCTGATTGGCCGCCTGTATGTACAGACTAGCGGCAGTCGGGTTCTGCTCGACGGGAACGTACTGCTGTTCCAGCAGTGTAGCCCGAAGAATGGGTCCTATCGGATGCTGCGGATAACGGGTCTGAAGCTGGCGTATTAACGTATTAGCTTCGGCAAACTCCTGACCGTAAATAGCGTCGAGTGTTTTGACGACCGTTTGCTGGACGGCGGCATCGGTCAGCACCTGTGCCTGTCCAGAAACGGGCAGGCTGAACGATAAAATCAGGAAACTATACTGTAGAAGAAGTCTGAAGGATGTCAAGATGGGGCGTTTGATTCTATACGGCCATAACCGTACTTTTGTTAAGTGCGTATTACGTAACGAGGGCAATACGCAAAAGTTTTTCTATGATCCATTACGAACAATTTACGCTGGATAATGGCCTGCGGGTATTCGTCCACGAAGACGAATCGACCCCTATGGCGGCCGTTAATATTTTATACAACGTTGGCTCTCGTGACGAAGACCCTGACCGGACGGGCTTCGCTCATTTGTTCGAACACCTGATGTTTGGCGGCTCAACCCACATTCCAAATTACGACGAGCCACTGCAGAAAGTCGGCGGGGAGAATAACGCGTTTACCAGCCCCGATATTACAAATTATTACATTACGCTCCCGGCCGCTAACCTGGAAACAGCTTTCTGGCTGGAATCGGACCGGATGCTGAGCCTGTCGTTTGATCCGCAGGTGCTGGACGTCCAGCAGAAGGTTGTCATCGAAGAATTCAAACAGCGGTACCTGAATCAGCCGTACGGCGATGTCTGGCTGAAACTTCGTCCGCTGGCCTACAAAGAGCATCCTTACCGCTGGGCGACGATTGGTAAAGACATCAGCCACATCGAACATGCTACGCTGGGCGACGTTAAAGACTTCTTTTTCAAGTATTACCTGCCGAACAACGCCATTCTGGTCGTGGCAGGAAACGTAACGGTTGAGCAGATAAAGCAACTGTGCGATAAGTGGTTTGCGCCCATTCCGGCGGGTACCCCTTACGTTCGGCAGTTGCCGCAGGAAATGAAGCAGACCGAAGCCCGCAAGCTGGAAGCCAGCGCCAAAGTGCCGCTGGACAGCCTCTATAAAGCGTACCACGTACCGGGCCGGTTTGCGCCGGGTTACCATACCGCTGATCTGATCAGCGACATTCTGGGACGTAGCAAGTCGTCGCGTCTGTATCAGAAACTACTGCGCGACAATCCGTTGTTCAGTAATATTGGCGCTTACCTCACCGCATCGCTGGACCCTGGTTTGCTGGTGGTGCAGGGTACGCTCAATGCCGGTGTTACGCTGGAAGAAGCCGATGCCGCCGTGGAAGCTGTGATTCAGGAGCTGATTGACCAGCCTATTTCTGACGCGGAACTGAGCAAAGTAAAAAACCAGGCCGAGGCCTCGCTGGCTTTTGCCGAAGTTGAACTACTGAACCGGGCCATGAATCTGGCCTATGCCGCCAACGCGGGTGACCCGGAGCTGGTTAACCAGGAAGCAGCGCAGATTCAGGCCATTACGTCCGATGATTTGCAAACGATAGCGCAGCAGATTCTCCGCAAAGACAACTGCTCGACGCTATACTATCGCCGGGCCGAGGAAGAAGTAGCGGCCTAACGGTTAGCATTTGATCACTATGGAAATCACCTACGATCCCAAGCCGCTCACCGCCGAGCAGTTGCAGGCACTTTCGCAGGACGTGAAGAAGGTCTTAACCGAACTCTACGGCGACCGGCTCGACTGCGTTGTGCTGTTCGGTTCATACGCCCGGGGTGATTTCCATAACGAATCCGACGTCGATTATCTTGTTGTACTTCGGGATGAAATGGTCAATAGCGCCAGAGAGATCAGACTTATGGTCGACGTCACTTACGATTTATGCGATAAATACGACGCACTGGTAGCTGTAAAACCAGCCACGCTGACTAAGTATCAACAATCACCGTTGCCTTTTTACGAGAACGTTCGCCGGGAAGGGCATTTGATATGAATTCAGCGATCGCGTCATACATGTCGCTTGCCGAGCAATGCATACAAGATGCCCGGTCATTGTATAAAAACGGCAGTTATCGCAGTGCCGCCAACCGTGCCTACTACGCTTATTTCGACGCCGTTCGTGCACTGCTTGTTAGTAAAAACGTCATTATCAAATCGCATTCGGCAATCAGAGCACTTTTTGGCGAGCATTTCGTTAAGGAAGGGCCGTTCGAGAAACAGGACGCTAAAAATTTTCACGAGCTTTTTTTGCTTAGACAGCACAGTGATTACGAAATCGATGAAGACATCCCGTCAAGTGATGTCTTCGAGGCTATCGAGTTAGCCGCTGACTTTTTGATTCAAACCGAAGCCTATCTTCGGGAAAACCAGTTCTCTTCATGAAAATACGCGTAGGGCAAGGCTACGATGTGCATAAACTAGCCGAAGGGCGTCCATTCTGGCTCGGCGGAATTCTGATTCCTTCTTCGTTTGGGGCAGTGGGCCACTCCGATGCCGATGTGGTCTGTCACGTTCTGTGCGACGCGCTTTTGGGAGCCGCTAACATGCGCAATATCGGTTACCACTTCTCAGACAAAGACCCGCGCTGGAAGGGTGTGGACAGTAAACATCTGCTGACTGAAGTCCTCAAGATGGTACGTGGTGCTGGCTATGAAGTGTCGAACGTAGACGTAACGGTTGTTCTTCAGGAGCCTAAGCTCAACCCCCATATTCCAGCTATGAAAACCTGCTTGGCGGAGGTCATGGCCATTCCAGAAGAAGATATTTCCATTAAAGCCACTACGTCCGAACACATCGGATTTGTGGGGAGGGGCGAGGGCATTGCCGCTCACTGCGTCGCGTTGATTTACCGGGATTAATTGCTTACACTAAAACAACCTGCTCATGAAATATCTATCCTGCCTGGCTATCCTGTTACTGACGGGACTGACCGCCTATGGCCAGAATCAGAAACCTGCCGAGCCCCTCGGCTTCGAAGAATACGATCCCGTTTCGACGCTAAAGGTACCGGAGCATAAACTGACGCAATCGAAGTATCCGTTCATTGATGTACACAACCACCAATGGAACATGGACGAGGCTAACCTGAACCCGCTCATCGCGCAGATGGATAGCCTCAACATGGGTATCATGATCAACCTGAGCGGTCGGGGTTGGGGCAGTGTTGAGCAGGGAACCAAGTTTTTCGATCAGTCACTGGCCAACGCTCGCAAAACAGCCCCCAAACGGCTGGCGTTGTTTACGAACCTGAACTTTGAAGATATCGGCCGGAAGGGCTGGACGGAAGAAGCCGTTCAACTGCTGGAGCAGGACGTAAAGAAAGGAGCCAAAGGGCTTAAAATTTATAAGAACCTGGGCCTGGACAAAATGGACGAAAGTGGCCGGGTGCGGGTCGATGATCCACGACTGGACGCTATCTGGGACAAATGCGGGGAGCTGGGCATCCCGGTGCTTATCCACACGGCCGACCCTAAATCGTTCTGGGATCCAATGGACCGCTATAATGAGCGCTGGCTCGAACTCAAACTCCACGCGGGTCGCCGGCGATCGGCGAATAATCCCGTTCCCTGGGAAACGCTGCTGGCCGAGCAGCACAATGTATTCCGAAAACACCCTAAAACGACGTTTATTGCCGCTCATATGGGCTGGTTTCCCAATGACCTTAATAAACTCGACAGTCTGATGACGGTGTTTCCGAACATGAACGTCGAAATCGGGGCCGTTATCGCTGAGTTAGGTCGCCAGCCACGGGCGTCGCGTAAGTTCTTCGAGAAGTATCAGGACCGGATTCTATTTGGAAAAGATAGCTGGGTCCCATCCGAGTACGCCACGTATTTCCGGGTGCTGGAAACGGACGACGAATACTTCCCCTATCACAAGAAATACCACGCGTTCTGGCGCATGTATGGCATGGCACTACCGGATGAAATCCTGAAAAAGGTTTACTATAAAAATGCCCTGCGTATCATTCCCGGTTTGGATAAGAGTCAGTTCCCTAATTAATTTTTGCCCGGTGACGCTATATATTGCCCCGTCACCGGGCTTTTTGTATCCATGATTATCACCGCCATAACCCTCTATCAGTACAACATTCCGCTGAAGGCACCCATTGCTATTTCGCTGGGGACCATCGAGCACGCCCGTAATTTACTGGTCCAGATTCAAACGGATGAGGCTGTTACGGGCTGGGGCGAGGGTTCGCCGTTCTGGATGATCGTGGGTGAAACACAGGCCTCGGGACTGGCCGCAGCCGAGGACATGGCCCGGCTCCTGATCGGACAAAATCCGCTCGCTATCGAAACCTGCCTGGCTACGCTGACGCGTTATCTGCCCGGTCACCCCACGACGCGCTCAGCCTTCGACATGGCGTTGTATGATATTGCTGCCAAAGCCGCCAATATGCCTCTGTACCAGTTTTTAGGGGGAAGCAAACGGACGCTGGTTACCGACGAAACGATCTACATTAGTACGCCGGAGCGCATGGCCGATGATGCCCTACGGATACAGGCGCAGGGGGCCGAGGCAATTAAGGTCAAGCTGGGTACAAATCTGCGCGATGATGTCCATCGTATCGCAGCCATTCGGGAAGCTATCGGCGACGTAACGCCCATCCGTACCGACGCCAATCAGGGCTGGGATGTGGTGACGGCGCAGGGTGTGTTACGTACCATTGGCTCCTGGAACGTGCAGTACTGCGAGCAGCCCATCAAACGACAGAACGTAACAGGATTACGTCAGATTCGACAACAGTCGCCGGTGCCGATCATGGCCGACGAATCGCTGTTTGACGCTAGCGACGCGATCCGGCTGGTACGCGAAGAGGCCGTCGATTATTTCAACATCAAACTTTCAAAAAGTGGGGGCATTTTCGAAGCACTTAGCATCAATGCCATCGCCGAAGCAGCCGGTATCCCCTGCATGATTGGCTGCATGTCGGAGTCGCGGCTGGGACTGACGGCCAACGCTCATTTTGCTGCTGCCCGTCAGAATATCGTTTTTTATGACCTGGACGGCTGTTTTGAGCATGCCAGTGATCCGATTGAGGGCGGTATTACCTACACGGGTTACGTGATTAGTCTTCCCGATACCCCAGGCATCGGTGCCAGCATTGATGCTACGTTTTTGAAGCAGTGCTCCAGTAAGCTTGTTTCTCTTTCGTAATGATTACGATTACCACCGTCCAGTCACCAGCCGATGTGCAGGGAATCCTCACGCTGCAACAGGCCAACCTCCGCCAGCATTTATCGCTTGACGCCCAGATAGACCAGGGATTTGTGACGGTTAACCACGATCCCGAGGTTCTCACGCGCATGAATGCCGCTGCTCCCAGCGTTATTGCTAAAGACGGCGATACAGTAGTAGGCTACTGTCTGACAATGCTGCCCGAATTCGCGAACGACATTCCCGAGTTACTACCGCTGTTTGAGTCTGTTAATACGATTGTGTATCAGGGGAAACCCATGCGTAAACAGGCGTATTACGTCATGGGACAGGTCTGCGTTGGCGCGGGCTACCGGGGGCAGCAGGTTTTCGACCGGATGTACCAGCACCAACGGGAGGTGTACAGTGGTCAGTATCATTTGCTTATAACAGACATTTCGGAGAAAAATACGCGGTCCCAGCGTGCCCACGAGCGGGTCGGTTTCAAACCGCTGGAAACGTTTTATGACCCAACGCTGAGAGAGAACTGGATCGTTGTGGTGTGGGACTGGCAGGCGTAGCATAAACCCTTGCATCGCCGGTCCGTTTTTACGCGTAGGAGTGAGTTACTCGACCGTTTATTTCCTTTATTCATTTCCAACCAATGGGAAAGAAAATTGCTCTTGGTAGTATAGGTCTCTTACTCATTCTCATTGCCTGGCAATGGGAGCTGGTCAGCTACGGCTGGATGCAGGCCAAGGGGCAATTGACTATTTTATGGAACACCAAACCCGTAGCGGACGTACTGGCAGATCCGGCCTATCCGGACTCGTTGAAACAGAAAATTAAACTAATCCAGGAAATAAAGCGTTTTTCCATTGATTCCTTAGGGCTAGATCCGTCGGGAAGCTACGAGTCGTTCTACGATCAGCAGGGAAAACCAATCCTCTGGGTCATTACTGCCGCCCAGCCGTATCAACTGGTTGCCCAACAATGGCACTTCCCGATTCTGGGAACATTTTCGTACAAGGGTTTCTTCGAAAAGGACCGTGCCGACCAGCAGCTGGAGGAGCTAAAGACAGAGGGACTGGACACACGGGTCGGGGAAGTATCGGCCTGGTCGACGCTGGGCTTTCTGAATGATCCGATACTATCCAGTTTTCTGGCCCGTTCAGAGGGGAGTCTGGCCGAACTGATTATTCACGAGTTGACACATGGCACGCTGTTTGTAAAAAACAGTCTGGAGTATAACGAGAACCTGGCCGACTTTGTGGGAGAATACGGCGCGGCTCGCTTTCTGGCTCAGAAATACGGACCAGCGTCAGTTCAGTACAAGGACTACGAAGCTGCAAAGGTGTTCTACGGCCGGTATGATGAGCATGTGTTGAAGGGAGCTCAGTTACTCGATAGTTTATACAAATCGTTTAAACCGACAACGTCGGTAGCCATCAAAGATTCACTGAAGTGGCAAACGATCCGGCAGATTGTGGTTAGCTCCGATACGATCCGGGACGAACGCAGTCAGTCTAGGGTACGTTCAGTAAAAAAAGGGCGGCTGGAAAAACTAAAGCTGCCCAACAACGCGTATTTTATTGGTTATCTGACGTATCGGAAGCAGCAGAATCGCTTCCGGCAGGAATTTGAAAAACAATTTAACAGCGACTTTACCCGCTATCTAACATACCTGAAGCAAACCTATCCATCTTTTTAAAAGCCAGATTGGCGCGCTGCTTTTCTATGAAGAAGTTTCTGATTGGTCTGGGTATCATTGCCTTTTTAGGGTCCGGTTTTACGGCACTCAATTCGTATCGACGCGTCGTTAACAACAGCTTTGGCCCAGGCGAACATCTTGAATACCGTGTTCACTACGGCTTTGTCAACGCTGCCGAAGCCGTTATTGACGTTAGTCCATCCTTGTTCAAAGTTAATGAACGACCCTGTTACCGGGTGAACGTTGACGGCCGTACGGTAGGTGCCTTCGATCTGGTAACGAAGGTTCGTGATACGTGGCGCTCCTACATCGATACGTCGGCAATTTTACCCCAGAAATTTTATACCAACATCCGGGAAAACAGTTACCGGAAGGAAGAGAATATTACGTTCAACCATGACGCAAACACGGTAAAAGCTGAAGAGCGCACGGAACGGGACATTTTTAAAGTGCCCGAAAACGTCCATGACCTGATTAGTGGCTACTACTTTCTGCGCACGATCGATTTCAATCGTTTGACCAACGGACAGGTTATTGAAGTACCCGCTTTCTACGACGATACGGTGTATAACATGAAAGTTCGCTACCGGGGCAAGTCGGTTATCAAAGCCAAGGAAGGCAAAATCAACGTTATAAAACTTAACCCGGTTCTGCCGGCCAACAAGCTGTTCAAGCAAGAAGAGTCTATTCGTATCTTCGTGTCCGATGATCTGAATAAAATTCCGGTAAAGGTCGAAGTTGACCTTTGGGTTGGCTCAATGGTGATGGACCTACGCCAGAACAACGGTCTGAAACACCCCCTGCGGTATTTCTGATTACCTGATCAGGCTGTTTTTGATACGTAGTAACGTGCGTTCGATACGCGTCAGCCGATTCCAGGAAACTATCTGATACGGTTCGGCCGCGGCCCCGAAACTTTGATAAAACTGGGCGATTGACGCTTTTTCGGGGCTTTCGAAGTCGAGCACGAGCGGCTGCTGCGCCTGCTCCCGAACCAATTGATCGAGCAATAGAGTACGGGCATTGCCGGTACGTCCCTTAGTCGAGGCTGCATTGAAGAGGTAGATAATTCGATTACCCTCCTGCACAAACAGTACTCCTGCTTCAATCTGCCCATCCAGTAGCGCATAGCGCAATCTCGCCAGTTGGCGCAGACGTAACGCTTCATACAGCTTCGCCAGAATCACATAAGCCCACTCACCAACGCCCCCCTGCACACCGACGGCATGATGCACCCGGAACAGGGTGATCAAGCTGGCAATATCGTCTGATTCAACGATCTGCCAGCCCACAGACTGTGCCCGGCGCAGGTTTAACCGACGATCCCGATTATAATTGCCGGCAATTGTTTCGTACGAGTTACGCAGATCAAGCACATACGTATGCTGTGGCTCAATTCGCTCGAAACAGTTCGGAGCACTAGTTGTTTCGCCTAAGCTCAGCTTTGAACCGTACCGAAAGTGCTGTTGGACGACCCGGTAGAACGGTAACGGGTCAATAGTGGCTTCCTGAGCGAAAACGACCAGAAACTGGCAGAATAGCGGTTGGTGTACAACCCATTGGCCAAACTTTCGGCGCAGCGGTATCGGCATTACAGCCTGATACGTTCCAACTTCATTGGTCCCGACCAGCCCCATCCATTTCCAGCCAGGTTCGGACAAAACACTATCCAGATACCAGGAATAGCCGTACACAATATGATTTGGGGAGGCCGTGACGCATTTATCCCAGGCCACGGTATCCAGTTCGGAGCGGTTCAGCAGGCAGGGAGATGTTGCCACGACTTGTATAACGTAACGCTACGCCAACTGCGTTTTCAGCTTTTCGATCACATCGCGCGTTTCAGGATGCTTAGCAACCGCGTCGCTGATCGTTTGAATGGCGTGGATAACTGTGCTGTGATCGCGACCGCCAAAATGGTAGCCTATGGATTTGAGCGACAGGTCTGTTTTTTCCTTAGCCAGATACATAGCAACCTGACGGGGGTACACCAGCTCCCGCTTCCGGCTTTTCGCCTTCAGGTCGGCAATCGTTACGTTGAAATGCTGGGCCACCAGTTCCTGCACCGAGTCGATGGTCACCTCCCGCTCGGAATCAACGACGATGTTACGCAGGGTATGCTTGGCCAGTTCCAAGTCAATATCACGCCGGTTCAGCGACGCCTGCGCCATTAATGAAACGATGACGCCTTCCAGTTCCCGAACGTTCGTGTTAACACTATGGGCCAGGTATTCAATAACGGCATCTTCGATATAGATCCCTTCGGCCTGGAGTTTCTTCTGGATAATGGCAATCCGGGTTTCAAGATCGGGCGTTTGCAGATCGGCCGATAGTCCCCATTTAAACCGCGACAGCAGGCGATCTTCTAGGCCGTCGAGCGCACGGGGAGCCCGGTCGGAGGTCATAATAATCTGCTTACCTGACTGGTGCAAGTGATTGAAAATATGGAAGAAAATCTCCTGCGTCTTTTCCTTTTTCTGCAGAAACTGAACGTCATCAATCACCAGTACGTCGACCTGCATGTAGAAACTCGTAAAATCACGAATCCCATCTGTCCGGATGGCGTTCAGGAACTGATTCGTGAACTTCTCTGACGTTACGTACAGGACAAATTTGTTCTGGTTGTGATTCTTGATGTAGTTCCCAATAGCCTGCACCAAGTGCGTTTTTCCCAGTCCTACCCCACCGTGGATCATCAACGGATTGAACGACGTAACACCCGGCCGTTCAGCTACCGCATACCCGGCCTGACGGGCTAGCCGGTTGCAATCTCCCTCAACGTAATTATCGAACGTATAACTCGGATTCAGGTACGAATCCAGCGTTAGTGAGTCCAAGTCCTTAAGCTCAAATGGGCTTTTCAGGAGATTCGGGCTGACGTTGTCGGGCTTGGCGGTCTGGGGCGACTTGGTCGTCGGCATGTTCACCGTCAGCGGACGGTTCTGCGCGTTACCTTTATCGACAATGATTGAATATTCCAGCTGTCCATCGCGACCAATCGCTGTATCGAGCGCTTTCCGCAGCGCATGGACGAAGTTTTCTTCCAGCCATTCGTAAAAGAATTCACTGGGCACCTGAATGGTCAGCACCGATCCATTGAGCCGCAGGGGTACAATGGGTTCAAACCAGGTTTTGAAACTCTGATCGGGCACGATCTCACGAATCACGCTCAAACAGCGATTCCACACGGTTGTTACTTCGCGTTGCATTACTGGTGGGGTCGTTCCATTCACGGGTTACGTACTGCTTACGGGGTGTCGCTCAAAAAAGGGAGACAAAGGTAGCTAATTAATCCATCTGGCCCGTCCCTGGCGTCTGGTGTTTTTAGCGAACCTTCCGCTCGGCTTCTCTTTGTTAAGCTAAAATTAAGCCAATCCGGTAAAACCACCAACCCTTGCGCAGATCTCTCCCGACGAGAATTTGGGAATGATTGTCAGTGACCTACCTACACGCCTTCTCTTTACTAAACGGTTATTTTTTTTAATCTGAACCATCAGTCCAGTTCACGTCAACCAGGGCAGAAAATTTTCGGCCACAGCCTATAACGCCCGTCCTGTAATCAGTTCATACTCGTTCCAGTACCCTGTAGTCACAGAAAATCAAACACCGGAACCCTTACAGCGGTCGTGATTTGACGACCACTAACCTTCGACCGTAATAAGCTGACTATGGAGAAAATCGTAGAGGTCAATCAGCGCAGTTGAGCCATGCAGCAGGTCCTGCAAATCCAGCAGTTCGTCGTTGGAGAAACGAAACACCCGCCCACTGGTTTCGGGTGGATT
This sequence comes from Spirosoma sp. KUDC1026, assembly GCF_013375035.1. Lineage (NCBI taxonomy): Bacteria > Pseudomonadati > Bacteroidota > Cytophagia > Cytophagales > Cytophagaceae > Spirosoma > Spirosoma sp. KUDC1026. The sequence goes on along the minus strand of NZ_CP056032.1, from coordinate 1,569,471 downwards.
GAGTAATCGGCAGTGGGAGTTGGGAGAAATCTCTGCTGATCTATGGATCAGTTGATCGACAAGTAAGGCGAGCCGACTCAGCGAGGCTGGGGTGTAACAGGTACGTAGTTCGCCAAACTCAATATAAACCTGTTGCATTAACCGCAGGTAGTGCGTTTGCCCGTAACGCGTGCGAAAGAGAGGATCGGTAACCGGTAGCATAGACAATGACACGTCTTGTTTTCTGACAGGAAAATTCAGCACCCCGGTTCAAGCCGGGGTACGAATCGGTCACGCCCGCATGGCGTTGCGGAATTGCTCCAACGAAAAGCACTTTAAACCAACCTGTTCAGAATCTGATCGGCCTGGACCAGCGGACTTACTTCGGCTAGTTTTTCCAGCAACTCGGTTAATTCGTCTTCCGAGAACAGGATAAAATAGTTCTGTAGTGGCGTAGGTACGTAAATTTCCTTGCCGTGAGTGGTATGGAACGACCCCAGGTGTTCCCGACTTAGCATCACCTCCCGAAACCATTCAAATTCGGCCGCTTTCAGGACGAACAGCGAGTTTTTGAAGGCTACGTTATAGGTTCCGCAGCAGCTGCAATGGCCAATGTAGCCGTTGTCCCATTCAACCAGACTCCGTAAATCATGCCGGTTATTCATACGAACGTTGGTTTAGTTTGTGCCTGCCAGGTTCAGTAATTGTCTTGACGGTTCTCGCCAAATCCGGCAGGGCTTAAGCTCTTTAAACGCTTAGAACAGCGTAGTGTCGAACAGCGACAGGACAAACGTAGCCCTTGTTTAGATTCAATCCAAATAACAGGGTAAATTATTTAGAAAATTTCTAAATAATTAAAATAACTAATGCTATTCTACGGGCGACCGTTGAGAGTCCACGAAACTGTCAGGAAGTTTTTAGTAAATTCAACCAAACGAACCTGATATGCTCACTGAACTAGTGGCTGATTTACTAGACGCTCCCGACGCTCAATTGATCATTGATCGCGTTCAGGCTGTATTGAACGATGAGAAAAAGCGCCGACAGGAATTTTATGAATGGCTTCAGGATGATATAAAAGCTGAGTTTATTAATGGGCAGGTCGTTATGCACTCGCCAGTAAGACGAAAGCATTTACGGGCAAGCAAGTTGCTGGCTAATCTGCTCCATAACTTTGTCGTGGCTCACAATCTGGGCGAGGTTGATACGGAGAAAGCACTCGTTACGCTAACTCGTAATGATTATGAGCCCGACATATGTTTCTGGCGTAGAGAAGTAGCCGACACGTTCGATGATGAAACAATGCAGCATCCAGCCCCAGATCTGGTCGTCGAAGTTTTGTCAAAAGGAACAGCCAAACGTGATCGAGGCATCAAGTTTGAAGATTACGCATCACATGGCGTTCGGGAATACTGGCTTATCGATCCAACCCGGCAAACTATTGAACAGTACCGACTAGATAACGAGTTTATGGCTTTTGACCAGGCAGGAAATTTTCACCTGACCGACAGTATCAGCGCTTACACAATTCCCGGCTTTACAATTCCGGTTCGGGCAGTTTTTGACAAAGAAACCAATCAGGAAGTCTTACAGCGGTTACTGGCCGAGCACTAACTTGAACTCCACAAAAAAACAAGGGCTGGCTTCTACCATAAGAAGCCAGCCCTTGTTACGTGAAAACGTTTCTATTAATACTTTCTAAGGATCGAATCGGGCAGCGCACGTACGTTGATACCGGTTGCTTTAGCCAGGTTGTCGCGGTTGTTTTGTCCGTCGACGTAAGCGGGGTTAACCACAGTTGACTGATTGTAGTAGTACGACGCCAGTTGCAGCTTCTGCTGGTTATTCTCGGCAAAGCCTTCGCCCTGGTAAATAACGCCCAAGTTATTGTAAGCGGGAGCGTAGGCATTGGCTGCCCGGATGGTTTGCTTGTAGTAATACTTTGCTGAATCGACGTTTGGCGTAATCTTCTGGAAGACATAGGCCATTGAAAAATAGGCCTCCCCGAAGCTGGGGTAGATCCGGGTCGACTCCTGCAGGTGATCCAGCGCCCAGCGACCATGTTTGTTCGCATGGGCAATGTTCGTGTCAATCAGCGCCTGGCCTTTCTTCACCTGTTCAAGTGTTGGCTTTGGCTTGATGCCGTTTACCGCAGCAGCAATTGAATCGGCCTTGGCCCGGTCTTTCAGCCCTTTCTGAATCCACTCGTTGGCAACGTGTCGCTGGACCTGACAACTGTTTGGCACGTATGGCAGGGCTGAATTAAACAGCACAAAGTTGTTCTCCCAGTCGCGGTTTCGCTCAACAGTTTTGAACGAGTAGAGTCCTACGACTACGGCCATCAGGCCCAGCACGGGCGCGTAACGTACCAGCACCGGTTTCGGCGAGTCAGGCGATTCGCGAACCAGCAGTTTTTGCAACGCCCAGATCAGCACAAAGGCAAAGCCCATAACGGCTGCGTACGTAAAACGCTCGGCGAAGATACCACCTCGGAAGTAAATGAAGCCCAGACCCGGTGCCATAGTGACGAAGAACCAGAAAAGTCCAAAACCCCACAGTGTCTTTTTCAGAAATCCTTTCCACGTTAGCCAGACAAAGGCAACGAACGTAAAGAAGCCCGCCCAGGTCAGCAGATCACCTTTACCACCCGATGGTATTACGTTGTAGGAGTAGTCATAGACCAGCGGGTGTGGCAGCACGAGCAGCCGGATGTAGTACATCAGGAACTTGAACATCGTCGACTTCTGCGTCTTCTCAATCGCATACGGATAGTTCGCCCAGTCGACCGGCGGGTTGCCGCTTAGTGTACCAATCATCCGCTGTTTCTGGAAGAAGAACAGCGCGGTAACGATCAGAAACGGCCAGAGGCTCACCAGTGACTGCCAGATGTTTCGTTTTGTAAACCAGTACTGTATCGCTGGAATAAGAGCCAGACTCACGATGGACGATTCCTTCGACAGGAAAGCAAAGTACAGGGAGAGGCAGGCGCTGGCAATCCAGCCTTTTTCATCCGTTTCCAGGTATTTCCAGTATGACAGCAGCATCAGCGAAATAAAGAGGAAGCTCAGAATTTCGTCCCGCCCTTTAATGTTCGCTACGATCTCCGTGTGGATTGGGTGGGCTATAAATACCAACCCGATCAGGAAAGCCGTAATGGTTTGTTTCGGCAGCCACTTCTGCAGCAACACGCCGATAACCAGCCCCGTCAGGGCGTACAGTACGGCGTTGATGATGTGGCTGATGTGTGGGTTGTCTTTGAAAAACTCCTGCTCAAGAGCAAACGTAATCAGCGACAGCGGGCGGTAATACCCCAGTGAGATATTGCTGAAGTGCCAGAACTCAGTACGCATCAGGTCCCGGATACCGGCTATTCCTTTTTTTACGAACAGATTCTGCTCAATGGCGGCAATATCGTCAAGGGCGTACTGGTGCCCGAAGGTATTGACGTACAACAGAGCGCCCAGCAAGGCGAGCACCAGCGGTGGCCACCATTCGACCGGCCGGACCTCGATGGGTAATGTCGCCGTTTGATCAGGAGTGGTTGGCCGGGTTGCCGAAGCCGTTACCGGGCGGCTGGCAGGCCGGGTTATCGGGTCAGAAGCCCGCACAGAGGTCGGGCGATTTACGCTATTTCCAGCGGTTGAAGCAGGTTTGGGAGATACCGGTCGTGTGACAGGGTCCTGTTTTTTTTTGGCCATACCAGCGAAAAACTCGTCTATTTTGGGTCAGTTGCGCGTTTACTCAGTAGCCCTATAGGCTAAGCCAGTTACTGGCTGTTTTTAATCTGTTGTAAAGTTCGTAACAATGTCAGTAAAATCAATTTCAGTACGTCGTCCGCTTCCAACAATTGTCTTTTCGGTGGTCTTGAGTTTGCTGCTGTCGGGCTGTTTCCGGGGAAGCACGCCCAAACCGTCAGCCAACTCAACGCAGCCCACCCGCGACGATCATCTGGCGCTGGGTAATCCAAGTGGCGCTTCGCTCAGCGACCCTGAAAACTACCTGCTAACCAAGTCAACGTACGTAGTGTCCTACAGCCGCCAGCGGGGTATTGCCAACTGGGTTAGCTGGCATCTGAGCACAGCCTGGAAAGGTGATGCCCGGCGCGCCAACGATTTCCAGCCTGACCCAACCCTGCCACCGGATTGGTTTGCCGTAAAGACATCGAACTATACAAACACCGGCTTTGACCGGGGGCACCTCTGCCCTTCCGACGATCGCGACGGATCGGCAGCAGACAATACGGCCACCTTTCTCCTAACCAACATCGTGCCACAAGCCCCGCGGCATAACCGGGAAGTGTGGAAAAATTTAGAAGATTACGAACGCGAACTCATCAATGGCGGTAACGAAGCCTACGTCATAGCCGGTACGTATGGCACAGGCGGTACGGGCAGTAACGGCTACGCCACAACGCTGGCCAATGGCCGATTGACTGTACCGGCTAGCCTCTGGAAAATTATTGTCGTCTTACCAACCGGCTCCAACGATGTCAGCCGGATAACAAACACAACCCGCGTCATTGCCGTCAACATTCCTAATACGCAGGCGGCTGCCGATAAAAACTGGCAGGCCTACGTAACGAGCGTTGATGAACTGGAACGACTAACGGGTTATGATTTTCTGTCTACTGTGTCCGGCAGCGTGCAGCGTCAGATCGAGGCACGTATTGACGGCCAGGTTAATTAGCCTACGCCGTTTGCAGCACACTGATTGGCTCCGCAACGGCAATCCGTTGTGTCCGGTAGCGCAGCAGGTCGATTGCATCCTGATCGTTGGCAAACGTACCGTCCAGGTTCACCATGTGCCGGGCCAGTTTGTCGTAGCGCTTGCGCATCAGGAAGTAGAAAATCTGCAGGAAATCCAGCCCGTCGAAGATAACAGCCCGGTTCTGGGCGTATTTATCGAGTGTCTTCTGGAAGAAGGTAGGGTGCTCGGTCCAGTGCATACCCGGGCGAACGTGGTGGCTGATGTGATAGCCATCGTTCCAGCATTTCTTGTTATACTTTACGTTGATGCACGTAATGCTGTTCTTGTAGGCATTACCCGGGTCTTCGCCATCCACAAACGCATGCTGCGTCCAGTTGCCCAGCATAGCGATAAGCCGGTAAATAAACATGGGCAGGATAAAAACCATGATTGTAGCCGGCGCATTAATGAACAGGAGAACCACGCAGCTGACAAAGAAAATGACTTCGCCCCGCATGGCCCGGGTTGCCAGTTTAGATCGGTTTTTCCGGCGTAGGTACCCAAGCAGGTTGTAAACGCCAACTACCAGAAACTGCCCGAAGTAAGACAGAAAGCTCCGGAAGCTGTCCCGCTGAAACGCCATAGTGCTGCTGTCGTCATCTTCCATATTGTTTTCGGGATGGTGCATACCAATATGGTGGCTGTAGTACGTTTCCGGGGTATGGCCGAAGAAAGGCGCCATAATCCATGGGATGTATTTATTCATCCAGTCGTACTCATTCTTGAAAAACTGCCGGTGGCTTGTGCAGTGCAGCATCAGGCCGAATGGACCTTTGAAAACGAAGTTGCTGATGTATAAATGCACAGCAGCCACAGCCCACCAGATACCGCCGTCAATGAAAGGCATAAACAGCAGGATGCTGAGCGGAATAAGCGTAAACGTAATTTTTAAGGTCAGGTAAACGAATGGTAGATCCCGCTCGTCTTTAATGTACCGGAGAAAAAACTGGTCGAGTCGGCTGTAGTTACGGTTGGTAAAAACGGGGTCATGAATACTACCTAGTACTTTCATAGAATAGACAAGTCGGTGATAAGAGATTGGGTTGGTTGTAAAAAAAGGTTCGGGAAGTCCGATTGTACACCGACAATCGAAACTGTCCGAACCTTTTCTAACGCAATAACGAAAAAAGTTAGTAAAGATTGGCTCTCTACTTATTTACCATACTATTATATTTTTCACAAAGCCATATTTGGCATAGGATAACCTGTATATTATTTAATAAATCGGCCAGCGATCCAGGCCAGCCCCAGTCCTATCGCTGTACCTACGCCGTCGGCAACGGCATCGATCAGATCGAAAGATCGGTTAAAGGGCGTGATGCCCTGCCAGACTTCAATCAGCAATCCGTAGAGCAATCCCGCGATCAGTGTCCACTGCCAGGACTTGCCAGCAAAGCGCCACAGAAAGGCAAAGGGAGCGAAAATGACAATGTGCATCCACTTGTCGCCGATGGTAACAACTTCATCAGGCAGCTTGTCGGTTGGCCACGAGCAGCCAATAAACATAACGATTGTCCAGCCCATAGCTGCGTAATACGCCAGTCTTGTCAGATTCATGCTAGTCATTCAGCGTGCCAGTCGGTTTACAGTTAGTAACAGAAACAACCCGATAATACTACAGAGATAAATAACATTGCGGGAGTCGATCAGCCCGCGTCCCAGCGCCCGGTACTGCTCGTCGAGCGCAAAGTAAGACAGGTAATAGGATAACCCGCCAAAAATGGATAAACCCGCCAGTGAACTCAGGCCCGCATACAGCAGCGCGCAGAAAAACACGCCGACAACGAACGCAACGACCTGGTTATCGTTCAGCGACGAGGTCCAGAGGCCAATGCTCACGAATACGCCCCCCAGCAATACCAGGCCAACGTAAGATCCGGCAACGCCTGCCGAATCGATATTGCCCACCGGCGACCCAAGCTGATACAGTGTTATGTAATACAACACCGTTGGCACCAGCGTCAGCACAACCAGCATCCAGCTGGCCAGAAATTTGCCGCCTACGATCTGCCAGCGACTAATGGGCTTTGTCAGGAGCCACTCCAGCGTGCCCGCCCGCACCTCATCGGCAATGGCGCGCATCGTGATGGCTGGTACCAGAAATAGCATGACGTAAGGCGTCAGGTTAAAAAACAATCCCAGATCAGCGTAGCCATTTTCGAGCAGGCTGGTATCGGGAAAGACCCAGAGCATCATTCCGACAGCCGTCAGAAAAACGCCCATAATGATATAGGCGATGGGTGACGAAAAAAACTGACTGATTTCCTTACGAAAAATGGCGAGCATGGAGGCTAATCGAATGGGTTGCTTTTCACGCGACGCATAAACGCGGCAATAATCAACGACAGAAACAGGCCGCCCAGTATCCAGGTAAGCACCCCGCCAATAAAGGCGATTCCGGCCATGCCTTTGGCGGGTTGATCGTCCATTTTCTCAACCTGCTCGTCGAACATGTCGAGTTGTTCGTCTTTCGCCCCCGAACGCTCCATCATGTTACGGGTTTGTTCAAGTACGGTTTGGGTATAGCTTGTATCAACGTAGCTCTGGTAGATCTGCTGGTACGTAGTATCCAGAATACCAATAACAGCAAACATCAGTAACCCCATCGAAAGTCCTTCACGGATCGATAACCAGCCACCGTTCGCCAGCCGTAGCTCCCGCATGGCGAGTATGGTTCCGGCTACCAGAATGACAAAAGTCATTCCCTGAAACGTAAAGTTGACATACTCGTGCATGGCGTACCGGATGGAGGTAACCAATAGTTCAACCAAGGCGGTCAGCAGGCCCCATTTCAGCGCTATCCGGGCGGGTGATGTGTCTTCGTTCATGTCAGTGAGGGAAAATACTGGCAAGGCCAGTTTTGGTCAATACGTTATCGCAGAATGCTGTAATCCTGCTTCCGGAAGATTAAGGAAACGATGAGTACGGGCAACACTGCCAGAGCCGTCTTTTTGGTTAGCTCGTCGGTAATCAGGACTTCCGGTTCCATCTGAGATACCTTCTGCCACTGTTCCTGAAACGTTTCCGGCCCGAACTGGTCGGTTATCTGGGCTTTTCCTTCCAGCAGGAGTTTTTTTGAGTTTGTTACGTATTCAACAAAAACCGCGGGGTCGACCTGAGTCACGAAGAAGTAAATCAGCCAGCCGGTCACCAGAGCGGCTACCGTGTTCAGGACGTAGCCAATCGTCAGCCCCTCCCACATGTGCAGCCAGCCATGCCGAACGTTTTTCCGGTAGTACCAGACCGTAGCGACGATCATAATAATGTGGATACCGTAATCCAGCACCCGGATATTACCCAGTGCTGGAACGCCCAGCGCGTACAGGGCCAGGAAGTACAGGAAACAAAGTACACCTGTTGTCAACCCTGCCAGCAACGGAAGTTTGAGCAACGGGTTATTAAAATAAGCGATGATGCTCTTCATGCCGTATGGTTAAACTGGCCTTTGTGTACCGTTCCGATCACCCGTCCCGTCAGGGTCTGATGCAGGAAGGGCGAATTTTTTGATTTCGATTTCGTCCGGTCAAACGTCCACTGCCCTTCCGGATCGAAGAGCGTTAAGCAGGCGGGCTGCCCTTCGGCGAGGTTCGTTGTGGGAAGCCGCAGAATCTGCCGGGGTCGGGTGGTGAATTTGTCAATGAGCTGCGCCAGCGGAATTTCCCGGTTATAGGTCATAACGGCCGCAAAGGCAGTTTCGAGTCCGGTGATACCGAACTCGGCCAGGTCGAATTCCAGATTTTTGCTCTCAGCATCCTGGGGCGTATGATCCGACACGATGGCGTCAATTGTTCCATCAGCCAGGCCCGCCCACAGCGCTGTTACGTCGGCTGGCCCACGGAATGGTGGGTTTACTTTCAGGCTGGTATCAAACCCCGCCAGGGCGGTATCATCAAAGACAAGCTGGTGGGCCGCTACGTCGCAGCTTACCGGTAAACCAGCCGCCTTTGCCTGCCGCATCAAGTCCACCGACCGCGCCGTCGAAATGGTTGAGAAATGGAGGGCTGGGGGTGTGGGGCTGAGGGTTGAGGGCGCGGGGTCGAGGGCGTGGGGTTGACCTTCCTCACCTCCATGCTCCAACCCCTCTGCTCCTACCCCTTCGCCTGATACCCCCTGCCCCTCGCCCTTCGCCCCCAGGACGTAGGCAAGCAGGCGAAGGTCACGCTCGATCATTAGTTCTTCAGCCAGGGATGGCATGCCTTTCAGGCCCAGTAACGTACTCTGAACCCCTTCGTGCATCTGCCCGAACTGGGTCAGCAGCATTTCCTCGGGGCGATTCATCAGCAGGCCCTCAATAGGAGCCAGGTATTGCAGTGTTTTCAGCAGCAGGTCAGGATTCTGTAAGGGGTGATGACCATCCGAGAACGCCACCGCACCTGCGTGGTGCAGATCGAGCATTTCGGTGAAGTCCTCCCCCGCGGCCTTTTTGGTAATAGCTCCAATAACGTGCACGTTGACGGGCTGTCCTTCGGCCATGCGCCGTACGTAACCCAATGTTCCTTTGTTGTCAACTACGGGCTGCGTGTTGGGCAGCACGGCCACATCCGTAAATCCACCCGCGGCTGCCGCCTGACACAGGCTGTCAATATCTTCTTTGTGTTCGAAACCGGGGTCCTGCGCTGTTGCCCGCAGATCGAACCAGCCCGGCGATACGTGCAGGTTTTCGGCTTCAACGACGCGAACACCATCACCGGCCGTCAGGTTCTGCCCTATTTGCCGAATCAGGCCGTTGTCAATCAGTAGATCGACACGCTGGCCGTTAAAGGGCGATGTCGTATCAACAACGTAAGCAGCACGAATGAGAAGTTGCATAATAGTTTTCCTGGCGCAACAGCAGTGATCTGTCGGCCCGGTTTAATTAAAGTCAGACGTTGGCGATACGCCCGACGGTGCATAAAAAAGGCCCCACGGGCAACAAGCCTGGCGGAGCCTTCTAAACAATTGTCAGAAACGAATCAGGCACCCACCAGTTCCTGATAGGCATCAGCGGTCATCAGATCATCCGACTGGTCGGCGCTGGCCGGCTTCAGGCGGATAATCCAGCCTTCGCCGTACGGATCGCTGTTCAGCAGTTCGGGGCTTTTCTCAATCGCGGGATTCAGTTCAAGCAGTTCACCATCGATTGGTAAAAACAAGTCTGATACCGTCTTAACGGCTTCAACAGAGCCGAACACATCGCCTTTTGTCAGCGACTGTCCAACCGTCGACACGTCAACGAACACAATATCACCCAGTTCGTGCTGGGCAAAATCGGTAATACCCACAACGGCGGTGCCATCGGCTTCCATCCGAATCCACTCGTGGTCCTGCGTATAGCTCAGTTCTGCGGGAAAATTCATTACAGCGTAAAAGATTTATTGGCAAAATACGGTAGCTCCGGCCGGATTTGCAAATGCAGCCGTCTGTCAACTACTGGCAAATTCCAGGAGCGATCCTTTCTTTTTCCGTCGGTTTACTTCGTTCCGTCCGATTGATTCGTTGTAAACGTATTCGCCCCCAGCCGGTCACCGCTCTGGCGATCAATCATCCATTGTGGATAGGGCTTTGGCCGACTACTAACTTCGTTTAATTGATCCAGTTGTTCGGTGGTCAGACTCAGTTCAGCCGCCTTGATGTTATCGGTCAGTTGATCAGTACTTTTAGCACCGATGATTACGCTGGTAACCCCCGGTTGCGCCAGCACCCAGGCCAGGGCGATTCGGGCTACCGAAACCCCGTGCGCTTCGGCAATGGACTGCATGACGTCGATGATATCATACGCGCGCTCCTGATCGACGGGTGGAAAATCGAACGACAGCCGCCGGGATCCGTCTTCGGGTTTGTTATTGCGCGTGTATTTTCCTGACAGGAAACCGCCAGCCAACGGACTCCAGGGGAGAATGGCCATCTGCTGATCCTGCACCATCGGCACGATTTCGTTCTCCAGGTCGCGTCCGGCAACGGAGTAATAGTTCTGGGTAGACACAAACTTCGTCCAGCCGTTTTTCTCAGCAATGCCATTGGCTTTCATCACTTGCCAGGCCGCCAGGTTCGAGCAACCGATGTAGCGTACCTTGCCGCTTCTGACGACGTCTTCCAGGCCGCGCATCGTTTCTTCCAGGGGCGTCAGGGGGTCGAAACCGTGAATTTGATACAGATCGACGTGGTCGAGTTGCAGGCGTTTCAGGCTGTCGTCCAGTTGCTGCATGATTTGCAGACGTCCCAGACCAACCTGGTTTTTGCCTTCTCCCATACGGCCTCTTACTTTCGTGGCGATAACAAGTTCGTTACGCGACAGGCCAAGGCTTTTTAGCGCCTGACCCAGCATTGTTTCGGACAGGCCATACGAGTAAACGTTAGCGGTATCGATGAAATTTATGCCGTTGTCAATCGACATTTTGACAATGTCATTAACGGCATCCTGGGGTAGTTCGCCAATTGCTTTCCAGTAGCCGTCGCCACCAAATGTCATGGTACCCAGGCAGATTTCTGAGACCAGTACGCCGGTGTTACCGAGGAGGTTATAATTCATGGGTTTGTTTGTTTTTCCTATGAACCCATAACACCGGCGAATGTTGCTTTGACTCCGATTGTTCTCTAAAAGGCTTCGCCCAGCGAGAAATAAATCCCCGTTCCTTCGGCGGTCACGCCAACGTCGCCCCGCAGATACACGTCCTTACGCTGGAAGAAGAGAAACCGAACCCCTCCGCCAACGGTCCAGCGTAGCTTGTCTTTCTGAAATTCAGCCAGCGTCGGCGCCACGGTCCCCAGTCCGGCAAACACCGTACCGCCCCAGCGACGACTGAATCCAAACGGCAGCCAGCGCAGTTCGCCCTGGATCGCCATCAGATTTTTGTCGCGGTAACGGCCCTGGTAATAGCCACGTAAGAGTTCACTGCCGCCCAGCATCGCGAGGTTGTTGAAGGGAACTGTACCATTCATAAATGTACCAAACACCTGCGCGGCCAATACGCGGTTGCGCCTGCCCAGCGGGCGGTAAATTCGCGCATCGATTAGGTACGAACGGAAGGGAAACGTACTCCCCAGCGCACCACTGTACGTCAGAAAACCAGCTTCCAGAAAATTACCCCGGCGGACATTCAATACGTTTTTCCGGTCGTCGTACACTAGGGCTGCCCCCACCCCGGAACTGGTCGATCCCTGGGCACCAACGGGAAAATCGTATTCACGACCGCTGTTCTCGAAATTCACCCGCCCCAGTCGCTGAAAATCGATCTCCAGGCCAGCGTACCAGTTCGTTACGAGGTTACGTAATACCCGCTGCCGAAATTGAAAATATTCGGACTCAACGGTCACCGGATTTGTGAGGGGTGCATCAGGACCAATGCCATAATACAGCAGCGGAAACTGCTGATACCGGGTTCGGCCCAGGAAAAAGTATTTGTTTTTGTTGGAATACACGGCGTTGTCCAGCACGCTACCAAACTGAAGCCGCGTTGTGATAAAGGAGTACAGAGCGATCTCGCTCAGGCGGTTCACCAACGTATCCTTATTCACATAAAACAGAGAAAACGCCCGCGCCCCGAACTCAGCGCTGGTTTCGGGAGAGTACCCAAACGTTGGCACGACCAGAATACGGGACGACTCTACCGACGACGTATCGTTCAGGAGTCCGTACACCCATCTGCCGACGGTATTCTGAGCTATTTTTGGTATTTTCTGCTGAGACAGTGCGGGTCCAGGTATCAGCAGCACAATCCAGATCCACCACCCCGCCCAATGCGTTCGCTTATCCACAGGTTGTTGTTAGCTATGTTGATAAATAAGACAAAACGGGATGAGTTAACCGATTTGCCGGTTCTCATCCCGTTTTTCTGTTTCTATTTCTTTCTGCTTATTCCGCCAGGTTAAATTTCAACTGAATCCCGCCCGCCGTTGTTGCCCGCCGGAACGAGTTCGATACCAGTGGATCGTTGAAGGTGCGGTCGAAATAGAAATTAAAGTTTAGTCGGCGACTGACCACGTAACTGATCTGCGGACGCAGCTGGAAGTTGATGTTACCGGCCGTTATGGTCTGTTCGGCATCCAGTTTCCGCTGAATGGTCCGCGTATCGCGCATGGTCAGATTACAGGAGAACGTCAGGTCATTTTTCAGCCGCTTGTAGGCTCCGTTAATTCGGAACGGAATCCGCACGTTCTGCCGGGTAAACCCGATTGAACCGGTCAGATCCTTATTGCTCAGTTCGGCTACCTGCGCGTTCGACAGGTTCAGTGCTACGTCGCGGTTCTGGTTGTATTCCAGCCGACCACTGATCCGGTTTTTGGTCTGGAACTGGATACCGATCAGGGGCGCAAACTTCTCCGACATGGTAATGGTACTCATCGCAAACACCGGCACGTACTGCCCAAGCTGGTTCACCGCCGACGCCAGCGGATACCCCTGCACCGACAGATTTACGAACGCAGCGCCGTAGTCCAGGTTCGAGATGAAGTTTCCGACGCTGTAATCCGCCGTGTAGCTGTGCGTAATGGTAAACGCACTAAACCGCTTCCGGATAAATTCCAGCCCCGACAGCCCATTGTAGTCCACGCGCCAGTTTGGCAGCGGGAAGTTATAGAACGGCGACAACTGCGCTTTTTCTACGGATTGTCCGCTATAGGCCGCGAAGAACGAGGGAATCAACACATCCTGCGAGTTCTTGGTGTAACCTGTGCCACGGCTATCCGGATTGGCCCGCGTCAACTTGTCCAGGAAGTACGTCCGGTAGGATTCAAAGCGGTCGAAAATGGGCGACGTACTGTTCGGGCCAAAGCCGGTAAACGCGGTTCGGAACGACCAGAACGACATACTAAACTGACCGTTACGTACGGGCGTCTGCGTTTCAAACGGACCACCCAGCGTGCTTGGCCGGTAGTACTCCTGGTACGCATCCGAGCGACGAAGTCGCCACTCCACCTGCATCCGTAAATCCTTGAACGGCTCCAGCGTGGTACGGGCGTTAAAGTTCTTCCCGATCGATTGCTGGAAAGCCGTATTCAGCACCGTACTGGGCGTGAGCCAGCCCCGCTCGGCGGCTTTGTAATGAATACTCCGATCCTGACCACCTAATACGAACCCAAGTCCCGGCGCATTTCCCGATGCGAGACCAAACATGGAAGGCGTCGGCAGGAAGCCCGGCAGAATGGTCGATTCCTGGATGGTGTACGTGAAGTTGATTCCCCGTACCGTTAACAAAGCCCGGGTAAAGTTTTTCAGGATCCGGCTCTCTCCCCGAACGATGTCCTCAATATCGCCGGGGTTACGGGCAAAGTTTTTCCGGACGGGCGCGGGTGTGTTTGCAAAACGCAGATACCGGATCTTGTTATAGAGCCGAATCAGGTCGACGCGCCCCGTCAGACCCCGCTCCCGGTTGTTGCGGATCACGTTCCCGAACGGCAGGCCATCTTCGTCCACAATACCGTAGGAATTCGCCTGGAACTGGTAGCCAATGTTGTAGACGGCATCGGCCGCCACCCAGTCCAGCAGCGGAATTTTGTCCAGCGGCAGCCGGTACGTTCCTTTGATATCCTGCACGAAATTCTTCAACCGGCCCAGGTGCTTCAGGCTCGTCAGGATAGAGTCGCGCTTGGCCTGCGAGTTTATGTCGCCCGCGGGCTCGTCGATCACCGAATTGGCAATGGCACTGTAGCGAAGGACAATACTGCGGGTCAGGTTCCAGGTCAGGTCGTAATAGCGGTTGAACAGGAAATACTTCTCGAACTGGGGCGCAATGCCATTCGTGGTCGGAATGCGATCCGGCGAGCTCAAATCCGAGCTCCGCAACTGGGTTTTGATGAAACTCCGGTCCATATCGGCCCGAATGGATACTACCGACGGCAACAGCGTCAGGTTGAAATCCTTGATCCAGCGCAGGTACGGGGCCTCCAGCGCGGCCCGGCTGCGGAATGGCTCAAACGCTTTGGGCTGCCCGCTGAAGGTGTAGGCAATCCCTCCCCGATACTGCTGCTGCAGGTACTCTTCGGTCAGAATATTGGTGCGTTTGCTGTCGTTGAACGCATAGGTAAAGGCCAGGTTTTCGACATCCCAGAAATGCGCCCGCGCGTTCGGATTGGTTTTCACCTTCCGCACGTTCGAGAAGTTGAATCCCCGCCGGGTTGTATTGTCCTGCACCAGCCGCCGGTAATTATTGCGCTCATCGGTGTTACCAAAGGTCGACAGTGATGTTTCCAGGGGTGTATCCGGATCAAGCGGGTCGAAGTGCGGATTGATGTTCCGGTGGTCGTAGTTGATGTAGAATGGAATCCGCAACCCCCAGTTGACCGGCAGAAATTTGTCCAGCGCCAGGGCCGACGAGATCCCAAATTCAGACGTTGTTTCGATGGCCCGTTCGCCAATCCGGGTTTGCACCCCACCAAAGCCAAAGGTCGTGATCCGGCCCGAAGCGGTCAGCGTTCCCAGATCCGCCAGCTTGATGTTTGCCGTACCGAGCGCACCAATGCCTGCCTGCTGGTCGTAGCCGTAGGCCCTGAGTTCGTCGAGCCAGACCGTAAACGATCGGGCCTGTTCGTCGTTCGTTTTTGGATTTCGCACCCCCAGCATAATTGACTGTATTGAGCTTAAATCCGGGTTACCCATAATAGTTAGCCTGTAGCGTCCATTGAGCGACAGAACGGAGTAGGGCAGCGACGTCCGACGGGACACAAGGCGGTTCCGTTCAGCTTTCAGATTAATCAGTTCCGATAGCGCCAGATCAAGCTCGTTGTTTGATGGCCATACCAGATCCGAACTGACATTTCCTTCCGGCGACGCGGTCAGATTGGCGATTTCGATCTCGTAATAGTTATCCGTATAATCGGTTCCCAGCCGCAGGAAGACTGCCGTTTGGCCATTTTCCCGCTGGGCATTATGCATGTGCACAAACATTTTGATCCGCTCCCGGAACAACAGGTTGTAGTTCACATTCCGGAAGGCCCCGCGCGAATCACCGTCGCGCAGGTTGGTTACCGTCATCCGGATCGACTGCTCGTTCAACTCCACATTGTTCACCTGGGTGTAATCGCGGTCACGTATGTAACCCGGTGGAATCGCGTAAATGTATTTACCGCTTGAGTCGGCAGTGGCCCGTTGTGAGCTGTTTTCTTCGATGTTGACGGCCGATACGGTGAACTGCGCATCGTACGGCTCGGGTACTTCCTGAAGCCCGCGCTGATTCAGGTCGCCGGTATATTTGCGGTACTGGTTGGCCTCCATCTGCAGCTGCGCAAACCGAAGCACGACCGGTTCCGCAAAGTCGGTCAGGTACATCCGCATGAAACGAATGGACTTGAAGCCGTTGATGCTTCCCACTTTGCGCATGTACTCCCGCACCGGAATCCGGAACTGATACCAGTCAACAGGCGTGCCCCCCGTTACGCCGGCCGCCGGGGGCACGGTTATTTTATCAACAATGTATCCCTGCCCCACCGCGAACTGCTCCGGACGCAGGTCCAGTTCGTATTCGTAATAGGCTTCGTTGTCGTTGATGGTATTATCGGCGTTCAGGTCCTCTATATCAGGCAGGGTTGTCGACGCCGGGGTCAGGAACTGGTTCGTCGTCGTGTTCTCCGGCGAGTTATTTTCCGTTCCCATGTACTGTTTATACCGCGCTACGATGTACCGCGCGCTGTCTGCCTGTTCGCCCAGGTAAAACCGGAAATCATCATTCGACGGATCCTGAGTAATCTGACTCAATGTAGTGCTGTTGACACCACGCTGAGTCAGACTGTTTATGTACGGCTGGAAGCGGGTCCGTTCGTCGGCATTTTTCAAACCGTCGAGACCAATATCCTGATTCTCGCGGCCTGAACTCTGAAAAGCGTTTGTCACAAACTGCTGCGTTGGGGCCCGTCCCCAGGCGGTTGTTTCCGTGCCGCCCAGCCGGATATCGGTTCCGGTCGTGTCACCGTTTATCGGGAATCCGTTCTCGAAGGTATAACGGCTGTCTTTCATGACGTCCTCCGAAATATCACCCAGGTTAAACAGCAGCTTTCCTCCGCTGGTGTTGTTCCGGTTTCTTGATTCGTCTGGACTACCGCGTACGACACCATTTTGTCCTTTGACGAAGGGGTCCATCAGCCAGAACGTAATGTTCTCGACGTTGGCATTATCGAAATCAATATCCGACGCCACCGCCCGCGTAACGGAGCCAAAGTTCTGGCGGGGGTTTGGCAGTTCACCGGCAGTTGTCAGGTTCGGGTTGTAGTTATACATCCCCCGCTCGGCCGGGAAATACGATACGTCCAGAATATTCTCTGGTAACTGAACGACCCTTGCCGAACGACCGGGAAACAGTTCGGTTGGCAGGAAGTACCGTTCGTACACGTTCCGGTTAGCTTCCGCCGGATCAATATTCGACACAACACCCTGTGCGCCGGGGGTGTACAAACTCGGATCGACCGAGTACACCGAAATACGGGCACGCCGGTAAGCCGACTCCAGCGGGTTCGAGAACGAGCCCTGTGGAAACTGCTGAGGGGTGGCCCCCAACCGCCAGCGGGTTGGTTGGCGGGTCAGGTCAAAGATGGTCCGGGTGGCCTCGAAGTCGTCCAGGTAGCTTTCGTTATTTGCTTGCTGATTTGTACCGGGCAGTAGTTGGGCCACTTCTAAGTTAGCCTGTACTGTCGACAGTTCTTTTGTCTGCACAAATGGCAGGCGATCCAGCAGGCGAGTCAAACCAGGCGAGTCCTTGCGGATGTTGGCGTGCAAACCCAGAATGGTGTTGTTAACCGGTTCGTTGCCCAGCGCCACGCGGGTGATATACCCAGCGGGCGTTTCGCGCATGTGCATGGCGGTCAGACCAAAGCTCACGTCTCTGCTCAGGTTATAATCCAGCCGCGTACCAATCAGCGAACGGATCTGGTTCTGAAACAGATCAGGCTGCTCGTAGCTGATCCGAATCTCCCGACCCGAGTTCGTTACGTTGGCGTTCGTGATCCGCAACCGGCCAATCTGCGCTTCCAGTACGTAGTCCTGGCCGGCTACCAGGGGCACTCCGCCAGCAGTTACCAAGACGGAGGTTTCGCTTACGCCGGGCGGCAGCGATACTTCGACGCCATTACCCGCCAGATACGCGCCCCGCAGAAAGAACTTGTTCTTGTTCGCAATCTGCTGCGCGTCGGCCAGGGTTCGGTCGTACAACTCGTTGAACACGTACTTCGTCCGCAGGTTATCTTCGCTGGGCAGAAACTGCTGGTTCAGATAGGAGCCAAAAGGCTCCAGCGTCGGGAAGATAATTTTTCCGTACCGGGTGTCGACCGTGTAATTTTCGACATAATCGAAGTTTCCATCGGGTTGGGCGTCGAGCTGCTGGTTGAGCCGGTCCATACCAAAGACCTGTACCAGCGGCCGGTTCTGAATCTGCGTTCCTTCCTGCAGCACCGGATTATCAATACCCGTCTGGTCGTCTTTGTAGATGATACGTAACTGGAAGCCCTGCCGGGTCAGGCTGGATGAACCCAGTGAGTAGATGTTTTTCATCATCAGGTCCCACATCGGTAACTGCAGGTTATTACGCAGCGTCGCCGATTTGAGCAGCTTCAGCACCAGCACCTCATCGTTGGCCCGCGCCTGGTAATCTTCGGTCAGCTCCCCTACCTTGTACCGCCGTCCCTGATACGTGTATTCGTAGGAAACGGCCAGCACCTCGTCGTTCCGCAGGGGCGTTACCAGTGAAATATACCCCAGATCGGGCTGCAGTTTAAATTCGGCGTCGGTCAGCCGCTTGGCGCCACGCAATACGTCGAAGTCAGTGCCTTTTTCGAGGCCGAACGTGCTTACCAGTACCTCGTTGGTCTGGTCGATCTGCCGGAACGGGTTGCTGGCGTTCGCCGTCAGCGCCCGGAATAGCCCATTGGCTTGGTTGTCGGCGGCCGAGCGGGGGCTCCCCGCAAACGGTTGTACGTTCGGATTATTCTGGCGGTAGGGAACGCCCTCGCCCAGATCCTGAAAACCGGCCAGGTTACGCAGGGTCGAGGTGGTATTCGTCCGGTTGGTGACGTACACCTCAACACGCGTTACGTTAACGCCCGACGTCACTTGCGGTAATGTCCGCAGCGACGATTCGTAGATATTCCGGAAAAACTGCGACAGGAAGAAGTGGCGGTTTTCATCGTACTGATCGGCGCGTACCTCGAACGGCCGACTCGACGACCCTCCCTGCAGGACGATCTCGTTCTTCCGCGACCGCTGCTGGGAAGCAACCACCGTAGCGTAGAGTTTACCGAAACGCAGCTGCGTTTTTACCCCGAACAGATTCTGTACGCCCGGAATTAACTGGCTGTTAACGGCCCAGCTGATGTTTCCGACCTCGAGTCCCTGGATGATGTTTTCGTTCTGGGGCGTAAAACCAGGAATGGAACCGGTCGCACCCGGCAGAGTTGGCAAGGTTGGCGCGGCCGGAGCGTTAGGTAGTCCTGGCAGTCCCGGAATGGCTGGTAACCCGCCACTGGGCCGGTAATTGACTTTCAGCGCATTTTCGAAGTTGAAAGCCGCTTTGGTGTCGAAGTTGGCTAAAACGCCCAGGTTCTCACCGACCTTCCCGTTGAAGTTGATGCTGATCTGTTCATTGAAAATAAAGTTGCCATTCCGGCGCTGCCGTACAGGAATGACTGGATTATCAATGAACTGATAGAGATAACCAAAGTCGAGCGTAACGAAACCGTTTGGCTTGAAATTGACTTCGCTACCGCCAAAAAGGCGGTCGATAATAGGCGGCAGTTCCAGTTTTGGGATCAGTCCCCGCCCGCTCAGCGCACTTTGTCCATCACTCCGGCTACCGTATTCGCGCCAGAGACTCCGCTCCACGCGCTGGTTCTGCAACTGATTGTAGGTCGAAAACGGAATCGTTTCGCCCGGCCGGTACGGCAATCCGTACTGCGATGGCGGTAACGTTCCGGTTGTACTGGTGGGCGTAGCAACTCCCGGCGTTGCTGTAGCGCTGGCAGGTGTTGACGACCGGCCCGCTACGTTGTTCGGCGTTGGCGGGCCTGACAGCGACACCCCGGAGCGAACCCGTTCAGTTACCGCAATCTGTCCGCCGGGCGACAGGCTGAAGTCGGTGGTTACTCCCTTTGGATCACGGAGAATAAACGGAGAAGTAGACGAACGCTCGGAAAAGCGGGTAGCTCGTCGGTCGGGCCAGTTTACGGTTGGGCGACGACCAGCACTACGGGCCGCCCGAATGCTGTCGTTACGTTCCTGAATAACCTGTTTGATAGAATCGGCCCGCATGGTTGCCCGCCGACGCGCTTCGGCCCGGGCCGAGTCGGCCGATACAGGCCGGTTGTTCTGCCGGCGACCGGGTTGGCGGGTAGGTTGTCCCTGCCCGAAGCCCATACCTAGTCCCAGGCATACCCAGCATCCCAGAATTAACCAAGCGTTCGACCTGAACGTCAATCGGTTAAGCAGGAATGATTTGTGGATTATATGGGTAGTGTGAACAGAGTAATGGTTCACCATTGATCGTCTGAAAAGTTCAAAAACTGTATCGTACGGTGTGTACTTCTTTCAAACGGCCAAAATCGGGCCAATCGTCTGCCAATGGAGTAGATTTTTTAAAAGCTTCTTAATGGTCCGCATACGGGTTATTTAATGGCCGTTTAATTTGTAAAACTACAGACAGAATAAATCCCGACAAATCAAATCTAGTAAGCGTACTGCCCGTTCTTTTACTATTTACTAGCCTGCTGCGTTTTTTTCCTATTTTATCGTTTCCTGACGGAGAGGTGTCATTTTTTTGTTACTTTTATGGTCGACCCGTGCACAGTCCGGTGTACGCAGCATACCGTAACAACTTTTCCTTCCTGGCAGCATGCATGCCGTTTCTTCCGCACCCCCCTCGATGCTGGCCTTCTACGAAACTGCCCTTCGGCACGCAGTTAATGCGATTGCGCTCTGCCAGGCGGTTCATAATCAGGACGGAACTGTTATCGACTTTCGGTTTTTGCTGACCAATCCACGGTACGACACGTTTATTAACAAACCCACTGATACCGTTCGTGGCCAGCTGGTATCAGAGCTCTTTCCGGGTCAGTCGGCCAGCGGAATCTGGCAGTGGGCAGCGGATGTTGTTTATACGCAACAGCCTTACCAGCAGGAGATTCACTGCACAGCTGAATCGGGCCAGTCTCATTGGTTCGATCTGACGATCAGCCACTGGGAGAATGAGGGCGTCATTATCTCGCTCACGGAGGTTAGTGACCAGAAAGCCCGTTTACTGGCTCAGCAAAAACAGGCAGAACTACTCCAGCAGATTGTCAGTAATTCACTGAATGGTATCCTGGTCCTGGAAAGTATACGCAATGCCAGTCATCAGTTGGTTGATTTCCGGATCATTCTGGCTAATCCGGCAGCCGCTACGCTCAACAGTAAAGCAAGCCCCCAGCTCAAGGGCGCTTCTTTTCTGGAGACCTACCCGGCAAGCCGACAGGTTACGTTTTCGGGTCCACGTGCTCAGCAGCAATCTATTTTTGACCAGTACGTAGCCGTTGTCAACAGCGGAGAGCCGCTTGTGTACGACTTGTATTACCCGCACGATGGGATCGACGGCTGGTTCTGGGGGTCCGCCCGAAAGCTGGGCGACGGACTAATTCTGACGTTTCTGGACATTTCGGACCTCAAACTGACCCAGCAGGAACTGGAGCAGACCATCCACAAGCTGAAGCAGACTAACCACAACCTGAATCAGTTTGCGTACGTAGCCAGCCATGACCTCCAGGAGCCTTTACGCAAAATCACGGCTCTGGGGGGCTTTCTGAACGAGCGGCTCAGCCAGGATACCGACGAAACGGTGCGGGATGTTGTAGCGCGAATGCAGAAATCGGCCCAGCGGATGCAGGAGTTGGTCAAAGATCTGCTCACCTACTCCCGACTGACCGCTCAGCCTAAGGGCTTCGACCGGGTGCCGCTCAGCTCTGTTCTGCAAAAAGCCCTGAAAGATCTGCAGCCATTGATTGACAAAACCGACGCTGTTATTAACGTAGAACTGTTGCCTGCTGTATCGGGCGATGCCCTTCAGTTACAGCAATTATTTTTCTGTCTGCTGAGTAATGCGCTCAAGTTTCATAAAACCGGACAGTCTCCGCGAATTATCATTTCGGCCGAACTTATAGCTTCCGACAGTGTCCCTACGGCGTTACAAAAAAGCCAGCAACCGTTCGTCGCCGTTTCGATTGAAGACACCGGGATTGGGTTCAACGAGAAATACCTGGACCGGATCTTCACAATTTTTCAGCAGTTGCACAGCCGGAACCAGTATGATGGTACCGGTATTGGACTGGCCATTGCCCGACGGGTGGCCGAAAATCACGGTGGTACGCTGACAGCCCGTTCAGAACCCGGCAAAGGTTCTGTATTCACGGCCTGGCTGCCCGTTTATTAAAAGGTTTTTTTGGACAGGATATAAAAGAAAATTTTGGACAGGATTAACAGATTTTTATTGAATCAAAAACCTGTCAATCCTGTCCAAAAACGGACTTAGTAACGCTCGTTACTTTCGTTTTCTTCTTCTGATAGCTCGGTTATTTCAGCGTCCAGTTCATCGTCGGAAAGGTCTTCCAGCAAGTCTTCGGGCAGGGCGTCCATATCTTCACCGTTCGATACTTCATCGGTTGCGTGCTTCGCCGTTAACGTATCGGTGTACAGTAACGTATCAGACGCTTCTTCGTCGCCGGGATTGTAGTTATCGGGTTCGTTATTCACGCCCAATCCCGCATAAACGATGTTGCCCGCTTCGTCGTTGTTTTCGGGCATATTCGTGTTCTGGGGCGACATACCTTCCAGTGGACCACCGGAATTCTGATCGACGCGCTGCTGATCGGAGTTATTTACATTTTCCATAACGTATCTGCGGTTTCCCGCCGGGATTAGTGATTCGACAGTAGTCAGCCCACAGGCGTTTCTGGGCCTGGCAGGCTGTCATGTATCTCTAACTCGGTCGATCCAAAAGAGTTTTAGCTATTTCCAGACAACAACTTTCTGGACCAGGTTGCATTCACAGTCATGTATTCGAACAAGTTCTGACAGCCTACTCCTCGTTAATACCGGCAGTAGTTTAATCCTCACTCGTTCAGTTAAACGTAATTTTAAGAATACCAGCCATGTTACCAACGAACAGATTTCCTTTAGAATCGAAAACCAAACTATAAGGGATCGTAAACTGTGCTTCCCGGCCGATACCATCACCAGTTACTGTGCTGACTATACCATCTGGAGATATCTTTCGAAGATACCGATCATCGCCAACGTATAGATTATCTCGCTTATCGATGGCCAAGCAATTGATCTCACCGAATAAGGCTGTTGTTCCAGGCCCATCCTCATGCCCTCGTGTTCCACCGCCAGCAAACCTGGTAATTCTCCCCTGAGGAGTCATTTTTAAAATTCCGTAGATATGATCGGCGATAAACAGGTTTCCTTTGGAATCGAACGCAAGCCCCTTAGGATAATTGACTGGTTCTGCCGAAGAATACTGACCGCTTTGCTGCGACGGCCCAAATGGTCGCCCTAGCAATGCGCTTATCGTCTGCTGGGGAGTTATTTTCAGAATGCGACGATAATAGGAGTTGTCTGCAACAAGAAGATTTCCGGATCGATCAACCAGCAATGATGGGCTGTCACCAAAAAGCGCGGAGTCTGGGTGAGTGGAGTTGAGCCAGCTAGGAGCTTTACCAGCAATAGTACTAACGATACCTGATGGCGTAATTTTACGTACTGCCCACTTTTGAGCCACGTATAAGTTTCCTAATCCATCAAAGGTCATCGCATTAGGAAAATAGAAGCTGGCGCTCGACGCTTTTCCGTCGACCAGACCGACTTCCCCGGTACCAGCAAATACGCTGATCTCTTTGGCTGGCGTGACTCTGCGAATGATCTGTTTGTTTGGGTCAGCTATATACAAGTTATCTGCCGCATCAACAGCCAGGCCTATCCCAAGATTTGCCGGTAGGAAGGTTTCTACAGTGACTGATTCGTCAGCAGGATCGAGGTCTTTATCCTGCCGACAAGCCTGCAAACCCAAGACGGAAAGTAGAGCAATGAGCGTAGCGTAAAGCTTTGTATTGATCGTCATTCGTAACACGAATTCATTGTGGAAGAGTGTGGTCTGCTTTGAGAAACCAGAAATTCGTCGGTATTATAACCGATAAAAGTATACCAATGAAGAATCACTACTTCCAGACGACAACTTTCTGGACCAGAACGGGTCGATTGTCGCCCGTTAACCTGAGCAGATACGTACCGTCGGTCAGGTTACCCAGATCCAGCGTCGTTTCAACATTAGCCGGAACGTACTGTTCCGGCAGAATCACCTGCCCGGATAGTGACAGTAATTCAACGCGTCCGGGGTAGGCTGGACGAACCGTCAGAAAGCGATCAGTCGGGTTGGGGTACGCCCAGGGACTGGTTACCTCTTCGGTCGTGCCTGTAACGATTACTTTCTGCGAGGTATTTTTCAGGTAACGCAGCCCGCCTGATACCGTGCCCAGCATGAGATCGGGTAGTTGGTCGCCGTCCAGATCGCCCACACTGGCAATCAGATTTTCGCCCGGCATTCCTTTCAGCGAATCCAGCAACACGGCCGTTTGCGTTGGCTGGTCCGGGAGTTGATACACCCGAACCTGGCCGGAAGCAGTGGCCGAAATAAGCTCCCGTTTCTGATCGCCATTCAGGTCGGTAACCACCAGCGAACGCAGACCGAGGTAGGCCGTACCGATTGAAAAGCCTCCATACGCCTGGGTCTGCAACTGAAAGGTCGGACTGCTGGCCGAGCCCGTATTGCGGTAATAGCTCACGGCCCCGTAATTATCTGCACTCACCAGCATATCGACTTTACCGTCCAGATCAATGTCGGTAAACGCAATCAAATTGCCTGCTCCTATTTCGGCGGGAAGTGTCCAGGCAGCAGCTTTAGCCAGATCGTACTGTACGGCTGCCCCCCGGGCAGCCGCATTGACAAAAACCCGTATATTAAGTTTCTGCCCGGTTCCTGTTCCTTTCAGCAGCAGATCAAGACTGCCATTGTTGTCCACATCGATAAAAGAAGGAACCAGGCTGGTCAGGCCAAGTGACTGCAGATTCAGATAGTCGGTGGAGATAAGGGCGAAAGCCGGATTCTGGGTTGTCCCGCGGTTTTCGTAGTAGTACAGACTTGCCCGGAAACCACTGCCGGTCTGCACACCCATGTGCCCCACCAGCATATCCAGGTCGCCATCGCCGTCGAGATCGGCCAGGGCCGGAGCCGTATTGGCTCCGATGTCGATCATGTCGCTTTGGAGAAAATCGGTCTGCACCAGTTGGAAATCGGGCTTCTCGTTCGTGCCGACATTTTTGTAATACCAGCCTGATTTCGTAAAGTCAAAGGCCTGGTTGCTCACATCGCTCACGTTGGGTGACGCCAGCAGATCTTTTTTGCCATCGCCATCCACATCCTCCCAGGAGGTCGATGGAAATTCCGGGAACAGGATTGAGTTCTGCGCCGGGTAAAGACTGTCAAAGCTGACAAAGTTAGCATTGACGTCGTTCGTTCCCCCGTTCTTCAACCGGGCAATATTGGGACAGGTCACGAACCCGAACAGCATGTCTTTTTTTCCATCACCGTCGGTATCGATAATGGTGATCGTGTTGCCCGAATGCAGGGGTCTGGCGTTGGGCGCTGACGGTTTCGGATCAATCAGGTTGGTGCCGGTTTCGCACTGAATCCCAAATGTGAAATCGTTGCAGAACTCCTTGTGGAAATGGCCCCAGCAGGTACCGCCAGCCCGCTTGAAATCCAGCCCTTTCTGACCGGTACGTTCAACGCTCATGTTCTGATTATAAGCAATCTGATTACCCGTCGGGTCGAACGCCAGAATATCGATATCGCCGTCATCATCAAAATCCAGAATGGCAGGCACGTCGTCACTATTGGCGTAGAGGGGAAGTCGGCTGCTGAAGCCTTCGGTAATGATTGGATCGGCCACAGAGCGGAACGTCGTCTGCCCGTTCTGCAGCTCATTCCGAAACAAACGAATACTGCCCGAGCCATGCGTAAACAGGTCTTTACGCCCATCGCCGTCGTAATCGACCAGGATGATCCAGTTGTAGACCGGCGGAAAAAGCAGCTCATACTCCGGCGCGTATTGCCAGGCCATGCCACTTCCCGATGGATTATCGATGGCAACAAACGTCGTGATTTTACTGCTGATCCGGTCGAATACGACCAGATCGTCCCGGCTGTCGTTGTTGAGACGGATTGTGGCGTACTGTGTTGCGTTGAACCCGCCCGCCCACGGATTCAGCAACGACCGGCCGTTTACCGTAACGGTGGGCTGCTGACTGTACTGAAAGGATATTTGGGCCTGAATGCTGCCGGCCAGCAAACAGGCCAAAAACGTAAATAGCTTTTTCATGTATCTTTGAGCGAATCCAGCCGCATCCTGCCCGGTCTGAACCAGGGGGTGCTTTGCTGACGCTGGCTACCAAAGAACGACGAACGTTATCCGTTTCTGATGCTGTCAACCGAACAACTGTATCATAAATTTCTGGAATGCAGCAGCGTATCGACCGATACGCGCCGAATTACCGCGGACTCCCTGTTTGTAGCCCTGAAAGGTGGCAACTTTGACGGGAATCAATTTGCCGAGCAGGCTATTGCCGCCGGAGCCCGGTACGCCCTGGTCGACGATCCAACCGTGGCCGAACGCGATGCCCGCTGCCTGCTGGTCACCGATGGGCTACTGGCCCTGCAGGACCTGGCCCGGTATCATCGCCGGACCTTTAACTTTCCGGTAGTTGCCCTAACGGGTTCGAACGGTAAGACTACTACGAAAGAATTGATGGCGGCCGTTCTGTCGAAAGAGTACCGGACCTACGCGACAATTGGCAACCTGAATAACCACATCGGCGTACCACTAACGCTACTGGCGATCCGGGCCGACGAGCCGGAACCGTACGAAATGGCGGTTGTGGAAATGGGCGCTAACCACCAGCAGGAAATTGCTCTGCTCTGCTCCATTGCCCAGCCCACCCACGGTCTGATCACCAACGTTGGCAAAGCCCACCTCGAAGGCTTTGGCGGGGTTGAAGGCGTTCGGAAAGGAAAAGGCGAACTGTATGATTACCTGGCTCAGCACGGTCAAACCGTGTTTATCAACTCCCGCGATACGGTGCTGACGGCCATGTACCGCGAACGGCTGAAAACGCTACGTAGTGAAACGACCTTCGCCGAAGCAATCTTCTATCCCGGCGATCCGGTCGAGTTGCTGCAGGAGTCGCCCGTAGTGTACCGAACTGCTGACGGAAGCGAGGTAACGACGCACATGCCGGGCCGGTACAACTTCGAGAACATGCTGGCGGCTATGGCCATTGGGCAGTATTTCGGCGTTACGCCCGAAGAAACGAATCGCGCCATTGCCGACTATAACCCGACCAATAACCGGTCGCAGGTTATCCATAAAGGTACCAACACCGTCCTGCTGGACGCCTATAACGCCAACCCCAGTTCGATGGCGGCCGCCGTTCGACAGTTTGCCGCCATGCCGGCCAAACGCAAGGTTGTGATTTTGGGTGATATGTACGAGCTCGGCCCCGAAAGCGAAGCCGAACACGAAGCGCTGGGCAAACTGATTGCGGAAAGTAAATTCGACCTGGTCGTCCTGGCCGGAAAAGACATGAAACACGCCCTTGGTGCACTGCCCAAAGCGTACTATTTCCCGGATAAATTCTCGCTGCACAACTGGGTCATGGACAATCCCATGACTGATACGCACATCCTGATCAAAGGATCGCGGGGCATGAGCCTGGAAACAGTAGTTCAGTTTATTTGAGCTTCATCACGCAGCGATTTAATAAACAGTAACGGTCTGGATACGACTTTCCAGACCGTTACCAGAAACTAGACCAGCTTCATGTTAATCGGGTCCCACTTAATGATCTTCTTGCTGAAATAGCTGGCATTGCAGGAGAGTGCCGGGGCTGCTGCCCGGAAACCGAATTCGGCATCTTCAACCACGGGTTTTCCCGTTCTGACCGAATCGAAAAAGTTGGTAAAATGATCCAGGTGATCGCTGTAGCCGGTTGGGGCTTTAAAGACAATATCTTCTTTAACCGTCTTCTTGCGCTGCTCAGGCGTCCATTTGGCATCATACTCCTGTTGCATTTCGTCCCGCATACTCTTCGAGAACGTGAACAGCGAATCGTAACCACCAAAGCCGGGTGCTTCGGGCAAGATGCTGTGCTTGACGATAATGTCGTTGCCGATCACGTCGATAACGCCTTCGGAACCAACCAGTCGGATTACCTCCTGCCCGCCCGTGCCACTGATGAAATTTACCTGCAGAGTCAGCAGAAACGCAGCGTGGTCTTTGGTATCAGGGTACTGCAGTACTCCCGACATCACATCGGGCAGGTTACGCCCGTCTTTCCAGTAGCTGAGCTGGCCGGTGCTATAGATATTTTTAGGCCCTTTTGAATTAGTTATGAAGTGCGTACCACTCAATAGGTGGATGAATAAATCACCCGCTACACCCGTTCCTACCTCTTTGAAGGCCCGCCACCAGAAAAACTTTTTGGCATCGAACGGCATCTTGGCCGTAACGGCGATGAACCGCTCCCAGTCGGTCGTCATGGCATTGGCATCTTTGGGAATTGTATACTCCCATGCCCCAATAGAGCTCTGCCGGTCATAAACGGCGTTTACCATATTCAGCTTACCAATTTCACCGGCCGCCAGCAGTTCTTTGGCTTTGGCATACCCAATGCTGCTGACCCGCTGGCTGCCCACCTGCAACACCTTACCCGCCTTTTTAGCGGCTGCCATGACCGGATAGCCTTCACTGATTTTATAGACCATCGGCTTTTCGCAGTATACGTGTTTACCCTTCGCCAGCGCGTCCAGCGTGATGCGCGAATGCCAGACATCGGTGGTCGCAATAATAACTGCGTCGATGTCTTTGCGGTCTAACAGCTCTTTGTAATTACGGGTAGTATAGAGTTCATTACCAAACTGTTCCCTGGCATTCTCCAGCCGACCTGTGTATAAATCGCAGATACCAGCCAGTTCAACGCCCGGTACTTTGAGCGCCGTACTCAGGTCGAAGTGGCCTTGTACTCCGTAGCCAATTACTCCCAGCCGGATGGTATCATTGGACGAAACCGGTTTTTCGTAATGCAGAATACGTTCTTCGGCGTTGGCCCGGGCCGCCAGCGACGACAGGGGTGAAGAGGCCGCCACCAGACTGGTCGCGCCAATCTGCTGCAGGAAAAGCCGTCTTGAGCTTGAATTATGCTTTTTCACAAAAAATAAAGTTTATAACGGGGTTTAGTTGACGGCGTAACTAACGAAGGCGATTTTCTGACTGTCGGGACTCCACGACGATACGTTGATCGCGCCCTGGCCGCCAAAAAATACGGGCGTGATATCGTTGATGGCTTTTGTTCTAAGATTCATCAGGCGGAGTTTTACTTGTTTGCCAAATAAGTGTTCCTGTTTTTCGTCCGACACATAAGCAATGTACACAATCAATTTGTTGTCTGGCGAGGGGTGAGCGAACCAGTTCGCATTTTCGTCGAAACTTAATTGCTCCGGGTTTCTTTTGCCCAATACGGTTGTAATGCGGGAAGTACAGGAATCATAGGAAGTCATTTATAACAGGTAGTTTGCCATCAACAATTTTCAGAAGAAAATCCTGAATCTGAACGAACTGGAACATCTGGCGAAGAAGTTTACCGGCGCGGCTAACAAGGCCCCCTTCTTATACAGAGTCAAGAAGTAGTTGTATCGTGTGGCAGCAGGCTGTTTTGTAACAGCCTTCCAGGCTTCACTTTATGAATTACTACGTCCTAAAGAATCTATCGGGTAAAAGCTGACCAGATATGAAGACGTTTTATGTTCTTGCAATCCTGCTGCTGCCTGTTTTGAGCGTAAGCTGCCGTCAGCCAATGGCGGAGTCGACAGACGTATCAGCTGATGATTATGAAGTGTACTCAGTCTTTCTCAATGGTGTTCTGAACTCTCTGTACAGACCGCCTTATGCCACCGTCGTTCTCTATGATTCGACTTCTATCCACGCGCATGGTCTGGCCCCAGAAACGACTTGGGACAACTACGCTGCCGAAGGAGAATGCTGTATTTACGACAAGGATACGTCCCGCTGCCGACAAGCTCGCGACAATGCCTGGAAGCCGATTTATGAAGAATTGAAGCAGGTTACCGACCAGAAGCACAAAAAGTTAGCCCCTAACTTCACCACGCATATCCCCGTAACGATACTGTCCCGCGAGAAAATACAGCAACTTTATAAACGGTATGACGATGAGACTGTAAATATTTACACCTTTCACGTATCAAACATCGCCTACAATACCACAAAAGATAAAGCTCTTTTCGTTAGTAGTTTTTTTTGTCAAGGTAACTGTGGTCGCGGTGAGCTAATTATGTTGAAACGTATTAACCACCACTGGGTTTTGATTGATACGTTCCAGATGTGGATTTCTTAATTCCTGATTTACAATGAAAAAATTAGTCAACCTGTTTCTTTTCTTTGCACTCACGTTCATCTCCTTTCGTTCACTGGCTCAGGCGCAGCCCCCTTTCGAGAACGAGATTCAGGCGTTTGAAGCGGCCGATAAGCAAACTCCGCCCCCGGCCAACCCAATTCTATTCACGGGTAGCTCGTCCATCCGGCTCTGGCCTGACTTACAGAGCTACTTTCCCGGCAAACCGGTGCTAAACCGGGGCTTTGGCGGTTCGCAGCTGAGCGACGTTCTCCGGTACGCCGACCGGGTTATTATTCCGTACAAACCAAAGCAGATTGTGCTGTACGCGGGTGAGAATGACATTGCCACGGGTAATGTAACGGCCCAGCAAACCTATGACCGCTTTGTTGATCTGTTTCAGTACGTTCGCAAGCAGTTGCCCGACGTACCGTTTCTGTTTATCTCAATCAAGCAGAGCCCGTCCCGGCGCAAATATTACCCGGTGGTCGATGAAGCCAATCAGTTGATCAAGGATTATCTGGCCAAACAGAAAAATACGCAGTTCGTCGACGTCCGTCCGGTTATGCTGCAACCCAATGGTCAGTCGCGGCCGGAGCTGTTTAGAGCTGATAGTCTGCACATGCTGCCAGCGGGTTATCAGGAATGGACACCGCTCATTGCACCCTATCTGAAGTAACACACAGGTAACGAACGGGCTACAGGCTAGAAAGTGCTTCGCGATTGGTAGGCTTTCTAGGCAATCCTGTTTAATTTTGTATTTTAGAAAGAAAACAACCACGTTGACAGGGATTTATCTGGTCCTGCTGCGTATATTATTTCATCCGAATGCAAACCTCCACGTACGTCCCCTACAAAGTAAAGGACATCGCACTGGCCGACTGGGGCCGCAAGGAAATTAAACTGGCCGAGGCCGAAATGCCGGGCCTGATGGCGCTACGCGCTGAATATGGCCCGTCGAAGCCACTGGCTGGTGCCAAGATCGCCGGCTGTCTGCACATGACCATTCAAACGGCGGTGCTGATCGAAACGCTGGTTGAACTGGGTGCCGACGTGACCTGGTCGTCGTGTAATATTTTCTCGACTCAGGATCACGCTGCAGCTGCTATTGCTGCGGCTGGCATTCCTGTTTACGCCTGGAAAGGCATGAACGAAGAAGAATTCAACTGGTGTATCGAACAAACGCTGTTTTTCGGCGAAGATCGTCAGCCATTGAACATGATTCTGGACGACGGTGGTGACCTGACCAACATGGTGTTCGACGTATACCCGGAACTAATCCAGGGTATCAAAGGTCTGTCGGAGGAAACGACGACGGGTGTTCACCGCCTGTACGAGCGGATGAAAAATGGTACGCTGCACCTGCCGGCAATCAACGTAAACGACTCCGTAACGAAGTCGAAATTCGACAACAAATACGGCTGCCGCGAATCGCTGGTTGACGCGATTCGTCGCGCTACCGACCTGATGCTGGCTGGTAAAGTAGCTGTTGTAGCGGGCTACGGTGACGTAGGTAAAGGCTCGGCCGAATCACTGCGTGGCGCTGGCTGCCGGGTCCTGGTTACCGAAATCGACCCAATCTGTGCCCTGCAGGCGGCCATGGACGGTTACGAAGTTGTTCCAATGGATGAAGCCGCTACGCGGGCCAATATCTTCGTGACGGCTACGGGTAACGTAAACATCATCAAAGAGCGTCACTTCAAAATGATGCGCGACAAAGCGGTTGTTTGTAACATCGGCCACTTCGACAACGAAATCGACATGGCATGGCTGAACAGCGCTTACGGTAGCTCCAAGAGCCAGATCAAACCACAGGTCGATATGTACGAAATCGACGGTAAGGAGATCATTGTCCTGGCCGAAGGTCGCCTAGTGAACCTGGGTTGCGCTATGGGTCACCCATCGTTCGTGATGTCGTGCTCGTTCTCGAACCAGACGCTGGCTCAGCTGGAGCTGTGGGCGAACTCGGACAAGTACGAAAACAAGGTGTACGTTCTGCCGAAGAAACTTGACGAGAAAGTGGCGGCTCTGCACCTGGCACACGTTGGCGCGAAACTCGAGCCATTGGAGCAGGAACAGGCTGACTACATCGGCGTAGCGGTCGAAGGTCCGTTCAAATCGGAAATGTATCGGTATTAATGGTTTAAGGAGGAAAGGAAGGAGGGAGGAAAGGAGAAAGGACGTGAGCATGCTTATTTCTTTTCTTCTTTCCTCCCTCCTCCCTTTCCCGCTACGGCGGACCGTTCCTTTCTCCTTTTACAAATACCTATGAAAAAACACCTGCTTTGGCTGGTACTTGCGGGGCTGACCGCCTGCCAGCCGGGTTATCATCTGACGAAGCGAACCGCTACACTAACGACCGTCGACTCGATGACGGCAACGTCGGACAAGAACGTAGCGCAGTTTCTGATTCCGTACCGGGAGGGAGTTGATAAACGAATGAACGAGGTGCTGGCCCAGTCCACCGCCCGGATTGAGAAGCGGCAACCGGATGGCCCGCTGAATGACTTACTCTGCGATGCTTTGTTGCAACAGGCAACCATTCGTTACGGCAAACCCATCGACTGTTCGCACCTGAACTACGGCGGTATTCGCAGCAACCTCCCCGAAGGCAACATCACGGTTGGTTCCATTTTCGAAGTTATGCCGTTCGACAATCAGCTGGTGATTCTGACGGTGACGGGCACCATGCTGCAGCAACTACTGGACCACTTTGCCAAAGGCGACAAGCTGGTGATTGGTGGGCTTCGGACCGTTGTCAAAAACGATAAAGTGCAGTCCGTTACGTTCACGAACGGCCGGACGCTGCAACCCAACGAGACTTACACCGTGGCTATGAGCGACTACGTGGCCGACGGTGGTGACTATGCCGGTTTCCTCAAGAACGCCGTGAAACGCGAAACACTAACGTATTTAATCCGCGACGCCCTGATCGACTATTTCCGGAAGCAGGGACAGACCGGCCAACCCATTACTCCCGCTTCTGATGGACGCGTTACAGTCGAATAGACGTCAGTTTCTCAAACTCTTCGGCACGGCGGCTGTTATTGGCAGCGTTGCCCCAGATCTGCTGGCACAGGCCCGAAAAGCCGTATCGGTTACTATCCTGCACACCAACGATGTTCACAGTCGTCTGGACCCCTTCCCGATGGACGGGAGCCGAAACGCGGGCCGGGGTGGTGTAGCCCGGCGTGCTACGCTGCTTAAGTCGATTCGGGAGCAGGAAAAGAACGTACTCTTATTCGACGCGGGTGACATTTTCCAGGGAACGCCTTACTTCAACCTGTACAAAGGTGAACCCGAAATTCTGGCGATGAACCAGTTGGGCTATGACGCCGGTACGCTGGGAAATCATGACTTCGACGGTGGCATCGACAACATGGTGACGCAGTTCGGTAAGGCGAAATTCCCGATGCTGATTGCCAATTATGACTTCAAGAACACCGTCATGGATGGCCGGACCCAGGCGTCCAAAATCTTTGAGAAAGACGGTGTACGCATCGGCGTGTTTGGCGTTGGTATCAAACCAGACGGCCTGATTCCGAAAGAAGCGTACAAAGAAACCAAATACCTGGACCCGATTGAGATCGGGAATGATATGGCGGCTAAGCTTCGCAGTGAGAACAAATGCGATTACGTCGTTTGCCTGTCTCACTTAGGGTTTAAATACGAGGGGCCAACCGTATCCGATAACGTACTGGCGGCTAAGACCCGGAATATTGATCTCATCATCGGTGGGCATACGCATACCTTTCTGAACGAACCCGTCGTCGTCAACAATACAAATGGGCACCCCGTCTGGATCAATCAGGTTGGTTTTGCGGGTATTAACCTGGGGCGAATTGATCTAACTTTCGATTCGGGTAAAGCAAACGTTAAAGGGCAGTCTATTGGCGTATAACCAACATGACTATACGCAATAGAAACGAAGTCCCGCTGAGCAACTCGGCGGGACTTCGTTTCTATACAGATATGCCTATTATAGACCGCTTCTTTCGAGAGCGGGATAATCTGTATAGCCTTTTTCGCCGGGGGTATAGAGCGTCGAGTAATCAGGCTGATTAAGCGGTGCCCCAGTCCGAAGCCGTTCAACCAGGTCAGGGTTTGCCAGCAAAGGACGACCAAACGCGATTAAATCAGCCCGACCATCTTCCAGATCTTTCTCGGCCCGCTCACCATCGTAACCACCACTGAGAATTAGTGTGTTGGTAAAAAACGCTCGGATTTTAGTTATCATTTCTTCTGGCACAGCCGGCGCCCCCATACTCTCGTGGTTAACCAGGTGCAGATAAACGACACCAATTGCCTTCAGTTCCTGGGCGATATACGCGTAAGTCCGATCGATATCTTCATACGTTTGCATATCATTAAAGGCGCCGTACGGAGACAGCCGGACACCAACCTTTTCAAAGCCGATAGCTTCGCCCGTTTTCCGAGCAATTTCCATCAGGAACCGGCTTCGATTCTCGATGCTTCCCCCATAATCGTCGGTCCGCTGATTGGTGTTGGGGTTGATAAACTGCTCGATCAGATACCCATTTGCACCGTGTAGTTCAACGCCATCAAAACCCGCTTCAATCGCGTTTCGGGCAGCTTCGACAAATTCTCGTATTGTCGAATGCACTTCTTCGGTAGTCAGTTCGCGGGGCAACGCATTCTGCTGCATACCTTCGGTGTCTGTGTACATTTCACCCTGAGCCCGAATAGCCGAGGGCGCGACGGGCTCCCCGTTCATATGCATATTGGCGGGGTGAGCAATACGCCCCGAGTGCATCAACTGCGCAAAAATATGACCTCCTTCGCGGTGAACGGCTTCTGTCACTTTTTTCCAGCCAGCAACCTGTTCAGCCGTATATAGGCCTGGAACACGTGCGTAGCCGTTCCCATTAGGCGACGGTGCCACTCCCTCTGTAATAATCAGACCGGCTGAAGCACGCTGGGCGTAGTACTCGGTCATGATATCAGTTACATCATGGTCGGTTGTTGCCCGGTTGCGGGTCATGGGCGACATAACGATACGGTTCCGCAGCTTTATTTTTCCGAGCGTAACGGCCGTGAATAATTTCTGTAGCATAAGGGTTATCTTTTGATACGTACTACCAACTACCAAACCCTCCAGAAGTTTGACCGCGACGAAGTAAAATCAGGCCAGCTCTTTCAGAAAATCAGACAGATCCTGAATCGATTGTTTGTTCAGGGTCAGATATAAATTGCGGCCTTCCTTGTGGGCATTGACCAGCCCACTGTCGGTAAGGAGCTTGACATGATGCGACACGCAGGGTTGCGACAGACCCGTCAGTTCCTGAACATCAGTATTGGTCAGGCTTCCCCGCTGTGACAACTCTTTCAGAATGGACAGGCGATACCGGTCGGCAATGGCACCGGTCGCTTTCTCCACAAAACATTTTTCCGTGCGTGTCATTAATGATATATACGGCTCGCGATCTGGCAAATAAACAAATTTGGCAGAAAAAGCGTGCAGAAAACGGGGCTTCCAGCGGTGGTTAACCTAATATTACCTGACCCGCTGGTGAGTTACGACGTCTGTGGGATTCTTTTTCGCGTAGTTTGTTGTTGTGGTGATACAAACTGTTCATAGCCCGAATGGGCTTATCGCATGAAAATCGGCATTGTGTGCTACCCGACCTTCGGGGGCAGTGGCGTTGTCGCCACCGAACTTGGTAAGGCACTGGCTAAAAACGGCCACCAGATTCACTTCATTACGTATCAGCAACCTCCCCGTCTTGATTTTTTCAATGAGAACGTTTTCTACCACGAAGTAAATATTCCCGCCTATCCGCTGTTCCAGCATGCCCCCTACGAGTCGGCGCTGGCCAGCGAGATGGTCAATGTTGTGCTGAATGAAAATGTTGATCTTCTGCACGTTCACTACGCCATCCCTCACGCATCGGCGGCTTACATGGCCAAGATGATTCTGCAGTCGCAGGGGCGACACGTTCCCGTTGTGACCACACTGCACGGCACCGATATTACGCTCGTTGGTAAAGATGCGTCGTACGAACCGGTTGTTACGTTCAGCATCAACCAGTCCGACGGCGTGACGGCCGTATCCGAAGATCTGCGCCGGGATACCTACGCCCATTTCAACGTTACCCGGGAAATTGACGTTATTCCTAACTTTATTGACCTGGATCGGTTCAAACGACAGAAGAAGGATCATTTCAAACGCGCTATTTGCCCGAACGGCGAAAAACTAATCGTCCACACGTCCAATTTCCGGCGGGTAAAACGCATCGACGATGCGGTCATGATGTTCTATCATGTTCAGCAACAGATACCGGCGAAGCTGCTGTTGGTCGGCGATGGCCCTGAGCGCGCCCGTATCGAACGACTCGTTCGAGAACTGGGCATCGACGAGCAGGTACGTTTTCTGGGTAAACTGGACGCCGTCGAGGAAGTGCTGTCGGTTGCCGATCTGTTCGTAATGCCGTCAGAAAACGAAAGCTTTGGTCTGGCCGCGCTCGAAGCGATGGCCTGCGAGGTGCCGTTGATTACGTCGAATGCCGGTGGGTTGCCCGAACTGAATATTCAGGGGGTGACGGGTTTCCTGAGCCCCGTTGGCGACGTAGCCGACATGGTTAAGAATGCCTTGTATGTACTGGACGATGCGAATCTGCCTACGTTCAAGGAAAACGCGCTGGCCCGGGCGAAAGAGTTTGAACTGTCCAAGATTCTGCCGTTTTACGAAGCGCATTACGAGCGCGTACTGCAGGAAAGCCGGGTTGCGTAAGCGCTGGTTTATTGTTTTCTAAAACTGCCCTGAAGATCATTCGGGGATGACTGATGAACCCAAACATACCTCAAACTGATCGGAAGCGCGTCGTTATTATTGGAGCGGGTTTTGGCGGCCTGCAACTGGCCCGGAAGTTATCAGCCCGGAAGGAATTTCAGGTTGTCCTGATCAACCGCCATAACTACCACGAATTTCAGCCGCTCTATTATCAGGTGGCCACGGCGGGTCTGGAAGCTAACGCAATCCTGTTTCCGCTCCGGTCGGTGTTTGGGAATTGTAAAAACGTCCATATCCGCGTAACGAACGTGACGGGTATCCGAACCACTGAGAAAACGGTCGATACCGAACTGGGGTCGGTTACGTACGATTACCTGGTTATTGCGACGGGTGCAGACACGAATTTCTTCAACCAGGAGAATATCATTGCCAATGCCCTGCCGATGAAATCCGTTTCGGAGGCTATTGCTTTGCGGAACCGGATGCTCCAGAACTTCGAAGATGCCCTCAGCGTCGAAACCGAAGAAGAGCGCGAAGGCTTGATGGACGTAGTGGTCGTAGGGGGAGGACCTACGGGGGTTGAG
Organism: Spirosoma sp. KUDC1026; assembly: GCF_013375035.1. Taxonomy (NCBI): domain Bacteria; kingdom Pseudomonadati; phylum Bacteroidota; class Cytophagia; order Cytophagales; family Cytophagaceae; genus Spirosoma; species Spirosoma sp. KUDC1026. The sequence goes on along the minus strand of NZ_CP056032.1, from coordinate 1,531,967 downwards.
CTCTGTGGTACGCTGGCTGAGATGCGTAAGACGGTGCTGCCCCGCGATTACCCCGAGCTGGATTTCAAAATCATGGATATCTACCTGATCGAATCGGGCGGGGAGTTGCTGGGACCGATGTCGATTGATTCGCAAAAACACTCGCTGGAGTACCTGCAGGAATTAGGTGTCAACGTACGACTTAACACGCGGGTCAAGGATTTCGATGGGAAGGTGGTTACCATGAACGACGGCTCGTCGCTGCGGACCAATAACCTGATCTGGGCCGCAGGCGTTCGCGCCAATCCAATTGACGGTTTACCGGCCGAAACCATTGGACGGGGCAACCGCATACAGGTCAACCGCTACAATCAGGTACAGGGCTTTACAGACGTATTTGCCATTGGCGACGTAGCGCTGATGACTGAAGAGAAATGGCCAAACGGCCACCCACAGATTGCGCAGCCCGCCATTCAACAGGGGAAACACCTGGCTAAGAATCTATTGCGCTGGGTACGTAACGAACAACCGGCAGAATTTACCTACAAAGATCTGGGCACGATGGCCACAATTGGGCGCGGGCTGGCAGTCGTCGATTTGCCTTTCTTTAAGTTTCAGGGATTTTTTGCGTGGCTCACGTGGTTATTCGTGCACCTGATGGCAATCGTAGGCGTTAAGAACAGACTGGTAATCTTCCTGAACTGGATGTTTAACTACCTGACATTCAATAACTCACTTCGACTTATCATCCGTCCGAAGCTACCGAAAAACAGCATGCCGGTTTCCTTCGAAAAAATTGCGGATCAAATAGAAGTCGCGAATGGCTCGCCTAGATAGTAAAATAGGTTTACTATCTACTTACAATGAATGGGTTTTCATTGTATTTTTGCAGTATTACTTATAGTCAACGTAACTGATTATGGAATCAACCAAAGAACGCCTGCATACGTTAGCCGGTCATGGGAAAACCCGTCCGAAAAATAGCGGCACCAAGCAACTTTTTGACAATCCTATTCTGGAGGCTCTGTCACGGACACATATCATGGTTCCTATTACAATGTGGCTGACGCTGTCCGTCTTTCTGGGCTGGTATGCGTTTACTTATACCGAAATGAGTACGGGCATGATTGCAGCGCTGTTTGCAACGGGTCTGTTCGTTTTTTCCCTGTTTGAATACATCTTACACCGGTATATTTTTCACCTGGCCCCCACAACCCCACGTCGGGCTAAAATTCAATATACTGTTCACGGAGTTCACCACGAATATCCGAAAGACAAGACCCGGCTGGCCATGCCTCCAGCGCTGGCTATTTTCGTAGCGGCTTTATTTTTTGGCATGTTCTTCCTGGCCATGGGCGAAGCGGCTTATGCCTTTTTCCCTGGCTTCCTGGTCGGCTATTCGGGTTACCTGGCAACGCATTTCATTGTGCATGCCTACGCTCCCCCAAAGAATTTCTTCAAGGTACTGTGGATTAACCACAGTGTTCACCACTACAAGAATCCAGAAAGCAACTATGGCGTGTCGTCACCTTTCTGGGACTATATTTTCGGTTCGTTCCAGAAGTAATCGACGGTCTATATCAACAAAAATTCCCCGGATGGTCATCCGGGGAATTTTTGTTTTGGGGCTATTCGTTTCGCTACCGCAGCTTCTCGTTGTCCAGGTGCCGAGTTGCGTCGCGGATGTTTTTCTTCTCCAGGTTCTTCTGTAAAGCGTCGGTCAGGTCAATTCCTGTCTGGTTCGCCAGGCAGATCAGAACCCATAATACGTCGGCCATCTCATCACCCAGGTCTTTTGCTTTGTCCGATTCCTTTTCGGATTGTTCTCCATAACGACGGGCAACGATCCGGGCCACTTCGCCTACCTCCTCGGTGAGCATGGCCATGTTGGTTAGTTCATTAAAATACCGAACGCCGACGGTCTTTATCCATTCGTCAACGGTATCCTGGGCTTCGCGGATGGTCATACGGGCTTATTTTTCGGGAACAAAGGTGAGCGAACTGAACTGACTTTCATCGAATACATCCTGCGCCAGCGCCTGTAACTGATTAGCTGTTACGGACTTGATTTCGCCGAAAATATCGCTTAGCGACTCAACCCGGTCAATATCCAGCAGGCTTTTGGCCATCATCAGCATAAAGCTGTTGTTGCTTTCTTCAGCCATCGCCAGTTGGCCAATCAGCTGTTCTTTCGTCTGATGCAACTGCAGCGTCGTCAGCGGTTGTTCGCGCAGCCGCTTCAGTTCTTTCATAATGAGCGAGTGCGCCCTATCCACCTTCTTGGGATCGGTACCGAAGTAAATTCCCAGAAAACCTGTATCCAGGTACGGTGTGTAGCTGGCATCAATCGAGTAGACCAGCCCGTATTTTTCGCGCAGATTCAAATTCAACCGGGAGTTCATCCCAGGCCCGCCCAGCAGGTTAACCAAGATAAAAAACGGAAGCCGGCGCGAATCGGTCAGGCCATAGGCAGGTCGCCCTAACGCGCATTGTGCCTGCGTAATAGGGCGTTCGATCCGCGTTTGCTTCGGCACGTAATCGGTTGGCTGCCGACGCTGGCGAACTGAATGCTGCGCCGGTACGTCCCGAAAGTATTTTTCGGCGATTTTGACAACCTGCTTAAACGGCAGATTACTCACCGTAGCAAACACAATCCGACTCGTATCATAGTTCTCGGCAATAAACTGTTGCAGATCTTCGCGACGGAATGAGCCAACCGTTTGCGTAGTACCCAGAATGTTGCCGCCCAACGCGTGATTCGGGAAAATCAATTCATCAAAGTCATCCTGAATGGCATCTTCCGGCGAGTCGTAGTACATAGCCATCTCTTCCAGGATGACCCCCCGCTCCCGCTCGATCTGCTTCTCAGGGAAAACCGAATTGAATGTAATGTCGGCCAGCAGCTCAGTGGCTTTCTCGAAATGAGCGCCCAGCACAGACGCATGAAAACAAACTTTTTCTTTCGTAGTGTAGGCGTTCAGCTCCCCGCCTACCGTTTCCAGGCGGGTAATGATATGGTAGGCTTTCCGTTTCTCCGTACCTTTGAAGGCCATATGCTCCCAGAAGTGGGCCAGCCCCTGTTGTTCGGGTCGTTCATCACGGCTGCCAATATCGAGCATAATCCCACAGTGAGCAATTTGCGTATGTGGTATTTGTTTATGTGCTATCCGAATTCCGTTCGGCAGCGTATACACTTCGTAATCTTCCATTCTAAGTAATTGACGCGCCAGGCGTACTGATGATAACCGCAACCAAATCGCCCCGGTTCCTGATCAGCCAAACCGCTTTTATTGGCGATGTTATTCTGGCAACCGCGCTGCTTGAACAACTCCACCATGCCTATCCAGATGCAGTGCTGGACATGCTGGTACGTAAAGGTAACGAAGGTCTGCTGGCAAAGCATCCATTTTTAAACGAGGTACTGATCTGGGATAAAAAAGGAGGTAAGTACAAAGATCTGTGGCGGCTACTTGGGGTTATTCGTAGTCGCCAGTATGATGTTGTTCTCAATTTGCAGCGCTTTGGCGCAACGGGGGCGCTCACGGCCTTGTCCCAGGCCAAAACAACGATTGGTTTCGACAAAAATCCCTTTTCCCGATTCTTTACGTACCAGATCGAACACCGGATGGAGCCGGGCATCCATGAGATTGACCGAAATCTGGGTCTGCTACGTCCCCTTGGCGTTACAGGTCCGGCCAAACGCCCTAAGTTGTATCCCTCAGCCAGCGATTACGAAGCCGTTAAAGCGTATCAAATGCAGCCGTACGTCTGCATGGCTCCCATGTCGGTCTGGTTTACGAAGCAATACCCTGCCGAACGCTGGATCGAACTGATCAGAGCTTTCCCTGAAGAATACACTATTTTTTTGCTGGGGGCGCCCCCGGACCGGGCCGCCTGCGATCAAATACTGGCTCAATCGGGCCGACCGAATGGTATTAATCTGGCGGGAAAGTTAAGTCTGTTGCAATCGGCGGCCTTGCAACAAAGCGCCCGGATGAATTACGTGAATGACTCAGCCCCGCTGCACCTTTGCTCGGCCATGAATGCGCCAACAACGGCCATTTTTTGCTCGACAGTGCCGGACTTTGGTTTTGGACCGCTGGCCGACGTATCGCGGGTGGTGCAGACGCACGAGAATCTTAGCTGCAAACCCTGCAACCTGCACGGCCGAAAGAAATGCCCACTTGGCCATTTCCGCTGCGCCTGGGGCATTGAGCAGGATGAACTGCTGACGTTTTAACGGCGCTGATGGAGCGAGCTACAGGTATTTGTGCTGTCGGAACCAGGTGAAGGCTTCCTCCATAGCCAGTCGGACCGGCGTCTGGGGTAAATGCAGGTCTTTTACAGCTTTGGCCGCGTTGAAGTAATGAGAATCGTTTGCAACAGCCGTCATCGCCGAATTAAGCTGGGCCAGCTTACCCGTCAGTTTGTATTTCCAGTCGCTGAGCCGACCAATGGCCGACGCGATTGGAGGCAATACCGGCAAGGCCGGTGGCTGAACCTGCATGACATCGGCCATCAGCGAAAACGCTTCGCGGTAGCTCAGGTTCTGATTGCCCAGTATGTAGGATTCTCCTATTTCGCCTTCGGTCAGTGCGTTGACCGTTGCCGTTGCTACGTCGGCGACATGAATATAATTCTTGCCGCCCACGGGTATGCCTGCGACATCGCCCCGGTAAACAGCCAGCATCAGAGCATTCGACGAAATCTTGTAATCCAGAGGACCAATCATGAAAGTAGGATGCACCAGCACCACCGGCAGGCCATCTTCCTGAACCGCCTGCATAACCAGTTCCGTAGCCGCCCGCTTGCTGTCCATATAATCCAGCCCGTAGCGTTCGCCCATGTACGGCAATCCTTCGTTACCGGGCTTCTCCTTTGAGCCAAAACCGAATACATTCGCGGTTCCAACAAAGACGAATCGCTCTATTTTACCTTCGAGCGCAGCAGCCAGGACAGCGGCTGTTCCTTCAATATTTGTGTCGACAACGTCCTTCGAACGGGCGGGGTTGACCTGAGTAGCAGCCCCGGCATGAATAACGTAGTCACAGCCGTACACAGCAGCCCGAACATTATCCACATCACGCAGATCGCCCAGCCAGATGTCAAGGGACAGATCATCAAGTGCCCGACGGTCGCTGTCGGGGCGCACGAAGGCGCGAACGGCATAACCGCGCCGGAGCAGCTCCCGACACAGATGCCCCCCTAAAAAGCCGTTTGCACCGGTTAACAGTACCGTTTTCATGAGTGATTGGAAACGAATAAATAACCTCGTCTCCTTACGTGATCAGACTATACGATACGCGACGAGGTCGAACTATGCTGGTTGTAGAACCATCAAGAGTCGATTGATTAGAATATAGTTGGAATTATTATCTGCTCCAGGGCTGATTTGTACGCACGGGAAGCGGGCTGAAGCCGCTACGTAAGGAAGGAAATATCAACTGGCTAACGGATACAGCTAGTCGCTGTCCGAAACGGGCGGACGCTGTGTAGCAACGAAGAATACGGTCTTTCTCAACCAGTAGTGCTAACGTAATTGTTTCAATCATAACTGCACAATTTCATGGGTATAAACGGTCAGAAGCATATACGATTATTTTCCTGGATCAGATTTTCAAGTAAATAGATTTTGCTGGTTGCCTGGCTGCAATGTAACCCCGCTCATAACCGCTGAACAGGCTCCGATCAGCTTAGTCTTCCTGTCCTCTTGCTACTTGCTTTTTAAATGATTATGTTTTTAATATTTTGGTTATATATCTTTTTTTAAAATTTTATATTAAATTTTAATCATTATACATAATTAATTATTTTTTATTTCATTTTATACAGTATATTTGATCTGTAAAAACACACAAATAGAGTACTCGAATAACCCGCTGCTTCATCGGCCGAAAGAACGGAGCGGTTATTAATCAACAAACGAGTCATACTACTGTCGACGTCTTCTGCATGGGTTACAGCTAGGTAAGTTTACCGTGCTGTAATAACACCGATTGTGTCAGTTTTCGGCACAATGCTTCCGCTCATACTTATCGATCGCCCTGCCGCAATCAAATCAAATGCGGGTAAGGGATTTTATACCCGGTTTGCTCCGATCCTTCAAGTCGGACGGCCACTACTCGCAGGCAACGAGCGACCGGGTACAGCCAAACGTAATCCAGCTGTTACCGGGCCGCCTGGCTCGACTGACACTCATACTACGCTTGTTTAACCCCAAACTTTATGAAACAAAATTTACTCCTATGGGTATTCTGCTGGTGTTGTATCGGGTTGACCGCCCAGGCACAAAGCCGGCTGCTTAAAGGTACTGTCAGTTCCCCTACCGAGGGCGCTCTGCCGGGCGTAAACGTGGTTATTAAAGGCACTAACACCGGCACCACCACCGACTCCAAAGGGCAGTATGCCCTCAGTATCCCCAACGACGATGTTATCGTTACGTTCAGTTCAATCGGTTTTGCCACGCAGGAAACCAAAGTAGGTAATCGGTCGACGCTGGATATCGCCTTACAGTCCGACGAGCGGGCCCTGTCGGAAGTGGTCGTAACCGCTTTCGGGATCAAAAAGGAGGTAAAAGCGCTGGGTTATGGTGTCCAGGAAATAAAAGGACAGCAGCTGACCGAAGCCCGTACAACCAACGTTGTCAACAGCTTGTCGGGCAAGGTAGCCGGTCTGCGGGTTAGCAGCAATGGTGGTCCGGGCAGTGGGTCGACCATCCAGATTCGGGGTGCCTCGTCCGTGTCGGGCAACAACCAGCCACTGGTGGTGGTGGACGGCGTCCCCATTCAGCAGACATTCGATAAACAGTTCGGCTCGGGCTTATCCGAAATCAATCCCGACAACATCCAGGAACTGACCGTACTGAAAGGCCCGAACGCGGCCGCTTTATATGGCTCCCGGGCGGCTAATGGCGTTATTCTGGTGACGACCAAAACGGGCGCGGGCACCAAAGGACTTGGTGTTGAGGTAAACTCGAATGCAACGTTCGAGCGACCCTGGGTTAAACCAGGCTTTCAGAATACGTACGGCGGAGGCAATGGCTACCGCACCTGGTACACCGATGGCTGGAGCGGCAGCATCACTACGCCACTCGAAATCAGTCAGTATCGGGCGGCCTATGGCCCCAATGCGCCATTGAGCGGTACAGAAGGAACCGACGAAAGCTGGGGGGCTCCCATGGACGGGCGGCTCGTTCGGCAGTGGTGGACGGGCAACGAGGTGGCTCCACTGACTCCGCAACCCAATAACTACGATGAATACTGGGCGACCGGTAAAACGTTTACTAACAACGTAGCGATTTCAGGGGCCAACGACAAGGGTAATTTCCGGCTCAGCATTGGTCGGCTCGATCAGCAGGGAATCATGTACTACAATGATTTTCACCGCAATAATTTCAAGTTCAACTCAGGCTATAATTTCACGCCCAAATTAAGCGTCACCTTGTCGGGCGAGTACATCAAATCGGGTTCGAAAAACCGGGGCTATACCGAAGGACAGCAGTTTATCTGGTCGCACCGGCACGTATCATGGGCGCAGCTGCGGGATTACGAAAGTTATCAGAACATCAGCATTAACCGGGCCGTAGCAGGCAAACCCGCCGATACCGATCCACCAAACTGGCAGCATACTTTCTTCACCAACCCTTATTTCACCCAGCTCCGGCTTCCGTATGGCAACGACAAAGACCGGCTGGTAGGCAATATTGCCCTGAATTATAAAATCCTGCCATCACTAAGTCTGCTGATTCGTTCCGGAACCGATCTCTGGACGGATACCCGCATCAACATCCTCAACTTCGAGCGGGTTCGGAACGGCAACTCGACCCCAGGCTCGTACTCCGAAGAGGTACTTCGTCGGCAGGAAACCAACAGCGACTTTATCTTCACGTTTAACAAGAGTATAACCAGCGATTTTTCGATCAACGCCCAGGCTGGTGGTATTGCCCGTCAGAACTATTACAAACGGAATTACCTGCGGGTTGGTCAACTAGTTGTGGACGGGCTCTACAACGCCAGTAACGCCAACCCCAGCCAGAACGTAGCGGAGAGCGCCATCGAAAAATCGCAGGTAAACAGCGTATTTGGTTCGGTGGAATTTGGCTGGCGTAACGCCCTCTTCCTGAACGCGACGGCCCGAAACGATTGGTCGAGTACCCTGCCAGCCGCGGCCCGGTCGTACTTCTACCCCTCGGTTTCGGTGAGTGCCGTCCTGAGCGAGCTGATCAATCTGCAGAGTTCGGTACTGTCCTTTGCCAAAGTACGCGCCAGTCTGGCTCAGGTGGGCAACGACGCCGATCCGTATCAGCTTCTGCAAACCTTCCGGTCCAGTACATCGTGGAATGGCTCGGTCCCGGAATTCTACGAAAACACCCGCATTGCCAACTCGACGCTCAAACCGGAGATCACGACCGGCACGGAGCTGGGCCTGGACCTGCGTTTCCTAAAAGGCCGTCTAGGACTCGACCTGACGTATTACGATCAAACATCGCGCAACCAGATCCTGGGTGTCGAAATCTCGAAATCGTCCGGTTATAACTCCCGCATCCTGAACGCGGGCCGTATTTCGAACAAAGGACTGGAAGTTGTACTAACGGGCTCGCCGGTACGTCTGTCGAACGGCTTTAGCTGGGAAACCGCGCTGAACTTCGCCCGCAACCGAAACCGCGTCCTCGAACTGGCCGAGGGGCTATCTACTTACGTTCTCTACACCCGCCAGGGGCTTAACTCCGAAGCCCGTGTTGGGCAGCCGTACGGTACGTTGTTTGGCATTGGCTTCGAGCGCGCTCCCGATGGACAGATCATCTACGGTACCAATGGCTATCCGGTCGTATCGACGACACCCCGCATTCTGGGTAACGTACAACCCAAATGGACGGGCGGCTGGCAGAACACATTCAGTTTTAAGGGTATCGTTGTGTCGGCACTGGTTGATGTTCGTTACGGCGGCAGCCTATTCGACGAAGGAACGGGAACGGGGCGCTGGACAGGTCAGTACGCCGAAACCGCACTGGGCCGCGAAGAAGGAATTATCGGTAAAGGCGTTGTCAACATCGGCTCGGCCGAACAGCCTAACTACGTACCGAACACGACCATTGTCCCCGCCAACGCGCTCTATGGCTACAACAATCCTCGGCGCTACCACGAAGCCGCCATTTTCGATGCTAGTTATGTGAAACTGCGCGAGGTTACCCTGGGTTACCAGATTCCGGCCGTTCTGCTCAACAAGATCAAAATACGTTCGGCCAAGATCTCGCTGGTTGGCCGCAACGTGCTGATGCTGTTCAAAAACACGCCCCACATCGACCCCGAAGCCGATCGATACGGTAGCAACTCGCAGGGCTTTGCCTACGGCGAACTGCCTTCATCGCGCAGTATGGGCGTCAACCTCAATTTCTCCTTCTAACCAACGTCCGTGCTCCGCTGATGCTTTGGCGAATCACGAACCGGAATCTTCCTGTCTATGAAACGAATTCTTTCCATATTTTCTCTTTCCGCGTTGTTCGTGGTTGGTTCCTGTACGCAGAAATTCGACCAGATGAACGTAGATCCCAACAACCCAACGGCCGTTGGGCCACAGTATCTACTTCCGTTCGCGCTGGAAACCTCCATTGATCGCTACTGGGGCAGCAGTACCCGTTTCGAACGGCTCAACCTGGATGGAGCCATGTTGTGGATGCAGTATCTATCGCGGAATATCTACTCCAACGAAGGTGATAACTATGGCGTATCGGTAGCTTTTTATAACAACAACTGGCGCGGCTTTTTCAACGATGGCCTGCTGAACTACCAGCGAATCATTACGTTATCGCAGCCGGGCGGACGGTATCAGAATACCAATTATGAAGGCATTGGCCTGGTGATGCGTACGTGGGTGTATTCCATCCTCACCGATGTGTACGGGGCTATTCCCTATTCCGAAGCGCTGAAAGGTACGGCCGACGCCCCCATCTACACACCCGCTTACGACACGATGGAAACCGTCTACGCCGGTATGCTGGCCGACCTGAAAACGGCTAATGAGAAGCTCATCGTTGGTGGCCCTGCCGTATCGGGTGATATCCTGTACAACGGCGATATTCTGAAATGGAAGAAATTCGCCAACTCACTGCGGCTGCGGCTCGCAAATCGCCAGGCAGCCAAGAAGCCCGCTGAGTCGCGGGCCATTATGGCTGAGATTCTGGGTAACGCGACCACCTACCCTATTTTTACGAGTAATGCCGACAACGCCGTACTCAAAAATACGGCCACCCGCCCCAGCAATAACGAGTGGAATGAGGTATTTGTGTACCAGAGCCGGACGGACTGGAACATCAGTAAAACGCTGTCTGATAAGCTCACAGCCCTAAACGACGCCCGGCTTCGGGTCTACGCCCAGCCTAATTCGCAGGGGCAGTATGTTGGTCACGCGAATGGCCTGCCCGATGCCATTGCCACCACCTATCTGGCCTCCAGCTCCGTCATTGGTACGTATTTCTCGCAGCTAACGACGCCCAGCGTCCTGATGACCTTTGCCGAACTGAACCTGACGCTGGCCGAAGCCGCCGTCGACGGGGACATTTCGGGAAGCGCACAAACGTACTTCGAACGGGGCATCACCGCGTCGTTCGATCAGTACGGGCTTCAGGTCAGCAGCGCCTATCTGACCGGTGTTGGTGCCGCTACCAAGGCGAAGGTGATGGAACAGAAATGGATTGCCCTCTTTGGGCAGGGCGTCGAATCCTGGATCGAGTACCGTCGAACGGGCCTTCCTGTTCTGCCAGCGAAAGACCCCCGTGCCGTTTTTGAGAATAACGGCGTTCTGCCAACCCGCCTTCAATATCCCACCTCCGAATATTCACTGAACGAGGCAAACCTGCGTAAGGGTATAACCTTGAATGGCGGAGCCGATAACATGCAGACGAAACTCTGGTGGGCCGAGAACTAGGTATCAGAAGGCACAGATCAACGTAGCATATCGTGACTATACCTAAATTTTTGTTAGGCAAAAACTAATAAATAAAGAATTTATGTCTAAGTTATTTTCATTTTTCGTAATTTTGTTTGCCTCAAGCTTAACGGGTTGTATGAAAGTTGATGACCCTTTTGTGGATCGGGTCGTGACTCCGGTATTGGTACTGGTCGACAACGCAACCGGTGACGGGGGCGGCTTGACCGCGGAGCCGGTCGTTTCGCAGAAAGTAGCAGGTCCGGTAACGCTGGCCATCCGGATCTACGAACTGGACAAAAGTGGTCTTCTCGACCACCGGGTTGGCATCGACTCCATACCGGTACCGGCGCAGGCCATCCGGCTGACGACCCGTACCGGCACGGCGCTGGGTACGCTGACGACAGATGCTAACGGGCGGGCCAGTATTTCAAAAACCTGGGCCGAACTGGGCGTAGCAACCCCGCAGGCAGGCAGCAACGTATCGCTCACCTGGTCGGGCGAGTACAAAGGCCAGGCCTTTTCGCGCTTGTCGCGGGTGCAGGCCGTTAACTAACCGATTGTAATTCACCTTACTCAATACATACCTAACTAGAACGCTTTCAACTCCTTACAGACTCCGCTATGTCTCTCAATCGTCGTGACTGGCTCCGTGCCAGCGTATTATCTGGCCTGGGGCTGGCAGCCGCGCCAGCAGCTTTCTGCGAACCGGAACAACTTATCCCTGCTGGCTACAATCCACCGAAAGGCGGTGCCATCAAAGCCAGACTATCGGCGAATGAAAACCCGTACGGCCCATCACCCAAAGCGCTGAAAACCATTTCAGAAGCGGCTCCGGATGGATTCCTGTATGCAGGTGAGTATACTAAGAAATTTCGTAAGCAGATTGCCGACGAAGAAGGCGTTCCTGAAGAATACATCCTGCTCGGAGCGGGTTCGGGCGAGCTGCTAACGGCGGCTTCATTATGGGCGGCTTACCGCGCCAACGCGGGCCGTACTATTGTAGCTCCCGATCCAACGTTCGACGCACTGCCGCGCACCGCCGTTCGGCATGGCCTCACGATGGAGCGCGTACCGCTCGTGGCCGCCGATGGTTATGATATCAACCTGAACAAACTGAACGACCGGATTGGCAGCCAGACGGGCATGGTATACCTCTGTAATCCCAACAACCCAACGGCCATCATCGTTGACCCAGCCAAACTGCGGGCATTCTGCGAATCGGTTGGCTCAAAAACGCCAATCCTGGTCGACGAAGCCTATATCGACTACACGCCCAATCCGAAAGCGTACTCGATGGTCGATATGGTGAAGAAGGGTCATAACGTAATCATTACCAAGACATTCTCGAAAGTACACGGCTTTGCCGGCCTGCGGACGGGCTATATGGTGGCTAAACCAGAACTGCTGGAAGAGATCGCCAAGTTTTCGACCAACGGTGGCTGCCTGAGCATGACGACGGTACGGGCGGCTTCGGCCAGCCTGCAGGACAAAGAGTTCATTAAGTTCTCGCTGGGCAAAACACAGGAATCGAAAGATTTTCTGCACGCGGCCCTGAAACAACATGGCTACGAGCCACTGCCATCGGGCGCTAACTTCGTTATGTTTCCGATCCGGATGAAAGGCGAAGATTTCGTCGGGCGAATGATGGAACAGGGCGTCAGTGTCCGCCAGTGGAAGTTTGACGGCCAGTACTGGTGCCGCGTGAGTCTCGGCACTATGGACCAGATGAAAGCCTTCACGGATGGTCTGAAGGTGATTTCGTAGTCATCGATATAATGTAAATTTTTCAGCTCCGGTCAGTTCTCATGCTGATTGGAGCTTTTTTTCGTATGGGGTCATCCAATAGACGTGTAGGTCAGGCTTCCTCCGCTGTATCTTTGCCGCATGTCGACCGTAACCATTGCCCCCCTTGCCGAAAGCCTGCCCGCTTTCCTGTCCCAGTCTGATTTTTCGGCTCTTGCCGTCATTGTAGATAACCATACGTATCGGTTCTGTTACCCGGAGATAAAAGCGCTGCTGCCGAAGCACACGTTGATCCGGATCAAGTCTGGCGAAGAGCAGAAACACCTGGCCACCTGCGAACTGATCTGGGACGCCCTGACCCGTGCCAATTTCGACCGTCACGCGCTGGTGCTCAATCTGGGGGGGGCGTTATTGGCGACATGGGCGGTTTTTGTGCCGCTACGTATAAACGGGGGATTTCGTTCGTGCAAGCGCCTACTACGCTGCTCTCGCAGGTTGATGCCAGCGTGGGCGGAAAACTGGGCATCGATTTCCGAGGCTTTAAAAACCACATCGGCGTTTTTCAACTGCCCGATACCGTTCTGATCGATCCAGCCTTTTTGCAGACCCTCCCCGAACGCGAGCTACGGTCTGGCTTTGCGGAGGTGATCAAGCACTGCCTGATCGCCGATGCGTCTCAATGGGACGACATCCGTCGGCGCGACCTGCACGAGCAGGACTGGACGACGCTGGTGGCCCACTCAGTGGCGGTAAAACAACGTATCGTTGCTCAGGACCCGACGGAAAAAGGCCTCCGTAAAATCCTGAACTTCGGACATACCATCGGGCACGCCGTTGAAACATATTTTCTGACGCAGCCCCGCAAGCGACTCCTGCACGGCGAAGCCATTGCCATCGGTATGGTGGCCGAAGCATTTATCGCTTTTCAGAAAAAGATGATTGACGAAACGCTACTGACCCAGATCGAAGAGTATCTATTTGCCGTCTATGGTAAAGTCAAGCTCACCAGCGACGATATTGCTCCCATCCTGACACTGACCTTGCAGGACAAAAAAAATCGGGGGAGTCAGGTTCGGATGGCCTTGCTCGACGGTCCCGGCAGTTGTGCATTCGACGTACCGGTAACCTCGGCAGAAATGCGCGATAGTCTGCATTTCTACAGCGGTAATATCTGATTTATAAGCTCGCTTTTTTACGCGCCTGATCGACGCGGCAGTCTGAAACCATGTGTTTTCCAGGTTGCCGCGTCGCTGCGTTTACTGGACCTGCAACGATATTGGCAAGGCTCTCCGGCAACAGCTCCTGGGCGTACGGGCTGGGGTAGGAAACTACTCAGTAAATACGCCCCATTGGCTCAATAAGGCCCTCAGCTATTCAGGATTGGTTTTTTGTTAAAAATCGGCTGAACCTGTAAATCAATATATATATTAAAATTTGGTGATACTTGATTGTGTGCCAAACATTTGCGATTATATTTGACTTAATCCCGGACAAGTGTATAACTAAATTTAATCAGGCTTATTTATTAACAACTTTACTAATTTCAGTATGAAAACAATCATTGGGGCGTTAGTTGTATTCGCGGTCATCGGCTTATCGGCTTGCTCATCGGGTAAGCTGTTTGTCGAACACGATTACAGCTATGAGGGACACTTTAAAAATTACCAGTCATTCAACTTTCTGGAGTGCGAATTTATCGACTCAACACTGTTGTGCTCCGATATTCAGGATGCCATCCGGCACCAGATGGAAGCACGGGGGTACCGGGTCAGTAACCGAAGCCCAAACCTGCTGATCTCCTATAACATCTTCCGGTCAGATCTACGCTTCCGGGGCTACCAGCAGCCCGTTATCAAAGACTGGGTCGTGCGCGAGGATGATGATGCTACGTACAAACGAATTGACTACAACCTGGATGAAGGAACATTGATGATCTCATTGATCGACGCCGAGTCGTATCAGGTAATCTGGAAGGGTTACGCATCGAAAATGCTCCGCAACCAAAACTTCAAGAATAATTACTTCAAAGGTATTGTCCGGTCTATCTTCGATCAGTATCCACTGATGGCTACGGTGAAGTAGCCCGGTGGGCTTGAACAAACACAGAGCGGGGCGTTGATACTATCGGTAAATAGTATCAACGCCCCGCTCTGTATGTATTGATGCTACTTGGTTAATTCCTTGAATATGCCTTCCAGTGAGTTTTCCTGCTGGCGCAGTCCCACCAGCGTTAGCTGCTGATCCGCTGCTAGGCGAAAAATAGCCGCCCGAAGATCGACACTCGCATTAGCCGCAATCCGGTATTGTCCGCTCCCCAGCGGCTCAAACTGCTGCACACCCGGCAGCGCACGTAGCAGATCTGGATTGGCTAACTCGTCCGCAAACTCGGCCACCACCACTACGTCCGACGCGGCTGCACTGGCTCGCAGTTGATTCAGAGGACTATCGGCCACAATCTGTCCCCGGTTGATAATGACAACCCGATCGCAGATTGCTTCAACCTCCTGCATGATATGCGTCGAGAACAGCACCGTCTTATCCCGGCCAGCCTCCCGAATCACCTCTCGGATTTCGGCTAATTGGTTCGGGTCAAGGCCCGTAGTAGGTTCATCCAGAATAAGAACCGGCGGGTTATGCAGCAACGCCTGCGCGAGCCCAACCCGCTGACGGTACCCTTTCGATAGCTGGCCAATCCGTTTATGCTGCTCGCGTCCCAGCCCAACCCGCTCGATGATTTCGGCAATACGTCCGGATAAGTCTCTGCCACCCAGGCCGTGCAGCGCGCCCGCGAACCGCAGGAACTCGGTTACGTACATGTCCAGATACAGTGGATTATGCTCGGGCAGGTAGCCTACACTGCGTCGTACGTCCATAGGGCTCGTCCGCACATCGAAGCCGTTGACCTCAATGGTACCATCGGTGGGCAGCAGGTAACCCGTGGCAATTTTCATGGTGGTTGACTTACCGGCACCATTAGGGCCAAGAAACCCAACAATTTCTCCCGGCCGAACGGTCAGCGAAATATCGTTGACTGCTTTTTGGGCCCCATATTCTTTGATCAGGTTTTCTACCCGAATAGACATACTGAAACGAATGCTAGTGTTCTGTAACGCTCCGTCGTAGCTTTCCGATACGCAGCGAATACTCAAGTAACGAACAAAAAATCGGAAAGTATCCCTATTTTTAGCAGTTTAACGGCAATAAACGCATGCTGGCGTCGGATTTTCTGAAAAAACTTGGGTTACTTATTTCTTTCCTGTTACTAGTAATCGGTGCGCACGCCCAGCGCAGCAAGAGCACTTCGGCCAGTAAACCCCTTGACTGTGACGAGGCCATGTCGCAGACCGAACTGAACCGTTGCGCCTGGGAACGACTCGAACGTGCCGACCGCCAGTTGAACACCTTATACAAGCGTTTGATAGGCCAGCTTCCAGCCGATAGCCGCGCGCTTGTTGTGAAAGCCCAGCGACAATGGCTGCTTTATCGGGATGCACACTGCGCTTATTACGACAAAACGTACGAAGGCGGCAGTATGCAGCCTATGGTGGTTGCTCTCTGCAAAGAAGCGACAACCCTCAGCCGGATCAGGGAATTACAGGCCCTCCTCGAAGAACCTCATTAATCCTGTTGCCTGCTGGCAGGCATTACCAAATCACTTTATTCAGCTCACGAACGTATTTACCGGATGTCAATTTTTCGAAAAAAAACCGTTTCTCAGGCGCTTGGCGATGCCAATCAGCATAATTCCTCAAACCTGATGAAAGTGCTGGGGGTCCGGGACCTGACATCGTTAGGTATTGCCGCCATCATTGGCGCGGGAATATTCAGCACCATTGGTCGGGCCAGTTTTAATGGCGGACCGGCGGTATCACTGCTGTTCGTATTCACGGCCATTGCCTGCGTATTTACGGCGCTGAGTTACGCTCAGTTTGCCAGTACGGTTCCGGTGAGCGGTAGCGCCTATACCTACGCTTACGTATCGTTCGGCGAAATCTTTGCCTGGGTTATTGGCTGGGCTCTCATCCTGGAATACGCCGTATCGAACATGGTGGTTGCCATTTCTTGGTCTGAATACTTCACGTCCATGCTTACCGGATTCGGCATTAGTTTTCCCGGCTGGCTTTCTTCTGACTACGGGTCTGTGCACCGCGCTTACGAACAGGTGCAGGCGGCAGGAACAGCCACGGCCGATATTCCTGCCAATATACTGGCGCTGGCGCGAGCTTACGAAGCAGCTCCGGTCGTGGGTGGCTTACGAATCATCATGGACTTACCAGCTGGTTTAATCACGGTACTGATTACGTCCCTGGTTTATATCGGCATTAAGGAGTCGCGGAACGCAAGCAACCTGCTGGTGGTCCTGAAACTGATCGTTATCGGGCTGGTGATCGCCGTTGGTGCGTTCTACGTCAAACCCGAAAACTGGTCGCCGTTTGCTCCAAACGGGATGCAGGGCGTATTAAGTGGCGTAGCGTCGGTCTTCTTTGCTTTCATTGGTTTCGATTCCATTTCAACCACCGCCGAAGAGTGCCGCAACCCACAGCGTGACCTGCCCCGTGCTATGATCTACTGCCTGGTTATCTGTACGGTGCTGTACGTCATGATTACGCTCGTTCTGACGGGCATGGTCAACTTCAAGGAGTTGGGTGTCGATGCCCCCCTTGCCTACGTATTCCAGAAGCTGAACCTTAACTTCATGGCCGGTATTATCTCAGTTAGTGCCGTTGTGGCAATTACCAGTGCCCTACTGGCCTACCAACTGGGTCAGCCCCGTATCTGGATGACCATGAGCCGCGACGGGCTGCTGTGGCCCAAGTTCTCCCAAGTTCACCCCAAATACCGGACGCCATCGTTTGCGACCATTGTGACAGGGGTACTGGTGGCCGTACCATCGTTATTCCTGGACATGCAGTTCTTCATCGATCTGACCAGCGTGGGGACCTTCTTCGCCTTCATTCTGGTTTGTGGCGGTATCCTTTATCTGGATGCTACAGGCATTTCGGCGCAGTCCAAGTTCCGGGTTCCCTACGTCAACGGAAAATACCTGATCGGTATCGCCTTTATACTGACCTTCGGCTACGCTCTGCAGACTGGCCATGTACTGGACGCGGCCGAAGAGAAACCGCTGCTGTTTGTATTCTGGGCGACCTGGGCGGTGTTATCAGTGCTGGCGTTCTCGCGCAACTTCTCGTTGCTGCCCGTCCTTGGTATTCTCACCAACCTGTATCTGATGACCGAGCTTGGCGTAACAAACTGGCTTATCTTCCTGATCTGGCTGGCGATCGGCCTGGTGATTTATTTCTCATACGGATTCCGTAAAAGTAAGCTGAACCGTCAGTCGATTTCTGCGTAAACCTAGTCAACTGTAATTCCTCCAATTTCTCATCTTATGGAAGTGCGAGCGGAGGAATATCCTGTCTTCTCTGCGGAGGTACATACCCGGCCGATTGGCCTTTAGCTAATAAAATCACTTACCTTCTTATCAGAATTGCTCTTTTTAATGATTTACTAATCAGACTACCCGCTAACTACCCGTCTTTTTCTAGGCATCGTCTGGACTAATAGTTTACTTTGTGCAGATTTCGTTTATAGAACGACCACTTTGATAATGGAACAAGACGACTCGGTACGCGCAAACCTGAAGGAATCGTATCTCACTGGCGATGCGTCGGCTGATGATTCGTTCACCCAGCTCCTGGCTTTATACCGTAGCCGCGTGTATGAACAATACCATACCTTGTTTTTGACAGGCTCGCTGGAAGAAGGTGAAGACGCATAGTCTGTCACTGAGTTATTATACGTCTTCACGAATTATTCTCAGAACGTACACGGCAGTTCAGCCCCAGTCACGTTCGGCAGTTAGACATATGAGCTGACGACGTAGCCTACCCCCATATATTTTTGTTGGCTCCAGTAGTGCTTATCGACTCGCAAAGACCAGTCGCCGATACCCAGCAAACAGCAGTATTGCTACCAGCGCAACGTACACCGACAGCGATGACTCGATATGCAGCCACCCATAATCGGCGTAGGTCCGGGCGACAAAACGCGGAATGGCCTCGGCGTCCCGCACCGTAAATGTTCGGTAGGTTTGCTCGGTTGCCATTTTCGGGTAAAAAAATCGCTGAGTCTGAACCCGGAAATCGTCGACGTCGCGGCTGAACTGATTGAACTGGTGCCAATGCGTACCGGTCAGCCCCGCCAGCACTTCCTGCATCATCAGCGCCGGGCTAATGAACTGCAAGCGTTCGATCGCAGCCTGCTGACGCTCAATCTGCCCGAATAATTTCTGTTCGGCAACGTGAGCGGCCGCGTCTTTGATTTCCTGGCTTTTGTACACAATTACCCCGTAGCCGTACACCATGCCCGGCGTAACGACTGACGCCTGCCGAATCAGCGTACGGGGGCTGCTGAAGACGTCTTTAGTCAGCGCCTGCCCATCTTTCTCGAAGTACTTATTGATGGCGTTACGTTCTTCGTTGGTCAGGGAGATACGGCTCGGGATGGGGTACAGCCGGTTCAGCCCAATCTGGAGCAGATTCGGCACGAGCAGCCCCAGGAATAGCCACAGACCGATCAGCACCATCGCGTTCAGGTTCGAGCTGAGCGAAAAACTGTTGATCAGAAACGACAGGGCGAACCAGAAGCCGAAATACAGCGAGACAAAACCGACGATCCACCACCAGTTACCCGTCGCCAGAAAAGCCGGACTGATCAGGGCAGCCAGTACGGGCGTAACGATTAACCAGAAAAAACCAGTAAACAGACCGTACCGAATCCCGATACGGTACAACATCAGCCGGGCAATCGACTGATTGCTGGTTTTGAGCAATACCCACGTTCCCTGCTCCTTTTCGGAGGCCAGTACGTTGTAGGTAAACACGATGATCAGCAGCGGCAACAGGTAAATGACCACGAAGCCAAAATCGAAGGTGCCGATGAATTGTAACAGGCTGTTATCAATCTCCCCATCGAAAACCAGGTTCTGCTTTTTGTTAATGTATACTTTGTAATAGTAAGGCTGCACGTCACTTTGCCCCACCATCAGCGCCTGGAGCGCGAACGGCTGTTTGACGGCAAACTGCGGTCCTTCGTTGCGGGCGGTGTTGTAAGCAAAGGTCGGGTCGTCCCAGATAAAGCCGTTATACCGCATTTGGGCAGCTTCGATCCGCTCGATTCGGCTTTTCAGGCTATCGGCCATCTCGGTCTGATACATACCGATCTTGCCAATCGTCTGCTGCTGTTTGCGGAACATGCTGCTGCCAATCCATAGGCTGGCCAGCAGCACTAGTAAGATCAACGTAAACAAGCTGATCAGCACCCGATTACGGTACAGCAGTCGGAGTTCGTGGGCCATCATGACCCGAAATAAAGGCATGCGCATAGCAATTTCGATATATATTAATCCCTAAATCCCCTGAAGGGCGGTCGGCCGCTGCCGGACTTTTTTCGAGGGCAAGACAAGTCCCCTTCAGGAGTTGTTTGGGAAATCGTTTTTGTCATCCCGACGATAGGAGGGTCCTTCGCTAACAGGCGGTTTTTCTTGCTTTTAACGAAGATCCCTCCTATCGTCGGGATGACAAAAAAGGCATTTTTGACACGGAAAATACTTCCCCAAATAATCTCTCAGGGGATTTAGGGGTAAATAGACTCGTTAAGGACTAAATTTCAGACAGCTTCTTACACCCGGACGCGCCGGTACGATAGCACCATCATCACCAGCGCCAGCACGGTCCAGCCCAGCAGGATTCCTAGAGAGGCCACGGCATTACTCAATCGCCAGCCAACGCCCGGTGCCTGGTAGGCAAACTGCGGCACGGTTTTCCAGAAAGCGTTGGTCGCCACGGTATTGTTCTGGTAGAATGCATCGACCTGTTCGCCCACCCGCCGACGATGCTGCTCGGCCTTGGCGGCAAAGTCGTAGTGAGTGTTCATGTCTGTAGCCGTCAGGTGCATCGACAGATCGCGGAAGGCCAGAAACGGCGACAGCACCGCGCTCGCCAGCACCAGCCGATCCTGCCGGAATTCGTTGGCTTCGACGGCGGCATAAGCGCGATCCATGACCCGCCCGTCCGATTCTTCAAAGTACTCGATGGTGATAGGAATGAAAAAGACGGGTAGGTCCTCCAGCCGACTAACGCCGTACTGCTTCAGCGTCCGGGCTTCAAGCTGCGCCCGCCGGGCGTCTTTCGTTCCCTCGTCGCCAACGCCGTATTCTTTTTCCCGGAACGTTTGCCGATCGAAATCCGCCGACGTAACGGACGGGTACACCCGACGCGACAATTCAGCCGTCAGGCGGGGAATCAGAAAAACACCCAGCAACCAGAAGCCGGTCAGCCCTACCAGTGCTAGCGACGAAGAGCGCGTCAGCAGCGACACCGCTACTCCTAGAACTGTCAGCAGCAGCGCGTAGAGCAGCAGCCCGGCTACGTAACAGCCGTAGACCGGAAGCACCGTCGGCCAGTCGACCGGCTGCGGCTGGACGAGCAGCAATGCCAGCGGAATCAAAATAACCAGCGCCAGCAAGGCCCCCACCAGTAGCCCACAGGCTAGTAGCTTACCCACGAACAGTTGCCGGGCCGTCACCCGCGCACTCAGAACCATTTTGATCGTGCCGTTTTCCCACTCTTTGGCGAAGAGGTTGTGGCTCAGCAGGAAAATGAACAGGGGCAGAATAAACTGCACAAAATACCCTACGTTGAGAAAGCCGAAGCTACGTAACGCTGTCGAATCAGTCACTTCCCGGAACCGCACGATGCCCCGCTGGTGGGGTTCGAGGTAAAACGAGTTGCCCGTATAATCATCGATGCCGTTTTCGAGCAAGGCCAGCTCTGCCATCGGTTTGTAGGCGTAAAAACCGAAATGCGCGCCCAGGTGCGGGTTTTTGTCGCCCTGACTGATGAATTGCTGATACGTAACGCGTTGCGATTCGCTCAGCAGTTGCTGATGGTCGACGGCGTAGGTGTAACCGTTGTATAGCGCCAGCCCTACCAGCAGTGCCGTGCCAAGCAATAGCCAATTCATGCGGGTTGTGCGGATCAACTCGATCAACTCCTTACGAAAAATAAGACCGATCATCTCACGCAGTCTGTTTAACGGTGTCGATGTATAGATCCGTCAGCTCGGCGTAGGCGACTGCTTCCGAAAGCAACTCGTGCTGCAAACGCCCCTGGTGCATAATACCGATGCGGTGCCCCAGGTTCTTGGCCATCAGCAGGTCGTGCGTGGCCATCAGCGTGCTAACCCCCTGATCGCTGAGCCGGGTGATGACCTGGGCAAACTCGTTGCTGGCGTGGGGGTCTAGCCCGGACGTTGGCTCGTCGAGGAAGAGGGCTTTGGCCTGTTTAGCCAGGGCAATGGCAATACCAACTTTCTGGCGCATCCCCTTCGAGTACGACCCCACGCGCTTGTCGAGCGCCGACGCCTGTAACCCGGCCGTACGCGTAAAGGCAATGAGTTCATCGCGGGTGTAACGGTAGCCCGACAACCCGCTGAAGAAGGCGAGGTTTTCCAGCCCCGTCAGCGTAGGATACAAGTTGACGATTTCGGGGATGTAGGCGATCAAGTTACGGGTTTGCTGGTTATCGACCGACACTTCGATACCGTCGATCAGCGCCCGTCCGCTGGTGGCCGGTATGAAGCCCAGAAAGATGTTGATCGTGGTTGATTTACCGGCCCCATTCGAGCCCAGCAGGCAATAGATTTCTCCCGGACGAATGTCCAGATCCAGCTCGTTCAGGGCTACATGGGTCCCGAACTGCTTGGACAGTTTTTCAGCTTTAAGCATGCGATACGTGATTCAACGGTAGCCTTCGCGTGGCTCAGAAGGTGTAACTTACGCTCAACCGACCGTTGACAGGCGCCTGTGGTACCCAGTAGTAGAGTCCATTTCGGTACCAGGCCGTCGCAATCAGCGTTTTGTTGAGCAGGTTGTTCACCAGCAGATTCACTTTAAAGGAATTCCGTTGCCCTGCATTACGTTGCCAGCCGATTCCGCCGTCAAGCCGGAAGAAATCGGGGATCGCGTGCTGGGTTGCCGTAGCGTACCGCTCGCCACGCCCGCCCTGGTACTGGTAGCCCAGCGACAGGGTGAGGCCCGACAGCGATGCCAAGGGTAGTTCGTAGTTGAGCCAGGTATTCTGGATGTGCTTGACGTACATCGGCGTGGGCGTACCAATCAGCGCCGTGTTGACGTCATTATCAATTTTAGCGTCGGTGTATGCGTAGTTGATGACCGCGTTCAGGCCACGGACTACCTGCCCCACTATATCGAAGTCGATTCCCTGAGCGTGGTTAGCGCCCACCTGTATCCGGTACAGGCTATTGTTAGGATCGTTGGCAATGGCGTTGGAGCGGTTGATCCGATAGAAGGCCAACGTTGTGTTCCAGCGGCCGTTGAGCCAGTTTTTCTTGATACCGATCTCGCGATTAGTACCCTGAAGGGGCCGAATAGCGTCTCCGCCGATGGTTACTCCGGCCTGCGGCACCAGCGTCCGGTCGTAGAGCGCGTATACCGACAGGTCAGGGTGCAGGCTGTAACTGATTCCCAGTCGGGGGGTGGCCACGTTGTCGCTGGAGATCGTCGTTACGCCCGATACGTCGTTGCGAGTCTGCACGGACGTGTAGCGAAGGCCCAGTGTCAGCCGTAGTTTATTAGCGAACAGAGCCAGCTCATCCAGCGCGTAAAACGAGCGGTAATTAACGGTCTGCGTGGTATTGCGGTTGATCAGTCCACCCGGCGTGTGGTAGTTGGGTATTTCGGTGCCGTAAACGGGATTATTGATGTCGAGGGGATAGTATCGTAATTGCGTTTTACCCTGCGCGTCGGTATACGTATCGTACTGAACGTAGCTATCGGCCCGGAACCGTTTCTGATTCACGTCGACCCCAGCCAACAACTGGTGCTTCAGTCGCCCCGTGGTGAATTTACCGTTCACGAATGCCTGCTCAGAAAACACTTCCGTACGGTTCAGGTCATACTTGGGGTTACGTAGCAGTACGGTTGGATTAGCCGTATTCACGCCCGTCACCCACATATACGCGCCCTCGTTATCGTTGCGCATGAACGCCCCCCGCACCGTCAGCTGCCAGTTGGTGCTGAACTGATGCCCTACCGTCAGGAAACCCGTGTGATCACGAGATTGGATGGGATTTAAGGATGGTTCATGAATGGAAAAATCAATAGGCAGTGTAGCAAAACCAGCGGGCGAATCCACGCCGGGCGTCATCACAATCGGGCTGTACATCGCGTACCTATTTGACTGATACTGATACTCTGCCGATACGTAGGTCCGGTCGCTGATGCGGTATTTGAGCACGGGGGCCACCAAAAACCGCCGGTTATTGTCAAACTTCACGAACGAATTCGTGCGCATACCCATTCCGTTGAGTCGGTAGAGCAATTTACCTTTTTTATCAAGCTGCCCATCGAGGTCGACGGCCAGCCGGTAAAAATCGAAACTGCCCAGCATGGCGGTAGCCGAGTACCGACGCACACCCGTAGGCTGTTTGGTTACGACATTGAAGCTACCCGCCGGATCGCCGATGTTGTTCATAAAGAGCGATGGGCCCTTCACAAATTCAACCCGATCAATAATAGCCGCATCTTCGGGCGATGGTCCCCGGTAAATAGGAGTTAGATCAATACCGTTACGTAGGGTAGCAATCTGGCCACCCCGCATGAACAGATAAGGGCCCAGGTTATTCGACACTTCCTGCCGCACCACCCCGCTGACATTGCGGCTGACGCCCTCGGTCATGTTGAAACTGCCCTGATCGTAAATAATTTCGGGCGTAACGGTCTGGATGTTCTGCGGCAAATCGATCAGGGGCGTTTGCAGCCGCAGCGCACTGGAAATGGTGTTTGTCGCGTATTGTCGATAATATTTTGACTGAACCCTCACCTCCGCCAACTGTCGCGCATCATCAGGCACCAGCCGTATGGTCAGATCGGGATTATCGTCCTGAATCGATACCGTTTGCGGCTGGTAACCCAGAAAACTAATTCGAAGAAACGATACTGCCTGAGCCGGTCGAATCGAGAACCGACCGCTACTGTCGGTGACGGCACCCTGCTTACCCCCGGATAGTTGAACCGTGGCGCCCGCCAGTGGCGTATCAGGATGCTGCTCATCGACTACGCGGCCTTTAATGAGCTGCGCAATCGCCATCGAGGGCGAAACAAAGAACAGCAGTAGTAAACAAAAAATGCGAAAAACCGGCCGGGCAGCAGCCAGATCAACACGAGGCAGACTAAAGGTGACGACCGGGTTGATCGGTAACGGCAGGGCAAGTGATACGGGGTTCATTCGGGTAGTTACGACAGGCGCAAAAATACACTCACCAGCCCAAATTTATTTACGACTGGCAAAAAGTTGATCATTTTTGCGGGATCGCCAGCTGGTCCAGACCGCGAAGCAGGCCAGTATAACCAGCAGCCAGACGGCCCTGGTACGTTCCGATTCCAGCAGTTGGGTAATCGTATTCGGGTGCGCTGTCAGCCGTTCAATGATCCAGGCCGCAGCTGCTACGCCCGCAAGCAGCGCCCCACCAACGCGAACGTACCGATAAGCGGGGGTACGACTCAGCATGATCAGCCACGGGATTGTCAAGGTAATCACCAGTAACTGCATTAATTCAATTCCCAGGTTGAAGCCCAGAATGCTCAGCGCCATCGGCCCCGCGTCGAGTTGCAGATTCGTCAACGTATCCGCAAAGGCCAGACCATGAACCAGGCCAAAGCCGGTGGCGACCCAGGTTTCGCGCCCCGGGAACAACGGCCGGATGGCATGAACTGCCGACACCAAGATCGACACGGCAATCAGCACTTCAACGGGCTGCGACGGCAGTCGGACCCAGTTCAGCGATCCCAGCAGCAGCGTAATCGAATGGCCTACGGTAAAGGCCGTTACAATGCTCAACAGCCGGGTAAGGCTATAGCCAATTCCGCCAAAGTGCCCCCACCGGTTAGCCGCTACGAGCAACGGAGCGGGCAGCAGCAATACCAATAGAAACAGCAGGTGATCGGTTCCTTCGGCGATATGCCGGGTCCCCAGCTTTACCATTGACAGAAACCCCGTCCAGGAGCTGCCCTCATCCAGATTGACCGGCAACGGCAGGACTCGATCGTTAACGATGTCGAGGCTAATCTCGCCTACCTGAACCGGCTCGGCCTCGGCCAGTTGTCCCCGCCCCCAGTCCTGCCGTACCGATACCAGAATTTTATGCGTTCTTACCTGGTGCAGTACTGCGTCATAATAGAACGTAAACTGCCGTACATCTTCCTGCCCAGGTGGAATCATCTGCACCTGGGCTGTTAGTTCGCGGTACACCCCAACGATAGGGTTCTGGGTTTCGTGGACGAGTAGTTCGCCAACTGATACGCTCCAGAAACGACCATCGGGGCTCTGGGGACGGATATGATTTTTGAGATACGCGCGCAACTGTGGCCCTAGTCGTTCGATCAGACCGGTCGCCGAATCGTTGACCGCATGCCCCCAGGCTGATTGCAGTTCGACCAGCGGAATCTGAATTTCAGCATCAATCCGGTCGGCGTGGACATTGAGCAGTACGACCGAGTTCGGCATGGGGTGCGCTGTCGCCGTAATGGGCAGGCCAACGATGCCCCAAACAGTCATAAAAATCAGTAGCCACCCGGCTATGCGGCTTATAGGATCAAAAAGCTGATTCACACTTAACAACTTACCTGGTTCTTTCGCAATCCGTGGTACGCTTGTGCCAGATCGAGCGTACATGGTACGTAATCTGACTATGTTACTCACATCATCAGAAAACAATCTCTACCTCTGGTCCGTCAATGCGAATGTAATCATTCTGGGTGGTTACTTCTGTTTTCAGGGGCGGCCACTTGCGTCGTTCATCCTGGCAGTAAACTATCAGTTACCGCCGTAGTCCCCGGAATGATCACGCCAGACGGAGTGCGAGTGGGGCGTATTGCGGATGATGACTCCACCCTGGTAGGAAAACTCGATCCACACGCTTGGCCCATCGATCCGTACGTAGTCGTTCTGGCTGCTCATAGCCGTCGTGCCTGAATACGAAACATACGTATTGCTCAGCTCCGAGGTGTACTTGGTCAGCACCGTGGCCGCCGTCGTGGCATCCAGATCGTTGACGTACAGTTTGATGGCGTTCAGCACCAGCGCCTGTTTGTCCGAGCTCAGCGTACCTACCTGCAGGCCCGACTTGGTTGCTGGAAACTTGCCGTCCTGCCCCGGTCCCAGCACCAGATCCGAATACGTACCGGAAAGTTTAGCCGTGGTCTGCTCGGTGCTACTTAGCCCCGTCAGCATGGCCGCAAAAGCGAGTCGCTCCTGCTCAAACGCCTGATACGTCCGATTGGCAGCCGTAACGGCCGCTTGGGGTTCGGTCCCGCGGAAGGCGGGGGTAACGCCGGTGACAGCGCCCGCATTAAAGGTGTAGGACTGGGTATAGTGGTGGCCCGTGAACAGGATGGCCCACAAACCCGTAGTGCTCGGCGTGCCCAGAATCGAGATGTAGTAATTGCCCGCACCGTACGATGCCCCGCCCCCAATGGTGTTCAGGTAATCGTCGGCGACCAGGTTGCCGATCATTTCATCGTAGCCCTCGTTGGTCGTACCTAATACCAGTACTGCTTCCATCAGGTTACGAAACGCCACTAACTGCGCATCGGAAAGACTACCCAGACTGATACCATACCGGGCCGACATACCAGCTGGCAGGTTCGACCATTTCTGGGCGTTGGTCTTGCTGTATGTCAGTTGTGTGGCCGTCAGTTGGCTACTGCTCAGTGTAGCCTTGAAGGCTTCGGTCAGGGTCACGACCTGCGCCACTCCGCTGGCGGAAGAAGCGGTCGTCGCCGACAAGGTAGAGGTAATCGAGCTGGAATTGGTGCTGGAACCAGAGCTGGTTGACCCGGAACTGGTTCCACCGGCATCAATATCTGTCGATTTGCACGACTCCAGTATAGAGGTACCGTAAAGGCCGATTATCAGTAGAAAACCAGGTAAGCTGATTCGTTTCATGTGATTTGAAAAATCCGTGTGA
Source organism: Spirosoma sp. KUDC1026 (assembly GCF_013375035.1). NCBI lineage: Bacteria > Pseudomonadati > Bacteroidota > Cytophagia > Cytophagales > Cytophagaceae > Spirosoma > Spirosoma sp. KUDC1026. The sequence goes on along the minus strand of NZ_CP056032.1, from coordinate 1,504,271 downwards.
TCCCGTTTTCTGACTATACAAAGGCATCGTCGCTGTCGTTGCCCGGTTGGGGTAAAGAGCCGAAATGTTGTGGTGAATAACTAGCTAGATACCCTATAGATCTAGCATTCAGCCTTTAGCTCGTGTAGCAGCCTGTTCTCACAGACGCAAGATCAGCATCAGCAAGCGAACCTGGGAAGAAAGTGATCAACTTGGCCAGAAGGGTACGAAAGACCGGCGTTTGCGGTAAAGCTCACAAAAGCAGGGATGAATCGTCAGCGGGTGAATCGACTGAAAAACTCTTTTTCGTAGCTGCTGCCGATGGGCAGCTCATCGGCACCAATGAAGACCATTTTACTACGTATCGACTCTATTTTGTCGAGCGCCACAATGAACGACCGGTGGATTCGCACGAAATTGGTTGCGGGTAGTTTATCGAGCATGGCTTTCATCGTGAGCCGAACCACTAGCGGGTGTCCTTTGCTACGGTGGATTTTCAGGTAGTTGTCCAGCCCCTCCACAAACAGGATGTCGGCGACCATAATCTTGACCAGCCCGTAATCGACGCGAAAATAAAGACAGGCGGGTTCAGCCTCATCCGACCGGTCAACTCCGGTTTGCCGAAGCGTTTGCCAGCGGGCCTGAGCTCGTTGAATACTCTTTTCGAATCGCTCCATCGTGAACGGTTTCAACAAGTAATCGACAGCCTCAACCTCGTAGCTTTCAGCGGCAAATTCACTGTAGGCAGTGGTGAAAATAACCAGCGTTTGAGATGGTACCGACCGGGCAAACGCCAGCCCTGACTCGCGCGGCATGTTTATGTCCAAGAAGATAAGATCAACGGGATTACTTTCCAGATATAGTTTGGCTTCGCCGGTACGGGTAAACGTTTTCAGCAGATCAATCCCATCAACACGACCGCAGAACGCCTGAATGATGTCCAGCGCGGGCGACTCATCGTCGAGGGCGATGGCGGTCATCATGACAGAACAAGGTGAAGAGTAACGTGGAAGTGGGTACGCGTCTCGATGATACGCAGGTCGTGAACGTTGGGGTACAACAGATGCAGTCGCTGCCGGGCGTTCTGAATCCCAATACCGGTCGATTCCTCCAACTGGCTGATCTGCACTTTATTGTTCACAACTTCCAGACGAAGATTAGACGGTTGAATATCAATGTGAATCCGAATTAGCGAATCTTCTTCAGGATTCACCCCGTATTTGAAGGCATTTTCAATAAACGAAAATAATAGCAGGGGCGCAATCTGCACGCGCTCAACGGCACCGCTCAACTGGTAATCGACGGTAACTGCGTCGCGCAGCCGGGCTTTCTGCAGGTCAATGTAGTTTCGGATGTAATCGATTTCATTGGCCAGCGGCACCTTATCCCGGTGGGCATCGCGGATGGTATAGCGCATAAACTCCGAAAGCTTGACAATCGTATCGGGGGTTTTATCGTCCTGCCGGATTGCCAGTGCGTAGATGCTATTCAGGGTATTGAATAGAAAGTGCGGCTGAATCTGCGCCCGAAGCTGCCGCAGTTCGGCCTGTAACTGATTATTCTCGACCTGCCTCAGCCGACTGGCCGTCTGCACGGAGATGGAAATAAGCGTACTGACACTGCCCAGCAGGGAAAAAAGCAGTAGTTTGACCGGCAAAAGTAACGTACCAGGAGGTTTACCAAAGCGATCCAACCGCCGGGAAGGTCTGTCAGCCGATAGCTGGTGCTCCATTGGCTCAGGCGGCCCATCAAACCAGTGACGACCGGATTTCGGACGATCCCGAAAATCAGCGGGGCCAGCCAGCATCATTTCTTCAACAAAAATCTGCCGGACCCAGGCTACTGGCGTATTCTGCTGCGGTGGTTTAAAATACACCCACTGTTCAATCCGGTAAGGTAGATAAGCGGCCCCCAGTACGCAGCAGATGGCTATAACGAGGTAGGTTTTGTACTGTTTTGCCAGAAACCAGTGGGGTACAAAAAACGTGTGATTAACGTAGGAAAACGTGGTGAGAAACACGTAAGCCAGCCCGTTCTGAATCAAATGGTCATGTGGATTCAGGGGATTTACTGAAGCACCACTATATACAAAATAGAAGATAGGCAGGATCAGCAGGAGGAGGCCAATCAGTATTTTAAGCTTACGGTCTTTAAACCAGATCGCCATACCACGTGGTAGAGTTACACACAAAACTAAAAGAATGCATAGCTTAGGGCTGTGCAAACGTGGTCAATTCACCGAATTGTGGGGTGAATAGAGTTAGAAAATAAGAACTGTTTCGCCGGACATACATCCAGTCGTTACTTTCCAAAGAACATAATGTGCTGTTGAGGCAGCCGCTTGTCGTTTTTCAGTAGTTTCAAGCCAACCGCCTTCATTTCTTTAGTTGCCTGCGCTACGCTCAGTTTGTGCAGTTCCTTGATTGGTACACTCGGATCTTCGGCCCGGTATTCAACCAACACAATACGACCGCCGGGTTTTAGCGCCGATGCGATATGGGTTATCATCTCACGCGGATACGAAAACTCATGGTAGGCATCAATCATGATCGCCAGATCAATACTGTTGGCGGGCAGTTTGGGATCTGACTCGGTCCCCAGTACTGGCTGTACATTTACGGCCTTACGTTTAGCTTTTCCTTCGTTCAGGTACTCAATCATTTCGGGTTGAATGTCAACGGCCAGGACTTTACCCTGCGGTACTTCGGGGGCCATCAGAAAGGTAAAATACCCCGTTCCGGCACCAATATCGGCTACTACGTCGGTAGGCTTCAGATCCAGCGCTTTTAGTAGTAAGTCCGTTCGTTCTTCCTGCTCCCGCTCCGGACGTTCGAGCCACGACGCCCCTAGGTGCCCCATGACCTGGGCAATCTCCCGGCTTTGATAGACCTTGCCAATACCATCCCGGCTGGCTTCGCCAAAGCGGTATACTTTGGCTGAATCAGGCGGGGCTGTAGCAGTCGTTTGCTGCTGCGACGACCCACGTCCACAGGCCAATAGCGTTAGTAGAAAAAGAATAGTCAGTCGATACATGATAAATCTGTTAATACCTCTGGTAAAACCATCGCTAGCGGAAACAGTTGTTGAAAAGAACCACTTAAATCACTCTTTGTATGAATTTGATACTACACCTGCTGTTGGACGCGGCTGTCATTTTCGGGCTGGCTTACGTTATGCCGCAGATTGATGTCAAAAGCTTCGGCACAGCCCTGCTCATTGCCGTCCTGCTGGGGCTACTCAACTTTTTCATTGGCTGGATCATCCGCTTCCCGCTGAATCTGTTTACATTCTTTCTGCTGACGGGGCTGGTCCGCATTATCGTGACGGCGCTTCTGCTAAAGCTGATTGACAAATTCATGGACAGCTTCACCATTGTTGGCTTCTGGCCCGCCCTGCTCATTGCGCTGGCCGTTGCCGTTGCCGGTACGCTAATTGACCGCTCGGCCCCAACCGAAGAAATGGTCGAGTCGGGCTATGTAGCGTTGACTAATCTATCACTTAATCTACGCCTGGTCTAGCCTTGCCAAACGGTCAACAAAAAAGCCGCGCCCATTCGGGGCGCGGCTTTTTTGTATTTGAGATTTTACGGGATTAGTCGCTCCGACGGCCGCCCATCAACAGGCTGGCGTAATAGAGCAGCGTAGCCAGCGAACCCAGCGCGGCAACGACGTAGGTCATAGCAGCCCACCAGAGGGCGTCTTTTGAATAGCCGTATTCCTGCTGCGTAACGATATTATTGTTCTGCACCCAGGCCAGTGCCCGACGGCTGGCGTCGAACTCAACCGGTAACGTAACAAAGCTGAACAGCGTTGTCAGAGCGAACAAAGCTACCCCAATCGCCAGTGGGATTGGCGTGGTTTGCAGGAGTAAAATACCGGCCAGCAGTACCCACTGCATGTAGCGCGACGACAGCGTCAGCATTGGCACCATGGCCGAGCGAAACTTCAGCGGGGCATAGGCTACCTGGTGCTGAACAGCGTGACCACATTCGTGGGCCGCTACGGCAGCAGCTGCTACGCTCCGGCCATAATATACATCAGCACTAAGATTTACCGTTTTATCTTCGGGATTATAGTGGTCTGTCAGCATGCCTTCGACCGAAACGACGCGCACATCATAGATGCCGTTTTCCCGCAGCATCGTTTGGGCAATCTCCGCTCCGCTCATGCCATTGCTTAGGCCAATCTGCGAATACTCATTAAACTTGCTCCGTAACCGCCAGCTAACAAACATGCTGAGGCCGAAGATGACAATCATTAATAACCAGGGTGAAATCATTTCAGATGGTTAGGTTTGTGGTTTTCAAAAACAGGCAACATAATGTGCCACTGATAGTAAAACAACTCTTTTGGGTAAAAAGTATCCCGGCCCTACTACCATTTATCCGGCTTCGTGTCCGTTTATCCAGGCAAAAAAAGCCCGCCATTCGTCATGAACAGCGGGCTTCGTGGTTTCCGGTCAGGGCATTTATCAGTTTGCTTGCCGGGTCATATCGAATTTCTTATGCAGGAATTTGATGCCTTTATAGATCGTTACGGTTATCCGCTGTGGATCTGCCATATTTAGCTCCACATCCAGTTGGGTGCCCGTTTTTGGATGAATCAGTTCTCCGCCCGTCCACACTTTCCCGTCAAAAGTCAGGTTGCTAATCAGAATCTTATTCTTTTCCAGTCCGTAGTTCTGTACCCCCGCCTGATCAACTTCGGCAACGCGGGCGAAATACATTCCTCCGTTTTTAAATACATCAACACTTGATCCTCTGGTAGGAAACAGCCACCGGCCAATAAGCATGTCACCTGTTCGCTCAGTTGATGATTGACCTGACGATGGGATCAGAATAAGCAAAGCGAGGAATCCTCCTAGAAGTGTGTTACGGGTAGTTACTACGTTCATCGGTTCTTATAGTTTACAGCCTGAAAAATGTATTTTGCTGGACCAAGCTGGTCAACGTTTCAGTCGATAGTATTACTAACAAATTAAAACTATAAACTTCACGAACAAAATCCTATTAATAACGTAGAATAAGAACCAGATAGGCAAAAACTACCTGTTCAGCTGCAGGTTAGCCACTAACCCGATTCATAATTCTTTAGTAACTAGTTTTGATTCGTTCAATCAGTTTGGTGGTCGAATAGCCCGGTACCAGCGCTACGGTCTCTACTTTTCCTCCCCGACCCAGTACAAAATCAGCGCCAATAATAGTGGCGACCGTATAATCGTCGCCTTTCACCAAGATATCTGGCCGAACGGCTTCGATCAGCTCCAACGGAGTAGGCTCGTCGAACAAAACAACGAGATCGACGAACGCCAGTGCCGCCATGAGCCGCGCCCGGGCATACTCATTCACTACGGGACGTAGTGGCCCTTTGATCCGGCTCACCGACGCGTCGGTATTGAGACCCAGAATAAGCCGCTGACCCAGATTGTGCGCTTTTTCCAGATAATCGATATGACCGAGATGGACAATATCGAAACAGCCGTTGGTAAACACCAGCTGCTGTCCCTCCGCCCGCCATGCATCGGCCTGAGCGATGGCCTGCTCACGGCTTACTATTTTTGATTCTGTCACGGATATTCCCTGTTTTATTCAGTAATGAATTAACGCGCTACATTGATCGAGCGCGGATCGTCGAGTACGTCCTGCGTGTGGGTGACTTTATTACGGCGAAACAGCACAACCAGCAGACTCAGGACGCCCAGAATAATAATCATAATGGTCGACACGCCATGAATAAAGGTAGCCAGTACCTGACCGTCCTGACTGGTGAGGCCGTACAACAGCGCTACCTGACCAACAAGCAGGTGAAAGGAACCAATGCCACCCGGTGTCGGCGCGGCCATACCCAGCGAGCCAACAACCAGAATGGTCAGGCCCGCCAGCGGACCCAGATCAGCCGTAGCCGGCATGGCAAAAAACAGGGTGTATGACATCAGATAATACAACACCCAGATCAGAACCGTATGAAACAGGAACAGACCGGGTTTGCGGAGCTTACGTACGCTCAGCAGACCATCCAGCAGACCGCTCAAAAACGTACTGACTTTCTGGTACAGCGGATGCTGACCAAGGGCTTTCTGATAGCGCTTGAACAGGAACCAGCCGAGAAGGCCCAAACCAATAACCACGGCTCCCGCCAGCATCAGAATGCCAGACCCGCTCGTTCCTTTGGGCAATTTGTCGCCCAGGAAGCTGATAAAAAACTCGCTCAGTCGGTCAAATTCCAGCAGGAACGTAACGCCGAGCAGGATCAACAGCATCAGTACATCGAACAGGCGCTCGGCCACGACCGTACCGAAACTTACGTTGACCGGCACACCAGACAGGCGGTACAATGTACCACACCGGGCCACCTCACCCGCCCGTGGCAGCGCCAGGTTAGCCAGATAGCCCGTCAGCACGCTCGCCGTTGCGTCAATACTGTTTGGCCGCTGCGGAACCACGGGTTCCAGCAGGACCCGCCAGCGCTCGGCCCGGCTCCAGTGAGCCACAAACGTCAGCACGGCCGATACCAGCACCCAGCGGTAATCGGCTGCGCTGATTTTAGCCCAGAGGTCGGCCGCATCCAGGTGACTTTGCTGGAACGTAAACCAAAGTAATCCACCAGCGATGGCCAGTGAGATCAGATACTTGAACGCATTTTGAATAGTCATAGAAACGAAGCGTATCGAATCGAGCAGCCCGGTCTGGCGACACCAGGTAGGATGACCAGCAAGGCAGTTTTCAGTTAATTTCTAGTTGGCACAAAAAAAACTCCGCTACAAAGTAACGGAGTTTCGTGTAGATGGCGATACCGGTCTGCCGATTGCTCAGCCTTTCACCAGCCGATTGTTATCGTCCGGAAAAACGACAATTGGTTTGTGCATCCGGGCTTCATCGGTGCTCATCATCCCATACGCAATGATAATGATTACGTCGCCGACCTGCGCTTTTCGGGCCGCTGCGCCGTTCAGGCAGATCGTTCCCGATCCCCGTTCTCCTTTGATGACGTAGGTCACCAGCCGTTCGCCGTTGTTGTTATTTACAATATGTACCTGTTCGTTTTCGAGTAAATTAGCCGCGTCCATCAGATCTTCATCGATGGTGATGCTGCCAACGTAATTGAGTTCTGCCTGCGTCACCCGGACGCGGTGTAATTTCGATTTTAATACATTGATGAACATATCAACTAGCTGTTGCCGTTTGGGCGCGGCAAAGGTAAGGCAATTGCCGACTGTTTGCAGCAACTGCCCCCTAAAACAGTAGCGTACGCCTTGTGGTTCCGGGACGGCTTAACAAGAATAAGGGCTTAATAGACGGCCATGTCGGGCTCTACCTCACGCGCCCAGGCATTAATTCCCCCTTCCAGGTTATACAAATTCGTCAATCCTTCCTGCGTATACAGGTAGTTGACGACGTTCGCCGAGCGCATACCGTGGTGACAGTAAACAACCACGGGCCGGTCGGTCGGAATCCGTTTGCGGTTGTTGGGAATCATACTTACCGGAATCAGCACGGAATTATCCAGATGACAAAGCTCATACTCTGGTCGCTCCCGTACGTCGAGCAGGAAAATTTCCTCGCCCAGCGCCAGCCGATCTGACAGTTCCTGCACGCCCATTTTCTGCGGTCCCGACGCAGCAGACGCCGACCGATAACCGGAAGCGAGGCCCTGACGGGCGAGTTCGTCGGCGTCAGTCCGTCGCCGGGTTTTGATTTTCTGCTGACTCGCGTTCAGCAGGTCCAGCATCAGCAGTTGCTCACTCAGGAGCTGCCCGATGCCGGTAATTAGTTTGATGGCTTCGCTGGCCTGGTACGTACCAATCACGCCAGGCAGCACCCCCAAGACGCCGGTATCGTTGCAGTTCGGAATTTCGATATCGTTGGGGTATTCCGGGAACAGACACCGATACGTTGGGCCGCGCTGTCCATTTTCCAGCGTATTGTTCAGAACGGCCACCTGCCCTTCAAAGCGATGAATAGCGCCGTAAATGAATGGTTTCTGCTGCACTACGCAGACGTCATTCACCAGGTAACGGACTTTAAAATTGTCTGTACAATCGATTACAAGGTCGTAGTCCGAAATAATATTCCGGGCGTTGCTGACCTCCAGCGCTGTAGCGTAGCTGTTAAAAGTCAGCTCAGGATTGAGTCGTTTCAGGTGCCCTACCGCAGCTTTCACTTTAGGCTGTCCTACTTCGTCCGTTGTGTATAATACCTGTCGTTGCAGGTTGCTCAGATCCACCCGATCGGGGTCGATAATACCAATGGTTCCCACGCCGGCGGCCGTCAGGTACAGCAGCACCGGGCACCCCAGTCCGCCGGCGCCTACGACCAGCACACGGCTATTTTTTAATTTCAACTGACCAGCCGGGCCAAGCTCGGGCAGATTCAAGTGTTTCTGATAACGTTGTTTTTCGGCGGGTACTAACGTAGTTGCTTCCATAGCAGTAATCGGTACGTATTCCAAAAAGATGCTGCAATAATCCAACAGTATTAATCAGCCAAAAATTGCGTTATTAATAAAACACCCGTAATTATTTAGGTAACGTGCCCGGTGTATATTTTTTCCTTAGTATTGTCACGACAAAATCCTAACAATTCTCAACTATGAACTACGTTCGTCTTTCTGCCGCCGGTTTTCTGGCCCTGGCACTGACTCTAAACGTAACGCTTCCTCAGGCTACGGCCGCTGAAAAGCCTACCCCTGTTGCCTCCGTAAATCCACAGAAAAAAGGTAAGTGGGAAAAACTTTTCGATGGTAAGTCGCTGGAAGGCTGGCACATCTACCTCAAGTCGGGTATGCCAATGTCCGACAAATGGACCATCGACGACGGAGCGATTCATCTGTCATCAGGTGGAGCCGGAGACCTCGTTACCGATAAAGAATACGGTGATTTTGAGCTGGAACTGGAGTGGAAAATTGCCGAAGGCAGCAATAGCGGAGTTATCTATCACGTTCACGAAGACCCAAAATACCGCGCTACGTACCTGACCGGCCCCGAAATGCAGGTTCTGGACAACGACAAACACCCCGATGCGAAAAAAGGCCGGGACGGCAACCGTACAGCGGGTTCGTTGTATGACATTCAGAAGCCAATCACGATGAACACCGCCAAACCCATTGGCGAATGGAACAAAGCCCGGCTGGTTGTCAAAGATGGTCATGCCGAGCATTACCTCAATGGCAAGAAAGTAGCTGACTACCCAACCAGCGGTCCTGAGTGGGACAAAATGGTTTCGGAGAGTAAATTTAAGACCTGGGATGGCTTTGGTAAGTATTCAACCGGCCACATCGCGCTCCAGGATCACGGCGACAAAGTGTGGTACCGCAATATCCGGATTCGCGAATTGTAACCCTGTATACCGAGCACCGGTCGGCAACGCAAAATGATGTAGCAACCGGTGCTCTTTTTTTAACGACTATTCCGTCTATGAACTCCCGCCGAAAAGCACTGAAGACCCTAACCGGTACGGCCCTCACCCTGCCCGCTGTAACCACCTCTCTCGCTCACGCGGCTGCTCTGGAGCCGCAGGCAACTCTTGCCCTCAAAGGCAACATTAATCACTCTGTGTGCCGATGGTGTTACAACAAAATTCCGCTGGAAGAGCTGTGCAAAGCCGCTAAGGAGATGGGTATTAAGTCCATCGACCTTGTTGATCCAATAGAGTGGCCGGTCCTGAAAAAGTATGGTCTGACGTCGGCCCTGCCCCAGGGAGCCGGGAAAGGGATTGCCGATGGTTTTAATGATCCCAAGTTTCACGATGAGCTGGTAGCCAGCTACGAAGATATTTTTCCAAAACTGAAAGCCGCCGGACTCAGCACGGTCATCTGCTTTTCGGGCAACCGCCGGGGCATGAGCGACGAGCAGGGCATGGAAAACTGCGCCAAAGGTCTGAAACGCCTGATGCCCAGCGCCGAGAAACACGGCATCACCATGATTATGGAACTGCTGAACAGCAAGGTCAATCATGCCGATTACATGTGCGACCACACGGCCTGGGGCGCCGAGCTTTGCCAGAAGGTCGGTTCCGAAAACTTCAAGCTCCTTTATGATATTTACCACATGCAGATCATGGAGGGCGATATTATCCGGACTATTCAGAAATACCAGAAATACATCGGCCATTACCACACCGGCGGTAACCCCGGACGTAACGAGATCAACGATACGCAGGAGATCTATTACCCGGCCGTGATGAAGGCGATTGTGGCCACGGGCTACAAGGGCTACGTAGCGCAGGAGTTCATTCCTAAACTCGATCCGCTGAAAAGTCTGCAGGAATCCATTATGATCTGCGACGTGTAACGATTTATAATTCTAGAGCAACAAGAGACCGGACGTTATAAACCGGTCTCTTGTTGCTTTCCTGCGAAACGTCGACGCACTGACGTCAGGGAAAAAGCGTATTTTTGTTTAAAAACGGCTACGAGTGTGCGGCAGCCCATTTCTTCTTTAGCTTTTCTTTCAGGTTTCCTGCGACTGGTCCGGTTTCAGAATCTGCTGATTCTGGTACTGACGCAGTTGCTGGCGCGCATTTTCCTGATTGGTCCCCGTTCCAACTGGCCCTACCTGCTGCTCGAACCTGACATCTGGCTCCTGGCTATCTCGACGGCCTGTATTGCGGCCGCCGGGTACATCATCAACGATTATTTCGACATCAAGATAGACCTGATCAACAAACCTGACCGGGTTATTATCGGACGTTACCTGAAGCGCCGGGTAGCCATGGGGACGCACCAGATTCTGAGTGTGGTCGGCTGTCTAATCGGCTTATACATGAGCAAATGGGTGTTTGTAACCGATGTACTGGCCGTCTCGCTGCTGTGGTCTTATTCGGCCTGGCTGAAGCGCCAGCCGTTCATCGGTAATCTGGTCGTGTCATTACTTACGGCGCTGTCATTGATTATTCTGGCCGTATATTATCGGCAGCAGGCCGACATGCTCCTGATCTACGCCCTGTTCTCGTTTGGCATTTCGCTCGTTCGGGAAATTATCAAAGACATGCAGGACATTCGGGGCGACGCTCGGTTTGGCTGCCGGACACTACCTATTGTCTGGGGTCCCCGACGCACCAAATACCTGTTGTACGTATTACTCGGGGCTTTCATCGTCAGTCTTTTCCTCATTGCCGATATGCTGGGCAATTTTCGGCTCGGCTGGATTTTCGTCCTGCTGCTTATTCCGCTGGGCTGGCTGACGTATCGGCTGGTTGGCGCTGATACCCGACGCGATTTTGGCTATCTCAGTAATCTGTGTAAGCTAATTATGCTGCTGGGCATCGTCAGCATGGCGTGGGCTTAACTTTATATCCGTTCCCTCAAGCGTTTATAGTAGCTAAGTACTTGGTTTTTACCTTTGTTTTCCTGTAAAACCTTGTCATCGTCACTATGAAATTCCTGCTTGTTTCGCTGTTTTTTAGTATTGCCACCATGTTAGCAAGCCGGGCACAGGACTGCCTGGGTATTTCTCTCAAACAGGGCTCTGGATTCGAGATGCTTAATTATAATGCCAAAGACAAACCGATTGGCAAGGTAAAGTATCAGGTTACCAGCGTCAGCAAAGAAAATGGGGCAACAATAGTCAATATACAGGCGCAGATGGAAGACGACAAAGGCAAACAACAACCGCCCTATACGATAAAGTACACCTGTACCGGCAACGAGCTTATTGCTGATATGTCGGGCCTGTTTCAGTCGATGCAGCAAAGCAATCTGAAAAATTCAGAAATGAAGCTCAAAGCGAATCAACTGGTTTACCCCGGTAAACTGAGTCCTGGTCAGAAACTGGCTGACGGAACGATGGAAGCCGAAATGACGACCAATGGCAGTATGACCATGACCATGGTCATGAACATAACAAACCGGCTGGTCGACGGCAAAGAATCCATTACTACCCCGGCCGGTACGTTTGATGCGTATAAAGTCACGTCGGATATGAACACAGAAAGCCGAATCATGGGAATGCCAATCCGCGCGACGATGAAAACAGTGAGCTACCGGGCGAACAATCAGATTTTCGACGTCAAGACTGAGACCTACAACAAGAGCGGTAAGTTGATGGGATACAGTGTCTTGAGCAAAGTCATGTGAGCAGGGCAGGCGGTTCAGACGAACAAAAACGAATTTTTCGCAACTTAGTTGCAAAAAACCGGGTTAGGAGTGGATACAAATACTGGCTGCATCGTATTTTTGTACCACTGTATGAAAACTGATCTTCTGTCCCGCAAAGCTGATTACATCGGCATCACTGGCTCGGTGTTGTGCATTATCCACTGCCTGATCACACCTGTTTTACTGATGTCCACCGCCTTAATGAAGCACGACGAGCTTCGTTTTGGTTATCTCAGTCTGGATTATGTGTTCATTGTTGTCAACATCGTTGCTGTCTATTCGGCCACGCGTCATCATGCGTCGCCGGTGATCAAGCGGGCGTTGTGGGGTTTTCTGACGCTGTTTGCCGTAGCGATTATTCTGGAAGACGCGAACGAAATGTTTGAATACCTTGGCTATGCGGCATCGGCTGGATTGGTTGTTACGCACCTGATCAACATCCGGCAGCATCGTCTGCAACACGCGCATTAATTACGGGCGAAACGCTCTGTTATTCAAGAACGTATCATCGGTCAGCGTACGCAGAAAAGCAATGATATCCTGTTGATCCTGCTGGGTCAGAGCAAAGCCTGGCTTTCCATTTGTTTTCAGGAGTGGGTCCAGCGACGGGTTGTCGGCAACGCCGGTTGCGTAGTGATTCAGTACGGCTTCGAGCGTAGCAAAACGCCCGTCGTGCATGTAAGGCAGCGTAACGGCAATATTTCGCAGGCTTGGGACCCGGAATTTGTTCTTGTCCGACTCGATCAGCGTAATGCCGTACCGCCCCAGATCGGGTTTGGCAGCATTTGGATTAGGGAGCAGGCCGTTATTCCGGTAACTCTGATCAGTAAACAGCTCCCCGGTATGGCAACCCGCGCAGTTCGCCTTAAACAGAGCCAGTCCATTCAGCTCCTGGCTGGTCATCTCTCCGCCCGATTCTTTCCGAACGTATTTGTCGTATTTCGAATTGGCCGACACCAGTGTCAGCAGAAACTGCGACAGGGCTTTCAGAAAACGTTCCTGCGTTACGTCGGTTGAGCCAAACGCTTTATAAAACAGCGACGAATACTTACTGCTGTTCTGCACTTTCGCCAGCACATGCGTCAGCGTATCGCCCATTTCGACCGGATTCTGAACCGGCGAAATTGGCAATAGGTCCAGGTCATGAATGCCGCCATCCCAAAAGAATGCTTTACTCCACGCTACGTTCTGAATATTCAGGCCATTTCGCGGACCAAGCTGGTCGTTGATACCGTGGCTCAACACGTGGTCGGTATGCGCGAAGGCAGCTTCGGGAATGTGGCAGAAGGCGCAAGTGATCGTGCCATTCTGCGAAAGCAACCCATCATTGAACAGCGTTTTGCCCAGAGCCACGCCTTCATAGGTCAGTGGATTTTTCGTGAAATCGTAAACAGGGTCAGGGAAATTAGCGGGTTTCTGCCAGGGATAAGGCGTAGTCTGGTATGTTGGCGTAGTCGTAGGCGGCTCAGGCGTCGGCTCAACTGGATCGACCGTCGTTTTACCCGACTGGCAGGCCACGACCAGCGCGAACAGACCAACGCTACACCCCAAACCGATACGCTGCCAGAGTTGCATAACTAGTTGATCTGTGGGACGTACTGAAACATACCGGCGTAGTTCGTAGCAATGGTTGCCGAGAAGGGGGAAACCATCACCGTCGAATTCTGAGCAATACGCACTGGTGTTGTTCCTCCAAATACCTTTTGTATATCGGCTTTAATCCCGATCCGCGTAGTCTGTCCTTCCCGAACCGAGGGTTGCATAGCATCGAAGGGTACTGTTACGGTGCGCAGATTATTCAAGGTCCGGGTATCGTAACCGCCAAACAGCCCTACATGGTATTGGAACCGGCGCGCCCCCGTTGGGTCGATTGGCGCCTGGGGCGAAGTACCTTCAAGCTTAAAGAAAATATAACCCGAATTCCAATCCCAGTACATTCCCCCGTTCATGCCACCTGCGGGAGCCAGCACACCCGTCCGCCGACTTATGTCCATCGTGCTTCGCAGACTATCAACGCCAAGTACGTACGACATACTGACGTAATTGCCGGTCGGTACGTCTTTCAGGGTAATCGTTTGTGAGGCCGGTTCAGCCTCGCGAATCAGGAAATAGCTGCTGTCCTGCGGCACGATGTATTCGGTACCGTTGGCCTGCCGGAGCCGGATATTGCTCACAAAATAATTCAGTAGGGAAACCGAAAATTGCTCCCCAGCGGCATTTTGGTACGTACCGGTACCAAGCTGAAGATCCTGATTACCAACTACATTATCGAAGGCAATCGTCAGTGACCCCGTCCTGGGAATGGTGGGCGGCTCGTCGGGTTGACAGGCAATGATAACAATAGTCAGGCAACCCAAAAGACAAATTGCTGTAAACAATAAGGAACGCATAAGCCAGACGAATCGATACAGACTTGCCGCTTACGCTGATTCCCAGTAGCAGTCGGCACTCCTATAACGAACAAAACAGACTGGTATTTTCAACCAGTCCGCCGAGTTTTTACCGGTTTCACCGGGGTTCATTCCTGTCTGTACCGATCAAACAAAATAATGAGTGCCGCGCCCCCACCACTCACCAGTGCGATAAATAGCCAGATAATGCCATTGGTTGCACTGAACGGTCTTTGCAAGAACTCGTAGACCAGCCCGACGAAAGCACTCACGAAAATTCCGATCAGGCCAACAAAAATAAACAGAATAACCGATGGCAGACGACGAAACATGGTCAGTCTTTATAGTTGCTTCAGATAGGACAGGCTTTGAGGTACCTGTTGTTCGGCGGCCGGGCTTTCGTCTTCGATATACAGATGGTCGACCGCTGCTTTTTGGGCCGCTTTCAGAATAGCAGGCATATCCAGTTGACCCGTCCCAAGTGCTACCGAGTTTTCAGCGGCCAGTTTGCCTTCATCGTTCCCTGCTACGCCCTTGCGTACGTCTTTCAGGTGCATGAGCCGGAACCGCTTGGGGTATTTATTCAGCAGAGTAACCGGGTTTTGTCCGGGCAGATACGTCCAGGCAATATCCATTTCGAAGCTCACGTATTCCGGGTTGGTCTGCTTGGCGAGCAGGTCGAATAACGTACCGCCTTCATACGGTTGAAATTCGTAACCGTGATTATGGTAGCAGAACGTTAATCCCTGTTCCTTCGCCAGCTTACCGAATTTATTAAAATCAGTCGCCGTTTGCTGAATTAGTTCGGGAGTAGCTTTTCCCTGATGAGGAATCCAGGCAACCCGTACGTACTGCGCACCCAGCGTTTTAGCCCGTTGCAGTACCGAATCCGGCTGCTCGTTAATCAGCTTATAATCGATGCCGTAGCTGCTGCATTTAATACCCCGCTCGTTGAGCAACGCACGCATTTCAGCCGCTGTTTTCCCAAACAGGTTTGACAACTCCAGGTCGGTGATCCCCATAGCTTTGATCTTATCCAGCGTACCGGGTACATCTTTACCGAAGCTATCCCGCAGCGTGTAGGATACAATGCCAGGTGTTTTGCGAACAGTTTTCCCAAAGGGTTGCGCCTGCGTAGTCGAAACAATAGCTGCGCACAGAATCAGCACTTTTATAATACCTGATTTCATAGTGTAGGTTAGTTACATGAACTACATTGCCGGTGTTGCCCAACAGGAAACGGCACAACGCGCAGTTTTGTACAAACGTAAGGAAGCAGCGTCAGCGTTTCTACTGTATCTAATACATTCGTTGGGAGTTATTAACCAATACAGTCTACGATTTTCCAATACGTTTTGTGAGCCTATTTCTCGGCTGCCAACTGCTTAATTGTAGTCACCTCGTCTTTGCTATACGCAGAGCCATCGGGCCGGAAAATATCGTGGAACCAGACCTTCGGCTCCTTGCCGCTGGGAATCGGCGTATCCCAGGCAAAAATGGTATTTGTTTTGCCCTTTACCAGCCCCCAGTTGATAGCACCAACTTTGTATTTTTTAAAGACTGGCAAACAGTCCTGAAACGTACTCCCCTTGGGCCGGGCCATGTATTCGGTGCAGATGAGCGGCCGCCCGAATCGCTTTTGCAGATCCCTGATCTGCTCTTCCAGTTTGGAAGCTATTTCGTAATTATGAAAGGTGATGATATCTGACTTCTGGAAAATCAGCTGATTGGACGGGACATGATCATTCCACCAGCCAACCGTAATTGGCTGATTCGGCCGTACGGCGTGCGCCCACTGAAATGTTGCTGTCAACAGGGGTATTACGCCATCATTATAACCCCGGTTGCTGGGCTCGTTGTACAAATCCCAGATCAGTACGCGCTGATCGTTCGTGAATGTTGCCAGAATATCAGTTGTGTATTGCTCCAGAACGGGCCATGTGCGGGCATCAAAAACACGATCAGAGCCAGGCCCCCGAACCCAGCCAGAATTGTGTACCCCAGGTAAAGGCGCTGGCTGTTCACCTAATCTGGGATTATCATTCCAGCAGGAATCGAACAAGACAAAAATGATCTTGATATGATGTTTGTCGGCAATTACCAGAAACTCATTCATGCGTTTTTTCAAACCTGCTGCGTCCTGTTCCCACAGCAGGTTATGCAGAAAAACCCGCATTACGTTCATACCGATTCCTTCCGCATAGCCTAGCTCCCGATCAATGGTTTCCGGATCGAACGTATCAGCCTGCCACATTTCCAGTTGGTTAATGGCCGTACTCGGAATGAAGTTAGCACCTACTAAAAAAGGTTGTTTATCGTACCAGCTGTTCGCTTTTCGGACGGTCCAGCGTTGGGCTGTTGCCGAACTTAACAGACTGATTAATAGGATTAATACAACAATACTACGCTGAGCAATACTAGGCACCCTACTTGTCATAATGTTTGGATAAAAGCTTCTTAACGACTCTACACATAGGGACATTATCAGAAGAAGTGTTATAAGGACCGGCAATTTACCTTCGGCTACATCTAAGCAACTTGGACCATCTGACAAAAATTGTCTTTTTCGACTCAGCGGTCATTACCGTTTATACAGTTTTTCGGATCGGTTAAATCTAAACCAAAGTATTTCCGCGTAAGTCAGCCCGTTGATCGATCACACAAAAAGTACAAGCAGTCATAGTTTACACTACTTAAGAAGTAACAAAATGAAAGCGTTAAACGTAACATTTGCTCTGATTTTAGGACTGGCCGTGAGCCAGGTTTCATTTGCCCAGGAAAAAACCGTTACGGTTGGTGGCGCCCCCATGTACCCCTCGAAAAACATCATTGAGAATGCGGTGAATTCGAAGGATCACACCACACTAGTAGCAGCTGTAAAAGCCGCTGACCTGGTTGAAACCCTGTCGAGCCCCGGCCCATTCACGGTTTTCGCGCCAACGAATAAAGCGTTCGACAAACTGCCTAAAGGCACGGTTGAAACGCTGGTGAAACCAGAAAACAAGGAAACGCTGACGGGTATTCTGACCTACCACGTAGTACCAGGCAAACTCAGCGCCGAGGATCTGATGAAGCAGATTCAGGATGGTGGTGGCAAGGCTATGCTGAAAACAGCAGCTGGTGGTACGCTGACTGCCATGAAAAAAGGCAAGAAAATCGAACTGATGGACGCGAAAGGTGGTACCGCTACGGTAACTATTCCGGACGTATTCCAGTCGAATGGCGTTATTCACGTAATTGACACGGTTTTGATGCCGTAACAAAAAGTTATTCTAAAAGAAAAGCCTCTTGGTCGTCAGGAGGCTTTTCTTTTGATTTATCTGTTCGGCACTGTTCTACGCATCATAGTTCAGCACCGGCGCCAGCCATCGCTCGACGTCTTCGACGGGCATATTTTTCCTCTGGGCGTATTCGTGAACCTGGTCTTTGTTGATTTTACCCACGGCGAAATACCGGGATTCGGGGTGCGCGAAATAAAACCCACTCACTGACGAAGCCGGATACATCGCGTAACTTTCTGTCAGTTCGATGTCCGCTTTGCCGGCATCGAGCAGATCAAACAGAATACCTTTTTCGGTATGATCCGGGCAGGCCGGATAGCCCGGTGCGGGCCGAATTCCCTGGTAGTCTTCCTTAATAAGCTGGTCGTTGCTCAGTTGCTCATTGGCAGCATAGGGCCAAAACTCCGTCCGGACGCGTTCGTGCATCCGTTCGGCAAAGGCTTCGGCCAGTCGGTCGGCAATGGCTTTCAGCATGATGCTGTTGTAGTCGTCATGGTCACGCTCGTAAGCTTCCAGCAGTGGCTCGATACCGATACCGGTCGTTACGGCAAAGCCGCCAATGTAATCTTCCCGACCACTTTCCAGTGGAGCAATAAAATCCGACAGGCTGTAGTTGGGCAAGCCCGGCGCTTTCTGATTCTGCTGGCGCAGAAAGTGAAGCACCGTTTTTGTGTCGTACACCAGCTCACCGGCCGTGGCTACGTTAGCCGCCGTTTTCGCTAGGTTACCACGCGAAATTTTGTACTCAATATGCTGCTGGGAACCGTGCCGCTCGTCGGAAACGGGTAATACGTTTTCTTCGTATTCATGCAGCAATACGTCGTCATCAACCGAGTTGGCGGGGTAGAAGCCAACAACAGCCTTTGCCTTCAGCAATTTTTTATCAACAACTTCTTTCAGCAGGCGATTGGCATCGTCGAACAGTTGTTTCGCTTCCTGACCAACAACGGCATCGTTGAAAATTGCCGGGTATTTACCGGTCAATTGCCAGGTCTGGAAGAAAGGGGTCCAGTCGATGTAATCAACCAGTTCGGCCATCGGGTAGTCGTCGAAATAGCGATTCCCCAGGAAAGCAGGCTTGGTTGGTTCGAAGGTCGTCCAATCGATTGGCGTACGGTTCTCCCGTGCTTTGCCAATCGGTAACGACGCTTTGTCCTGCCGACGCCGGGCGTGGTCGTCACGCAGTTTGCTGTATTCCGCTTTTATATCCGTAAAAATCTTGTCGCGGGTACTTTCGGTTTCGCTGACAAGCCGTCCAGCCACGGGTACGCTTCGGCTGGCATCCAGTACGTGAACAACCGGCCCCGAGTAGTGCGGATCAATCTTCACGGCGGTATGCATACGTGAGGTCGTGGCTCCACCAATCAACAGGGGCAGCTTGAATCCTTGCCGTTCCATTTCCTTGGCGACACCCACCATTTCGTCGAGCGACGGTGTAATGAGGCCGCTCAGCCCAATAATATCAACGTTCTGTTTACGGGCCTCTTCCAGAATTTTCTGGGTTGGCACCATAACGCCCAGGTCAATAATTTCATAGTTGTTACAGCCCAGCACGACACCAACGATGTTCTTACCAATGTCGTGAACGTCGCCCTTCACCGTTGCCAGCAGGATTTTGCCGGCCGACGAAGACTCACCACCCGATTTTTCGGCTTCAATAAAGGGAGTCAGGTAGGCTACAGCTTTCTTCATCACCCGCGCCGATTTAACTACCTGTGGCAGAAACATTTTTCCTTCGCCAAACAGGTCACCCACGACGTTCATGCCGTCCATCAGTGGTCCTTCGATAACGTGCAGCGGTCGCTCAACCTGTTGCCGGATTTCTTCGACATCCTGATCAATGTAGTCGGTAATGCCTTTCACCAGCGCGTGTTTGAGCCGCTCACGAACGGGCTGTTCGCGCCAGCTATTATCCTGCACTACCGTTTTGCCTTTGGCTTTCACCGTTTCGGCAAACTCCACGAGCCGTTCGGTTGAATCGTCCCGGCGGTTGAGCAGTACGTCCTCGCAACGTTCCAGCAGGTCTTTGGGGATATTGTCGTACACTTCCAGCTGCCCGGCGTTTACGATACCCATGTCCATACCCGCCCGGATGGCATGATAGAGAAAGGCCGAGTGCATGGCTTCGCGCACAACATCGTTACCCCGGAAGGAGAACGAAATGTTCGACACCCCACCGCTCACTTTGGCCAGTGGCAGGTTTTCCTTAATCCAGCGTGTCGCGTTGATAAAATCGACGGCGTAGTTGTTATGCTCCTCGATACCCGTCGCAACGGTCAGGATGTTGGGATCGAAAATGATGTCCTGTGGGGCAAAATCGACTTTGTCGACCAGGATGCGGTACGCCCGTTCGCAGATTTCAATCCGGCGTTCGTAGGAATCGGCCTGACCGCTTTCGTCAAACGCCATGACCACCGCAGCAGCACCATAACGTTTCACCAATTTGGCCCGCTCGATGAAGGCTTCTTCACCTTCTTTCAGCGAAATCGAGTTGACGATGGCTTTTCCCTGCACACATTTCAGCCCCGCTTCGATCACTTCCCATTTCGAGGAATCGACCATGATGGGAACACGGGCAATGTCCGGCTCCGACGCAATCAGGTTCAGAAAGGTCGTCATAGCCTCTACCGAGTCCAGCATCCCTTCGTCCATGTTAACGTCGATCACCTGCGCTCCGCCCTCAACCTGACCCCGGGCAATACTCAGGGCTTCGTCGTAGTTCCCTTCTTTTATCAGTCGGGCAAACTTCTTCGAGCCCGTTACATTCGTGCGTTCGCCGACGTTCAGGAAGTTGGTCTGTTCGGTAATTTTCAACGGTTCCAGCCCGCTCAGTTTCTGATACGGTTCGGGCTCGGGAAGCTGGCGGGGTGGATATTTGGCCGCAACAGCCGCAATGGCCCGGATGTGGCTGGGCGTGGACCCACAGCAGCCACCAACAATGTTGATGAAACTGTTGCTGATGAAATCTTCTACCTGTTTCGCCATCATTTCCGGCGTCTCGTCGTATTCGCCAAACTCGTTCGGCAGACCCGCATTCGGGTAGGCCGACGTGAAGAAGGGCGATTCTTTCGCCAGCGTCTGCACGTATGGCCGCATGGGCTCAGCTCCTAAGGCGCAGTTCAAACCCACACTTAGTAGTGGCAGGTGCGAGACAGAATACAGGAATGCTTCGGTTGTCTGGCCGGAAAGTGTTCGTCCGCTGGCGTCGGTAATGGTCCCCGAGACCATAATGGGCAGCGACGTCGTTCCCTTGTCAGCAAAATACTTGTCGATGGCGAACAGAGCCGCTTTCGCGTTCAGCGTGTCAAAAATTGTTTCGACCAGCAGCAAATCGGCTCCCCCATCAACCAGGCCGCTTACCTGTTCGTAATAAGCGCCGACCAGTTCGTCGAACGTAACGGCCCGGTAGGCAGGGTTATTAACATCAGGCGAGAGCGAAGCTGTACGGTTCGTAGGTCCCATAGCCCCCGCTACGTAACGGGGCCGGTCGGGGTTTTCCTGCGTAACCGCGTCAGCTTCGAGTTTGGCAATTCGCGCCGACTCGTAGTTCAGTTCATAAACCAACGATTCCATGCGGTAATCGGCCATGGCGATGGTGGTCCCGCTGAACGTATTCGTTTCAATGATGTCGGCCCCCGCGTCCAGATATTGCCGGTGGATTTCCCGGATGACCGCTGGTTTGGTCAGAGACAAAAGATCATTGTTACCTTTCAGATCGTGCGGCCAATCCGCAAAACGCTCACCGCGGTAGTCATCCTCGGTAAGGTTGTATTGCTGGATCATGGAACCCATGGCGCCATCCAGCACCAGGATTCGTTCCCGGAGAAGTTCGTGTATAGTTTTCAAGGTAACTGTTGTTGGTGTATTACTTTAGTAAAGCAGGGTAAAAATACGTCCTGAAACCCTCATGCTCAAAAATCCGTTACTTTTGCCAGTAAGAGAACGAGCAAAAAGACGAATGAGTGACGAATAAACTACTCAAGTTCATCAACGTATACCGGGCTTACGCCCGACTCACAGGCAAGGCGGGTTACAAATTTTTTCGCTTTGCTCCGCTCTTTCCTGATTTCACACGTTCACTATCTCAGATGAAACTAGCAGCTATCGATATCGGTTCCAACGCAGCTCGGCTACAGATTTCAACAGTGCTCCACAACGATGATGTGGTTAGCTTTAAAAAAGTGGAGTACGTCCGGTTTCCACTTCGGCTCGGCCACGATGTTTTTAATTACGGCAAATTAACGCCCGAAAGTGAAGCCCGTACGGCCAAGCTTATGCAGGTCTATAAGCTCCTGATGGAATTGCACGAGGTGGAGGCTTATATGGCCTGCGCTACGTCGGCCATGCGCGAAGCCGAAAATGGCCCCGAAATTGCCAAACGCATCGAGGCATCGACGGGCGTGAAAATTCACATTATCGATGGCCAGAAGGAAGCCGAACTGATCAACGACGTCGTGGTGCAGGCGCTGGACGACCGGCAGTTTCTGCACATTGATGTGGGCGGAGGCAGCACCGAGCTGAACCTGTATATCAACCGCGAGAAGGTCAACTCCAAATCGTTCAAGATCGGCTCCGTCCGGCTGCTCGAAGGAAAGGAGACCAAAGGCGCCTGGCGGAAAATTGAGGACTGGGTGGAGGATAACGTCGATACATCGCGGGAGGTCATCGCCGTTGGTACCGGTGGTAACATCAGTAAACTGTTCAACCTGGCGTCGAAAACGTCGGACACGGAAACAAGCATCGACGAGATCGAACGGATACGTCATTACATTGCCGGTTACAGCCAGGAAGATCGCATCAACAAACTCCGCCTGAACGCCGACCGGGCCGACGTGATCATTCCTGCCGCCGATATCTATATTTCAGTAATGAAATGGGCGGGAGCCAAACAGATCATCGTGCCAGATCTGGGACTTAAGGACGGGATTATGCAGTTGGTTTACTCGCAGTTACAGAAGAAAAAGCGCGTGTAATTTCCCCTTATCCGCTCGATACGTCATTGTCACAATACACCATCGAACGACACACAAGCCCTGACGTAACGCCAGGGCTTCCTTTTTATCAGGCTGGGTTCTTTTTCAATGAACCAGTGCATCTCCGTCAGCAATATTCTGGGCCTTACTATCTGATGCTGGTTGTCAATCAGGCGACCCAGCAGATTGTGGCCCGGTGTGCTTTTTTTATCAAGAATGAAAAGGCCATAAGCCCCGGTGCGGCCCCGTTTGGCTCGGTTGAATTTGACGAATATCTCCCGGATGATGTCCTGGAAGTGTTCGTTAACCAGCTTTTTACCGAAGCAAAGCTGGCTGGCTGCCGGATGTTGACACTCGTTCATTACCCACGCTGTTACGCCCCCAGCCAGACCGATCGACTACTAACTCTGTTGCAGGCATCAGGTTGTTCATTAATCAAATCGCATCCGACGTTCTATCTTCCTATTACCAACCGATCTTTTGCTCAAGACATTACAGCTTCAGAACGTCGTCGCCTGCGAAAATGCCGGCGGGGGAATTTCCAGTTTGCGCACTGGCAACAATACGACTCAGCCATTGTCATCAACTTCCTGCTCGATACGTATGCTCAGCTTAGCTACCAGCTCAGTCTCCCACCGGAGCAGCTACTTCATCTGCTCGCTACGTTCCCCGATCAGTTTTTGGTTTTCACCCTGCGCGACGACGCCCAACTGATTGCCCTGACCATAACCGTTCGCGTTCGGCACGACATCCTGTATAATTTCCTGCCGGCATCGCTCCCGGCTTATCATGCCTTCAGCCCCATGGTTATGCTGCTGGACGGCGTGTATGCGTATTGTCAACGCGAAACGATTTCATTGCTGGACCTGGGTATGGCCCTCGACAGCACCCACCAGCCCAAAGCCAGCCTGGCCCGGTTCAAACAAAACCTGGGGGCAAAGGAGTCGCCCAAATACGTTTTCAGGAAAGCCCTTTAGGCCTGAAAACCAATCGATACGAGCCTGCCGTTTTTTTTCGTTCTTTTGTAGAAAAAAGGCCGCCCCGTTCGGTGGCCGATTCCATGCTGGAAACAGGTTTCAATTCTCTAAATAGATTTCTGAGCGAGCTGATTACCTCGCTGTTGTCGCTCATCAAAGCCGCTCTCCGAAGTCCTCATGCTACCCGGCTTCCGGTGCGGAAGGATGGTGTTTGCTCGGTGCTGGGTAATGGTCCTTCGCTGGCCGACTCGCTACGCGATCACCTGGATTTCATTCGCCAGACCGATATTGTGTGCGTCAATAACTTCGCGCACGCCGACGTCTTTATTCAGCTACAGCCCCAGCACTACGTCATTTCCGACCCGAACTATTTTGTTTTTACCGAGCAGACGACCGACCGCGAAGACATTCGCCGGACGCTGATGGTGTTCAGCGAGCAGGTTACCTGGCCCATGACGCTTTACGTACCGCATTTCGCGAAACAGTCGTACCTGCTCAGTCAAATCAGCCGGAACCCAAACATTAGGGTCGTCCATTTCAACTATACCGTTGTCAGTGGCTTCCGCTGGCTCACGTACTGGCTCTACGAAAAAGGGCTGGGCATGCCCCGCGCTCAGACAGTAATTGTTGCCGCGCTGACGCTGATGATCAATCAGCAGTTCCGGAAAATATACCTTTTCGGTGCCGATACGTCCTGGCACGAGCAGATCCGGCTGAACGAACAGAATCAGCTGCTGATCAAACAGATCCATTTCTACGACAAGCCCAAAGACGTCACGCACCAGCCCGTTTATTCCGACGCACAGCGGCAGCGCACGTTTTCGATGGCGGCCCAGTTTTTATCCTTACACAAAGTATTTCGTGGCTACGAAGTTCTGCGCGATTATGCCGATCATCGGGGCGTAACGATCCTGAACGCCAGCGCCAAAAGTTACATCGACGCGTTTGACCGGGCGACACCGGCCACGCTCACTACATCCAAAACTGGCTTTATCACAAGCCATTCATGACCAATAGATTATGCTTGATTTAACCGATAAATCGATTCTGATTACGGGCGGTACCGGCTCGTTTGGCAAGAAGTTCGTTGAAATGGTCTACCAGCGTTACCCCAACCTGAAACGCTTGGTCATTTATTCCCGCGACGAACTGAAGCAGTTTGAAATGGCGCAGTACTATCCGCAGTCGACCTACAAGTCCATTCGCTTTTTCATCGGCGACGTACGTGATGCCGAGCGATTGAAACGGGCCTGTGAAGGGATAGATATTATCATCCACGCGGCTGCGCTGAAGCAGGTTCCGGCGGCCGAGTACAACCCGATGGAGTGCATCAAAACCAACGTGTTCGGTGCCGAGAACGTGATCAATGCAGCTATGGACAACGGCGTTAAGCGCGTAGTGGCCCTCTCGACGGACAAAGCTGCGGCTCCCATCAACCTCTACGGGGCCACTAAATTGTGCTCTGATAAGCTCTTCGTAGCAGCCAATAACATGAAAGGCAGCCGCGATCTGCGGTTTTCGGTTGTGCGTTACGGTAACGTGATCGGTTCGCGGGGGTCGGTCGTGCCGTTCTTCCTGGAAAAGCGGAAAGACGGCATTCTACCTATCACCCACCCCGACATGACGCGCTTCAACATCTCACTGGAAGAAGGCGTTGAGATGGTACTGTACGCACTCGAACACGCCTGGGGCGGTGAGATTTACGTGCCCAAAATTCCATCATACCGCATCACCGACGTAGCCACGGCCATCGGTCCCGACTGCGAGCAGAAACTGGTGGGCATCCGGCCGGGCGAGAAATTACACGAAGAGATGATCACCGAAACCGACTCGCTGAACACCATCGAAACGGCCAGTTATTACGTCATCACGCCATCGACACCCACCTGGAGCATGGATGATTACATCAAGGCGTTCGATGGAAAGCAGGTAGACATGGGCTTCAAATATAATTCCGGCACTAACACCGACTGGCTTACGGTCGACGAATTACGGGATCAGGTTCGGGAACACGTTGACCCTACATTTACGATATAAAGAATTCATAGACTTCACGAGTTGGCTTTGGTAAAGCTCAATTCTGGAGCGTAAAATTATAAATCAAGATAATTTGTTTAGCTCAAACTAAACCCTCATGGCTATATTTACAGTTCGCAAAGTAGATGCTGTTCAAGCAAAACAGGAACTAGATGAACTGGAAATTGATGGGATAGGCCAGTTGACGGCTTTTGAGCAAACATTAGAAGAAACTGACAAACGCTCTTTTAGTGAATTCAGGACGTTGATCACGTACATGAATTACGTGAGCGACGGCAAATCGTTGCCTAACACGAAGTTTAGGGACGTGACTCCGGATGGCGAACGGGTAAAAGAATACGAGTTCAAATCGAAGCATCTGCGCATTTACGCTATAAAAAAAGAAGGCGGAAAGCTGATAATCTTGTGTGGCTTTAAAACAACGCAGAAATCAGACTTCAGACGGTTTCGTTCGCTGAAGCAACAATATCTTAACTCGATAGGGTCATGACACGGGATCAGCTTATTCAAAGTCGCGAATATTGGATCGCAAAAATTCAGCTTGATTTATTCAATCAAATTGAAAAGTATATGGGTGAAAATAATTTATCCCGTACACAACTAGCGGAGAAGCTTGGGGTTACCAAAGGATACGTATCTCAAATACTCAACGGTGACTTTGATCACAAAATCAGCAAATTAGTCGATCTTTCATTGGCGATTGGGAAGGGTCCAGATATTCAGTATACAGACCTCCACAATGATAATTCTGAAGAAACCATTACTTCTGACACAGTAGGGCCTCACCGTCCCTTCAAAGCCATTATTGCTGGAGATCAACTTCAATCCTTATCCTATACAAACGACTCAAGTGAGACTACTCTTAATTCGAAGCGACAGATAGCCTAACTCGTTTTATGGAAAAACACATCAACCTGCGGATAGAATCTATTAGAGACGTAGATTTTTACATTCAGTCAAACTATGAAATAAGCCCTACGCAATTAGGGATTCGTGTCGAGGAGAAAGATATGGTTGCTGATGGTGACACAAAAACAGTTACCCTGACAACAGTCGTTGAATTTGTACATGCCTACGAGACAGATAATGCTAATACTGTTCTTAGATATACAAACGAGACTTCCTTTTTTGTTGATAACTTCTCTGAGATTTTCAGGTTTGAAAGCGAGAAATACATTTTCGAGAAAAGCCTACTATCCTTTCTTTTCAACATCATAGTTCCAACTATTCGGGGAATCTTGGTTACAAAGACTACAGGTACAGGTTTAGCGAAGTGCTATTTACCGATCATTGATTCAAACCAAATAGTACTTAACAGTTTGACTAGTGCAAGAAAATAAGCCCATTCCTTACGGCCGCCAGCACATTACGGAAGAGGACATTGCTGCGGTGGCCGACGTACTGCGCGGTCCTTACCTGACGCAGGGACCGCATATCGCTCAGTTTGAAACGGCGTTTGCGCACTATGTAGGCAGTCAGTATGCTATAGCTGTGGCTAATGGTACGGCCGCGCTGCATCTGTGCTGCCTGGCACTGGGCGTAGCTGCTGGTACGCGGGTCATTACGTCGCCTATTACGTTCTCGGCCTCGGCCAACTGCGTCCGGTACTGCGGTGGCGAGGTTCACTTTGCTGACATCGACCCGGAAACGGCGTTGCTGGACGTTAACGCGGTTCGGGCGTTGCTGGAGAAACACCCGAAGGGCTATTTTTCGGGTATCATTCCGGTTGACTTTGCCGGTTATCCGGTCGATATGGCCGCTTTTCGAGAGCTAGCCGACGAGTATGGGCTATGGCTGCTGGAAGACAGCTGCCACGCGCCGGGTGCTTCCTTTACGGACGCAGCCGGAACAGTGCACCGCTGTGGCGATAGTTCGCTGGCTGACCTGGCGATTTTTAGCTTTCACCCTGTTAAGCACATTGCGGCAGGCGAAGGGGGCATGATTACTACCAACGACGAAAATTTATACAATCACCTGCTCCGACTCCGGACACACGGCATCACCAACAAACCCGGCGACTTTACCGAGCTATACCCCGGCGAACCCGAACGTGGTGGCTGGTATATGCAGATGCAGGAACTGGGCTACAACTACCGGCTGACCGATTTCCAGGCCGCGCTGGGCAACAGTCAGCTTCAACGGGCCGACGAGATGCTGGATCAGCGGCAGGCACTGGCAAAACGGTACGACGAAGCCTTTGCCGAGGCAAACGTAACGATCATTGTGCCGCCTGCGGGTGTTGGTCATGCCTATCACCTGTACGTTATTCAGGTAGCTGACCGGAAAGGTTTGTACGACTTCTTGCGGTCCCGTAACATCATGGCGCAGGTACACTACATTCCCGTTCATCTGATGCCGTACTACCGGGAGCAGGGCTGGCAGCCAGGTGACTTTCCCAAGGCGGAACAGTATTATGCGCAATGTCTAAGCCTGCCCCTGTTTCCGACGCTGACGCGCGATGAACAGGATTATGTCATTGCGTCGGTGAACGAGTTTATCGGCCAATGAACAACGTAGCGGTCATTACAGCGCGGGGCGGCAGCAAACGGATTCCCCGCAAGAACATCCGGCCATTTCTGGGTAAACCCATCATGGCTTACGGCATTGAAGCCGCGCTGGCGTCCGGTTTGTTTGACGACGTAATGGTCTCGACGGATGACGCCGAAATTGCCGATATAGCGCGGCAGTACGGGGCGTCGGTTCCGTTTATGCGTTCGGTTGAAACGGCTGATGATTACTCGTCAACGATTGACGTAATTCTGGAAGTGGTCGATGCGTACGAGGGTCTTGGCAAGACATTTCAGTCGCTGTGCTGCATTTACCCCACCGCTCCGTTCGTTAGTCAAGCACTGCTTACCGAAACCTATTCAGTACTTAAGAACAAGCAGGTCGATATCGTTTATCCGGTTCAGCCGTTTTCGTTTCCCATTCAACGGGCGTTTAAACTGAAAGACGATCTGCTGTCCTGGGCTCAGCCCGACTCATTTCTGCTCCGGTCGCAGGACCTGGAACCCATGTACCATGATGCCGGTCAGTTGTACTGGTTTAACGTAGCGCGGCTTCAGCAGGAGCGGCAACTGGCGGGTTTGACGGCGGGTGGCGTTGTGATCGACGAAATGCACGCGCACGACATCGATACGGAAACCGACTGGAAAGTCGCCGAATTCAAGTATCGCCTGCTGCATAACCTGATCCCCAATGACTGACAAGCGCATCGTTTTTCGCGCTGACGGTAACGCGCGAATTGGCTTAGGCCACGTAATGCGTTGTACCGCCATTGCCGAAATGGTTGGTACCGGCCGGACGCTGACGTTCGCCATTCAGCAGCCAACGCCCGCGGTCCGGGACTTACTACACCGATTCGACCTTATTGTTCTTCCCGAAACGACCGACTACCAGGCCGACGCGGCTCTGTTTGCCAGTCAGCTAACCAGCAGGGATGTAGTTGTACTCGACGGCTACTCATTTCAGGCTGCTTATCAGCGAGCCATTAAGCAAACAGGTAGTACGTTGGTGGCTGTTGACGATCTGGCAGCCTGGCATCAGTATGCCGACGTTGTCATCAATCACGGCGGTATGGCTACTCGGGAAGTCTACCAGGCAGAACCATATACCCAGTTTTTGCTTGGAACAGACTACGCACTACTCCGAAAACCAATTCTGGAGGCCGCTACCCATCGGTCCGGAGCGTCGGTTAGCCATTTTCGCCCGAAGACAATACTCGTCAATCTGGGCGGGGCCGATCCGGACAACTGCAGCCTGCGCGTTGTCAATAGCCTGCTGACGCAAGCGGCCATCGACGAGATTCATGTCATCCTGGGAGCAGCAAATCCACACAGAGCGAGCTTTGAGTCGTTACGTCAGCAGGGCGTTCGACTACTTGTCAATCTTTCCCCGCAGCAGATGGTTGACAGCATTCGGGCGTGCGATCTGGCGGTAGTTTCCTGTAGTACGGTTTCGTACGAGGTGGCCACCGTTGGGCGTCCGTTCGTGGGAATTATTACGGCTGATAATCAGATAGGTCTTCGCGACTTTTATAACGAGCAGCAAATTGCCTTACGGGTGCTGGAGAAAGATTTTGCCCCCGCCGATTTGACATCGGTATTGCAAATTTCGCCTTCCGAGGTCAACCAGAGTTTGACGAACCAGGCTCGCTTTTTCGATGGGCAGTCGGGCAAACGTATTGGTACACTTTTCGAAACACTGGCTGCCAGCTAGATATAACTCTTTACGACAATGGACATTAGTTTGATTCCTCTTACCAGCGACGATATTGAACTGGTACGTACCTGGCGTAACTCGCCCGAGGTGGCCCAGTACATGTACACCAGTAATGAGATTACAGCCGAGCAACAGGCGGCCTGGTTTGCCCAAGTTGAACACGACCCAACGTCCCGATACTGGGTCATTGAATACAATGATCAAAAGATTGGTCTGGCTTCGTTAACCGGTATTAGTAAGACGCTAAGCAGCTGTTACTGGGCTTTTTATCTAGGCGACACCAATATTCGCGGGGCAGGCCTTGGTGCCAAGATTGAATTTAACGTACTGGAATACGTCTTTAACGAATTGAAACTCAATAAACTTCGCTGCGAAGTACTGACGTTCAACGATAAAGTGATTGCCATGCACGAAAAGTTTGGTTTCCGGCGGGAAGCGTATTACCGGCAACACGTCAAAAAAGATGGCACCTGGCACGATGTGGTTGGCCTAGCGCTGCTCAAGCAAGAGTGGGACGTCTATCGCCCTAGTATGAAAAGCAAAATATACCGTGGCGAACTCCCCGCAGGAAGCTAAGTGGGGGACTAAACGGAACAGGTTGCTGTTCCAATTAGTAGATAGCCGTCTTAAGCGCTAATTTTGTCTTTTCTATTGGATGGTTTCTGCTTTCATGAACGATAGTAACGTTAGAGATCACTTACTCGGTGCCCGGCCTTTCGTCATTGCCGAAATGTCGGGAAATCACAATCAGTCGCTCGAACGGGCGCTGGAAATCGTGGATGCCGTCGCCGATGCGGGCGCCCACGCCCTCAAGCTGCAAACCTATACCCCGGATACAATAACGTTCAACGGCGCAGCCGAAGAGTTTTACATCCGCGACGCCAAGTCGCTCTGGGCCGACAAAAACTTATACAAACTCTACGCCGAAGCGTATACGCCCTGGGAGTGGCACAAGCCCATTTTTGACCACGCCCAAAAGCGGGGCATGGTGGCGTTCAGCTCGCCTTTCGACACGACGGCCGTTGACTTTCTGGAGTCGCTCGACGTACCCTTTTACAAAATTGCGTCCTTCGAAAACACGGATCATATCCTCCTCAAAAAGGTGGCCCAAACGGGGAAACCTGTCATCATGAGTACGGGCGTGTCCTCGGTTGCGGATCTGGACGAGTCGGTGAAGGTGCTGCGCGAACACGGTTGTAAAGACCTGATCCTGCTCAAATGCACCAGTACGTACCCGGCTACGCCCGAGACAACAAACCTGCTCACCATTCCACACATGCGGCAGCTGTTCGACGTACCGGTTGGTTTGTCTGATCATACGATGGGAATCGGTGCCGCCGTGGCAGCCGTGGCGCTGGGCGCTGTCGTCATCGAAAAGCACGTTACGTTACGGCGAGCCGATGGGGGTGTCGATTCCGCTTTCTCGCTGGAACCGGACGAGTTGAAGAGCCTCGTTATCGAAACCGAGCGT
Organism: Spirosoma sp. KUDC1026; assembly: GCF_013375035.1. NCBI lineage: Bacteria > Pseudomonadati > Bacteroidota > Cytophagia > Cytophagales > Cytophagaceae > Spirosoma > Spirosoma sp. KUDC1026. The sequence continues at coordinate 1,472,850 of NZ_CP056032.1, read as the reverse complement.
GCCTATCTGGCAATGGGACAAGTCAATTATACGCTGACACCCAAGGAATGCAACAGCCTCCAATTCAAGCGGTCGCTCTACGTTGTTAAGGACGTAAAAGCCGGGGAAGCCTTCACCGCCGAGAATGTGCGCAGCATCCGCCCCGCCAACGGTTTGCACACGCGCTACTACGACGACATCCTTGGCAAAACAGCCACCACTGACATCCAGGCCGGCACGGCGCTGGGGTGGAATTTAATTGCGAATGAGTGAATGAGCGAATGAGCGAATAGCTGGCGCAAGCTTCTTTAGCCGGACGGCTATTCACTCATTCACTCATTCACTCATTCGCTCATTTTAGCTGATGGGTATAATCAAACGCCAGACGATTCAGAGTTCCATCTACTCCTACGTGGGAGTAGGCATTGGTTTTCTGACGCAGGGGATATTTTTTCCTTATATATTCGGTGTAGCAGAAATAGGCTTATTATCACTGCTAATTTCGCTGGCGCAGGTGCTGGCCCAGGCCTCCAATCTGGGTCTGAACGGCGCGGGAGGACGTTATTTCCCGTACTTCCGCAACGCTGAGCGACAGCATAATGGCTACCTGCTGATTGTCAGCTTATCAACGCTTATAGGTTTCTGCATTTGTGCCCTAGCGCTGTGGCTAGCGCGTCCTTGGGTAGTTTCATACTATCAAAAACAGTCGGCGCTGTTCGTGGATTACTATTTTCTCTTGATCCCGCTGACACTGTTTACCGTCTATTTTACCGTCTTCGACAACTACGCCCGACTGCTTTACGACCCCGTTACGGGGACGATGCTCCAGCAGTTTGTGCAACGACTCCTCGTTCTGGTGGCTGGCGTTTTGTATTGGTTAGGCTGGGTTACGTTTCCGCAGTTTCTGGGCGTCTGGATGCTGGCGTTCTTTCTGCCGCTGGTTTTCATGATTGGCAGCGTCATCCGCGACGAAGCCCTGTTCCTAAGTCGTCGCTACGTTTCTGTAACGCCCGAACTACGCCGAAACATGATGCGCTATGCGGGTCTAACGTTCACCTCCGCCCTATCGACGCAGATTATCTGGACAATCGATAAAGTGATGGTACACGATGCACAGGGGTTGGCCGCAACGGGTATTTACAGTACTGCCTCCTATTTTGCCGCCGTCATTGCCATCCCGGCGACGGCCCTGTACAAGGTTTCAGGAACACTGATTGCCGAATCCTGGAAAGTGAACGATACCCAAAATATTATGAATATTTACCGCAAGAGCTGTTTGAATCAGCTCATTGCGGGCTGCCTGGTTTTTATCGGCGTAGCGGCCAACCTACCCAACGTGTTTGGCTTACTCCCTGCTGGCCGTGGCTACGAAGCGGGCTACTACGTCATTTTGTGGCTCGGCCTGGGTAAACTGATCGATATGGCAACGGGCGTGAACGGTACAATCCTCTACACGTCCCGTTACTACATTTATGATACGTTCTTTTTCGTTGCCCTTACGTTTATTACCATTGCCGTCAATTACTACCTGCTTCCGCGGTTTGGTATTAACGGAGCCGCTATCGGTGCTGCGTTGGCTACGTTACTTTACAACCTGGCCCGGACGCTTTTCGTCGGATTTGCGTTCAAGATGCAGCCTTTTTCGTGGCGAAATGGTGCAGTAATCGTTGTGGCTTTATTAGTCTGGTGGGCATCGGTACAAATTCCGTATCCGGCGACTGGGGCGCCTATCTGGCAAAAAATACTGGATATTACCTGGCGTTCAGCACTGATAACAGGTTCCTTTGGGGGATTAATTCTGCTGTTCAACGTATCGCCGGACATCAATCAGACCGTAACCGGTATTATTAACCGTTTCCGCAGACCTTAACGCTTATTTACCCATGTGGTTCTTTAAATTCCTGTTCACCGAAGCCGCCCGGCTTCTACGCTCGGCCGAAGGGCGCCGGCTGCTGTGGCTGGCCATACAGTACGGTGGTAAGCCCCGCAATCAGCTCACCGACGTTACGTTCGGTCGGTTTCAGTTCCGGGTACCCGATGCGCTGTCGTTTATGTGGCAGTTTCGGGAAATTTTCGTGGATGAGTTCTACCGCTTCTATACAACGCAGCAACAGCCTGTCATTTTCGACTGTGGTACGAACGTAGGAACCAGCATCGCGTATTTTCATCAGCAGTACCCCAGGGCACGTATCGTCGCGTTCGAGGCCGACGAGCCAATCAGCCAGATCCTACAGGACAACCTGCGCCGAAACCAGATCACGGGCGTTGAGGTCGTGACCAAAGCCGTCTGGACGAACGAAAACGGTATCATGTTCGGCAGTGACCAGGCCGATTCGGCGTCGATTTACTCCCTGACCGATCAGAAACTGGTTCCCTCCGTCCGGTTGCGTGATTACCTCCTGCGCGAAACCCGGATTGACATGCTCAAGATGGATATTGAAGGGGCCGAAACGGCGGTGCTGACCGACTGCCGCGACGCGCTGGCACACGTGCAGAATATGTTCGTGGAATTTCACGCCTACCTTGATCATCCGCAAACGCTGGCCGAAGTGATTCAGGTACTGGAGACCAGCGGATTTCGGTATTACATCAATACCAGCCAATACCGACATGCGCCCCTCGTCAACCATCGCTATCGGGGTAATGACAGCATGGATTTACAATTGAATATCTTTGCGTATAGAAATTAGTCATCACTAGCCTGATGACGTCTGCTGCATGATCGATACGATTCTTTCCCGTCCTGAATTTCAGACTGAACCACCCGTGCTGGTGGATATTGGCGCGTCGGGACAATTACATACCCGCTGGAAAACGTTTGCTAAATACGCCATCTGCATTGCCTTCGATGCCGATGACCGCGATTTCGGTTACGTTGAAAGCGAATCCAGCCATTTCCGGAAGCTGTACACGTTCAACCATATCGTTACCGAAAGCAGCCCGACGGGTACCGAGGCCGACACGCGAAATTTCTACCTGACCGTTTCACCCCACTGCTCCAGCCTGCTCAAACCCCGGCCCGATCTGATTCAGGAGTATGCGTTTGCGCCCAAGTTTGAGCCCACAAAAGTGGTGCAGCTCAAGACACGAAGCCTGCGCTCGACGCTCGATAGTCTGAACATCAACCGGGTAGACTGGTTCAAAACCGATTCTCAGGGAACAGACTTACGGCTGTTCCGCGACCTCGGCCCCGAACGCTCCAGACGTGTCCTCACGGCTGAGTTTGAACCAGGTATTGCGTCGATTTACGACGGCGAGGACAAACTATTCCGGGTGCTGCAATACATGGATGAAACGGGTAGTCACTGGCTGGCCGAACTACTGCCAAAAGGTTCTCCCCGCATTACGCCCGCCCTGCTGGATAGTTTCAGCAGCCAGCCGCTGATTAAGAAATTCGTTCTCTTCTCGCTCAGGAACAGCGCCGTTTGGGGCGAAATGACGTACCTGAACCAGTTTGCGGATGATACGCTACTTACCCAGCGCGATCTGTTGCTGGGTTGGGTGTTTGCTACGACGCTGAAGCAGCACGGCTTTGCGCTCATCCTGACGCAGAAAGCCAAAGCTCGTTTTCAGGACCCGATCTTTTCGGAGATGGAAACGTACTCCCGCCGTCGCATCTGGGGACGCGTGTTTGGGCTTGGTTTCTGGCCCGAAGTTGTGAAGAAATTTGATCAACTTCTGGGCCGGTGAGAGTCACACACCTGAGCACCTATCACCTCTTCGGTGGCGCGGCCGTAGCCGCCAAACGGCTGCATCAGGCGTTGCTGAACGTTGGTGTCGATAGTACCATGCTCGTCGGGACGTCGAACCGGCAGGAGAAGCACCGCCCCGCCGAGGGTGTTAGCTATCTGGCCAACAACATCCTGGCCGAACAGACCGCCTTTGGCCGGTTTGTGGCAGAACGGCTTTATTTTCTGCCCTTCGAGCGGGACAGTTCGGTGCGGTTTCAATTTTCGCCCGCTGTGTTCGGCACAAATCTGACCTTTCACCCCGCTGTCCAGCAGGCCGACGTACTGCATCTGCACTGGATCAATTTTGGGTATCTGGCCATGCCCGATATTCAGGCGCTGGCGGATCTGGGAAAACCTATGGTCTGGACGCTGCACGATCAGTGGGCGTTTACGGGGGGCTGTCATTATTCACGTGGCTGCGATCATTTTCTGACGCATTGCCACAATTGTCCTTACCTGAAGAAGCCGGGGCCACATGACCTGTCGTACCGGGTTTTTGAGAAGAAAAAGACGCTTTTTCAAAACTCACGTATTCATTTTACGCCCCCCAGCCACTGGCTGGCGCAATCCGGTCAGAATAGTGCCTTGCTGAAAGATGCACCGTTTACGGTTATTCCTTACGCCATCGATCAGTCCATTTTCTGCCCCGTCGATCGAAAGCAGGCCACTACGTATCTGGAATTGGCGGATACGGGTAAGCTTCGGATTCTATTCGGCAGCGCGAACGTAACAGACCTTCGCAAAGGCTTTGCCTATTTCGCCGAAGCGCTCACGTTACTCCACCGGCAACACCCGGAACTAGCGCCCGAAATTCTCGTCTTCGGCAAAGGACGCTCGTACCTGTTCAATGAACTACCCTACCCCATACGGCACCTGGGAATTCTGACGAGCGCCGATGATATTGTGGCTGCCTATAATGCCGCCGACGTGATGGTTGTCCCGTCACTGGAGGATAATCTACCGAACACGGTTATTGAGTCACTGGCTTGTGGCACACCGGTCGTTGCTTTCCAGACGGGCGGTATTCCCGAAATGATCGACCACGAACAGAATGGTTATCTGGCAGCCGTCGGCTCCGCGCAGGAGCTGGCCGATGGCCTGGCTTTCGTGCTAACTCACGCCAACTCGACCGTCATCCGTCAGAACGCCCGTCAATCCGCGGAAGCCCGCTTTTCGGAAGCAGTCGTCGCGGGGAAGCATATCATGTTGTATCAGAAATTAATGAGCGAAAGAGTGAATGAGTGAAGCCATCCGGAAAACCGCTCTTTCACTCATTCATTCTTTCGCTCTTTGACCTTCATGCCCACCGTTTCTATCATCACCATCACCTACAACGCCGGGCGTTTTCTGGAGCGCACGGTTGAGAGCGTACTGCGGCAAACCGCTACGGATTACGAGTACATCATCATTGATGGTGGCTCAACGGATGGGACGCTGGATATTGTCCAGCGATATGAGAAACACATTTCGCGCTGGATCTCGGAGCCGGACAGCGGACTTTATGACGCCATGAACAAAGGGCTCCATCTGGCGACGGGTGATTACGTCTGGTTCATGAACGCCGGGGATGAACTATATGACGAAGAAACGTTACAAGGTTTACTGGAACGCATTCAGCAGACAGGAGCCGGTGTCTATTACAGCGATGCTCTATTCGTTCAGAACGACGGTTCGCCGGTTGGGTTACGCAGCGTGGTTACGCCCCATATGCTTCCCCACAGCCTCAAATGGACTGACATGGCGCTGGGCATGAAAGTCTGTCACCAGGCATTTGTGGCGAAACGCAGTATAGCACCGGACTATGATATTCACAACCTCAGCGCCGATCTAGACTGGGAAATCCGCTGCCTGAAAAAGGCTGGACTGGTCGAATTTTTGCCGTTTGTTCTTTGCAAATATTTGGTTGGCGGTTTGTCGGTTCAGCAGCACCGGCGGTCGCTGACCGACCGATTCAAGGTACTCGTTACGCATTTTGGCTGGCTCCCGACGGTGTTCAATCATGGTCGAATTAGCTGGCGTGCCTGGCGTTTCAAGCGGCAGCTCCCCGTACGTCAGCTACCGCACAAAGCTGATAGCCGATAGTACGAATGCCCGGCATATCTTGAGGCAAAAATCTTCTTCGGCAGCCTGTTTTCAACAATGCTGCTCAATTTTATCATGTCACTAGTTGCATATGAGTAAGTGATAGCTTTTTTTTATTTTCCACTTTTTCATTCAGCCCAATGACCTACCGTTTACTGCTACTTTTTCTTTGTCTCAATACGTTTTTTACGTACTGTTTTGGTCAGGCCTCCAGCCAGTTGGTCGCCTGTTATACATTTTCAGGCAACGCTCAAGACGGTTTTGGCCCCAACAGCGGCACCGTTGTTGGAGCAACGCTGACCAACGACCGATTCGGGAATCCAAACAGCGCGTATTTCTTCGATGGAAGTTCATTCATCGACTTACCCGCGGCACCATTCACCAATCCTACGTATACGCTATCAGCTTGGGTAAAACCAGCTTCGTTTCCTTCCGCCTGGGAGGCTTATACCATCTTTTCGTTTGGCGAACCCAATCAGTGTCTGACATTAGCCAACAATCCCGACTACGGTGGCCCCGTCTGGAATTTTTTTTTGTATAATACGCCCGGTTCCATTATTACAACCCAGTCCGTTGGTACGAACGTATGGATTCATTTAACGGCTATCCGAGCCGCGAACGAGTTCATTCTCTACCTGAACGGTGAGCGCGTCAAGACGCTCGCGGTTACCCCTCCCGGTCCGCTGACGTACTCCGGCGAATTACGTGCCTGCATCGGAGCACGTCCTAATCCCAGATCGCTCATTCAGTTCTTTTCCGGAGCCATTGATGATGTACGCGTGTACCGGGGCGTCCTGTCCGACGCAGAAGTCCGGGTGCTGTATCAGGCAACCACCTGCCAGACCGATTTTACGCTGTATCCTATTACTTCCCAGCCTTATGTTTCGCTTCGGAATGGCAGCTGGAACGATCCCACGGTATGGTCCTGCGGCTGTGTTCCAACGGCAACTGATGCCGTTCAGGTACGGCACGAGATTACTGTTCCAGCCGCTTTCCATGCAAACGCGTTGCGGGTGTATATCGATAAAGCAGCTCGGTTGACTTACGGTGCGGGCGGGCGGTTATTGTTAGCTCCGCGTTAGAATTTCCTGTTGATCCAAAGGAGGGAGAAGCCTGATTTAACCGTTTTTTGTGCGAGAATTAGGTTAAGGTTTTTATAATTTGAGCGTTAAAAGTCGACTTGCATCGACTGATACCGGGCAATCCTGATAAATTTGCACCGGCAAACTGGTCCTTTTCGGAAAAGTGCAGTATTGAAGCGTGATAATTGTCCGTGGAATGCCTTAAGATTCTGAAATGCGGATAAATTTGCGCGATTTATTCCGCAGCTCTGGACCTTTTTGACAAAATTTTGCTAAAAAATTGACTTAACCTATGAAACGAATAGCTGTTTTCACCTCGGGTGGCGATGCTCCAGGTATGAACGCTTGTATCCGAGCCGTTGTTCGGGGAGCGGTCTACCACGGTATCGAAGTATTTGGTATCCGCCGGGGGTACAGCGGGATGATAAACGGCGATATTTTTCAGATGTCTTCCCATTCCGTCAGTAATATTGTTCAGCGGGGAGGAACCATCCTGAAGTCGGCCCGTAGTAAAGAATTCATGACGCCGGAAGGCCGCGCCAAAGCCCACGAGCAACTGCAGCGTTTTGGTATCGAAGGACTTATTGCCATTGGTGGTAACGGTACGTTTACTGGCGCTACGCTTTTCTATGATGAATACGGTATTCCAACCGTAGGCGCACCGGGTACCATCGACAATGACCTTTACGGTACCGACCATACCATTGGTTTCGATACGGCCGTTAACACCGCTCTGGAAGCTATCGACAAAATCCGGGATACGGCTGATTCCCACGACCGGGTTTTCTTTATCGAAGTCATGGGCCGTGATTCAGGATACATTGCTATTCAGTCGGGCATTGCGGGCGGTGCCGAGCTGGTTATGGTACCAGAAGTGCTGACACCCCTGTCGGAGGTCGTCGAAACGCTGAAAGCAGGCTGGAGCCGTCAGAAATCATCGTCCATCATCGTCATCGCCGAAGGCGAAGAAGCCGGTAACGGTACGGTGATTGCCGAAAAAATCCGTGAAGAAGTGGGGAAGGGCGTCGACATGCGGGTCACTACCCTGGGGCACATCCAACGGGGTGGTATTCCAACCGCCTACGACCGGATTCTAGCCAGTCGCCTTGGCCTTGGCGCCCTGGAAGGTCTGATGGCCGGGGAAAAGAACGTAATGGCGGGGGTTGTTAACAATGAACTGGTTTACACACCCTTTAAAGATACGATTCGTCTGCCGAAGCCGATCAGCGAGGATCTGCTACGTATGGTGAAAATTCTGAGCGTGTAAAAAAGAGCGATTTTATACACAGGGTAGTCAGGTAGGGAGTAGCTAATCACAACTCCGTACCTGACTACCCTTTCCTTTTTTCACGCCTATAGACTAGGCAGGTCATGATCAGCGTTTTCTAACCGATGAAAATCCGTTGCGAATCGCGTAAATTTGTTACTAGTCAGCTGCGCGATTATTTACCTGCCTGTATGAAAACCTTCTTATTGTCTGCCTTTCTGGGCGTCCTTCTGCTAACGACTGCTCATGCCCAATCGGGTGGGGCAAAAATAAGTGGCCACATCACGGGGCTGAAAGATACCACCTGCGTACTGGCCCACTATTACGGCTCAACGCAGTACATTCCTAAAGATACGGCCCGGGTCGATGGAGCTGGTAACTTCGTTTTTGAAACGTCCGATAAGCTTCCCGAAGGTCTTTACATTGCCGTAGCACCGAAAAACCGATATATCGAACTCATTCTGGACAGTGATCAGGAATTTTCTTTCTCAACCGATACGGCCAACGTGATTCAACACATGAAGGTGACTGGTTCGAAAGAAAACGAACTCTTTTACGCATACCAGCAGCAACTTGGCAAGATGTACGAGGGTATTCAGGCCATGAACGCGCAGAAGGGTATTGACGCCACTGCCCGTGCCAAGCAGATGAGCGATCTGCAGCAACAGGCGCAGACGTACCGCACGCAGTTCCTAAAAGACAATACGGGTACATTTGCCGTCAAGCTGCTCAAAGCAACGGCTGAACCTGAAGTGCCCACTGCGCCCAAAGCCGCCAATGGCCGGCCTGACTCGGTCTGGGTGTTTAATTACTTTAAGAAACACTTCTGGGATGATTTTGACTTCTCCGACGAGCGCTTTATTCGGTCGCCAGTGTTGCAGCGCAAGCTCGAACGTTACGTGAAAGAATTGACCGTGCAGCAACCCGACTCACTCATCAAAGAAGCGGACTTTCTAGTCGGCCGGGCCAAGGCCGGTAAAAACAAGGAGATCAAATCGTATATCATCTGGTACCTTACCAGTCAGTACGAACGCCCAACGGTGATGGGAACAGATGGCCTGTACGTTCACATGTTCGAGAAGTACTACGCTACGGGAGAAATGGAAGTGGCCGATCCCTCGGTGCTGAAACAGATTGGTGAACGGGTGGCTACGCTCAAACCGACGCTGGTTGGCAAAACAATGGTGCCGCCAACTGTCAGTGATACGTTAGGACGGCCGGTCTCACTGGCCAATCTGAAAGCAGACTACACCGTCGTGTATTTCTTCGACCCCCACTGCGGTCACTGCCGCGAGAGTGCTCCTAAACTGAAAAAGTTTGTGGACGATTACAAAGGCAAAGGCGTAGAAGTTGTGGCTGTCGCGACTGCGCAGACGCCGGAAGAATGGAAAAAGTTTATCCGGGAGTTTAAGCTGGGAAAAGCCATCAACGGGTATGACTACACCGCCAAGACCAACTACCAGAAGCAGTACGACGTGTGGACGACCCCTACTGTGTACATCCTGGACAAGAACAAGAAAATTCTGGCGCGCAAGTTACCCGTTGAGCAGATTGAGGATTTCATCCTCTTCCAGAAACGCCAGCAGCAGGCATCTGCTACGGCCAAGGCAAGTGTAAAGAAATAAACGAGAGAAGGTCTTGGTTCATGAACCAAGACCTTCTTCGCATTGAAGCAGTACTGTTGTCTTTAAAGCAGCTTCTGGATATCTTTCTCGATTGCTTCGGGTTTGGTAATAGGCGCGTATCGCTTGTAAGGCTTCCCGCTTCGGTCGATCAGAAATTTGGTAAAATTCCATTTGATCGCATCATTCAGGAAACCGCCTAACTCGTTTTTCAGGTATTTAAAAACGGGTTGCGTGTTGGGGCCGTTCACGTCGCATTTCTGGGTTAGCGTGAACGTAACACCGTGGTTGATCTTACAGACCTGCTCCATCGTCTCGTTAGTTTCCGGCTCCTGATCCCGAAACTGATCGCAGGGGAAGCCAAGTACCACCAGCCCCCGGTCTTTATACTTCTGGTGTAGAGCCTCCAGTCCTTCAAACTGCGGGGCCAACCCGCATTTCGTAGCCGTGTTGACAATCAGCACCGCCTTTCCTTCGAAATCAGCCATGGGCAGTTCAGCTCCCTGGGGCGTCCGGGCTGACAATTGATAAAATTCGCTTTCCATTTTCTAGTGTTTCAGGCGCCGGGCTAAAGCCCTTTAATGTCTGCTATAGAACAAAGAGTTATGAAGCATTTGATACGTAGCAAAGTGCTCTGGTTTTACTTCCTTTCCTCCATCCTCCTCTCCTCCCTTTGCTCCTATTTCATCTTTGTTCGCTTAACCAGGTACGCCGTCAGTATCTGGTCGAAGCCCTGGGCGATGTCGGCCTCAATGAAATCGATCTTGTATTGACCGCAACGCATTTTCAGATCCTGGAAATAGGATTTTACAGCCTGCTGGTACGTCTCCCGGATTTGGTTCGGCTGGGCTTTCACAATTTCACCCGTTTCCAGGTCAACGAATTCATAGGGCCGCTCGTCGAACGCGAAGTCTTCTTCGGTTTTTTTATCCGTTACGTGGAAAATCAGAACTTCGTGCAGATTGTGCCGCAGGTGTTGCAGCGCCGAGAAAAGCGCGTCTGATTTCTCAACGTTCTCGAACATGTCACTGAAAATGACAACCAGCGAGCGCTTATTAATTTTCTCCGCCACCTGGTGAATGACTTCAGCCGCCGACGTTTTGCGCAGCGGTTTGGGCTGCTGCATCAACTGATCGAGTTGCGTGAAAAGCTTATGAACGTGAGACGGGGTCGACTTAATAGGCGTTTGTACCTCAATTGAATCGGCGAAGGTAGTCAGGCTCACGGCGTCTTTCTGCCGCTGCAGCATGTAAGCCAGACAGGCGGCCGCCATCACGCTGAACGTCATCTTACCGTAGCCAGTTTCCGGGTAATACATCGACGACGACGTATCGATCAGCAGGTGGCAGCGCAGGTTCGTTTCCTCCTCGTAGCGTTTAACAAACAGCTTTTCAGTCTTGCCATATACCTTCCAGTCGATGTAGCGCGTGGTTTCGCCCATGTTATACAGACGGTGTTCGGCAAACTCAACGGAGAACCCGTGGAACGGCGACTTATGCAGCCCCGTAATGAATCCTTCGACCATCTGACGGGCTAAGAATTCGACATTCCCGAACGAACGTACCTGACTTAGATTTAAGGGCTCTTTCATTCTTTAAATGTTGTCAAAGTTTTGCCCTTTGTCAACCGTATTGCAAAAAAGAACCGCTCAATACATCCGGAGAATTGCGTAACGCCGGAACGTATTGAGCGGTTTTGCCGCGATGCTGCTGGTATTCGTTAGAGTACAGGCTGTAGCATAGGCTGATAATCGACAGGTGCATCGAATGTATTGGCAATGGGGGCCAGAGCAACGGCATTCCCTTTTCCAACAACCCGGAGCGACACATTAGCGACTCCCGATGAGATCATCCCCAGGGCGCGGGCGGCCGCGTGGGTCAGATCGATAACGCGGCCTTTGGCGAAAGGACCACGGTCATTGATTCGTACAATTACCGAACGCTGATTGTCGAGGTTTGTAACTTCGACCAAGGTGTTCTTCGGAAATGAACGGTGGGCTCCGGCCAGTGTTTCGGCGTCGACACGCTCACCGTATGCGGTCTTGCGACCATTGAATTTTTTGGAGTAAAAAGACGCTTTGCCTTTCTGTATGAGGCTCGGGAGAGCCTCCACCGACTTCATGCCGTTAAAAAACAGCATAAGGGATACGATTAAACTCATACAGCTTTTGGTTACGTTAGAGGAACAAAAAACAAGTGAGCAATAGACTGTTAGCACACTTGCAATCCCAAAAAAATGCAATTCCTATAAACAAAGATAAATTGGATAGCCCTAATAACCAAGCATTTATCGAAAAAAGTGTAGAATGGTCTCCACAGCTTTGTGGATTTATGCCATCATTTTTGTTCAAAAAAGAGTTCAATCTTTCTTTTTAATCTTATACGATTGCCCGTATTTTAGCGTTTGCGAATGCACTAAACTTCACCCATTGTGGACGAAAAAGATCAGGCAAAAATCTTCTCAAAACGAGTTCGGGCAGGCAAACGGACTTACTTCTTCGATGTCAAGTCTACACGGGCTAATGATTATTACCTGACCATTACCGAAAGTCGGCGACATCCTCAGGGCGAGGGGTTTGTATACGAAAAACACAAAATGTTTCTCTACAAGGAGGATTTTGGCAAGTTCATCGCGGCTCTGCAGGAAACGGTCGACCATGTCAAGCAGGAACTCATGCCGCATGTCGATTTCTCCCAGTTCGATCAACGCGAGCGCGATGAGCTCGATGACTTCGCCAGCGAATTGAAATGGGAGTAAGTTGTTCCTTCTTTTTCTCTACACAACGCGTTAGTTAATTTACTAAACGGACCCGCTTTCCATTCAGCCCTCGGCTCTTGCCGAAGGCTTTTTTTGCGGTCCGCCCTCGGGGGTGTATTTTTGCATAGATCAATGAGCGAATTGTGAATGAGTGAATGAGTGAATACCAACAAACGTCTATTCACTCATTCACTTATTCACTCATTTATAATTAACTATGGGTTTACAATGTGGAATTGTGGGTTTACCGAACGTGGGCAAATCGACACTGTTTAATGCTATATCGAGCGGAAAAGCCGAAGCGGCTAACTACCCGTTCTGTACGATAGAACCAAACGTGGGGGTCGTAACCGTTCCCGACGAACGACTTGATGCGCTGGAAGGCCTAGTAAAGCCGCAGCGCGTGGTGCCAACCATCATCGAGTTCGTTGACATCGCCGGACTCGTGAAAGGCGCGAGTCAGGGGGCTGGGCTAGGCAACAAATTCCTGGCCAACATCCGCGAAGTTGACGCAATCGTGCACGTGATCCGGTGCTTTGAGGATGACAATATCGTTCACGTCGAAGGGAAGGTCAATCCTATTGCCGATAAGGAGATCATCGACGCGGAGCTTCAGCTGAAAGATCTGGAATCTGTCGATAAGAAGATTCAGCGCATTGACAAAGCGGCTCGCGTGGGCGACGCAAAAGCAAAAGCCGAGCTGGAAATTCTGAAGCGGTATAAAACAACGCTGGAGTCGGGGAAGAGCGCCCGTACGGTGCAGGCATCACCCGAAGAGCAGGAAGCTGCCATTGGTGATATTGCGCTGCTGACGGTGAAGCCGGTGATTTACGTCGCCAACGTTGATGAAGGATCACTGCCAAACGGCAATGCGTATTCTGACGCTCTGCGCGAGGCTCTCAAAGACGAGGGTGCGGAGGTTATCATCATCAGCGCAGGCATCGAATCGCAGATCGCTGAAATGGAAGATCCCGACGAACGGGAGATGTTTCTGGGCGAGTACAGCCTGACCGAGTCGGGTCTGAGCAAGCTGATCAAAGCGTCGTACAAACTGTTGGGTCTGATTACGTACTTCACGGCGGGCGTCAAGGAAGTTCGGGCGTGGACCATTCACCGGGGCTGGAAAGCACCCCAGGCCGCGGGCGTTATTCACTCCGACTTTGAGCGGAAGTTTATCCGGGCGCAGGTGATGAAGCTTGCCGACTTCGAGCAGTTCAAAACTGAAGCCGGTGTCCGGGAAGCCGGTAAACTCTCCGTTGAAGGCAAAGAATACGTCGTGCAGGACGGCGACATCATGGAGTTCCTGCACAGCGCCTAGTTGAACTAGACGTAAGAGAAAAGACGTAAGAGAAAAGAGATTCCAAAGTGGAGCGTCTTTTGTCTTACGTCTTTTCTCTTTAATCTCTTTGGTATTTTCTTTTTCTTCCCATATTAATCTCTCCCCACTACTTTCGCTTGTTCACCCCTATTCGTTGATAGGCGATGAGCTGATCGGCGCGGCCGGCGGGAGGGCGGTTATAGATCAGAATCTCGTAATCGTTCTCAGTGGCCGAAAAATCGCCTTCGATGTAGCCTTCATCCGTTTTGGCAGGATTACCACTCGTCTGCGATACGTAGTCGTAATTGTACACCCCTTGCTTGAGCAGAATCGCGGCCCGGTAAGCGCCCACGTTGGAATCAAATGTCATCCGGTTGCGGTCGTCCAGCCGCCAGAGGTTAAACGCGCCATTCACAAATACGTCAGCACCAGTCAGGTTGGGAATACGCAACGTAAATATGGTTTCGATATAATCGCCGTTGATATCGCCATCGCCCGTTTCGCGCTGGTCGATTACGAACTGTCCGTTAAAATCGTCACTCTGGATGTAAGCCCCCCGGCTGCGGGGCAGATCGGCCTGAACGTATGCTACGTTCCGGTCGGCCAGCCGGTCGACGCGATCAATGTAGTTGCCGCGGGATAATACCGTCCGGGTATCGAAAAAGCGAAACTCATTGCCGCCTGGCATCAGATTACTCAGGTCGACCAGCCGGTATTCAAGCACCTGATCGAACACCTGCACATTCGTTGGGCGCAGGCCCGTAATCGTCCGGTCGTCGCGGTAGTTCTGCCGGATCACTACCTTAAAATCATCCTGGGGCGACACAACCTGATACCCCCGGTAATTGATCAGCAGGTCAATCTGCTGATGCGTGTACTGCCGGGCAGGATCGGTAGCAAACCGCACCCCCGCATTAACATTTACCAGGTTCTGGTACGTCATAAACCGGCGCGTAAACAGAATATTGTCGCGATTCCGCTCGTCGTACACGACCAGGACGTAATTCCCCGGCAGTTTTACTCGGGGCACCGTGAACCGGTAGTGGTAGTACGGAATCTTAGTGTTGATCGACACCGAATAGTCCGTGATGGGGTTGTCGTTATATTCATACGTAAACTCAATGTCGTTCAGGACCGAACGCTGCCAGTTGGCGTTGCAGTGCACCAGTTTGGCCCGGAATGACCGGTAGTTCGCCGTCAGATCGTCGAATTCGAGTTGCAGCGGTACGCCCTCATCCAGGGAAATTACCGGCGGGTTCAACGTCAGCGCCGGATCATTGGTGTTGGCGCTCACCACCGGAAAAAGCAGTACGGTCTGGATGTTCGGATCAAGAATCTGATCGATCGTTTGCACCTGCTGCGCGTCGGCAGTCAGTGCAGATGTCCATAAAAACAACAGGAAAAGTAATCGCGGGAAAACAGTCATTTAGTAGACTCAGTTACAAGAGGGACATTGAATAAACGACAGAAAACCGTTCTGGTTGTTGGAGAGCCGTAACTTTGTCCTGTTCGTTTATGGCTGCAACAACATATTGTGGCTATGTACTCTAACCTGTTCTATGGTCGATTATAACCCAAAAGATTGGTTTCGGTTCATTACTACCTACAACCGGGCCGACACCCTGCGCCAGTTGTCATTAGCCCTGCTTGCGATTGGCTTCTATTCGTTCCTGATTGCCTTTCTGATTATTCATGTCTTCAAACTGGACGATACGTCCCCGCTCCGGCACATTACGGTAATGCACACGCTGCTGGGTTTCGTCATTTCGATGTTGCTGGTGTTCCGGACCAACTCGGCCTACGATCGCTGGTGGGAGGGGCGTCGGTTGTGGGGCTCACTGGTAAATAACAGCCGGAATATGGCGCTGAAGATTAATCAACTACTCGATGACGATCAGGCAGAGCACCGGCAGTTTTTTCAGACCATGATTCCCAATTTTGCCTTTGCGCTGAAAAATCACCTGCGCGAACGACCGAATCCAGCCGAATTTGCGGACAGCAGTACGTTTCATTTTACCGATCTGCACGCTGCCGACCACGTACCAAACCAGATCGCTTCGGCCATTTTTGGGCGGGTAGCGACCTTACAGCGACAAGGCATTCTACTGCCCGAGCACATGCTGGTGCTCAACCCGGAACTCCTTTCCCTGATGGACATCTGCGGGGCCTGCGAACGGATCAAGAACACCCCTATTCCTTTTTCGTACAGCACGTTCATCAAGAAGTTTGTGTTCACGTTCTGCGTCACCCTGCCCTTCGGCTACGCTTTCACGTTGGACTATCTGGTTGTCCCCCTGGTGATGTTTGTTTTCTACGTCCTGGCCAGTCTGGAGACCATCGCCGAAGAAATTGAGAACCCATTTGGCGATGACGCCAACGATTTGCCGCTGGAAACCATCTGCACAACCATCAAAAAGACCGTTGTGCAGGCGTTCGACCAGAAATACGGCTTCGGAAGCGTAGCACGCTAACTGGCCTAAAAACGGAACAGCCGGGGCATCTACCCCGGCTGTTTTGTATAACCTATTGATGTATCGCTACACCAGCTTCTTTTCCCATTTTTCGGCTTCCAGCATGGCCGACTCCCATTCGGACTGGAGCTGATCAAGCTGTTTCGCTATTTTCTTGTACTCGTCGTTCTTGGCCTGCATTTTCTTGCTGTCGTTGTACGTCGTAGGATCCGCCAGTTCGACCTCGATTTTCTTCTTGCGCGCTTCCAGCTGCTCAATCTGCGTTTCGGCTTCTTCGGCTTGCCGGGTCAGATTCTTGAGCGTTTTCTGCCATTCACGCCGTTCGTCGTCCGATGCCTTCGCTGCTGGTTTTTCTTCTTTCACAGGAGCCGGAGCAGGTTGCACTTTTGAAGCGGGGGAAACGTAGCCCTGTTCGCGTCGGTCTTCCTGCCATTGTTCGTACTCATCGTACGTACCCGGATATTGCTTCACCTGTTCTTCTTCGATATACCAGATCTTGTTCGCGATCTGCGATACGAAGTAACGATCGTGGGAGACAACAATGTATGTGCCTTCATACTGTTGCAGCGCCTGAATCAGGATATTCACCGACTGCATGTCCAGGTGGTTGGTCGGCTCATCGAGCAGCAGGAAGTTGGCCTGTGAGAGCAGTACCTTTGCCAGTGCCACTCGCGATTTTTCGCCCCCCGATAATACCCGGATCTTCTTGAACACGTCGTCACCCGTAAACAGGAAACAGCCCAGTACGGTCCGCAATTCGGCTTCTGTTTTAGTTGGATTAGCCGCTTTCAGTTCCTCAACCAGGTTATCCTCCAGACTCAAGGATTCGAGTTGGTGCTGGGCGTAGAAGCTGAACGACACATTGTGTCCCAGCCGGCGTTCGCCGTCGACGGGTTCGGTACCGGCAATAATCCGCAGCAGCGTCGATTTACCTTTCCCGTTGGCACCAATCAGGGCCACATGGTCACCGCGCTCCAGCATGCCGGTGGTATGCGTCAGAATACGTTTCGGGCCGTACGCTTTGGATACGTTTTCAAGCTGTAGTACGTGCCGACCGGGCTGCGTCGAGAAATTAAACCGGAAATTCACCCGGGCATTCTCGTCGATGACATCGTCAATCCGATCCAGCCGGGCCAGTTGTTTTACCCGGCTCTGTGCTTGCTTTGCTTTGGTGGCCTGCGCTTTAAAACGTTCGATAAACCGCTCCGTCTGCCGGATTTTAGCCTGCTGGTTTTCGTAAGCTCCTTTCTGAATCTCGTTCCGCAGCGCTTTCTCTTCCAGATAGAATGAGTAATTACCAGAGTACGGATTCAGTTTCTGGTTGGCCACTTCAACCGTTACGTCGATAACGTTATCCAGGAAGTCACGGTCGTGGGAAACCACAATAACGGCTCCCTCATACGACTGAATATATTTTTCTACCCACTGAATGGACGGCAAGTCCAAGTGGTTGGTTGGCTCATCAAGCATGAGCAATGATGGTTTCTGCAGCAGCAGTTTGGCCAGCATCACCCGCATCCGCCAGCCCCCTGAGAAGTTTTTCAGGGGTTTGTGCAAATCATCCGTCGGGAAGCCTAACCCTTCGAGAATCTCTTCAGCCTTCGACTGCACCGTATAGCCGTCGAGCGCATCGAATTCCTCCTGCACCTTGCCGAGTTTATCGACCAGTTCATCGCGGTAGTTGGTTTCCATCTCATGCAGCAGCTCGTCGATCTGTTTTTGCAGTTCGTTCTGCCGCGCGAATGCCTGCATCGCCACCGACAGAATGGAATCTTCGGTCTGGTACGATAGCAAATCCTGGTTCAGAAAGCCGATCGTTACGTCGCCCGCTTTGGAGATCGTACCGCCGTCGGGCTGATACTCCCCGTTGATGATTCGAAGCAGCGTTGATTTACCAGTTCCGTTCAGACCGATCAGGCCGATTTTCTGGTTAGGCTTGATATGCAGCGACGCATTTTCGTAGAGCGCCCGGCTACCGAGATAGTACGAGAGGTTCGTGATGGAAATCATGGAGGCAAATTTACCAAAAATAGAACGGATACTTGCATTGTTAAATTCCGGACTCGTATATTTGCACCCGCAAAACAGGCAAAAAGCCTCCTTAGCTCAGCTGGTAGAGCGACGCATTCGTAATGCGTAGGTCGCAGGTTCGAATCCCGTAGGAGGCTCAAAAAATCAACTCCCCACTGCCCATTGCATCCTGAAGCTCGCTAACCGGCGGGCTTCAGGCATTTCTGCCCCCTACGCCCCCGTTGTAACCGGGTACATTTTTGTACAGCAAGGGTTTGCTGTACCTATATTATTCATGAAATATACTGAGCGGTAGGCCCTAGTTTGCATGGTTGTAATTAGAAGTTGACAGTTGTCTTCCCAAAGCAAACAGCGCTCGACCATGTATAATAGTCGAGCGCTGTTTGCTTTTATATGGTAGGTTTAATCGGACATGAGGGCAACCTCGATCATCAAAATGACCTGCCTCAGCGATTAAGAGCAACCTGCCGGCTTGGCTTGATGGGCTTAGCGGTGTTGATGGTGACCTGGTGGGTGGTGAGATGCTGGCCACTACTTAGCTCCAATGTATAAAGCCCGTCGGGCAACTCGTTCACGTCAAATACGTAGGTCGACTTACTCTGTTTTTTGGGCATGTATTGGGTAGCCACGATTTCGTTTTCACCTGAGCGCCGAAGGACGACGCTAACAATCTGGGGGGCGTTCTTGTCAATGGCCAGCTTGATTTGATTGGATTTGTTGACGTAGCAGCTCGAACGAAAGGGCGGTACTTGGTCAAGCTCGGGAGAGTCGGCTAGCAGCTCGGTTGAGGTAAGCGTGAAGAAAGCAAGTAGGGTTGGCAGAGCGATCAGATTGAGTTTCATGGCGACGTGTTATGGTTAATTGTCTACCATGCTGAATGCCAAGAAGTGTACCACACTAACATATTCGCTGTAAATCAATCTATTATGAAATATCATCCTCTGTCAAGATGTACGCTAATGGACATAGATAGCTCGAAAGCGGACAACGCCCCCAACTAGTCTAGTTGATCTTTGCGCCGAAACGCTTGACAGGAAATGCCGTTATTGAAAAAATAGAGAATCTAGACGCTCAAGGCATGCAACGAACCGACGAAAGAACGCATCCTTTGGTCGAACAATCATTTCCTCACAAGTGGTTGATCTAATTCCTACACCTAATACCCTAATGAATGGAGTCATTTGGAGCTAGATTAAAGAAAAAGCGAGTAAACAAAGGACTGACGCAAGATGAACTAGCCGAGTTAATGCAGAAGAGCGGTAAAGCGGTTATCTCGGCCTGGGAGAAAAACAGGACAGCGCCCTGCCTTTTGGATATACGGAAGTTAGCTAAGTTATTAGATACGACAGCCGCTTGGCTGGTCGATGGTGCGGGTGATGATACAACTCGAATTCCAATAGGTTTCACCCTAATACGCACGAAAGAACTCATCGAGTTACAAAGGCAGTTGATAAAAAAACAAGGTCAAGAGTTGCGGAAAGAAAAGTAGTCCTGCCACATGCCACCCGATTGGATTTGAACAACACATTGAAGGCTATTCTTCAAGCTGTAGTATGGGCATTGATGAGTATGATAACAGCATAGCCTACTCAAACCTTTCCATTAACTCAGAATCACTCTTATTTTCCAATCTGTCCCCCTCAAAAATATTCTGTTAATAATATTCTGTTTTTTAATAATGTACACTTATCAGTTCAAGTCCTGTAGGAAACTCAGCATAGAAAAAGCAAATTCCCCTTCTAAAATATTTTGGAAGGGGAATTTGCTTTTTCTATGCATATCTCTTCTTTGCTTGAACAGGTGATTAAAAGCGCCCGGCTCAGTAACGCCTTTCCCATCTCCTACAATGTCTACCTCAATATCAGGCAAACTTTCTGAACGAGGGTCAGTTAACAAGACAGTTTACGACTTGCCAAACCAATAACGTTATGAAAATCAAGCACACACTTCACTTACTGACGCTGGGACTGGCGTCAATAAGTCTGATTGGTATCGATCAGGCAGCTTCCGCTCAGTCTATGACGGGTGATACAACAAAACCGGCCCAGTCGACGCGCGAACAGCGCCGGGCGATGCGGGGCAACCGGGGTAATACGAACTCAATGAATCAAAATGCCAAGAACGGGACAAGCCCGGCTACGCCCCAGGAAGGACAGTACCGACAAAGTTCGTCAGCCGATGGCACGGCGATTAACAACAGTAATTCGACGAACTACAACAGCAACAACGTCACCAACGCTCCAACGGGTGTGGGTAGCAATCCGTCGGTTACCACGAATCCAACAACGTTGAGCGGTTCGTCTTCGTCGGGCGGCAACGCGACATCGGCCGGTTCAGCCGGTACGGAATCGACCGCTACGGGAGCGGCCGTTACCGGAGCCCGCACAACGAAAACTCCAGCCGACGTGGCTGGCAGTACCGAACGCACAACCAATATCCATGATTTTATTGCTTCCTCGCCCAACTACGTCACCCTTCAGAACGCCTTACAGGCAACCGACCTCTACGAGAAACTGAAGGCAAACGATACGTATACGCTGTTTGCGCCCTCGAACGCAGCCTTTAAAAAGTTACCGGCATCGGCTCAGAGCGGACTGCTGGAAGGCCGTAACCAGGATGCGCTAAAGCAACTATTGTCCTACCACCTCGTTAAAGGATCGCTGAATACGGCTGCCCTAAAAGAGCAGATCAAGTCGGGCAACGGTAAAGCACAATTGCAAACAGTAAGTGGCAATACGCTGACAGTACAGATGGGGACGAATGGCCAGATGACGATTACGGATGAGCAAGGCAAAAAAGCAACTGTTGAGGATTCGGAAAAAATGCAGACGAATGGGTTGGTCTATGGAATCGATGCCGTGTTGATGCCCAAAAACGTAACTTTTCGCTAGTTGCGCTGGGCATATTATCAAAAAGCAGCCCTCCTGCCAGAGAATAACACTGGCAAGAGGGCTGTTCTTTTGGGCAGCCATTCAGGGCACCCCAACGGTTATTCGCCTAAATCGGGAGACAAAACACATGAGGGCACTTTTATCCTGGCTGATGAAGGACGTTTGACAAACCATTTTTACAAAATACACCGACTCATGCTCGAGTCATTACACTTTACCCGTATTCCTTTCCACCGGAATTCATACGGCTTTTCACAGACAGTACAAAATATTAGATAGGCACGTCGACTTACTACGAGCTATTTATCCATCTATATATTGTCTTACCAAAATAACATTCGTACAACCAATAGAGGTTTCGGCGTAACTTGAGCACCGAATGCAACCTCTTTTCTAATGAAGAACCGTTTATTATTAGTCAGCCTGTTGCTAATGGGAGTCACTTCCCTATGGGCGCAGGTACCAGCCATCTCGGCTTTTACCAACGGTATGGAGCGCAATGCAGGCTTCATGACGTATTACTGGGACGCCAAAAAGGGCAAAGTCTGGCTCGAAATCGACAAGTTCGATACCGAGTTTCTTTACTACCCCACCCTGGCACAGGGCATCGGTTCCAACGACATCGGGCTGGACCGGGGTCGGCTCGGGCAGGAACACATTGTTAAATTTCAGCGCAGTGGCCCCAAAGTGCTGCTGATTGAACCCAACTATTCGTACCGGGCCATCAGCAAAGACCCACTGGAGCGGCAGGCAGTGGCCGAATCGTTTGCCAAGTCGGTTCACGCGGGTTTCGACGTAGCGGCCGAGAGCGACGGTAAAGTACTTGTCGACCTGACCCCCTTTCTGATGCAGGACGCCGTGGGCGCGGTTCAGAGCATTACCCAGACCAAACAGGGAAGTTTTCGCTTCGACGCCAGTCGCAGTGCGATGTACCTGCCCCGCACGAAAGCATTTCCACAAAACACCGAGTTTGAAACGATCATTACGTTGACGGGCGACAATCCAGGGTCGTATCTACGCGAAGTGGTGCCAACCCCAACGCTCGTAACGATGCACCAGCACCACTCATTTGTGCAGTTACCCGACAACAATTTCAAACCCCGTGTCTTCGACCCGCGCATTGGGTACGGCGGCATTGAGTACTTCGATTACGCCACCCCCGTCAGTCAGCCGATCATGAAACGCTACATTTCGCGGCACCGGCTGGAGAAAAAAGACCCGACTGCGGCTGTCAGCGAAGCCGTTAAGCCTATTATTTACTACCTCGACCCTGGCACGCCCGAGCCAATCCGGTCGGCCCTAATGGAAGGAACCGCCTGGTGGAATCAGGCATTCGAAGCGGCTGGCTACAAAAACGCCTTTCAGGTAAAGCTGCTGCCCGCCGACGCCGATCCGATGGACGTACGCTACAACCTGGTGCAGTGGGTTCACCGATCCACCCGAGGCTGGTCGTACGGCGCCAGCATCATCGATCCCCGTACCGGCGAGATTATTAAAGGGAAAGTAACCCTGGGTTCGCTGCGTGTCCGGCAGGATTATCTGATTGCCCAGGGTCTGGTGGGTGAGTTCCCAAACACCGCCCCTACCGGCGACTCTACAGCCGACAACTCGCCTATGATGACTATGTCGCTTGAGCGCCTGAGGCAGCTGGCAGCCCACGAAGTTGGCCATACGCTGGGGTTACCACACAACTACCTGGCCAGCACCCAGGATCGAGCGTCGGTAATGGACTATCCAACAATGGTGGCTAAACTGAAAGGAGCGTCAATTGATCTGTCGGACGCCTACGCCAAAAACATTGGCGCCTACGACAAATGGAGCATCCGGTACGGCTACGAACAGTTTCCGGCGGGGGCTAATGAAAAGCAGGAGCTCGATAAACTAGTGAAGCAAATGCACGCGGCTGGCCTATCGTTCCTGACCGATCAGGATGCCCGGCCCGAGGGCTCCCCTCACCCCGCTACCCACCTGTGGGACAATGGCGCCAATGCCGTTGACGAGCTGAAACGCCTGATGGACGTTCGGCGCGTAGCCATGGCGAACTTTACCGAAAAGAAAATTCCGGCGGGTATGCCAATGGCAACCCTGGAAGAAGTGTTCGTACCAGTCTATATGTTCCACCGCTACCAGATCGAAGCTGCGGCAAAGGTTGTCGGCGGTCAGGCCTATACCAACGCATTACGGGGCGATGGGCAGTCGGTGCTGTCAACGGTACCGGCCGCCGAGCAGAACCGGGCACTCAACGCGCTGCTGGCAACGATCAATCCAGCGTCGCTGGCGGTGCCGACGGCGGTGCTGACTATGATTCCGCCCCGTCCGTTCCGCTACCAGCCAAACCCACGGGAAGTGTTCAAACGCCATACCGGTATGACGTTCGACCCACTGGGGCCACCTGAAGCAATCACAGGTATGACTCTGCAGATGCTGCTTAACCCTGAGCGTTGTACCCGCTTACTTCGCCAGAAATCGATCGACTCCCGCTTACCGGGCCTGACCGACGTACTGAACCGGATGCGCGACTCGATTAGCAATTCACCCACCATTAACCGTACCGACTACCAGGGCGAGATTGCCCGGATGAACGAGCGACTTTTTATCGAGAAGCTGATCAAGCTGGCGTCGAATAAAAGCGTTGATGGTGGTGTTAGAGCGGCTGTTCATGAGCTGCTCCTGCGGATGAGTTCCGCTACGCCAACGGCTGCATCGGCGCGGCTACCGTACCTGAAATGGACGATCAACCAGTACCTGAGCGATCCGGAAAGAAACGTAACAACCAGCACACTAGCCGCCCCCGACGGCGCGCCCATCGATCCGGGGCAGGAATGGCTCAGCCCCGCCTGCGACTGGGAACAGCCCTGATCCACTACCTCACTTTTTTACAAACGGACGTATCATCTGATGGGTGGTACGTCCGTTTTTTTACGCTTCATAAACGGATCGAATTAGCAAAAACTTTTTATTTAAAATATTGGTTGATATATCTACTAATACTACTTTTGCGCCATGATTTTAACGGAAGAACTGCGGCAGGAGAAGAAAATGGAATTTGCAAAATCCATGGGGCACCTTGTCAGCTTCAACATACAGACACTGGCGTTAGGCATGACTCGCTATTCCAATCGCGAACTGGGCCGCATGGGATTTTCACTCCAACTGGAGCAACTGCCGATTCTGTTTATTGCTTACTTCTGCGCAGACGAGTCCCCCTCCCAGCAAAACATTGCTGACTTGCTGCAGAAAGATAAATCGGGCGTGCAACGCTCAATTAAAACATTAGAGCGGGATGGTTACTTACGAATTGTCAATGATCAGGATGATCGTCGGAAGAACCTGATTCAGTTGACACCCGCCGGGAGACTGGTTGTCGAAAAAGTACAGGAGGCCGCTAAGACTATGGATCATGTCGTAACGAAGCAGCTGTCTGAAGAGGAATTAACTCAGTTTTTGAGCGTTAGTCGAAAAATTTCTTTGTTTCTAGAACAGCAGTTCTAAGTTTTCCACAATTCGTTGATATATCAATAGTAGATATATCAACTACACAAAATGAATAAAAAAATTGCAATTATCCTATTTGCGGCACTAGGTCTGCTGCAGGAGAGTTACGCCCAGACCGGGGCCCGGTCGCTGAAAGAATGCATCGAGTACGGCCTCAAGAATTTTGGTACAGTTCGGATCGCCGAGTATCAAAAACAAACGGCAGATCAGCAGGCTCGTCAGGCAATTGGTCAGTATTTGCCGCAGGTATCGGCCAGTGGTACATTCACGAATAACATCAAGCTGCAGCGGTCTATTATTCCGGCGGGCGTATTTGGTCCTGAGCCGCAGGTGCTGATCATTGGGCAGAAATTTCAGAATAACGTTGTTGCTCAGGCAAGCCAGACAATTTATGATCAGTCGCTCCTGATCGGTATCAAGGCAAACAAGCCTAATCAACGGCTGGCCGATTTGAACGAACGGCAAACCCGCGAGGACATCATTTATAATATTTCCAGCAACTATTACCAGGTCTACGTAGCTCAGCAGCAGATTAGTTTGCTTCAGGACAATCTGAAACGAACACAGCAGGTCCTGGATGTGTTAAAGTTACAACGAGACAACGGCGTCATTCAGCCTATTGATTATTCAAACACAGAGGTCAGTTTCAACAACACCAAGTCGCAGTTGACACTGGCTCAGAACGATCTGGAACTGGCACTGAACCGGCTGAAGTACCAGATGGGTTTGTCGCAGGACGCACCGCTGGCCGTTGGTGATTCGATCACTGGAGACCGAATTCCCACGTTTGGGAAAGAGCCATTCGAAGCGCAGCGGTTGGTAAGCTTTCAACAGTCAGCGTCTAATCTGGATTTGCAGCGGCTTCAACTCCAGCGCATCCGGGCTGGCTATCTGCCTACGTTGAGCTTCACGGCGAACTATGGTACACTCAATTTCGCGCAGACATTTGATAAAGCTTTCTCCAACTTCGTGGGATTCGGTAGCTTCGGTTTACGAGTAAACCTGCCAATCTTCGACGGCTTACAACGCGATGCGCAGGTTCAACAGCAGAAACTGACGGTTCTGACCCAGGAAGAACAGCAACGACTGAATGTAGAAGCGTATCGGCTCCAGTTCAATAACTCGCAATCGCAGATTCAGAAAGCGCAGATCAACGCGCAGAACGACAGCCGGAACGTCCAGCTCGCGCAGGAGGTGTATAACATCACCACGCTGCAATACAAGCAGGGCACCAAATCAATCACGGATCTGATCAACGCCGATAACTCATACCGGCAGGCGCAGTTTAACTACATCAACTCGCTGATCAGTTTCTACCAGGCTCGTCTTGACCTGGAACAATCGCAGGGATCGCTCCTCAACTTTTACAACGAATTATAACAGAATACGCTCCATACAATGAAAAAGACAACCTTAGTCATCGTCGCAGTTCTGCTGGGTGTCACAGCGCTCATCGGCTTCCGGCTGGCTTCCAATAAAGAAAAGATCGACGAGCAGAATAAGCCGGTCGTCAATGCGAACGCGGCTATTCCAGTAACCGTAGCGCAGGTCGCCGAAGGTACCGTCAGTCAACAGTTGGTTAAAACGGGGAACCTGATTCCCTACCGCGAAGCCGACATTACGGCAACGACCGCCGGTAAAGTAACCCGCGTCAATTTCAACCTGGGTTCGCAAGTGAAACAGGGAGCTACGTTGGTGCAGTTAGACAACCGTCTGAAAGAACTGTCGCTGGAGGCAACGGAACTGAATATCAACAAGCTCAAAAAGGACGTAACGCGCTACAACACGCTGCTGGCGGGTAACGCCACGACCGAGCTTCAGGTGAACGATGTAAAGTTCAACTACGAAAACGCCGTTAACCAGGCTGAGCAGATCAAAAAGCAGATTCAGGACGCGAACGTGAAAGCGCCGATCAGTGGTCAGATCGTGAAGAAAAACATCGAGCCCGGTGAGTTCGTTGGCGCGGGTACCGTACTGGGCACTGTGCTGGACGTAGCCCGCCTGAAAGTACAGGTGCTGGTGAACGAAAGCGATGTGTACAAAATTCGGATGGGTCAGGCGGTTAAAGTGTCGGCGGACGTGTTTCCCGGCCGGACATTTACCGGCAACGTTACGTACATCTCGCCCCAGGGCAGCGACGAGCACAACTACCCGGTTGAAGTAACCATCGGCAGCAACAATAACCTGAAAGCCGGTACGTTCGTCAACGTCGACTTCTCGCAGAAATCGAATCAGCAGACGCTCCAGATTCCGCGGGCGGCTCTGGCCGAAAGCATCAAGAACCCTTACGTGTACGTAGTCGAAGGCAACGTAGCGCGTCGGCGCAGCATCCAGGTTGGTCGCGACTTCGGCGATACGGTTGAAGTGCTGGGCGGTCTGAACGCGGGCGATACGGTTGTTACCACGGGTCAGTTGAACCTGACCGACGGTAAACCAGTACAGGTGACCAAATAATTAATCCGTCGCTGGCGAAGGGAATCTTTTCCGTGCCAACGACCAATTCTGTATCCTTATGTCAATAACAGAAGTAGCCGTCAAACGGCCGTTGCTGATTCTCACCGTCTTTACGGTGTTGATTCTGTTCGGTTTTCTGAGTTACCAACAGCTGTCCTACAACCTGTTGCCTAAATTTGAGGCCAACGTGATCAGTGTGGTAACGACTTACCGGGGGGCAGCCGCCGATGAGGTGGAAACCAACGTGACCAAGCGGATCGAGGATGCCCTGTCGTCGCTGGAAGGGCTCGACCGGATGACCTCGACCTCGCAGGAAGGTGCCTCGAGCGTTATCGTTCAGCTGAAAAACGGCGTCGACGTAACACTTGCCCAGCAGGATGCGCAACGTAAAATTGAGCAAATTCTGAACCTGCTGCCCGACGAAGCAGACCGGCCAATCCTGAATAAATTCTCGACGGATGAGATCCCGGTTCTGCGGATGGGCGTCACGGCCAACATGTCGCCGTCGCAGTTGTATGACCTGATCGACAAAGACCTAAAACCACAGCTTTCGAACGTAGCAGGTGTGGGTCAGGTAACCATTATTGGTGGCAACGAGCGCCAGATTCAGGTAAACGTCAACGCCGAAAAACTACGGGCCTACGGCGTATCCATCGGGCAGGTATCACAGGCCATCAATGCCGCCAATACCAGCTACCCCGCCGGTCAGCTGGAGACACAGGAATCCCAGTTTTCAATTCGATTCGATGCGTCGGTTCAAACGCTGAACCGCCTGCGTTCGCTGATTATTGCCCGCCGGACCGACGGTAGTCAGGTACTGCTGCGCGACGTAGCCGAGGTTGTCGACGCAACGACCAAACCAACGGCTATTAACCACATCAACGCCAAGCCATCGGTTGGGGTACAGATTCAAAAGCAATCCGACGCCAACGCCGTATCGGTGAGTGAGCTGGTTCGGGCTCGAATCACCACACTGGAAAAACAATACAGCCGCTACGGCCTGAAATTCAATATTGCAGCCGACCAGTCGACCTACACGCTGGCCTCGGCCCACGCCGTCGTTGATGACCTGTTCCTGGCCGTTCTGATCGTATCGGTCGTGATGCTGCTGTTCCTGCACTCGTTCCGCTCGTCGCTGTTCGTACTGGTGGCCCTGCCATCATCTATGATTCCGACGTTCATTCTGATGTACACGGCCGGTTTCTCGTTGAACCTGATGACGCTGATGGCCCTTTCGCTGGTAGTTGGTATCCTGGTCGATGACTCGATTGTGGTCTTGGAAAACATCAATCGCCACCTGGAAATGGGCAAGGACAAACGGACTGCCGCCTTGGAAGGACGTAGCGAAATCGGTTTTACGGCCCTGGCCATTACCCTGGTTGACGTCGTGGTATTCGTACCGCTGGCGATGACGGGCGGTCTGATCGGGAACATCCTGCGCGAATTTGCGCTCGTGGTCGTATTCTCGACCCTGATGAGCTTATTGGTGTCCTTTACATTGACACCACTGCTGGCTTCCCGCTTCGGTAAGGTCGAAGTACTTAATCCAAATACACTTTGGGGTAAACTGAACCTGGGTTTTGAACATTTCCTGGAACGGCTCAGCACGATTTACGCGGGCATTCTTCGGTCGATCCTGCGTCATAAGCGTTGGGTATTCCTGGCGGTTATTGCCTTGCTGGTTGGCTCGATTGCCCTCGTTCCTGCCGGCTTCATAGGTGCGGCCTTCATGCCCCAGAGCGACATGGGTGAGATGAGCGTTCAGCTTGAACTGTCGCCAACGGCGTCAATCTACCAGACGAACGCCGTAGCCCAACGGGCCGAGCAGATCATTATGAAACACCCGGAAGTGACCAACGTCTTCACCAACGTCGGTTACACCAGCACCGGTCTGGCTACGGCCTCGAACAGTAACATCGCCGATCTGAACGTTAAGCTGAATGATAAAGAGCAGCGTTCCATCTCAACGGATGACTTCGGCTCGATGCTCAAGAAAGAAGTTAGTCAGATTCCGGGTATCAAAGTAACCGTTAGCCCGGTGGGGCTGGTGGGTGGTCAGCAGGCGCCAATTATGATTGCCGTCAAGGGTACGAACCTCGCCGACATTCGGAAAGCGGCTGCCGTTGTTAAACAGGTAACCGAGTCGACTCCTGGTACGCAGGACGTAAAATACTCGGTGAAAGATCCAAAACCCGAAGTAACGGTCAACCTGAACCGGGAACGGATGGCGCAACTGGGCATCAACGCGTCGGATGTTGGTCTTGCGCTGCAAAACGCATTCCGGGGTAACGATCAGTCGAAGTTCAAACAGAACGGAAACGAATACGATATCCTGATCAGCCTCGACCGGTTCGACCGGACCAACCCCGCCGACATCAGCCGTCTGACGTTCGTTAACAACCAGGGCCGCACCTTCGAGCTGTCACAGTTCGCTACGGTTCAGGAGCAGATCGGCGAGAGTGTACTGGAACGTATCGACCGTCTGTCGTCGGTAACCATCAACGCGCAGGTCGTAGGTCGTCCGGTGGGTACGGTCGGTGCCGATATTCAGGCGAAGATGGCGCAGGTTAAGTTGCCGGAAGGAGTCTCGATCCAATACCTGGGTCAGTTGCAGCAGCAGTCAGACGCCTTTGGTAGCCTGGGTCTGGCGCTGATCATCGCTATTGCGCTGGTGTATTTTATCATGGTAGCGCTGTACGAAAGCGTCGTGTATCCGTTCGTCGTTCTGTTCTCGATTCCCGTAGCTCTGATTGGTGCTTTGCTCGCGCTGGCGCTGTCGATGGAAAGCCTGACGGTATTTGCGATCGTGGGTATGATCATGCTGCTCGGCCTGGTAGCGAAGAACGCCATCCTGATCGTTGACTTTACCAATCAGCTGAAAGCCGAAGGGCTAGAAGTCGTCGACGCGCTGGTCGAAGCCGGTAAAGAACGGCTGCGCCCAATCCTGATGACAACACTGGCCATGATCTTCGGTATGTTGCCAATCGCCCTGGCGAGTGGTGCCGGTGCCGAAACCAAGAACGGTATGGCGTGGGTTATCATTGGTGGGCTGTCAAGCTCCCTATTACTGACGCTGCTGGTTGTACCGTCGATGTATTTGGTCGTTGACCGGATGATCGCCCGGTTCGGCCGCAAGAAAGTCGTCCCGCAAAAGCCGCAGGAACTGGAAGTGGCCAAAGCAATGGAATAGTATCCTCAATTACACAGCAACGCCCCGCATTTCGGTTGAAATGCGGGGCGTTGCTGTGTGTATCTGGTTGTTGAATTTAAGATATCCCGTATCCAGTAAAAGGTCGTTTGTAAGGAGCTTGAAATGCTAATACAATGTCGTTTTTAGCAACGCCCCTCCGTTCAAGCTCTCCAACTATATCAAAGTCAGTAGCATCTTCCTGAACCCAGATTTTCCCATTTCGAATGTCCAGATGAAATACAGGGTAATAAACTCGCTTTCCATTTTCCCAACCTATCGTCAAAATTTGATAATGATCGCGTTGAGTATCCAGAATTAGTTGTTCTTCTAAGTCTTCACCAGCCCCACCTATTGATGGTACACTGGCATACGACTCCAGCAAATTGATAATAATTTCGCGATAGGTAGCTACCGGGTTATCCATTGCGTGATGCGTTTAGTCGTTACATCGTAAACGAGCAACGAAATCAAGTCTTCTTCTACGATTTCGGCAATAAGCGATTTTTGAAAAAACGACTGAAAGACGTCGCTGTCAATAGCCAGGTACAATCTACGTTGCCCACCTTCTCGTAGCAAACCTCGACGGTAAACATCGTATTGGCCTTTGGCTTCGTAAAAATCATTAAGATTTGACTTTCCGACAAAGCTTTTTACTTCAACAGCGATCCGATCTGGTCCCTTTTCGGCAGCTAGCATCTGTTCAGCGGCTAGATCAATCTCCATTCGTAACCCACCTAATTTCAAAACAAGCGGATCATGATTGATAGACCAACCTTCAGCTTCTAGAGCTTCCCTAACTACCTGATGAAATAAGTCACGGGCCATGGCATAAAAATAGCGTTTCTTATGCTGTAACCAAGTCTATCTTGGCAAACTACCCATTGATGATGTACTAATCCCCCCCCCGGCCCCCTCCTATTTTTTTAGGAGGGGGCCGGGGGGGGTCAGATTCTTAATTCTCGTTTTTCAGCGACTGCATGTCGATGATAAAGCGGAATCGTACGTCCTCGTCCATCAATCGGTCGTAGGCCGTATTGATATCCTTAATGTCAATCATTTCGATGTCGGGCAGGATGTTGTGCTCAGCGCAGAAGTCCAGCACCTCCTGCGTTTCACGAATACCGCCAATCAGCGAGCCGGCTACCGTCCGGCGGTGCATGGCGATTTCCATATTATTAAGCGGACTTTTGTATTCTCCCAGCAGTCCTACTGTTACCAGTTTACCATCCCGTTTCAGCAACGTTACGTACGGGCTGACATCAAATGGGTCCGGGATCGTCACCAGAATTATGTCGAGCGTAAGCTCGTTCTCTTTCATGGCGTCTTTATCACTCGAGATAATAACCTGATGCGCCCCCAGTGCCTCGGCAGCAGCCTGCTTGTCTTTACTGGTTGTCAGGACGGTCACTTCGGCGCCCATGGCTTTAGCCAGCATGACGGCCATATGCCCCAGGCCGCCTAAGCCCGCAATCCCAACTTTATCACCGGGTTTTACGTCCCAGTGCCGCAGGGGCGAATAGGTAGTGATACCCGCGCAGAGAATAGGCGCAGCGGCCTTAATATCCAGCGTATCCGGAATCTTCAGTACGAACGACTCCTTCACAACAATGTTGGTGGAGTAGCCTCCGAACGTATTATAGCCACTGCCATCGGGTTTCATGTAGCCATTATACGTGGCCGTCCAACTGACGGGTCCTTCGCAGTACTGCTCCTCCCCTTCCTGACAAGAGTGGCAATTACCGCAGGAATCGACCATGCAACCAACGCCGACCGTATCGCCAACCGCAAATTTGGTAACGGCGCTACCCGCCTGCACAACTTTCCCGACAATCTCGTGGCCGGGCACGCAGGGGTAGATGGTATTAGCCCAGTCATTACGAACCTGGTGCAGATCCGAATGGCATACGCCACAGTATAAAATATCAATAAGTACCTCGTCTTCTTTGGGCGCGTTACGTTCAAATTCCATTGGCGCCAGTTTACTAAACCGGTCGATCAGGCTGGCCTTGGCCCCGTATCCCTTCGTTTTAATTTGCTCCATGATTTCCTGTTTACGTTCTGATGATTGGGCTTGTCTGATGTACGTACATCCTTCAGCTTTACTAGCTAGCAAACAGAATTGTTTGTCGGTAGACTAAGCAGCCGGGTTTACTTACTCACCGGTTTAGCCATCACGAAGCGGGTCACTGGAGAACGGAAAAAAGGCCGAAAAAGAAAAGCCAGTCCGAGTTTTCCCGGACTGGCTTTTCTTCAAGTATATGGCGTACCTACAACCGAATCGTTGCTGGCAAGTACTTCGCAATCAGATCTTCGTAATACGGTTTCAGCTCGCTCACGACGGGCGGCTTTGGACTCTTTGAGTACAGATCATAGGGGTTGAATTTGTTCACCCAGGGGAACATTGCCCGATCGTGATCGTCCAGCAGGTGATCGTAGGCGTGCTCGCGGTGCTGCGAATAGAACGAGTGGTACCGGATCATGTACAACGCTGGCTCAGGCAGGTAGTTTTTCGTGATCTGGTACAGGTATTCGTCGTGGCCCCACGACATATGCACGTTTTTCATACCGCAGTTCGGCTCATAAACGCCGTACTTCGTGTTGTACCGCTCGTCGTACGTATCAGGGTTAGCCGCGAAGAATTCAGGATAAACGATTTTATCCGAATGTTTGCAGCCCACCGGGAACGTATCGCCTACCACGGCCCACTGGGGTTCGCCAAATAGGCAAAGCACCTTTCCCATGTCGTGCAGGAAACCCGTCAGTACAAACCAATCCGGATGCCCATCGGCGCGAATGGCTTCGGCCGTCTGCAATAAGTGCTGGAGCTGGTCGAGGTCGGTGTCCGGATCGGAATCGTCGACCAGCGTGTTCAGGAACTCCATAGCGCTCCAGACCGGCATTTCCTTTTTGTCGAATTTCAGGAACTCCGCTTCTTTTTCCCGAACGAAATCAAAGGTCTGGTACCGGTGATTCAGGCGATAAAACTCCCGTACTGTATCGCGTTCCGGGCTGTCGTAGTTGCGGTATTCCTGTTTGGTTTTGTGCTCGGGCTGAACCGAAGCCTCTTCTTCCGGATAACGTAACAAGACATCATCTTCCCACTGTTCAATGCTGGCGAGTGGATTGATTTCTTGTGGGGTAAATGCTGTTTGTGTCTGCATAGTATTGTTCGACTGAGAGCAATAAAACACTAATATAAGTGCATTTTATTATCCAATAAGTTCATTTCGCGCTTACTGGCTTTAAATTAACTCAATTTCCATTTTATGGGCTATCTGCTGTTAATCAAAGCGCTACGAACCCGTTACCAAAATACGTAATACAAGCAGAACAGGATACCGGCAATGGCTACCGAACCAACGACAAAAGACGGCGTTACGTGAAACATCCGTCTGTCGATGGTTACGGCCTTTGGGTTATGCACGCTGGCCGGATCGGTCAATGATACAACGACCATGATCAATACGTCGATGCAGAATACCCAGGTTGTGCGGTGCAGAAACGGAATTTCGTCAACCTGCTGCCCAAAGAGGTCCATTACCTGCGGCCAGAACTTCAGCAGCACAGATAGCGGAATTGTCAGAATAGCAACCGTCAGGGCCGCCCGGTTGGTGGTCCGTTTCCAGAAGAAACCCAGCGCGAAAATGGCAAAGACGCCCGGCGTCAGGAAGTTGGTGTATTCCTGAATGTACTGATAGACCTGATCGAGCGATCGCAGCATGGGCGCAATGGCAATTGCGATGACAAACGACCCTACGACGGCCCACCGTCCCACGTTCACCAGCTTTTGATCCGAAGCCTCTTTGTCGAAAAACTTCTTGTAAATATCAAGCGTAAAAATTGTCGAGATACTGTTGCATTTGCCCGCCAGCGACGCCACCACGGCCGCCGTCAGGGCCGCGAACGCCAGCCCTTTCATACCCGTTGGCAACAGGTTCATCAGCACCGGATACGCCTGATCGGGTTTTACGACGCCCTCGGCATTGGTCATGGCATCATGAAACGTACCTTCCTGATACAGTACGTAGGCAGCAACCCCCGGAATAACGACGATCAGCGGGATCATCAGCTTCAGGAAGGCGGCAAAGAGAATGCCGCTACGGGCCGTCTTCAAGTCAGCCCCCAGCGCCCGCTGAACGATGTACTGATTGCAACCCCAGTAGTACAGGTTGTTGATCCACATCCCACCCAGCACCAGCGACATACCCGGCAGTTCGTAATAATGCGGGTGTCCTTCGGCGAAAAACAGGTGGAAATGGTCATCGGCCCGATCGCGTAACGTAACCAAGCCATTCCACACGCCATCCACACCCGATTTATCGGCCACGAGCTGCAGGGCCAGATACGTAACGACGAGCCCCCCGAAGATCAGGACAATCACCTGAATCACATCGGTATAGCCAATCACTTTCATCCCGCCCAACGTAATAAAAACGGAAAAGATAGCCAGCCCAATCGTGCAGGTCGTAAACGAAATCCCTGCCAGCGACTCAATGGCAATGGCCCCCAGATACAGAATCGAGCTTAGGTTGACCAGCACGTACACCACCAGCCAGAATACCGCCAGAATGGTACTGACCGTATCGCTGTACCGCTGCGCCAGGAACTGGGGCATGGTTGAGATACGATTCTTCAGGTAGATCGGAATGAAGAACGCGGCCACAATGACCAGCGTAGCGGCTGCAATCCACTCGTAGGACGAAATACCAAGCCCCATCGCAAAGCCCGATCCAGCCATACCGATAAAATGTTCGGCCGATATGTTGGATGCGATAAGTGAGGCCCCAATGGCCCACCAGGTCAGCGAGCCCTCAGCCAGAAAGAAATCGTTGGTGTTGGTTGCCCCCGACCGCTTGCTTCGGTAGATCCAATAGCCGTAGCCAACAACAATGATGAAATAAACAAGGAAGACT
This sequence comes from Spirosoma sp. KUDC1026, assembly GCF_013375035.1. Lineage (NCBI taxonomy): Bacteria > Pseudomonadati > Bacteroidota > Cytophagia > Cytophagales > Cytophagaceae > Spirosoma > Spirosoma sp. KUDC1026. The sequence goes on along the minus strand of NZ_CP056032.1, from coordinate 1,437,567 downwards.
GCGTAGTCGGCAGCAGCGAGGTGATTCATACGTAGAAAAAGGTAGGTAAGAGGCAAAGCCGCGCTACCGTTCATTTTACCGCTTAGGTCATTGAGTTTATGTCCATATAGCGTTCTCGCTCCGTGAATATTCTAGAACACAAGCAGGTTGGAGTCAGTTGATTGCTCGATGAAACTGCACCGATGAATATAACGAACCGACCTAGTCAATAACACTCTGATCTATGCTTACAGCACTTGATGCCCATACTGCCCTGGTATTGATTGATCTACAAAAAGGAATTGTCGCGGGAGAAAAAGCCCATCCTGTAGAGACGGTGCTGGACAATGCGGCCCGACTGGTAGCCGCTTTCCGGCAAGCACAGTTACCCATTGTGATCGTCTATGTTGAGCCCATTGGTAGCCCGGCCTCGGTGGTCCGTTCGGAAAAAAACCAGTTCCCCAAGGACAAAGACGGACAGCAACGAGCGCTGAAAACGATGAACCAGGCCGGATTTTTCGACATCGTCGAAGCCATCCAACCGGAATCCGGCGACATTATGATTACGAAAGAAACCTGGAACGCGTTCTTCAATACGCCCCTCCACGAAGCGTTGCAGCAACGAAACGTAACGGGTATTGTGCTAGCTGGTATCTCAACCAGCATCGGCATCGACGGTACGGCCCGATCTGCGAACGAGTACGGCTACAACATAACCTTTGCGATTGATGCCATGACCGACACCATAGCCGAAGCGCATGACGTGAGTCTTAAATACATTTTCCCCCGCATTGGTGAGCTAGCAACAACGGACGAAATCATTCAGAAACTACGCAGACGGGAGTGAGCGAAACGCGGATCGTCAATAGCTTATCTTCTTCTGTATAGTTCTTCAAAATCCATTGGTGCCCAGGCCGGTAAACCCAGGGCCGGGCGCTCGATCAGAAAGCGCCCGGTCTGCGTATCTATGATGATTGTACGTGTGTCTTTGCCGGTAATTGCCTGATAGCGTTGGTTTGGCCAGCCCGATTGATTTTGTTGCGCCAATTCAGTATTTGGTTTATTAGCCATCAGCAGAACGGCTGATACCGTGAGTACACCCAGAAAAAATGATTTGAGGTCGATGGTGAACGTAATCGCTTTCATAGCTGAGTTGCCTTGATGGTTCAACTGATAACAGGCAAGGTGGGGCATTTTCTACCTATCTTCACGTATGATCTATCTGGACAACAACGCCACGACCCGCATCGACCCGCGTGTACTGGACACGATGATGCCGTTCCTGACCGACAACTTTGCCAATGCTGCCAGTACACATCCATTCGGCGTATCGGCAAGCAACGCCGTTAAGACGGCCCGGCAACAGATGGCGGACCTAATCCATTGCGATCCGCACGAGCTGGTCTTTACGTCGGGGGCTACCGAAGCGATCAATCTGGCACTCAAAGGCGTTGCCGAGGTGTATGGGCAAACCAAGAAGCACATTGTTACGGTGCAGACCGAGCACAAAGCCGTGCTCGACGTGTGTGTTTATCTGGAGAAACGCGGTTATGAAGTAACGTACCTGCCCGTTCAACCAACCCGGAACGCCGGCGCGGGGCTACTGGATTTGGCCCTGGTCAAAGAGGCCATTCGACCTGATACGCTGCTGGTATCGGTTATGTGGGCCAACAACGAAACGGGCGTCATCCAGCCCATCCGCGAGATTGCCCAGCTCGCCCACGATACCGGTGCCCTCTTCATGACCGACGCTACGCAGGCCGTCGGTAAATTGCCCATCGACGTAGACAAAGACGGAATCGATCTGCTAACGTTTTCGGCGCATAAATTCTACGGCCCTAAAGGCGTTGGTGGCCTCTATGTCCGGCAGCATAATCTAGCCGGTTCATCAATCCGAAAAGTAAAGCTGGAAGCCGTTTTACACGGTGGCGGTCACGAACGGGGTTTACGTAGCGGCACCTTGAACGTTCCGGGCATCGTTGGCATGGGCAAAGCGGCCGAGCTGGCTCCAATCGCTGACAGGCAGGAAATACAGAGACTTACGTCTCTTCGAGACCAATTGGAAAGCGAACTGCTACAAATTCCGGGTACGTCCGTAAACGGAGATCGGGAGCAGCGGCTTTACAACACAACCAATATCTGTTTTGAAAACTGCGACTCTGACGCCCTGATTATGGGTTTGGAGGGCATTGCCGTCTCGAACGGTTCCGCCTGTACAGCCGCCAGCATCGACCCGTCCCACGTATTGCTGGCAATGGGTCTGAGCGAAACGGAAGCCTTTTCCTGTCTGCGATTTAGCTTAGGGCGATTCAGTACGGAAGCCGACGTAATAGCTACAATCAATGCGGTGAAAGGTGTGGTGGAAGAGCTGCGGGCGTTGGTATGATAATCATCATGTACAAAAAAATCGGTTTTTTGTACATGATAAACCGCTCGTATGCATTTTGTGTACATGACTGTTATTCAAAGGATTGTAATCTTCAGCTTCGTGTGGTGCTGGATAAGCTGAAAGTCTGAACGGTTATACGTGTATAGCTCGGTACAGTATTCTTCCGCCACAGCTGTGTGTACGCAGTCACTCATATGACTAAAGCCAATTTTATAAGCAATTTCTGCCGCCCGTTGCACTTGTTCCAGTGTAACAGGTACCGGATTTAAGAGGTAAAAGTCATTCAAGTGTACTGTGATTTCATCGCGACTTACTTTCACTCTAACTTTAGTCAGCGCAAAAGCTAGCTCATTGAGCGACAAGGTAGAAATAAAAAACAGGCCATCAGTGATGGCCTGTTCGATAAGCTGAATGGCTTGTTGGTGCTTGGCAGCTTCTTGCTCAACGCAGTAGTTCACCAACACATCTGTATCGAAATAGATCATTTAGTGGTTTCCTTCCCAATACATTTCATCAATCAACTTATTAATATCAATGTCGGCGTCAATTTTCTTAGGGGGGTATTTCTGACGAGTCTCCTGCATACGTTTTAATAGCTCCTGAGGATCATAACGGGGGACGTCATCTCGCTTTAGAGTGACGGTTACTGGACGATCATCTCCCTCAAAGAACTGCTCAATCTTCTGTAGAAGTTGCTCTTTTAGTTCGCTTGGCTTTGCCACAAACGTCGCTTCCATATTCGTTCTGATTTTACCGTCAGCAAGATAACGAAATACACGGCATCTGAGTTGCTTACCTAAAATTGGCGAACTCACCTTTGATGTGTTACCACTCACGGACATCCAACAGACTCAGTTATTGACGGATGCTCTCTACATCATAGGGTTCCTGTTCCATGAGCCGACGCCGAATGAATACGACGAAATCAACTACCTCAATCAAGTATTATGCTGGTAAGCCTTTGATGCCTTCGGTAATCAGATGTTTTAAATCCGAGGCAGTATGCATAACTCTCTGGGTTGACTATCAGCAAGATAGCGATTTTCTACTTGCTTTGTGCTATTAGATATACTCGGTCGACACCCGGTCGAGGGCACTGATATACACGGGCATTGTTTCGTAATCAACGCCAAATCGTTTTTCGATCAGCTTCACCCCTTAAATATAAACTTTCGGTGCCACGCAAACGCGGTCAGATCGGGTAGGTATCGCTCATCGGAAGGTAGGCTGATGGGTTTGCCAATCAACGCGTTCAGACTGTAATCACTCTGTTCGTTTTCTGCGAACGTCGGCGATACCATCACTCGATAGTTATCGTCGACCGAAAGAGCCCCTTTATCGAACGCGCGGTGTAGATTCGGGCAAAGTGCGATACCGTTAGTCGGGTGGTTGTTGAACGTTTTGTAGAACGGAACAATGTGGCAGGCATCGACCATCGAAAACGAGTATGGAGCCGCCACGCGCAGGCCGGTAACACAACACGTGTCGTTATAAAGTCGCACGACCTCCTGGCGAAAGACGGCATCACGGGTATAGAGTTCAATCTCGTATGTTTCGCCATTGGGACGCTTCTTCGCACCCTTCGATCCAGTGCCGCTTCCGGCAGGTACTATTTCCTGCAACTCACGGCGAATCTGATCAATTTCCCCGTTGGCGTCTGGGCTCGCGGTGTTGCTCCGTCCCGAAAAGTAACTGTCCAGCAATGCCTGCCGAAGCACCGTGCGGGACGTCGCATCAAGCAGTAACTCCGTCAGATGGGCGTCCAGTTCTGCGTAGGCTACAGCATTACTCAGGCTGGAAAAATTCGACAGATCACCTGTTTGTACCCATAGTTCGCAACCAGATTTAGCGACCAACTGCCACCACGCGCCAGCTTCGTTTTTCAACCGAAAGAACGGCATGGCAAATCCCAGCGTGTGCCCCGTTGTCACGAGCGCATTCCAGTTTGCTTTGAAAATACTGATAAGTTCAGGCGAAATAACAACCCGGTTATCCGTTAGCAATCCACCCTCAAACGCCTGAATTACAGCCAGTAACACAATCGGCTTGTGAGGAGCCGCTTCTTTTATTCGCCCACCACCGGTGTTGAGGTTCGTGAACGCATGAATAAAATAAGGCAGCGTTTTTTCGATCATCGGTACAGGTTTCGGTATATAAAAAGCGTGACAGTCGCAAGAGTAAAGCTGACCGCGCCATAATTTACGGTGCGGGAGAAGTGATAAGACAACCTTCTGAACACAAAATTTCTATCTTGCTGATTCACACCCCACCACCTACCTGATGACTGAAAAAGACAAGCACGAACTGGATGTACTCAGGTTGCATATCCAGCAACTTCAGATTGACGCCCATCGGCGCGATCATGAGTTAATTACGCTGCAGATACACACAACGGAACAGCGGCATCAGCTCGACCGGCTAACCCGTCTGCTGGCGATGCTCGGTCTGCTCCCCGACGACCTCAATGCCCCCGGTGCGCTGACATCGAAAGCCACCCTCCTGCTGCGCCTGTCACGCCCGGAAAATTAGCTACTCATCTGCGTAGTCGATGTATGCCTACCTTTGCAGGGCTAAACTCGCTCAAACGTATGACTAAAGCATGGATTCTGGGACTTCTCCTGACGCTGGTGACACTGTCGCCGGCCGTGGCGCAGACGTCCCCGACGGCTGTTGCCGCACAAAAAAACACCTACACCAATCCGTTACCCGTTGAATTCGGCGATCCATACGTCCTCCACACGCAGGGCACTTACTACATGTATGGCACGGGGGGCGGGGCCAAACAGGGGTTTGCCGCTTATTCGTCCAAAGACATGGTTCACTGGAAGCCGGAAGGACAGGTCTATTTTCATGATAATAAAAACGGCTGGAGCGACCCGAACGCCAAGTGGGACGGGGCCTACTGGGCTCCTGAAGTGTACGAGGTAAAGGGAAAATACTATCTCTTTTACAGCGCCCAATGGCGTCATAATCCCACTAACGAAGTCGAAAATTTCCGCATCGGAGTCGCCGTCGCCGACAAGCCCACCGGCCCGTTCGTCGACCTGACCGACAAACCCCTCTTTGATCCCGGTTACCCCGTCATCGACGCTAACGTATTCATGGATAGCAACGGTAAAGCGTACCTGTACTATTCCCGCTGCTGCTACAAACACCCCGTCGACAGTGAAATTGCGGACATGGCCCGGCAGAAAGGCTGGTACAAGGAGATCGAAGAAAGCTGGGTGTACGGCGTTGAGTTGAAACCTGACTTTTCGGGTGTGATCGGCAAGCCGGTACTGCTGCTGCGTCCGCCCGTCAAACTGAGCGACAAACAGGCGGACTGGGAAAGTCGGTCGGTGACGGCCCATGAAGTAAACCGGCGCTGGACGGAGGGGTCGACGACGTTCAAGAAAGACAACCTGTACTACATCATGTACTCGGCCAATCATTTCGGGGGGCAGTATTATGCCATTGGCTATGCTACGGCCACCTCCCCGCTGGGACCGTTCCGAAAAGCGGCCAACAACCCGATTCTGGAAAAGAACAGCGACAAAGGCGGTTCAGTAACGGGGACGGGTCACAACAGCATTACGTACTCACCCGACGGCAAGGAAATGTTCTGCGTCTACCACGGGCGGACTGCTAAAACCGGTGATGAGCGGGTGGTTTTTATCGACCGGATGCGGGTGAAAGACGGCCAAATTACCATTGAAGGGCCAACTACGTCGCCCCAGAAACTTCCGTCGGGCGTACCAGCTACGGTCCATTCTCGTTAATTCTCTGTAAACCAACTATTTTACAGGCACGTCTATCACAACGATCGACAAACGTAACAGGCCTGGTTTTGACACTATCTAGCAATGCGAATGCTGAACTGTGTCAAAACCAGGCCTGTCACTTGTATCGTTTATTGCTTATTCGTTGGTCACCGCTTCCTCGCCGACGGTTTCAGTAACGGGGTAGCGGAAAATACCAGCTATCAACGCGCCAGAAGCCGGCATGGCTTCTTCATCGACCAGGTACACCGTACCGCCGTATTCTTTGGTTTTCTTGGCAGCCTCGTCGGTTAGGGAGTAATTATCGGGCGTTGCCTCCCCGTCGATTGTCAGCGTAAAGTTTTCGGCGTCGTACGTTCCCCAGATGTCCGTGCCGGGTTGCACGAACAACGTATCGACACCGCCACTGAGTGCCGTCATAATAACACTCTCCGGATCGCTATCGCCCTGCCCCCGCGACATAAATAGACTATATTCATCTTTACGTTCCTGCCGTTGCTGACGGAAGTGAGGTTCCATCAACTCCCAGGCTTCGGCTGACAGGCTAAGCATATCGCCGGCCGAGTAACTACCGCTCAGGTGTTCGTCAATGGTATACGGATAGTTACTGGCCTGCTTGTAAATTGGAATCAGGTACTCGACTCCCGCCAGTACCAGCGGAAGCGGGTTCTGGTGCAACAGTGGATCAAGATCGCTGCTAAGCCGGTGAAAGAATTGAAGAATGCGTTCTTTACGTTCCTCGTCGGAGCCACTGCCCTGCCCGTGGAAAATAGCGCCCGCCTGTCCGAATCCGCTCTGGTGCTGAAGCTGTTTCTGATTTTCGTATTCCTCAATGTCTTCCGTATAGGATGCATCAATCCCGTCGGGAAGATCAATGGCCTGGATGGTCGAGCGGGTCACCTCAAAAAGAGCGACCTCTTTCAGGTTAAGCGCCAGTACATAGAAATGGCCATCGTCGTTCAGTTCCGGAATGAGCGGCAGTAGATAGAGTCGCTCACCGATGTGCGTCTGTGGCGTCTCGATCGCTAACGGAAGGCTCAGTGTTGTTATTTCGCCATCGACGATAAAGCAGGCCAGCATATCGGACGCATGCTGCCAAAAGGACTGATCCTCGAGCAGGCGAAAGCCATCAGCCAATAACTCTTCGGCATCGGCCTGCGACATACCGCGTTGCTTCACTAGTTTGTTACGTACCTCAGTCAGCGCGTTTTTGAAGTGAAGTTTGCTGGCTCGGTACGCATCCGTCGACTGACGTTCCGTTGGTGAATAGATTGATACGCAAAGCTTACCCGACTGTTGGGCTAGCTCGTTGAATTGTTCGATGGTGAAGAGGTTCATAGCGTTGGGAGTTGAGTATTGATACACACAAATTCATTGGATTGCCGACAGCCGTTAATCGACGAACTGGCGACGTAGTTTCTCGCCAGCATCCCGGAGGCTCCCCGACCAGGAAGCCGACCGGGCTTCAGCAAACAGATCGTTGCCCGGCACACCCAGTCGCCAGCGGGCAACTTTGTTGTTCGTGGGATTGGCGCCGTCTTCACTCAGGTAAAAATCGGCCGCTACGATGTCCTGCCGGAAGCGCATCACCCGCCGTAATTCACGCTCTACGTCGGCAAGTAATTCGGGCGTTTCGTCAAAGCCAACAGTTTGAAGATCGATCTTAATGTCATCAACGGAATAGTTCATAAGTAACTGTTTCTTTGGTATCTACACCTTTATTAACCGCTCCCAACCCCTATTGTTTAATCTGCTTTTAATGCCAGGTTAATCCTATACCGGGCGACGAGCCATTAAATCTTAGGCACTGGATCAGATCAAAACCTCTATTGACTCGTCATTTTTGGTACACGTAACAGCGACCATCGGAAACATACCTTAGCCACCACAATACTGGTAATGAGAGAAATACACTGAATATCTTTTATCGAATCGAGAGAATTCGCCCAAAACGAATATCTTGCTTATTCCTGATACAGCGACATGATGCTGTATTACCCAACTGAATACAACCAACCGTCAATTTTATGCGTAACTTTTTCCTCTCTGCAGCGCTGCTGCTACCAACTCTGTTGTTGCCAGAAGGCAGCTTCGCCCAGTCAAAGAAGACCAAACCATCGTCGTCAGCAACCGCTGCTGACAAAGACAAACAAGCCGTTATCGCCGATCTGGACAAGCGTTTCCCGGAGTACGCCGACCTGTCGAAGCAGATCTGGAACTTCGCCGAACTTGGCTACCAGGAAGAAAAAAGCTCTCTATTGTTGCAGGAACAACTCAAAAAAGAAGGATTCGACGTACAGGCTGGCGTTGCGGGCATACCCACCGCGTTTGTTGCTACGTACGGGTCAGGTAAACCCGTTATTGGCATCTTGGGTGAGTACGATGCCCTACCCGGTCTGGCTACGGAAGCCAAGCCTGACTTTACACCCATCCAGGGGCAGAAAGGTGGTCACGGCTGCGGGCACAATCTGTTCGGCACGGCATCGGTAGCCGCTGCGGTTGAGGTGAAGGACTGGCTGAAAAAATCGGGGCACGGTGGCACGATCAAAATTTACGGTTGCCCAGCTGAAGAAGGTGGCTCCGGGAAGGTATACATGGTTCGGGAAGGCCTGTTTAACGATGTGGATGTGGTACTTCACTGGCACCCCGGTAATCAGAATGCCGCCGACGCCAGTACGTCACTGGCCAACAAGAACGCGAAGTTTCGTTTCCGGGGAATTGCGGCTCACGCGGCTGCCTCCCCAGAAAAAGGACGATCGGCGCTGGATGGCGTGGAAGCCATGAACTACATGGTCAACATGATGCGCGAGCACATTCCGTCGGACACCCGCATTCATTACGTCATCACAAAAGGGGGCGAAGCACCAAACGTTGTTCCCGCCTTTGCCGAAGTGTACTACTACGCTCGTCACAAAGACCGAGATATTCTGCAAAGCGTCTGGAAACGAATCGAAAACGCAGCTGAAGGAGCCGCTAAGGGTACCGGCACCAAAGTAGAATGGGAAGTGCTGGGTGGTGTGTATAACCTGCTCCCCAACACCACGCTGGCCGATGTCATGCACAAGAATCTGCAAGCCGTAGGTGGTGTCAACTACACACCCGAAGAAACCGCTTTTGCCAAAAAGATCAGCGAAACGTTCGGCGATGATCGTCCGGCTATCGAAGATGCCGCCAAGGTAAAAGATTTCCGCGAAGCGTCGGAAACCACAACCAGCAGTGCATCGACCGACGTGGGTGATGTGAGTTGGGTAGTACCGACCGTTGGTTTATCGACGGCGACCTGGGTACCGGGTTGTGCCGCCCACAGCTGGCAGTCGACGGCCACCAGCGGCATGAGCATCGGCCAGAAAGGTATGATCGTTGCCGCCAAAACGCTGGCCATGACCGCTCTTGACCTGTATAAAACGCCGACCCTCATCCAGCAAGCCCGCACGGAATGGAGCGCCAAGCGCGGTGCCGACTTCAAATACGAAGCCCTGCTCGGCAACCGGAAACCCGCGCTGGACTATCGGAAATGAGTGAATGAGTGATTGAGTGAATGAGTGATTGAGTGGGTCGCTGGCGCGGTGAATTGATCATCTACAACCGTTACATCCATTCGGGCAAACTCCCTACCTTTGCGGCAGGATTTCAATGAGCGAATGAACGGTCTATCGTTATAGTGAATGAGTGAACAAGCAGCCATTATATGACTGTTTTATTCACTCATTCGCTCATTCGCTAATTCACTCATTAAAAAAATCATGCTTCGTACACATACCTGCGGGGAACTCCGCCTGGCTGATGCCAATACAACCGCTACGCTGACCGGCTGGGTCCAGACCATTCGTGACAAGGGTGGTGTGCTCTGGATTGATCTCCGGGATCGCTACGGTATTACGCAATTGCTGTTGGAAGACGGACAGACAGCCCCCGAACTCTTTACCATCGCCCGGTCGCTGGGCCGCGAGTTCGTCCTGAAAGCGACGGGAATGGTGATCGAACGGAAGTCGAAAAATCCGAATCTGCCAACGGGCGACATCGAGCTGAAAGTAACCGCACTGAAAATTCTGAACCCAGCCAAGCTTCCTCCTTTCCTCATCGACGACGAAACCGACGGGGGTGATGATTTGCGGCTGAAATACCGCTATCTCGACCTGCGCCGGAATCCCGTCCGCCGGAATCTCGAACTGCGGCACCGGATGGCACAGCAGACCCGGCTATTCATGGACGGCCAGAACTTCATCGAAGTTGAAACGCCGGTTCTGATTAAATCAACGCCTGAAGGCGCCCGTGATTTCGTGGTGCCCAGCCGGATGAATCCGGGCGAATTTTACGCCCTGCCCCAGTCGCCCCAGACGTTCAAGCAGCTGCTGATGGTATCGGGCTTTGACCGGTACTACCAAATTGTGAAATGCTTCCGCGATGAAGACCTGCGCGCCGACCGGCAACCGGAGTTTACGCAGATCGACTGTGAGATGTCGTTCGTGGAGCAGGAAGATATTCTCCAACTGTTCGAAGGGCTGATTCGCCACTTGTTCAAAACCGTTAAAGGGTATGACCTGGCCGAAGTTCCTCGTATGACTTATGCCGACGCCATGCGGCTTTACGGGTCCGATAAGCCCGATACCCGTTTCGGAATGGAGTTTGTTGAACTGACCGATCTGGTGCAGGGCAAAGGCTTTGGCGTATTCGATTCGGCCGAACTGGTTGTTGGGATTAACGCGACGGGCTGTGCATCGTACACCCGCAAGCAGATTGACGAACTGACGGATTGGGTGAAGCGGCCGCAAATTGGCGCAAAAGGTCTGATTTACGTTCGCCATAACGAAGACGGTACGCTCAAATCATCGGTTGACAAGTTCTACTCAGAAGAAGACCTGAAGGGCTGGTCGGAACGACTCAATACCAAACCCGGCGATCTGATTCTTATCATCTCGGGCGACGCCAATAAAGCCCGGAAGCAACTGAACGAACTTCGTCTGGAAATGGGTAGCCGACTCGGACTGCGCGATCCAAACGTATTCAGTGCGCTTTGGGTGCTTGACTTCCCCCTGTTTGAGTACGGCGAAGAGGAACAGCGTTGGTTTGCCATGCACCACCCCTTTACGTCGCCCAAGCCCGAAGACATTCCGCTGCTGGACAGCGATCCGGGGGCGGCCCGTGCTAATGCTTATGACCTGGTCATCAACGGAACCGAAGTTGGTGGTGGCTCGATCCGGATCTTCAACCGCGAGCTACAGGCCCGCATGTTTAGCCTGCTGGGCTTCTCCGACGACGAAGCCAAAGCGCAGTTCGGCTTCCTGCTGGATGCCTTCGAATACGGCGCCCCCCCGCACGGCGGGATTGCATTCGGCTTCGACCGGCTGTGCTCGATTTTCGGCGGGGCCGACTCGATCCGTGATTTTATTGCCTTCCCGAAAAACAATTCGGGCCGCGACGTTATGATCGACTCACCATCGACTATTTCTCCGGCGCAAATGCAGGAATTGAGCATCACGACGACGGTTTCGAACAAGTAATTTTTGATGTTTATCTGTTGCCCCGCCCGCCCGGATTGATTAGCACCTGCTGATCGATTCGGGCGGGCGGGTTTGTGTTACTGGGCTCGCCCGAAATTGGTGCTATCGAATCAATTCAGGTACTCAATTCGGGCGTTAGTATGATCAGGTTACTAATCTGAACCAACTTCTGGTCAGGTGCTACCGGAGATTATACGTAACTTTGTTATCCGTGTACTGTTGATTTACTTTTTGCCAGCAACTTGTACAATTTTTCAGATCTAAAATTTATCCGTGTTTTTATTGAACAGTTACTCGTAGTTAGCCCTTTATAGTCTATTTACTTTATATGCGAGACTGTCTACTGCGGTTAGTTCTGCTATTGATCCTGGCTGGGTTTACGACAGGGTCGTATGCACAGATACGGGTAACCAGTCCGGTTGCCCGCATGGTGTTTCAGCGTAATCAGCAGAATGAGGCCTCGGTTGCTATTGCCGGTCAGGCCCCATCGGGTACGTCGAGTATTAACGTTCGTTTTGTTCCGTTGCAGGCAGGACAGAGCGCTCCTACTTCGTGGACATCCATTCCGCTGCTGGCCAACTCATCTACCTTCCGGGGACAGGCTACCGTACCCGCGGGTTGGTACCGGCTTGATGTACAGGCTCTCTCCGGTACAACCATCACGGCAACAACGTCCGTTAATCGGGTTGGGGTTGGCGAGGTCTTTGTCATAGCGGGTCAGTCCAATGTGTACGGTGGTTTCGAACATGTTCCGGCAGCCAGCGACGACCGGGTATCCTGCGTTGATTTCCGGCAGGACACCCTCGCCGACCAGCTGTTACCCCTTCGGTTCAGCCACGTCAGCGATGGAAGTAATATTGGTCCCAGTCAGCCTCCTCATCTCTGGGGTATGCTGGGCGACCGTCTGGCCCGTCGTCTGAACGTTCCGATTCTTTTTCTGGGAGCTGCTCTAGGAGGCACCAGTAGTACAAACTGGTACGTTTCTGCTGCTGGCGGGCCGGTTGCCAGTACAGATCCCCTCGACCAGGTGTACCGGCAACTCGGTACAACCCTTCGTCACTACGTAGCCCGGACAGGCGCACGGGCCGTACTCTGGCACCAGGGTGAAAAAGATACCGAAAACGGTACGTCCACCCAGAATTACGTCAATAATCTACAGTATGTTATTCAGAAAAGCCGGCAGCAGCTGGGTTCGGGGCAGTTACCCTGGGTTATGTCGCGGGTGAGTTACATTCGGGGGAATACCAGCCCCGCCGTTATTGCCGCGCAGAATCAACTGATCAGCACGGTCCCCGCCGTGTTTCCCGGCCCGGCTACCGATAGCATTGTAGGGCTCGACAATCGACCTGACAACCTGCACTTCCTAGGACAGGGTCTGGTTAAATTTACGAATACCTGGGATCAGGCGCTGAATCAGGCTTTCTTCGCGAACGCCATTCCAGTCCAGCCAACCGGCGATCCCGTTCTCATTACTGATGGGTATTCGGTGCCACTGGCCCGTCGTCCGGGCGAAGCAGTACTGGTTTCTTCAGTGCGTAATGACTCGACCGAAAGCGACAATCAATACATCGCTCAGTTGATCCACGCCGACAACAATGCTGTTGTTGCAGAATCGTCACCGAGCCTGGCGAACCCGATTCCACTGGTAATTCCGGCCGACCTACCCGCCGGTCAGTACCGGCTCCGCACCCGCTCCACGCATCCGGCCATTATCGGTACACCAAGTGAACCTTTTCTGATCAGCCAGTCGGTACCTGCCTCTTCATTACCACCTGTCATCCCCCCGCCCCTCACCGGCGGGACAGCTGACCCGGGCATTTACCGGATTGGATACCGCTTTGAGCCGTACAGCCATGGCTATTTTATCATGGTACAGGCCGATGGCCCGATGGAGGTACGGATGCAGCGGCTCGATGGTCAGGCCGTCGACTCCAACTGGTACGTAACGCCCCCTCGTTCGGAAGCACCCGACTACGCTGAATTTGCTGATTTTAACTATGTCCGCTTCTATCAGCCGCTGGCCTTCGGCGTGGGAGGCATACCCGCCGGCCGGTACCGACTTTCGGTTCGACGGCCCGGTACGTCGGGGGAGGGTATCTGGATTGAGACAACCCTTTTGACCGGCCGTAACATTGTTTATTACCCGATGGAGTCGGTTAGTAACGTACCGCCGGTGCTCGATATTCAGGCGGTTCCCTCCTCGACGTTCTGCCAGAGCAGACAATTTGAGGTAGCCGTTTCCCTGTCGGGTGGCAGCCTGAATACCGATAATGTATATTCAGTTAAATTATCGGACGCGACGGGTTCCTTCGCCAATGAAACGACCATCGGCAGTGGTACTGCCAGCCCCATTCTAGCCACCTTTCCGGCGGGGCAGACGATCAGCAGTGGTTATCGTATCCGGGTAACAGCCAGCAGCCCTGCCATTGTTAGCCCTGCTATTGCCCTGCCCGTGTGTGGCAGTGGCGCCGATTTGTCGCTGGCCTTACGGGTGAGTAATCGAATTGTAGCCGTAAATCAACCCGTAACGTTCACGCTCGTTCTTAGCAACGAAGGTCCACTGGCAGCCGAGGGAATTGTTCTCCAAAGCCGATTACCGGCGGGTCTGGATTTTGTCGATGCTCTTTCACCGGGTATCAGCGTAACAAACCGGATCATTACTATTAATGCCGGTGCGCTAGACAGCGTCAAAAGTCTATCGTTCGCTTTTCGAGCAAAGGCTACTCAGGTTGGTGGTTACATGCTAACGGCACAGGTGACCGCCAGCAACCAGTCCGATCCGGATTCGCAGCCAAATTCCGGTACCGGTGACGGTCAGGATGATATGGCCCAGATCGATATTCGAACCAGCACCGCCGGGGGAACGCTATCGGTGTCGCCAAACCCGAATCAGACCCCGCTCCCGACCACTCAGTCAAATCAGCCCACGCCCGACCCGGCTCAGGCGGATCTGAGTCTGTCCATTGCCAGCGATAAATTAACCCTCAATTTGCAGGAAGTTGCTACGTTGACGCTTACCGTACGGAACCGGGGGGGTGCCACAGCCAGCAACGTTACGGTTCAGGCACTTCTTCCCAACGGCTGGCAGATCGCCAACCCGGCGGGTCTCACCATTGACGGACAAACCGTGACGGGTACCATCGGAACAATAACTGCGGGAAGCACCGGCGTATTGACGATTCCCGTACGCATTGGTGCTGCCGGAACGGTACTCACCCAGATTGCAACAGCCTCCCCCAATGACCCTGATTCCACGCCCGGCAATGGCTATGACAAGGGCGAGGACGACGAAGCTTTGTTACTAATTCGGGTACGGTAGAAAGCAGGAAATTACAGCTTGAACAGGTTTGGCTATGTACAGACAATCATGTAATTTGTAGCCCGAAAATACCCGTTCAACCGTAACTATCTTCTATGCCCATTTCTACCGTCTGCCGACTGTTTGTCGGCTTAGTGTCTCTTTATTTTACCCTCCCCGCTTTTTCCCAGACTGCCCTTCCTGATTCGCTTCAGCCGGATACAACGTTCCGCCGAATCGCCGAAGACGAACGGAAGCGCCTGATCGACCCGGCCACCGGCACCGTTCCTTATGAGCGACTGGAAGAGGCTCGTCGCCTGCTGACTGAGCGGCAGAGCGAGACCAACGCCAGCATCCCAAACGTTACCTGGCAGGAACGCGGCCCCAGCAACGCCGGTGGCCGTACTTATACCCTCCTCTTCGACCCGAATGATCCAGCGCACAAGAAAGTCTGGGCCGGAAACTTGCTGAGCGGATTGTGATATACCAACGACATTACCGACAATAACGCTGGCTGGACACCAGTCAGTGAAGCCTGGGAAAACAGAACTGTAACCGCCCTGGCAGCTGACCCATCCAATTCCCAGATTATGTACGCTGGTACTGGTGATCGGTACAACTACCTATCTGGAGGTGGTATCTGGAAAACCACCAATGGAGGAACAACCTGGAGCAGACTAAGCAGCACTACTCCCAGTGGGAGTACGCCTTCGGTTAACCGGGCATTGGAATTTATTCAGCGCATTGTCGTCAATAGCAGTGGTCAGATTTTCGTCGCTACGCCGTATGGTGTCGTCAAGTCGACCGACGGAGGTAATAGCTGGAGCTATGCATTAGCCCCAGGACAGCTTATCGGTGCAGGTGGAAAGGCGTCAGATTACTATTACGATCAGGTAACGGATCTGGAAATTGGCACGGACGGCATTCTCTACGCAGCCTTTAACCCATCCCGAGTGTTTAAGTCCACTGATGCCTCGGGTAACGCCTGGCAAGAAATTACACCGCCGGGGGGAACTGGCAGCGAACGTACTGAACTGGCGCTGGCCCCCTCGACCAGCGGCACGTTGCAGGTGCTTTATGCTGTATCGAGAGCCTACAACGCGACGAACTATACACAGGACATTCGCTGGTTCAAGAAAAGCACCAACGGGGGAGCAACATGGAGCGACGTGGCTGTTCCGACAATAAATAGCTCGTCTTCAGGCCATTTTACATGGGGAATTGGCTCTTATGCACTAAGTCTGGCAGTCCACCCGACAGATCCCAATACGGTCTATGCCGGTGGTTATACCTGGTGTCGATCAACCAACGGGGGAACATCCTGGAGCACAGCCTTAAGCACGTATGCTTACCATCATAGACTCTATTTTCAACCGGGCAGTAACACCAGCGCAGCATTTTGCAGTATCGATGGTATTCGCTGGTCGCCGGACTGGGGTAATAATTCAGTAGACTATCCCAACCAGTCAATCCGGAATAATGGCTACCGGGCCGGTGAAGTAGGTGGCGTAGCGATGAAGACATCACCAGGTAGTTCATTCATACTGGCTAATGCTCAGCCTCAGGGCATTGTTCAACTTACATCGGCAGGCTTGTCATCCGGGCAGGTCATCTCCTCCAGTCCTATATCCCCAAATCCGAATTTCTTAGACCTGTCATTCATTGACGAAGACGAGCCTAATTTACAATTAGTCAGTTCTTCAGGTACGATTTACCGGATTGACAACTACACTCGAACTACAGTCTGCAGTCTAAATTCGTACAGTTCTATCATACCAATAGATTACGACAGCCAGGCAAACACCCTGTATACCGCCGATTATGATTATACCATCAATCAGACGATTCTTCGTAAGTCGACAAACGTAGCAACGACACCTACGAATACTACCGTATCGTTGGGAAACCTCTCTGGCTCGTCAACTTTCCTAAAGCTGAGTAAGGACCGAAGCGCTTTGTTTCTAGGAAACTCTGGTAAACTATACAAGATAACCAATCTGAGTCAATCGACGCCAACGGTCACTGCCATTGACAACAACGCGTTCCCGCAGTACACATCGATTTCCTCGATCGACGTTGGTGCTACGGATAACGAACTACTCGTTACATTGTCAAACTACGGTATTCAATCAGTCTGGTATACCAGCGATGGCGGAACAACCTGGACGGGAAAAGATCAGTCGAACTACGGCCTCCCTGATATGCCGGTCCGGCACGCGCTGTTCAACCCGCAAAACCGCAAACAGGTGTTTCTGGCTACCGAACTGGGTATCTGGTTGACTACGGATATCACCGCTGCTAATCCCGGCTGGGCCTTCACCAGCAGCGGTCTTGGTACGTACCGGGTTAATCAGTTACGCTACCGCGTTTCAGATGGGCTTCTGGTTGCCGCTACCAGCGGGAGAGGCATCTGGTCTTCCGATGCGCTGGCGATACCCTATACGGCACCAACCATCGCGATATCGAACATTTCCAGTACATCATTGTGCGCGGGTAGCACTTTCACCGTGTCGTTCACGCAGTCAGGCCCGGCTATGGGAAGTAGCAACAAATACGAGGTCTGGATTTCTAGTAATACTGGCTCATTCTATTATAAGCAACGTATCGGCAGCGGTACAATTAGTCCCGTCACGGCGACGCTACCGAGCGGCTATAACGCACTGCCATACAGCACCGACTACCGCATCAAGGTTATTGCGACTGATCCAGAACTGGAAAGCGAACAAAGCGTTAAGCTGGCGATCAGCGATCTAACAAGTGCTGTGGTCGCCGACCGTTTGGGAACTAACAATAGCTATAGTTCAACTGGTAGTATATGTGCTGGTAGTCGTGCGACACTACATTCAATCCCCCGCAACCCAGGATTTAACAACGTATCAGCGGAAGTTTTTCAATGGTCATTAAATGATGCTGACATTTCGGGGGCTACCGACTCCACATTCTCTGCGCAACAGCCGGGCACGTACAAAGTGACCTTGAAGCAGGCTGGCTGCTCGATTGTTAGTGGTAGTTACACACTATACAATACAAGCTCGCCTTATTCAACTGTACGATCGATAGCTATAGACGCCCCGCAATGCGATGACCATCTAACCACCATTTATTCGGATTATATTGGAGAAACGGCTACTTATCAATGGAAACGTAACGGAGCAAATATTTCGGGGGCTACTGCATACACATTAGCCACTAATCAGACTGGTGGATATTCGTATCAACTTACAGATGGTGCCTGCTCAAGCGTTTCCTGGCCAAAATATTTGCAGTTTGGTAAATCCCTGGCATCCACTATCAGACTTAGTAATTATAGAGATTCGGTCCTTTGTAATAACTCGCTGCACTACATGTCCCTTGATCAGGTCTATGCCGAACAAGTACGGGCTAACCTGTATACCATTCAATGGTACCGCGACAATGTTCCAGTGAATGGAGCATCTCAAAACTACTATACGGCTGATAAACCAGGCGCCTATTCTGTTCTCTTAAGTCAGGGCAACTGCCAAGCTCGCAGTAATACTATCGTTTTAAGCCAGGGCGATCGAATTCCTATTGCAATCAGTTACTCATACAAAAACAAAGCGGCCTGTGCGGGCGAAACCCGCACTTTATACGCAGAGCCAGCTATTGGAAATTTTCAATGGCAGCGCGACGGCGTTGACATTGCGGGAGCAACAAACAATAACTACCAGGCAAAACTGTCTGGCAGTTACACAGTGCGTATAACCCGGAACAGCTGTTCATCGGTATCAGACCCATTATCGCTTACGTTTAGTGATGCCCTTCAACCAAAAGTTTACTTTTATGAATCAACTCCCGAAAGTTGTAACGGTCTAAACATTTACACGGAGAACAGCAGTTCTCCTAGTGGCTTTACATACCAATGGTTTAAAGATGGAGTTGCCGTTAATGGTATTACCGGAAGCCCTAGTACCGACTTTAGTTTTTATGCCCGACAATCGGGTCTCTATTCAGTACGCGTAACCAACGGAGCCTGTACAGGCAAATCCAGAGACATCTATGTCCGAGTGGATCGGTTAGCCAAGCCAACTGTTTCTATTGATTATATTAGCAAGAATGGCTGTTCTAACAACAGTCTACGACTATATCTGTCTGGCGGCATTATCTCAGGCAGTGTGCAATGGAAACGAAATGGAGTTACCATTGCCGGAGCAACGTCGACTTACTATTATGCTACAGAAAGTGGAAGCTATTCGGCTATGCTTACGTATTCTGGCTGTACATCCGAATCTGACCCAGTTCAAATTACTATCGGCGAACCCACCACTGCCCGACTAGCCGGTAACGTCCTCGTCAGCGCGGGAAAATCAGCCCAGTTACCCGTTGCGTTTACCGGCGTAGCGCCGTGGTCATTTACGCTGTCGAACGGCCAATCGGTGCAGAACACGTATCAGAATCCGTATATGCTGGCCGTGACGCCAGCCAGCACCACGACTTATAGCCTGGCATCGGTTTCCAATGGCTGCGGGACTGGTTTGGTGTCGGGTTCGTCGACGGTGTCGGTGGCCAATGGCAGTGCCGATCTGGCACTTAACATGATGGTCAACAACCGGACGCCCAACGTCGGCGATGTAGTAACGTATTCGCTGATGCTGACCAACGAAGGCCAGAACGATGCTACGGGGGTTCAGGTCGCCAGCCGACTGCCAACAGGGCTCACTTTTGTGGATGCGCTATCACCCGGCGTTATGTTCGGCGACGGCACGGTGCGGGCCGATGCCGGAACAGTGATTGCAAACGGCACGACCAGAATTCAATTCCGGGCTCGGGTGACGCAGCCGGGTACGTTCGCGACGGCCGCGCAGGTCACCGCCTGCCAGACGCCCGATTCAGATTCGCAACCCAACTCCGGCACGGGCGATGGCGAAGATGATGCCGCTTCGGTCGACCTCCGTACAGCCAGCCAGTCGGGGCCACTACTGGCATCGGCCAACCCAGAGCAGGTAGCTCTTCCCAAACTAGCCGGCAATCAGCCCGTTGCCGACGCTAACTCCGCCGATCTCAGTCTCACGATGAGCACGAACGTTCTCTCCCCGAAGGTAGGCGATGTGATCACCGTTACGCTCCAGGTTAGCAACCGGGGTGGTTCATCGGCTTCGTCGATCGAGGTGCAGACGCAGTTGCCTGATAGTTGGTAGTTAGCCAGCACCGACGGACTGGTTGTCAGTGGTCAGACGATCAAAGGGTATATCAACCAGCTACCTGCCGGGAAATCGACAACGATTAATCTCTCGTTACGCGTTGGCAGCAGTAACAACACGCTACGCAGCCAGATCGCCGACGTTGCCGAGTCTGACCCCGATTCGACGCCCGGCAATGGTTTCGACAAGGGCGAGGACGACGAAGCCAGTATCACCGTTCGAGTACGCTAAACAAAAAAGAGAGGGCCAGTGATGGCCCTCTCTTTTTATCCGTTACGTAGTATTTCTTCCAGAAAGGTCCGGAACTTGTCGGCGAATTCAGGACGCTTGAGCGCAAACTCGACCGTCGTTTTCAGGAAGTCGAGCTTGTTGCCGATGTCGTGTCGCTTGCCTTCGATACGATGCGCGTAAAGGTTTTCGCGTTTGAGCAGCAACAGCATGGCGTCCGTCAGCTGAATCTCGTTGTTCTTACCCATGGGCGTCTGCTCAAGCATAGAGAAGATTTCAGGCGTCAGGATGTACCGTCCGGCAATGGCCAGATTGGACGGTGCTTCGGCTACGGCTGGCTTTTCAACCAGGGTAGTAAGCTCCATAATCCGGTCGCTCAGCGATTTGCCGCCCACAATGCCGTAGCGGTTTACCTTATCCTGCGGTACTTCCTCGACGGCAATGACCGAGCAGCCGTATTGCTGATACGTATCGATCAGTTGCTGCGTTACGGGAATGACCGAGTCCATGATCGTATCACCTAGCAACACGGCGAAGGGTTCGTTTCCTACATGGTGGCGGGCGTAGCGGATGGCATCGCCCAGGCCGTTGAGCTCACGCTGACGAACGTAGTGCAGATTCGCCATGTCTGATAGCCGACGCATCTCGTCCAGCAGGAGTTGATCTTCTTTTTCTTCCAGCCGGGTTTCCAGCTCGAAGTTCCGGTCGAAATGGTCTTCGATGGTGCGTTTACCCTTACCGGTAATGATCAGAATATCTTCAATGCCCGAATCAACGGCTTCCTGCACGACATACTGAATCGTGGGTCGGTCGATGATCGGCAGCATCTCTTTGGGCTGCGCCTTGGTAGCAGGCAGAAACCGGGTACCAAGCCCGGCAGCAGGAATAACGGCTTTCTTGATCATAAAGAGCGAAAGAATGAATGAGTGAAAGAGCGAAAAATGATCCAGCTATTCGCTCTTTCATTCTTTCGCTCTTTCGCTCTTTAAACTACGTATGGCTTAATAACGCGGGCGTTGATTTTCTTGAGTTCGACGTAGAGCCGGTTCAGCATGGCGTCGTCGCGGTAGAGGCCGATGATGGACCCGCCCGACCCGGTAAAGGAAGCCGATGCGCCACAAGCGCGCGCGGTATCGATCAGGCTCTGGTTTCGGTCGCTGATGGCGTAAATCTGGGTGCGCAGGTCGTAGTTTCGGTTCACCAGTGCATTAAGCGCGTCGGTGTCCTGCTGGAACAGGGCTTCGCGCCCCTGCCGGGCCACGTCGGCAATAGCGTTCATGGTGTCGATTACCAACGGTTCGCCCTTGAGCCAGCGCCCCCGAACGTCGTTGTGCACCCGCCCTGACTGTTTTCCCAGGTCAGTATTGTAGGCGATATATAGCTTTGGCAGCAGCCGGGCATCAAGTGGTTCATACTGCCCGTAGCCCTGACGGTCCATCGTTTCCCGGTCGAAATTCATGTACACGCAACCTTCGTAGCACTGGATTACCCGATCCTGCAGCCCCGCCGTAATGCCCAGTTCTTCGGCTTCGGTGGCCAGCACCAGATTCGGTAATATTGGCAGTGGAATCTCGATGTTATAAAACTGCATCAACGCCCGGAAAGTAGCCACAATAATGGCGCTGGAGCCCGATAAGCCAACCTGCCGGGGGATCGACGTACTATACCGGATCGAAAAATTGTGATTAGGCAGTCGGATCTGCTCGGTTTCGCAGTATTCGGCGAATTTCTTGATGGCCGCTTTCAGCAGCGGTACGCCACCATGATATCCCAGTGTGGCCACTGCGTCGCGCAGGTGGTGCATGCTGCGGAACGTATTCGTGTCCTGTTGCTGCGGTTCAATGGTCAGTTCGGGCGATCTGTACAGCGTGACAGACGCGCCAAAATTACGAACGGAGATTGCAATGGTTTTGCCGTAAAAGCCGTCGGACGGGTTGCCAAACAGGCCCGCCCGGGCGTAGGCACGAGTTTCAATAAGCAAGGTACTAGCTGGAAATACGTCCTGGTCTGATGATTTTCTGACTACCGTCGGTAAAACACCGCCCGGCAAGGTCGTCATTTAAAAGTAAAGAACGTTACCGACCTACTACAAAAAAAGCGACTGGATACATAATCCAGTCGCTTTTCTGCCAGAGAAAGGCCATTTACTTGCTTTCGTCTTCTGAATCGCCGGCGTCGTAACCCTTTTTGTGTGGGTCATACCCTTCATTCGGGTTATCGCCTTCTTCCAGGTACGTGGCATTGGCCCGGTGGAACAGCGCGTCATCCGATGGGTTATCAGCAATTTGCTCCAGCTTAGCGTTGGCCTCGTCGCTCATCATTTTACCTTTTGGTACGTCCTGATCGGCAATGGAGTCCGCATCAACGTCCCAGGCTTCGGTCGTACCGTATTTTTCACCGCGTGGTTCTTCGGGATTTCCTTCTCCAATGTGGCTCTCACGCGTTGCTTTGGTGTCTGCTTCCTGGTTAGTATCCATATCCATACCGGCCGTCGAGCTACCATATGTGTTATTTCCTACGCCTTCAGACACCCGGCCGTAGTCGGAGTCTCCGTGTTGTTCGGGATCTTTCGAATAGAACTCAGCGTCAACTTTATCTGGGTCAAATGGTGATGTAGTCGCCATAGCGTTAAGTGGTTTTTCGGAATATAACTTCCGAGAAGCAAGGGTTGTTTTATTTGTTTCTCCGCGTTTTTCACCAAAAAAAGCCATCAGGACATCTTCCTGTAACTCAGCTTTCCGTAGCCCGGCTTTTCATAGCCCGGCTTTCCGTAGCTCGATTCAACGTGGACCTGCTTCGCGCATGGCTGCGAGTTCGGCCAGCAACTGATCGTTGGTCTGCTGCAGCAGTTCCATGCGCTGGGTCAGCTGGAACAGCAGAAACTCCATATTCTGCAACCGCTCCTCTGTTGTAATGGCCGCCGAGGGGGAGTTCAGCGTTTTGAACATCAGTCCTTCACCCCGCAGCAGCCAGTCGCCATTGACCTGCGGATACACCACCAGAATTTTCTCGAGCGTATCATACCGCGGCTTTAGCCGCCCATGCAGAATATGATATACTTTTTCTCCCCGACGCTCGCCGAGCTGACGGGCAAATTCAAGTACGCTGATGTTAAGCGCGTCGATAAGTTGCTGAAGCCGGTCTTCGATCATGAAAAAAATGGAGAAAGGATTAAACGGAGAAAGGAACAAGGAGGCTGACGCGAACTTTCTCCATTTAATCCTTTCTCCTTGTTCCAGCCTTCTTTTTTACACCCTACTACGTAAAATTCAACCCAATTACTTCTGGAATGGGCTTGTTTTTTACACAAAACTGTGTAATTTTAAGTCAGTAAACACGACCCTTTAAAAAGGCAAAAGGGACCGCAAAACGGGTCCCCTGCTTGAACAGTAAACAACAAATACTAATGAACACACAAAACAAAAGCCAACTTTCGACAATTCAAAGCGACAACGCCTTGAAACCGCATCAAAAGATTCAGGAGTTGACGGGTGAGGTGGTCAGTAACGGGGCCGTCCGGCGGTATAAGTATCTGGAAGGGCACCCGCGCCAATACCGGTTCGACGCCAAGGAAGGTGTGTTCAACATCAATGGCGCCGAGAAACTTGGCCATTCCCTCACGTTCCAGCCTATTGCCTGGCGGATTTTCACGGACAATATCCTGAACATGGGTACCAAAAACTGGGCGGAGATCTTTTTTATCGATGAAAAAAACTGCGTCTCGGCGCTGCTTTTCCACGGGTACTCGGTCGACAATATTTTCCGGCTCATCGAACCGCTTTACTACGACGACCTGACGCTGGCCGACGTTGTGATCACGGCTACGGCGGAGAAGAAAGAAAATACGAAAATTCAGCCAAAGGGAGTATACTACATCGCCAACTTCACCTACAAGATGGGCGATGAAACCAAAACGGCCGAGCTGAAGCAGTTTGCGCAGGACAATAAAATCTTCCGCCAGGAAACGCTGACGGATATTGCCAATATCAAAACGGCCCTGAACTATTATAACCCCTTCGCTAATCCGGCCGAAGAGGATGCCGCGCAGGTCCTGCTCTCCGCCGGGCAGGTTTAATAGCTATTAAGGAGAAAGAAGGAGAGGAATAACGGAACAAGGAGATCACCACAATCTCCATTCTCCCTTTCCTCCTTTCGCCTTGTTCCAACCTTTTTCATATGCTCTCATCCTCCCATTTTCCCGATGATATGTATCGGGCGTTACCACGTATTTCAAACTCGGACCTGACCCGGCTCAAGGAAGAACACCTGGGCTACGGTGGTAGTCTGCCGGTGGTTCAGCAGCGAACGGAACGGGCTAAAGTTTTCGGCCGTACATTCCACCAGCATTTGCTCGAACCCGAACGTGTTGGTACGATTCTTCAGCAATTGTTACCGGATATGTTGCCCGGACCCGATTTGCTGGCACCGGCTCAGAGTAAACAACTCGCGACGCTGATGGAAACAATCCGGCAGGACACGTTCTGCCGGCGCTACCTGCGGTTATCGGAACGCGAGCGGGTAGTTTTATCAACTGATCCGGCAACGGGTCTGGCCTGTAAAGCCCGGATGGATATGCTCTACACCAGCCCTAAACGTAAGAACGCGCTGATTATCGACATAAAAACGACCTCAGCGCGAACACAAGCTCAGTTTCTGGATTCCTGCTACACGTATGACTACGACCGGCAGGCTGCTTTTTACCTGGACAGCCTACGTAACGCGGATAACAAGGAATGGGCCGATACAAGGCAGTTCCGGTTTGTGTTCGTGGGCATCATGAAACAAAGCCCTTATCGGCTGTTTGCGGTAGACGCTACGTCGATTCCGGGTTTTGTCGACTATGGGCGTAAGAAATACCGCTTCTGGCTGCGCAAATGGCGTGAAGAAATGCAACCAGCGCCAATGCCAACCGTTGCTACCGGGCTTCGACTAATGGCCTGATCACTAAACGAACCGATACGTATGAACGCTTCAATCATAACCCTGACCCCCGATCAGCTCCACTTCGACTGGGGTACCGACGGGCTGGTTCTCTGGATCGAAGAGCTGGACGGCCTTGGCAGTCTGGCAAATCAGATGGACGAAGTGCTGGACCGGATTGCGTTCGCCATCGAACTGCAAACCGGCTGGGACCACCGCACAGACGGGCGGACCCTGCACCCACTTTACGGCTACCGGCTGCTGCTGCGCGATGCATCGGGTTGCTGGAATGCTGTGCAGATAGACGAAACTGGCCATTTTACCGGCCTGACGCCCCTGCAGGAGTTGGATTACGAGATTGCCTACGAGAAAGTGATGTGGATCGACTGATTCATCTTACTCACTCAACTATACGCCAACGCCGAACCTACAATGGGTTCGGCGTTGGCGTTTTTAGGATTAGCCCAATCAGTAACTCAACGGATTAGCTTATGCCGTATTCGAAGCGTACTGGCTTTTACGCATCAACGCACGCTTCGCCTATCCGCCCACGAAAGCTAGGTAGCTGTTTAGCAGCAGTTTTGGCAAAAGCAGGTCGTTCGTGCAACCTTAGGCTCCCAATCCGCATCTTTGGTTTGAAACTGACTTTTGTAAGCCCATGAAAACGTTTGTTACGTCCCTCCTGTTTGCCTTTGCTGCCATAGCTCCTGCGCTGGCTCAAAAGAGTATCGACGCCAAAGAGATTATCGCGAAAATCAACCGAAAAGAAGCCGTCACGTATCAGAACGTAACGATCACTGGCGACCTCGACCTGACGAACCTAGCCAATCGGCGGGAAATAAGCGAGGGTAACTGGGGCAACCAGTCGCGGGAGTTTCTGAGCGTGGTTGAGGTGCCAATTACGTTCAGAAACTGCAGCTTCACCGGAAAAGTCCTGGCTTATCATACCGACGAAGAAGAAGGTAAGCGTCTGCTCAGCAAAAACAACACGGTCTACAACGCCAATTTCACCGAGGCCGTTACGCTGGAGAATTGCCAGTTTACCGATAATGCGGCCTTTAAATACTCTGTTTTTGAGCAACAAGCACGGTTTTCCGGCAACACCTTCCAGCGAGAAGCGCTGTTTAAATACGCTAAGTTTCAGGATGCGGCTACGTTCAATGGCTCAGCCTTCAAGGGCTACGCTGATTTCAAATACGCCAAGTTCGACGAAGCGTCGGCCTTTCAGGGGGCAAATTTTAGCAAGTCGGCCGATTTCAAATACACCAAGTTTTCTGAAGGGGTTGATTTCCGTCAGGCCCGCTTTACGGGTTTCACCGATTTCAAATACACCAAGTTTCCGAACGGCAGCACCTTTGACGACACACGTTTCGACGGCCCGACGGACTTTAAATACACGACGCTGGCCGGCCGGAAATTCTCGCCCAGCAGCCGCTAGTTTTCAGGTCAACGAAATCAGAACAGGTCGGTACTGGCTCAGGTAGTGGAGCTGGTACCGACCTGCTTCGTTAACCTCTATTATCGTTTTTGTGTTGTTTATCTCATACACCAATTAACGCAACGTTTTGAAACGCACCACGAAAGTTCTTTTTGCAGTCCTCATTCTGCTGATCGTCGCCCGTCTTCTGCTCCCGTATTTCGTCTTACGCTACCTTAACAAACAGCTAGCCGACATGGGCGAGTACACCGGCCATATCGAGGATGTTGATATTCAGCTGATCCGGGGGGCGTATCAGATCGATGATCTGCGCATCCGCAAGGTCAATGGCAAAATCAAGGAGCCGTTTTTATACATTCCTAAAACTGACCTATCTGTCGAGTGGAAATCGCTGTTCAAAGGCAAACTTGTTAGTGAGGTCGAGACCTACGAACCCGAACTCAACTTTGCGTTCAGCGACGATGAAGCCAGCAGCCAGACAGGGGCCGAAGTCGACTGGACAGCGTACCTGAAAGAACTGCTGCCGATCGACATCAACCGGTTTGCGATAATAAACGGCACTGTCAACCTGACCAGCCTGATTACGCAGCCCCGCGCCGACGTATCGCTGAAGAATTTCCAGGGCGAAATCCGGAACATTCGCAATGTGGAAGACAAGACCAATAAACTGCCGTCGCCCGTTGTCGCCACGGGAAACATTCCAGGTTATGGCGGATCGCTGAATTTCTCGGCAAACATGAACCTGCTGAAAGTCTTCCCGGACTTCGACTACAATATGGAGTTTACGGAAGTACAGCTGGTGAAGCTGAATACCCTGGCCCGTGAATACGCCAACGTGGATTTTGAGGGCGGTACCATGAGCGTTTTCAGCGAGATGGCTATGGTGGACGGTAAACTGAATGGCTACCTGAAACCACTGGCCAAGAGTGTAGAGGTGTTTCGGATCAACGAACACGAAAACCGATCTATAGGCCGGTTCTTCACCGAGTTACTGGCCCAGACCGGCGTTGCCATCTTCAAAAACCAGCGGCACGACCAGGTAGCAACCCGCATTCCCCTGAACGGTACCATCGATGACATAGAGACGGCAACCTGGCCAACCGTTTTTGGTGTCCTCCGCAATGCCTACGTTGAAGCGTTTAAAGGAGAATTTGATAATACCATCACGGCAAAAGATGCGCTCAAGAGCATCAAAGATGACTACAAGGCTAAGCGAGCCGAGCGAAAAGAAGAACGAAAACAGGAGCGGGCCGAACGGAAAGCTGAGCGGAAGGAAAAACGCGAAGAGAAAAAAGCCGAACGGAAGAAAGAGAAGTAAGACGCTAGACAATTAGAAGAAAGAGAAAAGACGCTAGACAGAAGATAAAAGAAGAAAGACGTTAGACGAAAGAACGGAGGCCATTCATTGTTCGTCTAACGTCTTTCTTCTTTTCGTCTATAATCTTACATCTAAAGATTCTCTATCCCATCAGCAGTGACTCGGCGCCATCAATCCAGATGGGCGTACCGGTAATGTGGCTGGCGCGGTCGGAAGCCAGGAACGACACCAGATCGGCAACCTGTTTGCTGGTGCCCGGTTCGCCGTCGGTGAGCGGAATTACTCCCTCCGGAAATTCAACCGGTTCTTTCGCCTGCTCCAGATTCCGCTTTTTCGTATTGTCGTCAATCGCTGTTTCAATAGCTCCCGGGCAGACGACGTTCACCCGGATGCGGTGCTTGGCCAGTTCCAGAGCGGCCATCTTCGCAAAGGCCACCTGAGCCGCTTTAGTCGACGAATACGCCGACGCACCGGTATTGCTGAAAATCCGGGTCCCATTCACCGAGGCCGTGATGATGATAGCCCCCCCTGCCGTTTCAGCAGCGGCAGGGCGTATTTGACGGTCAGGAACGTACCGGTCAGATTAACGTTGACCGTTTTGCTCCACTCCTCGGGGGTCAGATCGTCGATGGGCGCCCATACCCCGTTGATACCGGCATTGGCAAACACAATGTCCAGCCGCCCAAACTCCGCTTCGGTTTTGGCGTACAGCTGCTCCATCTGCTCAGGAACAGATATATCAGCGGTTACGGCTATGGCTTCCCCGCCTGCCTGTTTGATCTCCTCGACCGTCTGGTTGATTTCTTCGTCGGTATGGCTGACGGCCACAATTTTTATTCCTTCCTGGGCCAGCAGTAACGCTGTGGCTTTGCCAATTCCCGAGCCTGCGCC
Organism: Spirosoma sp. KUDC1026; assembly: GCF_013375035.1. Taxonomy (NCBI): domain Bacteria; kingdom Pseudomonadati; phylum Bacteroidota; class Cytophagia; order Cytophagales; family Cytophagaceae; genus Spirosoma; species Spirosoma sp. KUDC1026. The sequence goes on along the minus strand of NZ_CP056032.1, from coordinate 1,408,688 downwards.
CGTTATGACAGCTACTTTTTTTTCCATAGGATCTGTTGATTTATGCCAGATAGCTACTTGACCAACCTCAGAATATCTGTTTTGTTAACGCATACCTTTTGACAAAAGACCAGTCCGGCAGAAAAGTGAGTGAACTTTATATTTTGCAACATAGTTGCATTTATAGTTTTCACGTTTTCTCTCTGCTACCAATTTCTACCGGCTCATGAATCAATCAGCCAGCAAATACGATGTCATTATTGTGGGAGGCAGCGCGGCCGGACTAAGCGCGGCCATGTTACTGGGCCGCTCACTCCGGAACGTACTGATTATTGACGGCGACAAGCCCTGCAATCGGCAAACCCCTCATTCGCACGGTTTTCTGACCCGTGATGGTGAAACGCCCGCTCAATTGATCGCCATTGCCAAAGAACAGGCGCTGGCCTATCCAACCGTTACGTTCCAGACCGACCTGGTTACTGATGCGTCGCAGACGGCCAGCGGCTTTGCCATCCAGACGGCCAGCGGTCAGCCGTTTACGTCACGCAAATTGATACTGGCGACCGGCGTCTACGACCTTATGCCAGCCATCGACGGGTTTGCTGACTGCTGGGGTCGATCAATTCTGCATTGTCCCTATTGCCACGGCTACGAAGTACACAGTCAGCCGCTGGGTATTCTGGCCAGGGGTGAGACAGCGAATCACCTGGTCCGGCTTATCTACCACTGGAGCAAAAACCTCACGCTGTTTACCAACGGCCCGGCCGAGCTTACCCCCGAACAACGGAGCTTTATCTCCCGGATCGGCGTTCCCATCGTGGAAGAACCGGTAGTCGCTGTCGAACACGAGCAGGGACAACTTCAAGCGCTCCGATTTCAGTCGGGCGAACGCCACGAACTCACCGCCATTTTCAGCCACGTACCGAACCGGCAGCATACCGATCTGGCCAGTCAACTTGGCTGCACCCTTACCGATACGGGGCTGATTCAGGTATCCTCATTCGGTCAGACCAGCGTGCCGGGCATCTATGCCGCCGGAGATTGTAGCTCGCCTATGCGGCAGATAGCAGCTGCAGTAGCCAGCGGCAGTATGGCCGGGGCTATGCTGAACCGGGAAATGATCGAAGAGGATCTAACAGCGTTGACAGCAGCAGTTTAGGGATTAAGACAGGATTACAGGATTTCAAAGACAGTAAAATCCTGTCTTAAAATTTCATACTCATCCTCCTAAATACGTAGCTTGGCGCTCAAACCACGTATTCCCATGTTGAACGATCAGACCAATTTCAGCGAGCCCGCCCAGTTTGATGCCATCTGGCAGGAAACCCTCGCGCAGCAGTTTGGCCAGCCATCCGACAAACAGACCGGCTCTCTGCTACGTACGCTGGTTTCGACTAAACCAGGTGGGCTCTTTCTGGAATTGGGTACCGGCACTGGTATGTCGGCCTGCTGGATGCTGGCCGGTATGGACACCGGCGCCCGACTCATTACGGTCGATAACGATGAGAAACCGCTATCTGTGGCCCGTACGTATCTGGGCAATGACCCTCGTCTGACCATCCATCTCGATCAGGGCGAGAACATTATCAACCAACTGGCTCCCGCCAGCGTCGATCTGATTTTCGCAGATTCCTGGCCGGGCAAGTACCATCATCTGGCCGAAACGCTGGCCCTGCTCAAGCCGGGCGGTATTTACTTAATCGACGATATGCTGCCCCAGCCTAACTGGCCCGAGGGCCACAGCAACAAAGCTGACCGGCTGATCGAAACACTGGACGCCGACGAAACCCTGAGCCTGACTAAACTAAACTGGTCAACGGGGATCATCATTGCCGTAAAAAAATAGCTCCTGCCTGCTCCCTCTTTTCTTGTAGGAAACTACGCTCCAGTATACGGCCCGCTTCCATAGGAAAGAACCCTGTTTTTAACGAACAGCTCATGAAATTTCACCCGTGCTCCTTTGTGCTTTTTCGTTGTTCTATTTTCAGTTAGTAACAACGCGCAGATACAATAAAAGATAGCATACTAGGAGCGATTGGCCAGGGCTAAGTTATGTTCATTGACTAACAGGATACTGGCCGTGTCAATGGCTCGTCCCGCATGATTGAGGTATTTCTGAATTAACGCATTCTTACAGAAATTCTCTCCCGACGACCTTCCTGATAAACAGGTCATCAGTGAATTCCGGGACTTCCGGCTGGAAACGGGCAAGGCCGATAGGGCTTTACCATGCTGAAGCATAGAATCCAGGGTAAGATCGCTCAACGAAAATACCTCATCGATTGTATTAACGTCTCGGTCGTTCAGGATCAACATTAGATCAATATCCCACTCTTCGTCACAATCTCCACGGGCATACGACCCATACAGAACCACCTACCGCAATCGGCTACCGTATAGGTAAAGCTGCTTTGAAATCGCGGGCGATTGGTTTGATGGCGGGGTTAACGAGCGTTTGCATAGTGAAAAATGTATCGGTGCTTATTCTCTCCTAATTCCGGCGATTTGCTAGCCTCACCTCAAGTACAATACATACCCAGAATTGACCTATTTCAAAATAAAATCATTAACCGAACGGTTGAAGGCGGATTGGGTCAGAAAACCATTTGGTGATTAACTATGTAGTCACGCAAATTTACCGTTATAATTGTGCAAATTTGCACCACACTTCTTAGTAGTCAATCATGAATACCTCTCAACGACCACACAAATTGGCAAACAGAACGTATCAGCGCCCTGTATCAGAGCTTATTCAACAGGCTCGTGAAGGCGTCTTACGCCGTCGTGTCGATGAGGTTGCCAGCCTTGTTGGTTTGACTGACAAAGAAATGGCGCATATTTTAGGTATGTCGGTTCGAGGGTTACATGGTAAACAGGTCGATGAGCTACTGACACTGTCAGCCAGTGAACGACTGTTGTTACTCGAACGACTGCTACGACACGGATTGGCCGTATTCGATGGGCGGTCTGACTTACTGAGTCGTTGGTTACGTACTCCCTTACAAGAGCTAGGATACCACGAGATTCCTGTTGAATTTCAACAGTTTACGTCAGTTCGCGACATGGGAGATTTTCAGGAGCCTAAGCCGACGTACGAGCGTACATCTACGTCTGTGGCGGCTGAAACAACTACCCCAATCATCCCTCAGTCGCCATTAGCGGTGCTGGATACGGTATCTGGATTTTCGTTAGTGGATGATGTGCTGGGCCGCATCGAATGGGGCATCGTTGGGTAAAGAGACATGGAAGTCTTTCGTATTAATAAAGAGCCATATCATACCGACCCTTTGTCCGTTATTGGCAGTCAACGATACGGCGGCCGATGGAATCCTAAAGGAACAGGTGTTCTGTATACCAGCCGCACGCCCGAGTTGTGCCTACTCGAAACGCTCGTTCATCTACCTCCACTGACGTTGGCAGAACTGCCTCAACTCTGGCTTAGTACCATTCGTTTACCCGACGAACTTAACAACGCGATTTTCTGGCTATCCCCCAACCGATTACCACCTTACTGGCGAACAGGCACGCTTGCCGAAACCCAGACTATCCTGGCTGACTGGCTTCTCGAACCGTTTTCTTTGGCTATTGCCGTTCCCTCCGTCATCATCGATACCTCATACAACTTGCTGTTACATCCTTTACATCCAGCGTTCGCCCAGATAGAAGTCATAGCTCAGCGTCCGCTACCATTGGATGGTAGACTAGCGAGGTAATTTTACAGAAGAGCAGTAATGATGCCGGTGATAGACTATAGACAGAAAGCTTGCTTTAATTCAACCAGTGTTCAACAACACTTTTGCTAACTCGTGAAGTCAGGGTCGAAAAATAGTCTGGTTGTGATAATCTAAAAACAGCTTCGAAGGCTGATTGATTTCGGCAGCAGGCAGAACCAACATACTTTTCCCATGATACTGGTAGTATTCTCGGCCGTTATTGAATTCTTCCTTAATACGTTGACTAATCTCAATTCGGTAGTCAGGTGTAATCGTGATATAGCCATTATCGAAGAGCTTATGCATGTCTGAGCGGAGCAATAAACCGTTTGTAACCCGATTCGGACCTGCTTCGGCAAACGGACGAATATGAGCGGCTTCTAGCACGGGTAATGTTTTCTCCCCTGTTATTGCGCATCGCTTTTGATAAGCGTCGATGACTGATAACCGAAAAGCCCCCTGCCCAATGCGCACCTTTCGAAGTACCGGATTTCCATATGCTGGCCGATCATCCGCTACGCTTGGCAACGTGTTTATCTCGGGCGTCTCGTCAAGATAATGCTTCAACAGTGATTCAACTCGTTGCCAGAGTGCAAGGCCTATCGCGTTATTGGTCGTATATGTTTTCCCCTGCACAATATTGGTACTCCAATCTTCTGGAACTGCTATCCAGTCTTCTCTCTTGAAAAATATAGGATTAGTGAGGGCAATACAACCTATAATTGGATTTCGCTCTTTGTCTCGACGGTAGTATTGAATAGCTGTTCGAAATTCGTCAATTGTATCGAACCCATTACGCCATTGGAACGTGTCCCAAGCTGTAGAAAGTGGTATTTGACTTTGAGCATTGTAGAAACCGACTCCTCCAATGGCATTATGGGGAATTTTTAGTTTAAGCAAGAAAGGTTCGCCTGGACGAAGCGCTCGGAACGCACTGTTCCCTCCGGGACGCCAAAAGTTTATATCCTCAGGCGATCGCTGCCTTAAGTAATCGTACCATTTCCAGTCTGTCTGCCCCAAATAGTATTAAAGCACTGCATGAAAGCTATCGCCTGCTAAAAAATAACCCGCCCCTAAACGATAGAGACGGGTTTGTGAAAATCATGAGATTGACCTACACCAGTGCGCCCTGAAATAGTTGAAGCCGCTCGCGCAGGACGTAGCTGCTGACGTCGGGGTTCCAGCCACCGCGGACGCTAATTAATCAACCCTTAATTGTTCTAGGATTTATCGGATGCTTCATCAATCCAAGACCATAATGGAGAGAAAGTCTGGAAATCACCAGAGTGATGCAGCACCGATTGGCAGTAAAGATTCAATCTTTAGAAAGAAATAGAAGAGGCTTTGGATCCTAGAACGGATTTCGGATAGTTAATACACCATCAATAAGTTGTTCAGCCTGCATGTCTTCTGAGTAAAGTACTGAACAGCCTGATTCCAGCGCGGCTGCTAATATCAATGAATCGTAGAACGAATAGCCGTAGCGATTGGCTAGCCGTATGGCATCACGGACTGTTGATTCCGTGTTTTTATGAACAATAAACTGGTTAACTATCTCCTGAAGCGTAGTATCAATTTCCAGCCAGTCCTTCTTGAATTTACGCCGTAATGTGTTAGCTATCTCCTGCAAAACCTGCGTCGAAATCTGCCTACCCTCGGAAGCAACAGCCTGCCACGCCTTACGTTGCTTATCTGGTTCGGTGACAGCGTAGCAATAAATCAGTACGTTCGTATCCACGAAATAGCTAGCGCTCATTGGCCTCTCCGCGGTTGAATGTAAACCCGTTTGTATCTAGCCGAGTAGCTTTAAAAGTAGGAGCATTATGGGTATAGTCTGCTTTTTCTGCCTCTTCCGCTCGCTGAATATGAACAAACTCAAATCGCTTTAATAGCGACGACAGGAATTCCCATTCAGAATCTTTCACCTCTAATGTAACACGCATATGTTTAACAGCTAATGGTGTAAGGCTGTAAGTCATTTTCTTCACTTACAGCCTTACAAAGGTCAGCATTTTATCATTTACGCCCTAGTCCCGTCATTCACAACTATTCTCAGGATGGATATACGGTTACCACTTCATTGCTAACGCACTCCCCTACACCAGTGCGCCCTGAAATAGTTGAAGCCGCTCGCGCAGGACGTAGCTACTGACGTCGGGGTTCCAGCCACCGCGGACGCTGATCGAGAAGGCGCGGACCGTTGGCGGCAACGTAGCGTACTTGTCCAGTGCGTTATACCAGACCGACCGGTCCCGGTAGGGAGCCAGCAACGCGCGAGCCCGGTTCAAAGCCCGGTGCTGACGGGGTGACCAGATGGGCCGTTGCTTGTACGCGCCCCCCTGACCGTTCAGCAGGTCAGGAAGCGAGTGAGGTGGGCAAAGTGGCAGCAGCTCGGCTAGTAGATACAACCCCAGCTCGACGTTCAGCATCCGGTTAGCCACCATACCCGGCAGGGCATGGCGATGGCGTAACCGGGTTGCCAGCGGCTCCTGCCAGTTCAGCAGACCGTGTAGAGCCGGGCGAGCAGTAGGATAGGCGGAGGTTAATACAGCGTTCATTAGTAGGTTGTTGTTCGTTGTTCAAATCAAAATTACATCCCACAGAACGTAACGTTTTTACGTTCTGCGCTGATCCGAAAATTTATTTTTTTGGATCAGCCAGTGGATTCTTTAGTGCGCTACGGCCGTGTACGTTGGCAGGCTGTACACCCGAAACATGCCGTTATCCGTAACCGTCCAGCCCTCTTCGGCGGCAGCATCGGCCAGCCAGCTAACCAGTTCGGACTGGTACGACCAATACCCGCGATTCCGCAGAAACTGACTGACCGTAATCGTCGTTGTACTGCCTTCAGCCTGAATCAGCGCAGTAGCTGCCTGCCGTACGGCCGATGGTGTAATTTGCGGGGTTGCTTTCTTTTTCGCGTTCATGAGTAAGTCAGGAGGGTATCAGCCTACCATTTGTTTGAGCGTGAAAATTCGGTTGCGAAAAAAACCGACTGACTTCTCCCGGAAGCGGCTGCGGTCGGTACTGATATCATACGCCTGCAAGCGCTCGGGTACGGCTACGTACGCGTCAAGCAGAGCCGCCCAGACGGTGTTTTGGCGAACGTGCGCCAGGAGCATCCGGCCCCGGTTCAGCAGCTTATGCTGTCGGGGTGTCCAGGTGGGGCGCTCCAGAAACGAACTGGCTTTGTCGGTAAGCAGGCTTGGCAGCACATCGGGAGAGGCCGTGGGAAGCAGCTGCGACAGCAGAAACAAGCCGACTTCTATATCCAGCAGTTGCTGCGCCGACAACGTAGCGCGCCGGGCCGATCGGTCGTTGGCTGGTGCAGCAGCAAGCGCTGGGGCTGCATACGGTTGCGCTACGAAAGGCGGAGCCATTAATTGGCCTGCGCCCGGTTGAGTGATTGATCGAAAGAAGGTGTTCATGAGTAGTGTTGTTTTAAAAAATTAACAGAACAAAGTTCTAGCGACCAGAACGTAATCTTTTTACGCCCTTCTTTTTTTGTGAAAATATTTTTCGGAAAATTGCATCGGTAGGAACAAGGAGAAAAAGGAACTTGGAACAAGTAGCCTTCAATCCTTTCTCCTTGTTCCCCTTCCTCCTGTCCTGTATTCCTATGCCCATCACCCGCTCTGCTTTCCAGCGTTATCGTCTGATTGACGAATTGATTAGCCGCTATCCGCGTCAGTATTCCAAGCAGAAGCTGTTTGATATCTGCCGGGACAAGTGCGGCATCCGATCGATGTCGTCGCTGGAAAAGGATATTCAGCGCCTGCGCGAAGACCACGACGCGCCTATCGCCTACGACAAACGGCGTAACGGCTACTACTACACCGATCCGCAGTTTCGACTGTTGCGGCTCATGCTCAGCCCCGACGATATGGAAGCGCTCGACTACGCCCGCGAGGTGCTGGCGGCAACGCAGGGGGCTACCGTCGCGAATGAGCTGACCAACGCGTTGCAGAAGGTGCGGCAAAGTCTGGATATTATCCGGGAGGTAAAACGCGACGGCGACGACGGCAATACGCTGACGCGCCGGGTCGTCTACGTCGAGGAGCGGATTCTGGGGCAAAACCGGCAGTACGTTCCTGTTCTGATCCGGGCCATCAACCAGAACCGGCAGATTACGTTTCGGTACAGCAAGCACGAAAACGCCGAACCCGAACGCCGGCTCCGGAACCTGCATCCGATCCTGCTGCGTGAAGTGGCCGACAGTTGGTACGTCATCGGGTACGACGCCGAGAGCCAGCGCGAGAAAACGTTTGCGCTGGACCGCATGAGCGATCTGACCCTGCTGGACGACGCCTGCTCTGTTCCTCCGAACGTACTGGAATACGTCAGTGAACTGTTTGAACATATCTACGGCATCACCGACAGCAATGGTCCGGTAGAGGAAATCATTCTGTCCTTTACGCCCCTGTTTGGTCGTTACGTCAAAGCCAAACCCATTCACCAGACGCAGGAAATTCTCAGCGATACGGAAACGGAGTGCATTGTCAAACTGCGTCTGGCGCCCAACCGCGACCTACTGATGCACCTCCGTAGCTACGGCGATCACCTGAAGGTAATGCAGCCACCAAGTTTGGTACAGGCCTTGATGGAATCCATGCAGACTGCACTGGCGCGGTACTGATTTCAATTCACATCTACACGCATGTACACCTTCACCGCATTACTCCAGCGCTTCGACGACAAAGGCGAGAAGACTGGCTGGACCTACGTAACAATTCCAGTCTCCGTCAGCGAAGCCATGAAACCTGGCCAGAAAACATCGTACCGGGTAAAAGGCACACTGGACAATTACGCCATTAAACAGGTCGCCCTGGTGCCAATGGGCAACGGGCAGTTCATCATTGCCGTTAACGCTACCATGCGCCGGGGTATTCGCAAGGAAGCGGGCGCAACGGTGCAGGTTTCGCTCGACATCGACGATGATCCGTTTCCGATCTCACCGGACCTGATCGCCTGTCTGGAAGACGAGCCTGCTGCGCGAGAGTTTTTTACAACACTCCCCAAGGGGCACCAGCAGTATTTCAGCAACTGGATTGAGAGTGCTAAAACCATTGATACCAAAGCCAAACGCCTTACGCAGGCCGTAACAGGTCTGGCGATGGGCCTGGGATACGGCGAGACGATCCGGCATTTTAAGCAATTACGGGACTAACCGCCCAATTCATTGCGGGTATGTTATGGATCAACCCAAGAGACTAAGTACATAATTCTAAAGAATTTATAGACTTCTGAAAAACCTTTCCCGTAGATCGTAGTAGCATGAGTATGAACACTACTACTGAACAGCAACGTCTTGAACGGCAATGGGAGAGACAGGAGAATTGGTATCAATGGGGACCTTACCTGAGCGACCGCCAATGGGGTACCGTCCGGGAAGATTACAGCGCTGATGGTTCCGCCTGGGATTATCTACCGCACGACATGGCCCGTTCGCGAGCGTACCGCTGGGGAGAAGATGGTCTGGCCGGTATTTCGGACGACACGCAGACCCTCTGCTTCGCGCTTGCCCTTTGGAACGGCAACGACCCGTACCTGAAAGAACGCCTGTTTGGCCTGACTAACGAGCAGGGTAATCATGGCGAGGACGTCAAGGAGTTGTATTATTACCTCGACAATACCCCCACCCACAGCTATATGCGAATGCTGTACAAGTACCCGCATGCTGCGTTTCCATACCAGAAGCTGATCGATGAAAACGGTCGGCGCTCGTTTCAGGATCGAGAGTACGAGCTGCTGGATACGGGCCTGTTTGACGACAACCGCTATTTCGACGTAGTGGTGGAATACGCCAAAGAGAGCCCCGATGATATGGTTGTTCGGATAACGATTCATAACCGCGCCAGTGAAGCCGCTCCCCTGCACGTATTGCCTACCCTCTGGTTCCGCAACCGGTGGACATTCGGCCTGGAGCAGGAAAGACCACGGATTGAGCGCATGGACAACAGCGCCGACGGTTTTCACCACGTCCGGGCCATCCATACCCGACTGGGCAACTATATTCTGAGTTTTCAGGAACCGGAGCGGGTCCTGATGACCGAGAATGAAACCAACCAGGAACGTGTGTTTGCCCGCGACAATAATAGCCCCTTCGTCAAAGACGCCTTTCACGGGGCCGTTACGTCCGGCAACTTTACACCCTTCGATCAGCATCCCGACGGGACTAAGTGCGCTCCCCTGTATAGTTTCACCATTGAGGCCGGCGCATCCGTCGAGCTACGCCTTCGCCTGCACCGCGAGCTGGCCGATTCACCCCTCTCCGGCAATTTTGACGAGTTGTTTGACAGTCGTCGGCGGGAGGCCGATGAATTTTATGCAGCCCTCACACCGGGCCTTACGCCCGAAGACATGCAGATCAAGCGGCAGGCCTGGTCAGGACTGCTCTGGTCAAAACAGTATTATAACTACAATATCGGCGACTGGCTACGCGGGGATATGGGCCAGCCGATGCCGCCCCCGGAACGATGGCACGGACGTAATTCTGACTGGCAGCATATCAACGCCGAGCATATTCTGCTGATGCCCGACAAATGGGAATACCCCTGGTTTGCCGCCTGGGATCTAGCTTTCCAGGCCACGGCGCTGGCGCCTGTCGATCTTCAGTTTGCCAAGGAGCAGTTGTATCTGCTGGCCGATCCGGCTTTCCAGGCCGCCGATGGCCGGCTACCAGCCTACGAATGGAATTTTTCGGACAACAATCCGCCCCTGCGCGGTGGTTTGTCGTGGCTGTTCTACGACCAGGAACTGAAGAGTACCGGCAAGCGTGACGTTGAGTTTCTGCGGATCATGCAGAACAGATTGCGGGCCAATTACGAATGGTGGACAACGCGGGCGGGCGGTCAGCGTGACAACCTGTTCCAAGGCGGCTTTCTGGGGCTCGACAATGTCAGCCTCTTCGACCGGAGCGAAGGAGTGCCGGGGGGCGGTACCCTGGATCAGGCCGATGCAACGGCCTGGATGGCGACCTATACCGTGTACATGATGCGGATATCGCTGGAACTGGCCCAGGACGATCCCGTTACGTATGAATCGCTGGCGGTGTACTACTTCGAACGCTATGTCCGGATTGCTGATGCCCTTCAGGAGATTGCTACACTCTGGATCAAAGGCGATGACGACGAGAGTAACAACGGGTTTTCATACGATGTACTGCACCTGCCCAATGGCGAGAGCATTCCGCTGGCGATCCGGTCGATGGTGGGTTTATCGAACCTGTTCTGCGTGATGACGATGGATCAGGACAAAGCCAAAGCGCTCCCGGCTTTCTACGCACGCGTGCAACAATACTACGCACGCGTGCAACAATACCTGGATGACAAGAAGGGAGAAAAACCCTGTTATGTTGTCGTTGAAGAGGACCCTGACAGAAACTGTATCCTCTTTTCGCTGCTGTCCTGCGATCAGTTAGAGCGGCTGGCTACCTATCTCTTCAATGAGGATGAGTTGCTCGCGCCGGGCGGCATTCGCTCGCTATCGAAAGTGTACAAAGAGCCGTTTGAGCAGGAACTTGCGGGTGATCACTACGAAATTCACTACGTCCCCGGTGAATCTGACTCGGGCATGTTTGGCGGCAATTCCAACTGGCGCGGTCCCGTCTGGCTCCCGATGAATTTTATGATCGTCAGCGCCCTGCGTGAATTCGGTAAGTATTACGGCGATCAGGTAAAAGCCGAACTACCCGTCGGCAGCGGTAACAAGGGGAACTTGACCCAGGCCGCCGATTTTTTGACGGAACGCATCTGGCGAATTTTCCGGCGCGATGAACAAGGCTGCCGCCCCGCCCACGGCCCCCATGATCAATACCGCGACGATCCGCATTTTAAAGACCTGCTGCTGTTCTACGAACATTTCGACGGCGATACGTCGCGGGGCCTCGGTGCCAGTCATCAAACGGGTTGGTCGGCGTTGGTAGCGGTGTTGTGATTTGAAGGGAGAAAGGAGGAAAGGGAGGAGAGGAGGAAGGAAGATGCCTTTGGCTATTTTTCCTCCTTATCTCTTTTTATAAAAGGAAGACATAGCCGTATTGATCCGGCTAGTAAAACCCTTTGTTGGCCATCGCTTGTTTATGAGCTAGACCAACGAACGACGCTATGGACCTTGAGAAAGTTTTTAGCTGGGTTACCCCGCTGATGTTGGGCGCATTGCTGGGCGCATACTGGATACTGGACGGGTTGTCGCACACGGTAAACGGTACAAAAGCCGAACAACGGGATTACGGGCTCTTGATTGTACTGGGATTACCGCTGCTGCTTGGCTGCGTAGGCACGCACTTTCTGATTCGCCGGCTGGCCAATCACAACACGCTGTATGTCTGGATCATTGAGGCAATGCTGGTTGGAGCTGTAGCCAGCGTGTTCATGCGTTCCTGACAGTATCTTTTCCTCGTTTTTTAGTAACGTTAATTCTGTCATCCCGACGCAGGGAAGGATCTTCAGTAACAAGCAATTTTTCTGCTACTGTCGAAGATCCCTCCTTGCATCGGGATGACTGAATATTGACACGATTCAACCCTCCTTTTCTATTGACTCCACTCCGTCGGAGTGCGATCCCAGCGGTGGCCTTTTAGTTCGTGCAGTAGTTCGGGGGAGAGACCACGACCATCACTAACCGCCGTATTGGCTTCCACGTTACGTAGCTGGCGCATACCGGGAATCGTCGTATGCACATCCGGATTGCTCAGGATAAACCGTAATGCCATTTCGGGCATCGTCATGCCCTCAGGAATAAGCGGCTTCAGTGCATCAGCGTGTTCGACGCTGCTGTTCAGGTTTTCGGGTACGAAATACGTCGACCGCCAGTCATCGGCGGGGAAGGTCGTTTCCTTCGTAAACGTACCAGTCAGCGTTCCTTCATCGAACGGTACACGGGCAATGATGCCCAGATTCAGTTCTTTACAGAGCGGAAAGAGGTTGTCTTCAGGGTTCTGATCGAAGATGTTATAGATAACCTGCACAGCATCGATCATGCCCGTACGTAGTGTGTTCAGCGAATTGTCCGGCTCCCAGCGGTTGATGCTGATGCCCCAGGCCTGCACTTTGCCCTGCTCGGTCAGGCGAGTAATGGCGTCCTGCCATTCATCCTGGTTGGCCCAGTTGTCTTCCCAGACGTGAAACTGCATCAGGTCAATCGTGTCGACGCCCAGGTTCTGCAGGCTCTTGTCAACGTACTCGACGATGTAGTCGTTCGGAAACACGTCTTCCAGTTTAAACTCCGGCTTTGACGGCCACGTACGGTTTTTGGGAGGAATCTTGGTGGCTACGTACAGCTTTTTATCAGCGTTCCGTTTCAGCAGTTCCCCCAGGATTCGTTCACTGAGGCCTTCGCCGTACCCCCAGGCCGTATCAAAGAAATTACAGCCTCGCTCCACGGCGAGGTCCAGTGCTTTGTCAACGGTTTCACGCTCGGAGCCGGTCCATCCTGCCAGCCCCCACATGCCATACCCAATTTCAGAAACGTCCCAGCCCGTCCGGCCAAATGTGCGGTAATTCATATATCAGGGTTTACTACTTTTACTTACTACAGAGACTCGGAGGTCACCGGGTTTACTCTATCAAAAGATATATCTTCGAGTTGTATGAAAGAAAATACATAATCTGACAACATAACCCGCAGTAGGCACGCTCTAAAGCTTCCTCTCGTACCCGCTCTCAGTCGATGCTTTTCCTTGTAACAACGACTTCAGCAAATCTTTCCCCATCGATGAAAACTATTGGTTTTATAGTCATGCGTCTTACAAGCACGATCAAATCGACCGTTGGTTTCAACGACGTCATGAATAAGGCTACGACCGACGAACTACGCGCGGCCAGGTTAACCAATTGGCCTGATCAAAAAAAACAGCCTACACTTATGTGAGTGTAGGCCGGTAACCTGCCAAGGTCGAAACATAAACGAAAAGAGACACTACGTCCGTTTCTCCCGCTTCATATAGGTAGAGGCTCCCATTCCGCGACGAGCGCCCATTTTACTTAATTGCTGTGCATCAGCCTGCGACATGATCTGCAGCGCCGAATACTCCGTTTTACCCGTAATCATCGGGAAGCCAGCTACGCGTTGCGCCTGCGAACAATGAACGCAGGTTTTGGCAGTAGGCAGCGCTTTCAACCGCGCTTCGGGGATCGGATTACCACATTTGATACAGTACATAACGTCGATTAGTTAGCTATTTATAAAACACAAAGAGGGTCTGTATAGTGCCATAAACGGCTACTAACGCCCACCCTTAACTAACACACAAATATCTGATTATCAAATAAATGTAAATAAATTAAGTAAATATCTTTCACGTAGTTATTCTTTATAAAAAGGAGAGAAATTCAGGCTTTTCTACGCAAAAAAACGGCCCCACGTTTCGGAAACGTAGGGCCGTTTTTTTAGTAAACTTTGGCAGTTAATCAGCGTCTACCTATTGCTCATCCGGATTCTTAGCCGGAGTAGGAGCCGCTTTCTTCTCTGTTGCCAGCGAGTTGATCCAGGCAGCAATCTTCAGCGCATCAGCTTTCGGTACCTGCGGCATAGGGGGCATCTCGGTAGCGTAGTCGGGCCAGTTCTGCGGCTTTGGGCTATGAATCAGCTCGACAATCTGCTCGTTCGTGTACCCCCGCTTGGCGACGTCCACATAAGCCGGTCCTATCTGCCGCTTGTTGGCCTGGTGGCAGGCCAGACAGGTGTGTTTAGTCAGCAGTCCTTTCACCATTTCGTAGGTCGGCGCAGCTTCGGGTTTCGCAGCAGCGGCTATCGGCGTTCCGCCCTTAACAGCTTTGGCCGTCGTCTTGGCTCCCGCTTTCGTTGCTGTGGCTTTCTTCGGCGCAGCCGCTGGTGCAGGAGTCGCAGCTTTGGTCGCTGAATTCGTCGTACTCAGTTCCGCTATCGTCAGCTTGGTGCCCTGTGGAATGTTATTCAGGGTGTAATAGGCCAGCGGATGAACCAGCGAATATGACCCCTCACTGCTCCGCACGCCATCCAGACGCAGGCCGTGGATGTAATACTGCCGCAGGTTATCAACAACGATACGTGCCTTCATACCATCAGCCGAGACTTTCACGCCTTTGATGCCGTTGTCTTCCCGGTTGATTGGTGGGCTACCGTAGACAGGGTGGTATTTGTAGACAAAGCTTTCCACCGTGTACGACGCGATATCCTCCGCCGATTTCCGGTCAACGGGCGACGTAAATTCGATTTCGAAACCGTCGGGCATGGCGCGCACCGCTTTCATATCAAACGGCGTTTTTTCGTTCCAGACCAGCCGCTGTAACCCTTCGGCCGCTTCACCCGCCGAGCCCCAGCCCCGGTTGGTTTCACCGACGAACAGCGAACCGTCGTTACCCCAGGCCATGCGCAGGACACCTGACTGGAAACCGCTGCGGAAATCAAAAGCTGCGCCCTGAAACTCGCCGTTCACTTTTTCCATGAAGACGCGCATGATCTTGCTCTGTCCCTGATCGCCAACCAGCAGTTGTCCCTCAAACGGACCGAAGTTTCCTTTCGGAATCTGCACGATTTCTGAGTTCGACACCCCAAAGATACCGTGAGGTAGCCAGACGGCGGGTAATTGCAACTCAGGAAACTCCTTCTTCATCTCGAACAGCGTCACCGGCGTTTCGTTGACGACGTTTTCGGGTTTGATGGCCCGTCCCTGCTCATCGCGCCGACGACGGGAATCGACTTTGGCGTACACCTGCTCGGGTTTGAGTTTTACCGGCGAATTTGCCGCGTCGGTCCAGCGAAGGCCCGCCGGGTGCCCAACCCAGGCTCCTTTTTTCAGGTGCCAGATACCGCCCGATCCGATCCAGTCGCCCTGGTTATCGGTGTAGAACAGTTCGCCGTCGATCATGCCCAGTCCGCACGGAGAACGAACACCGGTTGCCCAGGGCTCCATTTTTCCGTCGGGCGTAATGTGCATGACCCAGCCCCGCCAGGGGACGCGGCTTTCGCCCGCCCACCATTCTTCGTCACCGAACGCTACGTTGCCTGACACGAAAAACGAGCCATCCGGCGCTACTTTCGGACCGAAGCTGTACTCATGGTAGTGACCCGACAATGGCCAGGCGAACACCGTTTCGAGTCGGTCAACTTTACCGTCCTTATTCAGGTCAACCAGCTTCGTCAACTCGCCCCGCTGCGCGCAGTACAGAGCGCCATCCTTGTAAACCAGGCCCAGTACCTCATGCAGACCCGAGGCTACTTTCCGGAAAAACGGGCGTCGGCTGGTCGGGTTCTCAACCAGGAAAATGTCACCCCGGCGCGTGGCGATGCCCAGGTCGCCGTTAGGCAATACCGTCAGCCCGCCAACTTCGAGCAGGGTTCCTTCCGGCGCGGGCACCCGCATTACTTTGAAGAAATCTTCTTCTTTCGGCGACTCCTGCGCCTGACTGAACGGAGCCGCTCCGCCCAGCAGGATCGCCGTTGTCAGCAGCGAACCAAGCGTCTGCCGTAGTCGGCCTGTGTGTATAAACGTCATGGGTAGGTATAGTCAGAATAGGATCGAATAACTCAGCGTATTATTTTTCACGGGTACAATCAGCTCCTGCCGGTTCCCCATTTGCCGAACGGTAGGCTTGAGGCCCTTACTGTCGTCCAGCCGCAGGTAATACGCTTTTCCATCAATCAGGTAATTATTATCAGCCAGGGTTTCGATAGAACCTCCTTCGGCCAGCCGGGCAACTAGTCCATCCACTGGGCTCTTAAACGTCATCTCCCGCCGGATTCCTTCGCCGTTGGGCAGTACCCGAATGGCATCGTCTACGCTGACGCCATGTGCAGTGTACATAAACGTCGGCTGGTCGTTCTCGTCCAAGGCATATCCCAATGGCCGAAACGAGCTGCCTGCTGTGTCGGTAGCCCAGGCTGCCTGCGCGGAGGCCATCCGGCCAATCGCCAGGGCTGGAACGCCCAGTCGCTGTACCATACCCGTTGGCCGCGACGAACCATCGCCCCGGTTGTTCCACATGGGCGTAGCATCGAGAAACTGACCACGCCATACCTGCACGATAGCCCCTTTGTCCAGGTCGTACGTATAATGGACCTGCTCAGGACTACCCACCGATACCGCGTGCGTAACACGCACCCGGCGCCCTTGCCCATTTTCGTTCGGGACATCCATGAAACTACGCAAAACCGTCGTCTTCGGCGCATCGATTAAGATTGGGCCATCACCCCCAAATTCGACACTGTTATCGCCCACGATGAACTCACGCAGGCCGTCGCCCTGCAATGCCAGATTAATCGACGGGGTAGCCCGGGCCGACAGCTTCGAGTACAGGATCTCGACCGGTTGGTCACCAGCGGGCAGCGTCAACTGGACGCCCGGACGCCGACCGGCATTACTCCAGGGAACAACGACTTTGTCGCCGATCTTTAGCCGCGTAAACCCACCAGCTCCGTTCAGACTCAGGGTGTATGTACCGGCTTCCTTCACCCGCAGGGTACCGTTATAGCGAATCAGGAAGTTGTTTGCGTTACGAGTAACGCCCGCCGTCAGTCCGTTGGCCGGGCCCTTTGCTTCGGGCGGGTTGCTATCGTTGCCAGGTTCTTTGTCGAACTGACCACCGTACACGGCATAGGTCAGATCGACCAGTTCGGGCCGGGGTTTATCAAACGCTACGTAACGAATATTCCGGAACGCCACGGGGCCGTGATCGCCCTGAATCAGCAGCGGGCCCTTCGCGGTTTCGTCGTTTTTCAACGGACCACGGGTTGGGCCAGTCAACGTAACATTTTCGTGAATCGTTACGCCGTTCAGCTCAGCCCGGATAATCTTGGCATTTTCAATTTTGCGGCCACTGGCGTCGAAGCGAGGAGCCAGGAAGGAGATCCGCATGTGCTGCCACAGACCGGGTGCCCGGCTGGCATTCTGGCGGGCGGCCTGCCCTTCGTAGCCCTGCTGGCCGGCCGGCCGATTGTCGTCCCAGCGCTGGTAGATGGAGCCATTGTCACCAACTTTGGCGGTTTTGCTACCCCAGCTATCCATGAGCTGAATTTCGTATCGTCCCTGCAGATAGACGCCCGAGTTGGAGCCTTTCGCCATCAGGTAGTCAAATTCGAGATCGATATCGCCGTGTTCGAACTTCGTCAGCAGGTTACTGTTGTTTTTGCTGTCGTTCTGATTGACCAGTACGCCCGTTCCGGCTTTGGTCGTTATGGTGTTCTCGCGACTCAGATCGGCGTTGACATCGCCAACAATACGCCAGTTTTTACCCGGTGCTGCGTCGCCAGATGATGCCCCGCCAGCTTGTCGAAATGACTGCAGATCCGTCAGCGGTATTGTACCGGGCTGCGCTCCCGTCGGTTGTGGCTGGCCTGATACCGAACCGAGCAGACCACTCAGGAGTAATCCGCCAAGTCCAATCGTCCGCGCCTGGGCGGCAATGAGGTAAAACATTATGTGAAAGGGTTAAATAAAATAGCTGGAGTAACCGGACAGAAGTTCTATCCAACTGTCCTAAGAAAATTACCAACGATTCTTACTGATTGGCATCGGCAACAAATCGTTGGTAATTAAGTATTTATACAGACTACTGCGCTGGATAACCAGGATTCTGCTTTAGATTGGGATTGGCCGCCAGCTGACGCTGTGGAACAGGGAACAGCCGCTTCGTTGGGTCGCTGGGCTGATGATCCCACCAGCTCGTAGTTGTGAAGGCCCCAAACCGGATCATATCCGTCCGCCGTTTCCCTTCGAAAATAAACTCGCGTCCGCGCTCGGCCAGCAGTTCGTTTAGTGTCAACGTAGTCGGCGTATACGCTTCTTTGGTGAAGTCAGCCGCGCTGAACGCCCGCTTCCGGCAGTCGTTGATCAGTTGTACGGCTTCGGCCGTGGCGGCTCCGCCGTTTTTCCGCATCAGCGCTTCGGCTTTGGCGAAGTAGATCTCCGTCAGCCGGTACAGCGACCAGTCGTTGCTCCAGTATTTGGCTTCCGTCTGCCGACCGGGCCGGTATTTGTTGAACCGGGCTCCGCTGTTTTCTTCCCCGTCAACCATCGTTGAGCTGGTTTTCCCCTCGCTGGCCCGCCGGATTTCCTTCACGAATACCAGTTGCTTATCACGATATTCCTCGGTACCCAGTACAGGCTGCGTAGGGTTAAGCGCCTGGAACTGCGGTCCGATCAGCATCCAGGTCGATTTGCGCAGATCGTTATCTTTGAAGGCATCATAGGCGCTCGGAATAACGACTACCCCATTATTCCCGTTGGCATCTCCGCCGTAGATAAGCCGCTGCTGAAAATGGTAGAAATCACTGTTCCAGCCGCAGCGCGTTGGCGTTTGCTGGAAGTCGTAGACCAGCTGAAACAGAATCTCCTTCGAGTTATCGTTGGTGTTGCTGTACGTAGCCAGCAGGTCGGCATCCAGCGCGGGCGTGCCGTTCAGGCCGCCTGTTTCGCCCCGCATAATCTTATCGCAGGCTGCGATACAATCATCCCAGCGGGCGGTTCCCGACCATACTTCGGCGTTCAGGTACAGCTCGGCCAGCATAGAATAACCGGCCGCCTTCGTGATACGTCCGATCAGACTTTTGCTCAGGTTTGGGAGCAGATCGACGTTTTCCTTCAGCTCTTTCTCGACAAAGGCAAACACTTCGGCCCGGGGGGCAGTGGCCGGACTGAGGGGCGTACCCACCGCCGTCACGATAGGAATGTTGCCATACATATCCATCAGCCGCATGTAGTGATACGCCCGGAAGACCTTTAGTTCGGCGATAAAAGCCGCTTTTTCCTGCTCACTTACGCCAGCGCGGGCGAAGTCAACCCGGCTGAAATCGCCCAGCGTACTGTTGCAGAAACCAACCCCCGTGAACAGCAACGACCAGGGGTTCCACATGTTATTCTCCGTAAATACCCAGCTATGGCCGTGCAGTCGAATCCACTGCGCATCGTCATAGCCGTGACGACCTTTCTGCGGCCAGGCCAGCTGGTCGGCCGACAGTTCGTTCATACGCCAGGAACCCTGCTGCCCGGTTGGTGCTGCCCAGGCGTTGGCGTGGGTGTAGGGACGTAGCACACCCGACAGGATTTCCTGGCGGTTGTTATAAAACGCGTTGGCGTTGATGGAACTGTACAGGGTTTCGTCCAGATCTGTGCAGCCGTTCATTCCCAGCGACAGGGTTAGCAGGCCACCCAATAAAAGTCCTTTATGTAATCGTTTCATGGAAATTCGTATTAGAAGCCAATGTTAAGACCTGCCGTGAACGAGCGTGTGCGTGGGTAGAAACCACGACCATCGATACCCGGTGCCAGACCGGTATCGTCCACTTCAGGGTCTGTGCCCCGGTAGCGGGTAATAGTCAGCAGGTTACGCCCGGTGAGGTACAGCCGCAGGTTGCGGATCAGGGGCGTCTTGAATTTGAAATTGTAGCCCAGCGTTACGTTATCAAGCTTCACAAAACCGCCCGGCTCCAGGTAATAATCGGAGTACTGCAGCGCGTCGTTGATCTGGTTGTTGCGCGTGATAGCATCCAGCAATACGTTGTTTGGCAGGTAAATCTTGTTGCCGAAGAACACCTGCTGCAGGTTCAGAATGTCGTAGCCAAACTTACCCCGGAAGAAAGCCGTCAGGTCGAAGTTTTTGTACTGAAACCGGTTCGTCCAGGACAGGTAGTATTTCGGAATGCCGTTGCCGATGTATGCGTAGTCATCGTTCGGAACGATTTTGTCGGCGGTAACCGCTTCGCCCGTGGCTTTGTAGAACAGCCATTTGCCTTCGGGCGTGAACCCGGCAAATCGTTTACCGTAGAAGCTGCCCAGCGGGCCACCTTCAATGGTCCGGATGGCATTTCCCAGTGCGCCAAAACCACCGATATCACCAAAGTTCAGGAAGGTTACTTTGAACACATCATCCGAGAAGGACACCAGTTTATTATTCTGTGTGCTGGCCGCTACGTCCATGTCCCAACGGAAATTCTCTTTCTGCATGACCGAACCGCTCAGGGTAAGTTCAACCCCTTTGTTATCGATCACGCCCACGTTCGTGTACAGAGTCGACTGCACAAACGGCGGCAACTGCGTGTTGAAGCTGCCTAGCAGGTCAGATGTCCGGCGCTGGTAGACTTCGATAGCCCCCGTCAGGCGGTTGTTGAACAGACCAAAGTCAAGACCAACGTTTACCTCCTGTTTGCGCTCCCAGCGCAGGTTCGGGTTTGGGTTGTTGCTCGGACCGTAAGTCTGCCGCCATACGCCGTCGTCGTTCAGGTAGAAGTTACCCGTGCTCAGCCGTACTACCGACTGGTAGTTCGGAATACCCTGGTTACCCGTTACGCCATACCCAACGCGCAGTTTCAGCGTGTTCACGAACTGCACGTTGCTCATGAAGTTCTCTTTGCTGATGGTCCAGCCAACCGAGGCCGCCGGGAAGTTACCGAACTTGTTATTAGCCCCGAAACGCGACGAGCCTTCCCGACGCAGAATGAACTGCGCGATATACTTGTCTTTGTAGGCATAGTTCAACCGACCGAAAAACGCAACCAGCGTGTTGTCTTCTTTGAAGCTACCCAGTGATGATTTACCCAGCGTCAGGAAGTTACCCGCACCCAGGTTATTTTCTTCAAAGGCGTCGTTCAGGAAACCACTGCTTGCTCCGGAAAATTCTTCTACGACACCGTACTGGTAGCTATACCCAACCAGCGCGCGCAGGCTATGGTCCTGTTTGACCAGCCGTTCGTATTCCAGCGTTGACTCAAAGGTGTAGTTGTTAGCCAATCGGTTGTATTTGCGGCCATAGCCTGTTCCGGCTACGGCAGTACCGTTCAGCGTACCGATCTGCGAGAAACGCGACGCCCGGGAGCGGTATTCATTATCGTTCCAGGAATCGCGGACCACAGCTCCGAAAGCCGACGCCCTTAGGCCATCGATCGGCTCCAGTGTCAGTCGGAAATCGCCCGAAGTTGTTTGCTGATTACGCAGGTTTTTTTCCTGATTTAACCGGCCAATCGGGTTCGTCGTCGATCCCTCTTCGTAATACGTACCATTCGGATTGAACACGGGTTGCGTTGGGTTACGGCCCAGTGCATTCTCAAAATCACCGGCCTGTCCACCCAGTAGATTGGCGTTGCTGATGTTCGTAGCCAGGTTCATTTGGGCCGATAGCCGGTTGTCCAGTCCGCGCTGGTTGAAGCTCAACCGGCCGCCGTACTGCTTCCGCCAGTTCTGCAGCGTGATAGGATCAGCACCGTTATAATATACCGACGCTCGGTAGCTGCCATTTTCGCCACCACCCGACATAGCCAGATTGTGGTACTGGCTCAAGTTATCTCGGTTAATAAGCTGGCCGTACCAGTCGGTCGATGCGCCCAGGTCCAGCATTTGCCCGGCCTTTACGTTGGTCGGATCGTTCCGGTACGAACGCCATTCTTCCGGTGTCAGGAAGCGGGGCTGCTTCGCTACAGACTCGTGCTGAAAATAAGTAGAGTAATCATAACGGGCGGGGCCAGACTTCCCTTTTTTCGTGGTGATCAGGATTACACCAGCGTTACCCCGGGTACCGTAGATAGCAGCCGCTGAACCGTCTTTCAGCACGTCGAATGACGCAATATCATCCTGCTGCAACAGATCCAGGTTACCCCCCGGAATTCCGTCAATAACGATCAGTGGCGATAAAGAGCCGTTGATCGATGTAATCCCCCGCAGCTGAATCGCTGGGCTCGAGTTGGGGTTGTTACCCTGCGTCCGGGTGATCTGCAGACCGGCTACTTTACCTTGGACCAGGTCCAGCGCGTTCCGGGTACCACCCTGGTTGAAGTCTTCTACCTTAACCGTCGATACGGCAGACGTCACTTCCGACCGTTTCTGCGTACCATAACCGACAACGACTACTTCGTTCAGCGATTTTACGTCGGTCGCTAAGGTCACGTCGACAGTTGCCCGCCCTTTGAGCGCCACTTCCTGCGACGTAAAACCAATCGACGAAACGACCAGCGTTACGTTGCCATCCGATACGTTCAGCGTATAGGCTCCGTTCGCGTCGGTTACAGTACCAGTGTTCGACGTTCCTTTGACCAGTACCGTCGCGCCCGGAATGGGTTTTCCCAGCTCATCCAGTACCCGTCCTTTAACCGTTACTGGTGGCACACTAGCCGCAATGGCTACCGACGTGGGCGCTGCTGCCGACTGGTTCAGTGCTTTTTCCGGCAACCGGGTCAGCACCAACCGGCTCCCCACCGGTTCGTATTTAATCTGCAGGGGAGTCAGCAGCGTATTCAGTACCTGCGAAAGTGGTTCGTTAGTTGCGGCAATCGACACCCGCCGGTCGGCCTGAATCAGGTCAGGGCTGTAGGAAAACTTAACGTCGGTCAGCTTTTCAATACGGCTCAGTACGTCGCTGATGGGCCGATTGGCGAGCTGGATTGTAATTTTGTTACTTAGTACGTCCTGCGCCCGGCTGTCGGCCGCGAAAGAACCGGAGGTTAAGGCGATAGTTAATACCAGTTGAAGCAGCATCCATCGCATCACTTCCCATCTGGTACTAATTCTTGATACACGGTTACTCATATTACGTTATCGAAGGTTTGTTACTAAAAATGCGTAGATAAGAACCAGCCGACTTCGGCTGTAATACGTCAGCAGGCAGCGTTTTTCGTTTTCATAGCCAAGGGGTTAAGTGATAATCATTTTTATTGAGGGCGGGGATGAAGGAAAGTAGCTTCGGGAACGGATTACCGCCAGAGTGGCGCATCCGAAAAGGATACGGGCCCATCGAACGGTACACTTTCATAAGCAATTGGCAGAAAGTGGCCCGTTCAACTCACTTGTCTACGTATTTTTTTGCCTTTCTTTTTTGAAAAGATCCTACCCGGAGCAAAGGTGGGTTTAGTGAAATGAAATTCGCTGCGCCTAATAGCCCGCTGCGCTTATGCAGGCTTTATTTTGTTTTCCTGTTGAGAACCCCGTAAGGATCAACGGCAGCCCGGTCCTACTACCACTACGCTATCCTGACGAAAGGAATGACTAGCTTCAATGCTTTTGCAGATGATTGCCAGTTTATTGGTCAGCGTTTCGTCGGTCAGATCGGCGGTCAGGCGGCAGTTGCCCAAAGCGGCCTTATCGTAGGCGATCCGGACACCATATACTTTCTCCAGTTCGGTAAAGACGGTCGACACGGGTGTTGCCTCAAACACGAAACTGGCCGGACTGAAAGCCGGAACCTTACGGGCCAGAATCATCGGTGTAATTCGTTTGGGGGAAATCAGCCGCTCTTCGTGGCGGGCAAAGACGATCTGCTGGTTAGGGTTCAGGACTGTTCCTTCCAGCGACGGAGAGTTTATGTTCTGTTTCCGGGCTTCTTTCAGCGTAAAAACCGCTACCCGGCCCGATCGTACCGTAACCGTTACGTCTTTGTCGTTGGCGTAGGCCCGGATATTGAAACTAGTGCCCAGCACTTTTGTCCATAGTTCATTGGCATGCACCAGAAACGGGCGCTGGCGATTCTTGGCCACTTCAAAGAAAGCCTCGCCCTGCAAATAAACCGTGCGCTGGGCTTTATCGAATGCTCGTTCGTAGGTGAGCTGGCTGTTGGTTTGCAGGATTACCGAACTACCATCGGGCAGGTTGACCAGCAAGGGTTTGCTCCCTGTATTCTTTTGCTTGACATACCGACTTTCCAGGGCAACCGGTGCCTGTTGAATGGCCTGCTCTTTGTTCACCCGCAGCCCCCACCAGCTCAGACCCGCAATCAGGCATACCGAAGCGGCAATGTATAACCAGCCCCACAAGGGTTGATTGCGATTCAGTAAAGGATTCGTTTGCCCGTCGGCCCCAATCCGTTGGCGGATAGCCAGCCAGGCAGCATCCTGTTCGGCCTTGGTTACGGGTTCGGCCAGTTGTTCCGTAGCCGCTGCGAGCGAACGTAATACGTCCGCAGCCTGCGCCATACTGGCGCTATGCTCCGGATGCTCGGCCAGGAACGTTTGCCAGTAAAGCGTCGAGGCTTCGTCGGGCTGTTTTATCCACTGCCGAAAGTAGGAGTCTGCTAAAAAATCTTTGTACGTATAGTACTGGTCGTCCATAGTCAACGAGGCTTCTCATGAGTAAGTGGCGAGAATCGTCGTTTCCAACTCAACACGTTTCTGATTTTTTTCGATTTTTTGATGGAATCTGGCTAAACCGGCCAGAACGAGCTTTCTGCCAGTGTATTCAGCAGAACGGCCAGCAACGCTGGCAGGTTGGCCAGCAGATCACGCAGCGTGGTTAGCCCCCGGTTCAGGTGGTTGATCACCGACTGGTGGTTGATGCCCATAATTCCGGCAATCTCTTCGTTGCTGAAGTTATCGTAGAAAGCCAGTATGATAGCTTCGCGCTGCCGCCCCGGCAGCTGGCGAATTGACTGCTGCAGCCGGGCTACCTGCTCGGCACTGGTTTCCTGCTGCGTGATCAGATCATCGACAGCCGGGCTGAACAGGCGCTGAAAATCGAAGGACAGTTCATCGTCGTGAACCAGCACAGCCGCCTTCTGATGCAGCCGCGCCAGCTTGTTGCGCATAATCCGAAACAGGTAATACTTAATGGTATGCAGATTACGGAGCGTAGCCCGCCGTGTCCAGATTTCGACGAAAATATCCTGAACTGTATCCTGAACCAGATCGTGGTCGGCACACAAACGTTTTCCATACGCAAACAGTGGTGCCGAATGAGTCCGGTAGATTTCCTCAAAAGCATTTACGTCACCACGCTGAAACGCAGTCCAGAGAGCAGATTCGGTTAAAAACATTGAGCGTCGAGGTGCCAGCCCTGCTAAACGGAAGGACCAGACTAGCGAATAACAAAGATATAACCATATTGAGATAATATAGACATACTCGCTGGTTTTCGTAAACTGGGGTGGTCGAGAGCATGGGCCATCATTTGCCCGCTTTACCAGTCACCCGGCGGTGTAGCCGGTTCCGAAGACAGCCTGCAGCGCTACTTCAGGTTTTTTTCCAGTTCTTCGATTTTGGTGCGGAGCTGCTGCACTTCCTTGATGAGTGTCTGTAGTTCACTTTCCTTTGGCTCCTGGTCTTCTTCCACAAAAAAATTGGCTACGTAGCCCGTAAACGTTCCGAACAACCCTACCCCCACAACCATTAGTACGGCAGCAATTAATCGGCCAGCGGTCGTAATGGGATAACGATCGCCGTACCCAACCGTCGTGATGGTCACGAACGCCCACCAGAGCGCATCGGCTGGGGTTTTGATGTTGGCACCCAGCACGCGCTCCACTGACAGGATGGCGATAGCGCCAAAAATCATCAGGAGCAGGGCGCTGAGCAAAACAACGGTGAGCGTACCGTTGGCCCGGTTGTGGAAGAAGTAGCGCACAAACTCCTGCGTTGTCCGGAAGACCCGAATCATCCGCATCAACCGGATAATTCGCACCACCTGCCCCAGTCGTAACCAGGGCACTACCGGAATGCTGGCCAATAAATCAATCCAGTTCTGTTGAACAAACGGCCATTTGTGAGCGCTTTGGTAGAGTCGAAGAAAGAAATCATACAGGAAATACAGGCAAATCCCCGTATCGACGTAATTGAGCAACTGGTGCGTGTCTTCGTGTAACGGCACCAACTCGCGCAGGAGCAATCCCAGCACCACGCCGATGGACAGTACCAGCATGATGATCTGATGCAGGCTTGGCTTTTCGGAAGCAGACGGCTTCATGCTAGTTCGGCAACCGGGGTTTGGGCGGATGCAGGGGGGAAATACGGTCTTTTTTGGTAAAAAACCGCCAGAGGTCGGTCAGAAGGGCGGGATAGACAGTAGCCCCTACACTGTAATACGTCCCATTGAAATGCTGATCGATGGCTGTTTGAAAGACGGAATACCGGTAACCGATCTGGGCGCTCAGGCCCACCCAGCGGGTGGCTTTCCACTGTCCATAAACGCCAACCTGCGCAGGGACGAAAAAGCTACGCTGCGTTCGGTCGATCTGCGCATCCTGACGCAGATTATGCGGAATGGCGTAGGCAATTCCCCCACCAATCTCCACGGGTAAACTGACCATCCACCGTTTATTGTTAATGAAGTTGTGCCAGTAAAGCAGGCTCATAAACCACAGATCGGTCTGGGTATAATAATCCAGGTTGATCCGTCGGGCAGCATCGCGTCGCCAGTCGATCAGGCGGAGGTACGTAGCATACGTCAGCCAGTAATACCCCAGTGTAAGCTGGTGCCGCTTGACGCCAAACTCGATACCCGCGTTGACACCCCACACATTGACATGCTGTTTCTGCAGGAACGAATCCCGAAAATCAAGGTTGAAAGCCGGAATGAGCCGGTTATTCGGTAACGCGCCTATCGGACGGACTGCAGTCGTATCGGCTGCAGGCAGACTATCCGGCGGCACTAGAAGAGACAGGGCGAGTAAAGCGGTAGTAATCATCCTTTTCGGATAACCTCAAATAGGCATATACAGTTGTGCACGCTTTTTTAATTACAAGTTTACGGCATTTTAACTCGCTTTAAATGGGCTACCAGAACTGTTCACCCGTCATCCTGATTAAGTAAATATACCATAAACCAACTAAGCATTTATAGCTATTTTTAAGAATCACTTAATGAGGCTTTAACAACGAATTAACAAACGGCCTACAATTTGCGGCCCGAATCGATCAGATACTCTTTTCCGCAACCATTGTTCAGTTTATTACAATGTCGCATCAATCAATAGCCAGCCGCCCCTGGATGGGTATTTTGCTAAGCTGGTTTCTTATCCTCCCGGCGCTACATGCGCAATCTACCTTACCGACGCCCGCGCCAGCCCCGGATACCCTGCGTCAATCCTTATCGCAACTGGATGCGCAGTTTCTGGAGCGTAATTTTCAGCTACTGGCCCAGAAATACCAGGTTAACGTTGCCGAAGCCAACATTGTCCAGGCCGGTCTGCGCTATAACCCGAACGTTTTTTTCCAAACCAACTTCTTCAATCCGCAAACGGGCAAGTTTTTTCAGTACGGTCAGAACTCTGCTGCTGATGTGGCCAACAGCCAGTTCAACAAAGGCGGCATGACCATTCAGGTGCAGCAGTTGCTGATGCTGGCTGGCAAACGAAGCAAGCTGGTGGCGGTAGCCGAGAGCAATCGCAATCTGGCCAGCCTGGCTTTCCGGGACGTACTGCGGACGTTGCGGTACCAGTTGTACACGACCTACGCCAACCTGTTTTATGATCTACAGGCGACTGCCCTGCTGCGCGACGAAGAAGTTCGTCAGGGTCAGTTGATCGAATCGTACCGGATTGCACAGCGAACGGGCGGGGTCGCTCCCTACGAAGTTACCCGTCTGGAAGCGGCTCTGCGCGATCTACGGGCTAACATCGCCGATTATCGGGGTCAGATCGCCGACGAGCAGGCAACCCTTCGTGTTTTACTGCGGCAAACGGCTAATAGTTTTATCCTGCCAACGGACGTACCGGTTGTTACGCCAGCCATGCCCCAGATCAACGTAGCTATTGACTCGGCCCTGGCGAACCGCCCGGACGCGGCCATCGCACAGGAACAGGTCAACTACGCCCAGCGCAGCCTGACGCTCGAAAAAGCCCGGCGTACACCCGACCTGCTGGCCGGGGTTATCTTCGATAAGTACGGTAATGCCTTTAACAATTTTACGGGTCTGTATACGTCAATAGACCTGCCAATCCGGAACCGGAACCAGGGCGCAATCAGAGCCGCGGAGTTCAACCTGAAAAGCGCTCAGGCTGGTACGGATAATCAGCAGACCATCGTTCAGAGCGACGTTCTGAACGCCTATGAGAAGCTGAACACGTATTATAACCTGTACAATACGCTGCCTGCCGATTACATCGCCCGGATTCAGAATATTTCGGTAGAAGCCACCCGTAGCTACAACGCACGAACAATTGGCCTGCTCGATTACCTCGACAAAATACGGACGTATCAACAGGCCCAGCTTAACCTGATCAATCTTCGGAATAATCTGTTCCAGTCGCAGCAGTTGTTAAACTTCACCACCAACACGAAATTTTTCTAAAGAGTAAAATCGGACCGCCGAAGCGGAGCGAAAGAAGGGAAGAATGATAAAGCTACGCTTCGACAGTCCAATTTCAGATCACTCTTTCATTTCTCACCATTCGCTCATTCACTCATTCGCTCTTTGTTCTATGCGACAGCTTCCTTTCATACTTTTGGCTGGCCTTACGCTGGCCGCCTGCGGGCACTCGGAAAAGCAAGACGAACAAGCGCCCACGTCAGCCGCCGATTCGTCCAGCAGCTTCCTGACCGACTCAGTTCGGCGAATGAATCCCGAAGATGAGCTGACATTGAACGGCACCGTTACGTTCGATCAGGATAACGTCGTTCGGGTATTCCCGCTCGTGAGTGGAAACGTCGAGAAAACGACAGCCACTCTGGGCGCTTACGTACAAAAAGGGCAGGACCTGGCCCTGATCCGCTCGGGTGATATTTCGAATTACACCAACGATTACCAGGCCGACAAATCGGATCTTGAAGTGGCCCAGCAGAATTTTAAAAACACCGAAGCGCAGTACAAATCCGGATTTGCCTCGCAGACCGACTTTCTAACCGCAAAAAACAACCTAAAGAAAGCGCAGGAAGAACTGGGCCGATCGGCCAATATTCTGCGGGTGTACGGCGGCAGTACGGCCGGAACGGGGCAGCCTTACTTCTCCGTCAAAGCGCCGATTGCAGGGTACATCGTCGAGAAGAACGTCAACGCCGGGCAGGACCTGCGCTCCGACAACCAGAACCCGCTGTACACGATTTCGAGCCTGCAAAAAATCTGGGTGCTGGCCAATGTCTATGAAGAAGACATCCCTGAGGTGAAACAGGGCGAATCGGTCGATATTCAGGTACTGGCCTACCCCAACAAAACATTCCGGGGTACCATCAGCAACGTCAGCAGCGTACTGGACGAGCAGGCCCGCGTTCTGAAAGTTCGGATCGTGCTGGACAACCCCGACGGCTTGCTCAAGCCCGATATGTTCGCAACCATTCACGTGCATCTGCCCAACCGCAGCACGCCCGGCTCCGATCAGGCGCTGGCCGTGGCCCAGAAAGCCGTCGTTTTCGACCGTGATCACTACTACGTCATCGTCCAGACTGGACGCGACAAATACGAAGCCCGCGAGGTGAAAGTGCTTAAGAACACAACGCGTTACGCCTTCGTCACCGGCGGCAATCTTAAGCCCGGCGACATCGTCGTCACAGAGGGAAGTTTGCTGCTGTACAATGATCTCACCGATTAAATTCAAAGAGCGAAAGAATGAAAGAGCGAAAGAGCGGCTTCCAGTCCCTGTTCCTCTTGCGATTTAGATATCACTCAATCACTCATTCGCACAATCACTCATTGATATTATGAACAAGTTCATTCGCAGCATCATCACCTTTGCGTTGACGAATCGCTTTGCCGTTTTCTTCGGCATCGCGCTGATCGTCGTGGCGGGGGTAGTGAGCTTTCTCAATACACCCGTCGAGACCTTTCCCGACGTAACGAATACCAACGTCATTGTCATTACGCAGTGGCCCGGCCGCTCGGCCGAAGAAGTAGAGCGCTTCGTTACGTTACCCCTCGAGACCGAACTAAACTCGGTTCCGCGCAAGAGCACCTTGCGCTCGGTATCGCTATTCGGCCTCTCAGTCGTAACCATGATCTTCGAGGATGGCGTCGACAATTTCACGGCGCAGACCAACGTAGCGAACCGTATTTCGGGCGTTGATCTACCGGATGGTGTCGCGGCCGAAATTCAGCCTCCCTACGGCCCTACCGGCGAGATTTACCGCTTTACGCTGGAAAGCAAAACCAAGGACATCACGGAGCTGAAAACGCTGCAGGACTGGGTGATCGAGCGCCAGATCAAAAGCGTGCCGGGGATCGCCGACGTTGTTAGCTTTGGTGGTAAGGTCAAAACCATCGAAGTCAGCCTGAACCCAACCCTGCTGGCGAACTACGGCTTTACGGCCCTGGATGTGGACGACGCCATCAGCAAAAGCAACATCAACGTGGGTGGTGACGTCATCAAGCAGGGGAATCAGGCGCTGGTTGTTCGAGGGATTGGCCTGCTGACCAAACCCGAGGACGTAGCAGGTATCATCATTGACAACGTAAACGGGGCTCCAATCCGGGTGCGCGACGTCGGTACCGTGCGGGAGGGCTTTCAGCCCCGCCTGGGAATCGTTGGCCGCGACAAGCAGGAGGACGTAGTGGAATGTATCGTCGTGATGCGCAAGGGCGAAAACCCCAACGACGTTATTCCGGCGCTGAAAGCAAAGATCGACGAACTGAACAATCAGATCTTGCCGAAGGACGTCAAGATCAAAACGTTCTACGACCGAACCACGCTCAACAACTACACCCTGCACACGGTGGGGGAAAACGTGGGTATGGGCATTTTCCTGGTCACGGTCATTCTGCTGATCTTCCTGGCCGACTGGCGGACGACACTCACGGTGGCCATCGTCATTCCGCTGGCGCTGCTGTTCGCGTTCATCTGCCTGCGCCTTCGGGGCATGACGGCTAACCTGCTCAGCATCGGGGCGCTTGATTTCGGGATCATCATCGACGGCGCGGTGGTGATGGTGGAAGGCTTGTTCGTGATGCTGGCCGTCCGGGCCGAGCACACGGGCATGATGAAATTCAACGGACGGGCCAAGCTGAGCTGGATTGCTTCCACCGCCACGGAACTGGGCAAATCCATTTTTACGTCCAAGATCATCATCATTACGGCCCTGCTTCCAATTTTCACTTTCCAGAAAGTAGAGGGGAAATTATTTAGTCCACTGGCCTGGACGATTGGTTTTGCCCTGCTGGGCTCGCTCATCGTCAGCCTGACGCTGATTCCGCTGCTGTGTAGCATCCTGCTGAAGAAGAACGTCCGGGAGCGGCATAACCCCATTGTTGAAGGATTAGAGAAAGGGTATATCCCGGCGCTGAACTGGGCCGTTCGGAAACCGAAAGCCATCATCGGTATTGCGCTGGGTTCACTGGCGTTCTCAATCTATCTCTTTGTGTTCCATATTGGTTCTGAGTTTCTGCCGCAGTTGAACGAAGGTTCGATCTATGTCCGGGCCAGCCTCCCCTACTCTGTATCGCTGGATGAAAGCTATGCCTACACGCGCAAATTTCGGGCGATCTTCGACGAATTTCCAGAGGTGCGTGGGGTAATCTCACAAACGGGCCGTCCCAACGATGGAACCGACCCGACGGGCTTTTTCAACAACGAGTTTTTCGTAGATCTTTATCCCAAAGAGGAATGGAAGCGGGAAATCACAAAAGATGAACTGATCGCGCAGATGCAACAGAAGCTGGCTCGTTTCAAAGGGGTATCGTTTAACTTCTCGCAGCCTATCTCTGATAACGTAGAAGAAGCCGTCTCGGGCGTAAAAGGATCGATGGCCATTAAAATTATCGGCCAGGACCTGAACGTGCTGGACAAGGAAGCGACGAAGGTCTACAACGTCATGAGCAAGATTCAGGGGGTAAGCGACCTTGGCGTCTTCCGCAACCTCGGCCAGCCCGAATTCCGTATCGAACTTGACCAGCAGAAACTGGCGCTTTATAACGTTCCTACCGACGTAGCCCAGTCCGTTATCGAAACGGCTATCGGGGGTAAAACCGTTACGCAATACTACGAAGGCGAACGCCGGTTCGACGTCAAAGTACGCTACGGCGAGCAGTTCCGCTACTCACCCGAGCTGATCGAAAACCTGCTGGTTCCCACCCGGTCGGGCAGTAAAATTCCGCTGAAGGAACTGGCGTATATTGGTATCCGGTCGGGTCCGGCGTTTATCTATCGGGAGAATAACGCCCGGTTTATTGCCATCAAGTTCTCGGTACGGGGCCGTGATTTGGGTAGCACCATCGACGAAGCGCAGAAAAAAGTGGCCCAGCAGGTGAAACTGCCGCAGGGCTTCCAGATGCGCTGGGCCGGTGAATTTGAGAACCAGACCCGCGCCGAACGACAGTTGGCCATCGTCGTGCCCATCAGTATCACGGTTATTTTCCTGATCCTGCTCTTTACGTTCGGCAGTGCCATTGACGCCACGCTGATTATCCTGAACGTACCATTTGCGCTCATCGGGGGTATGCTGGCACTCTGGATCACGGGGATCAACTTCAGTATCTCGGCGGGGGTTGGTTTTATCTGTCTGTTCGGCGTATCGGTACAGGATGGGGTTATCTTGATCAACCGATTTAAGGAAAATCTGCACAACAACGTACCGTTGCTGGAAGCCGTGCGCGAAGGGGCTCAGACAAGAGTCCGCCCGGTGGTGATGACAGCCCTGATGGCCTCGCTGGGCCTGTTACCGGCCGCCCTCTCAACGGGTATCGGCTCCGAAACGCAGAAACCACTGGCGACGGTCATGATCGGTGGGCTGATGACCTGTACAGTCCTCTCCCTGCTGATTCTGCCTGTTACGTACGAACTGATTTATAGCCGTCGGGAACGGAAAGAAGAGGCTCGAAAATTTGCGCAGGCCAACCCCGCTCGGCGAGTTTAAGGAAATTTATTGTTTGGCCGGGGGTAAAGGGTCAAGGGCATGGGGAGATCGACCCATACCCCCGGCCCCACCCCCTCTGCCCATTACTTCTCATCCCCCGGCCCGGCGTGGCCCGGCCTTTCGTGGCCCGGCCCCATCAACAGTTGCCCTGGGCGCTGCCCGTTGTGTTTACTATTTTCGACCACGGGTGTCCCGTTAACGATTACCCAGGAAATACCGGCTGTATAGGCATGGGGCTTCTCGTAGGTCGCTTCGTCGGCAATAGTTTTCTCATCGAACAGCACGATGTCGGCGGCATAGCCGGGACGTAACAGACCGCGATCCGTCAGGCGGAAACGCTGGGCGGGTAACGACGTCATCCGGCGAACAGCTTCCTCCAGCGGAATGATTTTGCGTTCGCGGACGTAACGACCCAGCACCCGGGCATTGGTGCCGTATGCGCGGGGGTGCGGCATATCCGAACCGAGTTTGGCCACACCCGCATCCGACGCGATCATGGTATTTGGATAGCGCAGAATGTTCTCCACATCGGTTTCCGACATGGTGTGGTACACCATCTGAATTCGTTTCAGCTGGGCGCGTTCCATCAGGTCCATGACCAACTCCGCTTCTGTTTCAGCGCTATCGTGCCGACCCAGCTTTTTGTTGATCTGGCTAATGCTCATGCCGTTGAAGGTCGTGTCGGGTTGGTAGCTGGCGACGACGGCGTATTCGTAGTTCTTGCGCAGATTTTTCTTTAACGTTTCCAGCATTTCCGTCCGGATTTTAGCGCGGGTTTCCGGATTGTGAAAGCGGGACAGCACCATCGAGTCGCCCTCGGCCAGCGCCCACGACGGCAGGATACTTTCCAGCGACGTACTGGATGCCGTGTATGGATACTGGTCGACCGTTACGTCCAGACCCTCACGCCGGGCCGCTTCAACTAGTTCGACGGTTTCGGTGCTTTTTCCCCAGAGTGGCTTACTCGCTACTTTGAAATGTGAAATCTCAACCGGAATATTCGCTTCCCGGCTGATCTGGATCGCTTCGTTGACAGCCGTTTTCACATTCTGTCCTTCGTTTCGAATATGCGATGCATACAGCCCGCCGTATCGAGCCGCCACTTTAGCCAGATTCACTACTTCGGGGGTACGCGCGTACGTACCGGGCGTATAGATCAAACCCGTCGACAGGCCAACGGCACCCTCTTTCATGGCCTGCTCAACGAGGGCATCCATCTGAGCTTGCTCACGGGCTGTTGGATCGCGAAAAGCCATCTTCATGACTTTCATCCGCACGGAGTTGTGCCCGATCAACGAGCCTACATTTATGGAAGTTTGCAACGTGCGCAGCGTGTCGAAATACGTTTTCAGGCTGGTGCTTGAACTACCGCAGTTACCGGTAATCACCGTCGTTACGCCATCATAAATGAAATTGGGTGCGGTAGGCTGGCTATTTAGGTTTCCTTCAACATGGGTATGAACGTCAATGAAACCGGGCACCACAAGCAGGCCAGCCGCATCGATAGTACGTTTAGCGCTATTGGCCGGGACTTTTCCGACGTGAACAATACGTCCGTTTTTCACCGCCACGTCAGCATACACCCACGGGTTGCCGGTCCCATCGACTACCCGCCCGTCTTTAATAACGAGATCGTAGGACTGGGCGTGAGTCAGGCAGGCTGTAAACAGCACAGTCCATAAGCTGTAGACGATAAAACGCATACGTAGTACGGGGGTTGGTTGACAAAGCAATCAGCATTGAAGATGCCCGTTT
Source organism: Spirosoma sp. KUDC1026 (assembly GCF_013375035.1). Classification (NCBI taxonomy): domain Bacteria; kingdom Pseudomonadati; phylum Bacteroidota; class Cytophagia; order Cytophagales; family Cytophagaceae; genus Spirosoma; species Spirosoma sp. KUDC1026. The sequence goes on along the minus strand of NZ_CP056032.1, from coordinate 1,373,799 downwards.
TTCCGGCAAAATCAAACGAATCTCCCCAAGTACGTTCCTTTCTGTACCCTGCTGACACAGAAGCGGCCGTAACACTATCTGTTACGGCCGCTTCTCCATGATTCAGGAACAGGGCGTTTGCCTAGTTGGCTTTGAGCAACTTTATTGTCTCACTTTGTGGCCCGGCTACAGCTCGCAGCAGCAACATCGTAGCCGTATGCCGTCCAACGTCGAACGTCTGCTGTTCCACGGATTTAGCAGTTTCTACCGAACGGGTTTCCAAGATTGCACCCCGGCTGTTAACGAGTTGAAACTGTAGCCGTTGTCCTTCAATACCAGTAACTTCCACCACGGCCTCCGTGCTCACGGGATTTCCCAGCACCCGCATCTTTAGTTTGCCTGTAGCCTCAACAGCCGCTACCCGCGCCGACCGGCCACAGGCCGCCTTCAGATCCCAGGTGTACGTAACGACTCGCCCACTCTGACGGGCCGTCAGCGTAAAGGGTTGCACGTCGTTTGCCGTTCGGGAGTCTTTATCCACAAACTGATCTGGATTGGTTGTCCAACCAGTAATGCCCGGCGAAGATAACTCAATCGCGGTCCCATCGCCACCACTGGTGTTGAAACGAATGGCACCAGAAGCACAGTCGTACGTTGGGGCCAGCAGGGTTAGGGCACCGGTCGTAGGCGGAACAACAACAGGCGGTGTAGTACAGTAAGCCTTGAAGTCGAACGTATAGCTAGTCGTATAGCCGCTCTGTGTAGCCTGAATCGTAATTGCTTTTGGATCGTTACGTAGCTCCCACTCAACATAACCGGTACTGATGGTTGGCGAGTAGCGGGTAACGCCCGGCGCGGTGTAGGTGATTGGTGAACCATCGCCACCGCTGGTATTGAACGCAATGGCCCCCGATCCGCAGTCATACGTTGGTGCCAGTATGGTCAATGCCCCTCCGGGAGCAGGGGAAGTTGGCTGGTTAACCGCCGTAATAGTAAACGTAGTTGTTGTGGAGAACTCCCGAGGATCGTTCGATACGTAGGCAACGACTGTTACGTTAAACACACCCGTTACGGTTGGCGTCCCGGCAAGGTAGGCCAGCGTAGAGGACTCAGTACTGTATCCCTCCTTCCACATTCCGGGCGGCAGTCCAGTGATTCGAACGTCCATAACAGGCCGAAATGATTTTGAACCACCTGGCTTCTGAAAATAGCTACCAATATCAATCAGACCGCCTGGCCAGAGCGACTTGTTGACAAGGATTGTCTGATCCGGGATGGGCTTAATTAGTTTGGGAGCTAAATTCTCTCGGCAGTAAGCGCTGAAATCGAAGGTTGCGCTAGCCATAGCCTGGCCATTCTGGATAGCTGTGATTGTTAGTGGTTTAGGGTCGTTGCGCAGCCCCTGCTCCACCACACCTGCCGTGCTACTAAGAGATGAACGAATGATACCAGGGGCAGTAAATATGATTGGTGAGCCATCTCCTCCGCTAGTTTCAAATGTGGTAAATCCTGTTGTGCAATCGTACGCTTTGACATAAAGCTGCAATGCTGATGATTGCGCGTTGGCAATACTGCCTGACACTAACAGCAGCAGTAGTAATTTCCAGACGAGGAATATTGTGTAGTTTTTTTTCATACAAGCGAGTAATTGACAAAAGGTTGAACCTGAATAAAACAGGCATGATGGGCCTGCTCTAGTTTAGATTCCTCGTCCTGCAAAAGGGATGTAACGCTGTTAAAAAAAACGGGGTAATTGTATAAACGGTACCCAATCTTCACCATTGCTTTTACTTAGCTTCTGAAACAGGTCTGTATTTACTGCTGCTTACTAACGGCAGACAGCCTCCGCTCTGTTTTGCCTAAGTAAATAACCTTGATTCCGTAAATGTCTGCACGAATACAACTACTTCCTTTGCACGTTATTTAAATTAATTCTAAATTTGTGCACTATTTAAATTTAATCTAAATAAATCCAGCACTTACGTATGTTCAGACTTGCCTATTTTTTGTTCGCACTGGCAACCTTCCTGAGCGGTTGTCCTTCACGAAGTCAGGCTCAATCCAGCCAGCGGATCGTTTCGCTGAATGGTACAGTTACGGAAATTCTCTGCGAACTGGGCTTACAGAACCAGATTGTTGGTACGGATGTAACAAGTACGTATCCAGAAGCCATGGCTAAAAGCCCGAAAGTTGGGCATAATCGGAACATTGGCGCCGAGGCCGTACTGGCACTCCGCCCGACGATCATCATTGGCACCAAAACCAATGGTAGCATGGACGTAAAACCCGAGGTGATTCAGCAATTCCGGAGTGCGAGTGTAAAGACGGTATTCCTCGATCAGACTTCTACTGTTGCCGGTGCCAAAGACCTTATCAACAAAGTAGCGGCTACGTTTGGCGTATCCGCAAAAGCACCGGCTTTAGTTAAGAAAATCGATGCCGATCTGACCAAGGTTCGTAAGCCAGCCAAAGTGCAGAAAGTCCTGTTCATCTACGCCCGCGGAGCTGGAACGTTGATGGTTGCCGGACAGGATACACCCATCGAAAATATCATCAAACTGGCGGGGGGTACTAATGCCGCAACGGGCTTCACCAGTTTCAAACCACTGACCCCCGAAGCACTATTAGCGGCTAACCCCGACGTATTGCTGTTATTTACCAGCGGTCTGGAAAGCCTGGGTGGCATCGATGGCCTGTTGAAAGTGCCCGGTATTGCTCAGACCAACGCTGGGCGGAATCGCAACGTCATCGACATGGATGGTCAGCTACTGACGGGTTTTAGTCCGCGACTAGGTCAGGCAGTACAGCAGTTGAGCCAGAAACTGACGGCCGAACTGAGTATGAACAAATAACGCTTTCGATTATACCTAACCCTCCCTTATGTTACCCACCGTTCAGGAACCACCTACCGCTACGCAGCGCCCTCAGTCATCAACTCGCCGGTCTCGGGCGCGTGGCTGGTGGTTGATGGGGGCGCTGTCAATCGCACTGCTCGGGGTAGTCATCTGGTCGGTGGGCGTTGGAGCCATGACGATTGCCGTACCCGATGTAATCACCATTCTGCTGCGTCAGCTGGGGGTATCTACGCAGGCCGTTGAGCCGCAGCAGGAAGCCGTTCTGACCGTAATCCGCCTGCCCCGCGTGTTGCTGGGCGTGCTGATCGGCGCGGTCCTGGGCGTATCGGGGGCTTCTTTACAGGGTTTGTTTCGTAACCCGCTGGCCGATCCGGGCCTGATTGGTATTTCGTCGGGAGCGTCGCTCTTTGCCGTGCTTACCATCATGTTCCAGGTCAAACTGGCGCAGAGCATTCCGCCCCAGCTGGGTCTATACATGCTGTCCATTGCGGCTTTTTCGGGCGCAACAATCACGACGTTTCTTGTGTATCAGCTTTCTCGTCAGGGTGGCAAAGCCGTAGTAGCAACGATGCTGCTGGCGGGTATCGCTATTAATGCGCTGTCAGGGGCATTGACGGGCCTGATGACGTACCTCGCCGACGACGCGCAGCTACGGTCTATCACGTTCTGGGGGCTGGGCAGCCTGGGTGGCGCTACCTGGGAAACCATCACCGTAGCCGCGCCTTTTCTGCTGCTTCCTGTGCTACTCCTGCCCCGGCTCGGTAAAGCCTTAAACGCCTTTGCCCTCGGCGAAAGCCAGGCTGGGCACTTGGGCATTAACGCTACGCAGCTCAAACGGTGGGTCATCCTGCTGTCGACGCTGGGCGTTGGGGTGGCGGTAGCTATTTCGGGCGTAATTGGTTTTGTTGGGCTGGTAATTCCCCACCTGATTCGGCTGATGGCGGGGGCCGATCACCGACGGGTCCTGCCGGCTTCGGCTCTGCTGGGCGCAATTATTCTGACGCTGGCCGATCTCCTGTCGCGGACCATCGTTGCCCCCGCCGAACTTCCGATTGGCATCATTACCGCCATGCTGGGCACGCCCTTGTTTCTGTACATTCTCATCACCAGTAAATCGAACGGAAGCGTTTAACTTTATGCTGGAAGCGCGTCATATTACGTATCAGCTCGGCCGGAAGCAACTGCTCGCCAACGTATCGCTGTGTGCCCGGCCGGGTGAGTTTGTGGCCATTGCCGGGGCCAACGGGGCCGGCAAATCCACTTTACTCAAAACCCTGAGCCGCGAATTGACGCCAACCAGTGGCCAGGTCCTGCTCGACGAAAAATCACTGTCCAGCTACAGCGCACTCGATCTGGCACGTCGGCGGGCGGTGCTTGCCCAGCAAAACCCATTAGCCTTTCCCTTTCAGGTGCGTGAGCTGGTCATGATGGGCCGGTACCCGCATTTCAGCGGCCACCCTGGTCCCACCGACGAAGCCGTTGCTACGTATGTTCAGAAACTGACAGCTATCGATCACCTGACAGATCGCTCCGTTCCTACGCTCTCGGGGGGAGAGCAGCAGCGCGTTTATCTGGCTAAAGTCCTGGCGCAGCTGATGACTGCGGATGATCTGAACGGTCGGGTGGTATCGGGCACAACCAGCCGGTATTTGTTGCTCGACGAACCAACTACCGGGCTTGATCTTTATTTTCAGCATAGTTTGCTCAAACTGGCTCGCTATCTGACCACGCGAGGTTACGGCATCGTGGCGATTCTGCACGACCTGAACCTGATTATGCAGTACGCCGATCAGGTGCTGCTGCTTAAAGAAGGACAACAATTGGCAATGGGGCTACCGGCTACGGTTCTGACGCCTGGTGCTATCATGGACACGTTCGGGCTGGCCGTTCAGGTGGTTGATGAACCGTCGCTCAGTTACCCGATTATTATTCCCGATCAACAAAAAGCAACCCACTTTTTCTCGACTCAAACGGCTTAAGCCTATGACACCGACAACAGCAGATCTAAAAAATCAATACGCGGCCTTCAAAGCCGAAAACCCAAAATCCCGCATCCGTGATGCAGCCGCTCAACTGGGCGTCAGCGAAGCCGAGCTGGTCGCTACGTCCATCGGCGACACCGTGACACGGCTCGACGGCGATTTCCGGGAGGTGCTCAAGCAGGTTCCGACACTGGGTTACGTCATGGCACTGACCCGTAACGACAGCGTAGTTCACGAACGCAAAGGCGAGTACAAAGACGTATCATTCAACGGTCACGTAGGGCTCGTACTGGGTGAAGACATCGACCTGCGGCTGTTTATGATGCACTGGAAATACGGTTTTGCGGTCTCCGAAAACGGCCGACAGAGTCTCCAGTTCTTTGCTGGCGACGGTGAGGCTGTTCATAAAATCTACCTGACCGATCAGAGTAACCAGGTCGCTTACGACACGCTGGTAACGACATTCCGAGCCGCCGATCAGTCGGAAGAGCTACCGATTGAACCAAGCCCTGAAGCAGCTGTTGTCGCAGCCGACGACAGCATCGACGTAGCGGCTTTCCAGCAAGGCTGGTTGGATTTGCAGGACACGCATGAGTTCTTTGGCCTGCTGCGGAAACACAACGTAGCCCGGCTACAGGCCATGCGGCTCGCGCCAAAGGGCCATGCCATCCCTACCACGATGGAAGCGGTGAAACAAGTTTTTGCGCGGGTATCGGAAACCGCCCTGTCGATCATGATTTTTGTCAGCAGTCGGGGCAGTATCCAGATTCATACGGGACCGGTGCACAAGCTGGTACCGATGGGGCCCTGGTTCAATGTGCTCGACCCCCAGTTCAATCTGCACCTGCGCGAAGATCACGTAGCATCGGCCTGGGTCGTCAAAAAACCAACGGCCGATGGCGTAGTCACCAGCCTTGAACTGTTCGATGCGGCTGGCAATCAGATCGCGCTCATTTTCGGCAAGCGCAAACCGGGCATTCCCGAGCAGCAAGCCTGGCGCGACGTCGTGGCTGAGTTTGCTGAGTGATTGGTCGTTTTCGCTGAATCAGTACAAATAAAATTTTTTGTCATTCCGACGCCAGGAGGAATCTTAACGTATCCTCACTTGAGCGTTAACAAACATTAAGATTCCTCCTGGCGTCGGAATGACAGAAAACCCAAATGACAATGTGGAGTAAATCAGCCTAATAGCTCTGAGAATACCATTAGGCACAATCTTTCTTTTAGAATTAAACTAAATAAAAATGCTTTCTCTGTACGCGCTTAGCTGCCTTATAGCCTTTCAACAAGCCGACTCGACCGGTCAGCGGGCTGACAGTCTGAAAGGGCGCGCGCTGAATGAGGTTGTCGTAACGGCGACGCGTACCGAACGCCCGATGGGTTCGTTGCCGATGCCGGTAACGGTCATCAATAAAGCGCAGATTCAACAGATGGGCTCGCTTCGGCTGAACGATGTGTTACGGGAGCAGACGGGCCTGGCGCTGGTAACCGACCATGGACAGGGTATTCAGGTACAGGGTTTCGGCCCCGAATACACGATGATCCTGCTGGACGGCGAACCGCTGGTTGGCCGCACCGCCGGGACGCTTGACCTGACCCGACTGGCCGTGGGTAATATCAAGCAGATCGAGATCGTCAAAGGACCATCGTCCAGCCTGTACGGTTCCGAAGCCCTGGCTGGCGTTGTCAATATCATCACCGATAACGCCAACCGGACGATGGCCTCGCTGTCGGCCCGCTACGGGGCCAACCGGACCAGTGACCTGACGGGTGACGTTAGTCTCAAATCCGGTAAAATTGGTCTCTACGCCTTCGCAAACCGCTACCAATCGGCGGGCTATGACCTGACACCTGAAACCGTCGGCCAAACGGTTTCGCCTTTTCTGAATCACACATTCAGCGGACGGCTCACCGCCGACCTAAGCAGCAAACTTAAACTAAGTGTATCAGGACGATATTTTACCGAAAACCAAAATAACCGCTACGATGTAACGAATGATATAATCACCGGTCTGGGCAAGGTGCTCGACTGGAATTTTAACCCAGTCCTGACCCACCGCCCGTCGGATCGCTGGAAGATTACGTACCGTTACTACCGAACCGGCTACCGCACCGACTCTGACCTGCGTTACCAGCGCACCGGCGAGGGGTACGATCAGAGTTATTTCCAGCAGACCTTCAACCGGCCCGAGATTCAGGTAGACCGGTACATCGGGCAAAAGCAGATTTTGACTCTTGGTACGGGTTACCTCGCCGAAAGCGTTAACGCCACCCGTTACACCGAGTTGAAACGCTTCAACGACAAGTATGTGTATTTTCAGTATGAATGGCTGCCCACCAGCCGCTGGGACGTTATCGTTGGCGGCCGTTATGATGCGCACTCGCAGTATGCCAGTCAGTTCAGTCCCAAGCTATCGGCGCGGTACGAACTCTCCCAGACGCTGGCGCTACGGGGTAGTGTGGGGGTTGGTTTCAAAGCACCAGACTTCCGGCAGTTGTACCTAAATTTCGACAACGGCGTCGTGGGTTACAGTGTCTTCGGTACGCAGGAACTGGTCAACAGCCTGGCGCGGCTGCAACAAGCCGGACAGATTGCGGAAGTACTGGCCGATCCGGCTCGTTTTTCCAACATCCGGGCTGAGAGTTCGCTGGCGTATAACCTGGGATTGGTGGCCAACCTCGACCGTAAATACAGTCTGCCCGTTACGTTCAGCCTGAACCTGTTCCGCAACAACATCCGCGACCTGATCGAAACCCAGGCCGTAGCCCTGAAAACCAACGGCCAGAGCGTATTCAGTTACCTGAACTTAAGCCGGGTCGTGACGCAGGGGGCCGAGCTGGAAGGCCAGTATCGGCTAAACGTCGGATCGGGCAAGCTGACGATTAGTGGCGGTTATCAGTACCTGCAGGCACTGGATCAGTCGGTACTGGATCAAATCAAAGCGGGTACACTCTACAAACGCGACCCAAGTACGCTGATCACGACACTGGTGAAACGTAGCGACTATGGCGGGCTGTACAACCGCTCACGGCACATGGCCAACGTAAAGGTTTTTTACGAACTGCCCAAACAGGGGCTGTCGGCCAACCTGCGCGGTATTTACCGGGGACGCTACGGGTTTGCGGATCGCAACGGCAACGTCGTGCTGGATGCCGACAATGAATACGTACAAGGCTATATGCTGTGGAATGCGGCCGTGAGCAAACGAATGAACGCCGTCCTGCTTCAACTGGGTGTCGACAATCTCCTGAGCCATACCGATCCGCAATATATTCCGAATCTGGCCGGGCGGCTGTGGTACGCATCGCTGCGCTGGACCCTTCAGACCAAATCCTGACGGTTATGAACGTACTGCTCTTTCGCACCGATATCAACACCAGTCAGCGAGCGCACCGGGCGGCCTGCCGGTTGTGTACGCTCCGAAACGTCTGCCGATGGAGCCTTGATCTGGAAGATAAAGATTGTTTGCTGCGGATCGACTCCGGGGCGAACGCCCAGCAAGAAATCGATCCGCAGGCTATTATCCGAGTACTGACAAAAGCCGGACTGAGTTGTCAACTGATCAGTATTCAACCGAACTAGAACCAGCTAAACCGCAATGAACAATACCTGTCAAATCCTCGCTACGTCGCTCCGGGGGCGTATTGCCCAGCACGACGTTGATCCTTCACAGACCCATCCGATTTCCTTTCAGTTCAATAACATCACGCAGTGGCTTCCTTACGAAGACCTGCTGCATCTGGAGTGGGTCGTGCGGCACATCGACATGAAAACCTATTTTCAGCACTACGCTGACGAAGGACGGATTCACCTGAAAACCTCATCTCCGAATCTGTTTTTCAGCTTCGCGCCCGACGAGCTCACCGAACTCCGCAGCCTGCTGGGTAACGCTGTCGTGCAACTGCACTGGCGGGATAACGTATCAAAATCTGTAAACTAATCCTCCATATACTACTCAATTTTTAACTATGCTTTCGCTTAAAAACACCCTTTGGATTGCTGCTCTCTCGCTTGCTGCTCTAACAAGCTGTTCTGACGACAGTACTACGCCCGCCGTTCCCGTTCAGTCCCGCACGGTACGTAATCTACCCGCTGATCCAACGGCCACGCCCGTTTCTACAACGGGTACCTCGACGACCGCTACGCAACCGGCGGCCGCCACGAATAAATACACGCTCTATCGCCTGAGTGACAGTACAGTTGTGGCGAATTCTGATTCGGCCAGCAACCGCTGGGACATCGGCTTCCGGGCCACAAATATTATTGTGAACGGCGGAGCCATTCGCTCCGGTCAGGGCGGTGCTTACGTTCATTCCGGTACGTTCGACGCGCTGACGACGATTCCCGAAAGCGCTACGTTTGCCACGGACCAGAGTGCTTCGCAGCTGGCAGTTCCAACGGGCTCGGGTAACGGCTGGTATAACTACGCCAACACTATTATCACGCCGATTCCGGGTCGGGTGCTGGTTGTCCGGACGGGCGACGGGAAATACGCAAAAGTGGAAATCCTGAGCTATTACCGCGGTGCCCCCGCAACGCCATCCGCCACCAGCGTTGGCCGGTACTACACCTTCCGGTACGTATACCAGCCAAACGGCAGTAAGACGCTGAATTAAAAACAATCTACGTTTACAGGGCAAAGGCCCGGTTATCCATTGAGATGATCGGGCCTTCGTTATTGTGGTATATCTAGTATCTAACTCCCAGACCAGGGCGAAGTTCTGCACGCAGGCCATGCAGCGATCCCTTTCACGGGCAGAAAAAAAGAAACGTTTCGATCAGTCGCGGGCGGGGCGCTCAGAACAGTCTGGCCTCCTGTTTATAGGATGGGCACTGTCACCGGAAAGCCGGTTGGTAGTAGCGAATGACCACTACGATGAAAAGAACGAGGCCTACTACCAAAGCCGCTCATGATTAATTCTTCGAAGAGAATAATCCCACAGTGTCTTACGAAAGGTTCTCAGTTCTCCCACTCAAACGCCATAAAATGCGTCAGTTCCTGATTGACCGTAAAGAGCGGAGTTATCTGAATATTACACCAGTAAGGCTCACCATTTTTCCGGTAGTTAACAAGCTTTCCTTCGAAAGGCTGCTGGGCCTGCAGGCTGCTCTGCACTTCCCGGCGGGTGTCGGACGACGTATCGGTACCCTGCAGAAAATCCGGTCGGCGCCCCAGCACTTCCTCCCGCTCATAGCCCGTCATTGCCACAAACCCCTGATTGACGAACTGGATCTGTTCGCGCAGGTCGGTTACGAGCAGAGCATGTTGCGGATTGCGCAGAAAGGCCGCCACCCGCTGGTAGTCGAATTGCCACTGCTGCCGATGGGCCAGCCGCATAAACTGCTGAAAATCCGGCTGGGTGGCCGCAGGAAGGCGAACCGGCCGGGGTATGAACTCAAAACCGATCAGAGCGGGTCGGGCGCGCGACGGGGCGAACGTATCGCACCAGGAAGCTGGAGTCAGATCAAACATGGTACGCCGGAGCTTGGTAATCAGAACGATAATGAGCCTGTAAATCAAGGAGACAGTTTACGCACAAGCAACTGCCGTCGTAGTCGAACTCGGTCAGATTCCGAATATACTCGACCTCCCGTTGCGTCAGCTGCACCTGCATGCAGTCGCATTTCAGAATCGAGTTAACTTTACAGATAAAAATCTGCCCACAGCGGGGACATCCTTCGGCCGCGTGTTTGCTCATAATCTCATCTGTTTAAGACGCCTTTGGTACGTATCGATCTGCCTAGATCACAGGTATATCATTTAGTACCCGAACCGGCTGCTTATTGTTATCAATTGCCACAAACGTAAACGTTCCGGTGATGGCCAGCTCCCGACCATCTTTGTACATTTCTTCCACATAAACGTCGACGGCCACCTGCAAACTGGTTGTACCTACCCGGGCTACCCGGCCAATAAGTTCGATCAGCGTACCGGCCGGAATAGGCATTTTGAAGTCGATCCGGTCGCTCGATACCGTCACAACGGGTTTTCGGCACAGACGGGTAGCAGCAATGAAAGCCACTTCGTCCATGAGCTGCATGGCAGCCCCACCAAACAGGGTTTCGTAATGATTCGTCGTGCTGGGGAATACGGCTTTAAAAACGCGGGTCTCGGCCGCCTGAATACGTTCTTCGAGTGTCATAAAAGTGGGATCAATCGCCTGAATCTGTCGGGGCAACTATCCAATATCGTCGGTACACGGGTGCCTGCCTTCTCGACCAACTTGCTTAGTTTCGTTTGGTTAGCGAAACGTTGCAAATACGGCTGGCAGTTCCATCAGTGAGCGCCTGACGTTGGTCCACACCCCATAGCCAGCCCCTCTTTTCCGGATGATTTCACTGATCTGATCGTACTGGCTCCGCGAGGCATACGAGCTTTTTCACCTACGGGTAACCAGCTATTTTTCGGGCGAACCCGTGAAAAATCAGCCCGGCGATTTACCTTTGTCCTAAGAATTAGTCTAAATTACCAACGACAACTCCTCATAGCTATTGGTTTATGACCATGACGGGCAAACAACTCATTGGCAAACTTCATCTCTGGCTGGGCATGACATCCGGCCTGATTGTGTTTGTAATCGCCGTTACTGGCTGTATTCTGGCCTTTGAGCAGGAAATCAAAAACGTAACCCAGCCGTATCGTTTTGCCGAAGCACCCGCTACTGGTAAACTTCTGCTCCCGTCGGAGTTGAAAGCGAAAGCCGAGGCTGTCCTGCCGGGGAAGACCGCCAACGGTGTTCTCTATAACGAGCCGGGACGCAGTGCCGATGTGGGTTTTTACAACGCCGATCCAGAGTACTACTACGTCGTTTACCTGAATCCCTATTCGGGCGAGGTCCTGAAGATCTGGAATGAAGACGAAGATTTTTTCCACTTCATCCTGCATGGTCATTATTACTTGTGGCTTCCGCCTACGATTGGGCAGCCTGTTGTGGCGTCGGCTACGTTGATTTTCCTGTTTCTGCTCATCAGCGGCATGGTTCTCTGGTGGCCCAAGAACAAGTCGGCGGCAAAACAGCGTTTCAGCATCAAATGGAATGCCGCCTGGCGCCGGAAAAACTATGATCTGCATAACGTACTGGGGTTTTACATGCTGGCCGTCGGCCTCATGTTTGCCATTACGGGGTTGGTCTGGGGCTTTCAGTGGTTCTCCGAGGGACTGTATAAAGTGACGGGGGGCGAGGGCTCTCCGGCTTATGTCATTCCTCCTTCCGACACCACCGCAGCTCGGCTCAATACGTCCGTAGCGAACGCGGTCGACAAACTCTGGCTCAAGCTACGTCAGGAGAACCCCACGCAGCAGGGCATCAATCTGTCTTTCCCGAAACTACCCGCCGAGTCGATCTACTCGTACGTAAACTACCGCCCCGGCACATACTACAAGGTTGACTACCACTATTTCGATCAGCATACGCTGAAAGAGATCAAACATAAAGGTCCTTATACGGGTAACTACGCCGATGCAGGCGTTGCCGACAAGCTACGCCGGATGAATTACGACCTGCACGTTGGCGCAATCTGGGGGCTACCCGGCAAGATCCTGGCGTTTCTGGCCAGTCTGATCTGTGCCAGCATGCCCGTTACAGGGTTCATTATCTGGTGGGGACGCCGGAAAAAGGCGAAGAAAAGTGCCAGGTCACGACCTGCGTCCAGAATCGCGACTCATACTGCCCCTAAACCGGCACCGGCGTACCTGATGCGCAACCGCGTGTAGCATAAACGAGTACTAACAAAAGCGACGTAGCTGGAGTTACGTCGCTTTTTTGTTGCTCAGCCAAGCAGTTTATCCGGTGTAACGGTATGAGTTTGGCAATTGATATTCAGCTAAATAAGTAGCCCCCCTCACCTTCAACCGACCATCAACGCGGTCGGCCTGGTCACCAACGAAGCTATCTTTCGGCTTGTTTGTCATACAATCAGGCATTACGGCCAGCTGCCAATCGTAATGCTTAGACAATTGCATTCGGAGCCATCACCAGCTTAAATTTATTATCATTCGCCTTTGGGTCACGTCACGTACACAGTCGCGTCGAGAGCAGCCGATGCTACGTACATATCGCTGGGGTGTACCGTAGTGCATTTATCTGTTCCGACGCATCAACACCGAAGATGGCGTGCATGCGACGATCGGGCGGCCTGTTCAGAACGAGTTTTCTGCTCTATCGAATACTGGCTGATCGTTTCTTGGTATCGATCAAAACAGCGCGGCTTCGGTTGTATCATTGCAGCAGGAACTGCCGGGTGTCGAGCCTGCCTGTTACTCCGCCTATGCTTACCACTTTGACCAACCGAATTGCCAGACTGGATTCGCACCACCGGGTTTTAATTGCCCTGGCGATGGCCGTCATCATGTTCTTTTTTTTCTCGGCAAATACCAGCCTGATCGTTCGTCTGATTCTTACGTGGCTCGTCTTCGCAGGTGCTACGCTGGGTATGATGTGGCTGAGTATTGTGCTGGTTCATCCCCGGGACTCTCCGCGCTTATCCCAGCTGGAAGATTCAAGCCGGACGTTGATTCTGGTCTTGGTGGTCTCGGCTGCAGTAACCAGCCTGCTTGCCGTAATAGCCATGCTAGGGCACTCGACCGATACGAACCAGGCAGCGCATACAACGCTGGCCATATTCACCGTGATTGGCTCGTGGGCACTGGTCCATACGATTTTTACACTGCGCTACGCTCATTTGTATTACGGCAGCGATCTGGACCCGGCAAAACGCCCCGGCGGGCTCGACTTTCCCCATGAGCCCGAACCGGACTATCTGGATTTCGCTTATTTCTCGTTTGTGATCGGCATGACCAGCCAGGTTTCCGACGTAGCCATCGGGTCAAAGCCCATGCGCCGAACTGCCCTGATTCACGGCGTGCTGTCGTTTGCCTTCAACGCCGTAATCATCGCGCTGACCATCAGCGGCCTTTCCAGTATGCTTTAGTTCCGGCGACTACTACGGCCTTGTTTCTTGGCCTTCTCAGCCTGTTCTTTTTCGTATTCGTCGCGCTGTCGCTTATCAGAGATGAGGGTACGATACAGACCATTCAATACGTAGATGTCATCAACTTCATCAATCAGCAGATGGAGTTGCTCACGGACTTGATTAATATTCATTGCAAAAATCTGGATTGTATTTTATACCTGAAACAACTCATCCAGTGTCATTACAGTTGCAAAACCTTCTTGGCGAAGTCCCATAGCCAGCGGTTTATCGCGCGTGAGCAATGGAACATTCATCTCGATAGCCAACGCAACGTAGCTTACGTCTTTGGGGTCAATGAACCGGCATAAACGGAAAGCCTGGTAATAACTCTGCGTGGATACGAGCATGTTTGGCACAATCGTAAGATTGTTAAAGATGGCCAATGTGAACCTGCTAAACGTATCCTTATCCAATCGGGTCCGCTTCATAATGCGTTCCTGATAAAGCTGAACTTACTCTAGAGCAAAGTCAGGTAGATAGATTTGATTATCGGTGATGAAATGCAGATAGTGGTCGTGCCCGCTTATCAGGAATGAGAAAAGTACGTTCGCATCAATAACAAACGTACGAGCCGAAGAAGTCATGCGTCAGGGGTCAATAGTCGTTGATCAGTCGAACGCTTCGGGAGGTAGCTTATCCCGAATTTTATATTTGTACTTGTCCCAGGAGGCCTGTCTGGCTTCTTCTGCTACCTCTTCCCAATCAACACCTGCTTCCTGAATAGCCTTATGAATTTCCTGCGCCTGAATACTCAGTTCTTCAAGAAGCAGGAGTCTTTCCAGTTTGGCAGCAATGGCCTTTGGATCACCGTACCGGGCGATCGTTTCGTCGCTGACGCTGATCTCGATCGTTCTCATAAGGCTCTATTATTGTCGTTTACCAAATATAACGTAACCAGGCTCTTTTTTGCTCAATGAAAAAAGAAATACCCCAGCCCGATGCCAGCAATGACGCCAATCAGATCGGCCAATAGACCGGCGACAATGGCATAACGGGTTTTTTTGATACCGACCGAGCCGAAATACAGCGCCACGATGTAAAACGTTGTATCGGCAGCGCCCTGAAAAATGCAGCTCAGGCGGCCGACGAATGAATCCGGGCCAAACTCTTTCATGGCGTCGATCATGAGTGCCCGCGACGCACTGCCGCTTAGCGGACGCATCAACGCAACGGGCAGGGCATCCGTAAAGTCCGTGTTGACGCCCGTCAGTCCAATGACGTATTTCATGCCATCAACTACGTAGGTCATTGCTCCCGAATTGCGGAAGGCGCCAATCGCGACCAGCATACCTACCAGGTACGGAATAATGCGCACAGACGTTTCAAAACCGGCTTTGGCACCTTCAATAAACGTATCAAACACGTCGATACGCTGCCGGATCGCTCCGATCAGAAACGTCACGACGATACTCATTAAAACAACATTCCCCGTCACTTTGGAAAAGGTTTCCAATTGTTCTTTCGGCAACTGACCCAGGTACCAAAGCGCCAGGCCGAGGAAAGCTGTTACGCCCCCAATGCCACCCAGCACGGTCAGGTTAAACAGGTTGAGCCGCTGCTTAATCCCCACGATCAGAATGCTCGCAACAGTGGCTACGTATGTCCCGATGAGGCAGGGAATAAACACATCCGACGGATCAGCAGCCCCCAAAATGGCCCGTTGCGCCATGATGCCGAGCGGAATAATCGTCAGGCCCGACGTGTGCAGCACCAGAAACATGATCTGCGCATTGCTGGCCGTGTCTTTGGTTGGGTTTAGCTCCTGTAAGCTTTGCATAGCTTTCAGACCAAAGGGCGTGGCTGCATTGTCCAGACCAAGCATATTGGCCGAAAAGTTCATGATCATTTGCCCGTTGGCAGGATGATCTTTCGGCACTTCCGGGAAGAGTTTATTGAAGAATGGCCCGATTATGCGCGCTATCGCGCCGATAGCGCCAATTTTTTCGGCAATATTCAACAGGCCGAGGAAAAAGGTCATGACACCCGCTAGGGGCAGTGCTATATCCATCACCGCCACTTTCGACGAATCGAACAACCCTTCGACAATAATCCTGAAAATTTCGGTGTCGCCGAAAACAATCAGCTTAAAAAGCGCTACAATGAACGCCACAACAAAAAAAGCAACCCAGATGTAGTTTAACGCCACGGTCTAAAAAGCGAGTGAGCAAACGAGCGATGGCCTTTACGATCGCCAAATGCTGTAAGTTTACGCATCATCCGCTAGAAAATGTACATCTGAATCATCTAAACGCATGAAGTTCCTATTTCTGATACGACCCAATCGCCTGCTGATGCGTGTTTCATTGGCCTCGCTCTTTCTATCTTTCGCTCTTTCAACGATTGCCCAGCCCAAGCTTGAAAAGGCGATGATTAAACAGGGACTGGTTGATGTGCAGACCGTTGACCCCAGTATTCTGGTGGAGTTGAAATATTCCACAACCGATAATTTCGTCGGCAAGGATGTGTACGACGACCTGACGCGGGCTTATCTACAACCTATGACTGCCAGGAAGCTCGCCAACGCCAGTAAGTATCTGCAGGAGAAGCACCCGAACCTTCGGTTACTGGTATATGATGCCGCCCGGCCCCGGGAAGCCCAGTGGAAACTCTGGAACGCCCTCCCCAACATGCCGGAATCGGAGCGTCAGAAATACGTAGCCGATCCACGCAAAGGTTCTATTCACAACTACGGCTGCGCCGTTGACCTGACGGTCGCCAATAAAGATGGAGGCCCGCTGGATATGGGTACCAAGTACGATTTCTTCGGCGAACTGGCTTACCCTTCGCGGGAAAAAGAATTACTGGCTGCCGGCAAGCTCACGCAAAAGCAGATTGACAATCGCCAGATCTTACGTGATGCAATGTTGAAAGCCGGTTTCAGCCGCATCGAATTCGAGTGGTGGCATTTCAACTCGATCTCGCGCGAGAAAGCCAAAATGGCCTTCCGGATTGTTGAGTAG
The DNA here is from genome assembly GCF_013375035.1 of Spirosoma sp. KUDC1026. Classification (NCBI taxonomy): domain Bacteria; kingdom Pseudomonadati; phylum Bacteroidota; class Cytophagia; order Cytophagales; family Cytophagaceae; genus Spirosoma; species Spirosoma sp. KUDC1026. The sequence continues at coordinate 1,357,049 of NZ_CP056032.1, read as the reverse complement.
GAAACGAAGGGGTACGCTGGTTCTCTAAAACCACACCCTCATCATTTGCTGGTTCAGTTCAATCACCTGGGCATTTTCCAATTCTGATAAGTGAGCCAGTTGTGCTGCATATTCCAGGCACGCTTGTATGTCTTCGGTTTCAAGGCCGGGGTAGTCTTCCCGCAGTTCAGGCCATGATGCTCCACCAGCGAGCAATTCTAGCACAGTCGTGACAAGCAACCGGGAACCCCTAGTCGTTGGCTTACCATGACAAACTGTTGGGTCGATCGTAATACGGGAAGACGTAGACTTTTCTTTTTCTAAAATTACCTCAAAACACCAGGTTATCAATCAGCCGTGTCTGGCCCAGGTACGCAGCAATACAGATGGCGGTCTGACCGGGAGCCAGGACTTCAACAACGGGCTGTAAGGTTTCGGCATTAACGGTTTCGACGTATTCCAGTCGGAAACCAGGTCGGCTACTGAAATACCCGGTCACAGACGCCCGAGCCTGCGCCGGACTTTGCCCTTCCAGCAGCAATTCATGCGCCATTGTCAGGGCCGCGTAGATGGCCGGTGCCTGTTCCCGTTCTTCGGCGGTGAGGTTCCGGTTTCGCGACGAGAGGGCCAGGCCATCGGCTTCACGTACCGTTGGGCAGACAACCAGTTCAATCGGAAAACTCAGGTCGCGAATAAGCCGGCGAATGACAGCGACCTGCTGCAGATCCTTTTGACCAAAATAGGCCCGGTCGGGCTGGACTAGATTGAACAGCTTCGCCACCACGATACCGACGCCGTTGAAATGCCCCGGCCGGAAGGCACCTTCCATCACCGTTTCCAGGTCACCAAAACTCAGTTTCATTATGGGCGACTCAGGATATATTTCCTCCACCGCCGGCGCAAAAACAATATCGCAGCCGGCCGCTTCCAGCTTCTGACAATCGTCTTCCAGCGTACGCGGGTAGCGTGCCAGGTCGTCAGGGTTGTTAAACTGCACCGGGTTCACGAAGATGCTACTCACTACACTATCGTTCTCCTGCCGGGCTTTCTGGATCAGGGCAACGTGGCCTTCATGCAGCGCGCCCATAGTTGGAACGAGGGCAATTTTCTGGCTTGCACGGTCGGTGCTCAGGTGCTTACGCAGGTCGGCTATAGTCGAAAAGCGAATCATAAAGTTGTTGATAAAGCTCAATTCGGCAACATACGGAAGTAACCGTACGGTTCACAGGGTATGCATCCAATTATTGCCTTTTTTTGAGCTTTTTTGCACAAATCTTATTGAAATACGGGATTTTTTTGTATAATTTTGCAAGTTTTTTAGGTCTCTCAGACAACACACTCCTCCCGTTTTATGAGCAAACTTCGTATCCTTTACGTTGCCAGCGAAATTAATCCTTTCCTGAAAACGTCCGACGTCGCCGATTTCGTCCGCAAACTGCCACAGGCTATGCAAGAGCGGGGCATGGAAATTCGTATCCTGGTGCCGCGATTCGGGCTGATTAATGAACGCAAAAACCGGTTACACGAAGTAGTGCGGTTGTCAGGTATTAATATTGCCGTGGGTGACGAAGAGAAGCCACTCATCATTAAGGTTGCTTCGATTCCAACGGCCAAGTTACAGGTCTACTTTATCGATAATGAGGACTACTTCCAGCGGAAGTATGTTTTCCACGACAAAGAAAACCGGTTTTACGACGATAACGACGAACGGGCTATTTTCTTCTGCAAGGGAGCGCTCGAAACCGTCAAGAAATTAGGCTGGGCACCCGACATCGTTCACTGCAACGACTGGATGACGGCGCTGATTCCGCTCTATCTGAAAACAACCTACAAAAACGACCCAATGTTCAAGGACACCAAGTCGGTTTTCACGGTGTATAATAACGCATTTGAGCACCGTTTCGAAGGCGATATCCTCGAAAAGGCGCGCATGATGGACATCGACGATTCGATGCTGGCCGAACTGAAAACGGCTGATTTCCCCGGCTTCATCCGGATTGGCTGTACGTATGCCGATGCGGTTGTCCGGGCGGAAGAAGAATCGAGCGAGAGCCTGAACGCTATCCTGAATGACCTGCCCGAACACAAGTTTGAGGCCGAAGATGAGGACGTTACCGAACGGTATTACAATCTCTACACGCAACTGGCTGGTTAATCGGCTTTCGCCTGAATTTATCACCGCGTATTTCGCAGCAACACAACCACACAAAAAGCCGGACATCCGGCTTTTTGTGTTTCTTTACCTACCGTAAAACTCGTTTACGTTTAAACCTATGATCTGCCCTGTGCAGACACCTAAAAACTATGTGTGGTATTGTTGCATACGTCGGACACCAGGACGCCTGTCCGCTAGTCCTGAAAGGCCTGAAACGGCTTGAATACCGGGGCTACGACAGCGCGGGCATCGCGCTGATGAACCGGGGCGGCCTCCGGGTCTACAAAAAGAAAGGCAAAGTAGCGGCCCTGGAACAGGAGCTGGTCAACAAAGAAACCAGTTCCACGATTGGGATGGGCCACACCCGCTGGGCCACCCACGGCGAACCAAACGATGTGAACGCCCACCCGCACTATTCGTTTCACCGCAAACTGGCCATCATTCACAATGGCATCATTGAGAACTACGCGGCTATCAAGCAGGCGCTGCAGAAAAAAGGGCATACGTTCCAGAGCGAAACCGATACGGAAGTTCTGGGCCAGTTTATCGAGGACATCTGGGAAAACAACCCTGGCAGTTCGCTGGAGGACGCCGTTCGGCTGGCCTTGCAGGAAGTTGTTGGTGCCTACGCCATCGTAGTCATGAGCGAAGCCGATCCAACCCAGCTGATTGCGGCCCGGAAAGGCTCACCGCTGGTGATTGGTGTGGGCGAGAACGAGTTCTTTCTGGCATCCGACGCTACGCCCATTGTTGAGTACACCAAGGACGTCATCTACCTCAACGATTACGAAATTGCGGTCATCAACAACGGCGTTCTCAAAGTCGTTACGCTTGATAACACGACCACAACCCCCTACGTCCACAAGATCGAGCTGGAGCTGGAAGCCATCGAAAAAGGCGGCTTTGACCATTTCATGCTCAAGGAGATTTTCGAGCAGCCCCGTTCCATCGCCGACTCCATGCGCGGACGCGTACAGGCCGACGCCGGTACCCTGCAATTGGGTGGTCTGCGCGATTACCTGGACAAACTGGCAAAATCGCAGCGGATCGTTATCGTTGGCTGTGGTACGTCCTGGCACGCGGGCCTCGTTGCCGAGTACATTTTTGAGGAACTGGCCCGGATTCCGGTCGAGGTGGAGTACGCATCTGAATTTCGCTACCGCAACCCGATCATTAACGAAGGCGACATTGTCATTGCCATTTCGCAATCGGGCGAAACGGCGGATACATTAGCGGCTATTGAACTCGCCAAATCGAAGGGGGCTACCATCTTCGGCGTTTGCAACGTAGTGGGTTCATCCATTGCCCGCGCTACCCACGCCGGAGCTTATACGCACGCGGGTCCGGAAATTGGCGTAGCCAGTACGAAAGCCTTCACCGCGCAGGTAACGGTTCTGACGCTGATGGCACTGGCGGCTGCCCGGCGGAGAGACATGATCTCCGAGTCGCTGTTCCGGCAGTTGCTGGTTGAGCTGGAGAGTATTCCGGCTAAGGTAGAGAAAGTACTGCAGGCGGCCGACAGGATTAAGGAGATTGCCTACATCTTCACCTACGCCCGTAACTTCATCTACCTGGGTCGTGGGCTTAATTTCCCGGTAGCGCTGGAGGGCGCCTTGAAGCTGAAAGAAATCAGCTACATCCACGCTGAAGGGTATCCGGCCGCCGAGATGAAACACGGCCCCATTGCGCTCATCGACGAAGATATGCCCGTGGTTGTGCTGGCCACGAAAGATTCGTCCTACGAAAAAGTCGTGTCGAACATTCAGGAGGTGAAAGCGCGGAAAGGTCGCGTCATTGCCATCACAACCGAAGGCGATACGCACCTACCCAGTATGGTCGATTTCACCATCGAAATACCGAACGTCCACGAAATGCTGATGCCGCTGGTATCGGTCATCCCATTGCAGTTGCTGGCGTACGACATTGCCGTGATGCGCGGGCGTAACGTCGATCAACCCCGCAATCTGGCCAAGTCGGTTACGGTTGAATAAACACGACATGCTTATTGGCAGGCCTGGGCTTCGGTCCAGGCCCTGTCCGATAACTTCGCTGAAAGCTGACCAATAGACTGGGGTAATCTCTCACCAGATCCAAATGCGAACGAACCCCACTCCCGGTGATACGTCTTCTTGCCAGTAGTAATATCCAGACTATAAGCAAACATATCGCAGCATTCCGGCTCCGCTTTTTCCGGCAGGCGTTTATAATCCGTTGCGTTGAAATCAGCGAGTAGGGTTCGCCAGTCAGTATACGAGATTACTTTCTCGCATTGATACGATTGAAAGCGTTGCTGCGTATCATTCAGCGTGAGCTTATAGGAAACTCCGGCAAAGCCGCCACTCTGCCCATAGACCAGTTGCGTAACAGCTTCGGGGTTTACGTCGTCGGGGCGGCAGCTCAACAGACCAACGAGCAGGATCAGTATCGGAACAACTTTCATTATGCGTATTTTTCTCTGTAAGACCCCGCTCAATTCCAAACAGTTGGTAGCCTCAGGAACAAAAAAACGCGCGGCTCCAACTCCATTAAATTGAGCTTCTTTTTCGCTGGTTCCCTGCCCCGATTACGTGCTTTTTTACGCTAGTGTTATTAATCCGTCCGGCAGCCTAAAATCATCACCAACCTCTTTGGCGTTCAGTGCTTTATTGCGTATCTTTATTACCCTTTTACAGCAACAAACACTTACTAATGACATCAAGTACATGACCATTGGTCATTACATTGGTGCCTGATCTTTATGAAGCGAGGACGTAATAATCCCAGTCAATTACAGATTGATTTTCTGGCGGCTTTCCGGCGTATGCTGGTCAGTCTGGGAAGCGCGAACAATCTTCCCGTTAATGAGAGCCTGTTCATGCGCATGACCGATCAGTGGGAGCGCGCTCAGGTTATTCCCGCCGACTTACTGTTCCAGAAAAGCCCCGTCGAAGCGGTGGTTTTTCGCCTGAAAAAGAGTGAGCAGGAAGCCGGGACCGAGCGATTCCGTTTCCCGAACGAACTCATTGCCGGTGAGATTCGGGGTGAGCAGGGCCTGACGGGTTTCTCGGCCATGTTCCGGGAGCAGGGCTGGCTGATTCTGCCCGCCGAACTATCGCCGATGTACAAGAATCTTTTCCTGAACATTCTGACAGCGGCCATCGGTCTGGAACACCTGTATCCAACCCGGTCAGAATTACTGATTGAAGCGGAACGGGCGGCTCTGGCGGCTATGCTGCCCGAGGACGAGATTCGTAAATTCTTCGGCCTGAAACTATCCCGTTTCCCGGACAGCTTCCGCAACGAAGTGTCAACTTATTTCAACCTCCCGTTCGACTACGTATTGAAACGGGCTCATCACGCCGGTTTTGTTTCGGATCAGGTCATGGACGATTTCCGCACCAATGCAGCAGCGCCCCGCACCACTACGTTACGTCGGGCGCAGAGCAATCGAGCAGCCTGATTCAGTCATCAACAAAATGTCAAAACGCCGACCTGTCTACTTGATAGGTCGGCGTTTTGGCGTCTGCTGGTAGCATCTGTTATTAGTTGCCCTCACCGGCGTCGATGCCGTGAGATATGCTTGTTCGGCCAGGCAACTCATTTTAAATGAAACTCATACGATAAATTAGTAACTTGTAAGTGCCGACAGTCTGGACGGCTGCCCGTTCGTCAATCATCAGAAAAACAGGGGATTTATGAACACACAGCCGTTTTTAGCCATTTAGCTAAGGACGCTTGTAATTCGTGCCCGGCGATTAATTTTGTTTTTTAAACGGTCCCTGCTCGTTTAGTCATACTTTTTGCTACGGCTAAAAATACCCGAATCAGGTAGTTATAATACCGTTTCGTAACCCATTCTATGAAGCAACTGTCTATTCTTTTTTTCCTGCTTGGCAGCCTGGTCGCCCATGCTCAGATCAATATGGCCGGACTGGTTGTCGACGAGCAATACCAGCCCATCAAGGGGGCAACAATTACCATTCGGGGACTGCCAACGAGTACACAGACTGACGCTGATGGGCGGTTTATGCTGACGACATCGGCTAGTTTACCGCTAACGCTTTTTGTCTCCTACACCGGCTACCGCCGGCAGGACATCAGCGTTCAGGGGAGTAATTTCCGGAGCATTTCGGTGCGAATGGTGAAGGATATTGACGTAGAAGGCAATCTGGTTACCGCTGCCAGTCGCGTTCCGGAAGAATTACTTTCGGCCCCTGTTACAATTGAAAAACTCACTTCGCAGGATTTTGCCAATTCTCCCTCGCCAAGCTCGTTTGGCACTCTGCAGTACACGAAAGGCGTTGATTTGATGACGAATAGTATGCTGTTCAGTTCGGTCAACGTGCGGGGTTTTGGCTCGCCGGGTAACACCCGACTGGTGCAGCTCACCGATGGCATGGATAATCGGTCGCCGGGGCTGGGCTTCGGCTTTGGCAACGTAGCGGGCCTGCCCGATCTGGATGTTGAAACTATCGAGTTGGTTTCCGGTGCGGCCTCGGCGCTTTACGGTCCCGACGCTATGCAGGGGCTGCTTTCGACTACGAGTAAAAGCCCGTTTACGCACCAGGGTCTGAGCGCTCAGATGATGGTTGGCATGAACAATCTGAGCAAGGGAAATTTTGGTCCCAAAGGGTACGCCAATTATGGTTTTCGCTACGCGACCCGGCTGGGCGAGCGGTTTGCGTTCAAGGTAAACTTTCAACGTATAACCGGTACCGATTTCATTGCCGACGATTATGCCGATCGTTCCGTCCGCTCCCGGCCCGGCTTTTTCAGCACCAACCCCGACCAGGGTGGGCTGGCAACCGGCGTCAGCTACGTACCTAATAACAACGCGATTACCAACTTCCAGTTCGACGCCGTTAACCGCTACGGTGACGACATCAATGCGGGCGGTTTGTACACCTTCCCCCCCAACTACGCCAACGCCCTGCTACGGAATCAATCGGTTACGCGATCGGGCTATAGCGAGATCGATCTAATAGGCAATAACGGGAAGGTATTTAATAACCGTGCCAATGCTTCGCTGCATTACAAACTGGGACGTAGTGTCGAAGCATCGCTGGGCTGGTATTACGGCAACGGCAACCTTATCAGCACTGGAAACTACCGGAATTATTTTCCCAGCTACGAGCGGCATCAGTTCAAGGCCGAACTGAAAGGCAACAATTTCTTTCTGCGGGCCTACACAACCCAGCAGCAGGGCGAAGGCTGGAATATTGGTCAGACGGCCGTCGCAATCAACAATGCCTGGAGCCCGCTGAACCAGTGGGCGTCGCAGTTCGGTCAGGTATACGTCGAGAACAAAGTGAGCGTTGGCGAAGCCCGTAACCAGGCCGATCGAAACCGTTACCTGCCCGGCTCTGCCAATTTCCGATCGGCGCGCGACGGCATAACGAGCGTGTACAACACCGAACGAAGTGCGCTGCTCGATACGACCGGCACCCGCTTCCGCGACAACTCGGCGCTGTATCACTACGAGGGCATGTATAATTTCTCGTCCCTGTTCAACGATGCCCTCGACCTGACCATCGGTGGCAACATTCGGCAGTACTCGCTGTACACGGGCGGCACGCTCTTTGCGCTCCAGCCCGACGGCACCGAGTACACAGTCAGCGAACAGGGAGCCTATATCCAGGCAGGTAAAGCGCTGGAGTTTGGCGAAACGATTACGTTCAAACCAATGGCGTCGATCCGGTACGACAAAAACCAGTACGTTGAGGGTGTGTTTTCGCCCCGCTTATCCGGAGTGCTGAGCCTGGGCAATCATCATTTTCGGGGATCCTGGCAATCGGCTTTCCGGAATCCAACGCCGGTTGAACTGTTTGCCTTGCCCGCCACGGGTATTTCTGGAGACGTTGGTGGTTTGCCCTCAACTGCGCAGGCAGCCCGGTTACTGGCAAGCCCCGGCTACCTGCCTGCCGACGTAACGAGCTACGTATCTGGTACGCTTACGGCCAGCCAGCTCCAGAGCCGGGCGTACGTACCAGCGCCGTTTAAACCCGAGCGACTCAATACCTGGGAAGTTGGCTACCGTACGCAGCTTGACGACAAACTGTACGTTGATGCGTACTACTTCGCCAGTCGCTATACCGACCTGATTATGCAGCAAACGATTTATCAGCTCAACACGGGCAGTCAGTTAACGGCCTTTCGCAGTACAACCGCGGCTCAGGCCTATCGCACCCTGCAGGTCTATCAAAACAGTCCCAACAATGTGTTTGTCAATGGCGGTGGAATCAGCCTCTCGTATAAGCTTGGCGCCGATTTTACGCTGAGTGGAAATTACGCATTTCAGAAGGGCTCTATTACGTTACGCGATGTGCAGGGCAACGTTCTACGGGATCAGTCGGGTACGCCGGTTGTGAAACGGAGTCTGAATGATGCTGCAGTGATGCAGACCGGCCGTACTTATTTCAATACACCTGATAGCCGATACAGCATTAGTCTGAGCAACCCACACCTGACCAACCGGCTGGGTGCATCACTCGTCTACCGCTGGACCAGCCGCACCTGGTATGAGCAGGGGATTACGCAGGGAGACGTCTGGCTTCCCGCCTGGTCGACTCTTGATGGGCAGATCTCCTACCGCGTCCCCGCGCTTCAGTCAACGCTTAAACTCGGCGCTACGAATATGCTGAATACGTACTACGCGCAGGGCTACGGCCTCGCCCGGATTGGTGGACTCTATTACCTGAGCTGGACTTTTGATGAACTGATTCGGTAATCCTGGCTACTGATTTCGGCGACGCCCGGTTTCAAATCCGCCATTATCTACCAGATTTATCGCTGTAGTTTCAATCACCATGATGGTGTAGGAATACGTCAACTATCTGCCGCAAATTCAACCGAAACTTCGTCGCCGTGACTCGACTACGGGTTACTGGTTGGCTTTCGGAGCACACTGGTTATACAGACGGATACGGGGGTGGAGTGCCTGATAGCCCAGGCCAGTTCGTACGAAATGACGTTTTTACGTTTCTCGAACAAGTTGACCCTAACGCGGCTATTCGCTCAACATTGCGGCTACGTCCGCGCGTTAGCCAGGTCGCGTCCCCATAACTCATATTCCGCGACCGCCGTCTGCTGCTTCTTTGGGCTCAACGAGCAAAACACCTGCTCATACGAGCCAATCGGTCTGTAGATCGAAACCGGCAACACTCGTTTTCAGCTCAGATGAGCAGCCAACGACCCCGAGAGTGCAAGATTGCTGAAACGGGCAACAACTCGCCCACCTTTCCCCCCTGCCGGTTGGGATGCTTTGCGTACCTGAGCGGCCTGCCTACTGTCACCCGAAAGCGAAGCTCTTAAGCTCTTATTCTACTACTATGTTTGTCGCTTGTCGAGCTGTTAACCGCCAACCATCCTTTGTCTTAATCCATACGTCGGTATAGCGTCGGGTTACTTTCTTGCCGGCGTTGTTGGTAGCCTTCTCTGGCGTAACAATCTCCTTACCCATAGCAATACCTAGATTCTGGGTCAGGGTAACTTTTTCAACGATCCGCTCAACGCTGGAGTAATCAATCTTACCTTCTTTGATGAAGCCTATAATCTGATTTACCGTCACAACCTGATTGTAAGGATTATTGACCACATAATCTTTTGACCAGAGTTTAAACAGCGTAGCGGTATCCCCTTTATGAACAGCTTCTAATTCCAGCTGCTCTAATTGTCTGATTTCAGTTTCTGTCCGCGACTGACTAAATGATTCAGTTGCGAGCAGGAGGAAAAAGATGGCAAGTAGTTTTTTCATTGTAAAAGAAGATAGAAGATATACAAAATAAAAGCCCAACATCAGCAGGTATCAGTGGTGGGCAAGCTGATCGAACGCAGGTGGGCTAAATCTTTATAGACCTATTCGGTTCAACTGCGTACCAGATACTAATCTGGACAGTGCGAAGCCAAACTACGTACCTAATCGATGAAGATCAATTCAGTTTACTGATCGGTTGAGTTATCGAGGAGCGGGGCCTATCGGACGGAACGTACCTGACTGGTTGGCTGTCCTGCTGAAAAGTGCGGGGTGTCAACCGAAGCCACCTAACGTAGCAAAGCTAGCCTTGTCAACCAAGTGCGGGGTGTCGCATGAAGCCGCCGAACGCGCACTGCATTGAAGACCACCTAACCCCGCTAGGGGTCGATGGCTGCAGAGACCGCTTCAAACAATAAACGAGTTGCCTGCCTTTACACCCCTGTCTGGATGTACTGTTAAATTGCAACCAATTGATAATCAATTACCGTTCAAAAAGGCAATTTGACAGTTCTTCTGGGTTCGTTCGTGAGCAAACACGGTAGCGGTTGGGCTGCACCTCTCCTCCAGGGGCGAGCAACCTGTCGCCCGACAAACCGCAATGAACGACAGATAGCAAAGAAAGCCAAAAAATTGTAGCTTCGTGGAAACGTTCATTCATGATGGAAGAAAATCTTCTGGCTCGTGTCACACTTAATCCCGCCGTTAGTCAAGGCAAGCCAACCCTGCGCAATATGCGCTTCACGGTGGCCCAACTGCTCGAACTGCTGGCTGCGGGTATGACCCATCAAGAAATCTTAGCTGATTATCCTTACCTGGAAGAAGCTGATATTCAAGCCGCTTTACTCTATGCGGCTCATATTGCCAACGCCCGTAGTATCGTAGCGTTGCCATTAGCGTCTTAATCACTCGTGTTCAAGTTTCTGGTCGATACCCAGCTACCGCCCATGCTGGCAACTTATCTGCGCTGGAAGGGCGCGGACGCCATTCACACGACCCACTTTCCCGAAGGTCATCTGTTGCAGGATGCAGACATTTCCCAGATAGCTCTGCAAGATGATCGTATTATTGTGACTAAAGACTCCGACTTTCCCGATGCGTTTTTTCTCAAAGGGGCACCGCCCCGGTTGGTTTATCTGCGCTTAGGCAACATGCGTAATCGGGAGTTGACCGCTTTTCTTGAAACTCGCTGGGCTTTACTGGAAGAATTGTTAGCTCAAAATGTCGGTATGCTGGTCGTGAGTCAGCAGCAACTAATCAGTTATTAATGAAAGCTGACCCACTTGGGGCGATTCACGTGTCAACCGAAACTGGCCAACGAACCTAAACCGTCCTAACCGGGGCGTCTGCTCTGTCAACAGAGACCCACGAATGGAAGCCCAAAGTATCCTGTCGAACCGTGCTGACTGTCGACCGAAGCTCGACCACTACGTTGTCTTTTAGCCTGTCTTTTTCACCCAGCGAACACGAAGGTTGATGGCGAAGAAGTTACTCACAGTTACGAACGTACTCTCGACCTTTACACCCCTGTCTGGATGTACTGTTAAATTGCAACCAATTGATAATCAATTACCGTTCAAAAAGGCAATTTGACAGTTCTTCTGGGTTCGTTCGTGTGCGAACACGGTGGCGGTTGGGCTGCCAGCTTTCCTCACCGGCGAGCTTCCTGTCACCGGGAAGCTGCCTTGCACGAAGTGCATTCAGTGGGACAATGATTCTTACGTTGGTATTCCTAATCTAACGAACTAATAATAAGTTTTTTTTCATTGTCGCTAAACGGTCGCCAAAGTTGTTTAAAGTTATCCCAAGAAAAATTTTGTTCCTCTAAGCAATGATTATATTCGGTTACTAAACGTTCAGTGACAATCTCGATTGTCTTGCCTAAACCTGAAGCATTTTGTGTAATATAAAGCGTTTTTTCGCCGTCAGATTTACTGAATGAAGTTTCTTTTGATAGATAACGCATACAAAAATCTTTACGATCTAAACCAACAACGTACTGATAAATATTCGGACATAATTGAATCACGGCAACTTGATCCAATTCAGAATTTATAATGTTTGCAAGTAATGTTTCAATGCTATCTTTATCTAATTGGAAAGAATCATCGATTAATGAATTGGCACCCAGTATATAGGGAATGGTTAAACCGAAATCTATCAATCGTTTTTGCTTATAATTTCTAATCAGTTTATACCAAAAATCAGGGTAAACATCTGTCATATTTAAAAACATTTACATGTTGCCGCCAACATCTTGAAGACCCGCGCGAAGCTTTCTGCTACGTTCCAAAAAATTATTCCTTCAACTCGCCTGATAGGGACGCTTCTCGTGTCGCACGCTACGCTCTAAACCCACTTTTTGCTTCCTAATCAGGGCGTTTCCCGTGTCAACCGCGCCACTAAAAGCGGCCTAACTCAAGCATGCCCTTTATCAACCGAAGCTGACCAACGAACCAAACAGTTCGCCTGTCGAGACGTGAAAGTTGTCGCACGGAGCCTGCAAACACGCTTTTCGACCTGTCTGGCGCACCCAACGCCCACACGAGGGCTAATAGGTGATGAAACCACTTCAAACCACGAACTAAGTGTCATCCTTTTCACCCTCGCCTTTGTTGGGCTGTCAGCCTAGCTTGGCGGCCTTCTTCCTGTCGCCAAAAAGCCAGCCCACTCAGAGCGAACGAATTACATATTGTCGATGGTAGGACATTTGGAAAACGTCAGGCAAATATTTGTACAAATGCCAAGTAGAATTATAAATGTCGAGTTTAGGACTGTCAGCCACACTATTACCAGTACTATGTTAGCAGGTGACATTTTATTCCTTTTTGCCAAGTTTGTCCTTAATCTCTTTGATAAATTCAGAGTATGATTCATTGTCAAAATATTTTGAGATATACTCTTTTAGTAAGTTTTGCCTTTGTATAGGTGAAACCTTTCTCATGAGAATCATCTCAACATCAAAATATAGTTTATCCGTCACCTCCATTCCTTGTGTTGCTTCAATTAATTGCTTGTCTGATTTTTCTGATTTAATAATCTCTTTAATTTTAAAGAAGCCAAAAATATTAGGTCTTAAAAGTACTATTTTTAAATTTTCGTAATGTTCTTTATTTAATATCTGTTTTGTATGAAGGTCATCTTCAAAGACAAATATTTGCTCTTGAATTTCACTTTGTAATTTAGAAATCAGGCTCTTTGACATAACAGCACCACCTAAAGCAATAATATTAACTTTATCATACCCAATTCTTTCAGGCAATTGCTTTTCTTGTATTAAAAGGTCGAATAATATTTCTTCCATTTTACCTTCTACATAAATAGAAAGTTCGGTAGCTGTCGTCTGAACTGCTGGCGATTTGTCCCTCTTTACTTTTTCAAATTGTTTATAGTAAGAGTTTATGCCGTTAATTCTACGTGCTCGTTTAAATAATGGTATCCAAGAATTTGCGTCGCTCCATATTATAGGCAATGTCGTATTTGGTGTATTGAAGTCAAATGCAATTAATCCACCAATTTGTCCAAACCCGAAAGGTTGTTTTGGGTAGGCGATTTTTCCATAATACTCAATTCGTGACTTTAATCTTTCCCTTTCTTCATATGTCAATCCTTGAAAAAATCTACCATCTAAATCTATAGCTGTGTCTTTAGTTGAATATTCGATCGCTGAAAATGTGTACGCTTTTGTTTCTTCTTCAATTTTTCTAATTCCATCTTTCATTCCGCATACTGTCAATAGAAATATATTTTTTACTCCAAATGGTGTTACTTTTTCAGTAAGTTTTGTAATTTCCTTTGTAGCCTGAAAGCCTGTTGAGAGTATATCGTCCATTAAAACAATGTTTTCAATATCACCTGTTTCTATCAATTCATCATTTTCGTTGAAATTTTCTTCAGATAGTTCATTGATTACTCTGAAATGATAACTTATCATTGAACCACTTTTTCCATTATTGCCAAGGCCTGCAAAGAGAGTGTTTTTATGAGTTATTTTTGTCCCTTTCTCAATTGATTTGCGAATAAGTTTTGAATATGCAATTGTCAAAGCATTTTTAACATCACCAAAATTGAGAAAGTTAATATTAGCAATTATTCTAATGGCCAAATCATAATCTTCTGCGTCAAATTGCAGAATCCACTTTACAACATCATCAAATGGGATAGAACTTTTCCAAGAGTTATGAATTTCTTTAACTTGGTCCAATTTATCTATTAATCTTTCTGGGTATCTCATTGTAACTTTTATTTTTTATGTGGCGATATGCTTGCTACTAACTCGCAGATTGCCTTACTTTTAATACAAAATACGCATTTCTCGTTTTATATTGCTGAAGTATTTTACGCTTCTGCACCAGGTCGTTTGCCCTGTCGTCGAGTACCAGACCTTGAAACCAAAACCTCACCTTGTCAAGCGTTTACCTTGTCACCAGGAAGCTTAACTTGAAAGCTTGGACCCGCCTAATCTCGACGGGTCTTCTGTCGACCGAAAGCCACCTTATATGCCCGTTTTAGTGATGCACCCAACGACCCCATGTGTTGATGGCGAGGAACGAGCTTTTACACACATGGCCGGTTGGGCTGAAAATGCTGACCTCGTGGCCTGCTTCCTGTCGCCCGTGACCTGCCCACGCGGAGCGGACTACAACGCACTTATCCATTTTGACAAATGTTCTGTTGTAAAAATCACTCTGTTAACCAAAACTTTGCTTTCCATGTCGCCAGCAACCGATAGCACTCATTTTAGCGTTGAACACGCCGACTTTCACTCAATTGACCACTTAAAATTTGTGTTTAGCCAAGCTGACAAACGATTGGATGATAGCCATAAAACATTTGATGCGACCACTACAAAAACTATTACGCTCATCACATTGGCAGTTGCCTTGTTGTCAGGAATGGCAGCCTATTTTTTTGCCAACAATGATTTTTCCGGCTCGTTCAGCCCAAAATTGGGGACAGTGCTAATTCTATGCGCCTATATCTACTACATTCTGGCGGTGCTGATTAGAAATATTTTGCCGCATAATTACCAGCCCAGTGGCAGTTTGCCCAGTTTACTTTTGACTAAAAGCCCCTTTGAAGAACAAACGAAGGAAAACGAAGAATTACACTTAAAAGACGTTTACTACTCTGAACTGCTAAACTACGACTTCAGAATTAAACATAACTTTTCTATCAATGCACCTCGTTTAAAGCGTATTGGTTTAGCAATTTGGCTTTTTGCCGGATTCCCTTTATTGGGACTATTGCTTTACGGTGTTATCTCCGCTCTGTCTGCGTAGACTTCTCGCTTTTCTGTTCCTGTTGACTTGTATCAACACGAACCCGTTGCCTGTCAGGTTGCGGTTGAATGGTTTGTGGTGTCGGTGGTGGGGCTTGCTGTTGACCTTGATTGCCTGAGTTTGATTCGTTGTTTTGCATTTGTTTATCCCACAGGGGCGTTTGTATTGTCACATGAAACCTACTGAACGAACAAAAAAGCCTAACTTCTGAGATGCGCTTCCTGTCGACGAGAAACGACTCCACGCGGAGCGGCTAATTAATTTATAAGTCGTCTCCATTTGTTCATATAGTCGTAGTTCGACCAGTAATCTTGTAAAGTAGAAGGCGATAACGTTGTTGGGTTTTCAGCAAAGCTCCACAGCTCTTCAGGATGATCTTCTAAAATCTTTAATGCTCGATAAAAAATATTTGAGCTTCTGATTTCGATTCCTGTCTCTTTGTTATTATCAATGCGCCATTTGGAAGCTTTATCTGAGTTCCATATATCAGTATGGCCTGCTACTATAATAAATCTGAATCGACCAACCGCGCCAAAAATCCTTCTTTTTTCAGCAGGATTTTCATCGAAATATCTACGCCAAGATTTTACTTGCTCAAATGCATGATTGAGTTTCTGTGTCGGTTCATAATCTCTGGTGAAGAGTTCAATATTTGGTTTTTCTATCTCTACTAACACCCATTCAGGGCCGTCAGAATTATCGTTTAACCAAGCAAAATCACATCGAAGCCCGCCACCAAAATTAACTTCATGAAATACTGGCTGAATACCGTATTTACGGCTATACAGCTCATAAAACATGAAGGAATTGTTCTTCAATGTTGCTAAAAGTTTCAATTCCGAGTTCTCATCAAACGCAACATTAAGATCATTGCACGATTTCTCTAAATCCCAAGTCGCTAAAATTTCCTCTTTTTCCATTTAGAATTTCGTCTCGCCAAACTAATTTAGTGCTTACCCTGTCAGCCGTAAGTTACCCTACTTGTCAGGCTAACTTGCTCAGGCGTTTGGCCTGTCAAAGGGAGTTGCCTAATAAGCATAAACTGCTCAGTCGCGAGACGTACAAGTTGTTATACAGACGACCGCACACGGGCTTTTTTAATGCTTCAGCCGGATCACCCAACATATTATTATACGCAAAGTCGCGGAACTACAAAACGTTCACTGTGAGCATTTTTTAGTTCCGTGATAGGTCTAATGCTCAACTGAATTGGTAGGCTTGTGGTTATCGTTCAAAGTAAACCCAATGGGTCATCGTTTCCAAACGAGAATCGCATTTTTACGTCATGAACAGAACGGTTGTTGACCCTGAATTGATTATCCGGTGCTAGGACATTGACGGCTATCCGAACTATTTCTTTGGGCTGATAAATACCTGTTTTACATTGACTCACGGGGCCGCTAAAACCGGTGTCGACTCGTGATGAAACCTACACCGAGGGGTACATGCTTAAAGAACCGCTTTCTCAGCCTGTCGCAGCTTCGCTTACTGCTCCGGCGGCATAGCCCGGCTACAGATTACTGGGCGGCTTTCCAGACAGGCTAAATACGTCTACGCGCTGAACATTGGGGCTACGTTCGTGTGTTAATCAGGTCACGTCTCTATAGTCTATGTTTCGCGACCGCCGTCTGCTGCTTATTTACGCCATTATTCTTATCGATGTCATTGTCGGATCGGCGGTGGGGCCCATTTTGCCGGAGTTTGTCAAGGGGATGGAGCGCCCTCAATTGTGGCTGGCGGTAGGTACGGCGTTGTTTCTAGGGATGCAGTTGTTCTCGGCGCCGTTACTGGGTAAGCTGTCGGATGGGTACGGTCGACGTCCAATTTTCATTGTTTCGGCCATTGGTACGTTCCTCGCCGACTGTTTTCTGTTGCCCGTTCGGGTTGGTTATTACTTTGCCAATCGGCTCAGCGATGGCGTAACCAACGGCATGTACGCAACCGTTCGATCGGCCATCACCGACATTTCGCCCAAAGACCAGCTGTTCCGCAATCTGGGTATCGAAGGGGCCATTATTTCCCTGGGTTTTGTCATTGGTCCGGCCGCGTCGGGCCTGCTGCTGACTACCCTGAATATTGTCGAGGGTGAACAGGCCAAGGCCGTGGCGCTGATGGCCGTCCTGCTCTCCAGCGTCAATATTCTGCTGAGCTGGCTCCTGAAAGAAACGCACGCGAACCCACCCGGTGTTGACACCACTACGCTGAAACAGGAATTAGTTCAGGCGCTCAATGTTCACCTGCTCTGGATGCGCCTGGTCGGTAAAAACCAAAAACACCCGGGTCTGCAGCAGCTCGTACTGATGCAACTGGCACTTACGCTCAGTACGGGGTACTACAACTACATGGTAGCTTTTGTCAGTCTGGGCGAGCTGCACCTAGACGCGAAAGGCATTTCCTATTTTTTCATGTTTTTCGGGGCGTTGAGCATCGTGATCAGCTACGTGTTCTACGCCCGCATTGCCGACCACATCAACCAGGTACGCGCTATCTTCTGGTTTGCTCTGCTGGGAGCCCCTACTCTGGTTGCGTATGGCCTGGTCGGGAAATCGGTGGTCGCGCTGTACGTCGTGGTTGCAATTGACTGCTTTACGCTCTCGCTGATTCAGGGTCTGATCGAAGGGTTGATGGCGCAGCGGACGACGGACGACGACCGGGGCGAAGTTTTTGGTATAAACCAGGCCATGCAGGGATTCGCCAATTTCGTTACAACGCTGATTTTTGGCCTGCTCTCGCTGGTCGACCTTCGACTGCCTTACCTCTGGTTCGGCTTGTGCATGGCTGCTGTAGCCTGGCAGGCGTGGCGGTTCGAACGACAGCCGCAGGTGACGACAGCACCAGAACAGGGCGAACGCGCCTGAGCCAGGCCGGCCTTTTTTCCCTGACTCCCACAAAACAGACGTACCGCCCCGAAGAATTCAGAACGGTACGCTGTATACGTTTGCTTAAATCCGGCTGCGTTAGTTCACGGGAACAAACTGGTCGGCTACGTTCCAGCCTTCCAGCGAGACCATTGTCGTACCGCTGGTGGTTGGGGTATACTCCATCGTGATGGTTTTCTGCTGACCGGGCGCTACCGTTACGTAGTTATCACTGTAGAACACAGGCAGCAACCGCGTTTTTGTCTGGCTGTCGACCAGCGACAGTCGGTTGAAGAACGCAACGGGGCCACCGGCAGGGTTCGTCAGCGTCACTTCTACCTTTCCCTTACCCGCCTGCCGAGCTTTCAGTTGCAGGGGCGCTTTCGCTATCTGCTGCAGCCCCGAATGTTCACCTTTCGCGTCGGGCAGCCAGTACGTGTTTTCGCTGATGGGTTTCTTGTCGAGGTCGAGCAGTTGGAGCACCAGGAAGCCGCCTTTGTCTTTAGTCAGTTGCTTCAGCGCCCGGCCAATGGGGACGTACGGCCGAACCAATGACGGCCCAATCTCCGAGAACACCTGCGTCAGGGTCGTTTCCTTGCCGTCCATGTCGTACAGCTTCACGACCATCATCATATCGCGGTGGAACTTGAACGTATTGTTCACCACCATCACCATGCTGTCGATGGGGTTGTACATGATGTGCAGCGGCTCGCTGCCACTGTGCAGACCGTACAGCCCGGCGTTGGGGTCAAGGTAGTAGTCGTACATCTGGCCGCGCATGGCCGTCCAGGGGTTCTGCGTTTTCCAGATGATGGTGCCGGTGTACCAGTCCCACATGTGCGAACTGAACCCTTCCATCAGGGCGCGGTACTGGTCGTAGTTGACAAGCTGGGCTTTTTTCGCAAAATCGCGCACGTCCTTGGCTTTGCCGTAGGGATCGATAGACGCATCGTAGCCAATGTACTTGTGATAATCCCAGACGGAGTCCACCTCGCTCTTGTTATTCTTGAAGACCGGCACGACCATGTTCTCTTTCGGAATAAACCGCTCCAGCGAGGTATAATCGCTCACCCCGACCGAGCCAACTTCTGAGTTGAACGGCCAGGTTCGGTACGACCAGAACTTGCTGATCGGCTGAATGCCGTATGGACCATCGCCGTTGCCACCCAGAAAGTTATACGACATTTCGTCGGAGTTCGAGTAGTCGATAAACCAGCGGGTGCCGTCGAGTTTAGGCAGGATCGAATCACGTAACGGATTCATGATGTCCTGCGGCAGGGTAATCTCGTTGCCACCGCACCACATCGCCAGCGACGCGTGGTTCCGAATCATCTTGATCTGGTCAGCCGCCGAGGTCAGAAACAGGGAATGATCGTCCGGGTATTTCCGGCGCGTCCACTGATCGTCTTTCTTCATCGGGTCGACCCAGCGCCCGTTGCAGTCGCCCGAACCCCAGAAGTCCTGCATCACCAGCAGCCCATATTTGTCGCAGGCCTGGTAAAACTCGGGCCGCTCCGTCAGCGCACCGCCCCAGATCCGAATCAGGTTCAGGTTCATGTCGCGGTGGTACCGCATTTCGGCATCGTAGCGCTCGGGGGTAAACCGCAGCATGGCGTCGGAAATGATCCAGTTGGCCCCTTTGATAAACACCTTTTGTCCGTTGACCAGAATCTGACGACTACGGGTCGTGGTGTTCCACTCCGTCTGAATCTCGCGTATGCCAACAATCAGCTTTTCCTCGTCCGAAACAGTTTTCGCGCCGGTCTGGAATTTTACTGATGCGGGGTACAGGTGCTGCTCCCCGTAACCGCTTGGCCACCACAGTTTCGGATTGGCAACGGTCAGCACGGGCAACTCAATCGTGGTCGTGGTACGTGGGGGCAGGCTTACTTTTTTCGTAACGGTCTGCCCGTTCATCGTGTATGTAAGCGTCCCCTCCTGCTTCGTTGCCGACGCATTCTCCAGCTCGGCCGACACCGTAACGGTGGCCGTTTTTTGAGCGCCTTCCGGTTGCCGGATGCCCGGTACGCTGGTGACCACGTGTGGGTTCTTTACGTTCACAGCCCCCGTTTTTTCGATGGTCACCTTATCCCAGATTCCCGTGTTCCGGTCGCGGATCGGCTGAATCCAGTCCCAGCCCGCGACGTACTGATGCGCGACGTTACGGGCAATGGTACCATCGCCACCTTGACCACCGTTGGGATTCCCTACCGGATCGGGTGGGTACACGATAACGGCCAGCCGGTTCTTACCATCTTTCTGCAGAAAGGGCGTGACGTTGAACGATTTTCGCAGGAACATACCCGTGTAGGGCTTGCTGTTTAGTTTGTGACCGTTCAGAAACACATCACAGCTGTAGTTGATACCCCGGAAGTTCAGCCACACCTGCTCACCCGCTTTGTTGCTTTCCTGGAAATCCTTGACGAACCAGTAGGTGTAGTAATCCCGGCCGGTGTTGAAAATGTCCGGAATCTTGTTGTTGTTCATGCCGTAGAACGGGTCCGGCACTTGCTTGTTGGCGAGCATGGTAGTCAGCACCGTACCGGGTACAACGGCGGGCTGCCAGCCGGTCAGTGCGTAGGATGGTACCGAAATAGCAGTTCCCTGATCCTTTGTTTTGCCGATGGGACTGCATTGCCAGCCCGAGTTGAGTTCGTACTGCGTCTGCCCGTACGCCCAGGTCGAAATGACCAGCAACAGTGCAGCTAGTTGGTAAGTAAGACGATTCATTTACGTTCAGGTTGTAAAA
This sequence comes from Spirosoma sp. KUDC1026, assembly GCF_013375035.1. Lineage (NCBI taxonomy): Bacteria > Pseudomonadati > Bacteroidota > Cytophagia > Cytophagales > Cytophagaceae > Spirosoma > Spirosoma sp. KUDC1026. The sequence goes on along the minus strand of NZ_CP056032.1, from coordinate 1,336,297 downwards.
TTCTAGTTGGATTGGGGGGAGAAAACGAGACAAGACGTGAGACTAAAGAACTTTTTTTTGTCATCCCGACCGAAGGAGGGATCTTAAAACGTCCTGACTCTCAGGATAGGATACTCTGAGATCCCTCCTTCGGTCGGGATAACAAAATCTTCTTCCCCGTCTTTCTTCTTTTCTCTCACTTTAATATACCGACTTCGCGCGGTCGGCGGGGGCGGTTCCCCAGGTTGGACTGGGTTTGTCACCCATATCAATAACCAAGTCTCCTCCGTTCTGGATGGTCCGGTGAAGCAGGTACGATTTCGTGTAGGGTTTACCGTTCAGCATCATGCTCTTGATGTAGCGGTTCTTGGCGCTGTTCCCTTTTGTCCGCATCCGGAACGACTTGCCACCTGGTAAACGCAATGTAGCTTCGTCGAAGACCGGACTACCAAATACGTACGCGCCATTGGCCGGATTCACCGGGTAGAAACCTAACGACGACAGGACGTACCAGGCCGACATCTGGCCCACGTCTTCGTTGCCAATCAGGCCGTCAGGTCGGGTAGTGTACATACTGTCGAGAATGAAGCGCACTTTCTCCGCTGTTTTCCAGGGCTGACCGACGTAGCCGTACAAATACGTAATGTGGTGGCTTGGCTCGTTGCCGTGGGCATACTGACCAATCAGGCCCGTAATGTCGTTGGATGCTTCGTTGCCCATGTCGCCTTTGGCCGTAAAGAGCGAATCAAGCTTCAGGGTAAACGCTTTCTCGCCCCCCATCAGACCAATGAGCCCTTCGACATCCTGCGGCACCAGCCAGGTATACTGCCAGGGATTACCCTCGGCGAAATCGTCTTTCATGTGCCGCGACACAAACGGGCTGAACGGAGTCCGACGCTCGGTATCCGACAGGCGACCGCGTACGAAGCGCGTCTCCGGATCAAAGTAGTATTGATACGCCTTGCCGCGCTTGCTGAAGTACTCGTAATCGGCCTGCTTACCCAGTTTCTTCGCGACCTGCGCCACCGCCCAGTCGTCAATGGCGTATTCCATCCCCTGCGCCACACTCTCAACCAGACTATCGCCCGGAATGTAACCCCGCTCTTTTACGAATTCAAGCCCACGTACGTCGAGCATGGCGCTCTTTTTCATGGCGTCAAATGCCCGGTTTACGTCGAATCCGCCAATGCCTTTCAGAATGGCATCAGCAATAATGGGGAATGAGCTGTTGCCAGGCATGGTGTTCGTTTCGTTACCAACCAGGTGCCAGATGGGCAGTTTTCCCTGCTGATCGCAGATCGCCAGCATCGAGTTGACCATATCACCTACGCGCTCGGGCTGGGTCAGCGTAAAGAGCGGATTAGCCCCCCGGTACGTATCCCAGAGCGAAAAGGTCGTCAGGTTGTTGAAGGGCGCTTTAGCATACACCTGCTTGTCCGTACCCCGGTAGTCGCCGTTGTGGTCGTTGAACAGCGAGGGCGCTACCAGCGTGTGGAACAGGGCCGTGTAGAAAATCTTGAGCCGGTCGCGGTTGTCGGTCTTCACCGTCACTTTGCCCAGTTCGTTGTTCCAGGTCGCATCGGCGTCGGCGGCTACTTTGCCAAAGTTCCAGTGCGGCAGTTCGGCCCGGATATTGGCCAGGGCATTGACCGAGCTGACGGGTGAGATTCCCACTTTCACCAGTACTTTCTCGTTGGCTTTGGTCGCGAAACTCACCACGCCTTTCACCCGAACGCCCTTCACCGACGCACCAGAAACCAGCGTCTGGTCATTGTAAAGATCAAGTTTACTGATCGGTTTGGCGAAAACGGCCGCGAAATATAGCCGCTGATCGGGTGCCCAGCCTTTGGAATACCGGTATCCTACCAGTGTGGAGTCGTTGAGCTTTTCCAGATAGGTATCCGTAGGCCGGTCACCCACGCCCTCGCCCAGATCAAGGATGATGTGTGCGTCACTGCTTTGTGGAAACGTGTATTGGTGTAAGCCAACGCGCTGGGTAGCCGTGAGTGCTACGTCGATGTTGTACCGTTGCAGCTTCACACCATAATAGCCCGGCTGTGCGGTTTCGTCGGTATGCGAGAACCGGGACGCGTAGCCACTTTTACTGTCTTTGATCGTACCGCGGGTTAGTTTAACCGGCCCGGTGGTGGGCATCAGCAGGACGTCACCCAGATCGCCGATGCCGGTACCGTTCAGGTGCGTATGGGCGAAACCCACAATCAGCGAATCCGAATAATGGTAGCCCGAACACCAGTCCCAGCCCGTCGACATCTGCGTTGGACCGAGTTGGACGGCTCCGAAGGGTACGTTGGCCCCCATGAACACGTGCCCGTGGAAGCCCGTCCCGATAAAGGGGTCGACGTGACGGGTCAGGCCGGTTGGTTTACGAACCTGGGCCGTACTAACCAGCGGTTGCATCAGCAGCGCAGCACTGCCCCAGAGGAGCAGGCTGCGGATGAATGAATTGGATGATTGTAAACGCATACTAGTTGGAATAAAGCACTGTCGTAGCGATTACCGGCTGGCTTTCAGCCGGACGTCGTCCACGTAAAAAATGGTTGGGCTTGCCTGTTCGTCGGCCCCCGCCAACGGAGGATCGTTGGTTTCGTTCGGCGTCTGCCGGTTGGGCAGATTTCGGTAAGGCCCGGTCCGTAACGACAGGCGTTCGACGGATTTCACGGCTTCGGCCAGTTTGGCCCCGGTCAGCGCTTTCTTGCCGTTGATGGCCAGATCGAATTTCCCGTCTGGACGGGCATCGACCGTCAGCGAAATCGTGTACCACTGCCCCGGCTGATACGTCTGCACTACTTTTTCGGTGCCGCCATCAGTTGCCACGAGTTGATACTGTTTGTCGAAACGCAGCCGCACCGGGCGATTCCCGTACCGATCGGTCAGGTCAATCTCCAGTTCGCCGGTATTCTTCGGGTCTGCAAAAACGCGCAACTCCGCCGTTGCGCGACTGCCTTCTTCAAATACCCGAATGGCCCGGGCGTAGTCGTACGGATCGGTATCGCGCAGTTCGAGGCAGTTGCCTGAGCCAGCGGGCGAATCCACGCCGGGCGTGGCGACGCTCGGCGAGCTTACCAGCGTAACGGGTGCCCATTTGGGTGCGTAGATGTTCCAGTCGGGCACGATGCCGTCGGGCGTCAGTTTATCGAAATCATCCCGAACAGGTCCCGTTACGGCGTACCGAACTGGCGTCGGAATCCGGGCTACCCACATGTCCTCCTTGTTCATGCTGTAGGTCATCCACATATCCGTGCCGGGCGGGTTACCGTTTCCTTCCACGATGCCGCGCATGTAGCAGGGGCCAAAATCCTTCCAGCGGCCCGTAAAGCGCCGGGGTGGTAGTTCGCCCTGCACGACCAGCAGGTTGTCGAAAATGACACCATCGTCGCCCGTGATAATCGCCAGCGGATAGCGGTACTGCGTCGTTTCGATGGGATTGTACGAAATGGCGTAACGTCCGTCGTCGGTTTTCTGCCCCCACACCTTTCCGCCCGACATGAGCAGCGTGGGCACTTTCACCGGCGCCGAGAATGTCTTACCTCCGTCCGCTGAAAGTCCCGTCAGCGACTTTTTCCAGAGCGCCACTACCTGACCGTCCTTGCGATGGTAGTACGACAGGGCCTGACCAGCTTTGTTGTCGCCGTAGAAACCGTCTTTGCCGCTGTCTTCATCCCACCACTGAAACGTCATCAGCTTGTCGGCCAGCAGGGCGTCGCAGGCTTTCACAAACCCGGCATCCGTCGATTTTTTGTAGAACGGATAGCTCGTATTGGTCTCGTCCCAGTCGTTGTAGCTGCTGTAACGGATGAAGTAGATCGGACCATACGTACCGTCTTTGTGCATTTCGCGCACCACCCGGCCAATGCCGCCTTTCCCAAACGGGTCATCGGTATGGCCGTAGAACGCCAGCACCAGCAGACGCCCGTCCGGCGCTACGTAGAAACCCATGCGCTGGTGCATCATGTAGCCCTTATACCCTTCGGGAATTGTCACCCCCGCCGGGGCTTTGTACGGCGGAAACACCACCTGCGGTTTATTCCAGTGCCGCCCATCTTCCGACGTAACGAGCAGCGTCTGCCCCGGTGCTACGTGTTCATCGGCGGGGTTGCTCAGGTACTGCTGATAGAATCGTCCGTTCCAGTAACACAGGTTCGACGCATGGTTGTAGGTCCATCCGTAGTCCTCCGCCTGTTCCGGGTGGGTTCGGTTGGCCCGCAATGTCTGACGGTTCTCCACGCCGATGGCATACCGAAGCCGCCCTTCGTGCAGGGTCGGGTCAACGGTTTCGCCACCAATGTACCGTACCGGTTCGGCCGGACTGCCCGTCTGCGCGTAGCTGGCAAAGACGGACACTGTCAGCAAAAAAGAAATGGCTAATCTTCGCATGACTAGCTCAGTTTAAAGACCCAGACGGGCTGGTTGGTGAGCTGTTTCCGCACGGCTTCGGGAATGGCCACCGTAGCGCCGTTGCCCGCTTTCTTCCATTTCAGGCTGGGTTTGGTGCCCAGCAGCGTCAGCGTTTTACCGGGCGCTATTGGTACTGTTACGTTGGCAGGTAATTGATTCTCGCCTTCGGCAGGCAGGTACGATACGTAGGTAACGTCTCCTTTTTTGGTGAACGCCCACTTGTCCTGGCGGTAGGGTGCCAGCGGTTTCGTGCCGTAAATCGACTCGCCGTTCACGTCGAGCCATTTGCCGATTTCAGCCAGACGACTGTAGGCTTCGTCGTGCCAGTCGCCTTCGGGGCTGGGGGCTACATTCAGCAGCAGGTTGCCGTTTTTGGCCACAATGTCGACCAGAATCTGTACCAGCTTACGCGACGATTTAAAGTTCTCTTTCGGAATGTACGACCAGCTGTCGCCCATCGTCATGCAGGTTTCCCAGGGGATGGGCATGTAGTGATCCGGAATCTGGTGCTCGGGCGTTACGTAGTTTTCGTACTCGCCCGTTACCGTCCGGTCCACCACCAGCAAACCGGGTTGCTTCTGCCGGGCTTCACGCGCAATCCGGGCCATATCGATATCCTGGTTGTACGGGATCGACCGCTGCCAGCTGATGGTCGAGTCGATGGTGTTGAACGGCCGGACCCAGCCGCCGTCGAGCCACAGAATGTCCACCTTGCCATAGTCGGTCATTAGCTCCTGAATCTGCCCGTTGGTGAAGTCGGCAAACTTCTTCCACTCGTCGGGGTATTTTTTCGGGTCGTAGTTCACGTTCCGATCTTTGGCGGGCCAGTACGGTTTCCAATAGCTGTCGATGTGCCAGTCGGGTTTCGAGAAGTACGTACCAACCATGAAATCCTGCTTTCGGAACGCGTCCAGCACTTCTTTCGTGATGTTGCTGCGTGGGTTCTTGGCGAAGGCTGTTTTTGGGTCGGTAATTTTGTAATCCGTCAGCTTCGTGTCGAACATGCAGAAGCCGTCGTGGTGCTTGGTCGTGAAGACCATGTATTTCATTCCGCCCTTTTTCGCGGCTTCGGCCCAGCGTTCGGGATTGAATTTGACGGGATTAAACTCGGTGCGGATATTCTCGTAGGCCCGTTTGTAATCGTAATAGTTGGCCGAGTACGGTCCCCGACGTTCGCACCAGCCCTCATCTTCGGGACAGAGCGACCAGGATTCGACGATCCCCCACTGGCTATAGGTGCCCCAATGCATAAGCAGACCGAATTTTTTATCCTGCCACTGATCGAGTTTCTCCTTCACCGGGGCATCTTTCGGCCAGACGTATTTGCTGTGGTTTTGTTCCGAGTGTTGTTGACCGAAGCTGGGTAAGGCCAGCGTCAGGGCCGCAACGAGCGTTAGGTAGGTACGATTCATAGAACTTATTGAATAAAGAAATGCGTCGTTAAAACAATCGCCGTTGGCAGCGCCAGGCTTCCGATCAGGAACGCGCGGCACTGCCAACGGCGAGATTATACTAGCAGGCAGTTACCGCTTTTCTGTCGAGAACGAATAGGGGAAATCGGCGGGTTGCGTACCCCGTTCTTTGTTTGGTTCGTCAACCATTTTGAACTCCAGCTTGCCACCCTGCAGCAGCTCAGCGTGGCTCAGCCAGTTTTTTTCGTAGTTCTTCCCGTTCAGCTTCAGTTTACCAACGTAGCGGTTCTGATCGCTGTTGTCCGGAGCGTTGATCACCAGCTTTTTGCCGTTTTCCAGGCTCAGCGTAGCTTTTTTGAACAGGGGTGTCCCGATTACATACTGATCCGTTGCCGGACAAACGGGGTAGAAACCGAGCGCCGAGAACACATACCAAACCGAGGTCTGTCCGTTATCCTCATCCCCACAGTAGCCATCTGGCGTGGGTTTGTAAAGCCGGTTCATCACGTCGCGGACCCAGTACTGCGTTTTCCAGGGCTCGCCCGCAAAGTTGTACAGGTAGGTCATGTGCTGAATCGGCTGGTTGCCGTGGGCGTAGTTGCCCATGTTCATGATCTGCATCTCGCGGATTTCGTGAATGACCGAGCCATAGTACGAATCGTCAAAGATCGGCGGTACGACAAACACCGAATCCAGCATACCGACGAACGATTTCCGGCCGCCCATCAGGCCAATAAGGCCCTCCACATCGTGGAAAACCGACCAGGTGTAGTGCCAGCTGTTGCCTTCTGTAAACGCGTCCCCCCACTTGAACGGATTGAATGGTTTCTGGAACTGACCATCCTTGTTTTTGCCGCGCATCAGTTTGTGTTCAGGATCGAACAGGTTGCGGTAGTTCTGGCTGCGTTTGGCAAAGCGGTCAATCTCCGCCTGAGGGCGTTTCAGGGCTTTGGCGAGTTGGTAGATCGTGAAGTCGTCGTAGGCGTACTCCAGCGTTCGGGCCGCGTTCTCGTTGATTTTTACGTCGTACGGAACGTAGCCCAGTTTGTTATAGTAGTCTACTCCAGCCCGACCCAGCGTCGACATAGGGCCGGCATTTTCCGAGTTTTTCAACACGGCTTCGTACAGGGTGTTGATATCGTAGCCACGAGCGCCTTTCAGGTAGGCATCCGCCACGATCGACGCCGAGTTCGATCCAATCATGACGGGCCGGTGACCGGGGCTTGCCCACTCGGGCAGCCAGCCGCTTTCTTTGTACGTATTGACCAAACCTTCCTGAATGTGGCTGTTCAACGTCGGGTACATCATGTTCAGAAACGGGAACAGTGCCCGGAACGTATCCCAGAAACCCGTATCCGTGAACATATATCCCGGCAACGTCTGCCCGTTAAACGGACTGTAGTGGACAACCTTGTTGCTGGCGTCCATCTCGTAAAACTTGCGGGGGAACTGTAACGAACGATACAGGCAGGAGTAGAACGTCTGCATCTGCTCCACCGAGCCACCTTCAACGGCTACCCGTTTCAGTTCGGTGTTCCAAGCCTGCTTGGCCTTTTCTTTAACCGTTTCGAAATTATCGTTACCGATCTCGCCCAGGTTGCGTTCGGCCTGTTCGAGACTGATGAACGACGAAGCCACCCGCGCCTGTACCTGCTCGCCCTTACGGGTTTTAAAGCCGACGATGGCTCCGGCGTGATTATTAGTCAGCTCCATCTGCTGGCTCGCAATCAGCGAATCGCTCCAGACAGCCGTCCGGGCGAAAGGTCGGTCGAACTGGATAACAAAGTAGTTCTTGAAGTTTTGTGGTACGCCACCGCTGTTGCGAGTCGTGTAGCCAACGATTTTGTTCTGACCGGGAATGATCTTAACAAACGAGCCTTTGTCGAACGCATCGATGATGACGAACGCGCTGTCCGTTTGGGGAAACGTAAACCGGAACCGGGCAGCCCGTTCGGTAGGCGCAATCTCGGTCGTTACGTCGTGATCGGCCAGGTAAACGCTGTAGTAATAGGGCTTGGCAACTTCAGCTTTGTGCGAGAACCAGCTGGCCCGGTCGTCTTCTCTGGGTTTCAGCTTACCCGTAGTAGGCATGATGGAGAACTGACCATAGTCATTCATCCAGGGTGAGGGCTGGTGCGTCTGTTTAAATCCGCGAATTTTATCCGCAGCGTAAGTGTAGGCCCAGCCGCTGCCCATCTTACCGGTTTGTGGCATCCAGGTGTTCATGCCCCAGGGCATAGTGATGGCTGGATACGTATTGCCGTTCGACAGACTGGGTTTCGAATCGCTACCCATTAGCGGGTTCACCCATTCGACCGGATCATCTATTCGGTCAACTTGCTGGGCACTCGTTTGAGACACGGAAGCCAGCAGGCCCGCGGCCAGTGTCATAGCGTTGAGAAATGAAATCTTCACTTGTTAGATAAATTAGGGGATTTGTTCGTATTCAAGCAGGTTTTGCAGGACATAGGCCTGGGTGCCGTAGAGTTTCGCCATTTCGCCTAGTTCCGACAGTTCAATGGTCAGGTTATCACGGTAGTTGAGCAGACAGTATTTATCCAGTGCCTGCTCGATGGGGCGCGTAATGGCTTTGGCCGCCCGCGCCAGGACACCGTTAACAATGATCAGTTCCGGGTTGAACAGGTGCACAGCCGTTGCCAGTCCACGCCCTAACTCGTTGCCGACGTCGCTCAGCAGGTCGATGCAGAACGCATCGCCAACGTTGGCTTTGGCAATGATCATTTCAATCGTTACGTTCTCAGGCCCTTCTTCGGCCAGCAGCGACACCCGCCCCTGCGTGAGTCCGGCTTTTGCCCGCCGAATCAGCGCCGATGCGGATGCCAGCGTTTCCAGACAGCCTACTTTGCCGCAGAAACACAGCTCTCCGTCGGTTTTCATCTGGATGTGGCCCAACTCACCGGCAAACCCCGCCATCCCCTGCAGAATCTCGCCATTGATAATAACACCCAGTCCGATCCCCCAGTCGATATTGATCGATAGTACGTGCTTCTTACCCTGCGCCAGTCCGAAATGGTGCTCGCCTAGGATGGTCGCTTTCGTATCGTTGATGAAATAGATCGGTGCGTCAAACAGCGACGCGATGAGCAGACTCAGCGACTGACCGGGCAAACTCAACTCGGGGTACGTGTGGTTCAGGCTGAGCATGGGGTTGACCAGCCCCGGCATGGTTGCTCCAATCCCAACGACCACCCGATCTTCCTGCCGGACATAATCTGCCAGTTGTTCCAGCGGTTCACGCAGGTTATCAATTAGCTGTAGAGACTCGCCCAACCGCAAGTTCAGATCCATCCGGTGCACAACCTGATTTTTCAGGTTGAATACCATCAATTTTGTGTCGTGCACATTGACATCGACGACGATGGTAACGTAGCAGTTGGGGTTAAGGGCAAACAGAGAGGGCTTACGGCCAAACTGGGCCGTTCCCGTACCGATGCCCCGAACCCATTTCGATACGTTCAGCTCTTCGATCAGGGCCGTGATGGATGGTACGCTGCTGTGCAACGTATTCGCCAGTTGAGCAATTGTCCGTGATTCAGCTCGGTAGAGTTCGGCAATAATATTCCGTTTAAGTTTGTTCTTCTTCGTATCGATGACGGAGATGACAACATTATCCTGCATGACAATTGGTTTACTCCCCGCCAGTCAGATCGGTATGATCCATGCATGGGGTATAGTGAAAAGGGCTAGGTATCTGATAACAACTCACTTTTTTTATGCGTAGAATCGCAATTCTTGCTCTGCGATCTGCTTTTAGGTTAAGTATTTCTCTTAAAAGACCATGAATGAGCGACTTACTACTCATCGTTCGCCCAATCGCTTACTTTTCTTTCCGGCTGGCGTAGTTTTCGCCGACAGACCCAGCTTTTTCAGCACAAACTGGCCTACCTGTTCTCCCTGCCAGACGCCCTGGTCAATCGAGTCGCGAAAGTGAATCCCGCCGTACAGCCGGGAAATAGCAGCCTCGCGGGCGGCATGGGTAAAGGATCGATACGTCCGGGCCGGGACGCCAAATTCCACTTCGATTGTGTCGGTATAGCCAATCGGCTCTCCTGCCAGTGCCGTTAATACGGTGGCGACCGCCTGCGACATAACGCTGTGACCGCTGGTGTACTCCGGGAAAGGCGGGGTTTGCAGCATGGGCCGCCAGGTTCGGTCAATGTGCTGATTGATGTACGTTTCCGGCCGAATCCGGTCGCTATTGTATTTTTCGTTCCAGCAGGAGATGAACGCATCAGCCATTGCCAGTCCTACCAGCGCATGCCAGCGAACGGTTTCGGCCAGCGACAGGTTTTGCTGGACGCTGACCAGACTGGTAATGCCCATCCAGTGACCACTGGGTGAGATTTTTTTAGTCCCGAAACTAACGTGGCCTTTCTGGTTCAGGAAGAAAGGGTTACAGTCCCAGAAGTTGGCAATGTGCCGCTGGTCGGCGGTCAGGGTCCGGCTAGTGTCGTACACTTCGTTGGCCAGGCGATAAAAATCAGAGTCTTTTTCTTCGCTGTAGGCTACGGGGCGAGCGGGCTGGAACTGCGCAGCGCTGTCGAGCAGAAATGGCCGTACCACGGCCCAATAAGGCTCGTAGGCTTCCGAATAAGCGGGTGGCGTTGGCTGCCACGAACCCGGCTTGTCGGAGGGGGTATAGCGCACATAGCCGCTGGTTTTTACGTAGCCATCTTTGGCCGCGTACCGAACCAGCGTTTTCACCAGGCTATCGGCGTAAGCGCGGGTCTGATCAAGCAGGGCCGGACTGAGGTGACGTTTGTCGCGGCTGTCGCTGATCAGTTGATTGCGGTGTTCTTCGAGAATGTAGCCCGATGGTAGTAACTCCTCGCCCATTCGCAGCAGGATATACTGCGTTCCGAACTCAACGTCGATTTTGGGATCGGTGCTCTTCGGTGCGGGCAGTGAGTAATCGCGCAACAAACCTGCCAGCGGTACGTAGCCCGCCGGTTTTTGCTGGCGGTACATCAGCTCGTAGGCTGCCAGGTTGGCGTAGGCGTAATAGCGGGCGGCACCACAGGGGCCTGTTACGTCCGTTACCATGACATCGGTCAGTTGCTTCAGCGCTTTAGTATAGGCCAGCGTTGCCGACGCCCCCTCCGGCTGGGCGATGAGCCCCCGGAGCGTCAGACAGTATAGCAGAAAAAGCAGCCCAAACCGTTTCATCGTATGTTTAGTTTCGTCGGTAAAGTTGAATCGTTCCGTTGTTCCGACCGAACAGAATCTGTTGTTTAGTCCCTTCGCCAAGTACCAGAATGTCGCGTACGTCGCCCTTTACCGTGAATCCGGATTTGGCCTGCGGCACGTAGCTGAACTGGCAATTGCCATCGTTATGGAAAACCTGGCCGTAATTGGCGTCCATTTTCCCGATCTTGATGCGGGTGTTCAACTGATTTCCCCCCAGTAGCAGGTCTTTCTTCCCATCCTTGTCTACGTCAAGAAACGCAATGGCATAAACGGGCGCAAACTGGGCCTCTACGGGCAGTTCGTGCCAGTCGAAACTACCGTTCCCTTTGTTCTCAAGAATGCCCGATGCAAACTGCGTAGCCTGCAGGGTATCGGCCTGTTTGAGCTGCTCCGGCGTTAGTATCTGCCCCAGACTCGCTTCCGAGTAGGCGCCATACGTGGTAAACTTCCGGCGGAGGGAATACATCTGATTCAGGGCTTCGTCGCGGGTAGCCAGGGGGTACTCTTTCCCTTGAATATAGTAGGTCAGAAAGGGGTCGACGGATTCGTTCTGGTCAAAGTCGCCGTAGGTTACCCGTACAGGTTCTTTGTCGGACGGCTTCATCTGACAGTTCTTACCGAAATTGCCCAACACCAAGTCCTCATCGCCATCGCCGTCCAGGTCCGCTTTTTCAACGCGGTTCCACCATCCTTTGGCGAATGAGTGAATGAGCGAATGAGTGAATGCTTTACCTTGCTCGTTCTTGAGTAAGGTGACAGGCATCCATTCGCCGACGAGGACAAGGTCTTCCCAGCCATCTTTGTCCATATCCATCGCTACGGCGTCGGTTACCATGCCGATTTTGTTCAGGAAGGGTGCCCACTGGGCCGTATTGTCGATGAACTTACCCGTACCGTCGTTGAGCAGGAGTCGGCTGCTGGCGGGCTCCGGATAACGACCGGGAATTACGCGTCCGCCAATGAACAGATCTTTGTCGCCGTCTTTGTCCACGTCGAGTGCCACGACGCAGGCATCGCTGCCCCGGTCGCCGGGCAGTCCCTCGGTCGAGCGGGTGAAGTTGCCTTTACCGTCGTTCAGATAGAGTCGATCCCGGAGGAGCAGATCGTCGGGCAGATACGCGTACCCGCCACTCACGACGTACAGATCCTGGTCGCCATCGCCGTCGGCATCGAAGAACAGCGCATCCGTATCTTCGCTCATTTTGTCGGCCGTAAAAGCAGCCTGTTCGGTTGGTTGCCAGCCCCCGTTTGCCTGTCCCAGAAGAAGCGAACCCGATTGTCCTTTGGCGCCGGGCATGTACAGATCGATAAATCCATCGCCATTGATGTCGGCCTGCGCCAGGTGCGGTCCCTGGTTGGAGAGCATGTTCGGCATCAGTGGCTGACGTTTGAAATCGTTGTAGACATCCTCTTTGTGTCGGTACAGTGCTGTATCTTTTTCTATCTCCGTAAAGAGTGGGGCTGTGGCCGTTACATAGCGGTAGGTTTCTTTCGCGTCTTTGGGCCGGAGCGTCAACTGCTGATCAACCGTTACGTTCCGGAGCAGCTGCGTTTTATTATCAGACCAGACTACGCGAACACTGTCGATGCCAGTCTGTTTGCCCAGGCCGAAATGCAGGGGCATATAGGTTCCCGACTGAAACCCGCGCGATGGCACGAACTCCTGATACTGGAGCATGCTACCCGCGTACACCCAGACTTTGGCGTTAGTAGCCAACACACTGGAATTTTCGCCCAACTGTACCGTCAGGTAGTGCTGCTGCGGGTTATCGTTCCGGTAGATGGAAGCCGGTACATTGATGTTGTTGGTGATGATTTCCAGATCGCCATCGCCGTCCAGATCAGCGGCTACGGCCCCGTTTGACAGCATATCCTGATCGAAACCCCAGTCCTTGACTTTATTGTCGAAGGTCAGCTTACCGGAGTTGCGGAAGATGTAGTTCTTGGTGGCCGTTGAAGGCATCTGTTTCAGAATGTCCATCATGGCCGTCGGGTTGCCCTGCGATTCCTTGAGCCGGGCGTCCGCGTAATACTTCATGAAGTCCATGTTGGTATAGTCGCGGAGGTAACCGTTGGTTACGAACAGGTCTTTCCAGCCATCGTTATCGAAATCGGCGACGAGGGGCGTCCAGCTCCAGTCGGTATTGGAAATACCCGCCAGCTGCCCGATTTCGCTGAAGGTCGGTATGTTTATACCCGCCGTTTTCTGACCCGTATTGCCGTTGTTGAGCTGCAGCATGTTCCGCATCAGCTGGTGCGAGAAGCCATTCCGCAGCATATTCTGATACGTCTCGTAGTTCTCAGGTCCGTAGAGCAGTTTCTGCCGCCGGTTGTCCTCGGGCAGCATGTCGAGCGTAAAAATATCGGGCCAGCCGTCGTTGTTCATATCAATCACTTCGTTACCCATGGAGAAGTAACTCAGGTGACCAATGGCCTTGTCGAGCTGGTCGATGAAATGGCCTTTGCCGTCGTTCAGGTAGAAATAATCCTGCTCGATGTAATCGTTCGATACGTAGAGATCCGGCCACCCATCGCGGTTGATGTCGGCCACGGCCACTCCCAGGCCAAAACCAATGGGGTTGCCTTTTATACCGGCGGCTTCGCTCACATCGACAAACGTATTGTTGTCGTTGCGGAAGAGTTTATCGCCGGCAAATTCGTCGCGTAGCGCCTTCGTGAGGGCCGCGTCGAATCGTTTAAAATCTTTGATGTTATGGTTGAGGAGAAAGCAATCCAGATCACCGTCTTTGTCATAATCGAAAAAGACCGCCTGGGTACTGTGGGCCGGTGAGTCCAGTCCATACTGGGCCGCCTGTTCGCTGAAGGTTAGCTGGCCCTTCTTGTTGAGGTGATTGTTGATGTAAAGTCGGTTCCGGTGAACGGCTGCGTCGCCATTGCCCGAGTAGCAGACGTAAATATCAAGCCAGCCATCCCGGTTAATGTCGACCAGCGTAACGCCCGTTTTCCAGCCCGGCCCCCGACCGATTCCCGCTGACGACGATACGTCCGTGAAATGCAGGTTGCCGTCGTTGAGGTACAGCCGGTCGGGCGTCATATTGCCCGTGAAATAGAGATCGGGTTTGCCGTCGTTGTTCAGATCACCAACGGCGACTCCACCCCCGTTGTAGAAATATTCGTACGCCAGTACATTCTGTTCCTCCGTTTCAACCAGCTTATTGGTAAACTGAACCCCTGTCTGTTCGGCGCTGAGCCGCGTAAACTGAGCCATTGCTCCGAACGGAGCCAGGCATGCAGTCAGGCTAAGCAACCGGAACAGGTATTGGAGCGAATAATATGAGGAACTAATGATACGCATCTAAAAAAGAGTTACGGGTTAATGAACCGTCGCAGTGAACCGTCCATTAACCCGTAATTTACGTAGATTAACTGAGAACCTTACTGCTTATCCCACCAGATACGAGTAGTGAACAGGTCAGGACCCTGTACGGCAATAGCTGCGTTGTACTGAGCCGCGTTCTTACTACCCTCTGTTGATGGATACCGCAGACGGCGGGGAATAACACCGTTCGTTTCGTTACCCACATAGTTCGTAGGAGTCAGGGTTGGGTAACCCGTCCGACGCCAGTTCGCATAGGCTTCGTACGAGTTCAGAAAGTTAACCGCCCAGTACTGCGTACCGATCTGCTCCATCTGCTGCGCCTGTGTCCCCGTTGCCACGTAAGGGTGAGCCGTCAGGTAAGCCGTGATCGCAGCGGGGGTAACCGTGCCGCCGTACAGCGACATCATGTTCATAGCTGCCGTCACACCTTTGTTGTAGTGCGAAGCCGCCTGGCCATCGCCCCAGCCCCGCAGAGCCGCTTCGGCCAGCAGGTACTCAACTTCAGCATAGCTCTGGAACACGGTTGGTGCCGCATTACTAGCGATTTTGTTCAGGTTCGCTTCGGAATACAGCGACAGCGAGTCCGTCGTTCCCCAGCCGGGAATAGCCTGGCGGATCGTCTGTGCGTCGTAGCCGTTCGGCAAGCCTTTTTGCTTAGCCGGGTCCGTAGCCGTTGCTTCCTGCGCGGGGTTAGCGTTACCCTGCCACAGCGTAGCGATGAAGGGCAGACGTGGATCGTTGTTGTTCTTCAGGAAGTTAACAAACGTCCGGCTCAGTTTGCTGTTCGCCCGGCCCCGCAGGTTGGCAGCATCGTACTCCTGCGTACGCAGGGTGTTGCCATCCAGGTTCCGGGTGTTGTCGTTCCCTTCAGCGTGCACCACTTTCGCGATGTCGGCGTTGCTCGTCATGACACCACTAGCGATAGCCTTCTTCACGTAGGTTTCAGCTTTAGCCGCATCGACTTTCGTCAGACGCATACCCAGCCGTAGCATCATCGAGTAGGCAAACTTCTTCCACTTCGTCAGATCGCCGGCGTAAATAACGTCAGCAGCACCGTAGCCCGTTTTGTTGGCATCCAGGGCAGCAGCCGCCAGATCCAGCTCGTTCAGCATATCAGCGTAGATATCCTGCTGCTTGTCGTATTTCGGCGTATAGATATTGTTCAGGTAGCCTTTACCCGCTTCCGAGTAAGGAATATCACCATACAGATCTGTAATCCGGTGGTATACAAACACGCGCCAGATACGAGCCACGTTATACAGGTTCGACTGCGTAGCGTCGTCTTTCGTCAGCGCAATGATCTGCTCTACGTTCTTCACGTGTTCGCCGTACGCCGTTTCGAAGTAAGCGCCAGAATATTCTGAACTGTACAGATACTTATCACCTGACCAGTAAGTCTGCAGCGACGCAAAGTGCTGCACAATAGCGCCGGCGTAGATTAGGTTACCCCGGTGGTTTTCAAAACCCGTACCCGCCGTTTTCACGATGCTGTACGACAGCAGGTTTGGAATAACGGGTGAGGTAAGCGCATTAGGGTTCGTGTTGAGTTCTTCAAACCCCTTATCGCAGGACGACAGCATCAGCCCGGCCGTCAGGACGGTTGCCAGTGCTGAAAGTCTATTTTTCTTAAAGTAACGTAACATAGTTAAGTCGTTAAAAGCGGTGAGTTAGAAACGAATATTCAGGTTCAGACCGTAGCTACGAGCTGGTGGTACACCAAACATTTCTAAACCCTGTGCATTACCGCTGTTGAAGTTTGATTCTGGATCAACGTTTGGTACATTTTTGTACAGAATCAGCAGGTTACGCGCCACAAGCGATAGGCTAGCCGCCTGAATTGGCGTTTTACCCAGAATTGACCGTGGCAGGTTGTAACCCAAGGTGAACTGACGCAGTTTCACGAAGCTGCCATCATACACAAAGTTTTCGGTGATGTTCCGGTAACCGCTCGACCCGTAGTAGTTCTGCGCCGTCAGTGTGCGGGTAAAGGCGTCGCCGTTTTGCGTAACCCCCGTAACCGTTACGCCATTTTCACGTCCGTCCAGCGTCAGTTTCGTCAGACCGTTAGCCGTTGCGTAGTAGTTGGTAGCGCTGTACAGTTTCGAACCGAATTTGCCGTCTACTAAGAAACTAAACGAAAAATTCTTGTAATTAAATGTGTTCGTCAGACCCATAGTTAACGGAGGAACGCCACGGCCCAGTGGTTGCAGCGCGCTTTGAATGGGCAGACCCGTTGCCGAGTTGTACACAACATTACCGTTGGCATCACGCAGCGCACGATAACCCGTGATCATACCATAAGGCTGGCCTGTGAAATGGTAAATGTAGGCGCTCTGAGTCCGCGACTGATCGACCTGGAAGGTCGTTAGGTCGTCCGTAATTTTAACGACTTTGTTGTCGTTGTAGGCCATATTGTACGATACGTCCCACGTGAAGCCGTTCGCCTTTTTAATGGGCGTACCTGTCAGTAACAGCTCGATACCTTTGTTTACGACTTTACCAACGTTCAGTAGTACGCTACCGTAGCTACTTGCTGACGAGGTCGACGCCGTAACCGCATCGTTCGTGGTTGTCCGGTTGTACAACGTCAGGTCAACACCCAGTTTGTTGTTGAACAGTTTCGTTTCGAAACCAACTTCCGTCGTAGTCGACGTGTTCGGCTGCAGCTGCGAGTTCGGAATTGTACCACCGTTAACCGACATCAGCGCGATATCACCAATGTAGTTGTTGGTCTGTAGGTTGTAAGTCAGGTTCAGCGCGTATGGGTTTGGATAACCACCACCCACTTGAGCAACCGATGCCCGTACTTTACCATAGTTCAGCCAGTTAGGACGGCTGTCCATTACGTCCGAGAACACAAAGCTCAAACCGGCCGATGGGTAGAACAGGCTGTTGTTAGCTTTAGCCAGCGTCGAGAACCAATCCTGGCGACCCGTCAGGGTCAGGAACAAGACGTTTTTGTAACCAATATCAGCCGAACCAAATACGGAGTTAATACCCAGTGCATTGTACCCGTAACTTGGGGTTTTCGTTACCGTGTTGTCCAGGTAGTAGTTGAATGGAACAACGAAGTACTGGCCGTTATAACCCATGTTTTCCGTTGCCCGGTTCATTTTGTTTCCACCGACCAGGGCGTTCACCGAAATTGGACCAAAATCTTTGTTGAAGCCAAGCAGCAGTTCAGAGTTGGTTTCACCGATTTGCGTGTTCGACCGGCTCATAGAACCACGTGTAGCGTAGGCCAGACCCGTTGGTTCGATGTTTACGAATTTCGTGTAGTTGTAATCCGTGCCAACCCGACCGCGCAGGTACAGATAGTCAGTAATGTTATACCGCAGCGAGAACTGACCGATAAACCGGTTCCGTACGTCGCTGTTCTGCACTTTGTTCACCGCAAAATATGGATTGGTCGAATACTGGTTGCTATTCCATAACACTTCGTATCCACGGCTGTCGTAGCCTGGGTCCAGCGTCCGGATATCGACCGTGTTCGCGATCAACTGAGCACCGTAGTTCGGGTTTTTCGGGGTATCCGACAGGAAGGTCCGGTTCGTACCGGTTTCAACGTTGTACTGAGCAACGCCTTCGAAAACAACTTTCTTCGACAGGTTCGCGTTAGCGCTCAGGTTAAACGATTTCCGGTTGAAACCCGAGTTTGGCACAACGCTTTTCGAGTTCAGATCCGACGCCGAAAAACGGAACGCGGCCGCTTCGTTACCACCCGATACAGCGACCGTGTTGGTGAACGTGCTACCTACGTTATAGAAGTTTTTTACGTTGTTACGCTGTGCTGCGTATGGACGCGACACCCCGTCGAACTGGATTACGTTCGTACCGTCAATTTTAGCACCCCACGACTGCGCACCCGTCTGGATTGCTTCAGCCTGCGTGGTTGGTTTCGCCCCCTGCGTACCCTGACCGTATTCATACTGCCAGTCGTTCAGTGAGTAAGGCTGATCCATGGTGTAGGTACCGTTGTATTCAACGCCAATACCTTTCTGACCTTTACCCGATTTGGTCGTGATCAGAATAACACCGTTCGATGCGCGCGAACCGTACAGAGCGGCCGCTGTACCACCCTTCAGTACCGACATCGTTTCGATATCGTCGGGGTTGATACTGTTCAGACCATCGCCCGAATCGGTACCACCCCACATACCAGCCGAGTTCACGTTGGTATTGTCAATGGGGACACCGTTTACAACGTACAGGGGCTGGTTGTTACCGCTCAGCGAACCGTTACCACGGATAATCACCCGGCTCGAACCGCCAGGACCCGTTGCGGTGCTGGTTGCATTCAGCCCGGCAACCCGACCCGACAGGGCGTTACCCAGGTTAATTTCCCGGGCTTTGATCAGGTCATTCCCTTTTACTTCCGACACGGCATAGCCCAGCGCTTTTTTGTCTTTGGCGATACCAAGCGCCGTTACGACAACTTCGTCTAGCGTTTTGTCGCTGACAGCCAACGTTACGTTGATGGTGGTTTGATCGCCGACGGTAACTTCTTTGGACGTGAAGCCCAGCGACTGGATAACCAGTACGCTGCCTTTTTCGGCACTAATTGAGTACTGACCATCGGCATCCGTCACCGTACCCCGGGTGGTACCTTTGATCAGCACGTTGGCGCCTGGGATTGGCGCATTGGCATTTTCAGAAACCTTACCCTGGATGGTTACCTGCTGTGCCATCGCAACGCAGCAACTCAAACAGAAGAAGGCAATAAACAAGGTAAACTTGTTTCTACATTGTCTCATTGTTCTTTAGGTTATGTTAAGATTTACAACGCACGGTACAAAGCTGGTAGGCTCGGTACACACTCTTTCGCCCTGCGGCATATCATTAGTCGGATGACTTCTTTACTAGTTGGTACTTCTGATGTCGTTCAGCAAACAATTAAGTCGAACTACTCATTAACAGTCACTCTGAAATCAGCCCGTTAGTCAATTGGATTTCTGACTGTTATCTGCTTCATGTCAGTTCATTTGGCATTTATTTGGCCTATATGGTGTTTCGGTTAGAAACGCAAGGATTATTAAATTAAAACACTTAATATTCGTTGGCTTAGCTAAATCTTATAGCAAAGATATTTGTTGTTCTTAAAAAAATTTAAAATCGAGCCGATATGGACTCTTTTTTTTCATTTTCCCAGAATAGTACCGTTAATTAATTATTAATTCTTATTCAATAGGAAACCGACTTTTCGGGTTTCGAAAAGAAATTGTAGAAAGCCTATAATCAGTATGGATTATGGAGGAAACAGGTAAGTAGTATTACCAGAAATCGCCTGGTAAACTAATAGCGCTCTGTACCCCCAAATCATTAATCAGTGTGCTGATTCAGCAGAATCACGAGTTTGTAGTCGACGCTATTCCAGGCCTGCTGGAGAGCCGGGGGAACAGGAACGGGTGAATAAGCAAATTGACCGAGAATCAGATCCATGTCGCCGTCGTTATCAACGTCGGCCTTTTCGAGCGTCAGCGATTTAATAGGTACCATCGTCCGGGCCACGTGCGCTACGAATCGAAATTTCTTCTCGTTTCGGTTTTCCAGGTACATAAAACTCTCGGCGGATAACGTAGTCAGTTCCGGAAAGAACGACGAGATAGCAAAGTCAATGTCGCCGTCCTGGTCAAAGTCATCAGCCTGGAGCCGGGTAGCCCCATAGATGGGATAGAAGAAGGCATCTGTGTACGCCTGATTTTTGTCGCCCAGAAACAGATGCAGGCCGTGGTAGGGTTTCAGACAGTAGGAATAATCGGCATTATCGCCGTGAACGACGGCAATATCATTAATGCCGTCGTGGTTGTAATCCAGCAGAATAAAATCGCTGGTGCCGTATTGAGGTTCAAACTGAAGGACTTTCTTCGAAGAAAATTTGAGATTATCAGTCTGGTAGAAGATGTAGATCGACTCCTGATTCTGGGCAAACAGGGCAACAATATCCTTACGGTTGTCGCCATTCATATCCTTTACGTAGAACTTCACCGCTCCCGGGGAGTTGAACAGAATCGTTTCGGTATAAGTCGAATCGGTACTTTTTTGCTTAGTGTAAAGCGATAGCGAGCCTGATCGATGTCCATAATTTGCGCAAAGTATCTCCGTCTGCCCATCATCGTTCAGGTCGGTGATCATCGAATAGACCGGCCGGTGAATCTGGGTTTTCATAGGTACCAGGTCATCGTTTGCCAGCGAAAACAACGTTCCCGTTGAGAGATCGGAGGGCAATAACGTACCGACATCGGTCAGCAACGACCGGTTTTTCTCGAACTTGATGTCGACAACCGTACCGACCAGATCATAGTTGTGGGTCAGCCCTTTTTTCGAGTTCCAGCGGTAGAGTTTGTCCGGTTCGGCCACCCAAAGCTGCTGCTGAGCAGTGTCATACGCAATAGCCGTAACCGACGAACCGATTTTCTTTCCCAGTGGGACAAAGCTGACAGTAAATTGGTCGAGCGACCGGTCCCGCTCCTGCCGGGCTGAATCCAGGGGGAGACTAGCGGGGGCGTTATCCAGGTAATAACTGACCAGCTTTTGCCAGGCTTTCTCATCAATCACCGGCTCGTCGGGATACAGATGCTGCTCTTTGAGCAAAGCGGCCTCCTGCGGATTCAGGTTGCTGTACGGATCGTATCCCATGTAGGCAACGCCCAGGTAGCGTCCCATAATGGGCAGTACGTTCAGTTGCCAGATGTATTTCGTCAGGCTTTTGGGGTTAGGGGTCAGATGGCAGGAGCCGCAATACTGGTTGGCAAGTTGTTGGCCGTCCTCAACAGAAGCACTGTTGAACGATAAAAACCCAACCAGCACAAACGCCAGTAAAATCAGTTGCTTCCCCCCTTTCGCTTTCATACCCAAATGCCACTGGGTGCGGCCTGGTCGGCAGCGTCGATTGTCACTGCGACCAGGCCGCACCCAGTGGTCTGTTTTACGCTTTATTCTAATACGTTCCTAACCGACTCCTGGTTTGACAGCGACCAGTTATTGTCGAAAAAGCCCGCAGTCAGGACACCGGTTATTCCTTTGGTCAGCATGTCCGTCCGGAAAAGCATGAAATCCGGGAAACCGCTGCCGCCCGCAAAATATTGGTTGGCATCGGCTGCTTTCATACCCGATACCCCCGTTCCCGTGATCACCGCCACCGAAGCCGTCTGGCTGTCCGGGCGGGGCCAGACAAAATACGCCCCCAGATCATTGCCCGAATGGCGCTCGTTGCCAACAACGACCTCACCCCGCCGGACCTGAATTGGGCAGGTTGCCAGCAGAGAGTTCCACGCCCTGTTCGTTGTCGCATTTCCGTAAAGAACAACGCCCCGATCAGCATATTTCTTTGGATCAAACGCTTTGTCGCTAACAATATCAACGGCGCCATTGCCCCGATAGTACCAGGTTTCGGCATCATAGCGGGCTTTGTTCTCGGCCCAGCTGTTTTCGTCCGCCGTGCCGGACGTAGCGTACACGAACACCATCCGGTTGTTGAAGGGTTCTTTGAACGTACCGTTTCGATGTTTACCTTTTTGAGCCGGGGCCGGTTTCGCGCCGATCTCCCATTGAGCGCCCCGTTTCAGATAAACGACTTCGCTAGGGGCTTTCACCGCGTACCGAACGGCGTTCAGGCTGTCGAGCGTAATGGAAATAGTTTCGCCCGGCGCGAAATCGCTGAGTTCAAGCGCCAGATTGCCAACGTTTTCGGTACGTCCCGTAATGGTTCGGCCGGCTTTGCTGCGCGTCAGCTGCACCCGGCTGAATTGCAACGGATGCTGTTGCTGCTCGATTGTTGCCCAGCGCATCGAAGCCGAGATCGCAGGATTTGCCGTTTTGAAATCGATGGTACTGACGGCGCTATCCCGTGGGATTTTGTGCCACCGGAAATAATCGAAGATGGGTTGCCAGTCTACACTATGATCGCCGTACCAGTGCGAGCCACCGGGGTATTCGTAATGCGTAAAGTCGGGATGGAACGTACCGAGCAACTGCCGCATCTGCCGGGCGTACTCGACAGAAACGGTACGATCGGCGTCGCCGTGCAGGATATATACGCCCAGCGGTTTGTAGTTGGACGCCAGCGCCAGTACGTTACTTGGGTTGCTGGCCCGAAGCAGCAGACGCTCCATGTCGGTGCCGCCCGTTTCCGGAATCTTACCGTCGTGGGAGCCATAGGCCGCCAGACTTGGGTAACCCGCGCAGGGTGCAATGGCCGCCCAATTGCCGGGGAACGTAGCGCCCAGGTACCAGGTACCATGGCCTCCCATTGAGTGCCCCGTCAGGTAAATTCGATCGGGATCGGGGGCAAACTGCTTTTTCGCCAGACCAAATACTTCCAGCGCGTCCAGCCGTCCCCAGTCCTCCCAGTTAAAGCCGCGTGGCCGCCGGTTGGTGGGCGTCACCACAACACCCCAGTCTTTGGGTTTGTAGGCCCGTGCCTGGTTGATGGCTTCAACACCGGCGCCGTGTACCGACAGAAAGAGAGCGGGCGCTTTGCCATCTACGTTACGTTGGGGCGCTACCGAGAAATACTGCACACTGCCATCAATGTTGCTGACGAACGTCTGGCTGTACTGCTGCTCGGGTTTTCCAACGGACAGGCTTACTTCACTGGCATCTAGTAGTTTTCCTGCCTGCATCAGTTGCAACTGCACTGAAACTTTCTCCGCCAGCTGAACCGCCGATGGATCCAGCCGAAAACCAACTTTACGCGTTGTCAGAGCGGGGATCGCCGGTACATCAGTCACCAGTGTTTTACCCGCCAGTTGGCTGCGTATCTGGACATTCGTCAGCGGTTTAGCCGACGCATTGATAACAACTACCGCACCCCAGGTGGGCTCAATCGTCTGCCCCGGCACGATGCTGGGCAGCGTTGGGTCTTCGACATTGAGCGCAACGGGCTTATCCGGAAAAATTAATTCGGCCTTGATCCCCTGGTACCGTACCGAGGCCGCCGTGCGTACATACAGTTCATTTTCACCCTTCCGCAGCCGGACTGGAACGTACTGCCAGCCACTCGCATAGGGGTCGCCGAAGTGCGGCACGCCGTTGACGTAGGCCATCGAGTGACCCGTTGCGTGGAGCAGAGCAACCTGCTCGCTGGGAGACTGATACGTCAGATATAGGTAGCCGTTCGCCAGCATCCCCTCTCTAAACTGGCCATTTCCGTTTGCGGTAACCGGCGTCCAGTTCACCTTACTCAGTTCATCTTTGCCAACGGGCTGACCGGATACAGGTTTGGGCAACCCCTTCTGGATCATCTGATAGGCCAGTTGGTCGGTGTACAGCGCTTCGCGCCCGTACTGATGGCAGGGACCGGCTACCAGCCCCTGCGTAAACGGATGGCGCTGCTGCGCCCGGACCTGTAATGTCCAGCACAGCAGCGCCATCAGCCATATGCCTTGTTTTTTCATTCCTGTGTCAGCAAGTAACCGGCTTATTTCGACGCCGTAGCATCCTGCGGCATCTGGTACTGGAAATTCCCGTTGATAGGCGCCCCGAAATAATTGACGTTCAGCAGATCGAGCCGCTTTTTGTGCACATCAAGCCGCTTCATGAAATCGTCGACGTTCTTGCGGTCTTTCGCCGTCCAGCCTACTTCGGCCAGTGCGATGGCCCGGGGCCAGACCATGTATTCGACGTATTCCGGCGTCCGCATGTATTCGGTCCAGACGTTGCCCTGTACACCAATGATGTGCTTGGCTTCTTCGGCACTCAGGCTGTCAGGCGTTGGCTCGTAGGAGTACGATTCTTCAACTGGCGTTAGTCCACCAATAGCAATAGGCTGTCCTTTAGGATCGGTCTGATAATGATCCAGGTAGCAGAAGTTACCCGGTGTCATAATCGCGTCGTGTTTCTGACGGGCAGCCGCAATCCCTCCCTCGGTACCGCGCCAGCTCATCACGGTTGCGTTCGGTGACAGACCGCCTTCCAGAATCTCGTCCCAGCCGATCATCTTACGTCCTTTACCCGTAATGAACTTGTCGATGCGCTGGATGAAATAGCTCTGCAGCTCGTGCTCGTCTTTCAGGCCATTCTTCTTCATCAGATCTTGGCAGAAACGGCTTTCTTTCCACTGCACTTTAGGGCATTCGTCCCCACCGATGTGAATGTACTGGCTGGGGAACAGCTCCATTACTTCCGTTAGTACGTCCTGCAGAAACGTGAATGTTTCTTCGCGGGGAAACAGAACGTCCTCAAACACGCCCCATTTCGTCGCCACCGGAACAATCTTGTCGGGATTACTGCCAAACTGTGGGTAACCGGCCAGGATCGCCATCGAGTGCCCGGGCATTTCAATTTCAGGGATAACCGTCACAAAGTGATCCTGAGCGTATTTGACCACTTCGCGAACTTCGTCCTGGGTGTAGAAACCGCCGTAGGGTTTGCCGTCGTACTTGTTGTCCTTATACCGACCGGCCATCGTTTCTTTCCGCTTGGAACCAATCTGAGTCAGCAGCGGGTATTTCTTGATCTCAATCCGCCAGCCCTGGTCTTCGGTCAGGTGCCAATGAAAGGTGTTCTGCTTGTGCAGGGCAATCAGGTCGATGTATTTCTTGATAAAGCTAACGGGGAAAAAGTGCCGACCCACGTCCAGGTGCAGTCCCCGGTAGGCGTAACGCGGCTGGTCTTCTACCGTGCAGCAGGGCACCGACCAGTCTACGCCCGTAACCGTCGTTGGACTGAAGATTTCGGCCGGCATTAGTTGCAGCAGCGACTGCACCGCGTAGAAAGCTCCCTTGGGTTGGGCAGATGTGATCGTTATCTGCTTGGGCGTTACTTTCAGACCATAGCCTTCAGCCCCCAGCTTTTCGCTTTTCGCCGAGGTGAAATAAATGGACTGACCCGACGCTTTCCCCGTCTTGATTTGTGGGCGCGTACCCGTAGCGGCCGCGATCCGATCAGCGAGTTGCGTCGCTACCCGGCGCAGGTCTGCATTGTCTTTGTCGAGCACCAGAGTTACGTTACTGGCGAGTTTAAAGGTGCCTTTTTGTTCGACTAGTTTGGCGGGTTTAGGCAGAATTGCGTAAGTCGCCGTCTGGGCATGCGCTAGTTGAGCCAGCAGCAACAGACAGCCGAAAATTAGTTTTTTCATGCGTTTATGTAGGGTATCTGGTTTTAGGGTTAAAAGGTACGAGTTAATTTTTAAATTTTTTTAATAATACCCTTTCTACGATGTATTTTGCACTACTTTTGACAGCAGGACCAAACTTATTTGCTATCAACTAGCCATTGACAGCGATTCAGTCTTGTTCTGTTTGAATCGACCCTAAGAGACTTCTCTGCGTTTTATCTATGACTAAATCCGTTTTATCCTTATTTCTGGCCGCTGTCTGTCTGTTTGCGGCCAGCCTGACAGTCCCCGTTTTCGCTCAGAAATCGAAGCTGGTTATTATTGGTTACGTAACAGGTAACGGCTGGACCAAAGAGCAGATTCAGGCTAACAAACTAACGCATATTAATTACGCGTTCGCGGTCCCTTCCGCCGACGGGACGCTGGAGCCTATGAACGCCCGTGACTCGGTGAACATGGCCAATCTGACCTCGCTCCGGTCGGTGAATAAAGACCTGAAAATTCTGTTATCGATTGGCGGCTGGGGTGGTTGCAAGTATTTCTCGGATGCGGCTCTGACCGATGCCTCCCGAAAAAAATTCGCCGATGCCGCTGTTGACCTGTTAAAAAAGCACAAGCTTGACGGCATTGACATTGACTGGGAATATCCGGCACAGGTTGGGGCGGGTAACATTTACCGTCCGGAAGACAAACAGACGTTCACTCTGTTCCTGAAAGCGCTCCGCGACCGGCTCGACGAGCAGGGCAAACAGGACAAACGCCCGGCGTCGAATCATTACCTGCTGACGGCCGCGACGGGTGGCGATACGGCGTTTGTGAACCATACCGAATTGGCCAACGCGCAGAAGTACCTGGATTACGTCAACATCATGACGTATGATCTTTATCACGGCAACGACAAAGTATCGGGACACCACAGTCCGCTGGGTCAGTCGAAAATGGGCGGTCAGTCGCGCACAAACTCGATCTCGGCGGTGGAGGGTCATATCAAAGCGGGCGTTCCGGCGAACAAAATTGTGCTGGGCATTCCCTTCTACGGCCGCGGCTGGACCAATATCGTGAACACCGAAGCCGCTACGAAGGCCAAAGGACTTTATCAGCCATCAACTGGCAAGCACCTCTTTATTGGGTATGATGAACTGGCGGAGAAATACATCAACAAAAACGGCTTTACCCGCTATTGGGATGCCGACGCAAAAGCGCCTTACCTCTGGAATCCAACAACGCGTACGTTCATTTCCTACGCCGACGAAGCGTCGTTTGAGCCCAAGGTGGCTTACGTAAAAGAAAAAGGTTTGGCGGGCGTGATGTTTTGGGAATACATCTACGATTTGAAAGAGCAGCAAAAGCTGTTTAATAAACTCGTCAGCGACGTGCGGAAATAATCAGAATGATTCCCCTTTGCCTGGACGTAATCTTCTAGCAAGGAGTATTCTGACCACCCCGGCCCCCTCCTAAAAGTAGGAGGGGGCCGGGGGGTGGTAACTAGTGGCCAAATAAGCCCTATTTATATCCTCGTGAAGCTCATGTAAGACTAGTTACTATACAACGCCCCCGACCCGGATCGCTACGTAGCAATTCAGGCCGGGGGCGTTTTTCAGGCCAGCAGCGGCTTTATCACTTTACCGTGCACATCGGTCAGGCGGTACCGACGGCCCTGACTTTTGAAGGTCAGTTTTTCGTGATCAAGTCCCATTAGGTGCAGCACCGTCGCCTGAAAATCGTGCACGTGGACGGGGTCTTTCACGACATTATAGCCGAACTCGTCCGTTTCGCCGTACACCAGCCCTTTCTTGACTCCGGCACCAGCCATCCAGATCGAGAAGGCGCGGGGGTGGTGATCCCGACCGTAATTGTCGCGGGTGAGTTTGCCCTGGGAGTAAGCACCCCGGCCGAACTCACCGCCCCAGATTACGAGCGTATCGTCGAGCAGACCGCGCTGCTTCAAATCCATAATCAACGCAGCCGACGGCTGATCGACGCTCTTTGCCTGGGTCTTGATATCCTTCGGCAGGTCGCCGTGCTGATCCCATCCCTGGTGATAGAGCTGCACGAACTTGACGTCTTTCTCGATCAGCTTCCGGGCCAGCAGGCAGTTAGCTGCGAACGTACCGGGCTTCCGGCTTTCGGGGCCGTACAAATCGAAAATGTAGTCAGGTTCCTTCGAGATGTCAAGTGTTTCGGGCACGGAGGTCTGCATTCGGTACGCCATTTCGTACTGCGCCATGCGGTTGTTTATTTCCGGGTCCAGTACGTGTTTGTACTGCTCCTGGTGCAGTTTGGTCAGATAATCCAGCATGCGCCGACGGCTGGTTTTGTCGACGCCCGGCGGATTGTTCAGGTAATAAACCGGGTCCGGCCCCGACCGGAATACGACGCCCTGGTGCACGGAGGACAGGAAACCATTGCTCCAGAGTTTGGCGTAGAGCGGCTGATCGCCGTCGCGTCCTTTGGACAGCAACACCACAAACGCAGGCAGGTTCTGGTTGTCGCTGCCCAGTCCGTAGCTGATCCACGAGCCGAAACTGGGCCGCCCTGCCTGCTGGCTGCCTGTCTGGAAGAATGTAACGGCCGGATCATGGTTGATGGCTTCGGTATGCATCGACCGCACAAAAGTCAGGTCGCTGACGATACGTTGGGTATGCGGCAGGAGTTCGCTCATCCACATCCGCCCCGGCCCGTACTGCGCAAATTTGTAGCGCGATGCCGCCAGCGGAAACCGGCTCTGCCCGGCCGTCATGCCCGTCAGACGCTGCCCTTTCCGCACCGACTCCGGCAAATCCTGTCCCCACATGGTTTCGAGCCGGGGTTTGTAATCGAACAGTTCTAGCTGCGAGGGCGCTCCGCTCTGAAACAGGTAAATAACTCGTTTGACTTTGGGCGGGAAATGAGGTTTCCCCACGGCAGGGTTCTCGTCCAGTGACGAGACTGTTCCGCCAAACAAATTGGATGGATTCAGTAGTGACGCCAGCGCAATCGCGCCCAGGCCAGCACTGGTCTGGCCCAGAAATGTCCGGCGGCTCAACTGATCGTGGATCTGATCCTGAATATCCATAACGCTGCTGTTTAAGCTGACCACGGGCGGCCAGAAATGTCTATCGCTTGATAATGGCTTCGTCAAAATTCATGAGCGTACTGGCGACTACCGTCCAGGCGGCCAGCTCCGTCGGGTCGATCTTTGGGTCGAGTGGGTACTCTCCAACCCGAAGTAGCTCCTGCGCCCGTTTGGGATTCCGCCTGAAATCCGCCAGTTCTTCGCCGTAAAGCTGTTTCATCAACGCAAGTTCCTGCGGACGGGCAGGTCGGCTGATCACAGCTTTGAAGAAATAATTAATTGGTTGCTCCACACTTTGAGACCCCTGCCCAATACCCTTCGCTTTCTGCGCCAGCACCCGAGCGGCTTCTACAAACTGCGGGTCGTTCAGCGTGACCAGCGCCTGTAAGGGTGTACTGGTTTTCTGACGTTTCACAATGCAGGTATGGCGTTCGGCCGCGTCGAAATTGAGCATCATCGGCGGGGGTGAACTCCGTTTCCAGACCGTGTACATCGACCGCCGGTAGAGACTGTCGTTGTGGTTCTGCACGTATTTGACGGCATTCCGCGTAGCCAGAGCCTCCCAGATTCCATCGGGCTGATACGGCCGGACACTTGGCCCCCCAATGTGTCGGTTAATCAACCCACTGGCGACTAGAGCATTGTCGCGCACCTGTTCTGCCGAGAGCCGGTAGCTTGGGCCGCGCGTCAGAAAGATGTTGTCCGGATCGGCCTCGCGTCGCTTTTCCGACACTACCGACGACTGCCGGTACGTAGCGGACATGACGATCAGCTTATGCATGGCTTTCGTATTCCAGCCCGACTCCCGGAATCGTACGGCCAGGTAATCCAGCAGTTCAGGATGGCTCGGCAATGCACCCTGGTTCCCGAAATCGTCGCTATTTTTGGCCAGCCCCTGCCCGAAATACTGCTGCCAGAAACGGTTGACCATCACCCGGCTAAACAATGGATTTTCGGGCGTCAGTAACCAGCGCGCCAGATCGAGTCGATTAAGTTGTCCCTTTTCTTTAGCGGGTAATTGCGGCAAACTATGCAGCACGGCCGGTTGCACCACTTCGCCGGGCGCGTCGTACACACCCCGGTTCAGCAGATGTGTTTGTCGGGGTTGGCTACGTTCGTGCATGATCATGACCTGATTGGCGTTGGTATAGAGCATGAGCTGCTCACCGCGCAGTTTCCTGGCAGCCGTGAAGGCCTGCCGGTACGTCGAATCCTGCGTGCTGACGTAATACTGGTACAAACCGGCTCGTTGCGCAGGGCTACGCGCGGGATTTTGCCGGGCCTCTGTTAGTGCATCAGGCCCTCCTGCCAGCCGGGGCAGTTCAAGGGGAGTCAGGCAGCGGTTGTAGATACGCAGTTCATCGACCGCAAAGTCTTTGTAAAAATAGTCATGCATACGACCAACGTAGAACGGGTGCTGCGCCCAGTGGGTCTTGTCTTTGCCATACACGATGCTGTGTTGCAGGTTGTCCGTGATGATTCGGACTGGCGTCGGCTTCCCGTTCAGGTACAACGTTAGCCCCTTTGCCTGTCCGCTACCGTCGTACGTAAACGCCACCTGAAACCACTGATTAACGGGCACCTTTCCAGCCGACTCAATATCAATTGCGTTCGCTGGCCAGACATGACTTAGCGTAGCTTTCAGACGGCCATCGGCCAGCAGGTCGAGTTGGTAGCCGCGCTGGCCATCCATCGGCCCCGTTGTGCGGCCCAGTAAGGTCGCGGCCGTACCGGATTTCGCCAGTTTAAACCAGCTGCTGATAGTAAATGGTTGGTTTTGCTCAAAGACCGCGAACGTAGACGGCAGGCTGATGTAACTGTCGCCGGGCAGGAAACGCGCTTTACCAAACCGACCCGCTACGCTGTACGGCAGGTTATCCGAATCGCCCCCCAACCAGGCCGGGATGGTGTCATTGACCTGATTCATGAAAGCGTTACGTGGGTCTTTCAGCAGTTCTTCCTTCGATTTCCGTTTGGCAATCTCGTTCTTCTTAGGCTCAGGCTTATCCGATTTTGGCTTCTTCGACTCGGCTAGTTTTTTGGCTGCGTCCTCGCGTTTTCGCTGCTCGTTCTGCGCTTTCACAAAGGCCCGGATGTCACCCCGATCGGCTTCGTCGAAGGTGTAGTGGGCAATAAGTCCCAGGTCGGGGTTGGTAACTGGTTGTTTGTTCAACCACTGACTAAACCGCTGCTGGTAGTCGGGCCGGTTGCTGTTTAGCTGCTGCCGCAACGGCGTCAGTTTCTCCCGGATATACGCCAACTGCGCATCGACCTCGGGGGTTGTCAGCGTTAGCGTGGGTGATGCCTCGCCGTTGTATGGGATCTGCCCCCGCTCGTTGTTGCTGTTGAAGAAGGCGAACAGCGAAAAGTAATCTTTCTGACTGATGGGATCATACTTGTGATCGTGGCAACGGGCGCACTCGGTCGTCAGGCCCAAAAATGCTTTCCCGAACGTATTGACCCGATCGGCGACGTACTCCACCCGGTATTCTTCATCCACAATGCCCCCCTCCTGACTCTGCTGGTGATTGCGGTTGAAGGCCGTGGCGATAAGTTGATTTCGGTTGGGGTTAGGCAGTAAGTCCCCGGCAAGTTGCCAGGTCACAAACCGGCCAAACGACAGGTTGTGGTTGTAGGCTCGAATAACCCAGTCGCGGTAGGGCCAGACCGTTCGCATACCATCGTCCTGGTAGCCGTGGGTATCGGCATAGCGCGCTACGTCGAGCCATTCGGCGGCCTGCCGTTCGCCATAGTGCGGGCTTTTCAGCAGTCGGTTCACTACTTTTTCATAGGCGTCGGGCGAGGTGTCAGCCAAAAACGCGTCAACTTCGGCTGGTGTTGGCGGCAGGCCCGTCAGGTCCAGGCTGACCCGGCGCAGCAAGGTTGCCTTGTCGGCTTCGGGATTGTGGGGCAGTTGGCCCGCTTCCTGTTTAGCCCCCACAAAGCGATCGATGTCGTTACGTACCCACGCATTATCCTTAACCGTCGGTAGTTCGGGGCGCGTTGGTGCAATCAGCGACCAGTGTTGTTTGTACTCCGCCCCCTGCTCAACCCAGCGCAGCAAAATGGCTTTCTCTTCTGAACTCAGACTCAGGTGCGACTCCGGCGTCGGCATCATTACCTCCGGGTCGTTGCTGACGATACGATGGTACAGTTCGCTCCCGGCTAGATCACCCGGCACAATGGCCCGTTTTCCAGACTCGGCCAGGGTTTCGTAAGCACCTTCGGGCGTGTCCAGCCGCAGCCCCGCCTGTTGTTTGGCCTTGTCGGGACCGTGGCAGGCAAAGCACCGATCCGACAGAATAGGTTTGACATGCAGATTGTAGTCGATCTTTTCGGGCAACTTTGCTTCGGCCACCAGAACGTCTTCCGGCTTTTCCACCGACGACTGGCAGGCAGTCAGCCACACCGACGCACCGAATGCCACCACCGCAGCGCTACTCAGTATATGCCTATATCGTATGTCAGACCAGTTAATCATCCCGTTTTGGCTCTCGGCTTCTACCCAAACGCACCCCCTTTTACACCACAAAACACAAATTTAACCATAAAAAAGCCAATATACTTACCAAAAGTTGGCAAATCATCCGCTGACTTACTCGTTTTCTTTCTTCTCTTCTGGCGAAGTCGTTTTTACAAAATCGGCGACCTCCTGTTCGTTAATGCCCCCAATTATAGTAAGCTGTGGACGGGCTTTCTGTAAGGTGGCAATACCTGACGGGGTCACCTTTGTCTGCCACAGGTAAACCGTTTTCAAGCTTTTCAACCCGCTTAACTGAACCAGACCGGCATCGGTAATGGACGTACCGTATAAGTTCAGGTATTCCAGGTTGGTCAGATCGGTCAGGTATTTCAGGCCCGCATCGGTCACCTTCGTTTGTTCCAGATGCAGCTTCTGCAGGTTTTTGAGTTTTCCTATCTGAGCCAGTCCAGCGTCAGACAGGTTGGTTTCGCCCAGTTTAAGCCAGACGATCTGCTCGCCAAGTTTCGTCAGTTCAGCTGCCTGCGCATCCGTAAACGAGCGGACGTTTACGGCACTTACTTCCAGTTGATTTTTTGTTTCGGAGAGCGGCAACACGATCAAGCCCATTTTTTTCAGTTCGGCCACTACGATTGGATTTGCCGCGGGTACGTTCATAGCCAGGACCGGTGAATCTGCCGCAGGTCCGTCTGGCTTGTCGGAAGCCGTATTTGGTACGGTTTGCCTCGTTTCCAGCGACGCCAGCGCCGGACGTACCGTCTCGCTAACCGTCAACTCGGCCACTTTTTTGGTAAACGGTGCACCCTCATCAATCCACCAGGTCAGCAAGGCCAGTTGACTGTCGGTTAGCTGGGACTTTCCTTTGGGTGGCATGTGGTGTTTGTCGTCTTCGGGCAACAGACACACTTTTATTAGTGTACTTCGTGCCCCGCTGCCAGCAACCAGAACGGGTCCTTCTTTTGCTCCTTTCGTAATCTGCTCGGGATTATCCAGACGTAAACCGCCCTTCGACTTGTCGGCGTTGTGGCACTGCACGCACCGGCTTTGCAGAATCGGGCTGATGATCTGTTCGTACACCATCGCCTGATTCACATCGGTAATCGGTTTGGCCGGTGTTACTGACTCGGCAGGCGACAGACCAGCCAATTGTCGGATAGGATCAGGGGCATATTGCGTCAGGTAGTCAGAACCGTGGGTGAGGTTCCCGCCCTGATGCCCAGCCGCGAGCAGCAGCACGATCGCAACACTTAGTATGGGCAGATACAGCCGCTTTACGACGGGGAGCTTCTGTCCCAGGTTCTCCCGTTTGACGGCCCAGGCCAGCCAGGCAAAGACGGCCACACCAATCCCCAGCCATTGATGACTCACCAGCGTGTCGGCCTCGTACTCACCACCCAGCGATAGCAGATAGCCCAGCACGCAGGCTAGTGTCGCACTAACCGCCGACCAGAAAAGAATCAGGGTAATCGTGTGTGAACTAACGGTATTGCGACGCGTGATCCGGTCGAGTTCGAGCAGGCCAGCGATTAGGAGAAAGCCAATGGGCAGGTGAACAACCAGCGGATGAAAATGCCCCAAAAACAGCATCCAGTCGGCGGGTTGTACGGGTTCGGCTAATAAGCAGATTGATCCATTCATGCCTGATCCGCTTAGCCAACCCGTTCCAGTTTGACGGGGTACGTTTTTTTCGAACTCCACTGCGCTACGTACAGGTTTTCGTCTTCATCCACCAGCACATCGTGCGGGTGCAGAAAAGGCGAACCTGCCAGTTCTTTGCGTTGCTCCATGAGTTTTCCCGCCTGATAGACTGGCTCGGAGCCGCCGGGCGTGGAAACGACCTTATCATTCTTATCCAGAATCTGCACGTACCCCGACTCGGCGTACTGTTCGGACGTACTCCGGTAAACCGCTCCGTATAAGTGATCGCCATGAATGACCGGCCGGCAGATGAACGAACCCGGCAGGGCAATGGTCGACAGATATTTTCCGTCGAGGGTGAAGCGTTTGAGGGCATTCCGTCGCCGGTCGGTGATGATCAGCGTGGGCGTTGCCTGCCGTCGGTCGACAACGATCCCGTGACAGCAATCGAAGTTGGCGTCGCCCTGCCCACCACCCCCAAACTGACGGATGAGTTTACCGCTGCTGTCGTACTGCGTAACGTAATTCAGGCCGTATCCATCAACCACATAGATGTCACCGTTAGCCGGATTGATGGCCGATTCGGTTGGTTTGAACTGCGTTGGATAGGCATACGTACCCGTTTCGCGCGGGTAATCAATCTTCATCAGCTCCCGCCCGTTGAGGTCCGTTTTGATCACCTGATGCCGGTCGGTATCGCAGATGATTAAGTATTGCTCATTCCCTTCTCCACCAATGGTCAGTCCATGCCCGCCAGGGTAATCGTGTCCCCAGGTACCGAGCAGCTTGCCCGATTTATCGTACATCAGCACGTTATTTTTTGTCTCGTTGGTCAGCAGAATGATCCGACCTTTGGCGTCCTGCACCATCTCGTGGCAGTCGTTGACCGGATTTTTTCCCGCATCCAGAACGCCCCAGCCCGGCACCACCCGATACCGGAAGCCATTATGCCCAAGAATAACCGGTTCGTTTTTTCGGGGTTCTGCACGTGCCGGTAACCAGGCAGACGCGCTGCTGCCAGCCACCGTCGCCAACACGGTTTGCCGGATGAAATCACGACGGGATGAAAAAGCCATACAGATACTGACCGTTGTCGTTTCTTGACTACAGTCAATATCTAAAGCATACGGTACGCCTTCTATACTGAACGGCCCAATAGCGTACACTTATCTAATCTGATGACAGCTTCATGCATAAGCCAGGTAGTAATTCTTTGCGCCAAGATCAGTAAAATCCAGCCCTTTCCGCCTGTTATACGCATTGCCTTCAGACCCTGAATCAATCCACTGCATGACGCTGTTACGTCTTCTCTTTTTGATAAGTACGCTACTGGTTCACACCACCATTCTGGCGCAAAAAGCCACCCGCGTTACGTCCAAAGCCAGTACGAAACCAACGTCAAATTATTGGTGGAAACAAAACAACCTGCGAGTGATTCAAACCAATCTTCCTGCCTACGAAGCCGCGACGCTTAACCCCGACTCGTTGGTAAAAGACCTGCTGGCCTGTTCGGCCAATACGTTGCTGATCAACGCGGGCGGCATCATGGCGTTTTACCCGACGCAACTCGATTTCCACTACACGAACCCCTACATGAAAACCAACATGCTGGGCGAAGTCGTCGAGAAGTGCCACCAGCACGGCATCCGGGTTATGGTACGGTTTGATTTCAGTCGGGTCCATGAAAGCATTTTCAAGGCCCACCCGGACTGGTGTTACATATCACCGAAAGGCGAGCGAATCATTAACACGGATATGTACGTCGTATCCATCAACGCGCCCTACGTGCAGGACAAGGCGTTTCGGATCATCGAGGAAGTTATCGACCGCTACCCCATCGACGGTGTTTTCCTGAATATGCCGGGCTATCAGGTCAATAACCCCTATGAGGGAAAGTACCACGGCATCGACCAGAACGAGTACGACAAAAAGCGCTTTGCGGATTATAGCAAGAGCATGAAACTACCAACGGAGGAAAACAAAGCTGACCCGGTTTTCCAGACGTACCAGGCGTTCAAGAAATTTACGACCGACGACTGGACCAAACGGCTCCACACGCTTATTAAATCGAAGAATGAGCAGATTGCGCTCTGCACGTACATGGATCAATACGTCGACATTATTCGCCACGAGTCGCAGACGAACAGCCTGCCCTATTGGCCCTACTCGGCGTCCGACAACGTGAACAATGCGGTTCATTCCTACCCGGACCACATCATCAGCAACAGCAGCATTCAGCAGATTTCGTTTCAGTCGCGCTACAACGCGGTCGAACCGGAAGAAGTAGCGATCCGGCTGTATGAGAACATTGCCAACGGTTCGGGTCTCGACATCAGCATGATGGGCGATATGCGGGGTTACGAGGACGAACGGAATTTCGGCATCATCAAACGGATTTATGCGCACCATAAGAAGTTCGAGCCCTACTTCGGTAATTATACCTCGGTTGCCAAAATCGCCATTGTTGCACCGGGTTCCTGGCCGAGTGGCGCACCCATGCAGGAATATCGGGGGATTCAGCTGATGCTGAAGGAAGCCCACCTGGCGTTCGATATTATCGAGGATTCGCAGTTGGACAAACAGGCCGAAAAGCTCAAGCAGTACCAACTTCTGATTCTGCCGGACATTACGTACCTCAACCCCGCGTCGATGCAGGCGTTACGTAATGCCTCCCAGCAGGGCACGAACCTGATTGCCACGAACACGACAATGTTCGATAATGCAGCGAGTTTGATGGACTTGTTCGGCGCTAAAATCGTGAACCGTGACCACGAAGGCAGCGGTTTCTACCTCCGACCCGATAATAAGGAACTGTTCAAACGCCTGCCCGGCCAGACAATGCTGTTCTGGAAGTTTAACCTGGGATTATACGATCTAAGTGGAGCTGACGCCCGATTCCTACCCATTCTCGCGAAAGGACGCCCCGGACCACCGGAAATTATTGGCGGGCATGATCCGACGGGTTACTACGGTATGGCGACGAAGAAATATGGGCGTAGCACGAACGTCATTTTACCCATTAACCTCGGTCGGCTGTATTATATGCACGGTTATCAGGAACACAAAAACGTGCTGCTTGACGCTATCGATCGTGTTTTTCCTGACGCCAGTCAGTTGCTGCAAACTAACGCGCCGGAGCGGGTTGAAGTGATTGTGCAGCAGTACGGCCGGAACGAACGACAAAACCCATCCCGAAAAACTGATGATGGTCTGATCGTGCATCTGGTTAACCTGACGGGTTTCAGCGGTAATACGTATTTCAAGCCCCTGCCCATTTACAACCTTACCTTCCGCGTCAAAGCTGATAAGAAACCAGCCTCGCTCCTGTCGATGGCAACCGATAAAGCCGTGCCGTTTACCTGGCAGGATGGCTACGTCAATTTTACGCTGGATAAACTCGAGCAATTTGATGGCATTCTGATTAACAACTAATGGGTTGATTCAGGAAAGACAACTTTCCTGAATCAACCCATTAGCTTAGTACATCTGGTAGTTTAACTCCAGGTCCGGTCCCAGGATTCGACTTTGTTCCAGCTGTCGGACGGGGCGAAATACTGCTCGTCTTTCATCATGTGCTGTTTGGCCACGGCTTCGTTTAGTTCGACGCCCAGGCCTGGTTTATCCGGCACCCGGATGAACCCCTGATTTACGATGGGTTTCTCAATACCCGTTACCAGATCCTCCCAGAAAGGCACGTCGACGCCGTGGTGTTCCAGCGCGACAAAGTTCTGAGTAGCGGCCGCACAGTGCACGTTAGCCATCATCGAAATGGGCGATCCAGCAAAGTGCATCGCCATCGGTATGCCTTTTTCTTCGGCATAATCACCAATCTTTTTGGTTTCCAGAATCCCCCCCGACGATGCCAGATCGGGCTGGATCAGGTCGACGGCTTTCGCATCGACGAGTTTGATAAACTCTTCTTTCAGGTAAATATCTTCGCCCGTCAGCGTTGGGGTTTCGATCGCTTCGGTAATCTGCCGCCACTGATCGTGATAGAACCAGGGCACCATATCTTCTAGCCAGGCCAGTTGGTACCGCTCCAGTCTCTTGCCCAGCCGGATTGCCGTATTGACGTCGAAATGACCGAAATGGTCGGCCGCCAGCGGCATGTCATACCCAATAGCGTTTCGTACCTTCTCGACGTAATCAGCCAGAATATCCAGCCCCTTGTCGGTCACCTGCACCCGCGTAAACGGGTGTTTGGTCATGCTATAGCTACCTACCTGCCGGGGTCCGACAGGGGCATTTCCGAACTGTCGTTTTACGTCCCAGACTCCCGCACCGATCAGCGTACCGGGCGTATCGGCTAGGAGTTCGATACCAAAATCCATTTTCAGGAACGTAAAGCCTTTATCGATCCGCTCGGCTTTCATCTTCTTGGCAAAAGCCGTTGGGTCTTTTTCTTCGGGCGTATCGGCGTATAGCCGCACTTCGTCGCGGTACTTCCCGCCCAGCATCTGATAGACCGGCACCCCGTAGGCTTTTCCGGCCAGATCCCAAAGCGCCATTTCGACGCCACAAACCCCGCCCGCAGCCCGACCATGCTGGCCGAATTCTTTGATGATCTTGAACAACTGTTCGACGTTGCAGGGGTTTTTGCCCAGAATCCGGCTTTTCAGGAAGAGCGCGTATTTGGCGCTGGCTCCATCGCGCACCTCGCCGTAGCCCGAAATACCCTGGTTGGTATCAATCCGGATGATGGGACTCGTAAACGGCACCCCCGTCAGCACAGCCACCCGCATATCAGTGATTCTCAATTCCGACGGTTTGGAACTGCGGTTTACTTTCTGGCTGATATACTCCATCTCAGCCTGCTTGTCGTGGTCGAACAACAGGCCAAGCGACAGGCCGCCCAACGCCGATTTCTTCAGGAATCCCCGGCGATCATCGGCCCGTTGGAGTTCGGGATTGGCGGGTTGTGGAACCGGAACGGCGGGTTCCGGG
This sequence comes from Spirosoma sp. KUDC1026, assembly GCF_013375035.1. Taxonomy (NCBI): domain Bacteria; kingdom Pseudomonadati; phylum Bacteroidota; class Cytophagia; order Cytophagales; family Cytophagaceae; genus Spirosoma; species Spirosoma sp. KUDC1026. Next base: position 1,297,768 of record NZ_CP056032.1, on the reverse strand, counting down.
CGCTTATAGGCAAAACGGTCAAGGATATTTTTCATGGGGTAATAGGAAGATTAAAGAGTTGCTAACCGACTAAAGTGCCGTGATACGCTTTTCGAGTTCCTGCGCCGACATTTTCACTTTTTCTGGGTGCGACTTGAGCCAGCCCCGGAACGTAGTAATGATAGCGGCACTCCATTTCATATCAATTTCGCCGGGGGTGTACTTACCTTCCCGCAGCATCTGATGCCCAAAATCATCCTGCAGGGCTACCCACTCTGCGCTGGTAATTACTTTCTCGGCCAGGTGCGCCGGAATGAAAATGACCCCTTCTTTCTTGCCCAGCACCAGGTCGCCGGGGAGAACCGTCGAGCGACCGATCCGGATGGGGCAGTTAATACCCGTCATGATCATTTCCTTGATGTAGGATGGATCGACACCGCGCACGTAGCCCACGAAGCCGTCGATTTCTTCGAGACCTTCGAGATCGCGCACCCCACCGTCGAACACCACTCCCGTTTTGGATTTAGCGAAAATGGAATTACCCAGGTTATCGCCGATCAGCGTACCGTCGATGATCTTCCCGAAGCCATCTGCTACGTACACATCGTTGGTTTGCAGTACGTCAATGGGCCAGGAGTTGGGCGAACCCGACCGTTTTTCTGCTTTCCCTTTCTCCTTGATGGGTTTCTCCATATCGGGGCGCGACGGCATGTACTGCGCCGTCACAACGCGGCCAGCCAGCACCTTATCGGGGTGGATAACCTGCCAGCCTGCTTCGAACTGGTTGTTGTAGCCTTCGTTTTTCATGACTCCCCAGGCCTCTTCGATGGATATGTTTTTGAGCCGCTCCACCAGATCATCCGACACTTTCGGCCGGCCGTCGGGGTAGCGTTCGCCTTTCCACTCCTGCGAGTAAGCCATGATGGCTTCTTTGCTAGCGCCAATCTGTTGCGCCTGCGTCTGTGCGCACAAACCAATCAGCGCAGCCGCGATGAATAAGGAACCCTTCATATAGAAATGTGTAAGGTTGTAGGAATATATTTCTCTTAGTAAGACACCGTAGCTCACCAAACTACTGTTTATCCCACCAGACACGGGTATCCAGATTATCAGGACCTTGCCGAGACACGACCGTATTTAGGTTTGCCTGGTTAACCGAAATCTCCGCGTCTGGATAGCTGAGCCGGTTGATGAAATTTCCTTTGATTTCTTTTCCAGGATACGGGTTTGGCTTCAGCGTCGGATAGCCGCTCCGGCGGAAATTGGCAAATAACTCAGGACCATTCAGCAGCGACGCTACCCAGTATTGCGTATTGATCTGTTCGAGCCCTCTGGCCGCTACGTAGGGGTTTTTCTGTAAATAAGCCGTAATGTTAGCCGCCGATACCAGCGACGTCGCATCATAGTCTCCCAGTTGCTGCATATGAGCGGTTACACCGGCATTGTAATAGTCGGCCGCATTTCCCGTAGTCCAGCCGCGCTGTGCGGCTTCGGCCAGTAGCAGTTGCGTCTGGGCGTAGGTTAACAGATAACAGGGCACGTCGAATCGCCCCAGCCGGGTCCGATCCAGTTGCGAGTAGTCGTAAAAACTGGCTAGTCCATCGGCAGAGGCCCGGGCGGGTATACTACCATTGTCGTAGCCCAACGGCATCCCGATCTGGACGGCCGCCGTTCGGTTAGCCCGGGCAGCCGTTTGCTCAACGCCACTTCTGGCCCCTACGTACCGGACAGCAATCGACGCCAGCCGTGGATCTTCGGTTGATTTCAGATAATCAACAAATGCCCCCGTCAGGTAGTAGTTGGCTGCTTCGGTAGCGTTAAGGGTCGTACCAACACTGTTCTGGTAATTGGCATTGTTCCGCACAGCACAGTTATCCGCGTTTGACTGCATCAACCCACCGGCCACGGCTTTCTGTACGGTCGACTGCGCCAGGGTTGGATTTACTTTCGACAAGCGCATACCGGCCCGCAGCAGCAGCGAGTTACCCAGTCGTTTCCAGCGATCAATGTTACCGCTATACATTACTTCACCGGCTTCGGTTGGCTTTGTCGCATCCAGCGCTGCAGTGGCTTCGGTCAACTCCTTCAGAATGTCGGTGTAGATCGCTTCCTGCGCGTCGTATTTTGGCGTGATGTTGCTCCCCAGAAAACCCATACCGGCTTCGGTGTACGGAACATCGCCGTACGTATCTGTCAGCACCATGAACGCATAGGCTTTCCAGATTCGCATCATGTTGTAGAGGTTGCTGCGGCTGGCATCGCTTTTTGTTTTATCCAGTCCGTCAACCAGATACCGGATAACGTCCCGGTAGTACCGCTGCCACAGCGCTGCGTTTGCCCCAGCCGATCCGCGGTTATCAATGTTGTAGTTACCTCCGGCTATAATTCCCGAGTTTGGACTGAACATTTGCTGAACAATGGGCTCCTCAAAAATCAGAATAGACGCCGGAAAAGACGTATTGATAATGGCGTTATTAAACGTAAAGACTGGATTCAACGCCGTAGCCGCCGTTGGGTTAACGTTTAGCTGATCGAATCCTTTCTCGCAGCCACTCAAACCAATGAGCAGCGCGCAGAAGGGGGTCAGAAGATGTATCTTTTTCATAAGTCAGGACAGAGTTTCGATTAAAAGCGAACGTTCAAATTGAAGCCAACGCTCCGTGTAATGGGTAGGCCGGTTGATTCAAGACCAATTAGATTGTCGGAACTGAAGCCAAACTGTTCAGGATCGATGTTGGGCACCCATTTTTTCAGGACAGCAACATTGTTAGCTACGGCGCTGACCCGGATCCCTTTGATGAAGAGGGATTTGGGAAGGAATTTTGTAAAATCATAGCCCAGACTGATTTGCCGTAGTTTCCAGAAGCCAGCGTCATAGATTACCTGTTCGCCCAGACTCTTGGAGCGTCCTACCGAGTAGTAATCCTGTACAAAAGCCCGGACCGTGTTGGCTTCACCATTCTGGTTCACCCCGGCTCCGACCATTTTATTGTCGGGATCACCCCGGCCAACCAGCGTCTCTTTCTGCAGCCCGTGCCGGAACAAATTCAGGTTTGTTCCCGAAATCATTTTACCGCCGAGTTTGAAGTCTACCAGTACCGATAGGTTGATGCCTTTATAAGCAAAGCTGTTCGTGATGCCACCCAGAAATTTCGGCAGGGCTGATCCCAGCGAAATTGGTGACGGCGTACGCAGGGGCAGCCCGTCACCGCCGTGTACAATACGTCCCTGTGCGTCACGCTGGTAACCATACGTGTACAACTGCCCCAGCGGCTGTCCGACAACCTGGCGCAGTTCGCCCACGTAAATACCGGTGCCCACCACAATCTGCTCGCCCGGTGTTTCGGTGAGCAGCCGCAGCAGTTTTGTCTGGTTGTAGGAGCCATTCAACGTAATATCCCAGGAGAAATCCTTTGTCCGAACGGGAACCAGGTTAAGCAGAACTTCTACCCCTCGGTTTCGACTGGCGCCGTTGTTGATGAGCGTGCTGGTATAGCCAGATGCATCGGAGGTTTGCGCGGCTACAATTTGATCGCTCGTGATTTTGTTGTAGAACGCCAGATCCAGACCAACCCGGCTATCGAACAGCTTCATTTCCAGCCCAACCTCGGTTTCAGCCGTCCGGCTTGGTTTCAGGTTGGCATTTGGAACGGTATTGGACGTAATGGTGCCAACCGGCTGGTTCAGACCAGCGGAGTTAGGAAACAGATTGGCGGCAACGGCATAGAATAGATTGTTCGAGTAAGGCGCTACGTCACCATCGCTGCCTACTTCGGCATAAGCTGCCCGCAGCTTACCAAAATTCAGCCAGCGGGGTAACGACGAAAACGCCTGGGAGAATACAAAGCTTCCTGTTACTGATGGATACAAAATGCTGCGATTTCCGGGCGCAAGCGTAGAGAACCAGTCGTTACGCACCGTGGCGTTCAAATACAAAAAGTCCTGGTAAGAAAACTCAGCCGCGCCATACAACGAATTGACTTTTCGCTCACTTAATCCATAAAGGGGATCCTTGACGCGGCCATTTTGCGGTACGTACAGTCCCCGCACAATGAAATCGGTCACCAGTACACTGTTCAGATCACTCCGGCGATACAGTTGGTTGCCCCCCACGGTCAGGTCAACACCAATTGGCCCGAACTTCCGATTAGCACCGATCAGGAAGTCGGTGTTCAACTCCCGGAACCGACGGGCTTCCTGTACGTAGTTCCCATTAACAAACCCGGCTGGAGCAGCGGCCAGGGATGCCTGGCCCGTTGGGAAGTTGTAGTCCTGATCGCGCGCCCAGAAATCCTGCCCAACGCGCACCTGGCCATACAACCAGTCTGTTACGTTATAGCGGGCGGCAAGATTGCCGAAGAGCCGGTCGCGACGAATATTTTCAAATTTATTATTCAGCACGAAGTATGGGTTCGTCCGGTTCTGGAAGCGGGAATACACGTACTCATTGCCCGTGGCCGGATTAATCTGATTGGCGTTCAGTACTTCCAGCGGCAAGGAGTTGGCCAGCGTGTATAATACGGTCGGAATGCTGTTATCCTGCTGACCGATCTGGGGTGGATTTTTATTATTCTCGTTCGAGTAATTGATTGTCCCCGTTACCGTGAGCTGGGGCGACAGGTTATAACTGAATCCCAGGTTGATCGTCTTCCGGTTAAACGTATTGTTGGGCGTAATACCCTTGTTATCCGTATTGGATACCGACAGGTTGAAACCTCCTTTATCGCTACCGGACGAGACAGCGATTGAGTTGGTCCAGGTCGAGCCTTCCCGGTAAAATTTATTAATCCGGTTGCGAATCGGCTCGTAGGGCAGCACTAGCCCATTAAAAAGAACCTGTGTCTGTCCCGCAAACCGCTCTCCGAAACTCCATACGCCCGATGTTGGGTTGGGTGCCGTTGGCCGAACGCCGTATTCTCCCTGTCCGTAGTCATACTGAAAGTCTGTATAATCCAGCGCGTGATCGGTCGTAAAGTTTGTATTGTACGTTACACCGATCCCCTGACCACTCCCTTTTGTTTTGGTCGTGATCATGATTACTCCATCCTTCGCCCGAGAGCCGTACAAAGCAGCTGCCGTGCCGCCTTTCAGTACGGTCATTCCTTCAATATCATCCGGGTTGATGGACGAAAGACCATCACCCCCATCCGAGTAATTGGCCCCACGGTTGGCGATCGAGTTGTCACTACCTGTATTGCCGTTATTCTGCCCGAAATTGGTATTGTCTACTGGTACTCCGTTGATGACAATCAGTGGACTGTTCTGTCCGGAAAATGACGACTGTCCCCGAATCCGGATTTTACTGGTACCCGCAGCACCTGTACCAAGGTTGCTGATGTTTACCCCGGCAATCTTGCCCTGCAGGGCGTTCATAAAATTGACGGTACGGTTGGTCGTAATTTGCTCAGGACTGACTACGGCGGTTGCATAGCCGAGTCGCTTCGCTTCTTTTTTGATCCCCAGCGCCGTTACAACTACTTCATTCAGGCTCTGATCAGCTTCCGTCATGGATACGGTCAGCTGCGTCTGATTGCCTACTGCTACTTCCTGTCGCTCGAAACCAATCGCACTGAAAATCAGTACGCCGTCATCCGGTGCAGTAATTGAAAACTTTCCTGTCGCATCGGTAGTGGTGCCCGTCTGACTATTTTTCACTAGAATCGTTACGCCCGGAACAGGTGCTCCGGATCGATCTATTACTCGGCCGGTAATGGTGACTGGGGGTAACGGCTGCTCTGTGGACAACGAATTGACCTCCGCCTTCAAATTTATTTTTCGAAGCACAATCCGGGAGCTAACTTCCTCATACGTCACACCGATGGGCGTCAGCAATTCGTTAAGAATAGCAGACAACTTCTGATTCTCGGCCCGTAGTGATACCTTTCTCGATGGCTGAATAGTTTGTAGACTGTAGACAAACCGCACGTTCGCCTGTTTTTCAATCTGCGACAGGGCATTTTTCACATCCACCGATTCCAGCTTAATGGACAGCGTTCGGTTCAGGATTTCCTGGGCATGGGTGGGGCGGGCCCGTACGATGCTGCTGCCAGCACCCAGCAGCAGTGCGCACGTAACGCACAGACAAAGTACATTCCGCCAGGGGAATCGTACGTAGAACTTAATTTTCATATAGGTACAAGGGTTTAAGAGTACGCAATGGCATTGTTTATTCGGCCCGTTAATGGACCAGGGCAGGCAGCTACACGAATCGCTCATGGCGTTTGTTACAGCCTGTTTCGTTAAGAAATTGATGAAGTTGAATCCGCAGTATTACTGGCACCCCACACCACGGATGAAAATGCTGGTACCTCTGGTTTCGTAATCAGCGTTGAGCGATCTACAGATCAATTCAAGTTGTTTGTAGAGCGGCAGATCGGTTAAATCCGCCGTTAATACGCAGGCCGTCAGAACGTCATTCTCCAGGAAAATATCAATTCCGTAAATCGCCTGCAGCTGCGTTAATACGTCCTGCAGCGGAACAGCCTCAAAAACCAGCTGTACAGGCTGGCGTTTGGCAATCAGCCTGGTCGGATGATCGACCAAACTGGGAATCAGCTGCTTCCGGCGACTATCGAAATCGATCTTCTGGTTTGGTTTCAGAATCACTTCTTTCCGTTGCTTCACCTCCCGGTCGCTCATCTGATACACCGCCACCCGGCCCGTTACCACAGCGACCTCGATTTCTTTGGCGTCTTCGCTGGCCTTGATCCTAAAGCTCGTTCCCAGCACTTCGGTCACCAACTCGCCGGTATGCACAATAAAGGGCTTGGCTGGGTTGCGTTTTACATTGAAAAAAGCCTCGCCTTTCAGAAATACCGTCCGGTCCTGCCGGGCAAAATGAACGGGATAATTCAACACCGCCTTGGGCTGTAACGTAACCATTGTTCCCTCTTCCAGCCAGATTGTCTGCGGTTGTTTCCCGGTATTGCACACTTCGCGATTTCCTCCTGACAACGTGAACTGGGTTAATAGCGGGGGTTCTGATGTGCTGGTATTGCGTACCCAGAAACCAATGCCAACCAGCAGGAACAATCCGCAGACAATGCCCAGGCCCCGTTTCTGAAAAAAGAGCGGTCGTCTTCGCGGTTTGCCGTTGATCGTCGACGATAGCCGTGTCCACAGTCGCTGCCGAATTGCGTCCTGCTCCCGGTTATCGATGGATGTCGGCAGTTGCCCATCCGTGCGTTCGCACCAGTCAGCAATCAATTTCTCCTCAGCAGGTTCACAGCCGCCGGCGAGATACTTCTGAAGGAGCTGGTCAAACTCGTACTGTGACATGTCAGGGACGTTTCAGAATAGATGAAACACGGAATCGTGATAAGCGACTTAATTGTAATTGTGGTAGGCTCTCAGGTTTTCCTTCAGTAGTTTCATGGATTTGGTAATGTGGTACTCAACGGCTTTTTCCGACAGGTTCAGCAAACTGGCAATATCCTTGACGGACTGATTTTCGAATCGGCTCAGCTTGAAAATCTCGCTGGTCTTCTCGGGTAGTTTCTTCATTACTTCCTTTAGTGCGTCGGACAGATCGCCGTAGTTGACCAGTTCCTCGGTGGAGAACGACTGCTGCATCTGGTGAAAGATCAGGTACTCCTGCAGCTTCCGGTGGTTAATCTGCGACTTGATGTAATTCGTTGCCAGGTGCTTCATGGCCACCATCAGATATGCTCCCAGATGGTTGATCACGATCTGCTGCCGTCTGTTCCAGATGCTTTCGAACAGGTCGTGCACCAGTTCTTCGGCTTCTTCTTTTGTTCCCGTCTGCTGATACGCCAGCCCAAATAATCTGTACCAGTACCGGTTATAAATTTCTTCAAAGGCAACGGTATCGCCGTCTTTGAGAAACAGTATGAGCTGCTCATCCGAAATCGACTGGTACTTCATCCGAGATAATTGGTAGACGGTTTATGTATAGTCAACTGAAAGAAAAAAATCCCTAAATGATTTTAAAAATACTACTAATAATACAATGATCACGAACTAAGTATAATTTTTCTGATAACATATAAAACTTTAACAATTAGATAAAATCGAGCGTAGTCTCATTAATTGGCAGTCAGCGAATAGTTGTAGAGCTATTGGGAGCTTTTATGACACATTCAATGTTTTAAATGTATCAAAACGCACTACCGCTATGATTCCCTTTTCTGTGCTGGACCTTTCGCCAATTACGGCAGGCAGTTCGGCGGCTCAATCGTTTCGTAACTCACTGGATTTGGCGCAACACGCCGAAGCCTGGGGCTATAACCGGTTCTGGCTGGCCGAACATCATAATATGACGGGTGTAGCCAGTGCCGCTACATCGGTGGTCATTGGTTACGTAGCTGCGGGCACCCAAACTATCCGTGTTGGCTCGGGAGGTATCATGCTCCCAAACCACTCCCCTCTGGTTGTTGCTGAGCAGTTTGGTACGCTGGAATCCATGTATCCGGGCCGGGTTGACCTGGGACTGGGTCGCGCGCCCGGTGCCGACGGCGCAACCGCTTACGCCTTGCGTCGCGATCAGACGGGCCCCGATACGTTTCCGCAGGATGTAGTCGAGCTGCAGCGCTATTTTCAGCCTGCTGAACCCGGTCAACAGGTACGGGCCGTACCCGGTGCGGGTCTGAACGTACCGATCTGGATACTGGGGTCGAGTTTGTTTGGTGCTCAGCTGGCGGCTCTGCTGGGGCTTCCCTACGCCTTCGCTTCCCACTTCTCACCCAACGAGTTGATGCGGGCTATTCAGTTATATCGCAGCCGGTTCAAGCCGTCGGAGCAGTTAGAAAAGCCTTATGTTATGGTGGCGGCCAATGTGGTTGCTGCCGATACGGACCGGGAGGCCCAGCGGCTTTACACGTCGCTTCAGCAGCAGTTTATCAACATTCGCTTTGGTATGCCCGGTCCTATGCCACCACCGCTGGATAACCCGGATAAGGCCTGGTCGAGTGCTGAACAAGCCATCATCGACCATACGCTACGGTACTCGGCGGTTGGCTCGCGCGACACGGTGAAAGACTGGCTGAAACGGTTTATCGACCAGACACAACCAGACGAGGTAATTCTGACCGGATCTATCTTCGATCATCAGGCCCGCCTGCGGTCATTCGAGATTGCGATGGAAGCCCGTAACGAACTAGCCGAGGAGCAACAATTGGCCGGCGTTCAGGACTGAGTATGCGGGTTAGTTTCGGGCTAGTGAGTGGGCATCAGTCTTGTAGAGTTGCGGGGAAAGGGTAACCTTTGTACTTTATTAGTCTGCAACATTAGTACGCATCTTCATGCTTGACCTGATTCGTCACGAACTAACCGAAGCACAATCCGTTCTGGATACGTTTCTGAATAATCCTGATAACCTTACCGCTATCGAACAGGCGGCCGTCCTGATGGCCGATGCTTTAAAAAGCGGTAAGAAAATTATTTCCTGCGGCAATGGCGGTTCCCATTGCGACGCGATGCACTTCGCCGAAGAGTTGTCGGGTCGTTACCGCGATAACCGACGCTCACTGGCAGCTATCGCCATTTCAGATGTAAGTCACCTCTCGTGCGTCAGCAATGATTTTGGTTACGAACACGTGTTCTCCCGTTTCCTGGAAGGTCTGGGAAATGAAGGCGACGTCTTACTCGGGCTGAGCACCAGTGGTAATTCGGGCAACATCATCCGCGCCGTCGAAGCCGCCCGCCAGAAGGGTATGAAAGTCGTACTGCTGACGGGTAAGGACGGGGGCAAATTAGCCGGGCAGGCCGACGTCGAAATTCGCGTTCCGCACTTTGGCTACGCTGACCGGATTCAGGAGATACACATCAAAGTTATTCACCTGTTCATTCTGCTGATTGAAAAACAGGTGATTGGGTAGAAGATAAAAAAGCGTAACCGGAAATGTCAGTTACGCTTTTTCTTTTACAATCTCAACGAGACAATTACCTTTTAGCTGATCGAGAAATATTTACGACGAGGAACGAGCTTCTGCTGGCCTATTTGCGACTATATTGAGGCATGAACTTGTACCACAGCAACGAGCGATTTATCTCTATCCTTTCCGACTATGGATTCAAAGTAACCTTCGGAAATGAATCTGATACCCGATTTTTACGGAAGGCATTACAAGCGCTCATCCAGTCTCCGTTAGCTATTAATGAGGTTCAGTTTATTCAAAATGAGATTCAGGGAATAACGCGCGATAGTCGCAGTGGAATATACGATTTGTTTTGCGTTGACGAGCGGGGTAATAACTTCATCGTCGAAATGCAACTGGGGAAGTATCCCACGTTTATTCAACGCATGAAGTTTTACACACTGTATCGACTAAACACTATCATCTTAAAAGGAAAATATCAATTTGAAGGCTTACCTAAAATCTATTGTATTGGTATCATAGCCGTCAGCATTTTCCCGCACATTACTGACTATCATAACGTTGCTACGCTAAAGAATAATAACGGAGAACTGATTGATGACCAAACTACCGCACCGGCGGCCCGGGTTTATCACTGTAGAGTTAGATAAGTTTAATAAAGCAATAAGTGAAGTAGAAACGGACTTAGATAAGCTGATCTATACGATGAAAACACTCGACACAACTAATACACCTACTCAGTTTCCTCAATTCTGGACGGAAGAGTGGCTGGACATAGCTATTAAAGAACTGGACACGCGCGCAATGACGCCCGAAAACCGCCTGTTTTACGAGATGACTCTCTCAGCCAACGCACTGGCCATTAAGAACGAGCAGAAAAGAATTGAAGAGGGAAAAAATCAGGCGAAAGAAACCATTATTGCTAACCTTCTTCATCAGACAGATTTTGATAACGATAAAATTGCAGCTATCACTGGCGTTTCTGCCGAATTTGTCGAAACAGTCAGGCAAAAATTAGCTTAGCCAGTTGCACAACTTTTAATAATTCCCCCCGGCGCCACCACCGCCGAAGCTACCCCCACCGAAGCCGCCGAAATCACTTCCGCCACCGCCCCCAAAACCACCACCTCCACCGCCGGAGCTTCCCCAGCCAGAGTAGGTTGATGTTGGAAAAAAGACAGGTGGAAAGAAACCTCCGCCCCGATTCCTATTGTTGCGTCCGCCCCCACCATTTCGTCGGGAAATGAAAAAGACCACGATCATGACGATAATGATTATAAAAAAGATGCTCGATCCACCGCCGTCTGATTTCTCACGGGGTTCGGCCTTGTATTCGCCCTGGGCACGCTGGATGATCTCCGTTGTAGCCGCATCGAGACCAGCGTAATACTGCTCCTGCTTAAAGGCTGGTACAATCTTGTTGGAGATGATTCGCTTAGCAATAGCATCGGGTATAGCCCCTTCCAGGCCATAGCCCGTGGCGATGAATATTTTTCGGGTCTGGGTAGCCCAGGCCAGTACTAGTCCATTGTTTTTTCCTTTCTGCCCAACGCCCCATTTCCGGCCTACCTGAAACGCGAAATCACCAATTGGGTATGGATCGGTATCACGTACGATGACAATCGTGATCTGTGTGGAGGTAGAGTCGTTGTACAATCGTAGCTTCTGCTCCAGTTGCGCCCGGTCGCTGCGGCTCAGAATCCCCACCAAATCGTTGACCAATCGGGGTGGATTTGGCCGGTTTGGAATCACGGAATCGGCACTACTTACCTGCGCCTGTAGCCGAAAGGCGAGCAACAACAGCACCAGCAATACTGGCCAGGCCGTTGATCGGAAACCACGAAACGTTGAAACAGATCTATTCACAGAATTTTTAGTCAAACGATATATCGTCGGAAAGCTCGTTGGTATCGTTCGCGCCGGCATGGGGGAAATACTGCCGTAGCTGCTGCCCCGCTCGTTCAATGCCCTTACTTAGGCCACCTACGTAGTCGCCAGCGGCAAAATGCTCCCGTAACAAGTTTTTCGTACCTGCCCAGAAATCAGCGGGTACTTTAAAGTTGATGCCTTTATCGCCAATAACGGCAAACTTCCGATCCGTGAGCGCCAGATAAAATAATACGCCGTTACGTTCTTTGGTCTGGTGCATACCCAGCCGGCCAAAGACGTCGACGGCCCGCTGAACAGGATCGGCATCCGGGCAATGCTGTTCGACATGCACCCGGATTTCGCCCGAGGTGGTTTTCTCGGCCTGGCGAATGGCACTGACGATACGCTGCTGTTCGTTGGGCGTAAAATGAGGATTCATACGGGAAGGTTTTGTGGAGTCGGGCCAGCGCCATTTAGTAGTCACTGGCCCGACTGCTGACTAAAACTGTACCGTTGGCGCGTTTTGGGCCGCCTGTGACGCTTCGAATAAGCCCCGGCGCTGAAAGCCGAAAATACCGGCGAAGATGTTGTTCGGGAACGAACGTACCGACTGGTTGTAGCTGGTAGCCGCGCCGTTGAAATCGTTACGGGCAACCGCGATCCGGTTTTCGGTACCTTCCAGTTGCGCCTGTAATTCAGAGAAATTCTGCGTGGCTTTTAACTGCGGATAGTTTTCGGCTACGGCCAGCAGCCGCGACAGCGAACCACTCAACTGTTCCTGAGCCGCCTGAAATTTCTGAATATTCTCCGGCGTCAGCTGGTCGGCGCTCAGGTTGATACCCGTGGCACTGGCCCGCGCCTTGATGACGGCTTCCAGCGTACTTTTTTCAAAGTTAGCCGCGCCTTTTACGGTATTGACCAGGTTGGGAATCAGATCGGACCGACGTTGGTACTGCGTTTGCACCTGCGACCAGGCCTGATCGACCTGCGTATCTTTTTCGACCAGACCATTGTATGAGCTACAGCCATAGAAGCCTAGGGCGATAGCAATAACGACAACGATAATTAAGGTTCTTGACATGGTTATGTTCCTGTAGTGATTTTCTACACCAAAACTCCGCAGAAGTGGTGATTTGTTTTCAACTTTTAGGCTAACGGTGTTTTTCTTCCGTAAGCCAGTGATTTGGATTGATGACTGGTAATGGGTACGTATCACCCAGCATTACATTACAGGCCGTCTGCTCGTCAGCGCTCAGATTCGATACCAGATGAATTTTGTCGGCGGGTACAGCAGCCAGTTCCGGCAGCCAGTATTTCACATAACTTCCCTGTTCATCATACCGCCTGGCCTGGCTATAGATATTAAAATACCGGTCCTGTCGCGGGTCGTTCCCGACCCCGGCGATGTAGTTCCAGTTGCCCCAGTTGCTGCACGGGTCATAATCGACCAATAGGCTTTCGAAATACGTAGCGCCCCAGGTCCAGTCGACGCCCAGGTCTTTCACCAGAAAACTTGCTACGTTCTGACGCCCCCGGTTGGACATGTACCCCGTCTCGTTCAGTTCGCGCATGTTGGCGTCGATGAAGGGAATGCCCGTCTGGCCGCTGGCCCACTGCTGAAAGAGAACCAGATCACGATTGCCCCGTTTGGTGAGGTCATATTTAATTCCGCTTGGCTTAAACAAACGCGTACCGTAGCGTAGTGCCGTAAACCGGAAGAAGTCGCGCCAGAGCAGCTCAAACACCAGCCAGTAAGTCGACTCGTTTTTTACCCGCTCGCTTTCGTACCGCTGCAATTCCCAGTAAATCTGCCGGGGCGACAGGCAGCCCATCGACAGCCAGGCCGAGAATTTAGACGAATAGTCTTCGCCCAGCATACCATTGCGGGTTTCCTTATACGTTTTTGCCAGATCAGCCTCCCAGAGATACGCATTCAGCCGGGCCAGGCCGACCGATTCCCCGCCTTTGAACCGAATAGCAGCCCGCCCGTCCTGCTGACTTTCTGCCGCTACAAAACTAAAGGTTTCCAGCGTTGGCAGTTCGCCAGCGAATATATCGGGAACACTCACGATAGTAGCAGGAGACGGGATCAATTCACGCACCGTTGCGGACTTTTCTACCTGCTCCCGAAACTGCGTAAATTGATTCGGCAGGCGAGAGACGTAAAATGGCAGATCACGAACGTGGTAGAGCGTAGCCATCCAGAAAAACTCAAGATCGACGTTAAGCGGCTTCAGCAGTTTGCTCAGATCCGACTCGACGTCGGTTTCTTCCTGCGTAACTTCTTTGCTGGCATACACAGCCTCAGCACCAATTTCTTCGGCCAGCTCAGCCAGAATACGGGCTGTATTTCCCATCCGGATAATGAGGTCAACGCCTTTTTCTTTCAGCGACCGCTGTAGGTCGGCCACGCTCTCAAGTATAAACGCCGTTCGGTAGGCGCCCGTTTTGCAAACATTGATATCAGGTAGTCGAACAAACCAATCGGGGTTGAAGACAAAGACGGGCAGCACTTCGTCGGCATCGGCCACCGCGCGGGCAAATCCTTCGTTATCGTGCAGCCGCAAGTCGTTGCGGAACCAGTAAAGAATACGTTTAGGCATACAAACAGATAATCTCGGTACTACGTACCAAAACAACTCCTGACAAGCTTATTAGTTCCTGCTGTTTGCAATCGCGATCTTGTCCAATCTTCTTTTGTTTGCGTTTAAAGGAGATACAGCAGCCGTATATTGCCTAAAACTGACACAAACTATGAATCTTGATCTGACCGGAAAAACCGCGCTCGTGTGCGGGAGTACGCAGGGAATTGGCCGGGCATCGGCCGTTGAGCTGGCGTTGTTGGGAACCAACGTTGTCCTGATGGCCCGTAACGAAGAAAAATTACAGGAAACGATCAGCGGCTTGGATACGTCACGGGGACAAGCTCACCGATACATCGTTGCCGATTTTGCTGAAGCCAGTGCTGTATCCGATGCTATTTCGAAGCATCTGGCGAGCTATCCGGACATGCATATCCTGATCAATAACACCGGCGGTCCGGCGGGTGGCCCACTGATTGACGCTCAGGCCGACGCCTTCGTGCAGACGTTTCACAATCACCTGCTGAATAATCAGGCGCTGGTGCAGGCCGTTGTTCCGGCCATGAAAAAGGCAGGTTACGGACGTATTGTGAATATCATTTCAACCTCGGTTAAGCAGCCTATTGTGGGGCTGGGCGTATCGAACACCATTCGGGGGGCCGTAGCGCAGTGGTCCAAAACCCTCTCACTGGAGATTGCGCAGTTCGGTATTACGGTCAACAACGTATTACCGGGCTACACGCGCACCGCCCGTTTGGATTCGGTACTGTCGATGCGGGCCAAATCCACCGGAAAAACAGAAGAGGAAGTTACTACGCAGATGCAACAGGAGATTCCTACGGGGCGCTTCGTTGAACCCGAAGAGGTAGGTGCCGCCGTAGCCTTTTTGTGCACACCCGCAGCGGCCTCCATCAATGGCATCAACGTACCGGTTGACGGGGGCCGGACGGGTAGTCTGTAGTCTCAAACCAGATTGTTCCGGAAGGCGAAAGCCACCATGCCGGCGGTGTTTTTGGTGCCTGTTTTCTCCAGGATCCGCAGGCGGTGGCCTTCGACCGTACGGGGGCTCAGGAAGATTTTTTCGCTGATCTCGTTCGTCGACAATCCCTCACAAAGTAGCGTCAGAACTTCTTTCTCCCGATCGGAGATTAGAATCTTACGGTTGTAAAGTCCATTCGACGCGAGTGGTTTAACGACCTTGTTTTTGTTGGTCATCTTGCGAAGCATAGCCTTAGAAACGAAATCGTTGAGGTAAACGCCTTCGTCCATTACCTTACGGATGGCCTTTTCGACTTCGCCTTCATCAGCATCTTTGAGCAGGTAACCGCTAACGCCTTTTTCCAGCAGGTGCAGCACCATCCGGTCTTCATCGTGCATGGTCAGGACGATGATTTTTACGAGCGGAAAATTATCCCGCAGGTAATCAGCGGTGACCGTTCCATCCATAACCGGCATCTGCAGATCAAGCAACAGCACGTCGGGCGTTTTGCGGGGTATCCGGTCGATCAGCTCCTTGCCATTGCTGGCTTCTACGATTAATTCAAAATCATGTACCTGATTTAGAATTGAGCTCATGCCCACCCGAAACAGGTTATGGTCATCACAGAGTCCTAGTCTAATTTTACGCATATCGATAAAAAGTTGGGTATTGAGTTAACCAGGCATAATGGCCGGCTGAAGATCCAGAAGACTAACCTGGGCGTGGACTCGGGTACCTCGTCCCGGTGCAGCGTCAACTGTTACGTGGCCGTTCATGACGCTCAGCCGACTTTCGATGTTACGCAGGCCAATACCTCGCTGTTTATTCTCCATAATGGCATCAAAATCGAAGCCGATCCCATCATCCAGCACCGATAGGCGCACCTCGTTGTCGAAGCAATAAAGCTGCACGACAATCTGCTGGGCCCGCGCGTGGCGGATGGCATTGTTGATCAGTTCCTGTGCAATTCGGTACAGCGTCAGATCCAGCGACGATGGCCATTGCCCGGCCATAGACGGGCAATCGATCTGAACCTGCAGATCATCACTCGTCGCCCGGTCGGCCAGTTCTTCCAGGGCGGCCAGCAAGCCAAATCGCTCAAGTGTCGTTGGTACCAGATCACGGCTGATGCGCCGGACGTTGAACATGGTTTCGTCCAGAATAGCGCGGGTTTTCTGCATCTGAAGGCTAAGCCGGACGTTGTTCTCATTCGAGAAACGCTCAATCTGATTCAGGTTCATCTTCGTCACCGACAGCATGGTACCGATGCTATCGTGCAGATCCTCGGCCAGCCGACGACGTTCGCCTTCCTGCCCCCGAAACGTAGCAGCCATCAGTTCACGCCGGTGTTGTTCCTGCATTTCTTTGAGCGCGAGCTGCTGCCTTACCTGCTTTTGCTGGTAATAGGCAACGAAGACGATGATAAACACCGCCATCGTTAACAGCACGGCCGTTCCAACAGCAATGACAAAACCAGAACTCATGACTACGCAGAAATTTGCAGGTTAATTATTCCACAGTAAAATTGGCGATCAGCTACTGAATGTCAATAAGTTGCGCATAGGATTGAGTAAAAGGTAACAGACCTTTTGTCATGCAAAGCAGGTATTACACCGCTATTTGCTGAGTCTTTCGGGTATTATCAAAGAAATTTTCGCGATCGCGCTTACTAGTCCAGAACCCGACTGACGTAATGCAGCAGAAAATAATGAACAGCATCTGGCAGATGTTCCAGTACCGGTCAAAGATTTCAGCAGGAACCTGCGTGATGTCGCCATACCAGTATTCGCTGAACAGCATACTGAAAAACGTGCCGGACGCGTACACAAGTAACCCCGCGCAGAACCAGAACAGGGTATGCAGCAGAATATTCTTAATCCGCATATCGACCAGAATTTTGTTGAAATAAGCCAGCGAAAGTCCAATAGATACAATCCGGACAATGGCCATCGACATCGTCGATACGTTGCTGCTGCTATACGTGTACGAAATTCCTGCCAGTGATAGTATCAATACGCCAATAATGATCTGTTTTGATTTTTTCGACTCAAATGACCAGTAGAAGATCAGCCCAATAAATATTACCTGAAAAAAGGCTTCGACGTTCTGCACAAACGTTGTGCTTCTGGCAAACAATACCAGCCATAGCGAATAGGTATCTTTGGTGAAGAAAAATACAAACAGGAGCCATATCCAGACGCCAGCCCGGTCCAACTGCCTGAACCGGATTAAACCCGACAGTATGGGTAGCAGACTACTCAGGTGGGCAAGCAGATCAAGAGGATACCGGGTGCTTAAATCCAGAAATCGTTCCCACATACGTTCAGCTTAGTTTCGGCAATGTTGTGGGCAGGTCCACCCATCGCCAACGGCCCCACCCCCACCATTTTCTGGCATATCTTTCAGACCAACGATGTCGGCATAAATCGGCATATCATCACCATTGGAATCAACACCCGTTAACAGGACACGGGGAATCAGCTGACCTTTTCCCGTTTCGGTTGGCTTACCGTTCGTATCTTCCCAACGTTTAGCATGATGAATACGAAGACCAACGCAACCCGGCTGCGACAGCAGACGCGCTATCTGGTCAGCCCCAAAAAACTCGGAGCGGATGTATTCGTCTTCTTTCAGGTGAGCTGCCAGTTTACGCTCTTTGTAGGTGTTTTTTAGCGACTGAGCTTCCTTTGGACTGAGAATCCGTCCGGCATCTTTCGTAAATACGTTCACATTCATGGAATAAAGGGCTTTGTTGATATTGGTTGATGTTTGTAGGGATAGTTGCGGAAAGCGCCATTAAAAATAAAACTTACCTCAACGCGAGCGGTACTTAACAAAGCGTCCCATTCTAAACATTTACTAATAATCAACCACTTATCTAAAAAATATGCGTAGAACTACGTACCAGAATAAGGAATACCCCTGTCTAATCTTATCGCCCAAAAACACGAAACGCCGGAGCAATAGCTCCAGCGTTTCATCACTGTACTTTAATTTATTTACCGTAATATATCCAGCAGGTATTGACCATAGCCGCTTTTAACCAATGGTTTTGCAACAGCTTTCAATTGCTCGGCATCGATGAATTTCATGCGGTAGGCAATCTCTTCAATACAGCCGATTTTCAGGCCCTGCCGCTCTTCAATAACCTGCACAAACTGACCAGCCTGCATCAGCGATACGAACGTACCGGTATCTAACCAAGCCGTTCCCCGGTCCAGGACGCCAACTTTCAGTTTGCCACGCTCCAGATAGACCCGGTTCACGTCGGTAATTTCCAACTCACCACGGGGTGATGGTTTGATGTTCTTCGCAATATCGACGACGTCGTTGTCGTAGAAATAAAGCCCTGGAACCGCGTAGTGCGACTTGGGTGTTTCGGGCTTCTCTTCAATCGACAGCACGTTGAAGGAGTCGTCGAACTCAACTACGCCGTAGCGCTCTGGGTCGTGCACCTGGTAGGCGTAGACAACACCTCCGTCCGGGTCGTTGTTGGCCTGCAACAGCTTTGACAGACCCGACCCGTAGAATATGTTATCACCCAGAACCAGCGCTACTTTATCGTTGCCGATGAACTCTTCGCCGATAACAAACGCCTGCGCCAGTCCATCCGGACTAGGTTGCACGGCATAACTGAACTGGCAGCCGATCCGGGTGCCATCGCCCAGCAGCTTTTGAAAATGCGGCAGGTCATGGGGAGTCGAAATAATCAGAATCTCCCGGATGCCCGCCAGCATCAGAATCGACAGCGGGTAATAAATCATCGGCTTATCGTAAACCGGCATTAGTTGTTTACTGACTGCCAGCGTAAGCGGATGCAAACGCGTACCGGATCCCCCGGCAAGAATAATTCCTTTCATCTTGTTTTAAAAGAGTGAAAGAGTGAAAGAATGAAAGAGCGAAAGACTGTTCCAGATGGTATCACTCTCTCACTCTTTCGCTCTTTCGCTCTTTTATCTGTTCTCGTACATGCCCTGGTAATAGCTCTGGTAGGCGCCGGACGTAACGTTGTCAAGCCACGCCTGGTTGTCCAGGAACCAATCGACCGTTTTTTCGAGACCCTGCTCGAATTGCAGTGATGGCTGCCAGCCTAGTTCATTCATGATTTTTTTAGCGTCAATAGCGTAACGCAGGTCGTGTCCGGCGCGGTCCGTCACGTAGGTAATCAACTGCGCCGATGTACCTTCCGGGCGACCCAGCTTGCGGTCCATGATACTGCACAGCAAATTCACCAGATCGATGTTTTTCCACTCATTGAACCCGCCGATGTTGTACGTCTCACCCAGTTTACCCGTGTGGAAAATCGTATCGATAGCGCGGGCATGATCGACAACGAACAGCCAGTCGCGTACGTTTTCGCCTTTACCGTAAACGGGCAGGGGTTTGTTTGTCTGGATATTGTGAATCATCAGCGGAATCAGCTTCTCGGGGAAGTGATTCGGGCCGTAGTTGTTCGAGCAGTTGGACAGCACAACCGGCATTTTGTACGTATTGCCGTAGGCCCGGACAAAATGGTCAGACGCGGCTTTCGACGCGGAGTAAGGTGACTGTGGATCGTAAGCTGTTTCCTCGGTAAAGAAATCTTCAGGGTTGTGTAGCGAGCCATATACCTCGTCCGTCGATACGTGGTAGAACCGCTTTCCCTCGAAGCCGGTTTCGCCTTTCTGCCAGCTGTTTTTGGCCGCGTTCAGCAGGTTAACCGTACCCACTACGTTCGTCAGCACGAAAGACATTGGGTCAGTAATCGACCGGTCAACGTGCGACTCAGCGGCTAAGTGGATGACGCCGTCGAGGTCTAACTCGGCGAACATATCCTCTAGGAATTTCGCGTCGGTGATATCACCCTTAATGAAGGTGTAGTTCGGCGCGTTTTCGATATCCGACAGGTTCGCCAGATTACCGGCGTAAGTCAGCGCGTCGAGGTTATAAATCTGGTACTCGGGATATTTTGTTACGAACAGGCGAACAACGTGTGAGCCAATAAAGCCGGCTCCGCCTGTAATCAATATCTTTTTCATGAATTGGCTATAACGCGTCACGGGTAATCGACAGAGCTACCCGCCGTGCTTCGTTTCGTTATGATTTTGCTTCTACACTTAATTTCTGCTGCCACCGCCAGGCATCTTCCAGCGATTCGGCCAGCGACCGACTTGCCGTCCACTCCAGTTCGGTGTTCGCTTTCGTTACGTCGGCATACACCTGTTCAACATCACCCGGACGACGTGGCCCGATGCTGTAATTCAGTTTGACGCCAGTTACCTGCTCGAAGGTTTTGATGATGTTCAATACCGTCTCACCCCGGCCTGTGCCGATGTTAATCACATCATACAGCGACTCAGCCGTATTTTCGCTCAGTTTACGCAGCGCCTGTACGTGGGCTTCGGCCAGGTCCATGACGTGAATGTAATCCCGGATACAGGTTCCGTCGGGCGTGTTGTAATCATCGCCGTACACAGTCAGGCTCGAACGAATACCAGCGGCTGTCTGCGTAATGAACGGCACCAGATTTGCTGGAACGCCCAGGGGTAGTTCACCAATCTCGGCCGATGGGTGCGCCCCAACGGGGTTGAAATACCGTAGCGCAATGGCTTTCAGGGGCGTTTGTGCATGTACTGCGTCGCGGATGATGTCTTCGCAGATTGCTTTCGTGTTTCCGTAGGGAGATTGAGCAGGCAGGCGGGGTGTTTCTTCCGTAACGGGAAGCTGCTCTGGCTGACCATAAACGGTACAGGATGACGAAAATACCAGGTTCGGTACGCTGTATTTCGGCATCAACTCCAGCAGGAGCAGCAGCGAATCGAGGTTGTTTCGGTAGTATTTGAGCGGCTCGCGGGTTGATTCGCCAACGGCTTTGTAAGCAGCAAAGTGAATGACGCCCGATAACTGTTCTTTCTGAAAGATCGACTCCATGGCGGCCGCATCATTACAATCGGCCTGATAGAACGCTACGTTTCGGCCAAGAATCGCCCGGATACCGTCCAGCGCCGATCGTTCAGAATTGGAAAAATCGTCGACAATGACCGGTTCGAATCCGGCCTCAACCAACGAAACAACTGTGTGCGATCCAATAAAACCAGCCCCGCCGGTAACCAGGATTTTGGGAGAATTGCCTGTGGAAATCAAACCGTTTTTTATAAAATTTTTGTTAGTATTTTAGCCGAGCGGCTCGCAAAGCCTGACAAAAGTAGTATATTCAGTAGGTTTCCGAAAGTGATTTTTATTGTGGGCGCACTGACAACGAGGTAGAAGCGTATGAATGAAAATGAATTGAAGGCCCTTATTTCGCTGCTGGACGACGACGACCGCGAGGTTGTTGAACACGTTGAGCAGCAAATTCGACAATTAGGCGGGCAGATGATTCCCCTGCTGGAAACCGAGTGGGAAGGGAGTTTCAATCCGAAGTTGCAAAAGCGTATTGAAGAAATTATTCATGATCTTCAGTATGAATCGGTTCTGGACCGCATGCGCGAGTGGAAAAGCGGGGGCGCGATGGATTTGCTCGAAGGCCTCTGGATCGTGGCTACGTACCAATATCCGGATCTGTCGCTGGACAAACTCCGGCTCGACGTGGAGCAGTTGTTCTATGACGTATGGGTGGATTTCAAGTTGGATATGCACCCCGATGAGCAGATCAAAGCGATGAACAGCGCGTTTTTCACCAAACTCAAGTTCTCGCCAAACACGAAGCATTTCCATTCACCGGTCAACTCCATGATCAATCAGGTGCTGGAATCGCGCCGGGGAAACCCAATCACGCTCTGTGTTCTGTACATGCTGATTGCCCGGCGGCTGAATCTGCCCGTCTACGGCGTAAACCTACCGAATCTGTTTGTGCTGACGTATAAGAATGAGAACGGTGTGCAGTTTTACATCAATGTCTTTAATCGGGGGCTGATTTTCACCAAGAAAGACATTGATCAATACATTGATCAGTTAAACCTGAAACGGCTCGATACGTTTTATCAGCCCTGCACCAACGCCGACATTGTTCGGCGGGTACTACGTAACCTGACGCTGGCGTTCGAGAAAAACGGTGATACCGACCGGGTAAAGGAAGTTGAACAAATTATGGATGCAGTTCGGGACGATGGCGATGGGTTACCCCTCTCCGATTATACCCAACGGTAAACGAAAGTCCGGGCATTACGTCCGGACTTCTTTGTTAATAAGCCACCGCCAGCAGGCCCGGCCCCGTTCGAAAACAGCGGATCGTGACAGATGCGTGCCCCGGTTGTTCATGCGACTGGGGCAGCACTACGTGTCCCATTAATTGCTCATCTTCATCGGCAAAAGGCTCGACCATTAAGTGCTCGCGGAAAGTAAGCTGGCGTTTGCCGTAGAGTTTATACAAGGCTTCTTTAGCGCACCAGTACACCGCCAACCGCTGGGGCATACCGGCAGCATGAGTAATCTCCGCTTCGGACAGTACACGAGGCACCACCCGCCGAAACTGCTCGCGGATGGGCTCAATATCGATGCCAACAGGTTGTGATCGGTGCAGAACGGCTGATGCCCAGCCGCTCGTATGCGAGAGCGAAATATGCCAGCCTAACCCAATCGGGTGCGGTTTGCCGTATTCATCCTTCCATAGTCCTGCATAGGACACGCCCTGCGCCTGAATCAATTGCTGAATCGCTACCCGGCACCCCAGCCACTCCAGCCGCTGCGCCGGATGCCTGATAGCCGCCAGATCGGCTAGTTCAGGGTCGGTCAGCGGCAGGCAGGCACGTAATGACTGTTCCGTCGCTTCCTCACCGATGGCAAAGAGTATGGCGGTACAGTCAGCGCTTAGTTGTAGCGTAGTCAGTTGCGACATGGGGTTTTGGTGTAATTTTGGGCCAACAACGCAAGATACGTTCAGGAAGTTTACGGGCGTGGTGCCGAAAACCGGGCTTTGCGTGTTACGCCGGTATGATTGTTCAAAAAATTGATACGTTCGGGGGTCATACCGACTGCGTCTACACGCTCGCGGGCGATTCGAAACCCGATCATTTTTTCTCGGCGGGGGGAGACGGCCTGGTCGTACGCTGGCAGTTGAATCGTCCCGATCTGGGCGAGCTGGTTGCCCGTGTTCCAGCCTCGGTCTATGCCCTGGCCCGTCATCCGGTCTCCGGTCTGTTATGGGTCGGGCAAAATTACGAAGGGGTTCACCTGATCGACCCCGAAACCAAACAGGAGGCAGCTTCTGTCAAGCTAACTTCGGCAGCCATTTTCGACATTGCCTTCTATAAAACGAATGCTTTCATTGCTCTGTCCGATGGCGTTGTCATCGTGCTGGATACCGATCAGCTGGCCGTTCGGAAGCATTTGAAAGCGTCGAATCAGTCGGCCCGCAGTATAGCCATCAACCCCGTTGAACGGGAACTGGCCGTTGGCTACAGCGATCATACGATCCGCATTTTCGACCTTGAAACGCTTGACTTAAAGCGGATTCTTTCTGGTCACACAAATTCTGTTTTTACGCTGGCTTATTCCCCCAATTTCCGGTTTCTGCTATCGGCGGGTCGGGATGCGCACCTGAAAATATGGGACACTGAACGAGAGTATGTACTGCACCAGGATATTGTAGCCCATATGTTTGCCATCAATCATGTCGCCTTCAGTCCGGATGGTTCGCTTGTGGCCACGGCCAGCATGGACAAATCCATCAAGATCTGGGATGCCGATACATACCGTTTGCTGAAAGTGGTTGACCGGGCCCGGCATGCTGGTCACGGTACATCCATAAACAAACTGCTCTGGACCACTGACCCGCAGCGCTTACTCTCTGGGAGCGACGACCGAACTATCTCCGTCTGGAAACTGGACTGATCCCCCCGTTCTTACAGAAAATAGCATGTATCCTTGCATTTTTTTGTAAAATCCATAATAAGGACGTTATTTCACCACCGTCAGATAAATATCAGTAGATTAAACTCCGAAGCGCACCAATGAAAATTACGCCCATTGAAATCCGGCAGCATACGTTCGAGAAAGGGTTGCGCGGTTACAAACCCGAAGATGTCGACTCGTTCTTGATCTCGCTTTCTCAGGAATGGGAGCGGGTAACGAATGACTATAAAATGTTGAAAATGCAGCTTGAACTGGCCGAAAAAGAGCTGGGCAAGCTGAAAGAAGTAGAAATGACGCTGTTCCGGACGCTGAAAACCGCCGAAGATACCAGCACTCAAATTACTGAGCAGGCGAACAAAGCGGCTGAGCAATACCTGGGCGAAGCTCGTCAAAAAGCCGATGATCTTCTGGCCGACGCCCGCAAACGGTCAGTCCTGATGGTACAGGACGCTGAAAATCAATCCCGATTTCTAAAGGATAATATTCTGAACGACCTGAAAGTCATTGAAAATGATTTCAAGGCCCTGGAAGGTTATAAAGAAAGCCTGACCACGCAGATTCGTCAGATGGCCAACAACGCCATCGACAGCGTTGATCGATTTGAAAAGAAGTTTGCTCAGCAGGATCTGAAAGGAAAGATCGACGAAGTAGTCGAGCAGATCACGGTCGATAAAGAGCAGGCAGCCAGTTTAAATAAACCGGATTACGAAGCGCCCGTAGCAGCCCTTCCCGCTCCCGATCCGGTAGACGACTTACCACCACTGACCGAGCGGGAAACGTCGATCCCGGAGTCCATCCCGGTAACCAATAGTAGTGGCAGTGAGCCGCCTGAAGAAAAATTAGAGTCAACCGATCCGGAAACATCGCTCGACCAGACACAGACAGCTCCTGAATCGGTATTAGCCGAGGTTAATACGTCGGACGTAACGGAAGACCCTAAATCGGAATCAACGCCCGAACCGGCGCCAGCGCCACAGCGGGGAGGATCTTTCTTCGATCAGATCTAGTCGCCAGTTTTTATGGGAACCATTAGTCTGGAAGGACTCGAGTTTTTTTCCTACCACGGCTTTTACGACGAGGAGCAGAAGATTGGCAATAAATATTCGGTAGACATTACGGTTACGGCCAACTTTCTGGAAGCCGCCGAGCAGGATCGGCTGAGCGCTACGGTCAATTACGAAGTGTTATACCGGATAACGGCTGACGTAATGAAACAACCCGCCCGCCTGCTCGAACACGTCGCCCACCGGATCATCCAGGAAATTCGCGGAGTCTATCCCACGCTCCAGTCCGTTGAAGTAGGCGTTTCCAAATTCAACCCACCCATCGGTGGCGTCTGCCATCGGGCGAGGATAACTTTGAGAGGATAAAAAGAGGAAAGGGAGGAGAGGGGATAAAGGGAAAGCAAAAGTAAGTCTGCTTATCTCCTTTCGTCCCTCTCCTCCCTTTCCTCCTCTTTTTTTATACCGCCTGCTGCAGCCCGGCGAACGAGATCGACATGTGCGACGCATCGTAGACGCACTCGCCATTACGGATCAACAGCACCTGAGGTGATTCATGATCGACACCAAATTCCGTGACGATTTTATTCGAGATAGCCCGGTTAGCCAGCAAATCGAGGTAATACGGTTTGACCCCAAGCTGCTCGTTCCAGTTCCGTTCCATACGGCTCAGCGCCATCGCACTAATCGAGCAGGTCGTGCTGTGCTTAAAAATCAGTACGGGTTGATTTTCTGACTCTTCTTTGATTGCAGCGAGTTGGCTATCGCTGTTTAGTTTGTTCCAGTTCATCGTATAGCGACACGTAATCTGTAAATAACTAAATCATTTCATGTGGCAAAAAGTTCGTTACTTACCTGGACGCACTGACAGCTTTTCGGCCATTTCGGGCGAGATCGCTTCTGCATACGCGCCATACGCATCGACCAGTGTTCCTCTCTGACCGTCTTTTGCTTTTATGGCGTACAGAACCGTTTCATCGTCGGGGTCGGTCATTCCTTCGAATCGGTACACGTCAACAATTTCGAAATCGGCCGGATGCAGTTCAAGGCTAGTTTGCTGACATTTCAGACGATCTTCTTTCAGGTTGTAATCCTGCGTGAAGCCCTGCTGACGGAGTCCGTCCAGCGCTTCGACAAGCGTATCATAACTTTGCATAGTTGGGGTGGTTTAGCCGTGAGTTTGTAGCTTTGTCTATAACCAACCGCGTATTGGCTTGTTTTCGAGCTTTTATAACACCGGCATCTTTGCGTACCAGACCTTGCTGCGACTGGTAACCCCCTTCAATCCCAAAGCGAAGCAGTGGGTCGAAGGCCGGCAAAACTGGGCCGATGCGCTAACGCAGAAGTTAGCAGGCAACACCGCTCCGATTGCCTGGTTCCACGCGGCTTCGCTGGGTGAGTTTGAACAGGGTCGTCCAGTGATGGAAGCATTCCGCCAGCAGTATCCCACATATAAGATACTGCTCACATTCTTCTCTCCTTCCGGGTATGAAATTCGTAAAAACTACGCCGGAGCAGATTACATCCTTTACCTGCCCGCCGACACACCCGCCAACGCCCGCGAGTTTGTCCAGTTGGTCAGTCCCCAGATCGCGTTTTTCATTAAATACGAATTCTGGTATAACTACCTCCGCGAACTGAAAGCGGCTCGCATACCGGTTATTTCTTTCTCGGCCATCTTCCGCCCCGACCAATTATTTTTTAAACCCCACGGTACGTTCTACCGGAATCTGCTGAGTTATTTTGATCACATCTTGGTCCAGAATCAGGAATCGGTCGGCTTACTGCAACGTATTGGCGTTACGAACGTAACATTGGCGGGAGATACCCGCTTTGACCGCGTAGCGCAGGTAGCTGAAGCCAAAAAAGCAATTCCTATTGCGCAGGCGTTTAAGGATAGCCTGCCCCTGCTCGTTGTCGGCAGCGCCTGGCAGTCGGATATGGACATACTGATTCCCTTTCTGAATCAGTTCAATCAACCATTAAAAGTTATCATTGCGCCACACGATGTGCACGAAGAGGAGATTGAGCGTTGGCGAGTTCAGTTAACGAAACCATCCGTTCGTTTTTCGCAAACCGACGAGCTGACTGTTTCCGCAGCAGACATTCTTTTCATCGACAACGTGGGTATGCTGTCGTCGTTATACCAGTACGGCGAGTTTGCGTACATCGGCGGAGCCTTTGGTAAAGGGCTTCATAACATTCTGGAAGCCGCTACGTTCGGGATGCCCTTGTTTTTCGGTCCCAGCTATATCAAGTTTCAGGAGGCCGTTGATCTGGTTGCCGAGGGAGCGGCCTTCCCCGTACGCGATACCGAAACCTTTATTCAGGCGTTCAACAAACAGTATATCAGCCAGGCAGAGGCCGCCCATATTAGCCGCGCTTACGTCCAGCGGAACATTGGTGCGACGGCAAAGGTTATGCAGATAACAGCAGCATTACTGCTTAGCGAAAGAGTGAAAGAGTAAAAGAGAGAAAGCAATCAACAATCGCTCTTGGCTCCGCCCCGGTTTCACTCTTTCACTCTTTCACTCTTTCACTCTTTGATTCCTTGTCACACACTGGCTTAATCCTCCGCTCGACTGGCTCCTGGTATGACGTTCGTAATACGGACGGGCATATTTTTCAGGGACGACTTAAGGGCAAGTTTAAAATTAAAGGACTGAAGGTGACCAACCCGATTGCCGTGGGCGACCGGGTTACGTTTGACGTTGAAGACGAGGCCGAAAACACCGCCATCATCACCGACATTGCGCCCCGCGAGAATTACATTATCCGCCAGTCGGTCCACAAAACCGCGCACGGTCATATCCTGGCAGCCAATATCGACCAGGCCGTTTTGCTGGCCACACTGGCCATGCCGCGTACGTCCCTAGGATTCATTGACCGGTTTCTAGTTTCCGCCGAGTCGTTCCGGATTCCCACGACGATTGTCTTCAACAAAAGCGATATTCTGAACGACGAGGGGCTGGTCTATCAGCAGGAGATTATCGACATCTACGAACGTATTGGCTATCAGTGCCTGGTAACTTCGGCTACTGAGGGTGAAGGTGTCGAAAACTTCCGGCAGTTGCTCGACCACAAGGTAACGTTACTATCGGGCCACTCGGGCGTTGGCAAATCATCGCTCGTAAACGCGGTTTCCCCCGACCTGAACCTACGTACCAACGAAGTGTCTACGTTCGCCAATAAAGGTGTTCACACGACCACCTTCGCGGAGATGTTTGAACTGACTCCCGATACGTTCATCATCGATACGCCCGGTATTAAAGAACTGGGGCTAATGGACACATCAAAAGAAGAGATTGGCCATTACTTCCCCGAAATGCGCGACCGGCTGAATCAATGCCGTTTCCATAACTGCCTGCACCTCAACGAACCAGGCTGTGCTATTAAGGAAGCCGTTGCCGAAGACGAAATCGCCGAAAGTCGCTACATGAGCTACCTAAGCATGATGGAGGGGGGGGACAACCGGCGGTAATTACTAGATTACCCCTTCTTCGGTCAGTACGTCTGCAATAGTCAGCGTTACGTCGTCGAGTACAGGAATGGTAGCGTCCCAGTTAAGGGTCAGCCAGGTTTCACCCTGCGTTGCTACCAGCACTTTCCGCGATTGGGTCGTTATCCAGATGACGCGTTCCGTACCGAAGTCGAGCATGGCCTGTGTTTTCTCATAGACATAATCCATTGCTTTTGCCGGAAATGCCTCGAAGTCAACCTTGATGTCTACCTCTACAACAACCTTTGGCGCTACGTCAAAAAACTTGCCTTTAACCGTTACGTCCTGTTTAAGGTAAAAAGCAATGTCGTTGGACAGATTATCACCCAGTTGAATGTGTAGGCCAGGCTCATTGGTGACAACCCAATACTTCTTACGATCTGTTTGAGTGCCTAAATACAGGTATAACGCAGAGACAATGATTGCCTGTAGATAACGACAACCCGTAATTTCACCAGGAGTCTTTCGGTTAGCCAATACATCCTTGTACCCTTTACGATAGAGAGGTCTTCCGTTGAGCGTTTCGTAAATCAGATACGACGGAATAGGTTGTTGTGCTGCGTCAAGTTCCGGAGCTACCATTTCTGTTGCCATAACCTCGTTGATTTAGGCTAATGTACAAAGATTTTCACAGCTAGTTCGGCATGGTAGCCTGCAAATCGGCTTCGGTTTACTTCTCAGACCGGACTCAGCACTGATCTCCCGGCACAGTATTTTTTATTTACTCATCAACTCTTTCAGCCGTGCTGCTACCTCTTTAAGCAGTAGGGGAAAAGCCGGTTCGGCCATACCACCGTGGTCGTAGCCCTGTAACTGAAAAAGCCGGGTACGCTGATGCCCCGCCAGCTTCATCATCCGGTTCAGGTACGCGTTTTCCTCGTAGCGTCCAAGTAATTCCATCTCGGCGTCGCCCGTGATAAGCAGCATTGGGGGAGCGTCGGCCCGGACGTGGTATAGGGGCGAATATTTATCGATGGTGGGCTGTGTGTCTTTGATGCCCTGCTCCTGGCGGATCGTGAAATGAGTAATCGCCTGACCGCTGAACGGGATGAGGCCCGCAATACGGTTGGCATCGAGATCATAACGCGCCAGGTATGACTTATCCAGCGTCAGCATCATGCCCAGGTACCCACCCGCCGAATGTCCGGAAACAAAAATCAGCTTTGGGTCTCCACCATATTCTGCAATGTGCTTGAACGCCCAGGCAACGGCGGCCGCTGCGTCGTCAATATAGGCGGGGCCTTTCACCTTGGGAGACAGGCGATATCCAACGCCAATTATAGCGTAGCCCTTCTCCTGTAAAGCTTTAGGAATCTCCTTCCGGCCCGCCGTCAGACCACCCCCGTGGAACCAGACGATGGTCGCTACGTTTTTAGCGCCTTTAGGATAATGAATGTCTAACAGACATTGTGACTTGATGTAAGGATCGTTAGCTGCAACCGACTCCGGATAGTAGGGGATATTGGTCTGTGTTGTGTATGTCTGCTGGGCATTAGCCGATACAACGATCAGCGCGAACAGGAATAAAAACAGTTTTCTCATAGCTTGGTAGCCCAGCCTGTCAGATATTACTGCAGGTTGGGTCAGAAATATAGTTACTAGCTAAGAAAACTGATGTGTTACGCTTTATACTCTTTACGAGACCGACTATCACAAACCCATCGTTGCCTTACTTTGTAGTAGCAATAGTAGTACTTCTGGCTGGTTGCAGCTTGCCAGATTTAGCGGATGACAGGTAGCGCTGTCCCCAGAATTGTACGTAGCCGTCGTGGTTGCCATGACGTACCCGAACAAAGCGCCCGTTTGGATTGCGCAGCCGGGAATTACTCACTAGTGTATCGCCCTGACGGATTGTGGTACGGATTGGGCTCTGATCAGACCGCCGGGTGTGGAGATCATAAGCGGTTTCGGTTCGATAATAATGCTCTGTTCGGGCACAACTATTTAACACAACAGAAAGACCGGCAAACACAAGTAACTTCTTCATAATTAATGAGATAGCTTATGTGCTAATCTACATTGCAAGCCAAACAGGTTACCTACCGTTTAGTAACAATGCGTCTACACCTCTGTGTCACAGGACGCAGACGTCCCTGCCCAAAGAGAGACAAAGGCGGAAAGGACAACTAGTACAGTTATTCCCGTCCGGTTTCAATGTTAATAAATTCGATCATTGCTGCTCTCCCCCCTTACAAGAGTGTATAGTTTACCAGTCTTTACTTTGATACGCTTTATGGCGTTCGTAGAGTCTGTCGCGCGTTCGTTTCAGGCGCATCTTGACCGCACTCTCCGATAGTTTATGCAATTTGGCAATGTCTCTGATGGACATGTTCTGTTCATATTTCAGTTGCAGAAATGATACTTCCTCAACTGGAATACCCTCTAACAGCTTTCCGAGGTCGCTCAGGCGTACTGCCATTATATTCTCTTCATTATCGTCGGGAAGCTGGTCCTGCAGCGTATCCGACCAGGACTCATGAACCATGCGTTTGCCCACCCGGATCTGATCCAGGCAGTAGTGATGGGAGATGGAGTAGAGCCAGGTTGAAAATTTAGATCGCTCCTGAAAAGAGTCAATCTTATTAAAGACTTTTATAAAGATGTCCTGCGTGTAGTCTTCAGCAAGGTCAGCATCTTTCGTCATGGTCAGGCATTTCTGATACACTTTGCCAACGTAGCGCTGATAAAGCATTTCGAAGCAATCTTCATCACTAGTTTGTTGATAGCAGGCAACGAGTTGCTCATCTGCCAGTCGAGTGGGTTTCACAGTTTAAATTAGTATAGTGTTTGAAAAGATAATTACTGGTTAAGTAAGCAATCTACACGAATGGGAAACTAGATGTATATACATCAATTATATATACGCTAAAAAATTCCTTAAGTATTTTTACGGAGCAAATGTTTTGCAAATATTTTAAAAATACATTCTATAGTTACACTATCTATAATTATAAGACTATTAAATTAGCTATTAGACACTCATAAATCAGTTAGGATACACATGTTCAACTTATTATAGGTTTAGTAGACACCATAGAATCATCGCCTACTTTATCAGTACGACTTATGTCGTTCACTGTATAAGTTACTATTCGTAGTTGCAATCAGTAAGTATTTTTGTTTAATAAATATACATACCTGTAAACTTAATTTCATAGCCACCCATTGCGAAGCAGTCTATTGCAGTTGCTTCTTTACCCCAAAGCTGATTTGTCAGAACAGATCACACGTAGCGCTGACTGTCTCGCCGACCAGACGTTTCCAAGTCGATCAGCTTGAGTCAGACGAGATCAACTAGTTTCATGGCGAAGTTCTCGCTTAATAAAAAAGCCTCATCTCCGTTATGGAAATGAGGCTTTTGTGGTCCCGACGGGAATCGAACCCATATCAAACGTTTAGGAAACGTCTATTCTATCCGTTGAACTACGGGACCAAAAAACGAGCGGCCTCGTCAGCCGCTCGCTACTCCCTGCAAAATACTGGAAAATCGATTAACCTGCCAAACCATCGCCGTATTCGGCCGTTTCGGCCAGCGGTACGTTCACCCAGTTCGGATAAATGTAGTAGTGCTTCTCCTTGACCAGGTCGTATAACAGCTCGCGTAACTCACTGATGTTCTCCCCGGTCTGCGCTGAAATAAACACAACATGGTCGGCTTTCTGCGCCAGGTACGTCTTTTTCAGATGTTCCAGTGCCGTTTTACGCTGCACATCGGCCGGAACAATTGCTACCTCGTGGCTATCTTCCTCGAAATAATCGGTACCAATACCGTCTGTCTGCTCCTGCCATTCTTTTCGTGGGTTGAATTGGTCCATTTTGTTGAAGACCAGCACCATGGGCTTATCTGCGGCTTTGATATCGGCCAGCGTAGCGTTTACCACTTCGATCTGCTCTTCGAACAGTGGGTGTGATACGTCCACAACGTGCACCAGAACATCAGCTTCGCGCACCTCATCCAGCGTCGATTTAAAGGCCTCGATCAGCGTTGTGGGCAACTTCCGGATAAACCCAACCGTATCGGTAAGCAGAAACGGAATATTGCCCAGTGTCACTTTACGCACCGTCGAATCGACCGTAGCAAACAGCTTGTTTTCGGCAAAGACGTCGGTTTTTGCCATCGTCCGCATCAGCGTCGATTTACCAACGTTCGTGTAGCCAACCAACGCAACTCGCACCAGCCGGTCACGTTCCTTCCGGCGCGTAACGCTCTGCTTGTCGATCTTTGAGAGTTTTTCTTTCAGGAACGCAATTCGGTCCTTCACAATCCGCCGGTCAGTTTCCAGCTCTTTCTCCCCTGGTCCCCGCATCCCCGCGCCACCTTTCTGGCGGCTTAAGTGGGTCCACATCCGGGTAAGTCGGGGGTAGAGATATTGGTATTGCGCCAACTCCACCTGCACCCGCGACTGGGCAGTCTGCGCCCGCATGGAGAAGATATTCAGGATCAGCAGGCTTCGGTCGAGCACTTTGATTTCCTTGAACTCGGCCTCCAGGTTACGCACCTGCGCTGGGGTCAAGTCATCATCGAAAATGACCGTATCAACGGGATTGTCGAGAATAAACGTTTGAATCTCTTCCAGCTTGCCTTTTCCTACGAAGGTACGGGTGTCGGGCCGGTCGAGTTTCTGCGTGAACGATTTAATGGTTTTCACCCCGGATGTCTCAGCCAGGAAGGCAAGTTCATCGAGGTATTCTTTGGTCTGGTCGGCGGTTTGCTTCTGCGTAATCAGCGCCACCAGCACGGCGGTTTCGGGCTGTTTATGTGTATCAATCATAGAAAAAAGGCTGGATGAAATGAAGAACTCGCTCCTGAGTGGATACGTCCGGCAAGGAGCGCATAAAATAATCTGATTGCCGCGAAGGGGCATCCGTTGAGAAACGTACAGATCAGTCGGTGGAGGGAGGTAATTACTTCATAGCTAAATAACGGGACTGTTTGGGGAAAAGTTTCGGTAAAAAAATGGGATTCTTTGGGCTAGTGCGCTATAACTGAATGGTTTTCCAGCGTCCCTGACGAAATACCCAGATCGCAATCATAGCCAGCAGGGTTTCGCTGATGGCCACCGACCAGAACACACCCGGCGGACCCCAGTTCAGCACATTAGCCAGCGTGTAAGCCAGTGGAATCTCAACGGCCCAGAAACACACCAGGTTAATCAGCGTCGGTGTCCGTGTATCACCGGCCCCGTTGATGGCCTGTGTCAGCACCATCCCATACGCCATGAATACATAGCCCAGACAGAACACCCGCAGGCACTCGACAGCCACTTCGACAATACGCGGCTCCTGGTTAAACAGGCGCACAACGTCTGCAGCACCTATGTAGAAACCAATCCCGACAGTAACCAGAAACAGCATATTGCAGAAAGCCGCCCGCCAGGCTGAGGTTTCGGCACGGTCCGGCTGGTGAGCGCCCACGTTCTGCCCGACTAACGTAGCGGCCGCATTCGCCAGCCCCCACGACGGCAGGATTGTGAACACAATGATGCGAATGGCAATGGTGTAACCAGCAACAATATCGCTGCCAAAAGTCGACAGCAGCCGCGTCAGGAATACCCAGCTCGCCGACCCGATCAGAAACTGACCTGTTCCGCCCGCAGCCAGTTTAAGCAGATTCCGGATGATTGACATATCAGGTCGGACATTCTCCCAGCCAAACCGGACCGAATTATCCGGACGACTTAAAGCATAAAGCTGATATAATACGCCCATACTCCGACCGGCCGTAGTGGCCACCGCCGATCCCAGTACGCCAAGCGCCGGAAACGGCCCCAATCCGAAGATCAGTACCGGGCAAAGAATGATGTTTACGCCGTTGGCCAGCCATAGCGACCGCATCGCCGTCGATGCTTCGCCCGACCCGCGCAGGCAGGCACTCAACGTGTACAGGAGAATGATGGCCGGAGCGCTGGCGAAAATCATCCGGACGAAACCAATCCCATTGCCAATCAGCTGACTATCGGCCCCCATCAGCCGCAGGATTGTCTCAGCCAATAGGAAGCCGGGAATTCCCAGCAGAATGGATAGGCAGATCGAAACGAACACAACCTGGCCGATAGCCGCACTAGCAGCCTTATGGTTATTTTCGCCAACCCGACGGGCCACCAGCGCTGTGGCCGCCGTACTCAGGCCGACCGCCATCGCGTAGACCAGCGTCAGGACTGACTCGGTCAGGCCCACTGTTGCAATGGCTTCCGTCCCGATTTTGGCGACGAAAAAGATGTCGACCACGGCAAACAGAGACTCCATGATCATTTCCAGAATCATGGGAACGGATAGCAAAAAAATAGCCCGGTTGATGCTACCCGACGTGAAATTGGTTTCCGTACCGCGCAAGGCGGCCAGGAATAACCGAACGAATTTGGTCATTGATGACAAGACAAAACGTCCCGCAGCCCAGACAGGCCGTGACGACACATGAATATGATAAAGAGAGAAAAGGATCACCGGGCCGAGACGGCCTGCTGGTAGAAAGTAGTGACCCCGAAAAGAGAAAACCGGCGTAGCGGTTTTTAAGCGAAGAAAATCATCGGCGTTGTTGGACCGCCTTATGCAAGTCCGTTTGCGGCTGTAAACCTAGTCAACCGGTACCGACTTACCAAGATCAGTTGAGTAATCGGTTGAAAATAGCGTAACCAGGATCGAGCTGATCAGTATTCGGAATAGCATCCAGCCAATTGATACGGCCTTCCGAGTGGGCAATAAGTCCATCCAGTGACGTAGCGGTATACAGAATCGAATTATGATCACGAACCAAAGATTGGTCTTACAGTTAGACAAATATGAACTCCGAACCTGTTTTCATCGACGATATTGCTCAGTTTCTTCACCAGCAATTTGCGGTAAATCGCTACCCTGCCAGCGAAGCGGGGGGAGTCTTTCGCCCAACGAATAAACCTGTCCAGCGGTTAGGTCTGGCACTGGAACCCTGGCCCGGTCTGGAAAACTGGGCACTTATGAACAACCTCGATGCCATCTGGCTACATCGTCCCTGGCAGCTTGACCCCAGTGTCCTGCCGGCCCTGGGTATCCTGACGAACCACCTACCTTTCGACGAGACCCTGACGATGGGCTATAATCCATCCCTGGCGCAGGCGTTGGGAGCCACCAGTCCATTGGTACCGCTGGGTTTTAAACAGGCTACGACCGATACCGGAAACGCGCTTCCACAGCGGGCAGTCGGGATGCTGTTCGAAGCGGATACGCACGAGTTCGATGCCTGGCTGAAGGAGATAAGTCAGCAGTTTCGCGGGTATGACCGGGCAGAAGCGGGTCATCAGACGATGATCAGCCGCGTGGCCGTAGTAGGAGCCATGACCGATAAGCTGATTCAGGAAGCAGCCGATCAGGGCGTGCAGCTCTACGTAACGGGGCAATACCGAAAGCCAGCACAGGATGCCGTTAATCAAACGGGTATGGCCGTTGTTGCTGTTGGCCATCGACGCAGCGAAGAATGGGGTATGCAGGCTTTGGCAGCACTGTTACGTACCCATTGGCCCACGTTGGAGGTGGAAATCAGAGCCCTTGGCTAAGTCACCAGATTAACCGCTTAATACGTTTTTAACTTTATTTTAATCTTTTGAAAACCAAAGAAGCTTCTAGCTCGTAAGGCATACAGAGTTGATTCATTCAATCTGTTTACCAAATAGTTTAAACCTATTTATGCGTATGCTTTACGGTAAAGGAATTCGTTTCACGGCTGGTTTGCTTTCTCTGGCAGCTTTACTATCACTTGAGGCCTGCCGGGATGTGCAGACTCCCCTGGCCCCTGAAACGGGGTCTACAGCCAACGCCCGGCTGTCGGCTAATTTCATGTTTTACGTACTGACGGACAACAATCAGATTCTGAAGCTAAACACGCAGAATCCGTCGACCCCCCTGGAAACGATTACGTTAACAGGCATCCCAAGCGGAGAGCGGCTCGCTGGTATCGATTTCCGTCCGGCAACGGGACAGCTCTACGGCGTTAGTAAGGCTAGCCGCCTGTACATGATCAATCTCATGAACGGCGTAGCGACCCCCCTGGGAACGGGTCCATTTACGCCGGCCGTAAACGGTGACATGATTGGCTTTGACTTCAACCCGACCGTCGACCGGATCAGGCTGATTACGAGTGGCGGTCAGAATCTCCGGCTGAATCCGGAAACCGGTACGACGGCCGCTATTGACGGTGCAATTAACGGTGTGCCGATGGTTGCTCTTTCCGGCGCAGCCTACACCAATAACCGCTCGGGCGTCACAACAACGACTTTGTATGACATCGACCCAATAACCGACAAACTGTATCGGCAGGACCCGCCTAACAACGGTACGCTGGTAGAAGTTGGTCCGCTTGGTGTGAACATTGCGGGATTGGGCAGCTTCGATATTGCTCCGGACGGAACAGCTATTGCTACGTTGATTGCCGGCGTAACACAGGGACTTTATCAGATCAACCTCAGCACGGGAATGGCTGAGCGGCTGGGCAATCTTCCTGTAAACAGTATTGTTGGCCTAGCCATCCCTACCGATCCGGTTGCTTACACGGCTGATGGTATGAACATGCTGCACATTTTCAATCCACAGACGGGCGTTGTTACGGCAAGCAAACAAATTACAGGGCTGCAATCGGGCGAAACGCTCTACGGACTCGACTTCCGCCCCGCTAACGGCCAACTCTACGCCATTGGCAGCACCAGCCGGATTTATACCATCAATCCATCGAGCGGTGCCGCTGCCGCAGTGGGTACGGGGCCATTTAGCCCAGCTCTGGAAGGTACCGACGTTGGCTTTGATTTCAACCCAACCGTTGACCGGATTCGGGTTGTAACCAACTCCGGCCAGAATCTGCGTCTAAACCCCGACAACGGTACAGTAGCTGCTATTGATGGCCGCCTGAATCCAGGATCGCCGGTTGTAACGTCAGTAGCATACACGAATAACTTCGCTGGCGCCACGACAACAACCTTGTATGACATCGACACCCGCTCAACTATGCCGATGCTGTTCCGTCAGAATCCGCCAAACAACGGTGGTCTTGAACTGATCGGTAACGTTGGGATGCCGCTAGAAGGTGGTAACGGCTTCGATATTGGTGGCGCAACGGGTATGGGCTACGGCCTGTTCCGCTGGAACGGCGAAACCAAAGTTTACTCGGTCAATCTGATGACCGGCGCTGCGTCGAACGGCGTTACGCTGACTGGTAACCCATCTGTCCGGGGTATGGCAGTAGGCTTAGGTTTCTAAGATACACATACATAAACAGAGCGGCCTCCCCTGTCCAGACAGGGGAGGCCGCTCTGTTTATGTATGTGTTACATCTCTAATTACTTTCTTATTAGCAAGCTCCGTTTAGTCAATATAAATAGAATCAGTATATACTTATAGGTAGTTTTAGACGGTTTTTTCAGCAAAAAAAAGCATGAATGTCCTAAATAGAAACGTGAATGTCTCAAATAGACAAGTCTCTTTTGGGTGACATAGCTACTTTTGACGTCCTCACGCATGAATAGTTACTAAAATATACATACCTATCCTTGTCATTCTCCCAACCGTTTAATGAAGCATATCTACCTACCCCTTTTTGTTTTTTTTCTCGCCTTGATTCAGATCAGTTGTAGCAAAAAAGCGGTCGTGCGGTTTGCACAGAAACCGCCTGAGTTAACATCAGCTGACATGCTGACCGAGATCATGCTGGTCAACAAGTCACCCCGTATTGTACTTCGTGTGCCCAATACGCGTAAAGGTGTGACGAACACACAAGGAACAGGAAGTCATCAGTCAGAGATAGTAAATCCTGTATTAGTAAGGCAATCTGGAAATGGTAGATCATCAGCCAAAGTTCAGTTTGTCGAATCTCTGTATGATGAAACTGCTCTATATAATTCGATTGAGAAACAGCTTTTCAAAGAAGGCTTCAGTGTTCGAGACCGTGGATTATTTAATGAGGTTTTAGATGATAACCAAAGTGTTGATTATTCTAAAATTACCTCTCTCACCAATACTGATCTTATTCTTGAATTAGTAAGAATTGACAATTCTGTCGGTTACACAACGAACGTTTGCCTGATAGATTCAAATGATGAAGAAAAGCTTGTAAGAGACTACAGAACAACAGGAGCATCGGTAGAATTTAAGTTGGTCCATGTAAAAACGAATGAGATTGTTGGCTCTTATAAGATTCACTACACACCGTGTTTAGCAGGATGCCGCGGCATATACAGCAAAGGCTCACCCAAAGGCATTTTTACCTCTTACCCATGGCTTAAGCCTGGGGAGATCAAGCAACTTCAAAAGCTAAATCGTAAACCACAGGAAACTCTGGACCAGGATGAACTTGAAGCGTTCATCACCGATGCGACCCACCAGCTTGTCAAATCCATGCGCTAGTCGCTAATCCAACCTACTATGAAGCAACAACTACTTGTCTTATTTTTCCTGATTGGCTTATCTCCGGTGCTGTACGGACAGGACGCCATCTATACGGCGAACGGCAATAAGCTTGAGAATGCACGTCTGACGGATATTGCCGACGATCGTATTACGTTTACTGTACAACAGAGCGATAAACTCAGTACGTACAGTTTCCAGCGGCAGAACATCCTGGTCGCTTTTCGAAAAGGTAATTTCCTGGTCATCAACAACCTCAGCACCGACCCTGCACAGGCGAAAAAGGAACTGGAAACTTTCCTGACCACAACTGCCTGGCAGGACAAAGATTTCCTTCTCCGGGCTGTTCCCTTTGAAGTCATTCCGGCTAAAATCTCGTACGAAAACGACGCCGTCGTCAACTACCTAACGAGCGACGGTAAATCGGCGTCTATTTCTAAGGGCGAGCTTGTTGCTATTCTTCACAGCGATGGGCGACATAGTTTGATGCAAGATCGGACCCCGGCCGAGGTGGCTTCTGTGCTAAGCTCCATCAAAAAGCCATTAGGAGCCAATATCATATCTACCCAGCCCTCTACACCTATTCAACCTACAGCAACCACAACACCTATTGCTCCAGAAACGCCACCAGCTCCAGACCCAGTCCCTGTTCTTAAGCCAGATGCTCCTATTCCAGCGCCTAACAATTCTCAAGTCAATAAACTAGTTCTAAGCGAGGCTGACTATAGACACTATCGCAAGAAGTCTCTGGAAAAGGTAGAAGAATTTGCGTCTTATTTAAAAACCATCGCAGACAAATCACGTTCTGATTACGAAAAAAATCAGGCTATTGACCAAGCTGTAAAACTATTCATGCCGGGCTCAACGATGGAAGTAACCTCCAAAAGCCAGCCTGGCTCTCGCCGGTATCCAATACGTACGTATCTGACCAACTTAAAGCGGCTTAACTACAGATCGGTTGATATTGAATGGTCTGAAATACAATTCCTCAAAGAGCTGTCTCAGGCTACAGACGGTAATTATTACGGTGTGATAACCGGTCAGCAAACCTTTATTGGCTATGGTGCTAATACCATCTACACGGATATAACTCAGAAAAATGTCCGGGTCAAGCTGGAACGCTACGTCACAACAGTAGATGGAGAAACTAATGTAAAGTGGGCTTTACTACTAGGGTCAATTGGCGTATCGGCTACAGACTAATGAGTCATAAAAACTTGGCTAAGCTTTTCGTTCTATGGCTGTGTGCGATACCTCTGCTGGTACAGGGACAGCAGGCGGATTCATCGTGTCTCCATATCCAGGGAACGCTGCTTGATTATGCCACTCACCAACCGTTACGTGCAGCTCGCTTACTGGCTAGAACCTCGAAAGGACGCCAGCGTGTAAGTATGAGTGGTGACTCCGGCACCTTTTCCGCGGTCCTGCCCTGCGGTACAACAGCTTTGTCTATCGAATGCACTGGCTACCGATCACAATCGGTTCAGATCCGATTTTCGGCCAACCAGCGCAATCAGCCAATTACGGTCATGATTCCGTTTATACCAGTTGACAGACAAAACCAGGATACGCCTTATCTACAGACAGAACAGACCAGCTACGTCCAGTCAGACAGTATAGTCAGCGACAGTAAGGCTGTCCAGCATAATACGTTTCTAGTTACCGACGCCATTCTGGGGAAACCACTCTCATCCAGTGTTTGCTTTTTCCACACGAAAACGGGCGAAAAACGCTGCTTGGGGACGAATGCCCTGGGTAAGCTGGAACGTGATTTTGATCAGAAAGATATTATTGCGCTGGAAGTTCGGTCCACTGGTTACCAACCTTACGACGGCAACCTGATTATTGAGCAGTTGAACGGCCAGTCTCTGCAGCACGAAATACGGCTGCAACGTGAACTAACGTTGTTTTCTGTCAATGCGCCTAATGCAACGTATTGCGAACTCCGCGCCCCGACAAAAACAATCCCCTTGCTCGCCTTATCAGGTTTTGCAAATCAGTACGTATCCTACGAAGCAGTACCGGGTTCCTATGAGTTACTCGTACGGTACGGCGATAAAGTCATCCGTCGGCCGGTTCGTCTGGCTACGGGCTTGAATGCCATTACGCTCAACCAGCCTGCTCAGAATACAGCTCCGGCCCGCGTAGCTGTGGCTCCTCTTCAGGCCATAACAGCTGGCCCGGCTTTGGTCCTGCCCGATTCGATCCCGATGATTTACTTCGAGCAAGGCAGCTACCAGCTCCGGTCCGATTCGCAGGCTGTGCTGAAACAGGTAGCCCAGTACATGAAAGCCCATACGTCTGACACCCTTCGGATTACCGGACATACGGATAACGTGGGCGACCCGAAGGTCAATCGAACACTATCCCTTTATCGGGCCCTGGCAACGGCCAGATTTTTAACGAATCAGGGAATCACGGATAGCCAGCTCACAAAAGACGGCATTGGTAGCCGTCAACCCATTGCTCCTAACGACACCGAAACGAATCGAGCGCTTAACCGGCGGGTGTCGCTAAAACTAATCACCGCTCAATGAGAAAAATTTACTCCCTAAAGTACGCTTCCTGGTTCGTTCTGCTAGTGGCCGTTATTGGCTGTCACCAGGACCC
The DNA here is from genome assembly GCF_013375035.1 of Spirosoma sp. KUDC1026. Lineage (NCBI taxonomy): Bacteria > Pseudomonadati > Bacteroidota > Cytophagia > Cytophagales > Cytophagaceae > Spirosoma > Spirosoma sp. KUDC1026. The sequence goes on along the minus strand of NZ_CP056032.1, from coordinate 1,256,216 downwards.
GACTATACCCGCTTCTGGTATTCCGGGAACCTGCCAGATTTACCGTATCGCCAATATTAATGAAGGTGTAAGCGACACAACGACTTACGCCTATAATACCTTTGGGCACGTTGAGGAGATTACGTATCGTCAATGGTCGAAAGGCACGTTGACAAACAATAGCCGTCAGAATTTCACCTATTCCGCCGACCATTTTCTGGTTTCACGGATTGATCAGACTACGCTTTATACAGGTGGCAGCCAGACCCGCGACAACAGAGGGTACATCTATACCTATCAGGACGGGCTTATTCAACAGGTAACTATCAATAATGCCTTATCAGGCCAAACACTCGGTTACAACAGGTACACCTACGAGAGCGGCAAAGTAAAGACCTATGTTGAAGCCAATGCGCAACAGCAGCCGGTACGTAGCTATACCTTCGACAATAATGGCAAGTTGGCGCAGGTTACCGAAGCTGGAACCTTAACGGCGGTTGTCGCAAATGGAAAGATTATCAACCGTACTCTTACCAATGGAACCAGAGTTGTTTATCGGTTTGATAATCAGGGACAGCTCCTAAGTGACTCTACCGTGGCAGGTTCCCTTCAGATAATGCGTAAGTACGAGTACGATAGCTACCCGTACTGGAACAAAACTCAGCTGCTGTTTCGAGGGATTCCATCGCTCGATCTGGGCGGTCATTCATACGTCCATAATTTGACTAAAACTACAGCTGCACAGACGCAGAACGGACGTACTACACCAGAAACATTGACTTACAGACATACCTACACCAAAGCAGGCTATTCACTGGGCTATGCCAGAGGTGACGGCTTCCAACAGCGTATCGTTTACACCAATTGCTTATGAAAAAGACCTTTATCTTCCTTTTACTGGGCCTGGTACTAATTGGAACGCCAGTGCTGGCGCAGAAAGGCGTCAAAAAGATTTACGTGGCTCACGTCAACAATAGTGATACAACTATCACAAAATTGGAGCGGGATGAAATTACGTTTCAGGCTAAGAGCACCATCAAAAATCTGGAAGAATTATTGGTCCTGATAACGTCCACGATTCCGACCGAGAATCAACTCGACAAGAGTATCAAGGAAAGTTATTTAATTGCTCCCCCCCCTAATTCGTCTCAGATCTTTTATAACGACGGCATTGTCATAGAGGATGATATCGATCCAAGACATACATCATCGCAAACTACAGCCGACTTACCCGTTGATCGGTACCTGAGAAATCTGGCTTTGTTCTATTCGAAATCAGACGAAGAGACAATTAAATTCTCACAAGTCATCACATCTACGCTGATTGAAGGAAAAGCTTTTCATTACGTCAAAGTTTTCTTCACCTCAACGTTTACCGGAAAATATACCGACCCGAACAACCAGACCGATGTTGCTTATCGGCCGCTCCAGCGCGTTGCTGAGTTACGGGTAGAAAAGATCGATGGAAAATGGCGTACGTTCATTGTTCGCCTAGGTTTTCCTAAGCCGGGAGAAGGGTTAACTAACAGCGAAACGAAACCGGTGATTTCGCTAGGGATAGCACCAGCGAAACCTATCACTGGTAAGGAGTTTCTATATAGAGGCATTGCTAATCCAATTGATTCTGTATCGGTTAAATGGGATAAAAATTGGCTCACCGTTATTCGCTCCACTACCGATAACATCCCACTAGGTTCTTACCAGTATCGCAGAATCGACAATACCAGTCAGGCTTTTGTCAGTATTACACTGACGGATAAAGATCATAAGCTTGATTTTCGGCAAACCAACGGTTCCCACCTTTACTTAAATCGGGTGGTTCCATCCAGACGCCTGATTGCCTGGCTTCAAATCGTCGTTGGAACGGCAGCTTTGGGAGCCAGTTACGTTGGTTACAGCTCGCTTCAACGTAGCTATAATGACTACACCGGTAAACTAACATCGCTTAACGCCGAGTACGCCGTCTGGCAAACTCTTTCCCAACAACCGGGTGATTCTCCGGCTAAGCCAATGTCGTTTACCAGCTACGCTCAACCGGGAATCTATGGCGTCTATGGCGGTGGGATTGTCGGCAGCGGACTGATCATCAACGGTATTCGTCAATTGCTGAGATCAGGCAAATAAGAGCTAACAACAAAACGGAACGGGCCCTACCCTTACCAAAAGCTTATCCTAAAATGACTATTCACATAAATCGGTACTGGCTGGTTAGCTTACTGCTTCTGGTCTGCCTATCCACTACCCAAGCTCAGGTAACACTGAACCTGTATTACGGTGATCCTGCCGCCAGCCCTGACGCGGCCTTTGATGGCAACGTTTTTCAGGCGGGTACCCAATTCGGTGATGCTCCGTTCTTTGTCAAATTTAGCGGCACGGGCACACGATATTTCGAAATCGACTCGCCAGGAGAGACTGGAACGAACGCGCTGAAGAAGGTTAGCAACGACGGGTTTGTCATCATCCGCCCGGTTGCCAGCATGGTCATCGACCAGTCAAAAATCAAGAACTTCACCGGAACTGTCGTTGGCTCTGTAGCTATTACGGTAAAGCCGCTCAGTATTACGACCATCAGCTCAAACGTAACCGAAACTTCCCCCGGCGCTGAACTTACGGTATCATACCGCACAGGAGCCGGTACCTTTCCAGTAGAGCTAGCCGAGAGTAAATTTAAGGTCCAGCTATTAAGCGCGGACGGCCTTACCGTGCTGGGCGACCTGTTGAATTCGACGGATCAGTACAGCGGCCGGGAGCAGAAAGGCGCTAGCTTTGGCGGTACCCGTTCCATTAAAGCCACCATCCCGACTAGTACTACTGCCGGAACGTATCGGGTTCGCGTCATCACTCAGGGCCTGATTGCCAATGTTGCAGGCAGTGCCAGTAGTCAATTTACGGTTAGGGCCAACCAGCCAGTTACTACAGCAATTTCGACCACAGCTTTAACTGGCAACTTTTGCGCAGGTTCCGTTGTGTCATTTCCGTTTTCGACCACGGGTACATTCCCTACTGGGAATACGTTCAAAGTTCAGTTAGTCAACACGGATGGCAGCCTGCTGCAGGATTTGGCAGGCACAGGTACTACGTCACCCATTAGTGCAACGCTGCCAGCCTCAGTCACCGCTGGCACGTATCGGTTTCGCGTGTCTGCCACGGCGACTAACGTAGTAAGTAATACGGCTTCTGTCAGCGTTATCGCTCAGCCTACGCTGACAATTTCGGGTAGCTCGACCGTAACAGCAGGCTCTACAGCACCGGTACAGTTAGCATTCACTGGCACGGCTCCCTGGTCATTCACGTATGTCGATAATGGTACGCTCCGTTCGTCAACGTCGTCGGTCAGTTCAACTACGATTTCGCCTACCTTTTCAGCCGCAACGATTTTTGACAAATCGTTCATCAGAGGGTTCAGAGATAGCGGTTGTGGCATTAGTGATAACATTAGCGGATCGACGCAGATTTCGATCAGACAGAATCAGATCACGACCTTAACAACAGGGCCCTTATCCGGTACCTACTGCCCTGGCCTGCCAATCTCCGTTTCGTTTACAACGAGTACGACACTTCCAGCGGGACTGACGTATCAGGTGCAACTATCCGATGCGGCCGGGACTTTCAACAACGCCGTAACGATTGGCACAGGTAGCGCAAGCCCTATGACGGCAACACTTCCAACATCGATTAGTGCCGGAACGGGCTATCGGGTTCAAGTCGTCGTTCAGAAGCCAACCACAACCGGTGCTACTGACTATAGCACGCTAACCAGTCCCGTTTCTACGTCCATCGCTATCAGCCGACCCGATGCGCCCCGAGTAGCCGACGTAGCATTTTGCTCTTCGACTACTCTCACCAGCCCGCTCAGCGCCACCGGAACAAACCTGAAGTGGTACGACACGGCAACTACGTCCTTGTCACTTACCGGTGCTCCCACGCCGTCATCGACTCAGGCTAGAACCTATTACGTTAGTCAGACCGTAAATGGCTGCGAGAGTATGCGGGCGGCTATCAACGTAACGCCCAATACCGGACCAGCCGCCCCAGCCGCCAGCAGCGTTTCGCTTTGTCAGGGTACGCAGGGACAATTTTCAACGACCGTTTCAAATCCGCTTTGGTATACAGTCGTTACCGGAGGGACTAGCTCGACCCTGGCGCCCACAATAAACAGTCAGACAGCGGGTGAACAGACGGTATACGTATCGCAGACGATTGGTGGTTGCGAAAGTCCACGCACTGCCGTAAAAGCGACAATTTTCCCGCTTCCCAATGCCCCGACCGTACCGGCGCAAACGACAGTCTGCCAAAACTCGACGAATCTTTTACCCCTAACCGCTTCGGGATCATCGCTAAGCTGGTATAATCAGGCCGGTGTTAAATTAAGCGCAGCTCCCACGCCGAGTACGTCAACAACGGGCGTGCAATCCTTTTCCGTTACCCAGACGGTCAATGGTTGCGAGAGTCCCCGCGCGATAGTTAGCGCAATCGTTGCGCCAGCACCGGCGCCACCGATTACCGCCAATTCAGTAGGTTACTGCGCTAATCAGACACCAGTCTCGCTAACGGCTACCGGTACGAATCTGCGCTGGTACAACCAGGCAGGTACTGCCTTATCTGGCCCGCCAAACTTAACAAATACTGGTGTTGGTACGTACATCTTCTCTGTTACTCAGACAGATGCCAACAACTGCGAGAGTGCACGTCAGCCCGTATCAGTATCAGTCATAGCCGTACCATCGGCCCCCTCCGCCACCAGTATCGCACTATGCCAGGGTACTCAGGGATCATTTTCAACAAACATTCCTAACGCACTTTGGTACACGGCTGCTACAGGTGGAACGGGTTCCCTAAATCCACCTACCCTGAACAACCAGAATGCAGGAGAACAAACGGTCTACGTATCACAGACAATCAACGGTTGCGAAAGCGCACGGGCAACGTTGCGTGCCGTTGTCTACCCAATTCCTGCTGCGCCAACCGTACCGGCGCAAACGACAGTCTGCCAGAATTCGACCTCCACTGCACTGAGTGCAACCAGTACAACCCCCGGTGCATTATTTACCTGGTATGATCAGACAAATACCAAGTCAAGCGTAGCACCCACGCCCATAACATCCGGCACAGGCGTGCAATCGTTCTCCGTTACCCAGACCGTCAATACCTGCGAGAGTCCACGGGCTACCGTCAGTGTCTTTGTCAGAGCAGCCCCAGCACCGCCGGTGGCGGCTTCGGTGCGGTATTGCCTAAACGAACCCGTGCAACCCTTATCAGTTACTGCCGTTAGTGGCTTTACTGTAAAATGGTATACAACGCCTGTAGGCGGTTCTCCGACAGCTAGCAATCCAGCTTACTCTACCACTAGTGCCAATACGTATACCTTCTACGTCACTCAAACTGATGCTAACAATTGCGAAAGCACTCGCCAGTCGGTATCCGTGGTAGTTGTTAATCCTCCGTCGGTTCCGGGCGTAAACGCCAATCAGCTATTTTGTCAGAACGCTAGAGCCGATACATTAACAGCCAGCCCTAATGTTGGCCTGCTCTGGGAAGGTCCAGGTATTACCGGTACCAGTACTGTAGCGCCAGTGCCTTCTACATCATCAGATGGTTCGTTTATCTACTCCGTTTATCAGAGAGCAGGAAATTGTGTTAGCCCTAAAGCACAGATTGTAGTACGAATTGTACCAACACCGGCAGCTCCTACGGTTAAAGCTACGGTACAGTATTGCATTGGGGTAAGTAGTACTGCGCTTTCAGCTACGGGAGCCACAGGCAATCGTCTGCTATGGTATAGGAGCGCTGACCCTGGCGGCCAGGCAGAATCCCAGATTGTACCTAACATCTCCCAGGCAGGAAGAACTACATACTACGTTACGCAGAAGAACGCTGACAACTGTGAGAGCCAAAGAAGTAGTATCGAAGTACGGGTTTCCAATCAGCCAACCGCTACGCTTTCCGGGGACGAATCCGTTTATCCCGGCGATAGTACTGCTATTCGCGTCAGATTGACGGGTGACGGGCCCTGGTCATTCCGCTTTAATAATATTCTCTATACAGCAACTGATTCTCTAAAAGTCATCTGGGTACGCCCACCAGCCACGTCGCAACAGGTCGAGACCTACACCGTCACAAACCTGACGACGGAATGTGGTACTAGTCCTGCATCGGCCATCTATCGGCTACGTGTTCTTTCACCACTGGGAACGCAGCCATCTGTAGAACCAATTTCTGTTAAAGCTTACCCTAACCCCACCACCGGCGACGTATCGGTTGACTGGAGTTCGCCAACGCGGCAGGCTGTTACGTTCCAGATTCTTAATGCCGCCGGTACTGTCGTGCGGCAGGTAACGCGGCAAGCAAGCACAACGCCCCAGACCGAACATTTCCAGTTAGGCACCCAACCCGCCGGTACGTACTTTCTGAAAGTGCAAACCGAGTCAAACGGTGTGCAGGGTAAGTCGATTATTAAACAGTAACTTTTAACCGTAACTAATGTCTACGATCACTGAACTACTCAAATTACTTGCTAGTGGCGTCTTCTTACTCGCCACTAACCGCTCAGCCATGACAATTACCTTGGTAGCGGCCTTTGTTATGGCTGGTTTATCGTGGTACCTGTGCAATAACTACGTAAAACTCTGGAATCGTCGTTTTCGGTTAACGGCTACTCATCAGTTCCTCACTGTAATCGCAAGCGTATTAACCTTCTTTTTTGTCTTGGCTTTCGGTGGGTTAAAATACATGCAGAATGTAACGTCAGCTATTGTTAATATATGGGAAGCTTACGAAATCAAAACAGATAATCAGTGGAGCCAAGAAACCTTCAAAGATGCTTATTACAAAGTAAAAGGCTTAGACATCGAAAATTTCTCTGATCATCCTACTCCTGAAAGTGGAGGTCAAATTATTCCGGCAACTAAAAAGGCTTCTCAAGAGGCAGCAGCAAAAGTGTATGCTATAGCTGCCTGTAACCATTTCGATCACGAGCACCCATTCCTCAGTAAAATCATTTGGTCTAATCCATCGCAATCATCTGAGAATATTTCCAATGATGTTGTGAATCACTTTAGCCGAAAGCCTGGTACTACATACTCTGCGGAACAGGCAATCAATATTGCAGCTGACACGATCAAAACACAGTTGAGCGCACAAACTCCGCGTACCGTTACGTTATCGCGCATTGCTCTGTTACTACTTTATCTGCTGGTTATGGCTATCCCATTGGGAGCAATTGGATATGCAGCCTACAAAGACATTCGTATTCAGAAGTAATACCGTTTCATTACTTAAAACATAAAGAAATACACATGGCTAATCACTTACTTATAGGGCTTGGTGGTACAGGTGGTAAGGTTATACGAGCATTTCGTAAAACCATTTACCAGGAATTCCGCAAAACAAAACCCGATAATGCTCACATAGGATATCTATATGTTGACTCTAGCGATGAGTTAATGGGATTAGAAGATCCAACGTGGAAGATCCTGGGTAAAAGCGTACAGCTAGGAGAAAACAGTAAGGTCCGAATAAAGGGTCAAAACCTTAGACCTGTTCTTAATTCCGTTGACCAATACCCTGGTATTCAGCCTTGGATCGGTGATCGAGCAGTTTGGAATGATGTGCTGGGAAGTATTGTTGGTGATGCCGCAGGCGGCCAAAAAAGACGACTAGGCCGTTTTCTTCTGTCTACCAATGTATCAGCAGTCAATAACGCTCTGAACGCCCAAGTTCAAGAGTTAGTAAAAAACTCACAAGACCCCAACGTAACGTTTCATGTATGCTGTGGCTTGGCAGGTGGCACGGGTAGCGGTACGGTTGTCGATATTGTAACTCAAATCCGAAGCAATTATCGTCCGTCTTATCCGGGTGAGTACCGTATCGTTATTTACGCTTTTTTGCCTGACGAGAAGCCAAAGCCTAACCGGGACATGACTGGCTTTTACCACGCTAACGGATATGCCGCTTTACGAGAATTGAACGCGCTAAGTATCGGCCAATTTAAACCTGTTGATTTATCTGCTAAGAACCCAAATCAACTTCAATTGGATTTACAAGACCCTTTCAATGGATGCTACTTATTTTCCAATAAGAACGAGAATGGGTACTTGGTTGATGTTGATAAGCGCTTACCTGACGTTATTGCGGATTTTCTCTATCAGAAGATAATTGCACTTGAAACTGTACAAGTCGTTGGTGGTCAAGATGAACACCCACAAGCAACATTAAGCCGTCAGGAAAATGCGGAGAATGGTGATAGTAGCCCGGAAACTTCTCCCAACGATCCCAACATCATGGAGCGCAGCAAGCGCTTTTTAACGTTCGGCTTAAAGCGAATTGCTATTCCAGAGGAAGAAATTCGGGAGTACACTACGTTGACGCTGGCGAATCAGGCAACCCAGCATTTGCTCTATAATAACTGGAACGATGATATAGGCTGGGACAACAAGCCTAAAAACATTGCCTATGCTTCTTACGTAGAAGACAAAGCAAACCTTGAAGCCTGGTCGCTTACCAATGAGCATTTAACCTACTCAAAAGGTATACTCGAAGGCGATAGGAATAACAAAAACTGGAAGCTAATTAGCGAATATTGGCAAGTAGTAGCTGCTCCCATGATGGAGACAGCTATGCAGCAAGATTGGTCGCAGTGGCTACGAGAGATTGAACGTCTATTCGCCGAAAAATTTGATAATGAGTATCGTGGAAATGGTGTAAAAAACTTTTACGCGCAAAAAGAATCTGCCAAAAGCGCCATTGCTCAGGAAATGAAGCAGCAGTTAGAAGCAAAGCTTATTGACCTGTGGCGCAATGGTGAGTTTTCAATGCACAACATCCAGCAAATTACTGAAGCATTGGGTGTGTGGGTTCTGAATAAGATTACCGAGACAAATGGAAGAATAACCAAAATCCGCGAAGAAATTCCCGCTGAAGAAGCCAAGATTAGTGCCAACAATAAAGAATACAGTAACATAGGGGTGTTAGCAAGAACAATGGGCAAGCATAAAAATATGCTGATTGCTCATACCGAGGTATTAACTCAGCTTTATAGACAACGTACCAATTTAGCAGGATGGGAGTTTGCCAAATCGTTGTTAGGAGCGTATAATCTTCAACTGGCAAATCTACAGAAAGACATTGCCAAGACTGTCCAAACGCTTGCCGTATCCATAGAAAGCTTTGATAACGGCCTCAAGGAGCGTTTACAGGATAAAGGGCTGGAGTTGAATGAGCATATCATTCGTTTTTACGACCGGGATAAAGTTATACAGGCTTTACCTGCGTTCGTCCTGAACAAAAATTTACAGCATACTACTGCCGGTAACGTTCGTAATCGACTCTTGAGTATTCTTGGCAACACACAGACCTTTGGCAATTTCAACGGTAAAATAAGTGATGTCGTTTTCCAGGATACGTTATCCGACGCATCAGAAGAAAATGCTGCGGTCTGGCACGATACGTTGCCAAAGCAACAGCAGTTTATGGGACAGAGTATCGTTCAGAAGTTACGCGAAGAATATGCAGGAAACGATCAGGCCCTCGTAGTTTTTGTCCGGGACATTGTCAAGCAGTCTGGTAGTTACCTACAATTTAACGCAGACGAGATCAATAAAAAGGGAGACGGTATTCCTAATAAACCGAGCAAAGTAGTAACCTACACGGTCATTATCCCCCATGCTCCGGAAGAGCAGGATTTTGTAAGCAAGTTAGAGGACGCATTTCGGCAAAACATATCAACGACGGGTAACGTAAGTGTATCGATCGTGCCCCAAAACGACCCCCGTCGTCAGCATGAGATTGTACTAATAACCGTCACAAATTTATTTCCACTACGGTTCGTAGGACAACTTAGCTATCTGAAAGAAGGCTATGACCGGCAGGTCATATACCATCCAAACGCTGGAGAAAAAGCAAAGAGCCGGATGATACTACATCTCGAAGGCGATGGCAGTCAACACCCTGACTTGTACGTCAAAACTATCACGCGAGACGAATATACACCGTATATGATACTTGCTCTTGCTATGGGGTTATTTACAGAATTAGAAGATGAGCGTGGGGTCAAGCAACTAGCCTTAGTACGTAAGGATGAAGATGGTTTTGACGAGGCTCCAATTTTCCTCGGTGCAGATTTACATCAGGCTAAGGAAAATATGCCCATCAAAGATCTAGCGTCTCTCAAGAAAGAAGTAGATCTCAAGCTACAGGGTGAATTTCTACAAGTAGCAAAGCGTGACGAGCTCAAAGCCAAAGTATTGTCGATCGCTGAGAAGTTCAAAGAGTCAAGAGGAGGTAGTGTAACCGATCCAGTTTATGCCGCTTTTAGAGATAATGGAAAGTTGGCTGTAACAATTCTAAAACAATAAAGCCTACCACTCATGAAAAAGTACATCTGTTTAAACCACGGTGAATGTAATTGGGCTGATGAGAAACCGCCAAGAGAGTTCTCTCTACCTGAAGGAGAGGAAAACGTCTGTCCTAATTGTGAAAGTACTAATCTTAAAGAGGTTATCCCTCCCGGGCCGCCTAGAGGAAGAATCGCTCTAATTGCTAGCGCTCTAGTATTACTAGCCGCTATTGCGTGGTTAATTTGGTTTCAATCTCAGCCACCACTAAAATTGAATGCTGAGATGAATTGTGAAACGGGCTTAATAACTTTAACTTCTACAGGGGGCAATGAAGAACCTATTACTTTTAGCGCCGACGGATTAAGCCTTGGTCAAGAGAATAATACTTTCAAGGTTCCTAGAAACCGCCGTAAAGGGAGTACTTTCACATTTCATGCTGAACAAAGTGGAAACACGGTTAATACTGAGTACACGACAGATTGCCCAGTTAAAAAATTACATTATCCTCCCGGACCAAAAGAGGAAGAAACTTCTCAAACTACAGTACGTCCTGCTGCTACATGGAGTAAAATTAACGGCAGCGATTTTTGCATTGATGACTGCGTAGTAGAATATACCGAACAAGACAATCTGGGTCATACCAGAGTACGTAGAGTTAGCAACTACGCCAAGTGTTGCCCAGCTGAAAACTAATTTTCTTCATAAAGCAAAAGGGGGCTGTTTCGAAACAGCCCCCTTTTGCTTTATGAAAATCTATCAAACCTACTCGTTCAGCTTCGAGCGGACGTAATCGTGCTCGGGCAGTAACGGCATGGTGTATAGGATCGTCTTGTTCCGTTCAAACGTCGGCTTGTCCAGGTCGGCGGTCGTATGGTAGTTCTTAACGAACATGTCCACCGTCCGGCGAATCAGATCGGCATCGCTGGGGCGCTCCTCTTCAACCAGCAGGTCTACCGGCTCCAGAACGGGAGGCTCGATTACAGGTAATGGCCGCTGTTGAGGCAGCATTACGTTTGTCGATTCAGGCCGCACAGTCATCGGTTCCATGATAGTATGCCCATTATAACCCGTATCCGTTGTCTTTTCATCGCCTTTTACCGTAACGCCAGTCGATGAATCAGCAGGCCCGGCGTCAGCGGTTTCTAGCACAGGTTCAAGCTCCGGCTCGTTTGTCGGAGCTTCGTCCTTCACCTCGGGCTCAATCTCTTCAACCTTCAGGTTCAGGTCGTTTTTCGGATCAGTTGTATTCTTCAACTGCTCCATCAGTGCCGTTGTCCCATCAAAGCCTGCGGCAATAATGGTAACCCGCAGTTTATCGCCCAGTTCCTTGTCAGTGATCGCACCAAACTTGAACATCCGGGCTTCCGTGTGGATTTTCTTAGCAACGTGCTCCGAAATAGCCATCTGCTCTTTCAGGAGCATGGCGTGTTCCTTACTCGATGCAATCGTCAGCAGGATACGCTTAGCGCCCCGAATGTCGTGATCGTTCAGCAGGGGCGAGTTCAGGGCGGCTTCAATAGCACGGAGCGCCCGGTCCTCACCACCTATTTCGGCGGATCCCATTACCGACTGCCCGGCCTGTTCGAGCACTTTCTTAACATCGGCAAAGTCAGCGTTGATATCCCCCTGCGTCGTGATAATCTCGGCGATACTTTTTACAGCATTGGCCAGTACGTCATCAGCGTGGGCATACGCTTCAGTCCAGGTCAGTTCGCTATACAGTTCAGCCAGTTTATCGTTCAGCACGACGAGTACCGTATCGCAGCTCTTTTTCAGCTTCTCGATCCCTTCCCGGGCCTGTTCTTTTTTGTCGATACCTTCGTACCAGTAGGGCGCTGTCACGACCGCTACCGTCAGCATACCCATTTCGCGGGCAACTTCGGCCACTACGGGGGCAGCCCCCGTACCGGTACCACCGCCCATACCCGCCGTAATGAAGACCATTTTGGTGGGTGGAGCCAGCAGATTCCTTATTTCTTCGATGCTGGCGCGGGCCGCATCCTCGCCCGCTTTAGCTTCCGTTCCTGCGCCCAGACCATCGCCCAACTGGAGTTTTATCGGGACAGGGTTACTCATCAACGCCTGCCGATCGGTATTACAGATGGCAAAATTGACATCCTTCATGCCCATGTCATGCATGTGCTTGACGGCGTTGCCACCCATACCGCCAACCCCAACAACTTTAATAATTGCTTTGTTGTCTTCGGTCTGCTCGAATCTAAAGCCTTGACTAAGTATCATTTCGACCTCTGGTGTCTTTATGTTTTACAAATACTGTGTGGTCACTACAAACTCCGAACCGGAGTCTCCACGCTCGGGTCTCAATACGTGTCGGTCTCGCTGCCGCGTGTTGGCTGCAAAGCTTCTTTCAGCCAGCCCAGCCAGCCACCGGATTTCTTTTCCTTTTCGGGCTCACGCTCCGGCACAACGGGTTTCTCACGTCCACTTGGTGCCGATGTGCCATATGTCGGCCGTGGCGCAGGATTTTCGGTGTGAGTCGTCCGGTTGGGGTCACTTATGAACGAGATCCGGTTGTCAATGGTTTTGTAGCCTGCCCAGACTAAGCCGACAGCTGTAGCGTAAGCAGGATCACCAACCAGGTCAGCCCGTCCGTTTGGCTCCAGGTGCTCAGGATAACCAACGTGAACTTCTTCCATTCCCGTTACGCGGACAAACACCTGTTCAATTCCCGGAATCAGGGCCGAACCACCGGTCAGGACAACCCCCGCCAACAGTTTACCTTCGTAGCCAGAACGGATAATTTCAGCCTGTACCAGTGCTGCAATCTCCCGTAACCGATCTTCGATGATGAGCGCTACGTTTTTCAGCAGTACGTCCTTAGGTTTCCGATTGCTCAGTCCCGGGACAGCCACCACCTCGTTGAGGTTGTACTCGGCTGGGTCGGCGTTACCAAAGCGTTTTTTCAGCTGCTCGGCCTGCTCGGGCATGATTTTGCAACCCGCCTGAATGTCCGAGGTCAGACTGTTACCCGCCCAGGGGAACACGGCTACGTGCCGCAGCACCCCCCGGTAATAAATAGCCAGTTCAGTCGTACCGCCACCGATATCGACCAGCGCTACACCCGCATTCTTTTCTTCGTCCGTCAGCACCGCCAGCCCCGACGCCAGTGCCGACAGCATCATGGTGTCCTGCATCAGATTATTGCGGGCAATGCATTTACGAACGTTGCGGGCTGCGTTGGCCTGTGCGGTAATCAATTGAAAATCAGCGCCCAGTTTTACCCCGTTCCGACCAACCGGCTGTTTGACATTCGTTTCCCCATCGACCGTAAAGTCCATGGGCAATACGTGAATAATCTCTTTGTCGGCCGGGATCGACGTCCGGTACATGTCAAACAGCAGATGGTTGATATCTTCCATCTGAATCTCGTCGCCCGATGAGGAGCGAGTGATATTACCGTTTGATTTAACGGACGTTACGTGCGCTCCGCTAAAGCTTACGTTTACCAGCTGAATGTTCAGATCCGACTGGTTCGAGGCTTCAGCAACGGCGCGCTTAATGGCATCGACCGTATTGTTGACGTTCACTACCGATCCTTTGGTTACCCCATCGGTTAGCGTAGTTTCGCCAACGCCCAGCACTTCGAGCGTTTCCTGTTCTTTGTTGTTGCGTATTACCCGACCGGCTACAGCACATACTTTTGTGCTGCCAATATCCAGTCCTACTACGATCTTATCGTCCATACCTATATCTGTCATTCACACACGATCTGATTACGGTACTGAACGCTTACCCGCTTATACCGGTCCCAGCCTTTGGCAGGCAATACATCCGTGTAAACTAATTTCAGTTTCTTAAATTTTGCGTCCAGATCGACTGGCAATCCGAACTCGATCTGGTGGCTGCCGATCTGGGGCCACATGGTAACGCTCCCCTCTTCGTCCACCGCCAACTCATTAATCTGCGCCCGCCAGAACGGATCCTGCTGAATATACGTCAGCAGGGTCAGCAATGGCTGGTTCTTTTCGTTCACTAACGAACGATTCTGGCGGAAGTACTCTCCCGTCAGAATGGGTACGCGGGCTGCATAGTTCATCGACAACGGAAAAAACCGTCCTTCTTCACTGACGTATTGGCCCGACATGGCTCTAACTTCTTCACCGGAAGCCATTAATCGGGCTACCGGGCGAGGCTGTTCAATCGTGACGAGCAAATTTCCCATCAGGTCACGCGAAACCTGACATTTTTTCACCAGTCCGTGCTGTAACAACCGTTGTTCCAGTTGGCGGAAATCAACCTCATCATACGGTTTTCCGATGATGGGATCAGCCCCTTCGTTAGTCAGATATCCCCGGACATCCCGGCTCGTTAGAAACCGGTGTCCATCGATCTCATCCAGATGAATAACAACCGCCTGAACGTGCTTCTGCCCCTGTTGAATTTCGGTGAAAGCGATAAGCCCGAACACGCAGCAAATGCCGCCGATGGTCAGAGCCCACTTTCTGGTCGAATTAAAGGTAGAGAACATCCGTAAATATGCTAAGTTGTCAAACAAATATTTTTATCTATTGGTCTCTAATTCTGATTTTAATACCGGCAACAACTGATCAATGTCTCCAGCGCCGATTGTGACCAGCAATGACGGCCTGAGCGATCGAATCAATGAAGGTAGTTCAGTTTTTGTACTTTTTTCCTTTTTCTTCGCCTGAATTTTCTCAAAAATCAAATCTGACGTCACGCCTTCAATCGGTTGTTCACGCGCCGGGTAGATATCCAGCAGAATTACGTGGTCGGCCAGCGACAGACTCTCGGCAAAACCGTCAGCAAAATCGCGCGTTCGGGTAAACAAATGCGGTTGAAAAATAGCTACTACGTCACGATCCGGATACAACGCCTTTACCGATGATAAAAATGCGTTTACTTCGGCCGGATGGTGCGCATAATCGTCAATCAGAACGGCCTCCTCGGTTTTGAGAATGTAATCAAACCGGCGCTTTACCCCCCGGTAACTGGCCAGCGCTACCTTGATGGCTTCGGGCGTTACGCCCAGTTCGAGTGCGACAGCTCCGGCGGCAATGGCATTTTCGACGTTATGGAAGCCGGGCACCATTAGACAGATGTCGCTGATTACCCCGCCGGGGTAAACCAGATCGAATCGGAACGTTGCCTCATCAACGTGCAGATTCTGGCTGTAGTAATTCCCACTTTCGAGCGAATAAGGCCGAACCTGCGCCTTTGTTTTATCGGCTAGAGCCAGGCCCTGTTTCATGAACAGTACTCCATCTGACTCGATCTGGCTGACGTATTTACCAAACGATTCCAGCACGGCGTCATGCGCTCCGTAAATGTCCAGGTGGTCGGCATCGGTCGACGTAACGACAGCCAAATGCGGAAACAGCGTCAGGAAAGACCGGTCAAACTCATCGGCTTCCACGACGCAAACCACCGAGCGCAGGTCTTCGGCGGGCTCGTTCAGCAGGAAGTTCGTACCGTAGTTAGCCGTAATACCGCCCAGAAAAGCCGCGCAGTTTACGCCCGAATCCCGCAGGATGTGGGCGACCATCGACGAGGTTGTAGTTTTGCCATGCGTACCGGCAATCCCGACTGTTTTCATCTGTCCGGCAATCAGACCTAATACCTGCGACCGCTTTTGCAGCGTAAAACCGTTTTCGGTCAGGTAAATGTATTCGGCGTGCGTTTTGGGAACGGCGGGCGTATAGATCACCAGCGTTTCGGCCGGGTTTTCCCGGAACGAAGCCGGAATCTGTTCAACGTCTTCGGTAAAGTGGATGGTCATGCCTTCGGCTTCCAGTGCCTCTGTCAGTTGCGTCGGTGTTTTGTCGTAGCCAGCCACGGCATACCCGTTAATGCGAAACCAGCGCGCCAGGGCACTCATGCCAATGCCGCCAATTCCCAGAAAGTAAGCGTTCTTGATTGTATCTAATGTCATAGCTCAGTTGACGATCCGTATGAACACGTTCATTCTGTTCATCGCGATCCTGTTGGCTCTTTACTTCACCAGTTTTCGTACTTCTTCCGCAATTTCCCGCGCGGCATTGGGTCGGGCCAGCGTTTTGATCTGTCGGCTTAACTGCTGCCGCTCCAATTCGTTGTTCAGCAATGCCAGAGCCGCCGGAACCAGTTCCTGCCGGGCTGTTCGGTCGTTAACCAATAGTGCTGCCTGCCGGTCGACCAGACTCATAGCGTTCTTGGTTTGATGATCTTCAGCCGCCGTGGGCAGTGGGACCAGAATGGCCGGGCGACCGACCAGACATAACTCCGATACCGACAGCGCCCCCGCCCGCGACACCACAGCATCGGCCACAGCATAGGCTTTGTCCATGTCGTAGATAAAGTCATACGCTTTGATCAGCGGAGAGCCCAGTGTGGCAACAGCCGCGCGTGCCCGCTCGATAAACGCCGTTCCCGTCTGCCAGACCACCTGCACACCCGCATCGACGAATTGCGTCAGACCCGCTTCCAGGCTTTCGTTCAGGGTTCGGGCTCCCTGACTACCGCCAATAACGAGCAGCGTTGGGCGACCCGCTTCCAGACCGAACAACTGCCGTCCGGCCTCAACCTGCTGGTCGGCAAACTGAATATCACTACGTACCGGGTTACCGGTCATTTTCACTTTTTCGGCCGGGAAGAATGCTTCCATCCCTGGATAGGCTACGCAAATACGCCGGGCCCAGCGGGCCAGCGCTTTATTAGTGATGCCGGCATAGGAGTTCTGCTCCTGAATCAGCGTCGGTACGCCTTTCAGCGAAGCTGCCAGCAGCAGCGGCCCACTTGCGTATCCGCCAACGCCCACCGCTACGTCTGGTTTGAAATCGCGCACGATCTGCTGCGCCCGCAGAAAACTACGACCCAGTTTAATCGGGAAAGCCAGATTCGCCAGCGTCAGTTCGCGCTTGATGCCTACCACCGGCAGTCCCAGAATCTGGTAGCCAGCCCGGGGCACTTTTTCCATTTCCATCTTTCCTTCCGCACCGACAAACAGAATCTCGGTCGTTGGGTCCAATGTTTTAAGTTCGTTCGCGATGGCAATAGCCGGGTAAATATGTCCGCCGGTTCCGCCCCCGCTGATGATTACGTTCATAGGTGTTCCTGAATAACTGCTGCCCTCTTATGTAACGGGCCTATCGACTGTCGGCAATGGCCCGTTCATCGGCCTCACCCCGGCTAACGCTCAGGACAATCCCGATCGAAAGTCCGGTAAAAATGAGTGAGGTTCCCCCCATGCTAAGCATCGGCATCGGCTGACCGGTTACAGGAGCCAGCCCAATGGCCACGCACATGCTGGCAAACGCCTGGAAAACAATGCTGAATGTTAATCCTACTGATAGCAACCCGCCAAAGGGTCGACTGGTTACGCGAATGGCTCGAATCCCTCGCCAGAGAAACCACAAATAGGCCAGCAGCACCGGAATACCACCCAGCAATAAACCATATTCTTCAACAATAATGGCGTAGATAAAATCGGAGAAGGGGTTCGGCAGGGTATTACGCTGGTGACTATTACCCGGCCCCTGCCCCATCAGCCCACCATTAGCCAGCGCGATATACGACTGCTCGACCTGGTACACGATGGTATCAGAATCCATAAAGCTTTTTACCCGGTTGGTCGCCGTGCCAAACCGTTGCCCCAGAATTAATCCCAGCCCTCCCAGAACCACACAAACGACCACCATGATGGTCAGGTATCTGGTTGGTACCCGCCCTATATACATCAGCAGAAAGCAGGTGGCTGCCAGCAACAGAGCAGTTGACGTATTGGACAGAATAATGAGCGAACAGATAATGCCGATCCACACGATGAGACTTAGCAGCACCTCCGGGTTGTTCATGATCTTCTGCCGTTTGGCCAGCATGGCCGCCAGATTGGAAATCAAAGCCAGTTTGGCCAGATCGGAAGGCTGGAAAGTCTGTCCAATGATCGGAATGGTTACCCAGCGCGATGCGTCGTTCAGGTTTGTGCCTTTGAAGAAGGCCCACAGCAGCAGCGGAATAGACAGCCAAAGGCCAAATTTCGATAGTTTGGCGTATACGACATAGTTAAACCGGTGGGCAAAATAGGTGCAGGCTACCCCAACCAGTAACAGGAGACCATGTTTGAACAGAAATGCCTCGGTATTGCCGTCCAGTTCGCGGAACGCCTTGGTGCCGGTTGCGCTGTACACAACCAGAATACTCATGATAGACAGGTAGAGAACGATCCACCAGATTTGGCGATCACCTTTCAGGTGCGTACGGAGCCACTCGCGGAGAGCCATAGTAGGTAGAAGTTGTTAGGGCGTTCGGAATAGATGATGAGTTTGTATTGACTAGCCTGCGGTCACCATCGACTGAACAATGGCTTTGAATTGATTGCCCCGGTCTTCGTAGTTTTTGAACAGATCAAAGCTCGCACAGGCGGGCGACAGCAGCACTACGTCACCGGGTGCGCTCAGCGACCGGGCCTGGACAATGGCGTCCTCCATCGACCGGCTTTCGCGAATCTCTGGAATCTTACCGGCGAAATACGTCAGCAGTTTCTGGTTGTCAATTCCCAGGCACACCAGCGCTTTGACGTGCTGCTGCACCATTTCGTCCAACTGCTGATAATCGTTGCCTTTGTCCTGACCACCCGCAATCCAGACCGTAGGTGCTTCCATGCTGGAGAGCGCGTAGAAAACTGAATCGACGTTCGTCGCTTTGGAGTCGTTGATGTACTGCACCCCGTCGACCGTTCCCGCCGGTTCGAGCCGATGAGCCGCATTGGTGAAGGTTTTCAATCCCGCTACAATAGCCTCGTTCGAAATACCCAGCGACTGCGCGACGAGAATAGCCGCCAGTGAGTTGATCGCATTATGCGGACCACGTAACGTCGTTTCGGTTTGTGGTAACGTCAGTTGCTGACCATTGGCCGTTGCTACCAATTGGCCATCGGCCAGGTAGCCTCCTTTTGCAACGTTTGTTTCCAGCGAAATAGGCAGCTGCCGCACAACAGGCTGGCGTTTGGCCAGTTCGGTTAGGACCGGGGCGCTTTCCTGAAAGTAGATAAACGTATCGTCGGGCCGGGCGTTTTGTATGATCCGGAATTTGGACTCGACGTAATTCTGAAAATTATAGCCGTACCGGTCCAGGTGATCGGGCGTAATATTCAACAGCACCATCATATCCAGGTGAGTATCGTACATATCGTCCAGCTGAAAACTGCTTAGTTCCAGAACGTAATAGTCAGCTTTTGTGGTAAGCACCTGCCCCGCAAAGCTGTCCCCCACGTTACCTCCCAGCCCAACAGTCAAGCCCGCCGATTTGAGCAGATGATACGTCAGCAGGGTTGTGGTTGTCTTCCCATTGCTGCCCGTAATCGCAATGAGTTTGGCGTCGGTGTAGCGAGCCGCAAATTCAATTTCGGAGATGACGGGCGTTCCCTGCGCACGCAGTTGCTGAACCAGCGGAGCAGTGGAGGGAATACCAGGACTTTTGACAACTTCGACCGCATCCAGAATCCGGGATTCGGTATGCTGGCCTTCTTCAAACGGGATACCCGCTTCGATCAGTCGTGCCCGATATTTCTCGTTCAGCGGACTCCGATCCGACAAAAAAACGTCAAATCCGTTAGCTTGCGCCAGTAATGCCGCGCCAACGCCACTTTCGCCCCCCCCTAAAATTGCTAATTTCACTCCTGCCATAATCAACCAATACGAACAACAAAATAACGCATAAATAAAGAAGCCCCGGTTACGAGCCGGGGCTTTTCCTTGAACTTTCTCGGTTTCGTTTACTCCTTGGCTATTGAGTTAGAAACGCGAAGACGGTTTGCCAGCTTGACAATCAGAAACACCACCCAGGCAATGATCAGGAACTGGAGCACCGTATTAACGAAATTACCGTAACGAATGGCGACTTCCGGCGTTGTGCCGACGGCTTCTTTCAATACCCACTTCAACTGACTAAAGTCGATACCGCCAATAATCAGCCCCAGAATTGGGTTGATGATGTCCTCTACCAGTGAAGTCGTGATCTTACCAAAGGCCGCGCCAATGATGACGCCAACGGCCAGATCCAGTACGTTTCCTTTCGCAATAAATTCCCGGAATTCATTCAGCATAGACAGAATAGGTTAAGTGAATCTTTGATTTGTTTATCAGGTGGTTAAGCTATTATATAGGAAGCAAAAACCAAAATAGCGTCACTTAGCCGTCGCCTTCTTTTTCTTTTCGCGGAACGTGCTGACATTGTACAGCAACCCGACAGCCAGGGTTTGCTGAAGTTGTAATGACGGGCTGTAGTCCTTGTCGAGCAAAGCGATAATACCGAACGTAGTACTGATATAGCGGGTTACTTTTGCGGTTACGGTCAGGTCAATGCGGTGATCAATAGCGTTCAGCGTTTGATAGTTGGCATACATCAGGTACTTGGCATTGACACTGATATTATCCGTTACGTTCTTGTTCAGTGTCGCCTGCAGCTGAAGAGCCAGCCACTCCGTTCGGACGCGTCTGCCGGGTCGCACACCATATACCGTAGCTGTCGGGTCCCGAATGTACAGCGTATCGCCCTGATTTCGATACCGGACGTCGTTGTCCAGCAGAAACGTAAACCGGGGCGAAAAGGGACTAAGCCGCACCGACAGCCAGGTTTGTGGCTTATAGGCTAGCCCCCACGCCAGACTGAGCTGACCGGGGCTCAGAAAGTTGGATATTTTGAGCTGGGTTTGCTCCGGGGCGAGTTTGGTGTATTGATAACCGGGCGCAAAATAGGAGGAGAACGTGCTGGAAAAGAAATAGTCCAGCACGGGCGACGCTTTCAGGCCCACCGCTGATGTTATTAAAATCTGATCGGATGATTTACGGCGGACGCCTTCCTGCGTGATATAACCCAGTTGAAAATCGCCGGTATTATCCCAGGACCACTGCCCTTTCATGTAAAGCGCCCGGGCTGAGACCGTGCTCCCCAGCGCAATCGAATTAATTCCGCCCCCCGACCAGTTCGTGAACGAAGCCTGGTTCAGGTTAATGCCGCCACTAAATGATCGCTGCCAGTAGGTTGTATCGAATTTGATTTTGACAACCAGGGTATCCTTGAAGTTTTTTACTACAGTCGTATCCTGAGCAAGAGCCCCGTAACTGATGAGCCAGGCCAGCAGAAAATGTAACGTTCCTTTCATAAGTACTATCAATAAAAAAGCCCGGCTAAATTACCGGGCGATTAGTTCACGCTACGCAATACGTTGTCGTTTTTAATGCTACTCCGTCGTTTCCTACTGAGAATTTCGCGATCAGACAGCGTCGACAGAGGTCTTTTTAGAAGACCTCTACTTTTTTTGTCTGCAGCGTTTGCAATGGAAATACCGTTATGGTATCTCCCGTCTGCAGCGTTACAGACGTAGCGTCGATCTTGATAATTTCGCCTTTTACATCATCGATCTGGATAACCTGCCCCTCCCGGTATTTATTCTTGGAATAGAACGAAGAGATAATATTGGCCATCACGTCGCGTGAGGCAATCCCGTAGCCAATGGCAAAAGCAAAGATGACCCCACCAATGATCAGGTTAAAACTTGACTCCAACAGCTCGGTATTGATTCCCGCCTGACCCAACGCGTTGATCAACGTGATAACCAGAAAAAATGAGAAGACAATCGTGCCAAGCATTCGGCCCGCGCTGATGTTAAACGAGTCGCACAGGTTGATGATAAATTTTTTCAGGCCTTCGGAGATAAACAGCCCAACCACCAGCATCAGGCCGGCAACGATCAGTTTGGGAATCAGGTTCGTAACCCCCAGTACCAGATCGGTCAGAGCCGCTACGCCCAGCATTTCGGCCGCGGCTGTAGCAAAGATCAGCACGATAAAAAAGTAAAGCACCTGGGCTAGTATAGTACTGACCTTAATATCCGTGTTGAGCTTTTTTACCAGATCAATCTCGTTCAGTTGTTCACCTATTTTATCAATACCTACCTTACTCAGTATGGTCTTGACAACCGTTCGCACTAGCTTGGCAACGAGCAGCCCCAGTGCCAGAATAACAATCGCACTGATTAGCCGGGGGATGAAATTGACCAGTTGGTTGATCAGGCCAACCACAATGTTGATCAGAATTTCCTGAAGATTAGGTACGTTATTCATGTGAGTTACGGTTGGTTGTCCCGCTCAGGTACTAACCCGCTCAGGAAAGTAGTAAAGGCTGGAAAAATGTCGTACGTATAGATTTCCACAACCTGTAATGCGTTGCGAATCAAGTCAATTTCGGCAACAAGCTCGTTTTTCAGATTTGGCGGACAGCTTGCCTCCGGTTCAATCTCTTTGAATGGGTTATTTTCCATAATGATTTATCGGAAAGGCCAGCGAATCGTAAACGATGCTTTAATGGCAAGCAGCAACCAGAAGATTGCCCCTTCCAGGTAGTAGCGCCGGAGTTTTTCACGCAGTCGTTTCAGTCGCATCTTGACGGCACTTTCGGTTAGTCCGTTCAACGTAGCGATTTCCCGAATGCTGATATCGTCCTGATATTTCATCAGCAGCAGCGCCTGCTCCTCGGGCGATAATTGGTTCAGGGCGACCTGAAGTCGTTTTGCCTCCATCTCGGCAATTTCGGCCATATCGTCCGATTCGTCCTCAAACCGATCCCAGCCTTCCTCCATGTATACCTCCCGACGGGACTGCGGAGATCGTACCTGATCGGTGCAGTAATTATAAGTAATGGAATACAGCCAGGTCGAAAACTTGGCCTGCTCGCGAAAGCCCCCCAGCTTGACAATCAGTTTCAGGAAAATGTCGTGCGTAAAATCTTCGGCCCGAACCGGATCTTTGGTAAACGACAAACATTTGCGGTACACTTTGTCGCAGTAGCGCTCGTATAAACGCTCAAAATAAGCGTTCCGCTGGGTGTCAATGTATAAACGGACTAGCTCCTCGTCCGATAGATTTTTCATTTTATACGGTGGTGGTCGTTGTGACGGACCTCATTAGTAAAAGTAACGCAGAAGCGCGGCTTTACCGCTGGAGCTTCACGTTTGGCCGTAAAAAAGCCCGGCCGCATTGCTGGGGCCGGGCTTTTCATCAATACGTTTGTTATTAACCGATAGCAACCCGTTTGAAGTCCGATACGGTCAGTCCTTTACTGGTTTTGTCCAGCAGTTGCGCAATCGTCAGCGAGCTGTCTTTTACGAACTCCTGGTTGAGCAGCGTGTTCTCTTTGTAGAACTTGTTCAGCTTACCCATCGCGATTTTTTCCAGCATCGCTTCTGGTTTACCTTCCTGACGAGCCTGCTCTTTACCGATTTCGATTTCACGCTCAACGATCGTAGCGTCAACACCATCTTTATCCAGAGCAACTGGTTTCATAGCCGCAATCTGCATCGCTACATCTTTACCAACTTCCGTTACGTCGGTTCCGTTGGTGTTTGCCAGCGCAACCAGTACGCCAAGCTTACCATTCGAGTGGATGTACGACACAACTTTGTCGGCCGTTACGGTTTCGAACGAAGCAACGTCGATTTTTTCACCGATTTTGCCCATCAGGTCCGTAATGTGATCCTGCAGTGTCCGACCGTCTGCCTGTGGCGTAGCCAGCAACGTAGCTTTATCAGTTGCATCCGTGCTAACAGCCGCATCCATAACCGCTTTCGCCAGGTTCTGGAAATCGGCAACTTTCGATACTGGTTCGGTTTCGCAGGCCAGTGCAATCACTTTGCCTGATTTACCGTCTTCGCTTACGTTCGCCAACACAATCCCTTCGGCAGTTGCATTGTCAGCCCGTTTGTCAGCTATTTTCTGGCCCTGCTTACGCAGAACTTCTTTTGCTTTTTCAAAATCGCCGTTGGCTTCGGTCAGGGCTTTTTTACAGTCCATCATACCGGCTCCGGTCTCTTGCCGAAGTTTGTTTACGTCAGCAGCAGTAATTGCCATAATAATCGTTGGTTGTTGATTAATTTTTCAGAATATTTCTGGTAATCAGTCAATTGCAATGTAAAAATGCAATAGCCCATAGCGGCTGGCTACGGGCTATTGCGTTGACGTTACGTACCTGCAATTGATTCGAGTTCTTCACAGTTCCGTAACCGCAACGGCGAACCGTTATGTATGAATTAAGCTTCCTGCTCATCTTCAGCCACGGCCGCTGGCGAACCAGTTGCTTCGGGCTTAGGATCCAGTTTGCTTTCGTCTTCAGCACGAGCCTGAACGAGGTCTTCGTTCCGCTTCGCTTCTTCTTCTTCCTGAACGCGCTGATCGTCTTTATCCTGCTTGCGCTCCATCAGACCTTCTTCGATTGCCTTACCGATAGCAAGGGTAATCAGCGAGATTGATTTGTAAGCGTCATCGTTAGCTGGGATAGCGAAGTCAACTTCTTCTGGGTTCGAGTTCGTATCGCACATGGCGAATACGGGGATACCCAGACGGTGAGCTTCAGCCACGGCGATGTGCTCGCGTTTTACGTCAACGATAAACAGCGCTGCTGGCAGACGGGTCAGGTCGGCAATACCGCCCAGTACACGCTCCAGTTTCTCTTTATCACGGGTCCGGGTCAAACGCTCCCGCTTGGCGATACTTTTGACGGTCTCCTCGTCTTTCAGCATCTTATCAAGCGTTTGCATTTTCTTCAGCGACTTGCGAATGGTAGCGAAGTTCGTCAACATACCGCCCTGCCAGCGATCGGTTACGTACGGCATTTTCAGGCGTTTTGCTTCTTCCGAAACAATTTCCTGAGCCTGTTTCTTCGTTGCCACGAACAGCACTTTCCGGCCGGACCGAACGATGCCTTTCAGCGCGTTCGACGCTTCATCAAGAGAAGCCAGTGTTTTGTTCAGGTCAATAATATGGATACCGTTCTTCTCCATGAAAATGTATGGAGCCATCCGCGGATCCCATTTGCGCGTAAGGTGGCCAAAATGCACCCCGGCGTCTAATAGGTCTTTATATTCGATTTGTGCCATTTTCGTAATGAAAAATGAATGTGTTTATTGATACGCAGCACCACCCGTCGGCATCATCTAAGGGCAGTCTGGACAAATAAGGCAACGGGGTTGGGGCATAGGGCGAAGGGTAAATAACCCCCAGTCCAACGCGCACAGCCCTGTACCAATTAGCGTTTCGAGAACTGGAACCGGCGACGGGCTTTTTTCCGACCTGGTTTTTTCCGTTCAACCATACGCGAATCCCGGGTCAGGAAGCCTTCTTTCTTGAGGGCCGACCGGTTTTCTGCGTTCATTTCAACAAGAGCCCGGGCGATGGCCATCCGGGTAGCTTCAGCCTGACCGGCTACACCACCACCACGAACGTTGACTTTTACGTCGTATCCACCCACACCGTTAACGGTTGCGAACGGTTGATTCAAGATAATTTGCAGAACCTCGGTTGGGAAATACTCTTTGTAGTCTTTTCCGTTTACCGAGATGGCCCCGCTGCCCGCCGACATATAGATGCGGGAGATAGCAGTTTTACGGCGGCCAATGGTGTTAATACGATCCATTCGTCTGTGCCTTAAAATTTAACGACTTTAGGTTGCTGCGCGTCGTGCGGATGGCTGTCGCCGGTGTACACGTGCAGGTTGGTAAACAATTTGCGACCCAGCCGATTTTTAGGCAGCATGCCTTTCACGGCGTGTTCGATTACGCGCTCGGGATGCTTTTCCAGCAACAACCGGGGCGTAGCGAACCGTTGACCGCCGGGATAACCCGTGTGGCGGACGTAAATCTTGTCAGTCATCTTCGAGCCCGTCAGGCGAACCTTGTCGGCATTGATGACAATTACGTTGTCCCCGCAATCAACGTGGGGCGTGAAGTTGGTTTTGTGTTTGCCGCGGATCAGGCTTGCGATCTGGCTGGCCAGCCGACCAAGCACTTCGCCCTGAGCGTCAACCACAACCCATTCCTTCTGCGCCGTTTCTTTGTTGGCAGAGATGGTTTTGTAACTGAGCGTATTCACTGTTATGGAGACTAATTAATTGATTTCTACTGCTTTACTTACGCCAAGGCGTACCCGTCTTTCAAACGGGAGTGCAAATATAGACGTTATGTGGCTGAAAAACAAAGGAATGCCTGATATTTCGTCCCTACCGCAGTTTCAACGTAACGAGGGTTAGAACCGCCAGCATGATTCCTACGATCCAGAAGCGGGTAACGATCTTCGCTTCGTGGTAGCCTTTTTTCTGGAAATGGTGGTGCAGGGGCGACATCAGGAAAATTCGACGGCCCTCGCCGTACTTCTGTTTTGTGTACTTAAAGTAGCTGACCTGGAGAATGACGGATAAATTCTCGACCAGGAAAATACCACACATCGACGGAATCAGGAGTTCTTTCCGAATGGCCAGTGCCAGTACGGCAATAACGCCCCCCAACATTAAGCTACCCGTATCGCCCATAAACACCTGAGCAGGATAGGAATTGTACCAAAGGAATCCTACACAGGCTCCGACAAAGGCAGCACAAAAAATCACCAACTCCCCTGCATTGGGAATGTACATGATGTTGAGATACTGCGAAAACACTTTGTTCCCTGACAGATAAGCCAGTACCCCCACCGTCAGCGCAATGATTGTCGATGTTCCTGCAGCAAGGCCATCAATTCCATCGGTAATGTTGGCTCCGTTCGATACGGCCGTAATGATGAAAATGCAGACGATAACGTAGATAATCCACGTGTAACTATCGGGGAGCAAGCCAAAAAGCAGATCGCTGTAATCAAACTCATTATTCTTTACAAAGGGCACCGTCGTGAGCGTCGACTTGATGTCGGTGTAGACATCTGGTACGTTCGAAGTATTCAACAGCCGGGGAGCATAGACCCGGATTTTAACGTAATCATTGAAGTAGAGCGTAAGACCCACAATCAGCCCCAGCCCAATCTGGCCTACAACTTTGAAGCGGCCTTCTAATCCCTCTTTATTCTTTTTAAATACTTTGATATAGTCATCCAGGAAACCAATCAGCCCCGTCCAAACGGTCGACACCAAGGCTAGAATCACATAAACGTTAGACAGCTTGGCAAATAACAGAGCTGGTATCAGCAGCGACGCCAGGATGATGAAGCCACCCATGGTTGGTGTACCCCGTTTCTGCAACTGACCTTCTAGGCCCAGATCACGGATAGACTCGCCGATCTGCAGGTTGCGTAGCGTATCGATGATCCGCCGGCCAAAAATAGCCGCAATCAGCAACGAGCAGATAACGGCTCCAAGCGCACGGAACGAGATGTATTGGAAAACCCCGGCCCCCGGAAAGTCGTAGCGTTCGTCCAGAAATTGAAAAAGGTAATAGAGCATTTTTTAAAGAGCGAAAGAGTGAGCGAGCGAAAGAGCGATTACGGACTGGTGGTACTTTTGCAAAAGTATTCGCTCTTTTAGTCTTTCGCTCTTTCGTTCTTTAAAAATGCGTCCCGCAGGACGGCGCGATCGTCGAAATCGTATTTAACGCCGTTGATTTCCTGATACGTCTCGTGCCCTTTGCCCGCTACCAGGATAATGTCGTGCGGCCGGGCCAGCGAAACGGCTTTCTGAATGGCTTCGTGCCGGTCTTCGATGGTCATGGTCTTCTTAAAATCAACCGGCGGCACACCGGCCAGCATCTGCTCCAGAATAGCCATCGGATCTTCGCGCCGGGGATTATCAGACGTGAGAATGATCTGATCGCTATACCGGCAGGCAATCTCTGCCATAATCGGACGTTTTGCCGCGTCGCGGTTACCGCCACAACCGACTACCGTAATGATTCGGGGCTGGTGCTCCTGTTCATCGGTTTGCCGCAGTTCGCTAATGGTTTCGAGTACGTTTTGCAAGGCATCAGGGGTGTGCGCGTAGTCGACAATGCCAACGATTTTATTATCGGAAACGACCTGTTCAAACCGGCCGGGCGGAGGAGTAATCCCCGATAACGTCGTCAGTACCTCTGCTGCGTCTTCGCCCAGCAGCGTGGCCGTTCCGTAAACGGCGAGTAGATTGTAGGCATTGAAGCGACCAATGAGCTTAAACCATACCTCCTGATCGTCGACCAGCATATTCAGCCCGAACAAACTGTCGGCCAGAACTTTGCCCTTGAACGTAGCCAGCGTTTGCAGGGAATATGTTTCTTTGCGGGCGGCTGTATTCTGCAGCATAACCAGTCCCCGTTTATCGTCTACATTGGTCAGCGCAAAAGCCGAAGCGGGCAACTGATCGAAGAAGCCTTTTTTGGCCCGGATGTAGTTGTCGAACGTACCGTGGAAATCAAGGTGGTCGTGCGTAATGTTCGTAAAAATTCCCCCGGCAAAGGTTAGTCCTGTAATACGTTCCTGCACAACCGAATGTGAACTCACTTCCATGAACACATGCGAGCAACCATATTCCAGCATCTGTGTCAGCAGTTGGTTGGTTGTAATCGCGTCGGGGGTTGTGTGCGTCGCCGGAATGACCGTATCCTCAATCTGATTTTGCACCGTCGATAGCAGGCCGCAACGGTAACCAAGCGCCCGAAACAAGCGAAACAACAACGTAGCAACCGATGTCTTGCCATTTGTTCCTGTTACGCCCACCAGTTTGATTTTCTTTGAAGGCTGATCATAGAAGTTGGCGGCAATCAGGCCCATTGTCCGCGCCGAGTCCTGCACCCGGATATAAGCCACACCGTTTTCTGTCGCAGGGGGCATCTCTTCGCATAGAATCGCCGACGCCCCCTGCTGAATGGCGGTATCGATGAAGGAATGGCCGTCTGACACGGTACCGCGTACCGCAATAAACAAACTGCCCGATCCCACCTTGCGGGAGTCCATTGTCAGGTTCGTTACGTCGGTAGCCATATCGCCCGAGGTGGCCAGCAACGGAATTTTATAGAAAAGGTCTTTTAGTTGCATTAGTCCAGACAGAGGTATCCCCTACTTGTTGCTGCAAAAAAACAGGTTGGTCGCGGTTCAACCTAATTTTAATGTTAGTTCCTGGCCTTCGCTACCAACCGGAAACGAACGCCCTGCCGCTTGGCTGCTGCTGTCATTTGTCGTACTGGAGAAATCTCATTTTAACATTTTCCCTCAGCAGCAGGTTACACGAATCGTCCTTATTTTCAACACGATGAAGAGGCAAATTCTTTTTTATACAGCGGCTTTGTTTAGTCTGCTCGTAAGTTGCCAGCAGGCAAAACAACAAGAGAACACGGCTAGTGCTGACAGCGCATCGGCCGCCGTACCGACAATTGGTAGTCCGACCCTGCTTTATACGCTGCCTGATAAATACAATACCCCTGATGGATTAGCACTTGCTCCGGATGGTTCCGTTTATCTATCCGTTCCTAACCTGGCAAATAATGATTACCCTGGTGTACTTCTGAAATTTGCGGGCGACTCACTCCAGTTTTTTACCAGTCTTCCTGCCCAGCCTCAGACGAAGCATGCCTGCCCAATGGATATGGCATTCGGTCCCGATGGCAACTTGTATTACGCCGAAAATCAGTATGAAAACGACAAAGATTATAAGTCAAGACTGATGCGGATTACCATGCAGGACGGGAAACCAGTCCGTATTGAGCCAGTAGTTGTTAATCTGGCGCTGGGTAATGCGGTCGTTTGGAAGGGTAATACAATTTATGTGACCGACAGCCAGTGGGACATGCCGGATAACGATAAGGGCAGTGCCGTTTTTCATTTCACGCTTAATGAGATGAACAAAGGGCTAATCCAGTTAAAACCCAAAACGATGGACCCGCATATCCTGGCTACTTTTACAACACAGGTTAATGAAACGGGCGTTGATAATGGCGCCGATGGTCTGGACTACGACAGCAAAGGAAATTTTTATACCGGCTCTTTTGGCGATGGTACGCTGTATAAGCTAACCCTCAAACCCGATGGCAGTCTGGCGTCCAACGAAAAAATGAAACTAAGCCAGCCGATCTCCTGTGTAGACGGCCTGATCGTTGACCGGAAAACGGACAAGCTGTATATCTGTAATTCCCGCACGAACGCTATCCTAACCGTAACGTCTGATGGCAAGGTTAGTACGCTTGCTCAGAACGGTGATACCGACGGTGCCGATGGCCGATTGGACCAGCCTGCCGAAGTACTCCTGAAGGGAAATCGACTTTACATTTCAAATTACGACAACCCGGAAAAGCATTTCGTCAATACAAAAGCGGATAAGGTGCATACCATGTCCTACATTGATCTGCCGCGCTGAACGGCACGCCAACAAAAAAGCCCGGCTCTACCAGAGCCGGGCTTTTTGCCGATAGTACTACAATTGCTGCACGACTAGTTTCCGCCAGCGGACTTTGATACCACCGCCGTCGTGAATCTGTAAGGCAATCGAGCCGTCGGCCTGTCCAATCTTTTCGTCGTGCATATCCACCATTGGCTTACCGTTAAGAAACGTCTGCACGTGGTCGCCCTCTACCCGAATGCGCATGGTATTCCATTCACCGGGTTTTAAGATCGATTCTTTTTCATCCGGAATTTTTTCCAACCATCCCCGACCATATGATTCGTAGATACCGCCCGTATCATGGTTGGGCGGGGCAACCTCAACCTGCCAGCCGCTTATCTTCGTACCTTCGATGCTGGAGCGAAAAAACACACCGCTATTCCCGTTGGCTTCCTGCTTGAACTGCAGCGACAGATCGAAGTTTTTGTAGGGCTGTTCCGTTGCTAGGTAACCGTATTGTTTATCAGGACCACTCTCACAAACGAGTTCGCCTTTGTCAACGTACCATTTTTCGGTACCATATACCTTCCAGCCAGACAGGTTCTTGCCGTTAAACAGCGTTGTCTTAACTTTTTTCGTTTGTGCAGCGGTCAGAAATAGGATCAGCGCAGCGGCCGCAATCAGTAATCGATTCATGCAGAGGTTGTTTTAGTGGTTTTAACGGTTTTTTATTAACACGCAAACGGGCGAGGGAACGGCAATGGTCTGTCCCGAATACGTCAACTTACCCGTTTTGGCATCTCGACGAAACAGGACAATATTATCAGAATTCTGATTAGCAGCAAACAAGTAATTGCCTTTAGGATCAATCAGGAAGTTACGGGGGTCTTTTCCCATCGTTGACTCGCTGCCGACTTTAGTGAGCATTCCGTTTTGGTCAATAGCAAAAATAGCCAGCGTGTTCTCCCCCCGATTGGATTGATACAGGAATTTACCCATTGGGTCAACGTGAATATCAGCGCTGGTATTTTTTCCATTAAAATCATCAGACAGCGTCTTGACCCCATCCTGCACCAGGCTTAATTCATCTGTAGCCGTGTTCCGGCGAAATACAGCCACTGACGAAGTCAATTCTTCTGCCAGATAGGCAAACTGACCGTTGGGGTGGAACGTAAGGTGGCGCGGCCCCGATCCTGGTTTTACCGCCACGAAAGGGGGCTTAGCCGATTCTACGGTAGCCGTCAGCGCATTAACACGTAGCTGATTGACCTGGTCCGTACCGAGGTCTGACACGTAAACGGTTTTGTTGCTGGGTGACAGAATAGCGGAATGAACGTGCGGTTTCTCCTGCCGTTGCTTATCCGGTCCGTTGCCTACGTCGATCACACTATCACTGGCTGCTGCCAGTTTTCCGTCTTCCAGCACAGGCAGTACAGCCAGGCTTCCTCCACCGTAGTTGGAAACGAATACCGTTTTTCCGGTCCTGTCAATACTGACGTGACACGGTCCACTGCCCAGCGAGGATTGTGAATTGAGAAACGTCAGCTTACCTGTCTTAGCGTCGATGGCATACGCACTAACCGCGCCCGCTTTGTTTGGTCCGCTTTGGCTGCCTTCGTTGACCGAGTAGAGGTAATTGCCGGAAGGATGCAGCGCCAGAAACGATGGACTTTTTGAGTTGCCTATAGTCTGTATCTGCTGCATCTTGCCCGTCTTTCGGTCGAACTCATACACATAGATACCTTCGCTGCCCCGAACCGAGTAGGTGCCCACGTAGATAATTTCTTTCTGCGCCAATGCGCTCAAATAGTTCATCACGCCCAGTAAGCTGAGCACCAGCAGTCGTTTCATAATAGAGTTAGCAAGGGTTATAGACAATCAAACCCGACTCCGGTAAAGGTAGTCGGGTTTTGATTGTTACTTATCATAGTAAGCGCGGAGCAATTACATGTTAATGGCCCGGTTGTCGGTAGCCGCCAGGCAGGCTTCTTTGAACGCTTCCGTATAGGTTGGGTGGGCATGCGACATCCGCGATACGTCCTCGGCTGAAGCCCGGAATTCCATCGCAACAACGGCCTCGGCAATCATGTCAGCCGCCCGTGGACCGATGATATGAACACCCAGGATTTCGTCAGTTTCCTTGTGCGCTAGCACTTTTACCAGTCCGTCGATGTCCATACTTGCCCGCGCCCGACCCAGCGCTTTAAACGGGAACGAGCCGGATTTATAAGGAATACCCTGTTGTTTCACCTCTTCTTCCGTGTAACCAACGGCTGATACTTCAGGCCAGGTGTAAACCACGTTCGGAATCAGGCGGTAGTGAATATGTGGTTTCTGACCAACAATGGTTTCGGCAATAAACGTACCTTCTTCTTCGGCTTTGTGGGCCAGCATCGCTCCCCGAATAACGTCGCCCAGAGCGTAAATGTGCGGTACGCTGGTGCGCAGATTATCGTCTACCTCAAGCTTACCCCGGCTGTCGGTTTTCAATCCGGCAGCTTCCAGATTCAGACCATCCGTATAAGGACGACGACCAACCGATACCAGGCAGTAATCCCCCGTTAGGGTAATCTGTTTCGGTCCGTCGCCACGGCCGTCGGGCGTATCAACGCTTACCTCGACTTCTTCCCCTTTGTTTTCAACTTTAGTCACCTTGTGGTTAAAATAGAAGTCGGCTCCCAGCTTTTTAACCGCTTTCTGGAGTTCTTTGCCCATCGTCTTATCCATCGTTGGAATCATTGAATCAGCAAACTCCACAAACGACACTTTACCACCCAGACGAGCATATACCGAACCCAGTTCAGCCCCGATCACGCCCGCACCAATAATGATCAGGTGTTTGGGAACTTCATTTAAAGCCAGCGCTTCGGTCGACGTAATGATGCGTTTTTTATCGATCGGCATTGACGGGAACGACAAGGGTTTCGAACCCGTGGCGATCACGATATTTTTACCTTTGATAACCTGTTCCGAGCCGTCTTCTTTGGTAATTTTAATTGTATGGGGATCAACGAACGAGCCTAGGCCATGTAGTTCGTCGATTTTATTCTTCTTCATCAGGAACGCAATTCCTTTCGTCGTCTGATCAACAACGTTCTGTTTACGGGCAATCATTTTGCCTAAATCAACCTGCAGATCATTTAGACTAATGCCGTGATCAGCAAACGAATGGGCTGCGTTGTAATAATGCTCCGACGAATCCAGCAACGCCTTCGACGGGATACAGCCCACGTTCAGGCACGTTCCACCGAGGGCAGGGTATTTCTCAATAATAGCGGTTTTCAGGCCAAGCTGGGCGCAACGTACCGCTCCGGTATAGCCGCCTGGTCCTGAGCCAATGATAATTACGTCGTATTCCATAAGGATAATTAGTAGCTATAATAGAAGCAATGTGGCTGCAAATTTGGTTCAGAATTTGATTACCCAAACCGATTTCCGAAAAATCGTGTTGCTGAACTCACAAGCCCATCCGTCTGGGTCTATTTTGTGGTTCATTGTTATGCGTTTTCTGTATCGTTTCTGCTTCTTATTTTTACCCGTACTCGCTGGCTGTGACAACCCCGTTCAGCAAAACCAGCCAAACGTTTATTACGACGTCGCTGGCTTTGTTCAGAATCAGGTAAAAGCCCTGACGGCCGCAAAACCGCTGGTTAGCAAGGCTGTACAGATTAATAGCAACAAAAGTCAGCATCAGACCAGTAACATCAACTGGACACGCGAGCTGGAACTGTTCATGCAGGCCGACATCAACAAACCTGCGTTACGAAATAGCTACCAGATTACCCGTCCGGACTCGGCTACGTACCAATACACCCTCAAACCAACCGAGGAGCGTTTAACCGTTCGTTCGCTGCTGGTTCGCCTGGACACCCAGACTCAGCAACCCCGGCGGATCGAAGCCGTACTGGCTACCAGTAACCCGCTCTATACATCGGAACGGCGTATCCTGCTGGAAGGCACGCCCACAACCGGTACCTCCTGGTCAATTCACCACTACCGTCTGACCGGTTTTCAGCAACTACCCTTTTTTGATAAGAGTACCTTCTTCGTTGAGGGCACCTTATAAAACCAGATTTGTCTTTACTACGTACTTATTAAGTAACCAGCCTGCATCATTCGATAAGAATTGTCCCGCTCGTTAAAAAAAGCAGGTGGCTAGGTACAGGCATACCAGCATGAATCCCATTTCCTGCATATTATTGTCTTAACATTAGTAATTGGATTATACTAATGCTAGGGTCGCATTTAAACCTTATGTGGTAGGGCTGTATCTATACTATATATTTCTTTACTCAATCCTATTTTTTCTATTAATAAGCTTTTTTTATTGTAGAATTCGTCTTATTATTGTTTATATTTTATTTAGGCTTAGTTTTTGTAGCATAGATCTATAAATAGTAAATTATTTACGCTAACCTGTTGCATTTTAGCGAATAATCTTTTTATTTTATGATTCGCAATACGGGCCGGTAATAAAAACACTTTAAACTATACACTATCGAAACACTGCTCTACGTTACCTAATTGTCTTACTGAAAATGGAAAAAGCCCAGGTAAACGACAGTGAGTTGATTTCCCTGTATATCCGTGGTAATGAAAAAGCCTTTGCTAAACTAGTGCAGCGGCACAAATCGAAGATTTACACAACCATTTACCTGATCGTCAAAGATCAATACGTGGCAGAAGATTTAATGCAGGACACGTTCATTAAGGCCGTGGACACGATTAAGTCGGGTAGATACAACGAAGAAGGCAAATTCTTACCCTGGATTATCCGAATTGCTCACAACTTGGCCATTGACTATTTCCGAAAAGATAAACGCTATCCCAATGTAGTGTTTGAGGACGGAAGCAGTGTGTTTAATACGCTTGAGTTCGCCGAGGATTCAATTGAATCGCAGCAGATTCGCCAGGAAACACACGAGCATTTGCGCGAGTTAATCCAGCGGTTGCCGGAGCAACAGCGGCAGGTGCTTATTATGCGGCATTACGAGGAAATGAGTTTCCAGGAAATTGCCGATGCGACCGGTGTTAGTATCAACACAGCTTTGGGACGTATGCGTTATGCGCTGATCAATCTGCGCAAACAACTGAGCAAACGTTCGCCAAGTTATGATAAAAACATTTACCCAAAATGATGTAATCCGGTACGTCTATGAGGAGACCTCTCCCGAGGAAAATCTGCTCATTGAAGACGCAATGATGACCGAGCCGGACCTGATGACTTTTTTCCTGGATACGCTTGAAACAAAAGCGCTGCTGGATAAGATTGAGCGTCAGCCCCGTCAGGATACGGTTCAGTCAATTCTAAATTACTCCAAATACCATTCGGCTAACCCACCTATCCGGCTGCGTCAATCGTAGTCTACTTGGTGGGTTTTGTCATGTAAGCGCAGATCATCCGATCTGCGCTTCAGTTTTGCTATGCAGAAAAAAGAACGCTTTCGGCTGTTCATCGAATACTTTACCCAGCATTTCCCGGAACCTCAAACCGAACTTAACTTCAGCAATCCGTATGAACTGCTGGTCGCGGTTATCTTGTCCGCCCAGTGTACCGACAAACGGATTAACCAGGTTACACCGGCTCTGTTCGCCCGGTTTCCGGAGCCAGAATCACTGGCTGCGGCCTCGGCCGACGAAGTGTTCACGTACATTCGTAGTGTGTCGTATCCGAATAACAAGGCTAAACACCTGGTCGGGATGGCGAAGATACTACTGGAAAAGTTTAGTGGAGAAGTCCCGGCAACGGTCGAGGAGTTACAACTGATGCCGGGTGTGGGTCGTAAGACGGCTAACGTGATTTTATCGGTGGTATATAACCAGCCGACTATGGCCGTTGATACGCACGTATTCCGGGTCTCGCATCGACTGGGCCTAGCTCCGCTAACAACAACCACCCCCTTGGCCGTTGAGAAAGCGCTGATGGCTCATATTCCCAAGGTGTATGTCCCGAAAGCGCACCATTGGTTGATTCTTCACGGGCGTTATATCTGTCTGGCACGCAGCCCAAAATGTAACGAGTGTGACCTGAGGAGCTTCTGTAAATACTACGAGAAGCTTGTTGCTCAGACAGCCTAATACGTAATGAGCCTGGACTAGTTAGTTGTCCAGGCTCATTACGTATTAGTACTGTTCGGTCGTCGCGAAGAAGAAATTACTTTCTATTTCGGCGTTCTCATCGGAATCGGAGCCATGAATAGCGTTGGCTTCCATAGATTTTGCGTATAGCTTCCGGATCGTTCCTTCTTCGGCCTGTGCTGGGTTGGTAGCGCCGATCAGCTTGCGGAAGTCAGCAACTGCGTTCTCTTTTTCCAGAATCATCGGTATGATTGGACCCGATGCCATGTAGGTACGCAGGTCATTGTAAAACGGCCGCTCCCGGTGAACGGCGTAAAACTGTCCCGACCGTTCGGTGGTCAGCTGTGTTTTCTTGATCGCGACAATCCGAAAACCGGCTTCTTCAATTTGTTTGATAATTGCTCCTACGTAGCCAGATTCTACTGCATCGGGCTTGATCATCGTAAATGTTCGATTCGTTGCCATATTGGGTTAGCTTGCTGTCTGTCTTAGTTTGATTGTTTGGTTAGTTAGTAGCTCAGAGCGCCAGAGGCTCACTTAACAGAATGGGTGCGACTTGATTGTTTCATCGAAATACACCGACTGCGCCAAATATACTCATTCCTCCGAAAAGCCACGCCCGCGGTCTGACCCGCAAGTATGCAAATTATTCGTACTTTTGATCTTCGATTTTGGCTTCGGCCGTATTAGTATGCAAGACATTGACGCGATTAGCGCGCTGATTGGTCAAACGCCGAGTAGTCCCGCACAAACGATCCTGATAACCACGCACCAGAATCCAGACGCTGATGCGATGGGATCATCCCTGGGACTGGCGGGTTACCTACGTAAAAAAGGTCATCGGGTAACGGTTGTTACGCCCACTGACTACCCTCAGAGTCTTTACTGGATGTCGGGGAATGATGAGGTGGTTGTGTTCGAAGAGAAAATTCGGGCGTCGGTCAGTCAGATGATGGCCGAAACAGATCTTATTTTTTGCCTCGATTTTTCGGCCCTCGATCGGATCAAAGACCTCGGCCCTATGGTTCGTCAGTCCCGTGCCCGTAAGGTGCTTATCGATCATCACCTCGAACCGGAATCCTTTGCTGACGCAGCTCTTTGGGATCCTACGGCGGCCTCAACAACTGAGCTTGTTTTTCGCCTGATTGTTGAGCTGGGCGATAAAAACCTGATTGACGTTCCCATTGCCGAATGCCTGTATGCCGGCCTGATGACTGATACGGGTTCTTTCCGCCATTCCAACACAACCGGTAATGTGCACCGCATGGCGGCAGAACTGGTCGATTTGAAGATTGACGTCAGCAGCATTCATCGTCGTATTTTTGACAACGTATCGCTCGATAAATTCCGGTTGCTGGGCTACGTTCTGAACGAAAAACTCAAAGTACTACCTGAGTACAAGTTTGCTTACATTACCCTGACCGACGCCGAGTTGAAGCAATACCGCTCCAAAACTGGTGACACAGAAGGCATGGTGAACTACGCGCTTTCCGTCGACGGCGTCGTGATGGCCGCTATTCTGATTGATCGTCTGGACGAAATTCGTATTTCATTCCGCTCAATTGGCAACTTCTCCGTTCGGGATTTATCCAGTGCACATTTTAACGGTGGTGGCCATCGCAACGCGGCTGGTGGGCGCTCCAGCCTGTCGTTGCAGGAGACAGAGCAGAAGCTTTTATCGATTCTACCCCAATACCAGCAGCAGTTATTGGCTACGTTCTGAACTGTTTGTTGTTTTTACCGGCTTATACCAAATAACGAGTTGGCCATCGTTTCATTCTAAAATTAGTATCTAACCATTAATCTCTCATGTCTTTCAAACATCTCGGGCAAGCCGTTCTGATCATCGCTATTGCAGCGGCCTGCGGCAAAAACCGCGTTCAGGTAACGGAAAATGGCCTGAAGTACCAGATTCACGAACAAAGCGACAACGAACGCAAGGGTAAAGTCGGCGACATTCTGACGATGCACCTGACGCTGCTGAATAACAAAGATTCCGTTTTGCGTGACACGCATAAAGAAGGTGCTCCCTTTCAGATGCTGCTGCAGGTTCCACCGTTCAAAGGCTCCTACGAAGAAGGCCTGACCATGCTGAGCAAAGGCGACAGCGCTACGTTCTACGTGAGTGCCGATTCTCTGTTTACCCGGGCAATGCAGCCACTGCCTCCGGGCGTTGAGAAAGGCTCTGACATTGGTATCGCCGTTAAGGTGATGAACATTCAGACCGAAGACGAATACAAAAAATCGCAGGCGGCTGATTTTGAGAAGCAAAAAGCGATTGATGCAAAAATTGTTGATGACTACGTGGCGAAAAACGGTCTGGCGGGCAAAGGCCAGAAAAGCCCATCGGGTCTGTTCATGGTTACGACGCAGCCCGGCAGCGGCCCAACACCAAAACCTGGGGATGTGGTACTGGTACATTATACCGGTAAACTGCTGGACGGTAAAGTATTTGACAGCTCCCTGACCAATCCTCAAATGGGTGGCAAACCTGCTCAGCTGCAGATTGGCGTAGGCATGGTTATCCCCGGCTGGGACGAAGGTGTCATGAAAATGCACAAGGGCGAAAAAGCAACGCTGGTTATTCCATCGACGCTAGCGTACGGCCCCCGCGGCAATCAGGGCATTGCGCCAAACTCGGTGCTGACGTTTGACATTGAACTGGTCGACATTCAAAAAGGTCAGCCGGGCCAGATGGGCATGCCACAGCCGCAACCAGGCCGCTAAGCCGATCTGATTCCGGAAAATTTTCTCAGTCACAAGAGCCGTTTTGGAGTTTATACGCTAAAACGGCTTTTTTGTGCTTATGGAACTATGCTTTGCTACCAATAACCAACACAAACTCGATGAAGTAGCCGCCCGGCTGGGGGATGCCTTTACCCTGAAAACACTACGTGACATTGGCTGTACGGATGAGCTGCCCGAAACGTCGGGCACTATTCCCGGCAACTCACGGCAGAAGGCCGAATACGTCTGGACCCATTTTGGCGAGTCCTGCTTTGCCGACGATTCGGGCCTAGAGGTCGACGCACTCAATGGCGAACCGGGCGTTGACAGCGCTTTCTATTCAGGCAGCCGCGACGCCAGCCAGAACATTCAGAAACTGCTGACGAACCTGGCCGGTAAACCAAGCCGTAAAGCCCGATTCATTACGGTTTTCACCTTACTCCTCCACGGGGTCGAACACCAGTTTGAGGGCATTATCGAGGGCGACATTATCGGTGAACCGCAGGGAACGGGAGGTTTCGGCTACGATCCGATTTTTCGCCCACGAGGATACGATAAGACGTTCGCCCAGATGAGCAGCGAGGAGAAAAATGCCATCAGCCACCGGGCACAGGCCTTGGGGAAAATGATTATCTATTTACAGAGTCAGATCAGTTAAAACGAAAATCCCCGACTACGCGCAACGTAGTCGGGGATTTCTTATGTCATACAGGCACGCTCTTAATAGAACTTCGCCCGGCGGTCTTCTACTTTAGCATCTTCTTTAATGGCTTCATTGATATAGAAGCTGGTACGTGAAGCACCGTTCTGCTGAAGCTGCGTTTTATAGATCGAGTAGTCAGCAACAGCTGGGGCTGGTGTAATGCTGGTGGTTTCCATAATCAGGACACCGCTCTCGCCAACGAATGGTTTCGAACGCTTACCGGCCTTCTGACCAAATGCTTTACCCAGTGCCGTTGGATCCACACCCGCACTACGCAGGAAGCCCGTTGCCAGGTTTACATCGTCAACGGTTTCAACCAGTGCCCCCGCGCCGTATTTCTGCGCGATGGCCTCCAGTGAACCACTGGCGTTACCCAGCTTGCTGATGATTTGCTCGCCTTTCAGTTCGTTACGAACTTTAGCAGTCAGCTCAGTCCGGTAATCGTCAACTTTCACATCGTCCTCATCGGTTGCATTTGTCAGCACTGCAATAACATACTGGTCACCCAGTTCGAACGGCTCTGATACGTCGCCAACGTCAGTCTTACTATCAAATGCCCAGCGAACTATCGAACGGGCATCGCTGAGTGCATTGATCTGGTTGGCATTTTCTGGAATCCGTTCGGCCGTTGCTACCACAAGTGATTTGTCTTCTTTCACTTTAGCATCGAACTCTTCCTTGGTATTAGCTTCCGACGCAAACTGGTCTGCTTTCCGCAGCGCTTCATCACGCGTGGTCTGGCTGGGGTTAATCGTTTTACCGATAGCCGCAATCCGATATAGCGTGTTCGTTTTAGGCTGGGTTACGTTGATGATGTGGTAACCAAAGTCTGTTTCAATGACGCGGGGAATCAGACCGGCCGACGTAGCACCAAATACGGCCGATTCGAATGGTTTCACCATCTGCCCGTTGTTTTTGAAGTACCCCAGGTCACCGCCCTGTGCCCGCGATCCATCTTCGCTGAACTGCTGCGCCAAGGCTTCAAAGCTGGCACCACCCTGAATCTGACGGAGCAGATCTTCGGCCCGGCGACGCGCGCTGGCTTTCGCCGAATCCCCCTGCGCACGCTGGGTGCTGATTAGGATATGGCTGGCCCGTGCGGTGAAGCTGGTATCTTTTTTCGTACCGCCGTATTTGTAGATAAAATACGTATTGCCTTCCCGGAAGGGACCGTAAATACCACCCGGCGCGAAGGTTGGGATAGCCGCCCGCAGTTGCTCTGGCATCTCACCGGCTGTCAGGTAAAGGGGTACGCGAACATCACTGTTCTGCTGCGCAAAGGTCGAGTCGTTTTTAGCAGCACCCAGACCACGAGCCAGTGATTTAATGTCGTTGTACAGCGTAGCGCTGTCTTCTTTCGATGGAGCAATCGAGAACGTAACGTACTGAATACTGCGGCTGTTGGCGCCGGGGTAATCTTCCTTATGTTTGTCCAGGTAGTCCTTCAGTTGCGAATCCGTTACTTTAATGGCCGTATCGTTGACCGCGTAAAAAGGAACGTAGAGGAATTTAACGTTGGCCTTTGTATTCTGCGCCTGATACTCTTTCTGCGCTTCAGCCGTTGTAGCGAAAACCGACAGACGCATCAGACCTTCATATTTTTCGCGGAGACGGTCAGAGCTCAGGTTCTGCTCAAAGCTGGCCCAGGCAGCCTGCTGCTGTGGCGGCAGGTTTTTCAGCCCTTTCAGGTAGTTGATAATGGTTGACTTGTCAAATACGCCCGTTTCTGGGTTCGTAAATGCCTGCCGAACAGAAGGACTGATGTTGTTCCCCTGTACCATATCCACCAGTTCTTCGGGCGATACTTTCAGACCGAGTTTATCGAACTGCTTCTGGTAAGCAATTTCAAAGATGAACTGATTCCAGGCCTGTTCGCGGATCTGGGCCAGATCCTGCTCGGCGGGAGCCCGCCCAGCTTGCTGTTCAAACTGCGCCCGCAGCTGATCTACTTTCGCATTAAACTCTGGATAGTCAATGGTTTGGCCGGCAATTTCGCCAACCTCCTGCTGGTTTCCCCCGAACAGCGTACTCCGGCCGCCGAGCAAATCACCACCCACGATGAACAGGAGCAAGCTGACGGCGATAATGCCTACGGCCAACCCTGAACGTTCTCTGATCTTGTTAATGACAGACATTTCGCTTTTTACGTACAATTTAGCCCGCAAAATAACAATTTACTTGGCTGTAATACAAGCGAAATTGTTCTGAATAACGATACAAAATAGGCTTTTTTGTGGTCACGACTGATTGTCCGTCAACTGATTGGCAATTTCAGTAAATAATTCGCCTTCAGCACCCACTACACCGAAACGAGCAAACAATTCTTCGGTGTACCAATTTCGCTGCCGGGTCAGTCGAACAATCTCTTTATGTCCACTCTGTCGATAGGCGTATTGATCAACAGCCGCCGGGCTGCGCCAGACGCTGATGGTACACTGCTGCACGATGGGTACTTCACCCACACCAATCCCAAACAAGAGCTGATTACCCTGCTGCTGCAAACGCTGACGGGCCTGTGGTACGTGACGCCAGAAGTCGGGTAAGGCGCGGAGCCGGATCGTCGCGCGGGTCAATACGGCAACTGGTAAGTTTGGGCTCACGGGCAGGGAAGTTCCATTCTCGTCATGAAATGGATTCTGTCCGCTCCATAAACCGTGGGAGCGCTGCGGTGTCAGATACAACGTACTGACCGATTCTGTCCCCGTCTGTAATTGCTGAAACAACGCTGACTGGCTGAATTGCTGCGCTGTGTTTAAATCAGGCCAGACGCCCAGAAAAACGTAAGTCGACCAGTCGGGTACCAACCCGAAACTATGTCCGCTGCCCATCAGCTTTCCAAACTGCAATGCGGGTACCTGAGCTGGCTGACGTAGCCAGCGCCCCA
The DNA here is from genome assembly GCF_013375035.1 of Spirosoma sp. KUDC1026. Taxonomy (NCBI): domain Bacteria; kingdom Pseudomonadati; phylum Bacteroidota; class Cytophagia; order Cytophagales; family Cytophagaceae; genus Spirosoma; species Spirosoma sp. KUDC1026. Next base: position 1,213,456 of record NZ_CP056032.1, on the reverse strand, counting down.
TATTTGCGAAAGCCCGGAAACGAGCGCCTACCGCGTACCGAAAAGCGGTCACTGTTACGATACTCATCCGATCCAGTGCACGAAAAAATTTTTAGCTACGTGAGCAGAATATATTTCACACGCCATCTTGTCCATAATTCTTTAACCAATAATCAACAAAGTTGGGGAGAACCAGCCACACCTGTAACGCACAAACGCCGACCCTAGTTTAAGGTCGGCGTTTGTTATATGCTACTATCTAGCCAGCTACTATGAGCCGGATATTAGTTGTTATCAAGTTTATCACCTGCTTTGTCAAAAGCATTGCCAATGTTACGGCCTGCCTTTTTAAAACCAGCTTTAATATCTTTCCAGGCCGCAGCCGATGCGTTCTGCGCTTTGTCGATGTCGTTGCCCAGTTCTTTCCGATCCTGCTCCAGTTCAGCCAGTTCCTCTTTCGATTCAGCTTTCGCTTTGGCACCCTGACGTTTTATATCAGCCTGCAAATCATCGATTTTAGCGTCCAGCTTATCTTTTTGCTCCTTCATTTCAGAGACAGCCTCTTTGCGCTCCCGCTCGAAATCGTCACCAACTTCGTCTGCTTTTGCTTCGGCTTTATCGCCAGCTTCTCTCATATCTTCACGCGCTTCAGCTGTAGCATCTTTAGCATCGGCTTTCATGGCATCACCCGTCTGCTCCATAGCATCTTCGGTACGCGACTCATTTTTGTTGTCTGAGCTACAAGCCTGCAAAAGTGCCAGCGAGGCTACCAGCATCATCGTACCACCAAAATTCCGGAGTTGTCCTAAAGCGAGTTGTGTCTTTTTCATAGCGCTTGTGTAGTTTAGTTCTGCTTCTACTTGGACAAATGCTGTGCCAACTCCTGGTAGTTCTACTGCTTCCACTTGATGGCGCAACCAACGGGCTTGGTAATAGGCGACTGCACCGGTCGGCCGGCCAGCAAATTACTGACAGCCTCGTCGACATACTGACGCTGCACCTCCGCCTGGTCCTGCGGGTTGTCATCAATCGCTCCTGTATATTCGAGAACGAACTGCCCGTTTGCCTGATTCAGCACAAAAACCTGCGGGGTACGACTGGCCCCAAACGCACGCGCTACGGTCTGTGTATCGTCCAGCAGGTAAGGGAAACTATAATTTTTCGCTTTTGCCCGTTCTTTCATCTGCTCAAATGTATCGTCGGCATAAGCCGTCTGATCGCTGGACATAATGGCTACTACTGAAAACCCCTGTTGAACAAACTTCTGGTTCAGGGCCATCAGCCGCTCCTCATACGCATTCGAGAACGGACAATGATTACTCGTGAAGACAATAATGACGCCCCGCTGGCTCCGAAAATCGCCCAGCGAAACGGATTTCCCATCCACATTCTTCAGGCTGAAATTGACTACGACGTCTCCCAGCGTGTAGCCCTGCCGGAGCTGCGCCTGACTGTCCGTACCGACAATCATCCAGCACAGAGTCAGGGCAGCAATTAGTAAATATCTCATTTGTTGCCGTAAGTCGCTTTTTTAGCGCTCACTGTTTAGACAACGTTAGCGACAAAATGATTAATTCCGGTTCAAGCTTTAGGGAACGAACACTTTCTGCGTGCGTTTCTGCCCGTTGGGCGCTATTATTTCCAGCAAGTATAGACCAGGTCGTAACGGCTGTGCGGGTATAAAATCAATACCCCCATCGTTTGTCTGCTCCAGTTTACCGGAAACGACCTGCCCAGTATGCATCAACAAACGTATCTGAGCTTCTTCGACATTCCAGAATTGGGCATGAATCCGGTCGGGGCTGGCTGGTTGCGGATAGACCATCAACCCCAGGTCGTTGGGCCGGACGATGGCAGCGATGGGTTTGTACGCATAGGCCGTTCCGTCAAAGTCGATTTGTGTAAGGCGATAATAGTTTACGCCCGGCACTGGATGGGTATCAATCAGGCCATAATTCTGCCGGGTCGAGGTTGTTCCGTTTGCCGCCACTTCACCAAGGGGAATGTACTCGGTCAGATCGCGGCTCCGTTCGATAATGAACCGATCGGCGTTTTGTTCCGACGTAGTACTCCAGGCTAACTGTACCTGGCTCGCTTCTGGTTTTGCCGTAAATGAAAGCAGAGAGACAGGTAGCGAACCGCTGATGTCGCGCATGATAATAGTACCGATCTGCATGACACCAACGCCATCATTGAGCCGAAATTTGAAATTATTGATCGTCTGATTAGCAGTTAGTACGGCCTGGTCGTTGGCAAATTTCGTCGTACCTACCCAGATGTCATACGTATCGTCGGGCAGGGATTCCATAACACCGGTGGGCGATACGTATTTGAGCGCAGCCCCTGAATTGTTCATGGCAAACGTAATGGTATGCTTTCCGGAAAATGACGCGCTGACCAGTCCCCCCCCACCGCTGGGCACGGTACGCACCTGAAACTGTCCCGAGCCCGTTGACGCCAGCGCAATCCCTAATCGGGCATACGTGTCGCCGTTGTTTGGGTTGGTTGGGCCAGAACTAAAATTACTACCTACATAGAACATGACCGCACTCGTACCCGTCACCGACGGATCGCTCGAAATCACTTCGAAACTAAACTGAACGTGCAACGAGGTGGGTGTTCCCGCAAAGTTCGACGACCGGGAGATGTAGCCCGTACTGGCGTCGGTCGGGCGGCTAAACTGAACAGCGTTGTTTGTAATGGTAGCATTCAGTCCGGACAGGCCATTGACCTGCGAATTGTTGGGCGTGCTGCTAACGTAGGATGCGGGAGTACCGCCTGCAGAGAAGTTCTGTTCGAAGTAAGTCGTCTGAGCATACAAACGAACGCCAACAGCCAGGAAGCCCAGCATGGCAGTCAGGAAACGAATAAACATGAATAGTGTGTGTTACGATGGTACAAATCCGTCGCAAACTATTCATTTATACCTACTTATACCACTATTTAGTAGATAAATGTGCCCGTTTCAGCTTCTATAGTTACTCGCTTACCCTCATAGGCTTCTACGTGACCAATGATCTGAGCATCAATACCAAACGAGTTTGCGATGTCAATAACGCGCTGGGCATAGGTTTCGGAAAGGTATACTTCCAGCCGATGCCCCATGTTGAAGACTTTATACATCTCCTGCCAGCTCGTACCGCTCTCCTCCTGAATCAGCTGAAACAGGGGTGGAACGGGGAACAGATTATTTTTGACAACATGCACATTATCAACAAAGTGAAGCACTTTTGTTTGCGCCCCGCCCGAGCAATGGACCATTCCGTGAATCTGCGGTCGTAGCTCTTCCAGCAATACTTTGGCAACGGGCGCGTAGGTACGCGTTGGCGAGAGAATAAGCTGGCCAACGGTCAGGCCAGTCGACTCAACCAGGTCGGTTAGGGCTTTTGAGCCGCTGTAGACCAACGACTGGTCAACTGCCGGATCGAAACTCTCGGGATATTTGCCAGCCAGGTAATGCCCTAATACGTCATGCCGGGCCGAGGTCAGGCCGTTGCTGCCCATTCCACCGTTGTACTGTGTTTCGTAAGTAGCCTGCCCAAAGGAAGCCAGCCCAACGATAACGTCACCCGCCTGAATCCGATCGTTACTGATTACCTGATCACGACGCATCCGGGCAATCACCGTACTATCAACAATGACGGTACGTACCAGATCGCCCACATCGGCCGTTTCGCCACCGGTGCTGTAAATCTCGACGCCGTGGTCGCGCAGCATCTGCAGTACCTCTTCGGTACCACCAATAATTTCGCTGATAACTTCACCCGAAATCAGATTCTTGTTCCGACCGATTGTCGACGACAAGAGCATGGGTCCGGTAGCGCCTACACAGATCAGATCATCGGTATTCATCACGATAGCATCCTGCGCAATTCCCCGCCACACACTCAGGTCGCCCGTTTCGCGCCAGTAGAGGTACGCCAGCGATGATTTCGTTCCGGCTCCGTCGGCGTGCATGATCGTACAGAAATCGGGGTCACCAGCGAGCGTATCCGGTACGATTTTGCAGAAAGCTTTTGGAAACAGGCCCTTATCGAGTTGGGCAATGGCGTTGTGAACGTCTTCTTTACTGGCGGAAACTCCGCGCTGGGTATAACGGTCAGTCATGGGGCAAAGGTAAAGAAAAGGAGGAAAGGGAGGAAAGGGACGAGGGGGAAGAAAGGGAGTAGAGGAAAAGCGAGCGTCAGCAATCCCTTTCCTCCTTCTTCCCCTTCCTCCTTCCCCCCTAATATTCTATCCCCGCTTCGGCGCGCACCTGATCCAGTAAAGTCATCAGATTCAGGCTGTCGGTTAGCGACCAGAGCGGGCTTTCGGTCTGACCGTTGGTCAGGCAGTCCATAACGTGTTTCGCTTCGAAGTTGTAGCCAAAGGTCGCCCGCTCAAACGTATGAGTTTCGGGTTCCTCGCCGATTCGTTCGACGGTCAGGCTGGTGCTTTCGTGCCAGCGGCCATGCACCTTGATCAAACCTTCGGTACCGTATACAAAGGCTTCGCAGGGCGTCTTGGCTCGTAACGTACTGTCTAGTATGGCCATTTCTCCGTCGGCATACGTCATAATAATACCAACCTGCTCATCGACGCCCGTCGATCCGAACGTAGCGGTAGCCTTAATCGACTGCGGCATTCCCAAAATAAAATAAGACCAGAACAGGGGGTAGATACCGATATCCAGTAGAGCCCCACCACCCAGTTTTTTATCGAATAGACGCCCTTCGGGGTCGAACATTGCTTTGAAACCGAAATCGGCCCGGACGCCTGTAACCTGACCAATCGCGCCTGATTCAACCAGTTCGCGCGCTTTCAGTAATGTCGGCATGAACCGACTCCAGAGGGCCTCCATCAGAAACACCCGTTTCGAACGCGCCGTATCGACCATATGCTGCACCTGCGCCAGATTCATGGCAAACGGTTTTTCACCCAATACGGCCTTGCCCCCGTTAAGCAGCATAACGGCATCGTCGTGATGCCGAATATGGCGTGTAGCCACATAGACGACATCCAGCTCCGGCAGCGTCAGCAGATCCTCATACCGGCCAAACGAATGGGGGATAGCATACTGACCAGCGAACTCATCCGCCCGCTGCTGATCGGAGGAAGCGACGGCGTACAACGTAGCGTCGGGTACTGTTAGTAAGTCTTTTGCGAATTTATGGGCGATATGGCCCGGCCCCAGAATACCCCAGCGAATCATAAGAAGCTGTTTGAGTTAGCGATTTAGGCCGAAAAGTAGTGAATTTTTGTTGTCAACAATCGGACCGCCGAAGCAGGCACTTTTCGAAGACGTAGCCATACTACGGGCGAGAAAAGTAACGCAGTTGGCAGCTAAAAGACGCGCTTAGCGGCCAAAGCGATTAATTCAACCAGCTTCTGAACACGACACAAGTTGAGAGAAGATGAACAGCCTAAATTACCGGGCTGGTCGGCAGTCAAATCTATAGTTTTTTCCTAAGTTGCGGCCTTACCATCCTGTTTACTAGTGAAAAAATACTGGTCCCTACTCATTCCGTTGTGCTTTCTTTTCCTGATTACCCCCGTCTTCGGGCAGATTGTCGAGCAGGCTGACCCTCTACGGCCCTCTACCAAAGAGCCCATCCTGACAGACTCGATTAAGGTCAATAAAGACTCAACGAGAGCCAGACAGATCGCCGATTCTATTGCCGCAAAGAAACCAGCTCAGCCGGATCGAGTCCATACCGTACGGTACCGCTTCTCCGCCGACGGTACCATTACCAGCGGTAATGTCAACCGGACACTGCTGCAGTTGGCCGGCGCCACCGATTACGAGTTGAGTAACTACTTCAAGATTTCCAGTAACCCGTCGTTTGTGTATGGCGAGCAGAGCCGTGTACTGGCTGAACGCGAATGGTTCGGTGATTTCCGGACGACGTACCGGTACGCCAACCGGCTCTATTATCTGGCTTTTGGCTCCTTCGAACGGAGTAACCTCCGGCAGATCGACCGACGCTGGACCGTAGCGGGGGGAGTGGGTTATAAACTGGTGGACAAGAAACGTGTGTACATCTCGGTCACCAACGTACTGGTGCAGGAGTTCACCGATTTCGTTGAGTTGAATGACATCAATATCATCCGAAACTCGGCCCGGCTCTACGGCGAATACACATTCGGAGCCGATCGGTTCAAAGTGACGCACACGGCCTTTTATCAGCCCGCCCTGGGGCAATATAACATCCGCTGGAACGCTAGTGTCAGCCTGCAAATCAAGTTAACGACACTCGTCAGCCTCCGCTCTACATTGGCCAATGCCTACGAGAGCCTCGTTGTTCCAGGCCGCCTGAACAACGACCTACGATTCACGGTGGGGTTGGTGTATGAGAAAAAATAGGAACAAGGAGGAGAGGGAAGAAGGAGGAAAGGAAAAATGAAGCGAATGTCTTCAAAAATCCTTTCCTCCTTCCTCCCTCTCCTCCTTGTTTATTTCTTCTCCGGATACGGGATAATTAACTTTTCGCCACGGGTGGCGATGTCTTTACTTTTCTTGTTGGCCCGCATAATGGCTTCTTTGCTGACGCCGTATTTCTGCGCCACAACACGTAGAACGTCACCCGGTCCAACCGTATGAACCGCCATCACTTTTACGTTCAGTTTGGTCACACCCGCCTTTACATCCGACTCCGATACCCCCGGATTGAGTTCTTTCAGCGTACTGAGTTTCATGTTATACCGGTTGGCAACCCCGTAGAACGTTTCACCGTTACCAATGGTATACGGACGCGTTACACCACCCGGCTTCACAGCTACTTTCTCGACGGGCCGCTCTTCTTTTTTCTCCTCCTTCGTTGCGGCAGCGGGCTTCTCGACCTTCTTCTCAACTTTCGGCGGCTCGGCTTTCGCTACGGATGCTTTCTTTTCTTCTTTGGGCGCACTGGCTACCGGCTTTTCGGCTACGGGCTTATTAGTCGTTTCCCGGTTAGCCGCGGCCACCTCTTCGGCTGTAGCGTCGGCTACCGGCACGTCGGCAGGGGGTTCAGCCTGCGACAGATCGACGGGTGCGGGCTGCGACGAGGTATCCGTTTCCTGGGGGGCCATCAGCATTTCTGGATCTTCCTGTACCAGCGCCTGCTGCGTCGTCGTATCTAGTGCTACGTTCGTCAGTTCGTCAGATCCGTTCGTGTCGTCGGAGATGTAATCATATCCCACATACAGCAGCGCAACGATAATGCCGACCAGCACCACGAGGGTCAGAGCGGGAATGCTGGAGTTGTTATTAGGGCGTGAGTTTGTTGTTTCTTTATCGGTTTCCATAATACGTTGTTATCCGCTCAGGGCGTAATAAGTTGACGGCTCATATCGGCTACTTTTTCCTTCAGTTCTTCTTTGAACGTAGCCAGGTTCTGTGCTACTCGTTCGTCGAATGCACCAACGATCTGCGCGGCCAGAATGCCTGCGTTACGGGCACCATCCAGCGCCATTGTTGCTACCGGAACGCCCGCGGGCATCTGCAGGATAGACAATACAGAATCCCAGCCATCGATGGAGTTACTGGATTTGACGGGAACACCAATAACGGGCAACGTAGTGAGTGAGGCTACCATACCTGGCAGGTGAGCAGCCCCACCGGCCCCGGCAATAATAACTTTAAGCCCCCGGTCGCGGGCTGACTTTGCGTAGTCGACCATTTTTTCGGGCGTCCGATGCGCCGATACAATGTCCATTTCCCAGGCGACCCCAAGCGTGGTCAGAACGCTGGCCGCTTCCTGCATGACCTTACGGTCCGACAGGCTACCCATGATAATACCGATCATTCAGAAATTAATGTAATTGACTATCTGCGAAGTAACGTAAGATTGGCGGACTTTTCCCGGTCGTTCTCCTATTTTTTTGTTACCGGGCCGCGTCTGCAATTTTTGATGCATCTATCAGCCATTGGTTTAATCGAGCTGTTCCTGCATCCGCTTAAACCACATTTTTGTTACACTGGCTTGTCAGGCCATGACTTGCAGATTAACAGCAAATTAATTCGGTTACCGCCCTATGCTACCGCAACGAAATCAGCGTTCTAGTCGTATTATTTGTACTGCACAATCAAGGTATATCGACTGACTTTTCTTTTCTGTATGCGTCATTTTTTACGGTTACGGAATAGCCTGCCCCTGGCGAGTGTATTCCTTCTTATCTCTTTCTACAGCAGCGGTCAGCCACTTCCTCAGTACACGGCGCAGCAACAGGCCAAACAGCTTGAAATTCAGCGGATCATTACGGCCGATCGGGCAGAAAACTACCAGCGAGCCCTTAATGTGGCCCAGAAACTGGGTCGTCCCCTCCAACAGCGCCGATCCGACGGTACGGTAGTCATCCTGAGCGGTATTAGCGAAACGGGCGAACTCCTTTATAATACTACCTACAGTGCAACACAAGCGGGCCAGAGCCTGCGAACCTCATCCTTGTATTCGGGCGGCAGTCTGGGCGTATCATTGTCAGGCAGTACGCTCTCCAACAAAATTGCGATCTGGGACGGGGGCAAGGTACGCAGCACGCACGTTGAGTTCAAAGCGCCAACAGGTACTGGAAGCCGCATAACGCAAGTAGATAATGCCACTGCACTTAGTGAACATTCCACACACGTATCGGGCATCATCATGGCAGCCGGCGTCAATCCGCAGGTACGGGGTATGGCCTTTGGTACCAATTTACGAGCCTATGATTTTGAAAACGATGCTACAGAGATGACATCGGCTGCACCTAATTTATTAGTTTCCAATCACTCCTATGGTTCGCAGGCTGGCTGGATCTATAACAGTGATCGGAAGACAACGACCAAATGGGAATGGTGGGGCGACACCACGGTTAGTAAGACTGAAGATTATAAGTTCGGGGTTTATAACTCAACGGCCCGAAGCTGGGATCAGATAGCCCAAAACGCCCCTTACTATCTGATCGTTAAGTCAGCAGGAAATAACCACGGCTCAAACGGCCCGACGGCTGGACAGCCTTACTACCTTAGCTCATCTGATGTAATCAGTACAGTACCCCGTGCCAACCAGAACGGTTACGACCAGGTTGGCACATACGGAACGGCCAAAAATATTCTGTCGGTAGCAGCCGCCAGTATCTTACCGTATGGCTATAACCAACCGGCCGACGTTGTTCTTGGCGGCTTCAGTAGCTGGGGGCCTACTGACGATGGCCGCATCAAACCAGACATTGCAGGCATAGGCGTTGGTGTTCTGTCGTCAATCTCCACGAATGACAGTGCCTATGCGGCTTACGATGGTACATCTATGTCGTCGCCAACCGTAGCTGGTTCGGCATTACTGTTACAGGAGCTATACAGCCAGCGTAATAACGGTTCGTTCATGCGTTCGTCAACGCTGCGGGGCTTAATTCTGCACACGGCCGACGAAGCAGGTACGTCGCCCGGACCGGATTATCGCTTTGGCTGGGGGCTTATGAATACCGAGCGGGCCGGACAGGTTATTCTTAATACGAACAAGAATTACTTACTCAACGAACGCACCATCAACCAGGGCGAAACCTATTCGTTGACGGTAGTCGCTTCGGGTCGGGGGCCGCTAATGGCCTCAATTTGCTGGACCGACCCCGCTGGCACCGCCACGAACGCCCTTAACGAGCGCACACCACGGCTGGTCAACGATCTTGACCTGCGTGTCAGTGACGGCACTACGACAACGCAGCCCTGGGTGCTGGACCCTGCCAATCCCGCCAATTCTGCTACACGAGGGGATAACGTTCGAGATAATATTGAACAGGTGCTCGTTGCCAATCCAATTCCAGGCAAAACATACACGCTGACCGTTACGCATAAAGGCACGTTAAGCGGAGCTAAGCAGGATTATGCGCTGTTACTCAGTGGCATTGGGGGTACGGCGTCCTGCGTATCACGAGCTACTTCAACGGCCGACACCAAAATTAGCCGCGTTCAGTTCAATACAATCGATCAGGCGGGCGCTACAGGCTGCACGGCTTACACCGATTTTTCGGGTGTTACTACGTCCGTTCAGGCTAGGCAACAGATACCGCTGATAGTTTCGCTGGGCACCTGTGGCGCAACGAAGAACGCAGCTATCAAAGCCTTTATCGATTGGAATCAGAACGGCAGCTTTGACGACGCTGGCGAAACCGTAGCCACGTCGACAGTGCTGACGAATTCGAGCCAATTCACCGCGACAATTACCGTCCCGACGACAGTTCAGCCGGGTCAGATTCTTCGTTTCCGCATTGTAGCGACTGAAACTGACAATGCAGCAAACGTTACCAGTTGTGGTACGTATGCGAACGGCGAGACACAGGATTATGTGCTCAACGTCATTCAAACCACAAACGATGTGGGTACTACAGCGCTGGTATCACCGGAAGCCAATTTCTGTAGTCAGCCGGGGCAGTTTGTCACCGTGCGTGTGCGTAACTATGGCGCTGCTACGCAGACGAACGTACCGGTATCCGTTACCATTACCGATGCCAACAGCGCTTCCGTTGCTACGCTGACGGGTACGGTGCCTAGTATCGCGGCTTTCCGGGAAACCACGCTATCGCTGGCCCTGCCAACCGGCACTGTTCTGCAGGCGGGCCAAACGTATCAATTCGCGATTACGACCAGCTTACCAAACGACCTCAACGCCACGAATAACACCCTTGCCGAAACCAGATCTGCCGCATTGGCGTCAACAGGCGGAATTTTTTCGGCCATGCGTTGCGGCAGCGATACCCTTTCGTTACGTAATGCAGGTAGTGGAGTGGCCTACTGGTACGATGCGCCCACAGGCGGCAATCTGCTCGCAGCCGGTAACCAGCAAACACTCCGAACCTTACCTGCCGGCGGGCAACTGTACGCAGGGCTAAATGATTTTTCGGGCATGGTCGGACCAGTCAGCAAAAGCGCCTTCGGGGGCGGTTCGTATGCCGGTAATTTTGGGCCCGCTCCCCTAGTATCAACCCAAGTTCCGCTCCTGATCGAAAGCGCTCGTCTCTACATTGCGGCAGCCGGAAAGCTCACCTTCACCGTTCAGAAATACGACAATACGGTTGTTTCGAGTGTCACGCTGGATGTGCAACCAACGCGCAGCCAAAGTCTGACTGCGGTCAGCAATGGGCAGTTGGTCGATGATCCAAATGATCCGGGAGCCGTGTACCCGTTGAACCTCCGCATTCCGGCAACGGGTGATTACAAAATAGCCATCAGCTATGCCGACGGTGCATCCATTTTCCGGAGCAACGTAGGCGTTACGGGTTTTCCATTCCAACTGACCGCGCAGAATGGAACCCCGCTGGTTTCAGTAAAAGGCTCACTATATGATAATGGTACAACCATGGACACGCTAAAAACGGCCTGGTACTATTTCTATGATATGCGGGTACGGGCACTAGACTGCGCGGGGCCACAACGGGTAGCTGTTCCGGCAACTTCCGGTACGACTCCTGTCGCTACACTGACTGCTAATGGATCGACCAGCATTTGTCAGGGTTCCAGCTTGATACTACAGGCAGGTTTGGGTACTAGTTATTCGTACCAATGGTACCGTGACGCACAAGCTATTTCGGGAGCAACCAGCAGCACCTTGTCGACTGCGACGGCGGGCAGTTATGCGGTCCAGATTGCGAATGGGTGTCCACCGGTTCGTTCGTCAACCGTTGCCGTAGTGGTTCAGACGCCTATCATGCCAATAATTACAACCAGTGGCCTGACGTTAACAACCAGCGCTCGTAGCAATATTCAGTGGCTTCTAAACGGTGTATCCATTACCGACGCTACCAGCACGAGCCTTACTGTTGTTCAGTCGGGTCGCTACTCCGTCAGGGGCAGCGTTAATGGCTGCGGTGAGCTGATTTCGGACGAGACCTACGTAACGATTCTGGCAGCGGAGCCTACCGTTCAGGAGCGAACGCTGAGCGTTTACCCAATCCCGGCAACGCATCAGATTACAGTCTCGTTGATGAATATGCCTATGCTCTCGTCCACACCTATTGTCCGCCTGACCGATTTACGGGGAGTTACGGTTCGAACGGCGCCCCTACAACGTAACGGTGTCGACTATTCGGTTGACCTGGATATTGGCGATCTACCCGGCGGCACCTTCCTGGTTGTTATCAATGACCAGGCGTCTCAATCAATCTGGGTTAAACGAATTAAGAAGCAATAGTTGCCCTACCCCAAAATGGCAACAGCCCGCTACCTTCAGGTAGCGGGCTGTTGCTTTTATGAGCAGACCCTTGTGTCTTATTTGCCCTTAGTAGCGTCTTCCTGCGCAATAGCTAGTTTGACCGCTTCGTACAGATTAACAACACCACCCGTTTTAGACAGCCCTTTGAAATCTACCGTATCCGTCGATTCTGGCTTATGCACTTTGATCGCGTAAGGCGTTGCCGACTGTTCAATAATCCGCTTGATGTCAGCGTAGGTCAGTTTTGGAAAGTACGATTTGAGCACGGCAGCAACACCCGCTACAACCGGCGAGGCCATGCTGGTGCCATCGTTGTTCTCGTATTTACTACCGGGAACAGTTGAATAAATAGCCCGGCCTGGCGCAAAAACATCGACCGATTTTTTACCGTAATTCGAGAAACTGGCGACCAGATCATCACCGGTGCTCTCAGCGCTGGCCCCTACCGTAATTACGTTTGGAATGTCTTTCCCATCCAAAAACCGAGGAGCTGGGTAGTTGGCAGCCGTGTCGATATCTTTGCCGTCGTTACCAGCAGCGTGTACCATCAATACGCCTTTCGACAGTGCATAGCGTTCAGCATCTTCAACCACTTTGCGGTTTGGCGAGTAGTCTTTACCAAAGCTCATATTGATAATCTGCGCGCCGTTATCAACAGCGTAGCGAATGGCATTGGCAATGTCCTTATCGCGCTCGTCACCGTCGGGCACGGCCCGGACGCCCATGATCTGAACCGCGTCGGCAATACCCTTGACACCTAGTTCATTCGTCCGATCAGCTCCAATAATTCCGGCTACGTGAGTTCCGTGATCAGGGCGAGGCCCGGCAATGTCGGGGTTGCCGTAGTACTTTTCGGTCATGTCTTCCGGGTTATCACCCACAATAGCCCGACTGTCAAATTCCGGGTTGTAGTTATATTCAGCCCGGCCTTTGAGTTGCTCGTTGGCCTTTTCGAGTTCGCTGATTACGTCGTCAGTATTGGCGACTTCCTGCTGCTGCATGAACCGCCGAATCGCACTGACCGGCCCTTTCAGCATTTCGTTTGTGGTCGTATCAGCGATGTTCCGTAGGGCCGTCGTATCCAGCGTTTTAAGGTTATATGCGCTTTTGATCGCGTTCACAGCCCCCCCGAACTGCATATAAAATTGACTTATTCCCTGGTACTGCGCCTTGTACTGGGCCTGATTTTTCTCGACTTCAGCTTTTGTCTTTTTGTAAAGATCAAACTCCTTCTGTTCGTCAGGTTTGAGCCCCGTGCGGGTTTTTCCTTCGTATTTAGGCTTTAGCTTAGCGTACAGGCGAGTTACTTCGGCCGTTTCGTAGCTTACATTACGTCCATCTTTGCCGCCGATGAAGTTCCAGCCGTGGATATCATCGACATACCCGTTCTTATCATCATCAATTCCATTGCCCGGAATTTCTTTTGGGTTTACCCAAAGTACCCGGCGCAGGTCTTCGTGCGTCGTATCAATTCCACCATCGATAACCGCCACCACAACCGGCGTTGGCTTACGATTTTTCAACAGTTCGCGGTATGTCTTTTCGACACTGATCCCGGCCGACTTATCCGATTTATCCGAGAGATACCACTGGGATGGTTGTGCCACCGCCCCTGTTGCCAGCAGACCCATTGCTGCATATACTAGGAGTGTTTTCATATACTCTAAACGTTCTGCTTTGCAGTAAAGCTCAATAAAATCTGGAAAAGTCTATTCAGCAATTCTTAAAACTTGTTAAAATCTCTCTTCTGAGGACTGGTTTAACAAAATCATAAGGTTACTGAATGGTCCTGTTTTCTGCCTAACGGTTTTTATCTTTTTGTTAACAACCGGTTCAAATTTGTAGTTGTAGAAATAATTCCACTGTTAATAAGGATTATGTCTACAAGGCCTCCAAAAAATGGCGTCGGTCCGCTCGATCATCTGGCTTTGCGGTATTTAAGGCGGGCGCTTGAAACGGCTCACCCTACAGATGAACCATACGTACTGAACCCCGTCGAGACCCGCCTTATCCAGCGGACGAAGGTATTAACACTTAGTCTGGCTGCACTGGTAGGGGTCCTTGGGGTGCTGTTAATTTATATTCCCCAGTATAACTGGCCGGATTTTTTCCAGAGTACACCATTAACCCTGTTCGACACTACGTTTCAGCTGCCGCTGGTTACGATTATATATGGCGTTCTGATCGTCTATATCGAAATTCACCTGCTTATCGGTCTCAATCTGCTGGGTGTAAAAACGATCATGCACGTCTGCCAGTTTCCCCGTGCCCACGACGCGCAGTATGATCGTCATTTGCGGGCGCTGGCCGACGCGGCTCTTGAAAAAGCTAATCAGGGAGTCTTTCGTTTTGGTATCGATCCCTACCTGAACATGCCACGATGGGGGCTAACAATCTTCTTCCTGCTCAACCAAGTAAAAGCTTTCCTGAGTCAGTTTCTGGTAAAATTTCTGTTCCGTCGTTTCCTTGGCCGGTATGTGTTACGTCAGTTCACAGATCTGCTCGGTATGCCAATCTTCGCTCTCTGGAATTCGTATGCTTCCTGGCAGGTACTGCACGAAGCGCAGGTACGGGTAATGGCTCCGGCTACGATTCGCGAATTTGTCAATGAACTTCACGATGAGTGGGGAAAAGATACTGAATTTCGTCCCCTTATTCTGGAAGCCTTACAGTACGTGGCCATTCTGAAGCGTCAGTACAATTACGCTCATTATTTGCTGACGGAGACATTGGTAGATCGTTTTGATCTGCGCATTAACAATCAGTTGACGGGTGAGTTTATCAACAAGATCGCTCATGTATCGCCCCATGCCCGCCAGAGTCTGGAACGGCTTATCATTTTTGGTGTTCTGGTTGATGGCCGGTTGTCCTGGATTGAGAAGCGGCAGTTGCGGTTACTGCAAAAGCGGGGCTTTTTGACGTACTCGATCCGGGATATTCAAAAAATGGGCAAAGAGTATAATCAGGGAAAAGGTCTCTGGGTCTGATGACTGATTTTCTACTTGGGAGAAAACTACTTCTCCACGGGTACATCCTGATTTTTGGTCACGCGCACCTCGTGAATCCGTTTGTCGTCGGCGGAGAGAATCTCGAAGGTAAAGTTCGCGTAGCTGATTTTTTCCTCCGCTCTTGGCAATCGGTTGAACAGAGCCAGCAGCAACCCACCTAACGATTCGCTTTCTCCCTGCACGGCCTCAAACGTAGTGTTGTCAATATGGAGCACGCGGCAGAATTCGATGATGGGCGTTTTTCCTTCGAACACTACAGTTTGCTCGTCTTCCCGATGATAGCCTTCGGGAATTTCCTCATCGAATTCGTCATTAATGTCGCCGAAGATCTCTTCGATTATATCTTCCAGCGTGATTAGGCCCCGCGTACCACCATACTCATTCACAACGATCGCAATATGAACACGGCGTTTCTGAAAATCCTGCAGCAGATCGTCGATCTTCTTGTTATCCGGAATGAAATAGGGCGGGCGTAACAGCGATTGCCAGTTGAATGCATCCGACTCCTGGATGTGCGGCAGCAGATCTTTGATGTACAGAATTCCCTCTACCTGATCCAGTGATTCGTGGTAAATCGGCACGCGCGAATAACCGGATTCGTTTATCTGAGCCATTAATTCACCAAAGGTTAGCTCATTGGATAGGGCCGATATTTCGTGGCGGGGCCGCATCACCTGCCGGGCAGTAAGGCTGCTGAAATTGACAATGCCTTTAAGCATTTCTTTTTCTTCAGCCGACGAGCTACCTCCCGTTAACTCTACCGCATGACTCAGCTCTTCGACAGATAGCTTGTAGCCACGTCGCTGGATTCTCTTATCGATCTGATTGCTTAGACTAACCAGCATCATCGAGAAAGGACGGAAAACAAATAACCCGATTTGAGCCAAAGGAGCTGTTCGTCGGGCTACGCTCAAACTACTCTGACTAGCGTAGGCTTTGGGGATAATCTCACCAAACAGAACAATAGTAAAGGTTGTCGTTAATACCACGCCCAGCAGCGTCCAGATGGACTGGTAAGCGGTTTGAGAAACGGTCCAGGTAAGATACGTAACGATAACTACTACGCTTATATTCAGCAGGTTATTAAATATAACCAGCGAAGCCAGCAGGCGTTTTGGGCGCTCCAGCAGACGAGCAATCTGCTGCTCGTTGGCCTGAACGCTATCGCGGCAGCGTATCCGGTCGTCGTGAGATAACGAAAAGAAAGCTGCTTCCGAGGCTGAAACCAGACCGGCCAGCACAAGGAGCAGCAGAATAAGCGCCGTATAGGGGGCGTATAAATCAAAATAGGTGCTCCAGCCCGTTAAAGCTGGAAGCACCTGTCGAGGAAGGGGATCACTATGGTCCATCTACGTTATATCTCGTTCAACAATCGAGCACTGCGGGAGTTAGAACGGTAGATCGTCATCGCCACCCCCGTCGAATGGCATTGGCTCGGGTTCGCGCCGGGCCGGCTGCTGACGGGGTGCTGCTGGCTGGGGCGCCGGTGCTGCAGTTCGTTGTGGTTGAGGCTGCTGGCGTGCCGGAGCAGCCTGGGGAGCTGCCTGCGCCCGCGGTGCTTCGTATTCGGGCTCGTCCTGCCGGTCGCTGTTTGGCGAACCCAGGAGTTGCATAGTGTTGGCGCGTACGCGCAACGATGTTCGCTCTTTGCCTTCTTTATCGGTCCAGAGTTCGGTACGCAGCCGACCTTCGACATAGACTGAGTTTCCTTTCTTCAGGTATTTCTCAGCAACCTTGGCCTGTTCGTTCCAAAGCTCTACACGGAACCATTCGGTCTGTTCAACTTTCTCACCATTTCGGTTGGTGTACTTTTCGGTCGTTGCCACATTAAAGGTTGCCACGACAGCACCACCATCCAGATAACGTACCTCAGGATCAGCACCCAAATTACCGATGATGGTCATTTTATTCAGACTTGCCATTTGCTTATTTTTTACGTTTTGTATAAAGGGTTTGGCGGGTTTTTTATTTGCTTAAAGTTACTGAATTAAACCCACTTACGCAACGTATCTGACCAAATAATTGGTAATTAAAACTGGTTTGGGAAGCTGTTCTGCATCGGCTAATGAATACCAGCTTAGCCCGGGAGGTAATGCCCCAGACAGCTCCTCGGGCACATCTAGTAAGTAGACCTGGGCGTTGATCCGCTGGTGCGACAGCAGTTGCGTAACAGCCACCGGCGGAGCAGTCAGAACACTTTGTTCAACCAGTTTTTGGACGGCTTCGGACAGTACCAACTCGCGCAGCGCAGCCTTGGGTTCGTCGGTTTCAAGCAGGTAAAAATCATACAGGTTCTGCCAGATGTCCTGACCAGACCGCTCACGCATAGCAATCTGATCCCCTTTACGAAATACCAGATAAGTAAAGTATCGATTTCGAACGGGCGCTTTTTTTGCTTTTACCGGCAGCAGGTGTTGCCGACCGGTCAGGTAGGCAGCGCACTGTTGTTGCAACGGGCAAAGCAGGCAATCGGGGGCTACAGGTGTACATTGGATCGCGCCAAACTCCATAATCGACTGATTATACGTAGCCGGATCGTCGGCTGCTTGGATCAGTCGGGTCGCGAGTGCGGCAAATGTTTTTTTAGCCCCCGTTGTCGTAATATCCTCTTCGATACCGAACACTCGGGCAAGCACCCGGTAAACGTTACCGTCTACGACAGGCACCCGCTCACCAAAGGCAAATGACGCAATAGCAGCCGCTGTATACGCACCGATCCCCTTCATTTTGAGTAGGTCATGATACGTATCAGGAAACTTCTCGCCTAACTGCTCCGTTACATAACGAGCGGTCTGATGCAGGTTGCGGGCGCGGGAGTAATAGCCAAGTCCCTGCCATAGTCGTAACAGTTCGCGCTCATCGGCGCGCGCCATATCGGCTACGGTTGGATAGCTTTCGACAAAGCGTTCGTAATAAGGTTTACCCTGTACTACGCGGGTTTGCTGAAGAATTATTTCCGACAGCCAGATGCGATAGGGATCGCGGGTATGGCGCCAGGGAAGGTCGCGTTTGTGCCGTTCGTACCAGCGCTCCAGCGTGGGCGCAAACGTTGTTTCAGTAACGTTAAGGTCTGATTGCCAATTCAAAATAAAACAGGAAAATGCACTTTCGGACGTAAAAAGGAAGCGATTGGGTTTTTTAAATCTACTGAAACCCCTACCTTTGTGCTCCCATTTTTGGCACCCGAATTTTCAACAACACAGTAATCGTTAAAGTTTAAGAAGTCGTGACGAAAGCAGACGTAATTTCAGAGATCGCCGATAAAACCGGAATCGATAAGGCAGAGGTTACCAATACTCTTGAGACCTTCTTTTCGGTGGTCAAGGACTCGCTGGCCGAAGGAGAAAATATTTATGTGAGAGGGTTCGGCAGTTTTATCAATAAGAAGAGAGCGAAAAAAGTTGCCCGTAACATTTCGAAGAATACCGCTATGGTAATCGACGAGCATTTCATTCCAAGTTTCAAGCCTGCTAAAGTCTTCGTTGAACAGGTCAAAACCAGCGACAAGGCGAAAGTAGCCGCCGAATAGTTTCATCTAGCCTTACCGGCGTTTGCGCTGTAACTCCTCCCTATGAACAAATACGTGCTTGTTGTAATTATTCTGGCAGCCGCCATGACGGTTGGGCTTTATAGCCTGCCGCGGGTTGTTGTGCGCAATGAAAACAAGCAACTGGGTGGTCGAACAACGCAAACGCCCACGGCTGATTCGCTTTCGGTAGCCGCCAATACCGGCACTCCGGATCGTTCGTCGATTCATGAAGAAGTCGTTACGCCCGAGCAACAACGTAAACTGGTAACACTTCGGTCAGCTTTTCTAACTGCAGCTACTGCCCAGAAAGAAGCTACCGGCGAAAAACTGATTTCTTTCTTCCGCGATATTACCCGTTATGATAGTGCTGCTTATTATGCGGAAGCACTAGCCACTATTCAGCCTTCGGAAACAAATCTGCTGCGGGCTGGTGATGTATATTTTGAAGCATATACCTTCGCGTTGGATGCAGCCAAAACTGCCGCACTGGGCCAGAAGACCCGCGATTTTTACCAGAAAGCTCTGGATAAGAATCCAAACCTGCTGGCAGCCAAAGCGAATATGGCCATGACGTACGTCAACACTGAAAACCCAATGCAGGGTATTGCCCTATTGCGGGAGGTGTTGCAGCAAGACCCGACAAACGAGCTGGCACTGTTTAACATGGGTATGCTATCGATGCAGTCGAACCAGTACGATCGGGCTATCGAGCGCTTCCGGCAGATTCTGGTTAACAATCCAGCCAGCCGGAAAGCTCAGTTTTATCTGGGAATTAGCTTGGCCGAAGCGGGACAACGTGACGAGGCCAGACAAGTACTGGCTCAGGTAAAAAAAGGGGAGAAAGACCCGCAAATTCTAGCTGCCATTCGTGAATACGAAGACCGGCTGAAGTAATACCCGGCATGCCGACAGGTTTCTCTGAAAGCATGCCACCCAGAAGAAATTCAGTTTCAGTATTGAACAACTTCAACAAGGGCCGCGCCGAGTGGTCGGCCGACATCTATTTTTAACCATAAAACACTGTTTGCATTATGCCTTGCGGTAAAAAACGGAAACGGCACAAGATTGCCACCCACAAGCGGAAAAAACGGCTAAGAAAAAACCGGCATAAGAAAAAGTAGTATGCAGCTAGCAGTGAACAGCCTGCAGTTCTGCCTATGCTAACTGCCTACTGCCTCATTTCATACTGCTCACTCAGCCTACAGAAGCCCCGTGCCGGTCTGAAAAGTCCGAACGTGGCTTCTTTGTTTATACAGCCATTCTAACCGTACATTCATCTTGTGAGTAATGAATTAATTATCAGTTCTACTCAGAAAGGTGATCGGATTGCACTCTTGCAAAGCAAGAGATTGCTGGAGTATCACGAAGAAGAGTTAGACAGCAGCTTTACTGTTGGCGATCTTTACTTGGGAACCGTTAAGAAGCTTTCGTCGGGCCTAAATGCGGCTTTTGTCGACGTTGGCCACGAAAAAGATGGGTTCCTCCACTACCAGGACCTTGGGCCAAACATAAATTCGCTCAATAAACTGGTTAAGGACGTTATCGCCAAGCGCGTAACGAACGGGCGTCTCAACGGCTCCAAACTGGAGCCGCCTATTGAGAAAATCGGGAAAATCGATAAGGTACTGACAAAGAATATGCCCATTCTGGTTCAGGTGGTGAAAGAACCCATCTCAACCAAAGGGCCGCGTTTGTCGTGCGACATTTCGATTGCGGGTCGCTATCTGGTGCTGGTCCCCTTTTCGGACGGGGTAAACCTATCGAAGAAAATTACGGATCGCGCCGAACGTACACGGTTGACACGCCTAATGGCTTCGCTGAAGCCGCAGAATTTCGGGGTTATTGTTCGCACCGTGGCGCAGGACAAAGATGTTGAGGAGCTTGATCGCGACTTACAGCATTCCCTCGAAAAATGGGATCAGGCGATCAGAAATCTGTCCGAAGCCAAACCACGGGATCGGGTTCTGGGTGAAATGAACCGGGCATCTTCCATTCTGCGGGATATGCTCAATGAATCTTTCGAAAGTATAACGGTAGATACCCGTGAGTCTTTCGACGAGATTCGAAACTTCATCCATACGATTGCCCCCGAAAAAGAGAAGATCGTTAAGCTGTATACTGGCAAGGCCAAACTTTTTGAAGCAATAGGACTTGAAAAGCAGCTTAAATCGCTCTTTGGCCGATCGGTTAGCCTGCCGGGCGGGGGCTACCTGATCATCGAGCATACCGAAGCATTGCACGTTATTGACGTTAACAGCGGCAATAAATCCAACTCGGAAGAAGATCAGGAAGCAACAGCCATCAGCGTCAATCGGGAAGCTGCGAAAGAAATTGCCCGTCAGCTTCGGTTACGGGACATGGGTGGTATTATCGTGGTTGACTTCATTGACATGAAAAAGCCGGAGAACAAAAAACTTCTCCAGGACATCATGCGCGATGAGATGCGGACTGACCGGTCTAAATTTACGATTTTACCGCTGACAAAGTTCGGGCTGATGCAGATTACCCGACAGCGTGTTCGCCCAGAAATGAACATTGTTACCCGCGAGGTCTGCCCGACCTGCGGAGGTACGGGAACTATCCAAGCGAGTGTCCTGGTCACCGATGTCATTGAGAATAATCTCGATTACATCCTGACCAAGCAAAATGAGAGTGGTATTTCTATTGCTATGCATCCCTTTCTTTACGCTTACTACACTAAAGGTTTTTACTCAAAACAAATGCAGTGGTTCGTTAAGTATAAGACTTGGGTTAAACTCGTGAAAGACAGCTCACTAGGTATTGTCAATTTCAAATTCTTCAATAAATCGAATGAAGAAATAGAAGTAGGCAGCGGAGCATAGTAAAAAATTACTACTTACTACTCAGTTTCTGGGTATGTTCTAGTAAACGCACACAACGTTTCAGCATAAAAAAAGGCTTCACGGATTAAGTGAAGCCTTTTTTTATGTCTGCTACAACTGATCGCTCAACGTAGCACTTCCATTTCGCATAATTCATTGTACATCTCTGTTCCAACGAGGCTTTCTACCGAATCAATAGTATCGATATTCACTAGTAAGTCTCGTAAATCGTCCGTAATCTCATATACCTGATAGGTGCGTCTGTCGAAGAGGATGGGGGCCTCCTCAAGATCACATATGGAATAACGATTGCCGTTAAATGTCGGCTTGGTTTCCCACTGTGCGCCGACTCGCGAACTTACCTCTGTTTCAGGCTCAAGAAAAGCCTGAATGTAACTCCACCCCTCCCATTGACCCGGGTAACGTTGCACGTGACGCCATAGGTTATCATACAATTGCTGCATGGCTTCCTGGCAATACATGTCACGATCGCTGTTCCGGATCGGTCTGATCGGGCTGGATACGTGCAGCACATTGGTCAGGTCCGGTTTTCGATAAGCAGCTACCGGTACAATAGGTACTCCAGTTGCATGCGACAGATAGCCTACCCCTTTTCGGGTCAGTACCCGCCGGTTTCCGAATCGGACAGACAAAAATTTATCTTCTTCACCTGGTTCTGGACCAGTTTCTGCACTTCCGTCAACATAAGCGATAATGGATTTACCTGCTTTTATCTCCCGCAGCAAGGTTAACCCCGCCGTTGGGCTTCCGGCATCAACCAGCCGGAAGGTGTTTGTCAGGCCATGTTTCCGACGTAGCGCTTCCGTATGTTCAACCAGGTCTTTACCCTGGCTACTATTCATGTTACTACCAACTAACAACACGCAGTCTACACCTTTCCGAAATAGTAAACTTGTTAGAAGTCGGTAAGAGCCTAGATGATACGTACAATAAATAAACGGTTCTTTATTGTTAGCTAGAAACTCACTTCGTCCACTCGTCGTTACTATATCACCGGCTGTCAGGCATTGCTGATCGAAACTAGTAAAGATCTCCTCCAGCAGAAGTTCCTTAAAAAGGTTCTCGTGTTCGGATCGGGAGATGAAGGGCATAATATTCTCTACATTAGCTGAGAATGTTGTGTATTTCATCAGATATCCCCGTTCCCGGCGAAGATCTACTCGCTCAAAGTGCTCCCGACAGCGCACGAGCTCTTTGCGGTAAAGTGTGCGTGCAGTTGGCATAACTTGCGATTTTTACAGCGAGAAGTTAGCTTTGGGAGCTAGGCCCTGAAAAGTCGACCAAGCGCAGCATTCGGTATCTTTCAGAAAGTTTAGGATGTTGGCTGATTCGTTTTTAACAGCTGACAGTTGGATGTTTTTAACGGTTTGAGCGGCTTTGATGGTGAATTGCTTTTTCATTTTGACTTTTTGTTTTGAGAGTGATTTTTCCTGGTTTAATCAGCATCTGATCTGTTGCTGATTGCTTGATACAAAATTAGAGCGCCCAGGCAGGGTCATCAATCGCAAAAAAGTCACATAATTATCAGTGCAATTAGTAACTAATTACCATTATATTAGTCTATATATTTGTTAAGGAGTAATATGGAAGCAGTAAAACTAACCAGGTCATTTCTGAAGAAGCCGCTATACAGCGTCTATCTTCTGCTTGGCGTTGTTTTACTCGTTGAAGGTATTGGTTGGACTGCGACTTACCATGCAAAAATTGACCGCGTGAATACTTACGGAGGCTTTATTCCTTATCTTGGAATACTGCTAAGAGGGTTTTTCATTCCTGAAATATTCACAACGTATATACTTATCATCTTGATAAACAGGTACCATGACTATTTTAAGATTGATACAGTACCCTGCACATTAAGGGGTGTATCTCGTTATGAAGCTTTATTGCTCCCTGTCATTTTATTATCTTTCATTGTATTCAATCCTGTTACTGAGTCTGTCCGTTTCCTGCTAGAAGCTTTTCCAGATTATTCTTTTTCTAACTACTGGAGATCCTATATCACAGGTACTTTCACTTGGAATGTCTATCTGCGTTACGTGGCTCCCATATTACTTATTGGCTACATTCCAATTAACATTTCCCTAATATCAGATTACTTCACACAAAGACAGCAAGAGCAGGAAGAGGCTAAACAACTGGCAGTTTTAGAACCACCTTTACTTCCTGCTTCCCCACCCTCATCACCCTATTTGATGCATATCAAAGGCCGTGACGCTCAGGGTGAACTGGACTTCCCCACCTCCGATGTCTTTTACTTCACAGTAGAGGACCGAGCATGTTACGCCGTTGTACCCAAAGGTCGTTACGTCGTTAGCAAAGCACTTACCGAACTCGAAAACGAACTCGATCCAACCCAGTTTTTCCGTGTCAAGCGTGATTACATTGTCAACCGAAAGGCGGTTTTAAATTACGCTTACTGGGAAAATGGCAAGTATATCGTCCGGCTCAACACGCATGATCATTACGAAATCGTGGTCCCCCGCGCCCGAATGCAGGAATTCAGGGAATGGCTACAGGCTGACCAACGGGATCAGCGATCATTTGCCGATTCAGACCAGGACCCCTTATTGATGACCCATCAGCCATTATAAATAGTTTTTGACCGAGATACTGTATCGAGGTAACTGTCGGCAACCTTCCAGATCAAGTTTTTTTGCAATATGTGCCTTGTGGTTGATGATTGTTCGATAGCTGATTCCCAGCTCATCAGCAATTTGATCCGATGTATGGCCGCAAGCTATTAATCGTAGTACTTCACGCTCCCGGGTTGACAGACGCCCCAACTCTTCGCGAGTTTTTTCGGTCATAACCTCGATTCCATAATTCCGGATTAAGTTCATAAATCCGCTACTATAGTAACATTCATTATAGCTTACTGTCTGGAAGCAGCGATATAATTCCTCCAGGCCATCATTGGCATACAGGAAGCCCAGAAAGCCCATCTGCATAGCTTCAGCGATTGTATGCACATCTGGCTTGTTGGCATATAGAATGAATTTCGTCTGGCTGTTTGACTTCTGAATATCTTTGACAATGTCAAACGTCTTACGGCCCGAAATCTCAGACTCGATGATAACGCACTGCGGCCGTTTAACCCGAATCTGCTGAAGAGTATCCTCCATCTCAACGGCTCGGCCGACTACGTTGTATCCCTGCTCTTTCAGGAGCTGACTCAATACTTCGCAAGTGAACAATTCAGATTGTGCCACTAGGATTGAAAAATCCCGGCGACGAAGCGCGAAGTTCTTAGCGGCCTCTTGGCCATTATTTGATTTGTTCATAGTATAGGTCCTGTCACAAATGCTTTTGGCGGTCTGAATCTAGTATGCTCAAAAAAAACTGACTATATATTGTTCCTGAAATCACCGTCAGCCGGGACGAAATCAACTATTATGAGTGGATAATTTGGGTGATTTCGTCCCGGCTGACGGTGATTTCAGTCAAAACGGCTTGTTTTAAGGTATTTTGACATACAATTTTGATCATCAGCGCAGCATTCACCTCTTTAACGCATTGTGTGATGAATCATAAAAAATCTAAAGTATCGTCGACTTACGAAGCCTCATCTACCGAAGTTCAAACCGTTATTATGGATTGGGTAGAAGCAACTGAAGCCTTTCACCGCCGTTACGCAAAACTTACTGAAGTCATCAACACACTACAATCGTCGACTCGCGTCAAGTCTGCTCAACAGCGTGAACGGCTTAACAAACTGACTGCGCTTCGCCGTAACATGAGCGACGTTCTGATGACGTTGCTCGTGGACATGGGCGACAAGCAATCAGGCCGGTCGGCCCTGCCTTCCAAGCCAGGTCAACTCCGGACACATGCCTCGTTGCTAACTGAGCTGACTCAGAAAATTGATGCTGAATTAGTCAATGCTACTGTTGTAGCTCAAGCATAGCGTTCAACCTTCCTCATATTATAAAGGACAAGCCTCTCTCTTCGGGAGGCTTTTTTCTTTTACTCTCAGCCCGAAATAACCGTACCGAGCAGACGCGATATTTCCATATCAATTCGCTTATATTGCATAAATTCCATTAGTATCCGATCTACCTCTTCGGTAAACTCTTTGTTTACTTCTCTGAGTTGCTGCTGAAGTACTGCCATCCGCTGTTCAGCCAACATTTTTTTAATTCGCAGTATATTTCGGTAGGCAGCGTCGGCAAGAATAGAGATCTCCTCTTCCGACGGAACGAAGATTTCGTGTCTAAGCCATCCCTCACTGATTTCATAGCGTGGTGTAGTGAGCGTAATAACCTGCTGCTGAACATGCCTGTCTGAACTGATCCGCTGACTAATAAAATCCGCGGCTGTCAGAATTACCCCCTGGGCGTAGGCTTCTCTGTAATGAGTTAAGATATGGTCAAACGGTTGGGTCTGAAAATTAATTTCGTGCAATTCGCTCAATATGTACTGACAGAGTGTAATGCCCGGCTCCAGTTCCTGACTACCGTAGTTAATTAACAATCGGACACATTCCTCCTCCTGATAAGAGATTGGCGTTCGGGTTGCTGTTGCCCGTTCCTGGGGAACTTCCAAAGCTGATGCCCCGCCGAAAGCAGACTCATCAAAAGCCGGGGCGGTATCAATCTCCAGTTCATTTAGCAACGCATTGATATCGTCTACCGATTCAGCCGCTAGTGCTGACGAAGAAGCTGTCTGCCGGGGTTCCTGGCCCGGTGCCCGCTTCTGTCGGTCGCTGGTCTTACGAACCTGTTCCTGCTGCAGCCTGAGCAACCGATTGATCTCGGAGATAACTGACTGTTCGCTGACGTGGAAAACCTGCGCTACGCGTTGCGACAACGTCTGCCGTTTCAGCAGATCGGGTATTTTTGTAATACTGCTACAGACATCGGATATTCCTTCTGCCCGTTTCAGCGGATCGTCTCCAGCCTCTGCCAGCCATCGGCTGGCCTTAAAATCAATAAAGTCCTGGGAGTGCTCTTTAATGTACGTCTTGAAAGCGTCGGCACCTACCTTATGCACGTAGCTATCCGGGTCTTCACCATCGGGCAGCAAAAGCAATTTCAGGTTAAGACCTTCCTCCAGCACCATATCCAGCCCGCGTAGAGCGGCCTTGATACCGGCGGCATCACCATCGTACAGGATCGTTACGTTGGGCGTAAAGCGACCAATCAGCCGAATCTGTTCGGTCGTAAGCGACGTACCTGACGAGGCTACTACGTTCTTAATTCCAGCCTGATGGAGGGAAATAACATCTGTGTATCCCTCCGTTAGGTAGCAGACGTCTTCCTGACGGATTGCTTGTTTAGCCTGAAAAATACCGTATAGTACCTGACTTTTGTGGTATACCTCCGTTTCAGGGGAGTTCAGGTATTTGGGAGATGCCCCACCGGCCTGGCTCTTGTCTGTCTTTAGGATTCGGGCACCAAAGGCAATAACCCGCCCCGATACGTTATGAATCGGGAACATAACCCGCCCCCGGAAGCGGTCAAACACCTTGTTATTCTCTTTGGCGAGAATCAGCCCGGCTTTTTCCAGTATTTCGCGTTTATAACCACGTTGTAAGCCCGCCTGCAGCAACGCATCCCACTGGTCGTAGCTGTAACCCAGATCAAAGGCTTCCAGCGTAGGGTTGGTGAACCCCCGTTCACGAAAATAGCTCAGGCCTACACTTTTTCCTTCGTCACTAGTGAGCAGGGCTTCTTGAAAAAATGTTTTGGCAAAATTCAGAGCGATCAGCAGGCTTTCGCGCTCATTCTGACGAAGCAACTCTTCAGGGGTCTGTTCCTGCTCCTCAATCTCGATTCCGTATTTCTTGGCCAGGTAACGTAAGGCTTCGCCATAGCCGATGTTCTCCACGTCCATTACGAATCGTACCGAATCACCTGCTTTTCCACACCCGAAGCACTTATAAATCTGCCGGGCAGGATTGACGCTGAACGATGGCGTTTTCTCATTATGAAATGGACAGCAGGCAATGTAATTGCTTCCCCGTTTTTTCAGCGAAACGAAATCGTTAACCACTTCTATGATGTCGGCCGCCTGCCGAATTTGATCGACAGTTGCTTCAGGAATACGCATCCGTTTTGGGCAAATTTTGACCTAGCAAATTTATAGCCAATTCTCGCTTTTTTATCATACGGAAATGGCGGAATGTCAGTTTCAACACGGCTGTTCTGTGGCAAAATTTTTGCCTCCGCGTTATAGGGTTTAGCTGACCTCTATTGTTACCCACCTTACTAACCTTTTCAATTCGACCATAATTCACGATGCAGCTTCCTCTACAAAACTTTGTACTCACACCAACGCTTTTGAAAAAATCTCTTTTTCAGAGGTGGCGGTCAATTCCCCTTGTACTTTTTTGCATAATCTGGCTACACGCCTGTCGTGTAGCATCTCCAGACAGTGTTTCACCACTACCTCCATCGGATCAGTATTCAGCCGATGTGGCACTGGCCTGGTCGGATATGCAGTTGAAGCTGATACGTAATACAAGCGGTTTTGCTCCACCCATTGCCGCCCGCTCGTTTGGGTACGCGGGCATTACGCTTTATGAAGCGATTGTAGCTGGCCTACCAGAGCGACGTTCGCTGGTGGGCCAGCTACAACAACTGACCAAGTTACCAAAACCAGAAACCAATCAGGCTTATAACTGGGTACTGAGCGCTAATGCTGCCCAAGCCTTTATCCTGAAATCGTTATTTGCAAATACATCGACGGTTTACAAAAACCGGATCGACTCGCTGGAAAACGCTCTGTATACGCAGTACAAGTCGCCCGATAATGCCGTAAATCAGCGTTCGGCCGAGTTCGGCAAAGCCATTGCCGCGGCTATTTTTGAGTGGTCTAAAACAGATGGTGGCCATGAAGCCTACAGTCGGGTTTTCCCCACTGGTTATACCGTTCCAACAGGAGCTGGGATGTGGCAGCCTACGGAGAACAATCAGAAAACTCCGATGCTTCCCTACTGGGGCAAGAACCGCACGTTCCTATCCGCTACGTCAACACTACCGATGCCAACTCCACTGGTCATCTCTACGGACGTCAAGTCGCAGTATTTCGCGCAGTATCTGGAAGTGTACACCAAGAACAAAGCGCTGACTCAGCCAGAGAAGGAAATAGCCGTTTGGTGGGCTGATGATCCAAGCGAGACCTTTACGCCACCGGGCCACTCTTATAACCTGGCGCGGATTGCCATCAAAACATCAGGCGCGCCACTCGGGAAAGCCGCCGAAACTTTAGCCCGAACTGGCATCGCGGTTACCGATGCGTTCATCGCCTGCTGGAAATGCAAATACACGTTCAATAATGAGCGCCCCTACACGTACGTCCGGCGCGCTATCGATCCTAACTGGATTCCGTTCTGGCCGTCGCCCCCCTTTCCAGGGTATTCGTCGGGTCATGCTACACAATCAGCAGCGTCGGCAACGGTACTAGCCGATCTGTTCGGCGATCAGTTCCCGTTTACGGATGATACGCACACAGGCCGGGCGCGCGACGTAGCGCGTAACACGGACTTTAAAGCGCGTAGGTTTAAATCATTCTGGGAAACTGCCGAAGAGTCGGCCCTGTCGCGGTTTCTCGGGGGCATTCATACCCGTCAGGACAACGATACCGGGCTGCAGGAGGGTCGTAAAATCGGTCAGTACATTAATGCACTACAGTGGAAGAAATGATACAGACTAGTGTGTAAAGACGACGAGCGGACAGAGAGTTAACTCCGCCCGCCCGTCTTTATTTATTCAAAAAATACGATCTAGTAAGCGCGTACTAACTTGCCTTCCATGAAATTAACGAACGCCTTGTTAACAACGTTGTTACCACCGGGGGTTGGGTAGTTGCCCGTAAAGTACCAGTCGCCGGAGTGACCAGGGCAAGCTGCGTGCAGGTTTTCAACCGTCTGGTAGACAACGGCTACCTCAGCTTTCAAATCAGACGGCGTGATAATCTGCGCCACTTTATTCGATAACTCTTCGTGCGTGAAGGGCGCAAAGATCGCTTTTACGTAGTTTTCTTTCGTCGCGTTACCCGATTCGATGGCCGCTACGCACTCAGCGTACACTTCATCAAGAATATATTCCTGGCCCCGTTCACGCAACAGCTCAAGTACCGCCCGGAAGGCAACAAATTCCTTCACTTTCGACATATCAATGCCGTAGCAGTCCGGAAAGCGAATCTGGGGAGCCGACGAAACAATAATAATTTTCTTGGGGCCTAACCGATCCAGCATGCGCAGGATACTCTTTTCGAGCGTTGTGCCCCGAACGATGGAATCATCGACAACAACGATATTATCCTTGCCTTTTTTGATTACTTCGAACGTTGTATCGTACACGTGCGATACCATATCGTCGCGTTGGCTGTCGTCGGTGATGAATGTCCGGAGTTTTACATCCTTAGACACCAGCTTTTCGATACGGGGTCGGAACGCCAGCACCCGATCCAGCTCTTCTTCGAAGAGAATACCATCCATAATCGCTTTTTTGCGCTGTTTATAGAGGTATTCTTCAATGCCTTCTACCATGCCGAAAAACGCCGTTTCAGCCGTGTTCGGGATGTAGGAGAAGACGGTATTCTCCAAGTCGTAATCGATTTCCTTTAGAATCTGCGGAATGAGCAGTTTACCTAGTTGCTTCCGCTCGTTGTAAATATCCGGATCGGTAGCACGCGAGAAATAAATACGCTCGAAACTGCAGGAACGCTTTTCGATTGGCTTCACAAACTGCTGCTCAGCGTATTCACCGTATTTATCGATGATCAGAGCATGACCAGGCTGCACTTCTTTAATCTCGTTATACTCTACGTTAAACGCCGTTTTGATGGCTGGTTTTTCCGACGCAACCACCACGACTTCATCATCGGCATAGTAGTAAGCCGGGCGAATACCCGCCGGATCACGAGCGACGAACGAAGCACCGTATCCTGTCATACCAACCATGGCGTACCCGCCATCAAAATCCCGGCAGGAACGGTGCAGAACCCGCTGCATGTCGAGGTTGTCCTCAATAATATCAGACAGATCCGGGTTTTCGTAGATGCCTTTGAAACGATCGAACACCCGCTGGTTTTCTTCGTCTAGGAAGTGACCGATCTTCTCCATCACCGTAACGGTATCCATCTTGTCTTTGGGATGCTGCCCCAACGAAACAAGTTTATCGAACAGCCCGTCGACGTTGGTCATGTTGAAGTTTCCCGCAACGACCAGATTCCGACTGCGCCAGTTACTTTGCCGCAGCATCGGGTGACAGTTTTCAATTTCGTTGGCCCCGTGGGTACCGTAACGCAGGTGCCCCATCCAGACCTCGCCCGTAAACGCGATATTCTCCTGCAACCAGTGCGCGTCTTTGGCCTTGTCTTTGTTGCCTTTGAGCGCTTTTCGGAATTTCTTGTTAACCTTTTCG
Source organism: Spirosoma sp. KUDC1026 (assembly GCF_013375035.1). Classification (NCBI taxonomy): domain Bacteria; kingdom Pseudomonadati; phylum Bacteroidota; class Cytophagia; order Cytophagales; family Cytophagaceae; genus Spirosoma; species Spirosoma sp. KUDC1026. Next base: position 1,182,568 of record NZ_CP056032.1, on the reverse strand, counting down.
AAGATATCCGCTACGGGTCGTTGGTCAACAGACCGGTATCGGCTGATGTAGCGGTGGCCGGGTGGAACATCGAGTTTGATGTTCGCGATACCGGCTCCATCCTGGCCCCGGTTCACCTGCTTTTCCATGAGCAGGTAGAGCTTATTGGCTCCATAAAGGGGAGTACCGTATTTGTCGATGTAATACTGGTACGGTTTGCGGAGCCGAATCAGGGCAATACCGCACTCATGTTTGATGGCGTCGCTCATGAGGGTGTCGCTGAAGCGATTAGATTTTTAGTATGTAACGAAGTAACGGCTGCTATTTTGCAATGGTTCAGCAGTGGGTAGAACAAAGTTAGGAAAAGTAGAAGGCCGTAAAATCAACAAGTTGAAAATTCCTTCATAAAAAGTAACCGCCCTGTTCAGGTGTACCGATACGCCCACCAGATCAACAGCCCCTGTAAGGGGAGTCTTCCCCACCGTATCAGCGCGGGTATCTGGGTGAATTTATCATCCATAGCCATGTAAACATTGGCCGGAAAGACGGCGATCAACAGCAGAATAAGCCCCCAAGCCGCCCAGGAGCGCGTGGCAGGAATCAGCAGACCAAGCCCCAGTATAATTTCGGCAATCCCGCTAAGCGTCACCATCAGCTGATGCGCGGGAACGTAAGGCGGCATGATGGATAAAAACGGGCGGGGTTTTACCAGATGTGCGATCCCCGCTATTACGTAAACAATTGCCTGCAGATACAACCCCACCATACCGATGTTTTTAGCGTACTTCTCTCTACCGATTAAACGATTGGTTTGTCCGGTTGTCAAACCGGCAGACTGTATGGAAAACAGCCTATTGGCTGACTTGTTCCGCCCATCGTAACAGAAACGGCCCTCCGTAAAGAGGGCCGTCTTTTTTATTCGATGATGTGCCCGACAAAGCTGGCTCCGTTGTCCAGAATAGGGCCGCCTTTCCGGAAGCCCAGCCCGCAGGCTTCTCCGGCAAAAAACACACCCGCCTGATACGTATTGCCTTCACTGTCCTGTTCGAGTTGGACGTATTCCTGGTAGATTTTAGGGTATTCGCCGTATTCACCTTCAACGCCCAGCCGCTCGCTCCCGTCTTCGTTCAAGATCCGCACGTTAGCGCCTTCACGGCCAAAAATCACCTTCTCAACGCAGGCTTTACCGCCTAACGGTTTCGTATCGGTTTCGAGCAGCAGCGGGTGATACGGATACAGTTCCCAGAGAACTTTCAGGATGTATTTTGACTGGAACAGCAACGTATAGGCTGGATTCAAGATCACAACTAGCCGCTGCCGCACCAGATCGGTTAAGATGTTGAGCATTTCCGGCTCGTCTTCAGCAATCGATTCCCAGGGAACCAGTTTGAACCAGAAGTCCATTTTTTCGAATTGACTGTTTTTGGGATTCTGCCAGAAAATTCCTTCTTCCGACGAGAACTCTACATTATCAACAAAGTCGAATTCCACCTCAAAACCTGCTTCCCGAGCTGCTTCGCCCAATAAGGCCACGTTAGCATCATCTTCCGGGAAGCCTCGCATAGCCGACAGTAACAACGTAGGCTGAAGGTCAGGATTAACTGCGAGCAACTCTTCAAACTGAGCTGTCAGCGTTTCAAACAACGTATTGAGCTGCTGACTGTCGTCCAGCCGGTTTGCCTTCAGATGGGCGTATTGTACCACGGCGGTTTCAGGCAAACAGGTTGCCGTGTCCGCATTGAATTCCAGCAATTTGATCTGACTGCCATCAATGCCTCCGGCCAGGTCGAACCGGCCGTACAAATGAATGTTTCGATCATCGTCCCAGGATAATCTGATCAGTTCAACCAGGTTCTCGGGGATACCCAGCTCCGCAAACCGATTGTTATCGATTACGTGCTGACCGGCCGCTACGAACATATCGAACAGGTCATTGGCCGCTTCAGCGTAGGCGTCGGCTTCGTCGGGACTGACTTCAACAGCCTCATTAGTCAGATAGGGTAATGTATCGTGGCCCAGCATCCATTCCCAGCCAATGTTACGTAGCTGGGCATCGGGACTGGTTGGTAATCGCTTCAACGAAATCATTGATTCTTTTGTCAGGGTTTAGAAAAGCGTTTTACTCTGACCGGTCAGGCCGTAATAAGATCGGTCCGTAGACCAGCCTGCCGGATAAACGTGGCAACCAATGCCTGGTACTGCCTGATGTAGGTCGCCTGTTCGTCCGGCGACCAGCTCAACTCAGAAGCCATCAGCTCGGCCACGGCAGGAGCCAATTCACTCGTCAGGCGCCAGTCCAGCAGTTCGAGCCGCCAGCGCCGGGCCAGTACGTCGCGGATGGTAACGGCCATTTCCTCACGTACTTGGTAAATAACCTCGGCCAGAATGTAAGGCTGCTCGGTACACAGGCGTTCGGCCCATTCACTGTTCTCCCGAATTAAACGGGCTACGCGCTCGGCCCGGTTGCCGTAGGTTTGCATGAGATGCTGGCAGACATCCGGCGAAAGCTGATACGTTGCTTGCAGCGTATGCCAGTCATCGAAGCGGTAGTTTTCGCCACCAACCAGGTAGTGGGTCGCCGTTTCTGAGCGAGCCTGGCTGTTCAGCCGTTCGGCAACCCGGTCGACAGCATCCTGCGCCATGAGTCGGTACGTTGTCCACTTCCCACCCAGCAGACTCAGCAGGCCCGATTCCGGATCTTCTTCAACTTCGTGATCGCGCAGCAGGGCTTTCGTGTTAGCCCGGTTGCTGACAATCAATGGTCGGATGCCCCCAAAACCAGCCTGCACTTCGCTGGCGTCGGGCACGTTGGCTACGTAAGGACGTAACGTATCGAGCAGGTACCTAATTTCATCGGGCTCCAGCGTCGGCTCGCGTGTGCCATCGGCATAATCGTCGTCGGTCGTACCCACAAACACTTTATCCTCGAACGGAATGGCAAAAACGACCCGACCATCGGCTGTCTTGGGAATCAGCATGGCGCTATCACTTTGCAGCACCTCCCGGGGCAGCGTAATGTGAACACCCTTGCTCGGCCGGATACGGGGCTCAATTTTGGGGTTGGCCATCAGCCGAATAGCATCGGCATAAGGCCCCGTACAATTCAGGAACAGTCTGGATTTTATGGAAAAAGACGTTCCCGTTAGTACATCTTCGACTTTTGCCGCCATTAGTCGGTTTCCATTGCGCTCGAAACCCGTTACGTTGATATAGGTAGCCACGGCAGCCCCGCCTTCGGCGGCCGAATGAGCCAGCGCCAGTGCGTACCGTGCGTCGTTCAATTGTCCGTCATAGTACTGAACCGCACTGTGCATATTATGCGTTAGCGTCGGCATCTGAGCCATAGCTTCTTTTTTACTGAGCCAGCGCCCCTTAGGGAACGTATCATGCCGGGCAAAGAAGTCGTATAGCCGGAGGCCAATGGTAATGTAAACGCCTTCGAAAAAACTAAAGACGGGGGTTAGCAGCGATAGCGGATGAGCTAGGTGAGGAGCATTCCGAATAACGGTCCGCCGTTCGGCCAGGCCGTGTCTGACCTGCCGCAGCTGGGCCAGATCCAGCTTTTTGATGGCCTGTTCCAGATAACGGACTCCCCCATGAATGAGCTTTGTGGAACGCGACGAGGTTTCGCCCGCAAAATCGCCCCGATCGATCAGTGCCACCCGGTACCCCCGTAAGGCAGCATCCAGCGCGGCACCGGCTCCACTGGAACCCGCTCCGATTATGCACACATCGAATTCTTCGTTCTGAAACCTCTCAATGCTTGCTTTCCGATTCATGCTTAAAGGTACATTAATAAGCCATGGGCTCCGCGATCAACGTGCGATTCTAAGACGAGAACCCCCGGCTTCGGCCACCAAAAAAGCCGCTTCGACCGCCCGATGGCCGGGTTGTACGCACCACCCGCGATGCGCGAACATTTTCGCCAATCTGCGAAGAACGGTTGTATAATCCCGGGTTGGCATACACGCCAGCACCGTAGCGCTGCCGGTCGTTCACGTACTGTGGAGCGGTATTGCGTCCCAGCATGTAGCCTAGTCCACCCCACAGTAGTACGTTAGCTAACCCATTATTATGGTGATAGCCCGCCGGATTGTTCAGATACGTACGGGTCGACTGATCGCTTTCGACGAGTCGGCGGGCGGCATCCACACTTAACGTATCGCGGTGGCCATCCGCGTAGCTAACAATAGCACCGGCCTTATCCGAATCGGTTTCTACTTCGTCCGTGATTTTGAAATTGCCGGGAGCCGTTTCCGTAATGTACGTCCGCACTCCTTTCCGAAAGCGGGTTTCGGTTTGTTCGATTTCCTCCGAGTTGTTATTGCCACAGCTCTGCAGCAAGGCCGACCCGTTCAACAGGGCCAGCGTCAGGGTGGTGCTTAGTGTAATGTCTTTAACCCGTCGAAGGATTGCATGTCTACGTAGTGGCGTCATAAAAAGAAAGGGTTTTATCTGGACTAAACTACCAGAAAGCCTCGGCGGTTGCAACCGCAATAGGATAAGTCAGTCGTAGACCCTTTCAAATGGTCGTTAGTAAGGACGAAAACTGTTCCCAAATAAAAACGACATACCCGTCGACACGCTAATTGCGCTGATCACCCGCTCGCTATTATAGGCGACACTCTCCGACCGGCCAGCACTACTGGAGGCCATTGAGCGTAGGTCATGAAATACCAGTTGCGAACGAGTGAGATCGCCCGCCAGAGTAATAGACAAGTATGGGCTAAGTCGGTAACGGACGGTAACGCCCCCGCCCAGCGCCAGTCCTTTACTCGTAGCGCCAAATGTCTGGATGGCGTAGCGGTTGTAGCCGTAATTTCCTTCCATACTCGTGCCGGGCAGTGTCGCCTGAACCAATCCCGCCAATAGTCGTGCATCAAGCGCAAATCGGCGATAAGGCAGGCTGACAAAAGGTCCCACCATGACCGAATTGACAATCCAATTATCGGCTTTTGCCGTCCATACATCACTTTCGGCCCTGACTGGACTAACGGCCGCCAGCATGGCTTTTGTATTATAGAAATTTTTGAGTTGTTCGCCTTTTATCATCAGCCCCCAGTTGCCCAGCAGCCGATAGCCAACCGACAGATTAATTGATGTTCCGGGGCTAGCCATACTGGCTTCTGAATTACCCGACGATGAGTTGGCGAACTGCGCCACCGGAATGCTCACCCCAGCCGATAGGTTGACAAATCCTTTTTTATCCTGACAGGACAGAATGAATTCGCGCTGGGCCTCAGCAGAAATGGTAGCGCACAACAAGACCAGCAGAAGCAGTACACTTTTTTTCATAGGCAGCCCTATCGTGTCCGAAACAAGTATGATGGATACTTTTTGTTATCAGAAACAAATAAGGTGCCACTTGTCGACAGGTCAAGCCCGTTACCAGTTAAATTCTTCGCACAAACTCAATTACACGCTATTGTGTCCTGTTTCGAACTGTAGCCATCCGCAGGTAGACGCCATTTGTCCAGCCAAATCCATCCTGGTTTGGGTATTTTCCCCCGCCGGTTGTCAACGCAGCGTCTACCACGTTATACTTTTCCATCATCTTTCCGGTGGACTGGAATACTTTGTCGTTCAGCGCCAGCCAACGGTCTCGTGCACCGTTGGCCGTTTCCTGAAAACCGTAGTTGACTAATCCCTGGTAAACGATCCACTGCAAAGGCGCCCAGCCGTTCGGCCAATCCCATTGCTGACCGCTGTTTTCGAGGGTGGTAACCCAGCCCCCAGCCTGCAAAAACTTCGCCTTCAGCTGGTCGTGAACCCGCTGCGCCTGTTGGAGGCTAGCCAACCCGAAAAATAGTGGAAAGACCGATGCCAGCGTTAAAGACGGTGTTTGCTGACCCGCCAGTAGGTCATAATCGTGGTAGAAACCAGTTTCGGCGTTCCAGAAGTACGTCTCGATGGCTTGTTTGCGCTGCTCGGCCAGTTGTTTGAAGGTAGCAGAGCGCGCTGAATCCCCCGCCTGCTGATAGCCTTCTTCCAGTGTTTTTTCCAGGCTGTACAGCGTACAGTTCAGATCAACGGGTACCAGATCGGCCGTTCGGGTCATAATCATAGACATTCCCTTCGAAAACCAGCGACTGCTAAAATCCCAGCCTGATTCGCAGGCTGCCCGTAGATGAACGTGTAATTTTTGGGGATCAATACCGCCTTCTACTGCTTTCTGTCCTAATTCATATTCGGCTTTGAAGGCTTCGGCGCGGGGTAGTTCGGTAGCATCCCAGAAACGGTTTAACACCTGCCCGTTAGGCATACGAGCCACCCGTCGGCTGAACGGGTTGTCTGGTGTTAATTTCGCCTGTCCTGTCATCCAGAAATCGTACTCCTTTTGCAGGTATGGCAAGTAATGAGCCAATACAGCCGGCCCATCTTCCTCCGCCAGTAACCGGACCATGAGCGCAAAAAATGGCGGCTGACTCCGGGTCAGAAAATACGTCCGGTTGCCATTGGGGATAAAGCCAAGCGTATCAATCAGGTAAGCGAAGTTATCGAGCATCGCCCGTATCAGATCCCAGCGCCCTGCATCAGCCAGCCCCAGCATGGTAAAATACGTATCCCAGTAGAAAATCTCCCGAAAGCGCCCCCCCGGCACGACGTACGGGTGCGGCAGCGAAACCCGCGAACTTCCCGCAACATCGGAATCCGCGGGGCGGGTCAGGTAGTCCCAGAGGCTGTTGATGTGATCGACGGTACTGCGGGAGCGGTCACTGACGTAGTCGCGGTGAGCGGTTCCTGGCGGCACGAAATACTGATCGACAAAAGTAGCCAGATCAAAGTCGGGCTTTACTTTTTCGTGTTCGTACAGCGCCATCAGCTTGTCGGTATCCAGCTTGGGTACGCAGTCGACAAACGTTTTTGAATCGGGAAAAACCGACGTAAGCTGAACCGCTTTAAACAACTCACCAAATAGCTGATCCGGTGGCAGATAGTGCGGCTGGTTGGATAAGGTCATAAGCAGATCGTCCCAACCTGCTGGCCGGGACGATTTAGTTTATTTGTTGATAATTGACGTAATCATACGCAGCGGTACCTGTACCCAGTCGGGTCGGTGATTCAGTTCATCGCTTAGATCGATGACCGCCCGTTCGAGCAGGTAGGTTTCAATCATCATTTCCAGATCATCGGGCTGCTGCGGTACCAGCGAGCTTTCCCGAACGGTGTCCAGATAAGCCCGCAGGAAAAAGCTGCTCATATAGTACGCCCAGAAATCCGCGTAGCGTTTGGCGTCTTTTTTGTCTTCTTCCGAAAGCTGCAGACTTTTGGCAAAACCCTCGTGGGCTACGTAGTAAAACGACCGAATCATCGTAACAACGTCCCGTAGTGGTGAGCGTTTCAGTCGTCGTTCGCTGTAACTCCGGGTTGCGTCCCCACCAAAGTCCTGAATCGCCATCTCTTTGCCCGTCAGCAGAATTTTGTTTAGCTGCAGATTGCCGTGAATCCGGATTTTTGTCGCATCCAGCTTCTTGTCGTAAATCCGCTTCAGCACGTTCAGAATATCGTCTTTCCGCTCGATAATGGTTTCGACCTCTTCCTGAATGTCATTGGGCAGCCGGTTCAGGTTACGCTGCTGAGTCTGGTAATTTTCCCGGACGAGTGCCTGCATGCCCGAAAACAGCGACCGCTGGTAATGCAGGGAAAAATCCTCCGGCGCAAAGTCCTTCAGGTCCTTTCCTGACGCCAGAGCCAGGTGCATTTCGCCGATGTGCTGACCAATTACCCGTACCTGCTCGGCAGCCCGCACGCCCAATAAATCTTCCAGCTCAGTGGGTATTTCGTCGACCGAAACCGGCTGCGCCAGACTGCCCATCCGATCCCTCGTGTTGAGTAGACTCAGGTCGCGCGCCTGCACCCGTTCAATGTAATTATTGATCCGCTCAAGCATGAATTTGTGTCCATCGCCCCGGCTTTCGGGAATGAGCTGGATCATACCCAACGCAATAGGATCGCCAGCCGTTTGCAGGCTGACCGCTCCTGCAAAGGTCGGCACGTAGTCAAACCCCACCGTTTCAGACAGATACCGACTGATTTCCAGGTCAGGATTGAGCGCCCGGTCAATTTTGCGGTACATCTTCAGCAGGAAATTATTATCGTAGCTGATGGCCGTGTAACCCTGTCCGGACGTAACAAGCTTAGGCCGGACATCGCCATGATCGCGAACGTAGTCGGTCAGGACCGCGCTGCCTTCAAACGTAATCCGGTCCTGGTCAGAAGACGAATCCGCCGGTCCAGCAGTGGGGCCGCTCTCCACGAATCGGTTCAGGAGCAGTTGCTGCACAGCCGTTACGTAGAAGCCATCGCACAAAATGCCTTCTTTACCGTTGACCGTTAACGTAGCCAGCACCGATTGAGCACAGTTATCCATCAATTTGGCCGCCTGCACATTGGAAGCGAAAGTCAATACGAGCTGGTACGTTTCGGGCAAGCCGCGTTCGTACGAGATCTCGATCAGGATCAGGTAAGAATCCTGCCCATCAACCGAAAGTTTACTTGAATCGGTGATAGTTACGCCAAATAAGGTTTGTCCGCGCCCATTAAACCAGTCCACTTTGTCCAGATAGGCCGGTAACAAACTGGTTTCTAGCAACTCACGCGAGTAACCATCCAGCAGGTTGTCCCATCGGTCGAGCTCCAGCTCGGGCAGATCAACCGCTTCGGCCACTTCGGTCCGCGTTTTGTCCAGCACGAACCATTGGTAATCGTGCGGAGCCAGCGTAAAAAAGTACGTACCGTTTTCGCCGATGACCGGGAAGCGATTCTGACTGAACAGTTCGACCGGAACCTGTCCTTTATAACTGCTCAGGTCCACTTCGGCGGGCTGCGCGTATTTTGACAGGTTGACGACAATCAGCAAGGTCTGGTTCTCGTAGGTCCGGGTAAATGCCAGCACCTTCGGGTTTTCGACGTTCATGAATTTCAGGTCGCCCCGGCCAAACGCCTTATATTTTTTGCGCAGGCTCATCATCCGTTTCGTGAACCAGAACAGCGACGACGTATTACCCCGCTGCGTTTCGACGTTCACCGATTCGTAATGGTATTCCGGATCCAGAATGGTAGGTAGATACAGCTGCTGCGGGTTTGCCCCGGAGAAACCCGCGTTTCGGTCGGGCGACCACTGCATCGGTGTCCGCACACCATCCCGGTCGCCCAGGTATACGTTGTCGCCCATACCAATCTCATCGCCGTAATACAGTACGGGCGTACCGGGCAGCGAGAACAGCAGGCTATTTAAGAGTTCAATCCGTTTCCGGTTGTTACCCATCAGCGGAGCCAGCCGGTGCCGAATCCCTAGGTTGATCTTGGCTTTCGGGTTTTTGGCGTAGGTCTTATACATATAGTCCCGCTCCTCGTCGGTCACCATTTCAAGTGTCAGCTCATCGTGGTTACGCAGGAAGATAGCCCACTGGCAGGTTGCCGGAATTTCGGGCGTCTGGTCGAAAATATCCGTAATCGGATACCGATCTTCCATTTGCAGGGCCATGAACATCCTCGGCATCACCGGAAAATGGTAGTTCATGTGGCACTCATCACCATCACCAAAGTAGGAGGCTGAATCTTCCGGCCACATGTTGGCCTCGGCCAGGAACACAACGCCGGGAAAGTGATCATCGACGTGTTTTCGCAGTTTTTTCAGAAAGGCGTGAGTTTCGGGCAGGTTCTCGCCATTGGTACCTTCCCGTTCAAACAGGTATGGTACCGCATCGAGCCGGAACCCATCAACGCCCATTTCACACCAGTAGTCGATCATCTTGAACACCTCGTCCTGCACCAGCGGATTGTCGTAGTTCAGATCGGGCTGGTGGTGGAAGAATCGGTGCCAGTAATACTGCTGTGCTTCGTGGTCCCAGGTCCAGTTCGAGAGTTCAAAGTCCTGGAAAATGATCCGCACGTCCTTGTATTTCGTTGGATCGTCGCTCCAGACGTAGTAGTCCCGTTCCGGCGATCCTTTGGGGGCTTTTTTGGCCCGTTGGAACCAGGGGTGCTGATCGGACGAGTGGTTAATCACCAACTCCGTAATCACTTTCAGGTTCCGGCGGTGCGCTTCGTCCAGAAAGAGCTTGAACTGTTTGATGGTTCCGTAAGACGGGTTAATACTGTAGTAATCGGCAATGTCGTAGCCGTCGTCGCGAAGTGGTGACGGATAGAAAGGCAGGACCCAAATAGCTGTTACGCCCAGTTCCTGGAGGTAGTCCAGCTTTTCGAGCAGTCCCTGAAAATCGCCGATTCCATCGCCGTTCCCATCGCGAAAGGCTTTGATGTGCAGCTCATAAATTATTGCATCCTTATACCAGTGTAGCTTATCATCTATCACGCTGTTATTTCCCGCCATAATCCAGTAACGTTGGTAAATATCTCTGTTTAGTGAGCTTAAGGCCCCAAAGAACTATAAGACATCTTTGGTATCTTTTGTTAAAAAGATGTGACGATCGGCAGCAACAAGCCTGCTTTTTGCCTGTGGGGTGCTATTTATCCGGTTCAGGTCAGAACATGTTTCCTTTATATTCGTTAATCTAAGTAACAGACCCATCATTATCGCGAATGGTAATGACAAGGGCCCACCTACCAGCTACCGGCTCACTTTCGGCCAAACCGAAATCGTATTATACGTTTTACGGGCATCTATCCGGCGTTGTCAGACGCTAAACTGTACGTATGACTAGTGTTAAACAATCCCACAACCGTATCATCATTGTTGCCTATCGATTACCTTTTACGATTAAACGCACGAACGAAGGCACCGAAATTTTCCAGAATTCAGGCGGCCTGGTTTCAGCCGTTCTATCGCTGGCCGAACAGGTAGGACAGTCAACGTCAGAACACGCGCCCAAGATTCACTGGGTTGGCCAGGCAGGCAATAATCTGGCAGATCTTCCCAGCTCCGTTTTCGAGAACGAGAACTTCGTTGCTCACCCGGTTTTCATCGATGATGATGTACACAAGCGGTTTTATGAGGGCTTTGCCAACGACCTGATCTGGCCCCTATTTCACTACTTCCCCACCTACGCTTCTTTCCGGGAAGAAGATTTCGAGGCTTATCAACAGGCCAACACCCGTTTTCTGGAAGAACTGGTAGCTATTATCGAACCCGGCGACCTCATCTGGATTCAGGATTTTCAGCTGATGCTGCTGCCCGATATGCTACGGCAGGCCATTCCGGAAGCTTGCATTGGTTATTTTTTCCATATTCCTTTTCCTAACTACGAGATCATCAAACTTCTGCCCCGTGCCTGGCGTCAGGCGCTCATCGGCGGAGTTTTAGGCGCCGATGTCGTCGGGTTTCATACAGCCGATTACGTAAGCCACTTTCTGCAAAGTGTCGCGGAGGTATTGGGGTTGCCTACTATCAACCAGCGCATAGTCCTCCCCGAACGATCGGTAGTGGTCAAAGACTTCCCGATCAGCATTGATTACAATAAATTCAATCTGGAAAGTCAGACGCCGGAAGTTATCGAGATCAAGCAGCGGTATCAGAAGCTGGTTGCCCCTCATAAACTGATTTTCTCAGTCGATCGACTCGATTACACCAAAGGTATTACGTATCGTTTGCAGGGGTATGAGCGCTTCCTGGAGCAAAATTCGGACTGGCACGAGCGGGTAACCTTTGTGATGAACGTAGTACCCTCCCGCGATCAGATTGGCCATTACCAGGAACTCAAGCGCGAGATCGATGAAACAGTCGGCCGGATTAATGGGTCGTACGGCAGTATTGGCTGGCGTCCCATTGTCTACTCGTACAAATCGCTGGAGTTCAACGAACTGCTGGCTTCCTATACGGCCTGCGACATAGCCCTGATTACGCCCGTCCGGGATGGCATGAATCTCGTCTGCAAAGAGTTTGTTGCCAGCCGGTTTGACAATCAGGGTGTACTTATCCTTAGTGAACTAACGGGGGCCGCCCAGGAATTAACCAATGCTTTAATCATCAATCCAACCGACACGCAGGAAGTCGCATCAGCCATTTTGCAGGCTCTGGAAATGGAGCCCGCCGAACAGGCACGACGTATGCAGATTATGCGCAACCATCTCCAGAATCACAACGTCTTCCGCTGGAGCCACGACTTTATGAACACTTTCGAACACGCTACCGATGAACACCCTGTCCTGGAAACAAACCTGTCTGTCGACGCTTACCTGACAGCTTTCGACAACGCCAGTCGTCGTTTGTTACTGTTTGATTTCGACGGTACGCTGACTCCGCTGGTCAACGATCCAGCCGACGCCCACCTGTCGGAAACTATGCATCAGGTGCTGGCGCAGTTGGCGCAGCAAAGCGATATAGTAGTCATCAGCGGCCGGAACCGGACGTTCCTGGAGAAAACATTCGAGGGACTACCTGTACAGCTGGTGGCCGAACACGGCGCTTTTCACAAAAAAGCAGACCAGGACTGGCAACGGCTGGACCTATCGGACGGCAACTGGGTCGATCTGATTCGTCCGCTGCTTCAGCAATACGTTGACCTGTTTCCGGGCACCTTTGTTGAGGCCAAAGAGACAGCCATTGCCTGGCATTACCGCCGGGCCACGGCCGACGATATCGAGAGCCGGGCCGTCGAACTGGCCACCCAGTTACGTAGCGTTCAATCGTCGGTGCCGCTGACGGTGATTCAGGGAAACAAGGTTATTGAAATCAAACCGGCGCAACACAGTAAAGGAACAGTGGCCCGCTCGCTATACGAACAGGAGTCGTATGATTTTATTGTCAGCATTGGCGACGACACAACGGACGAAGACATGTTCCGACAAATGCCGAACTGGGCGTATACGATCAAAGTAGGTACGGGCACCTCGTTTGCCCAGTATCGTCTGGCCCGTCAGCACGATGTAGAAACGCTACTTCAGCTCATGAGCGACTCCCTCGTTAATTCTTGATGGGTTATAGATAGGATTACAGGATTGGCAGGATTCAATACTGTTGTAAACTACAAATCCTATAACCCTGTCCATAGTTTTTATAATCCAGTATATTTGACCAGCTCTGACACGTATCGGGGCTGGTCTTTCTTTTTTTGACGGCTATGCAACGACTCCTGCCTTTTCTGCTGTTGTTCTGTTTCGCTTCGCTGACGTTCGGGCAAACCCCGTCGGCTATTTTTCCGAAACCACTGAGTCCTCGGCTGGCCAATTATCAGATTGACGTAACGCTCGACCCGGCCACCAAAAAATTAACCGGCCGCGAGACCCTGACCTGGCGCAACCCGTCGGGCGATGTTATTCGGGAGCTGCAGTTCCACCTGTATCTAAACGCGTTCCGAAACGAGCAGTCGACGTTCATGCGCGAGTCGGGGGGGCAGCTACGGGGGGACCAGATTGAACGTAATGCCAAAGAAAACCCCTATGGCTCCATCGACGTAGTTTCCATGAAGGTACGGAGTGGTGAGTCACTGGCTTATCAGTTCATTCAGCCCGACGATCAAAATAAAAATGACCATACGGTTATCCGGGTGCCGCTAAGCAAGCCCGTCGGTCCCGGCGAAACAATTGTTCTAGATATTAACTTCCGCGCCAAACTGCCAAAGATCTTTGCTCGCACGGGGTTCAGTCGCGACTACTTTCTGGTTGGGCAGTGGTTCCCCAAAATTGGCGTCTACGAGCCGGCCGGTACCCGCTACGCAACGCAGGGTCAGTGGAACTGCCACCAGTTTCATGCTCACTCCGAATTCTACGCCGACTACGGCGTTTATGACGTCAACATCACTACACCAACCCAGTTCTGGGTGGGAGCCACGGGGCTGATGGTAGGCGAGAAAAAGAATCCTAACGGCACCAAAACACTACGTTGGCATGCCGAAGACGTAGTGGATTTCGCCTGGACAGCTTCTCCGCATTTTCAGGTCGTGAACGACAAATGGAAACACGTCAGCATCGAGCTGCTGCTCCAGCCCGAACATGCTGGTCAGGCCAAGCGGCATCTGGACGCCATCAAAGCCGCGTTGGCTTACTTCGATAAGAATCTTGGTAAATACCCCTTCCCTAACCTGACCATTGTCGATCCCCCGGTGCATGCCAGCGGATCGGGCGGTATGGAGTACCCTACGTTCATTACGGCGGGCACGGCCTGGTTTGTACCGGAAGGAGTTCGACTTCCCGAAACGGTGACGGTTCACGAATTCGGCCACCAGTATTTCATGCAGTTACTGGCGTCAAACGAATTCGAAGAAGCCTGGCTGGATGAAGGATTCAATCAGTATTACGAAGGTCGAGTGATGGACGATACGTACGGCGTTCGCTCATCGGCGGCTGAGCTGCTAGGCTTTCGAATGGGTGACACGGAAAGTTCGCGGGACAGCTATGTTCACCAACGGAATCCGGCCATTGGCTCCTCGTTCGGAAATACCTGGCAGCTCCCCGACGGTCAGTACGGGGTGCTGACGTATTCCAAAACGGCGACCTGGCTCAAAACGCTGGAAGGTCTCGTCAGTAAACCCGTCATGGACGAAATCATGCGGACGTATTTTCAGCGCTGGCAGTTCAAACACCCGAACGCCGATAGCTTTATCAGCATTGTCAACGAAATCGTACCCAAACGCCTGGGCAATAAGTACGGCCCGGATATGAACTGGTTCTTCGATCAGGCGCTCTATGGGGATAAGGTCGTTGACTACGAACTGACCAGCATTCGCAACCAGAAACAGGGGAACCGCTACCGCTCGACGGTACTGGTTCAGCGTAAGGCCGATGGTCAGATGCCGCTGGACATACTGGTTCATTTTGACAATGGCAAGGAGCTACTCCTGTTCTGGGATGGCAAAGGACGCCAGCGGGCCTTTACGCTGACCGAGAACGCCAAGGTTGTCTGGGCCAAAGCTGATCCGAAGCAGAAGCTCTACATGGATACCAACTTCAACAACAACAGTCTGACGCTGCAGCCTTCAACCGCCCCAGCCGCCAAATACGCTACGTCGTTTCTGTTCTGGCTTCAGAATTGGATGCAATGGCTGGCCTGGCTGGTATAACTTTGTGGTTGAATCACCCGGTAACGGTATTACCTGATACGATGACATTCACCGACATATACAGCCTGTTAGCGAAGCAGTTTCCGCAGACACTTCAGGCTAATACGCAGAATTTACAGCCTTTCATACTTGTTCCTGCTGATCAACTGGTAGCGGTCTGCCAGTTCCTGCGCGATGACGACCGGCTTTTCTTCGATTTGCTGGCCTGCCTGACAGGGCTGGATAATAGCCCGGCGGCTGATACGATGGATGTAGTCTATAACCTCACCTCCATTCCGTATGAGCACGACCTGATGATCCGGGTTACGGTGCCGCGGAATACAGGAGAGAAAGCCCTGCCCGCGATTCCGAGTGTTGCCCACATCTGGCGTACGGCCGACTGGCACGAGCGGGAAGCGTTTGACCTGATCGGTATTTCCTTCACCGGCCATCCCGACCTGCGCCGAATCCTGCTGCCCACCGACTGGAACGGGCATCCATTGCGGAAAGATTACAAGGAAGACGATCAGTATCACGGTATCAAAACCACCTGATTTAGGCCAATTTTAGGGATCGGGTTGACAGTTTATAACTTTCGTTTGTTATTGCTTTATCCTTTTGTGAAGCAATGAGAAACAGCTATACAGTACCCTTTTTTCTTTTCTTTCTTTTCCTGACAACTGCCAGCTGGGCGCAGGTCGATTCGGTGATTGTTACGGGGCAGATCAAAAACCTGTCGGCCCGTCTGTACCGCGAATCGCCCACGGTGCTCGTCAGCCGAAACAACATTCTACAGGCCAGCCGCGAGCTGGTCCGTCCGGCTCCCCTAGCCGTTGATGGTACGTTTCGCGTGTCGCTCCCGCTGATCTACACGCAGGAGGAAATGTATTTTACCTACGGGCGAATCTCCACCGCTTTTCTGGCGGCTCCTGGAACAGTAACAATAACGCTGAATGCCGATTCCCTGTTTACGGCGGCCGTCCCCTTTCAGTTTGCGGGCACAAATGCCCAGGTAAATCAGCAATATGCCCGTTATAAAGCCTTTGAAGCGACATACACTAACAAGCCTGATGGCCGTAAAATAACAAATAGCACCGAGGGTAAGAGCGACGTATTTGCCTATCAGATTGCCCTCGACGCCTACCGGGCTCCTTTTCTGGCTTATGCAAAAAAGGAAAAACCATTTCCTCTGGTTAGCCGCTGGCTCAACTCCGTCGCGCGCTACAACGCAGCGGCTTTCCTCTACGAACGGGCTCAGTTTCTGGGAAACGACATCGACGCTACGTTAAGTGATACGCTCCGCCCGGCCGACGATGGATTACTGACCGCGGCCCGTGCTTTGGCCATGAATCGCTTTGCCGTGTATGCAGTTCAACAAAGCTCAACCCCGGAAATTACCCGTCAGAACAGCGGTTTATCTGTCCGATCGCTCTCGGATTTATTGCTTCGCTACGGACGTGTTACCGACGATGAACGCTCCCGGCTGGAGGGCTACGTCGATAACAATAATGCCAAGGCGTCGGACATCAATTTCTTTAATCGCCTTATCAAACGCAGCAACGATACCATTCAGCGGCTGGTCTTCTATGAATTACTCCAGCAACGCACCCGTACCAAATTCAAGGAAGCCGCTACGGACTACGTGACTGCTTATTGGCTGGCCGATGTTTTACCGGGCCTTACTCTCGACTTCTCGGCACTGCTTTACGATTATGCCCGGCCCCGGATTGACGATCCGGCGCTCAAACAATCGCTGGCCGAACTCTATGCACTACAGATAAAGGACAGTTCCCAGGTTCGGCAGGCGGTGAGAACCTTACAGAAGGCCCAGGTAGCAACGAACGCGCTTGACCTCGGCAACGGCATCTTCGTTACCCGAGATGCGTTTACGGATGGACGCGCCCTACTGGACCGGGTTCTCAACGCCAACCGGGGTAAGGTTGTTTATTTGCTTCTGACCAGTCCCAATTCCGAGGGTGGACGACAGGCAGCCATAGACGCACAGCGACTTCGCGATACGTACCGGATCCAGGATTTTGCGTTGGTCTATCTCCCAGCTTTCGGCGATGACCCACGTCTGTGGATTGAATTCAGCGCGAAGAACAAACTTACTGGCGATCATCTGCTGGCAACGTCCAGTCAACTCGAAGACCTGCTTGGTTATTTGCGGTCGAACGAAGAAATATCAGCGACGATCATTGGTCGGACGGGAAAAGTGGATAAGCGTAATGCGCCCTTACCGGCTTCCTTCGACGAGGTAAAGAAAGTTCTGGTTAAAAGCTTTTAGTCTAGGGAATCGAACGTCACAGTACCTTTTCGCTCTGCACCTACGTGCAGTTTATTCCCTCAAAACTGCACAAAATCGGGCGGGCTGAGTTATAGGCATACATACTTCTTTGCATGCAACTCAAGATTTCTCCCGAAAATCCATTCGAGTGGTTCGCGCTACAGGCCAACCTGGTTCCTATTCCCCTGCTTCATGCGCAGGTTATGCCGGTGATGGCGAAGGCCGTTCTGGAAGCGGCCGATAAGGGCGTTTTCGACGCATTGGCACTGGGTCCACAATCGCTCGACGAGCTGGTAACCAGCCTGCGGCTCAACCGAAAAGCGCTGGGTGAACTGATGGGCCTGCTGACGGCAATGGGATATTTTACGTTCAGAAAGGAACAGTTCAAACTGACCCGAATGGCCCGCCGGTTTGCTCTGAAAAACGATCCCCAGTCGGTGCAGGGCATGATGATTTTCAATAATCGGGTTGTCTGGGACTGGCTGAATCACCTGGGCGATTACCTGGAAACGGGACAGGGCATTCAGTATCACGATACATTATCTCCACAGCAGTGGCAGTATTATCAGGAAGCCATGGTAGCCGCCAGCAGCGCTGAAGCCCGTGAGTTTAGCCGCCGGGTGCCAGTATCTAAATCGGCTACTGCCATGCTCGACATTGGCGGTTCGCATGGGCAGCACTCAGCGGCACTTTGCCGAAAATTACCAGCACTCAGGTCGATAATTCTGGATCTACCCCAGGCCATCGAGCAGGCCGCCCCCCTCCTGGCCCGGCAGGAGCTGGGCGATCGGGTTGTTCATCAAGCAGGTAACGCCCTGACCGATGATTTTGGTGAAAACCAGTATGATATCGTACTGCTTTCGAGCCTGGCTCACCATTTCACTAACGACCAGAATCAGGATGTTGCCAGTAAGGTAAGCCGGGCATTGCGGCCAGGTGGAGTTTTCATCGTCAACGAATTCATTCGCCCCCAAACCGGTGCGAAACCCGAACTGGTGGGTAGCAGCACCGACCTCTTTTACGGACTTAGTAGCACAGCCGGAAATTATTCAATCGCTGAAATACAGCAGTGGCAGGAAACGGCCGGACTGCGCCCGTATAAGGTCATTTGGTATCGGACGCTACCGGGTCGGGCAATGGTTGTGGCTCGAAAATAAGATGCTTTACGCTTGCTTTTTCACGTCTCTCCTTTCTACGACACCGATTATTTCGTTTTTTTTCAGTCCCAGCGAATCATCTGTTTGTTCAATTGCCGATCAATGTAAACCATGGTCTTTACTACTCTAAATCAATAATTACCACAAAAAGTATACACAACAACATTACAGAGAGGAGTTTGTAACGGCCTATAATTTTTAAAATAATTCAATATGTCCTATCTAGCCTAGTATTCTACATGAGTGACTTAGGTAAAAGCACTTAGTCCTATTAGCCACGGAAGCCCGCCATTAGTTAGTTTTTATTCAAAAACAGATACAAAACGGCTTCCATACCTACTATGGCTGCTTGTAAACGTGTACTTAGCTCCGGACTTTTTATCAGATTTATTTTCCTGGTCGTTGGCTTGTTGGTAGTCCAGGCTGTTCGTGCCCAGTCAGGTTTAAATTTACCCGAACAACTGACGGCAGATGTTGTCGACGCAAAGGACCTGACCCAGAAACTGGCGGGCAATGTTAAGCTGCGCCATAAAGGCGTTGTTCTGTTCTGCGATCGGGCAGTCCATAATGTAGCGGCCCACGCTGTCAGGGCCTATGGCCACGTTCTGATCGTGCAGGGAGACTCTATAACGGCCCGTGGCGACTCGGCCGTCTTTGCTTATTCCGATCGGCATTTGCTGGTGTATGGCCGGGTCATGTTTCAGGATCACAGAACCATCCTCACCACTACCCAGCTCGATTACGATCTGACGGCCGGTGTTGTCACCTACACCCAGAAAGGCCGCATCGTTACCGACAAAAACGTACTAACCAGCCTCAAAGGGACCTACAACGTTCAGTTAAAGCAGTTCACCTGTCAGCAATCCGTTCAGCTGGCAACCCGGAAGGGCACCGTAAAATCAGAATCACTGGTGTATAATACAGTTACCCAGCGTTCAACGGAACTACCAAAAGTGATTTACCCGACCGTAACCGAGCAGCGCCTGGTTAAAGCCATACCTGCTCAGCAGATAACGGAGGTGACCGTTGTCGAACCAGCGGCTGTAGCAGTTACAGCGCCGGTTACCCGGCCAGTCACTACGTCCAAACCAGTCAGTAATACCCAGCCAGTCGTAGTTCCTGAAACGAAGACAAACCCCGCTCTGGCAGCGATACTGGAAAGACCAACAGCCGTAGCGGAACCAGCGCAGTCTCAGCCCCGTGTTGCGATTTCACCGGAGGTGTACACCGCATCTGCCCCAACATTCCGGCAGGCTGTCCGTACGACCCCGGTCCGATCAACTGCCAGTTCTGCCAACGCGTATACCGCCGATCTCAGCGATCTGGAGCGGGAACTCAATAAAAAGAAACGTTTTCACTAGTCTTGTTTACCTACCAATTCACTTAAAATGAAAAAGTTGTTAGTCGCGTTTGTCCTGACCTGCTCCATTACGGCTGCGATTGCTCAGGATGCCCGGTCTGTTACACAGGCCATCCATTTTATCAAGCTTGCCAGTACACTGCGGGAAGTCAACAAGTCCGATGAATCCATCAGTCTGCTGAAACGGGCACTGCCTGCCGTGCAATCAAAAAATCTTTACTGGGAAGCCGTTGCCAATGAAATGCTGGGGACGTCCTACAATGATCTGGAAGACTACGATGCGGCCGTTCATTACCTGGAGATTGCCCGGGGGCAGTACGCTCAGCTCAAATACGTAGCCAGTGCCTGGGGGGTCAATGAAATCATCCGGGATATTTCGGGCAAGAACCTGTATGCTGGCATTCAGGTGGGTGCTTCCGATATCAAACTGGCGATTTTCAAGACCCAGTACGAAAGCGATTTCTACGAAAAAGATATTCGCTCGGTTATCAACATTCCGGATATTACGCTGGTCAGTGACGCTTCCGGCGCGGTTGGTCAGCGCCAGCTGGCGCTGAAAAGCTGCCTGGATTCGATCCAGCGTTATAATATTCCCAACGAGCGCGTATTCATCGTTTTCAGCAGCGATGTCAAGGGCGGTAAGGAAAGTAAATTGATGAACAAAAACCGGTTGTACGACGAGCTGGCCAGCATTCTGCCTGGTGGCAGCAGCCTGAAAATTGACACGACGCTAACGGCCGAACGCGAAGCTGAGCTGTTTACGATTGGAGCCATTCCGCGTAAAGTATGGCCAACGACCTTTGCTCTCAATCTAGGCAATACCAGCACAATGGGTGGCTATTTCGATGCTAATAAATCCTTTCACCACACGGTTTCTCCCCTGGGCGTAATGACCTTGGTGAATCAGGTTGACCCCAACCGGACAATGGCCCTGGACACTTACCGGGAAGCCGTTCAGAAGGCGATAGCCGCTCTTCCAGAAGGTAGTCTGGCGCCGGCAGGCAGCGGTTTTCAGCAACGCAAAACCATTGGTGTTGGTGGTGATATTATCAAAGCCCTGGTTACCTATCTGCACCCCGATAAGTCAACCACCACGGCGGTTGCTATAACGAAACAGGACATCGATCAATTCAAGCGGCTCGCCCTCAGCGATTATGCATCGCTGGTTCGTCCCGACCTGTCCTATATCGGCGATCCCGCTGTTCTGGCAAAAGCGTCGCAGGATATTCGCACGATGCAGAATCTGGTTAGCCAGAAGCAACTCATTGCGGGCGCGCTGCTACTCGAAGCTACCGCGAACGACTATGCCCGCCAGGGTTCGTCCAAGCGGATGGTGTTTATCCGTGACTCGGATATTGGCTGGGTAACCGGTAAATTCCTGGAAACGATCAACTTTGAATATGAATCAACGATTGCCAAAGGGTCGCTCTACACCCGATAAGCACGGCTGATAACGCCTATTTTCTTACGAGCTGGCCAGTCTGATACGTACACCAACGTATTATCGACTGGCCAGCTTTTTTCTAATGGCTGAACAAATTTTTCACGGCTTCCTGCGATTGGTATTTCTATACTGACCGTTGCTACGTGGCAATGATCAGCCGAACTGTTGAGTAACCCTATTGCCTCCTTATGCCTTACAAACACCTTTTCTTTGACCTTGATCACACGCTTTGGGACTTTGACCGCAATTCGGCCGAATGTCTTTCCGAACTGTATACGACCTTTCGGCTAGCCGATGCGGGTATTACATCAGAAAGCGAGTTTAGCCGTCACTTCATCGACATCAACAAGAAACTCTGGGCCGACTACGACAAAAACTTGATTGAGCACACATACATTCGGGAGAATCGATTCCCGATGGCTTTCCGCGCACTGGGCATTGACCCCGCTCTGATCAAAGCCGATCTCAACGCCGAATACCTGCGCCTGCTGCCTTACAAACCGCATTTGCTTGAATCAGCCAGAGAACTGCTGGATCACCTGCATGGGCGCTATCCCATGCATATCATCACGAATGGTTTTGCTGAGATTCAGGCTATCAAAATGGACAGCGCCGAAATAGCCCACTACTTTACCAACGTGGTTACCAGCGAAAACGCCAATGCCAAGAAGCCCGATCCACTGGTTTTCGAATACGCGCTACGTATCAGCGGAGCCAACGCAGCTGACAGCCTGATGATTGGCGATAATTATGAAGCCGACATTCTGGGGGCCAAAGGTGCCGGACTCGATACGGTGTTTTACAATCCGGCGGGTATTTCAGTTGATGAACAGCCTACGTATAACATTCGCCACTGGAGCGAACTGATGGATATTCTCTAACGATGGTATGGATGTATCTCGATCCACCGCTTTAATTTCCGGAGGAGCCTCTGGCCTGGGCGAAGCCACCGCCCGGCTGCTGGTCAGTCAGGGTGCCAACGTAGTCATTGCCGATCTGAACGAGCAGCGCGGCACAGCGCTGGCCGATGAACTCGGCTCTAACACGCGATTTATCAAGACTGATGTAACCAACGAAGCTGACGTACAGGCGGCCGTCAACCTGGCCGTCGAATTGTTTGGTGGCCTCCATATCAATGTCAACTGCGCGGGCATTGCCGAAGCCCGAAAAACCGTGGGAAAGGTTGCCGGTATGTACGGGGCTCATTCGCTGGCCGTCTTCCAGAAAGTTATTGCGATTAACCTGATTGGTACGTTCAACGTCGTTCGACTGGCGGCCCTGGCAATGGAGCATAACGATCCTCAGCCTAACGATAGTCCGTTTGCGGGTGAGCGGGGCGTTATTGTCAATACGGCATCGATAGCCGCTTTCGACGGACAGATTGGTCAGGCAGCCTATGCGGCTTCAAAAGGCGGAATTGCCAGTATGACCTTGCCCATTGCCCGCGATCTGGCCCGGTCGGGCATTCGGGTCATGACGATTGCGCCCGGCTTGTTCGAAACCCCGCTCCTGGCGGGCTTACCCGAAGACGCTCGCCTTTCACTGGGTCAGCAGGTACCCTTTCCTGCCCGATTGGGCCGCCCGGCCGAATACGCCCAGTTGGTCCAGGCCATCATCGAAAATCCCATACTGAACGGCGAGGTCATCCGACTGGATGGCGCTATCCGAATGGCACCAAAATGAACCGTCAGGCTCTATCAACACACAAAAGCCCGGCCGATTCGAATCGGCCGGGCTTCGTGCTTTTAATCATCTATGGATTAGGGCATTGAAACGTTCAGGCGACCAAACAGGAAGCGGCCGTTGAAACCGCCCTGGTTCGAACCGAACAGAAAACGGCCCCGGTTCGACGCATCACGACCTGATGCGTAGTCAATCGAACCGACCGCGTTACGTGGGTCGATGTAGATCTGGTTCGGATACACGTCGAGCAGGTTATTTGCGCCAACCGTCAGCGAAATGATTTTGTTCACCCGGTAATTGAGTGTTAGGTCGGTAATCCAGATCGGCGTAAAAGTCTGATCGATGTAGGGCGCGCCGTTCTCATTCCGGGCGAACTGGGCGTTGTAGTACGCACCGCTCGCGTTCGTGGCGTACGGATCGAGGTTGGTTTTATTCGTTACCGAGCCAAAGCGAACGGTTCGCGCCGTAATATCAAACTTACCAATCGAGTACGTAGCACTCAGGTTGATCTTGTTCTGCGGCTGACCCGTTTCCAGCAGGGCTACCTGCGAGCGGTCGAAGAAGATATTGCGGAACCACGTATCGGGGTTACCACCTTTGCCTTCATTATTGGCTGCACTGTTGATAACTGGTGTTGGATTGATCGACTGAACGAGATTTTTGTTGAAGTTGATTGCAGCCGTGATACTGAGCTGCCCAGCCCCTACTTTCATGCGTTCGGTAGCGACGATGTCGATACCCCGGGTTCGGGTGTTAGCCGCGTTGGCGAAGAAGCGAACGTTGTTGATACCCACGTACTGATCGGCGGCAAAGCCCAGCACGGCACGACTGAACGAACCCGAGTACAGAATCCGGTCTTTAATGTCAATCTGGTACGCATCGATCGTGATAGAAAACTGCCGGCCCAACTGGCTGGTCAGCCCCAGCGTATAGTTTACCGACGTTTCGGGGCGCAGGGCATCGACACCAATGGTCTGCCGGGCAATCGGGTTGTCGTTGTTTACGGTCAGAGTGTTTGACGGAATACCGCTCACAAACTGCGTACTGGTGTTCTGGAAATAGCGTTGGTGCAGGCTGGGTGCCCGGAAGCCGGTACTGATAGCCCCCCGCAGGTTCAGCCCGTCAAAGATCCGTAACCGGCCCGCCAGTTTACCCGTCAGCTTCGAGCCAAAATCCGTGAAATTTTCGTAGCGCGCGGCCGCGTCCAGCAGCAGCCGGCGGAACAGTTCACCCTCGACATCAGCGTACAGGCTTATGTTCGAGCGCGATTTGTTGATGGCATCCGATGGCTGATAACCGGGGAATACCTGCGAGCCAGGCAGTGCCAGCGTCGTTCCAGGCGACGCACCATTGATGGTATAAGGAGCCAGCGGAACCGATTTTCTGATGTCGGCCCCAATGTATGAGTTGGCTTCCCCGGCTTCAATCCGGAAGTTCTCCATACGGTACTCGGCCCCGAACGCCAGGTTCAGGCTGCGAACGCCCCACTTCTGCTCATACAGGCGCGA
Source organism: Spirosoma sp. KUDC1026 (assembly GCF_013375035.1). NCBI lineage: Bacteria > Pseudomonadati > Bacteroidota > Cytophagia > Cytophagales > Cytophagaceae > Spirosoma > Spirosoma sp. KUDC1026. The sequence goes on along the minus strand of NZ_CP056032.1, from coordinate 1,158,211 downwards.
GAAATCGAGGTTTGCCGTATTCTGGCTGAATCGCAGATTCCCCGCATAGAACTGTGTCTGCTGTGTATTGCTGTTTGGCAGCGAAGCATTGCCCGAGTTCTCCACGTCGAACCGGAAGGCATTCTGGCCATAGGTATTACTCAGGTCCATATTCCACTGACCAAGTTTGGTTTTGTAGCCCGCCAGTAACGACCGGTCGTTGATCGTTGCTTTGATGGCTGGCAGAAACCCGTCCGGGTAGAAGAGCGAGCCATCGGCGCTGAGCGGCTGTTGCACCCGCGATACGGGAATTCGATTGTTTCCATAACCCGTGCCGGTCCGGTACGAAGCGCCACCGGTGAAATAAAAATTCCCACTCTGACCAACGGGCAGGTTACCATTCGCGAAAAGTTCGTAGTTCCGCGCCGACGAGTTACCGATAACCATGTTGTGCCGATCATAACCACGCTGCTGGATGAGTGTCTGATCCTGGGCCAGCAACTGCGTCCGGAAGGTGTTTTGCACCTGCCCGGTGGGCGTTGCTGGAAAGCCCGCGTTAGCACCCAGGTAAATCGTCGGCGCATTGTCCTCACCACTGCGGTTTGTTCGGCCCCGGTCCTGCACCTGGCCGGCAATCATTAACGAACCCCGCGATCCCAGGCGAAACCCTTTTGAAATATCGAACTGCAACACACCACCGTCGTGCAGTCGCTGGCTGCGTTGCTGGGTCCCCCCTCCGATAATGGGTACATTGTAATTCATGGTCGTAAAGCTCTGGCCACCAGTCAGCGACGCAGTCAAACCACTATATCCTTTTTTGAGGACGACGTTGATTACCCCGGCAATGGCATCGGAACCATACTGAGCAGCAGCGCCATCGCGCAACACTTCAATACGTTCAATGGCCGCTACCGGGATGGCGTTCATGTCGGTTCCAACCGAACCACGGCCCACCGATCCGTTAATGTTGACCAGCGCCGTCGTATGCCGACGTTTGCCGTTTAGCAGTACCAGGACCTGGTCGGGCCCAAGTCCCCGCAGCGAGGCCGGGTCGATGTGGTCCGTTCCGTCCGTTACAGTCTGGCGGTTTGAGTTAAACGAAGGGGCTACGTAGTTCAGGATCTGGCTGACGTCGACCTGAGCGAATCCTTTTAACTCTTTGGTTGAGATTACATCAACGGGGGCCACCGTCTGAATATTAGTCCGGGCGGTCTGCGCCCGTGAACCCGTAACAACCACTTCTGACAGGCTGGACGCGCTTTCTCGTAGTTTCACATCGACTGTGGTTGTACCCCCGGCTTCGACGCTAGTCGTTACTCCCTGCGATCCGTATCCGACAAAACTTACCCGTAAGGTGTAATTGCCGGGCGCTACCTGTAAGGTGTAATTCCCTTCGGCATCGGTTGTCGCGCCAGCACTTGTGTTCAGAACGGTCACCGTGGCCCCGGGAATAGCCGAACCGGTAATCTCGTCGGTAACTTTCCCTTTGATTCCCTGTGCCAGCACTGATGCTAGTGTCAATAAACTAAACGTAAAACTTAATGCAATTCGACTCTTTAAGTAATTATTTAACATAGGTTACGTATTTGTACTCATTGCAAACATATAAAATATTATTTTACATTTCTATTAGTTCATCAAATTATAAAAAGTATATAGTTAATAATACCAAATAAATAATAGGCAGGGTTTAACACCAGCCATACAGAAAACACAAAAAAAGGGCCGCCACATGGCGACCCTTTTCAACGAGTGATTCAGTTAATTACTTAGCTGACACCAGCTCAATGTCGAACCGTAATGGCGCATACGGCGTAATTACATAGCGGTTATTGCTGACTACTCCCGTTGTTCCATACCCAAGTGTGGATGGGAAGATAATAGTGGCCGATTCTCCGATCTTTAATTTCGCCAGACCTTCTTCAAAACCTTTTACGTACGTATTACGACCCAATACAGCATCGAACGTACTGGTTCCTGTACTGTCAAAAGCCGATGCCGAACGTAGCATTTTACCTTTGTATCGAATGGTCAGCGTCTGGCCAATACCTGGCGTGGAGGCTCCTGCTACTTCTTTCGTTCTGATGAACCGCAGTCCGGTCCCGGTCGATTCGATATTCATAAATTTCTGAGCCGTGATGTACTCATTAATTTGCTCATCCTGCGTCCGGGAGCGGTTCAGCGTTACGTCGAACCGAACAACTGAATAAGCGGGCAGATTCTTTTTAGCTTCACTGCCATAACCCAGGTATGAGGGGATCAGCAGCGCCGTCGTTTCTCCTTCCCGCATCAGACTTACGCCTTCTTCCAGGCCGGGCAGAATTGAGTTTACGCCCAGTGGGTAGTAAACCGGGTATCCTTTTATGGTTGTATCGACGATCGCGCCCGTCAGTATATTGGTCGCCTTGTACGTAAATTCAACCTCTTCGCCAACAGCCGCCTGTTTAGCCGTTGGCTTAGCCACGAGCGTCCGGTAATAGAGCCCCGTGCTGCTCGGTGTCCATTGAGCGTTACTCTGCGTAACGTAATTCTTAATGTCGGTATCGTTCTGCGTGTATTGTTCGGTTGATGAATCGACTGATTTCATACAGGCGGTCAGACCGCTCATTAATACGACGCCGAGGATGGGTAAAAAGAGCTTGCGCATGAAAAAAACTATTAACTACCAATTGTTACTACGCTTACTGACCCCTATTCGTGGCGAAACGTTGGCAAACCGTTGACTTTTTTTTTACCAGTCAGGGCAGCATAACCTGATCGATAACGTGTAGAACGCCATTATTAGCCACCTGATCGGCCGTTTTAACGGAACCCGTCCGGAAATTACTGTTGCCTTTGAGCGTAACCAGCCCCCCGGCAACAATCGTTGTGAATCGACTATTATTAAACGAAGAAATCAGCGACCCCGTCTGAATCTGATTCGAAAATACCAGCCCCGACACCATATGATAGAGCAGCAGATTCGCCAGCGTCTGCTGATTGGCGGAAGCGATGGCTGTCTGAGTTGTAAACCGACCGTCGGCCTGGAAGGCGGCATTATTGGGCGCAAACACCGTAGCCGGGTTTGTCATGGATGTAGCGGTCGTGCTGAACGTAGTGGCAATCGTTGTATTCGTTGTACCCACCCGCCGGATGGCAGCCGCCAGTAGTGTCAGGTCCGGATTGCCCTCGATAGCCGCCAGCAGATTTCCGGTTGATGGTGTCAGCACCCGATCAATAACCTGAATATAGCCATTGGCAGTTGCTACGTTAGTCCGCGTAATGCTGGCATTATTGATCGCAATAACCGCGTCGCTGGTTTTGTTGATAAACGCCGTACCCTTATTCGCCATATCGATGGCGTTCTGCCCCGTTGGCAACGCCCCGGTTTCGACGGGCGCAGGCAGCAGATGATATAGCAGCATCGCCTGAACCTGACCGGGTGTACGGGCGCGGATAGCCGCATCATTACCCAAACCGGCGGCTGTAAACGCAGCATTGGTTGGTGCAAACAGCGTCAGGTTACCGCCTTTGAACGTATCACCCAGACCGGCGTAATTCATGGCCGCCCGTAACATACTGAACTGTTCATCTTCCAGTATAATATCCGTAATGGTTTTGGGCTCGGCTACGGTCGCTTCTTCCGGGCTGCACCCGATGGCAGCCAATACGATTCCCAGAACAATAAGCGTGTGGCGAAAGCCTGTCAGCAGAAAACGGCGCATAATAGTGTAAACGATCTTGAACTCGGGCGGCAGTATTGAAACGTCCGTAGCGGGTCGATATTTCATCGTTTCCCGGCTCGCCGATCATCCGCCAGCTATTTCACCCGAATCGTGTCCGCAAATATACGCGAATCCGACGGCCTCGTTTATTAACCAATTTGCGTATTCCCTGAAGGGCAACGTACTGACCTTCTGCGTAAATTTCTGTAACTTCGCGGTCTTGTTAATAAATCTTAAAACTCCCCTATTGGGATGAAGGAACTCATTGAGCCGAGCAATGTGCCTCAGCATATCGCCGTTATCATGGATGGAAACGGACGCTGGGCAAAACAGCAGGGCGCAGCACGGGTGTTTGGTCACCGCAGTGCGATCAAGGCAGTCCGAGAAGTTACGGAAGGATGCGCCGAATTAGGCGTCAAGTTCCTGACGCTCTATGCATTTTCTACCGAGAACTGGAACCGTCCGAAGTTTGAAGTTGATGCGCTGATGACGCTACTGGTACATACAATCAAAGGGGAAATTAAAACGCTGATGGACAACAACGTCCGGCTGGCAACGATTGGGCAGACCGACAGCCTGCCAGCCGACTGCCGCCGGGAACTGGCCGATGCGATTAAAGCCACCCAGCAAAATACGGGTCTGACGTTGATTCTGGCGCTTAGCTACAGCGGCCGCTGGGAAATTCTCGAGGCCGCCCGCCAGCTGGCAGCAGCGGTGCGGGACGGTCAGATTCAGCCCGAGCAGATCAACGAAGCACTCTTCAGTCAGCACCTGGCAACAGGTGGGATTCCCGATCCCGAATTGATGATCCGGACCAGTGGCGAAATGCGAATCAGCAATTTCATGCTCTGGCAGCTCGCCTACTCCGAACTGTATATGCCCGAAGTATTGTGGCCCGATTTCCGTAAAAAACACCTGCACGAAGCCATTTTAAGCTATCAGCAGCGTGAGCGCCGGTTTGGTAAGACCAGCGAGCAATTAACCAGCTAGTTCACTTGGGCGTAGATTGCTGATTAACAGCAATTTTTACTGACTTGTCTTGCAACCAATCGCCCAGAAAAAGAATCCCCACAAGTAACAAATAATACGTACTTCAACTTGGAACACCGTATAAACGTTTTATTGGGAGCAACGCTTTTGCTCATTAGCCTGCTGCCCGCAACCGTTCAGGCACAGGTACGCGTTGGCGTCGGTCGTGGCGTAGAAGCACCGGCCAGCAACGACGATCTGCTGAATTACGCTAACCCTAAGGAATACGAAATTGCCAGCCTGAACGCAACCGGTACCCGTTACCTTGACCCGAACTCGCTGGTTTCGCTGGCCGGTCTGAAAGTGGGGGATAAAGTACGTATTCCGGGTGAAATTGTCGGTTCGTCCAGCCGCAAGCTCATGGACTCAGGTTTGCTCGACGACGTTGAGCTTAAAGCCAGCCACGCGGGTGAGGGTAAAGTAGCCCTCACGTTTGTTGTGCGTGAACGTCCCCGGCTATACCGGGTATCGTTTATGGGGGTTAAGAAAGGCGAGCAGGACCAGCTTAAAGACAAAACAAAGCTGAACCTGGGCAAGATCGTAACCAACACGATCATCAAGAACACACAACTGGCCGTCAGGAAGTACTTTGTTGACAAAGGCTTTTTGAACACGAAAGTCAAGATCACGACCATCCCCGATAGCAGCCGGAATAACGCGACCCTACGGGTTCTGGTCGACAAAGGCCAGAAAGTTAAGATCGCCAAGATTACTTTCGACGGTCGGGAGGAACTGGATGATGCGACTGTCCGGATGAAAATGAAAAGTACCAAACAGAAACGGTTTGGTCGTCTGTTCAGCCCGTCCAAGTTTGTTCCCAAGAAATACGAGGAAGATAAGCAGAAGCTAATCGAGTACTATAACAAACTTGGTTACCGCGATGCGATCATCGAAGACGACAGCGTTGTTCACAACCCGGATAATACCATCAGTCTTCGCATTAAGCTCGACGAGGGACACAAATATTATTACCGCAAGGTCGACTTCTCGGGTAACTATCTGTACCCGGCCGATCGGCTGCGGGAAGTGCTGGGCGTCGTCAAAGGGGATGTTTACAACCCCGAAGACCTCGAAAAACGGCTCAACGGCAACCCTGGTCAGGATCTGAGCTCGCTCTACATGGACGATGGTTACCTGTATTACAATGCGCAACCCATCGAAAAATCAATCGACGGCGATTCAATCGATCTGGAGATCCGAATTTTTGAAGGGAAACAGGCGTCAATTAACCGCGTTGTACTGAACGGCAATACAAAAACCAGCGACCACGTGGTGATGCGGTCGATCCGGACGCTACCGGGCCAGAAGTTCTCTAAAACCTTGCTGATCCGGACGCAGCGCGAATTAGCTACGCTGGGTTATTTCGATCCGGAGAAAATCGGCATCAATCCGGTTCCGCAAACCGACGGTACGGTTGATATCGAGTACACGGTCGAAGAAAAACCATCCGATCAGATTGAATTGTCTGGTGGCTGGGGCGGTTACGTTGGTTTCGTCGGTACGTTAGGTCTAACATTTAACAACTTCTCGGCGCGTAATATTCCGAATTTTGGCGCCTGGCGTCCACTACCCGCCGGCGATGGACAACGGGTGCAGGTTCGTTTTCAGGCCAACGGTCAGCAATATCAGGTGTACTCAATGTCATTCACGGAGCCTTGGTTAGGTGGCCGCAAGCCAAACGCGTTCTCGATTAGTGCCAGCCATACGGTTTATAAGTCGTTCTATGACGTAAATAACCCTTATGGTAACCTATATCAACCCCTCAAAGGACGTGCCCCAACGGGATCGTATACCAACACCGCCTTCACGGTAGGGCTTGGCCGTCAGCTGAAAGTCCCCGATGATTATTTTACGTTGAGCAACTCGCTGTCGTACCAGCGCTACAACCTGAATAACCTGGATATTTTCTATATCGGTTACAGCAACGGTATCTCGAATAACCTGACGTTCAACACGACGTTGGCACGTAACAGCATTGACAATCCACAGTTCCCACGGTCGGGGTCGTCGTTCTCGCTGAGCGGTTCGTTAACGCCCCCCTGGTCGGCCTTCCGGGGTACCTCAGCCTTGTCAAGCGCGGAAGATCAGTACAAACTCGTTGAATACCACAAATGGATGTTCGACGCCAGCTGGTTCCAGACGGTATTTGGCAAGCTGGTGCTGAACGCACGGGCGCACATGGGTTTCCTGGGTAGCTATAACCGTCGGACGGAAATTGGTCCATTCGAACGCTTCGTCCTGGGTGGTTCGGGTCTAGCCGGACAAGGTCAGTTTGCCCTGGCGCAGGACATTATCGGTCTGCGTGGGTATGATGACCGGAGCGTTTACACCGCCGACTACGACCAGACAACCAACTCGAACGTACGGAGCCGTGGTGGGGTAGCCTACAACAAATTCGTAGCTGAACTGCGGTACCCGGTTTCGCTTAACCCATCGGCAACCATCTTTGTGCTGGGCTTCCTCGAAGCTGGTAACAACTGGGGAAGCTATAGCCAGTATAACCCGTTCGATCTGAAACGGTCGGCTGGTTTTGGTGCCCGGATCTTTATGCCCGCCTTTGGTCTGATCGGTATTGACTACGGCTATGGCTTCGACCGGATTCCAGGCGTGAAAGAACGGCCATCGGGTCAGTTCCACTTCACGATTGGCCAGCAGATCAGATAGATAAGAATCCGGCCGCTTTATTCGTTTAATCAGGAGAGGAATTTAGTTAACCAATCGAGCTCCTGATTAAACGAAAGCCAGTCGGATCTGTCTAAAAAATACCTGTTTTACAAAAGCAGCTTTTATCTGAAAATCAACCACTCTGCGCAAAAATTGACTGGTTATCAATGAAAAAAAACCTATTTTTTGTATTTTTGTGCGCTGTTTGGCTGGTTCCTTCTGCAAAAGCGCAAAAGTTCGGTTACGTCGACACGGAGTTTATATTCAGCAAGATGCCCGAATACCAGAAAGCGCTGACGGAGATCGACAAGTTTACTGATAAGTGGTCGAAGGACATTCAGGACAAATACGTCGAGATTGATAAACTGCAGAAGATGTACCAGGCCGAAGAAATCCTGCTGACGGACGACATGAAACGCGACCGGCAGCGGATTATCAGCGATAAAGAACGGGAAGCAAGAGAGTACAACAACAAAGTGTTCGGTTACCAGGGGCTGCTTTTTGAAAAGAAAAAAGAACTGATGAAAGCGCCCATGGAGATTGTCAATCGGGCGATTGAAAAAGTATCTCAGCAAAAAAAGTTGAACTTTATGTTTGATAAAGCATCTGACTTTGTAATGCTCTACACCGATCCCCGTCATGATTACACGGACTATGTCATGGAGGAGTTAGGCCTCGACGCAGCCAGCAAATCAACGGCTGGAGCTGCCCCCGCAACAAAAACAACCACAACAACAAACCCCAAATAGTCTCTTTTAATTAATCCCAAAATGAAGAAAAACCTCGTCATGGCGTTTGCCGTAGCTCTCTTAGCAGGCGGTCTTAACGCACAGGCACAAGCCCCAACCGCAGCCCCAGCAGGTGCACTGAAGTTAGGGTATACGAACATTGATTACGTACTGGCTCAAACGCCCGAAGCTAAAGATATCCAGAACCAGTTGACCATTCAGCGCACGCAGTCGGAAAACGAAATGAAGCGCATGAGCAAAGAGCTGGAAGATAAGTACGAAGCGTATCAGAAAGGTGCCGCTCAGATGTCGGACGTGATCCGTAGCGACCGCGAAAAAGAACTCCAGGGCCTGCAAACCCGGCTTCAGGAGTTCGGTCGGACTGCTGAACAGTCGCTGCAAACTAAATACCAGTCGCTGGTAAACCCGGTTGTTCAGAAAATCCAGAAGGCTATCGACGCCGTTGCCAAGGAAGAATCCTATCAATACGTATTCAACCTGGACGCTGGCTCGAACACCATCCCCATTCTGCTGGTTGCTCCGGAAGAAAACAACATTACGGAGTCGGTCCTGAAAAAATTGGGTATCGACCCAGCAAAAGCAGCCGCTGCTGCTGCTGCGCAGACACCCGCTTCGACCACGGCACCTGCTAAGCCTGCTACGACGGGCAGCAGCACAACGACTGTTCCAAAGAAAAAATAGTCGTTGCGAGTCTGTTAACTGCTCAAAAAAAGCCCTTCCTGACGAAGGGCTTTTTTAGTAACCATCTGGCTCGACGTGCCGACTTGGCTGGTTTTACGAGCCAGCGCGGGGAAATAAATACCTGACAATATCTTCAGTATCTCCCCTTTCGTAAAATCTTCGCCCTATTTTTGCGTTCTTCAAAACGAACTACCATCTGCTCATCGCTTATGATCCGTCTAATCGGTAGCATCGTGTGGCTTCTACTGACTTCCTTATTGGAGAATAGTTACGCCCAGGATACAAAGCAAATACAACTCATTTTCCCATCACAACCGAATTGGAACGTAGTACCCGAAGGAGGCACTGTCCGTTTTGATCTGAAGGCGATAGCCGCTTCTGGTGATACCATTACGTTCTCGCTGGGGCAGGACAAACTGGAAGGCATGCTGCTTGATTCGCTGGGTCATTTTAACTGGACACCCGGTTACAATCTGGCTGATCGCATTCAAACGACCCATACGTACCCGGTTACTTTTGAGGCCCGCAGTAAACACGGGCAGAGCGCTGACCAGACTATCGAGTTTAAGGTCTTACATGTAAACCGTCCGCCTACTGTTGGCGATCTGCGTCCTTTCTACGTTGGTTACCGTAAGGAGAATGTCCATAAGATCGACCCGGAAGTGGTGTATGATGCTGATGGTGATCCGATTGTCTTTATCCCCATTGCTGATCAAATGCCCGAAGGCAGCAAACTCTCTTCGCAGGGCGAGTTAAGCTGGACTCTTTCTCAGCAACAATTTAATAAGCTTCGACAGCAGCCTCAGTACATTGAGTTCTGGGTGGAAGATCAACCGTCTAAAACACGCACCAAAGGACGCTTGAAAGTTGAGGTCACTCAGATGGACCTGGCTCCTGAAATCACTCTGGTGCCCCGGGAAACGTATTACAAGCTACGTGAGAACGCCACGGTCAACTTAAAATTCTATCTGGAAGATCAGAATGGCGATGACGACGTAACAACCTTCGATTTTCTGTCCGACAATCAGCAGATTCCCAAAACAGCGCTGGTTAAGAATACCAATAATCAATACGAGTTTATCTGGACGCCAACTTACGATTTCGTTAAGGACCCACTTGACAGCCTGACGGCGAACATTACTTTCTTTGCGCTGGATAAGGCTCAGAACCGGGATGAGAAGAAAGTTCGCTTCACCGTTTTGAACACAGTCAACGAGCAGGAGAAAGACCGGTACTATTACGCTCAGTATCGTCAGTTGCTGGTTCAGGCATGGGGTTTGGTCGAGCAGCTCAGTGAGAAAGAAGAGCAGCTCAAACGCGACTACCGGCGGGCCAAAAGCGGCAAGCGTAACCGTTCCGTCGCCAATGCCTCGCTGGGTGCTATAACGGGGGTATCGCCTGTCATCACGGCACCTAACGCCAAATACGTATCAGCCGTGGGTGGAACCGCCGTCTTGACGATGGGTACGCTCGAAGCCACGGAGGTTATTGGTAAGTCCATGAAAGACCTACTCGACCGGTACAATTACGTACTGGGTAAGCGCAGCGAAATTCAGAACAAAGGCGATGTATTCGCCCGTGAATATTCCCTGAAATCGAGTCGGCGCAGTGGTGAGTTCATCAAGAAGCTGGATGAATTCCGAAATGCGCTCAGCCTGAGCGGTCTTGTTGCGTTGGAATTAGATGCCAACTGGCAGAGTAAAAAAGAAGCTACCGACAATGCGATTAAGCGCCGGTTCAAAGATTTTGCCGCGCTGGAAGAAACACAGTAGTCTCTTCCAATTCTAAAAGCAGTGAGGGGCATACGTCATCGTGTGTCCCTCACTGCTTTTAACGCTGACCAGTTCAGCTGATTTGTATGGAGAACGTAGCTGAGAAGGTCTCTCCAACGGCTACCTGCTGAATCAATTCTTTTTGCTCGATGGGTAATTGCTCTCCTACCGAGTCAGCACAACCCAGCCAGGGCTCGATGCAGACAAAAGGCGCACCAGGTTTAGCCCAGACGCCCAAATACGGAAACTTGTCGTAAGCGACTGTAACAGCTCGTTCATTTTTAGTGCTTCGAATCGTAACCGAACGTGAGTTGATGTGCTTGAAGACCAATGCGTCGTCGTCAAACAGATGTTTGGTTAACGCTAACCGGTTGTTTTCAGTCGGAATAGGTTTCGTTTCGCCCGTAAAATACCCTTCAGCCGAAAGCATGGCCGTTTCGAGCGGCTCATCCGTTTCAAATTCTAGGTAGTAATCTTCGTATGCTTCGCCATCCAGAAAAGGAACGGCAAAAGCCGGGTGGGCGCCAACCGAAAAGAAGACGGTCTTATCGTCCTGATTGACCACGCGATACGTTATGTCCAGTTTATCTTCCTGCAACTCATAGGCAATCTGAAACTCGAACAGATATGGATAGGCCGCTTTTGTCTGCGCATTGGCCGCCAACGAGAACGTAGCCCTAGTATCTGTTACTTCTTTCAGAGTGAATTGGGACTGCCGCGCAAAACCATGCCGCTGCATAGGATAGGCCTTACCATCTATCAGCAGTTGATTGTTCAGGCACCCTCCCACCACCGGAAACAAATTGGGCGCGTGCCAGGGCCAAACAGCTGGATCGGCCTGCCACAGGTGCTCAATAGTATTTTTCTTGTCAAAGATTGACGTCAGTTCAGCTCCTTTTTCCTGAATGACAATCCGGAGTGTATCGTTTTCTAGCGTAGCCATATCGTAAAAAACAACAAAAGCTACCCAATGTTGGATAGCTTTTGTATAAACTGACAACCATCGGGAAATGGTTATCCTAAGTGGTATTAGAACCGGAAGTGCGAGAACGCCTTGTTGGCTTCAGCCATACGGTGCGTATCGTCTTTCTTCTTAACCGCTGCACCTTCACCTTTGGAAGCAGCAACGATTTCAGCAGCAAGCCGGTCTACCATTGTTTTCTCACCCCGCGAACGAGCGTACCGGATAAGCCATTTCATGCCTACCGCGACCTTCCGGTCTGCCCGTACTTCGGTTGGTACCTGAAAGGTAGCTCCACCGACGCGACGGCTTTTTACTTCAACCGCTGGCATTACGTTATTTAATGCCTTTTTCCAGGTATCCAGACCGCTTTCGTTCGTGCGTTTAGCCACTACGTCCAGCGCGTCATAGAAGATGGCGTACGCCAGGCTTTTCTTACCTTCGTACATCAGGTTGTTAACAAATTTGGTTACGAGAACCTCCTTATATTTAGGATCGGGTAATACGTAACGCTTGGGCGGTTTCGCCTTTCTCATGGTTTCTTCAGATTTTTGATCTTACTCTGCCGTATTTTTCAACGGGCAGTCTGATTAATTACTTCTTTTTACCTTTTGCAGGTGCACCTTTACCAGCCGCTGGCGCTTGACCTGGTTTCGGACGTTTTGCACCGTATTTCGAACGGCTCTGCAGACGACCGCTTACACCAGCTGTATCCAGAGCACCACGTACGATGTGATAACGTACGCCTGGCAGATCTTTAACCCGACCACCACGAATCAGTACGATTGAGTGCTCCTGTAGGTTATGACCTTCACCTGGGATGTAGGCGTTAACTTCCCGACCGTTCGTCAAACGAACCCGGGCAACTTTACGAAGAGCCGAGTTTGGCTTTTTCGGTGTCGTGGTGTACACCCGTGTGCACACGCCCCGACGTTGTGGGCAGGCGTCAAGAGCCGGCGATTTCGACTTGAATTCAAGCTTCTCGCGGCCTTTACGCACTAGTTGTTGTATAGTAGGCATTTGATAATTGGTTACAAAAAAACAGTCTTCCCGAATTTTGAGGTGCAAAGATAGGGAAAACCTGCTGAATGTCAAACAGAAAGGCGTAAGATTTTAGACTAAGCCTGGCCTACCGGTCCCCCGTAGCCACCTCCCGGAAACCGGAACGTATCACTAGGCTCATTGATACCGCCATTGGCTTCTTCATAGCGGCCAATATTGTCCCGCAGCGCTTCCAGCAGTCGTTTGGCATGCTCCGGAGTCAAAATAATCCGGGCTTTTACTTTGGCTTTGGGGACGCCGGGCATGAGTCGGATAAAATCCAGGATAAATTCACTATTCGAGTGAGCAATCATCGCCAGATTAGCGTAGGTCCCTTCGGCAATATCTTCGCTAAGTTCTACGTCAATAGAACCTTCCGGATTTTGAGGTTGAGAATTCATAGTTGGGTTCTTTTTACAAAAGTACAACTAAAGTAGTAGCTCAATATACCGCGGCTACAGATACCACATCGCCTATTTAACGATCTGCTTGCAGTCGTTCCAATAACTTAGCAACTTCTATCCTAAGTATGGGCAGGCGGTTGACGAGGATACTCCATACTACCGTAGGATTCACTGATTCATAAGAGTGGATCAGTATATTTCTTAAAGCTACAACTTGATGTATACACTGCGCCCTTAGAACTGGACCACTTTACTGAATAACGAAATTGTTAGTTGATCTGATTTCCTACTTGGTTTGACTGCTTTTTATTCCCTTTAATACCTCTTCAGGCGTTCGATAATTCAGCGACTGGTGAAAGCGCCGACAGTTATAAAACTCGAAATAAGCTTGTAAGCCTGCCTCTAACTGCCAGCCATCCTGGTAGGCTTTCAGATAAATATCCTCATATTTTACGCTTCGCCAAAGCCGCTCTACGAATATGTTGTCCAATGCCCGCCCTTTGCCGTCCATTGAGATGCGAATGTTCTGATCGAGCAGGACACTTGTAAAATCATCCGAGGTAAATTGACTGCCTTGATCGGTGTTAAAAATCTCGGGTTGAGGATAGCTCCCTAAGGCCTTTCGTAACACGCCACAACACCAATCAGCCTCCATGGTGTTGGAAACGGACCAACTTAATACGTATCGACTATACAGATCGATGATGGCCATCAGGTACATATATCCGGTCGCCATGGGTACATAGGTAATGTCAGTAGCCCAAACTTGGTGGACCCGCACAATGACCAACCCCCGCAGCAAATAGGGATAAATTCGGTGGCCTATGGCCGGTTTCGAGGTGTTTATTTTAGGATAAATGGCTTCTATGCCAAGTATTTGCATGAGACGCCGAACGCGTTTGTGATTGACACAATAGCCTGCCTTTGCCAGGGCTACCTGCATCTTGCGGTACCCGTACTGCGGAGTTAGCAGGTACTGCTCATCCAGCAAACGCATCAGTAGTAAATCGTCTGATGTGGCTACTACCGGTTGGTAGTAATAGGTTGAGCGGGGCAATCCTACCCACTGGCATTGTTGGCGAATGCTAGTTGATAAAGCTGCATCAAGCAGTGATCGTCGCTGCGAAAGACTCATGGCGTCAACTTTTTTTTGAAAAAAGTCAGTTCCATTTGTAATCGTCCAATCTGCTCATAGAGCAAGGCGGTTTCGGGTTCTGCGTTGGTCGATGTGGGTTTGCAACCTGCCTCGAAAACGGAAGCGGCCCCCTGTAGGAATTGCCGCTTCCAGTCACTGATCTGATTCGGATGAAGCTCGTGGCGTTTGCTGATGACAGCCAATGTATCCTTTTCTTTAAGGACTTCAAGTACTACCTTGAGTTTGAATTCAGAGGTAAATTTACGTTTGCTCTTGCCTTTCATACGGGACTAAATTTAGCCCGTTATCCAATTTAATTAGTGGTCTTAAAAACGGGGCGCACTATAGTATACTGGTTATAGCGATATCCGGTTCCAGCTTTCGAATCTGATTAACAGCCTCACCGATGATACCTAACGCCCGTTCAACAGCGTATTGAACAATCAGGTTTTTCTCATATTGAGCAAAGTCCTCGTTCCCTGCGAGAAAGTCCTCGATGTAATCAATATGCAGCTTAATATCAGTGAGGTATTTCCGTAGATCATGCTGCATAAACTAATTCCTTTGATTGTTCGATGGCACGGGCAAAATACGGATTTCGAAATGGCTGACTCAGTAGCAAGTCGACTTTTCGGTTGAAAAGCTTTTCGAGCTCAAATAGAAGCTTGAAATAGATATCACCTTTCCTTTCAGGAAGTAATTCATCCGGTAATTCAACCAATAAGTCAACGTCACTTTTCTGCTGATCGAAGTCTTCCCGTATAATCGATCCAAAAGCATACATACGTAATACGCCATACTGCTGGCACAGATCAGTGAGCTGTTCCTTATATGCGCTCAGAAACGATTCTTTAATCATACGGAAAGTTACTTTTATTATCCTGTATAACACAAACGCCCCAGTCGTTTCCAACCGGGGCGTTTGCAAAATTGGTCCAGCTATGGATTAAACAGTAGCCCGCTTTTTGCTCCGTGCGAACTGTTCGCGCGATTCAGTCACTGTTTCCAGTTCCTCTTTCGAGCCAACAATCGCATTCTGGTAGCGACGGATACCCGTACCAGCTGGGATCAGGTGACCAACGATCACGTTTTCTTTCAGCCCTTCGAGCGTATCGCGTTTACCACGGATCGACGCTTCACTTAGTACTTTCGTCGTTTCCTGGAAGGAAGCCGCCGAGATGAAGCTGTCTGTACCGAGCGACGATTGAGTGATACCCATCAGCGTCGGTTGCGAAACGGCAGCCATGGCATCACGTACCTGCACCAGAGCGAGGTCGCGACGTTTCAGGCTTGAGTTTTCGTCCCGCAGACGGCGGCTCGTTACAATCATACCTGGTTTGAAGTTCTCCGAATCACCAGCGTCGACAACAACTTTCGCGTCAAGAACTTTATCGTTCTCTTCCCGGAAAGACCATTTGTCAACCACTTGTCCTTCGAGGAAGTTGGTATCACCCGAGTCGATAATCTCAACTTTCTGCATCATCTGCCGCACGATGGCCTCGATGTGCTTATCGTTGATTTTTACCCCCTGCAGGCGGTATACTTCCTGAATTTCATTTACCAGATACTCCTGAACGGCCGTTGGGCCTTTGATGGCCAGGATGTCGCTTGGTGTAATGGCACCATCCGACAACGGAGCACCAGCGCGCACAAAGTCGTTATCCTGTACCAGGATGAACTTCGACAGCGGTACGAGGTATTTTTTCTTCGTGCCGTCTTTCGACTCGATGAAAATCTCGCGGTTACCCCGTTTGATCGTGCCGTATGTTACAACACCATCAATTTCACTGACAACAGCTGGGTTTGATGGGTTACGTGCTTCAAACAATTCCGTTACCCGTGGCAGACCACCCGTGATGTCGCGGGTTTTACCAACGTTACGTGGAATTTTCGCCAATGGCTGCCCAGCTTTGATCGACTGCCCTGTTTTAACAACCAGACGAGAACCTACAGGTAGGTTATAGCTCTTCTGAAGTTTACCCGATGCGTCGGCATCCGACAGGTGCAATGTCATTGTCGTCGTCCCCTGAACAACGATGGCTGGGTTTTTCGCTTTATCTCGGCTTTCGATGATCACCATTTCCTGGAAGCCCGTTTGTTCGTCGAACTCTTCACGGTAGGTAATACCATCTTCAATTGCGTCAAACGTCAGCGTACCTGTCAACTCAGACAGAATAACGGCGTTGTATGGATCCCAGGCGCAGATGTCGTCGCCTTTGCTAACGACATCCCCATCTTTTACCCGTAGGAACGCACCGTAAGGAACGTTATTGCTGATCAGAACTTGGTTACGGTCTTCAGGATTGACAATCCGAACTTCACCCGAGCGGCCCATTACGACCGTTTGTGGATTTCCTTCGGCGTCTTCCGATTCAACCGTACGCATTTCTTCAAACTCAATCAGACCATCAAACTTCGCTTTGATCGACGCATCGACCGCAATGTTCGAGGCCGTACCACCCACGTGGAAGGTACGAAGTGTCAGCTGCGTACCAGGCTCACCGATCGACTGCGAAGCAATAACACCTACTGCTTCACCGATGTCGACCATGCGGCCCGACGCCAGATTACGTCCATAACACTTAGCACATACACCACGGCGTGATTCGCAGGTCAGTACCGAACGAATTTCGACCGTTTCGATGCTGGTTTCGTCAATAGCAGCGGCAATCTCTTCCGTGATCAGTTCACCAGAACCAACCAATTTAAGCGGTTTGCCTTCTTCATCTTTCTTCAGCGGATCGAAGATATCATGTACCGTTGTACGGCCCAGAATCCGCTCCGATAGAGGCTCAACGATATCCTCGTTGTCCTTCAGAGCCGATACCTGCAAACCACGTAACGTACCGCAATCGTCTTCGCTGATGATAACATCCTGCGCTACGTCATGCAGACGACGGGTTAAGTAACCAGCATCGGCCGTTTTCAGAGCCGTATCAGCCAGACCTTTCCGCGCACCGTGCGTCGAGATGAAGTACTCCAATACGTCAAGACCTTCTTTAAAGTTTGACAGAATTGGGTTTTCAATGATTTCCCCAACCGAGCCCTGCAGGTTTTTCTGTGGCTTAGCCATCAGACCCCGCATACCGCCCAGCTGACGAATTTGCTCACGGGAACCACGGGCGCCCGAGTGCATCATCATGTAAATCGAGTTGAAACCACCCTGATCGGCTTCGAGCTGCTTCATCAGCGTCTCGGTCAGACGGGAGTTCACACGCGTCCAAATATCAATAACCTGGTTGTACCGCTCGTTCTCCGTGATCAGACCCATCAGGTAGTTATCCCAAACGCTCTGTACTTCCGCCTTCGCTTCGTCAACCAGACCTTGTTTGGCTTCTGGAATCATTACGTCACTCAGACCGATCGACAGACCACCTTTGAAGGCCATCTGGAAACCGAGTTCTTTGATCTCATCCAGGAATTGTGCCGTACGGGCACCACCCGAGATTTTGAAGATCAGCGCAATGATTTGCTGAAGTTTTTTCTTCGTCAGCAGTTCGTTGATATAACCAACCTCTTCCGGTACGGCCTGGTTGAATAATAACCGACCAGCAACCGTATCGATTATTTTATATACCAGTTCGCCGTTCTCATCCCGGACTTTCACCCGGCACTTGATGTTGGCGTGCTTTGATACGCGACCTTCGTTGATACCGATGATAACTTCTTCAGCACCGTAGAACGTCATGCCTTCACCCACGATTGGATACTCAGGAATGCTCTTACGACCTTTCGTAACGTAATACAGACCAAGTACCATGTCCTGCGACGGTACGGTGATCGGTGCGCCGTTTGCAGGGTTCAGGATGTTGTGCGACGCCAGCATCAGCAGCGACGCTTCCAGAACAGCCTCCTGACCCAGTGGTACGTGAACGGCCATCTGGTCACCGTCAAAGTCAGCGTTGAAAGCCGTACAGACAAGTGGGTGGAGCTGAATAGCTTTACCCTCGATCAGTTTTGGCTGGAACGCCTGAATACCCAGACGGTGCAGTGTTGGAGCCCGGTTCAGCAGTACAGGGTGGCCTTTCAGTACGTTTTCCAGAATATCCCAGATAACCGGATCTTTCCGGTCAACGATTTTCTTCGCTGATTTCACCGTTTTTACGATACCCCGCTCGATGAGCTTACGGATAACGAATGGCTTGAACAGTTCGGCAGCCATATCTTTCGGCAGACCGCACTCGTGCAATTTCAGTTCTGGTCCTACGACAATTACCGAACGGCCTGAGTAGTCAACACGCTTACCAAGCAGGTTTTGACGGAACCGTCCCTGCTTACCTTTCAGCATGTCAGACAGCGACTTCAGCGCCCGGTTACCTTCCGAACGAACGGCATTAACTTTCCGCGAGTTGTCGAACAGTGAGTCAACAGCTTCCTGAAGCATCCGTTTTTCATTCCGCAGAATTACTTCCGGCGCTTTGATCTCGATCAGGCGTTTCAGACGGTTGTTCCGGATGATAACCCGACGATACAGATCATTTAGATCGGACGTAGCAAATCGGCCGCCGTCGAGGGGAACAAGCGGACGCAGTTCAGGAGGAATAACCGGTACCATTTTGATTACCATCCACTCGGGACGGTTCTCGATACGGCCATTAGCTTCCCGGAACGCTTCAACCACTTTAAGCCGTTTCAGCGCTTCCGCCTTCCGTTGCTGCGACGTATCCGTAGCAGCCGCGTGGCGCAACGAGTACGAAAGCTCATCAAGGGCTACCCGAGAAAGCAGCATCTCCAGGGCTTCAGCCCCCATCTTCGCGATAAATTTGTTTGGGTCTTTATCGTCAAGATGCTGATTACTGCTTGGCAGTTTGTCCATGATATCCAGGTACTCATCTTCCGTTAAGAAGTCAAGTTGGTTGATACCGTCCTCAGCTTTTACGCCGGGCTGAACAACAATGTACCGCTCATAATAAATGATCTGATCCAGCTTTTTGGTCGACAGACCCAGCAGGTAACCGATTTTGTTTGGTAAGCTGCGGAAGTACCAGATGTGCGCAACAGGAACCACCAGTTCGATGTGCCCCATCCGCTCCCGGCGAACTTTCTTCTCGGTCACCTCGACACCACAACGGTCGCAGATGATACCTTTATAGCGAATCCGCTTATACTTTCCACAGTGACACTCCCAGTCTTTTACGGGTCCGAAGATGCGCTCGCAGAACAAGCCGCCCATCTCGGGTTTGTAGGTACGGTAGTTAATAGTCTCCGGCTGTGTCACTTCGCCGTAGGAACTCTCCAGAATGGACTCGGGCGAAGCCAGGCTGATCGTCACGCTCTGGAAATCGCTATTGAGTTTCTTGTTCTTTTTGAACGACATTGGTTGGAGGTTTTATTTAAAAGGAGAAAAGGGAAGAATGAGGAGAGGGAAACCGGAGAAGCAGACTTTGATCATCCCTTCTTCGGTCTCCCTTTTCTCCATTCTCCTTACTCTAAAGTGATTTCAAGTGCCAGGCCACGAAGTTCATGGACAAGTACGTTGAATGATTCCGGAATATTTGGTTTCGGCAGGTTTTCGCCTTTTACGATTGCCTCGTATGCTTTTGCTCGGCCAACCACGTCATCCGATTTCACGGTCAGGATTTCCTGCAGGATGTTCGATGCACCGAATGCTTCCAGTGCCCAAACCTCCATCTCACCAAAGCGCTGTCCACCGAACTGGGCTTTACCACCCAGCGGCTGCTGTGTAATAAGTGAGTAGGGGCCAATTGAACGGGCGTGCATCTTATCGTCAACCAGGTGACCCAGTTTCAGCATATAGATGATACCCACCGTTACTTTCTGGTCGAAACGCTCGCCAGTCAGACCGTTGTACAGGTATGTCCGGCCGAACGATGGCAGACCAGCGGCATCCAGTTCGTCAGCAACCTGTTGCTCAGTAGCTCCGTCGAAGATCGGCGTAGCATATTTACGGTCAAGTTTTTGGCCAGCCCACGCCAATACGGTTTCGTAAATCTGGCCCAGGTTCATCCGGGATGGTACGCCAAGTGGGTTCAGCACGATATCCACTTTCGTTCCGTCTTCCAGGAACGGCATGTCTTCGTCCCGAACGATCCGGGCAACAACCCCTTTGTTACCATGGCGACCAGCCATTTTATCACCCACTTTCAGCTTCCGCTTCTTAGCGATGTAAACTTTAGCCAGTTTCACGATACCTGCTGGCAGTTCATCACCGACTTCAAGGGTGAACCGCTCCCGCTTGAACCGACCCGTGATTTCGCTCCGACGATTATTGTAGTTTTTCACCAGCGACACAATCATCTGGTTCATTTTATCGTCGTCGGTCCAGTTACTCAGGTCCAGATCAATCAGCAGGTTTGCTTCTTCCGGTACGGCGTAGCCGCTTTCATCCCGGTATGGGTTCCGGTCAGGGAACAGATTATCCGTGATGTTTTTCCGGCTGAACTTAACACCTTTACTAACGATTTCTTCGCCAAACTTATGTTTCACGCCCTGACTGGTTTGACCATCGAGCAGTGTCACCATTTTGTCGATCATACGAGCCCGGAAGTCATTTAACTCACGGCCGTATTTCTTCATCAGCACCTTAACTTCTTCCTTGTGCTTACCCCGGTCTTCTTTGGCCGGACGGGCAAACAGTTTGGTATCGATAACAACACCTTTGAGTGATGGTGGTGCTTTTTTCGAAGCATCTTTCACATCCCCTGCTTTGTCACCAAAGATGGCACGCAGCAGTTTCTCTTCCGGCGTTGGATCGCTTTCGCCTTTCGGCGTGATTTTTCCGATCAGGATGTCACCTTCTTTAACCTCGGTACCAACCCGAACGATACCGTTCTCATCCAGGTTACGAACCGTTTCTTCGCTTACGTTCGGAATTTCAGAGGTTAATTCCTCTTCGCCCCGCTTCGTGTCACGTACTTCCAGTTCAAACTCTTCAATGTGAATCGACGTGAAGATATCTTCCCGCACAACGCGTTCCGAGATCACGATAGCATCCTCAAAGTTGTACCCTTGCCATGGCATGAAAGCCACTTTCATGTTCCGACCAAGCGCCAGTTCACCTGCCTGCGTCGCGTACCCTTCGCAAAGCACATCACCTTTTTTCACCTTCTGGCCTTTCAGCACGGTTGGTTTCAGGTTGATGCAGGTATCTTGGTTCGTCCGACGGAATTTGATTAGGTTATACGTTTTCCGATCTTCATCGAACGTAACAGCCATTTGGTCGTCGTCCAGATTGTAGCGAACTACAATTTTAGTCGAATCAACGAATTCAATCGTTCCATCCGCTTCAGCGATAACCAGCGTACGCGAATCGACAGCTACGCGACCTTCCAGACCCGTACCCACGATTGGCGCTTCTGGACGCAGAAGCGGTACCGCCTGACGCTGCATGTTCGATCCCATCAGGGCCCGGTTAGCATCATCATGTTCCAGGAACGGAATCATGGAAGCAGCAACTGATACAATCTGGTTCGGAGCAATGTCCATGAACGTTACGTTCTGAGGCTCTGCAATCGGGAAATCACCCTCAAAACGAGCTTTCAGACGATCAACCTGGAAGTTACCTTTGTTATCGATGTCGGCGTTTGCCTGAGCGATGTAATGGGTATCTTCTTCCTCGGCTGTCAGATACATCACCGGCTTGTCCATCGATACCTTACCGTTCTCAATAATCCGGTAGGGCGTTTCGATGAAGCCCATGCTGTTGATCTTTGCGTATACACAAAGCGACGAGATCAGACCGATGTTCGGTCCTTCCGGCGTTTCAATGGTACATAGACGACCGTAGTGCGTATAGTGTACGTCACGAACCTCAAAGCCAGCCCGTTCGCGTGACAGACCGCCAGGTCCCAGTGCTGACATACGACGCTTGTGCGTCACTTCAGCTAATGGGTTTGTTTGGTCCATGAACTGCGACAGCTGGTTCGTTCCGAAGAACGAGTTGATCACCGACGACAGCGTACGGGCATTGATCAGATCAACGGGTTTGAAATCCTCGTTGTCCCGAACGTTCATCCGTTCTTTAATCGTTCGCGCCATCCGGGCCAGCCCAACACCGAACTGAGCGTATAACTGCTCACCTACCGTCCGGACACGCCGGTTGCTCAGGTGGTCAATGTCATCCACAACAGCTTTCGAGTTGATCAGACCGATCAGGTATTTCACGATAGATACGATATCTTCCGTGGTCAACACCTTCATATCAGACGAAATGTCCAGACCAAGTTTTTTATTGATCCGATAACGGCCTACATCACCAAGGTCATAGCGTTTATCCGAGAAGAACAAGCTCTGGATAATCTCCCGAGCGGTTTGTTCGTCTGGCGCATCAGCGTTACGCAGTTGCCGATAGATTTGCTCAACGGCCTCTTTTTCCGAGTTTGAGCTATCTTTCTGCAACGTATTGTAAATGATGTTGTAATCAGCCATGTTCATGTCTTCCTTGTGCAGGATGACCGACTTCTGACCTGATTCCGTGATCGTTTCAATATCGTCTACCGAAATAGCCGAATCCCGCTCTAGCAGGACTTCGTTCCGGCTGATCGATACAACTTCACCCGTATCTTCATCAACGAAGTCTTCCGTCCAGGTTTTTAACACCCGGGCAGCCAAACGACGACCGATTGCTTTTTTCAGGTTAGCTGGCGTTGCCGGTACTTCCTCCGACAGACCAAACAAATCCAGAATATCCTTATCCGACCCAAAACCGATAGCCCGCAGCAACGTCGTTACTGGGAACTTCTTTTTACGGTCGATATATGCGTACATGACGTTGTTAACGTCCGTCGAAAACTCAATCCAGGAACCTTTGAATGGAATAATCCGGGCAGAGTATAACTTTGTGCCATTGGTGTGCTTACTCATAGAGAAGAACACACCCGGCGAACGGTGCAACTGGGAAACAATAACTCGTTCAGCCCCGTTAATGACGAACGAACCTTTTTCCGTCATGTATGGAATGTTTCCCAAGAAAACCTCCTGCTCGATCGTTTCGAAATCCTCATTGTCAGGATCGTTATTCGACAGACGCAGTTTAGCTTTCAGCGGAACCGAATAGGTCAATCCCCGATCAATCGACTCATCAACCGAGTATTTTGGGGGATCAACAGAATAATCAATGAACTCCAGCTTAAAATTCTCGCGGGAATCAGAGATAGGAAAGTTTTCCTGAAACACTTTAAACAGCCCTTCTTCCGAACGTTGGTTCGAAGGTGTATCAAGCTGAAAAAAGTCTTTGAATGATTTTACTTGAATATCCAGGAAATCGGGATATCCAATCACTGGCTGAATCGTCGCAAAATTTTTGCGCGTACTGATTTTCGCGTTTGTAGCCAAGATTGTACTCTGTTTAGTTGCGTAACCGATTCTCTATAAGTGCATTAGGCCCTTTTCAATGCAACTTGAACTAGCGGTCATCCAGGCCCAGGCTGTGACCCAACCCAGGGGGCGTGAATAGACAACGTAAGGCAATACGAATAAGTTTGTCTTTTGCAAGGGCGTAGACAAAAAAGTCTCCAAACAGGAAAAGACCAGACGTTGGTCTGGCCTCCCCTGTTTGGAGCAATATTCCAATAAAGCGGCTGCTTACTTAACTTCTACTTCAGCGCCAGCTTCTTCAAGTTGTTTCCGCAGTGCTTCAGCTTCGTCTTTAGCAACGCCTTCTTTCACTGGTTTTGGAGCACCGTCAACCAGTTCTTTGGCTTCTTTCAGACCCAGACCCGTCAGGTCTTTAACCAGTTTCACAACGGCCAGTTTACCAGCGCCAGGAGCTTTCAGGATCACGTCAAACGACGTTTTCTCAGCAGCAGCAGGAGCAGCATCACCACCACCAGCAGCACCAGCTACCATTACCGGAGCGGCAGCCGCCGGCTCAATACCATACTCATCCTTCAGGATAGCAGCCAGTTCGTTAACTTCTTTAACTGTCAGGCTTACAAGCTGCTCTGCGAACGCTTTCAAATCTGCCATTTTAGTATTTTAATTTGATTGTGATACGATGTAAAAAAAATGATTGCCGGAAAATTAAGCTTGTTCTTCGCGCTCCGACAGCGTTTTAAGAATACCCGCCAGTTTGTTACCACCACTCTGCAGACCAGAGATAACGTTTTTGGCAGGTGATTGTAAGAGACCGATGATTTCGCCGATAAGCTCTTGTTTGCTTTTCAGGGCAATCAGGGTTTCAAGTTGATCAGCACCGATAAAGATACTGTAGTCAATTGAAGCTCCTTTTAATTGCAGTTTATCACTGGTTTTACGAAACTCTTTAATCAATTGAGCCGGCGCTTTGCCATTTTCTGGGTGAAACATCACCGCAGATTGACCATGTAGCACCGTATCGTTGAACGGCGTATAATCCGTATCAAGGGTTTCGAGTGCTTTTTTGATGAAGGTGTTCTTCACCACTTTGTACTCGATGCCCCGCTCAAAAGCCATCCGACGTAGATTGTTGGTTTCAGCAACCGTCATGCCATTGGCTTCCGTGATGTAGAAGAAGGGAATCGACTGAAACTTTTCAGTCAGTTCCGCAATAATTGCTCCTTTGTCCTCGCGCTTCATGGCTTAAATACCGGCTACTGTGCCTTTATCAATCGTTACTCCCGGACTCATCGTGCTCGACAGGTTAATCGTTTTTACGTACGTGCCTTTAGCCGATGAAGGCTTTAGGCGCATCAGCGTAGCGATTACTTCCTGTGCGTTCTCAGCCAGTTTTTCTGGCGTGAACGATACTTTACCAATACTGGTGTGAATGATGCCGGTTTTATCAACTTTGAAGTCGATTTTACCAGCCTTCACCTCACGAACAGCTTTTGCTACGTCAGGCGTAACCGTACCCGATTTGGGGTTTGGCATCAGCCCACGAGGACCCAACACTTTACCCAGACGACCAACCTTAGCCATTACGTTCGGCATCGTGATGATTACATCAATGTCCGTCCAGCCTTGTTCAATCTTCTGAATGTAATCGTCCAGCCCCACAAAGTCAGCACCTGCTTCTTTCGCTTCGTTCTCTTTATCCGGCGTACAAAGCACCAGAACGCGAACCGTTTTACCCGTACCATGTGGCAACGTAGCAACGCCACGAACCATTTGGTCGGCTTTACGCGGGTCAACGCCTAACCGGACGTCAATATCCACCGAAGCATCAAACTTGGTGTACGAGATCTGCTTCAGAATGTCTGCTGCTTGTTCCAGCGAGTATTCTTTCGTAGCATCGTACTTCGTTAATGCTTCTTTTTGTTTTTTCGTTAACTTAGCCATTTGTGTATTTGCCTAGGCAAGTCTATTAGTTTTCGAAGGGTGATGCACCCGTCACCGTAATCCCCATGCTGCGAGCAGTACCTGCAACCTGACGCATTGCTGATTCAACCGTAAATGCATTTAAATCAGGCATTTTGGTCTCAGCAATCGTCCGGATCTGGTCCCACGTAACCGACCCAACTTTATTGCGGTTCGGCTGAGCAGAACCACCTTTCAGTTTAGCCGCTTCCAACAGAAGGATTGGTGCAGGAGGAGTCTTAATGACGAAATCGAAGGACTTATCCTTGTAATACGTAATCAAAACTGGCAACACCGTACCAACCTTATCCTGCGTCCGTCCATTGAACTGCTTGCAGAATTCCATGATATTCAAACCCTTGGAACCCAGCGCAGGACCAATTGGCGGAGACGGATTAGCCTGTCCACCTTTGACTTGCAGCTTTACATAGCCACCTACTTCTTTTGCCATTGTGGTAATATTAGTTACGACCGCACGGGCGGCCCCGCTGGTGCTTGAGTTTCTAGCTAGTTAGTCACATAACCAGCCCGCACTACTCTCGCATCAAATCAACTTTTGCTGACGGGTCATCTTCAGAGGGAAGCAAAAGATGCCGCGTCTCGGAAATCCAGTTGAATCAACTAGACTTCCTTCTCTACTTGTGCGTAACTGAGTTCTACCGGAGTACTCCGGCCAAATATTTTAACGACAACGTTCAGCTTCTTCCGGTCGTCGAAAACTTCTTCTACTGTACCAATGAATCCGCTGAATGGGCCATCGACTACTTTAATCGACTCACCTTTTACGTAGGCAACTGTTGGAGCAGCTACTTCCTGCGCTTCTTCATCCACTTTACCCAAAATTCGGTTAACTTCAGCCTGCCGAAGAGGAACCGGAATTTTGGAAGTTGTTCCTACCTGCGAGTTCCCGAGGAAACCAAGAACACCCGGCATATTCAAAATCATATCGAGCGCCCGGTTATTTCCCAAATCTGCCGAAATCAGGATGTACCCCGGAAAAAATGATTTTTCCCGAACGCGCTTCTTACCGTTACGCATTTCGTACACCTTTTCTGCAGGTATTAATACCTGCGGAATAACTTCGTCCAGATTCTGACGAACAATTTCGTTATCCAGGTAAGATTTAATTTTCTTTTCCTGTCCGGAAACTGCCCGAATGACGTACCACTGTATGCCGCTCATGCTTTCTAGTTTTGGTAGTCTATCTGCTTCAACTACAATACTGTAGTTACTCAGATAAGCCGTGCTTAGAACGACGTGTAGAACACATTCAAAGCGTTCTCAAACACTAAATCGATAACACCGACCAGTAGCGCAAAAATGAGCGAAGCTACGAGCACCAGCGTTGAACTGGACTGCAGATCGCTGAATTTTGGCCAAGTCACGTTATGCTGAACTTCCTCCCAAGAGTGCTTCAGAAACGAGATAAACTTATCCATTGTATGTAAAGGATTGGCACGGGTGGAGAGATTCGAACTCCCATCAACGGTTTTGGAGACCGCTATTCTACCCTTGAACTACACCCGTATAGATTACTGAACCAGTATATCTAAAAAAATCCATTACGGTGTGCTTCCGTAACGGACTGCAAAATTCTGAAATAATATCAAAAAAAACAAGTGCATCTCGTATGAAATGCACTTGTTTTCAATTATTTACTAGTCAAGAATCTCCGTTACCTGACCAGCACCTACGGTACGGCCACCTTCGCGGATAGCGAAACGAAGACCTTTTTCCATAGCGATCTTGTTGATCAGATTTACTTCGATGGTGATGTTATCACCTGGCATTACCATCTCAACGTTAGCTGGAAGCGTAATTTCGCCCGTTACGTCAGTGGTACGGAAGTAGAACTGAGGACGGTACTTGTTGAAGAACGGGGTATGACGACCACCTTCTTCTTTCGACAACACGTAAACCTCAGCTTTAAACTTCATATGTGGGGTTACCGAACCTGGTTTGCAGATAACCATACCACGACGGATATCGGTTTTCTCAATACCACGGAGCAGCAGACCTACGTTGTCACCGGCTTCACCACGGTCCAGAATTTTCCGGAACATCTCAACACCCGTTACAACTGATTTCAGGTTTTCAGCGCCCATACCCAGGATCTCAACTGGCTCACCCGAGTTGATAACACCCCGTTCGATACGACCCGTTGCAACCGTACCACGACCCGTGATCGAGAATACGTCCTCTACCGGCATCAGGAACGGAAGATCCGTCTGACGTGGAGGCAGTGGGATGAAGCTATCAACGTTGTCCATCAGGTCTTCAATGGTTTTAACCCACTGAGCATCGCCGTTCAGACCACCCAGGGCCGAACCTTGAATAACAGGAATGTTATCACCGTCAAAGTTATAGAAGCTCAGCAACTCGCGGATTTCCATCTCAACAAGTTCGAGCAGCTCTGGATCATCGACCATGTCCACTTTGTTCATGAACACGACCAGCTGAGGTACACCCACCTGGCGAGCCAGCAGGATGTGCTCACGAGTTTGTGGCATTGGGCCATCCGTAGCAGCAACTACAAGGATAGCACCGTCCATTTGCGCAGCACCCGTTACCATGTTTTTCACATAGTCAGCGTGGCCTGGGCAGTCAACGTGAGCGTAGTGACGGTTAGCTGTCGCATACTCAACGTGCGATGTATTGATGGTGATACCACGCTCTTTTTCTTCAGGAGCGTTGTCAATCGAGGAGAAGTCCCGAATTGCGGCCAGACCCTTTTCGGCCAGCACTTTCGTAATGGCAGCCGTCAGCGTCGTTTTACCGTGGTCAACGTGACCAATCGTACCGATGTTTACGTGCGGTTTCGAGCGGTCAAAATTCTCTTTTGCCATGTTTTTAAAACGCTATTGTGAACTGTTTTTGTTTTAGATGAACTCGCTGAACGTCAGTTAAGCCATTTTGAGATCATCCCCTACGAGGTTTGATGCCTTTTGGCTTAGCAACTCATAAAACTCAAAAAGACTTCACGAAGAAGTCTTGAGCCGTTACGGGGACTTGAACCCCGGACCTCTTCCTTACCAAGGAAGTGCTCTACCGCTGAGCTATAACGGCTTGTAAAAAAAATTGTAAAGTTATGTAAAGTTATAGGGTTGTAAAGTCGGCTGCCGCACTCATAAAAACCTTACAACTATAAAACTCTACAACCTTGAAACTCACTTTTGGAGCGGAAGACGGGTCTCGAACCCGCAACCTATAGCTTGGAAGGCTATCGCTCTACCAATTGAGCTACTTCCGCAAAAAAAAGTTATATAATTCTGCAAGTTAAATAGCTGCTTAGTCAATGCGTTTACGCCTAAACTTCACAGCAGCTAACAAACTATAGAACTTTATAACTTTTCGTGGTGGGGAGTGGAGGATTCGAACCTCCGAAGGCGTACGCCAGCAGATTTACAGTCTGATCCATTTGGCCACTCTGGAAACTCCCCAAAATAAACTGTTAAAGAACTTTTTCCGCTCCCCTTCCGGGTTTGGAGTTGCAAAATTACACGATTTTAGATTGTTGTCAACAGGTTCTCCAAAAATAATTCGGGGTTTTTCTGAAAGTGCCCCTTTACGCTGTATCAGGCACTATTGCTATTGAATCATCTGTGTTAGCTGTTTGCCATTTGGGTAAAGCATATCTGTGATATACCAGCGTCCTTTCTGCTGCTGTAAATCAACCTTAATCTCCTCTGGTTTACCCCCATTTTTAAACGTTACGTAAACAATAGCGCGACTTCCCCCCACGGCTGCGGGCTCTACCCACATTTTTTTGACCGCTGCATCAGGCGCATTGAATAACGGATTCTTTTTCGCCGGTTTCAGCTTGTCACCGTTTTTCCAAATCAGATCGGCGGTTGGCTGGGAGAAATATTCATCAATTAGGGACCGGTCTTTTTCCCGAAAGGGATTGTCTTCCTTGTTGTGCTCGAAGTAGAGAGCCCGAACTAACCGGTCAGCAGCCGAACGGGGCGATTCGGGGGTAGGGCGGTTAGCCAATGCACTCGCGCTATCTACCTGTGCGGTTGCGGCTGTGTCCGCTTCCTCTTTTTTAGGTTTCGTTTGGCAGGCCAGATTCAGAAACAGTAGGGCAGCTATTAGATAAGGTATCCGCATAGAAGAATCATAAAGATGTTTTGCTACAGCGTCAAAGAAGAAAACAAGGCATTTCTCATAACTGATCTCCTGAATTCAATAAAAACAAAAGGCGCGTTCTATCCTGGAACGCGCCTTTTGTTTTGTTCAGGCTGGCTTACCAGACTCTGATACGTTCGTCCTTTGGCTTATACATTTTGTCGCCCGGCTGGATATTAAATGCCTGATACCAGGCGTCGATATTAGCTACCGGTCCGTTACACCGATACATACCCGGCGCGTGCGGATCGGTTAAAATCAGTTGAGCCTGGGTTTCGGGCAGCACGTTGATACGCCATACCTGCGCCCACGACAGGAAGAACCGCTGGTCGGGGGTGAAACCGTCAATTTTGGTTTTCGATTTACCCTGTGCCGTTTTTTTGAAAGCATCGTAGGCAATAGCAAGACCACCCAGATCGGCCAGGTTTTCGCCAAGGGTCAGCTGACCGTTTACCTTAATCGAATCAAGCACTTTGAAGCCAAAGAACTGCTCTTTGACCTGATCGGCCCGCTTTTTAAAGTTATCAGCATCAGCTTTAGACCACCAATCACGCAACGTACCATCGGCATCGTACTGACGACCCGAATCGTCGAATCCGTGGGTCATTTCGTGACCAATTACCGCGCCAATACCACCGTAGTTAATCGCATCGTCGGCTTCAAAATCGAAGAACGGAAATTGCAGAATAGCCGCGGGGAATGCAATCTCATTATTAACCGGGCTGTAATAGGCATTAACCGTTGGTGGGGTCATACCCCATTCCGTTTTGTCGACGGGTTTGCCCAGGCGGTTGATCATGTAATTATACGACCACTTGCTGACCGACTTTACATTGCCGTAGTAATCGTTCCGGTTGATGCTCACGCCTTCGTACGCTTTCCACTTGTCTGGATAACCGATCTTCCGTTTGAACGATGTCAGCTTGTTAAGCGCCCGTTTTTTGGTGTCGTCGCTCATCCAGTCCAGGTTTTTAATATGCTCTTTGTACGAAGCTTCCAGATTATCAACCAGCGTCAGCATCCGCTGCTTGGCTTCTGGTCTGAAATAGCGCTGTACGTACAGTTGACCCAGCAGATCGCCAAGCGTTCCGTCAATCAGGCCACTGACGCGCTGCCAGCGGGGGGTTTGTTCTTTCTGACCACTCAACACGCGAGAGAACGCGAAGTTCTGTTTCACAAATGCATCGCTCAGGTATGGTGCGGCCCCTTTTACAATGTTCCAGCGCATGTAGGTGCGCAGGTCTTCTATAGGCGTAGCGGCAACCAGACTATCGACAGCCACGTAAAAGGTTGGGCTTTGCACCAGCACGGTATCCTGATTCTTCACTCCGTATTTCACCAGTTGATCGGCCCAGTTGATGGTTGGCGTCTTCTCAGTGAATTGAGCAACGGTCAGTTTGTTGTACGTTTTGTACGGATCGCGCATTTCGACCCGGGCCATCTGTGCTTTAGCCAGTGCCGTTTCGAGCCGTAGTACAACGTCCGCATCCTGCGACGCCTGCGTTGGTTCCTCACCAATCAGCGTAAACATTTTAGTCAGATTATCCCGATACGCGTCACGGACTTTCTGACTCCGAGGATCATTTTTCAGGTAATAGTCCCGGTCGGGAAGCGACGTACCACCCTGACCAAACTGCGGCAGATACTTATTGACGTTTTTCCGGTCCTGTCCTACGTAGAAGCTGAACAGCATTCCATTTCCCTGTGTCCGCTGGTGGGCCAGTTCGTCCAGGAAAGCTGTTTTGTTACTGACTTTTTCGATGCGGGCCAGTTCGGGTTTGATCGGGTCAAAACCCCGTTTTTCGAGCGTTACGCTGTCCATACCGCTGGCGTAGAAATCGCCTACCATCTGATACAGCCGCCCTTTTGTCGTTGTTTTAGTTGCATCTTCGAGCAGCGCCTTCATCGCATCAAGGCTCTTGTCGCGCAGCTCGTTAAAGCTTCCCCAGGAGGTTTTCGAAGCAGGAATCGCATTCTTTTTCAGCCAGTTCCCGTTGGCGTATTGATAAAAATTGTCACCCGGTTTCACGGACATGTCCATGTTCTGGGGATCAATAAATTTACGCGGAGCCAGGGCTTTAACCGCCGGAGTTGGACGGTCGGACGCTGGATGGGCAGGTTTGTCAGGCCCGGCAGTAGCCAGACCTACGGCAAACGTCATTGCCGTAACAATTATTAAGCGTTGATTCATGTAATCAGATAATAGGAATAAAAAAGGATAACAAAAATACGGGATAAGTCCCAAATGATGTTCCTGTTTATTCCAAAAGTTAGCTTACTTCTCAGCCGTTAGTGATGTCTGGTAGGCCTTCGCATAAGTTCCTGTTTTGAACTGATCGAACGGCTCCTTCTGGTGGTTGTTGCTCCCAAAATACGTAATGATCTGGTGGAACGTGCGGGGTTCCATATAGCCGGGAATTGGCTGAATCAGCTGAAATTTCTCGTCCATGAACACTGTAGTCGGGTAGCTCATCTGGTTTTTCATCAGTGCCGCGGCCAATTCATGTACCCCCCGGCCACCGCTACCAACGTACTTGAACGTTTGCTGACCTAACGTAATAGGAGCCGTCTGCTCGGCGTTCAAGCGAACGGCGTAGAAATTCTCATTGACGTAGTCAATGATGGCCGGCTTCGAAAACGTTTTCTGGTCCATCACTTTGCACCAGCCACACCAGTCGGTATACACGTCGATGACGAATTTTTTAGGCTTTTTCTGGGTCAGCTTGTAGGCCTCCTCCACCGTGATCCAGTTGATGTGCTTGGCTTCGTGTTTAATTTCCTTTTTAGGTACGCTCGCCAAATCAGCAGGTGGGTTCATTCGGAGCGTGCCGAGCGCAGCCAGGCATAGCTCGGCAAAGAGCAGGAGCAAAGGTTTCATACGATCGTTGTTTTGGACATAACGCAGGTTAACTGCATAAAATTTGCTCACCAACAGCGTTTTATGCGTCAGGCTGATTTTACAGCCCGCAGAATTTCACGCTTATGGGGCGGTCCTGGATGTTTCTCAACAATCAGGCCAGCCGCCTGCATATTTCGCTGTACGTAACTGCGGGAGCAGTAGGTAGTCAGCAACCCCTCCGGCAACAACATGTTTGTCATCTGCTGAAAAACGGGTTCCTCCCATAATTCAGGTTGCGAAGTGGGGGCAAAGGCGTCGTAATAGATTAGATGAAACCGTTGGCTGGTCCGGAAATCCTGCAGACGTCCCTCCCACTTTGTCAACGAAAAATACGGGCTAATCTCAACAGGTTCATTCCAGGGACTCATATGCAGCTTCTCCAGATAATTGGTACCCAATAACGTATCGTAGTTCAGTTGACGCGCTTCTTCTGCCAGGAGCGGCTGCGCTTCGACGGCTGTGTAATGAATTTTTCGCTGGTAATTATCGGCTTCCAGGGCAGTCATTAATGCATTCAAGCCGGTGCCGAAACCCATTTCAAAGACAAACAAATCGGTATTCGGGAATTTCTCCAGTGCTGCCAGCAGACCCAGTTCGATGTATACCCGCTGCGATTCCTGCTGAGCCCCGTAAACAGAGTGGTACGATTTGTCAAACGTTTCATTTATTACTGTACTGGAGCCATCCTCGGTTGTGACGATACGTAGTGCAGCTTTCATTCTCTATCGGATTTTAGGCTATTTTTGCCTTCCAAAAACAAGTATATCACCAATGATTCAACGCGTTCAGTCAATATTTTTGTTTCTTATCGCTGTAGCAATGGTCCTCGCTCTAGCTAACCCAATCTGGGAGAAAGCGGGTCTGCAACCAAACGAGATGGCGAATCTGACAGCCCTGCAGTACAGTCAGGTGCAGGCTGTTGACGGCCGCACCGCACCAGCTACGTATGTTACCCCAGTCTGGTACCTCGCTCTGCTCATGGGCATTGTGGCTATTGTGGCGCTGGTTGCCCTTTTTCAATTTAAAAATCGCCTGTTGCAAACCGCTCTTTGCGCTGTCAACGCGTTGATGCTGACGGCTATCATGGGAATCATTCTGTACCGTACGCTCTACGCAGCAAAGTCGTACGGAAGCCCCGACAGTCAGGGAGATTTCCTATTTGGCTTTTATGCTGTTATTGCTGCGCTGGTGTTTAACGCATTGGCCAACCGCTTTATTCGTCGGGACGAAAAGTTGGTTCGTGATTCCGATCGACTCCGGTAACCACTTCCTACTTTATGATACATAAGCGGTCTGGCAGAAGCCTGACCGCTTTTTTTATGGTATTGGCCGACTGGTTTTCTCAAATGTCCACTTCTGCAACGCCAGATACACAACAACTGACGATATAGTACCCACCATCGAGCCCACGTAGGTATCTTCCACAAAATGCTGGAACAGATATACTCGGGAATAGCCCGTCAGAACGCCGAGAAACACAAACAGCCATGCCCTGCTTTTTCGGGTGTCGAGAAAGGTCAGCAGACTAAAAACGGCAAATGCGGTTGTTGTATGCCCCGACGGAAAGCTGTTGTAGCTATGCACATCAAGCCCTTTGATGATGTGGTATTCAAAAGCGGAGTGCTCGAAGAATTTGAGTGGCCGCAGCGAATTTGGAAACATCACCGACTTAAGAAACAGAGACGTCAGTGACGAAAGCGCAAAACTAGCCAGAGCCATAACGCCAATCCGCTGATTGACCGCTAGTAGAATCAGGCAGATAATGACGAAAAATGCCCCATCGCCCATATACGTAACGTAGGTGAAGAAAACGTCGGCAACTTCAGTATTGCGCACGTTCACCATCTGCATTAGTTGCTCCTGGGTAAAGGTTATCTGCAGCAGCCCCATGACAACCAGCACCAGTGCATAAAGCGCAAAGAACAGTCGGTTCTTCCGCAGCAAATCAAAAAAAGGTTGCAAACGAATAATGGATTAGTTGGCAGAAGCTGCCTTTTCAACGGTGATTCCAACGCTTTCTACGTGCAGCAGCGGGTCCTGCCGCATGTACTGTTTAATCTGCATGGTGTATTTTCCCGCTTTGGGGAACCGGTAGTTGCGCTTCATCAGAAACTTGTGGTCGAACAGGTCGCCAATCCCCTCACCGGTGGGTTTGCCCGTTTTGGGATCCATCAGAATCAATTCATCCAGCCGGGATTCTAATTCTTTGCCGCTCTCGTCGCGTAGATAGCGCGTCAGATACAGGTTATAATAATCGTAGGAGAGCGAATTTCTGAGGTTGTAATAAATATTGTACGCAATAGTCGTGTCTTTGATCTCGAACGTAAACGACGGGGCGTCTTTAACAAACCATTTCCCTTCGTCAATGTCCGTATATTCTTTATAAACAGCATTCGTATCGCAGCCTGACATGACCGCAACTACTACCAGCAGCGCCAGATAAATTCTTTTCATAAACCCTTAACGAATCAATTGGCAAAACTACGATGGGCAACCTTGCTTTTCAAACCGCAAAAAACTACATAGCTAGTTTTTAAACTAGAAAAATAGTTTTACGTTTGCTCCATGGAAAAGCTCACTACCAAAGAAGAAGAGGTGATGCAGGTACTCTGGAAATTAGAGCCCTGCTACGTTAAGGACATGGTTTCGCACTTTACGAACCCGCCTTTACACTATAATACGGTCTCGACCATTGTTCGTAATCTGGAAGAAAAAGGGTACATCGGTCACCAGGCCTATGGTAATACGCACGAATATTTTGCCTTGGTCAGCAAAGAGGACTACCAGAATCGCTTCGTGCTGAAGAAAGTAGTGGGCGATTATTTTGATAACTCGTACAAAAACCTGGTCAGCTATTTTGCCCAGAACGAAAAGATCTCCGCCGACGAACTCCGGGAAATTCTGGCCATGATTGAGAAAGAAAAATAAGCTATGGATACCCTGCGCTACGTATTACTTGCTAATGGGTTGCTGGTGGTCGTGAGCGCGGCTTATTACCTGCTACTCCGTCACGAAACGTTCTTTGGAGTCAATCGGCTTATTCTATGGCTAGGGGTTGTAGCCTCATTCACGTTACCCCTAGTGGAGCTACCTGACTGGAGTCCGCAACCAGTGCAAACAGCTATACAACGTACCACGCAGGTTGTCCGACCAGAGTATTTCAAGCAGCCTATTCTTCCACAATTGGCTACGCAGTCAGTTGAAACAAACCTGCCGGTTGACTCAGGCACCGCCTTCACCTTGACATGGATGGAAGCCGTTGCCTGCCTGTATGGTTTCATTCTATTTGGATTACTGATCCGGTTCAGTAGTCAGCTGTTTTCGTTACTCCGGCTGATACGTCGATCGGAGCAGGAACCGTACGATGATTTTATTCTTGTATCCTCTCCAACTGTTCAATCTCCCTTTTCTTTTTTTAACTGGGTCGTAATTAACCCAGCGCTGTACACCGCCGACGAGTTGGAGCTAATTCTGCGCCATGAACGTCTTCACGTTCGATCCAAACATAGTCTGGATACCATAGCTGCCAGTCTGCTCTGCTGTTTTCTTTGGTTCAACCCGGCCATTTACCTTTTTCGGTATCTACTGCATCAAGTCCTGGAGTTTAGCGCGGATCAGGCTGTATTGTCTGAGGGAGTGGATGCCCGCGCGTATCAGTACAGCTTGCTTCGGGTAAGTATGGCTGATTCCTCATCAACGATTAGTAACCATTTCAATAAGTCTCAACTAAAAACCCGCATTGCTATGATCGCCCGCACCCGTTCGTCAATGTTGACGGCTGTTAAATACCCACTTGTTGGTCTTATCATACTCATCGTAACAGCAGCGTTTGCTCGTCCGGCGCTCACCAAGGCCATTGTTATCGAGAGCTTGCCTGCGCCGGCTTCGGTGAATCAAGCGACTAATTCTTTACCTGTAGAGACAGCTATGCCCTCGTTACCGCTGCCAGAGACAGATTTAAACGAAGCAGTTGCAGACGTAGTAACTACTCCTGATTCCGCTCGCAAAATTGCTAAGATTGCTCCGGAAGTCCCTTTGAAATCACGTTTACTAGTCAAACAAGGTAACTATCTGTACTGGGTCGTTACGCCCAAAACCACTCTGGATGATTTCACACTGCTTAAGCAGGAACTTGCCCAATACGGCAATACCATGCAGCTTAACGAGGTCAAGTACGATCCGCTGTATACTTATATTGACCGTCTTGTTTTTACAGTTGTTCGCTCATCAGGTGGTTTAACGCAAATTACCGAGACCGACGACGATACTAAACCGATTCCTACCGTATCCGGCTATATAGGCATTGGCGCTCAAGCGGGCGCGGCTGGTACGAGTCAATTAAAGTCTGTTGATAAAGATGATTTCTGGAAGAGAGGTACCGGTGCCCCTTTTCCCACTCAATTACAACAAATTGCTGACAACGATGAATCAGCCGTAGCTCAGTTCGTGGCAGAGCATCGTCTCGATTATTTGATTCACGAAGGAGAACAGAAATTTGCGCAGAACAGCGGTCGGACCAAATTCGGGAAAGTCTTTTTCCAAAATAAATCTATCAAAGCAAGCGGGCTCACCCGAATAGACGACGACCACCTTTCTGTTGTTGACGAGCTACAAGCGGTTCCACTCTACATCAACAATAAACCAGCCACCTTGACTGATGTTACAGCCTTAACGGTCGATCAATTGTACAGTGTAATAAAAGTAACCAAGTATGACGCCACGCAGAAAAAGAGCGTAAACTCCGCTCTGCTGATCTATACCGATGACAGTAACTAACGAACCGGCTATTTGCAATAAAGGCGTGTGTTGGCAATAACGAACGGACAGA
Source organism: Spirosoma sp. KUDC1026 (assembly GCF_013375035.1). Taxonomy (NCBI): domain Bacteria; kingdom Pseudomonadati; phylum Bacteroidota; class Cytophagia; order Cytophagales; family Cytophagaceae; genus Spirosoma; species Spirosoma sp. KUDC1026. The sequence continues at coordinate 1,121,002 of NZ_CP056032.1, read as the reverse complement.
TTAAACAAATACCCTAGTTATCTGTCTAAGTTCTGTAAACCAACGCTTCGCGTACCATCATGCGCCTGTTTGCTTTTCTTTCGTTACTGCTTCTTTTGTTCGGCTATGCGGCTGTTGCCGAAGAGTCCATCCAGCCTGAGTTTCCCCGACAGATTACCGTTATGGATACTGTCGTTCCTAATAAATCACGCGCTCATTCGAATAATGTATCAACGCGTGATATAAAACCTGTGATCCTTCCCGGTACGATGCTGGACACGACGTTCAGCTCATTACCGGCGCAGTCGTCGGCCGTGGGCAAAGCCGTGCCGGGCTGGTTGCGCAGCAGTGTGCAGGGCAGTCCGCTCTATGTGATTGATGGGAAACCAGCTACGGCAAGCCAGTTACGAAATTTGAAAGAAAAAGAAGTCGCTTCAACTTATCAGTTGGAAGGGCCCAAGGCCCAGAACTTATACGGCAAAAACGCCCGAAATGGTGTATTTATCATTACAACCAAATCAGGTATCGCCCCTAAATAAGAGAAGCCCCGGCCTGATCAGGCCGGGGCTTCTCTTATTTATTAGTCGATGATCCCTTCGGATTGTTACCCGATGGGGCATTGGCTCCTGGACCTTTCGTTTTCTTCTTTTTCTTCTTGGCCGTACGAGTCGCGTACTTGGCATCCAGCTTCTGCAGATCGCTGTTTAATGCGGCAGCCGTAACAGGCTGCTTCTCACCCACGGGAGTAAGCACATCGAAGGATTCTGGAATAATACCTTTTTTATTCAGATCGGCAATCTCCAGAACGCGGGCAATGGGCAGTGGATGCCAGGTACTTTCGGCACCGTATCCAAACCACATCAGTTTCCGGAAAATATCGGTTTTCTGCAGGTAAGCACGTCCTTTCTGCGTTTCCAGCGGTTTGTCGATGGTCGGAATGTCGCGCAGAGCATCGACATACGTATCAAGCTCGTAATTCAGGCAGCATTTCAGCCGCCCGCACTGCCCTGATAATTTAGCCGGGTTCAGCGACAAGTTTTGATACCGCGCTGCCGACGTAGCGATATTTTTGAAATCGGTGAGCCAGGTCGAACAGCAGAGTTCACGTCCGCAGGAACCAATGCCGCCCAGTCGGCCCGCTTCCTGGCGCAGGCTGATCTGCCGCATTTCAATCCGAGCTTTGAACTCACTCGCAAGCATTTTAATCAGCTCCCGAAAATCGACCCGCTCTTCTGAGGAGTAATAGAACGTAGCTTTCGTATTATCCGACTGGAATTCAACGTCCGATAACTTCATATTCAGCTTTAACTCCCGAACGATTTCGCGCGATCGGTACAGGGCTGGCAGGTCTCGTAGTACTGCCTGCTCATGCCGCTCCAGATCCTTCGCTGTTGCCAGTCGATGAATGACTTTGGTATCGTCATTTACTTTGACACCCTTCTTCTTGAGTTGTATCCGAACCAGTTCGCCCTGCAGGGAAACGGCCCCGATATGATACCCTGACTGCATTTCAACAACCACGTAATCGCCCGTTGTCAAATCTAGTTGGTGTACGTTCCGATAATATTCCTTGCGACCGCCCTTGAATTTTACTTCAACCACCGCTATCGCGTGCTGGCCAGGCATTGAAATATCGCTCAGCCAGTCAAATGAATTTAGTTTATTGCAACCTCCGGTGCTACATCCGCCACTTCCACATCCTGCAACGGTCGTTGTTGAGCCGTCAGTCGTCGTGCGTTGGGTGCCACACCCACCGGTTGCGCAGGATTTACATGACATAATTTGTGTCGTTAGGGCTTGGGGCCAGGGGTTCAGGGTCTGGGGCCTGGGGTTTGCTGTCGATATCCAACTATGCTGGTACATAAGCAAACCCCAAACCCCAAACCTCAAACCCTCAACCCCTCACCATTAGTCCGAATATCGGATCAAGTCAAGTCCAATGTCACGACGGTACTGCTTTCCATCGAACTGCACCATCCGGGCCGCTTCCTGCGACTTCCGAACAGCGTTTTCGAGTGAGTTTGCCTGCGCTGTAATGGCCAGCACCCGCCCGCCATTGGTCAGTACGTCCCCGTTTTTTTGCGTCGTTCCCGCGTGGAATGCGGTTACGTCTTCCAGCCGTTCCAACTCAGAAATAGCTTTACCCGTTTCATAGGTTTCCGGATATCCCCCCGAAACCAGTACGGTCGTTACGGCCGTTTGAGGAGATACCTGCACAGTCACCTGATCCAGCTCACCATTAGCCGTCGCTATCATCAACTCCGCAAAGTCGGTCTGAATACGGGGTAAAACAACTTCGGTTTCCGGGTCGCCCATCCGGGCATTATATTCAATAACGTATGGTTCGCCGTTTACCTTCATCAATCCGATAAAAATAAATCCTTTATATCGGATGCCTTCCTGTTTTAATCCGGCCAGAGTCGGCTTAACAACTTTCTCTTCTACTTTCGTCATAAACGAACTGTTCGCGAACACAACCGGCGATACAGCTCCCATGCCACCTGTATTCGGACCCGTATCATCTTCACCGATCCGTTTGTAGTCTTTTGCTTCGGGCAGGATCTTGTAGTTCTCGCCGTCGGTCAGGACAAATACGGATAGCTCGATTCCACGGAGATACTGCTCGATAACGGCTTTACTGCCTGCTTCACCAAACTTCTGACCATCGAGCATGTCCGACAAAGCCCCTTTTGCTTCCGCAATGGTTTCAGCAATAATTACGCCCTTACCCGCAGCCAGGCCATCGGCTTTGATAACAACCGGCAGTGAGTGCGTTTCCAGGAAGCTTAGGCCATCCGCCAGCGTGTTGGCAGTAAACGTTCGGGATGATGCCGTCGGTACCCCGTACCGTACCATAAACTGCTTGGAAAAATCTTTACTTCCTTCCAGTTGAGCCCCTTCTGCATCCGGGCCAACAATGCCCAGCTCCGACAAATCAGCCTGCTGACGCAGATAATCGACTACTCCTTTTACCAGCGGCTCCTCCGGGCCAACGATCAGCAAATCGATTTTATGCTCACGAACAGCCTTGGCAATAGCCGGGAAATCGGTAAACTTAATCGGCAGGTTTGTTGCTACCTGCGCGGTACCCGCGTTACCAGGTGCAACAAATAAAGCACTACATAGAGGGCTTTGGGACAGTTTCCACGCGAAAGCGTGTTCACGCCCACCCGAACCCAGTATTAATATATTCATTTCAGAAGAGAGGAGACGAGAGAATAACAATACGGCAGTGACTGCTTTTTTCTATTGCATTTCTTCCCTGTTTCCCCTGTTTTAATTAGCTACTTCCGACAGGAACTTGATGCGCATCAGCCGCAATTCCTGTTCGGTAAAATCATCTCCGCCAAATTCACGCATAGCCACGGCAATATTATCCGTTTCGGCCCGCATGAAGTAATCAAAAATCTCATCCTGCCGATCTTCGTCCATGATCTGGTTAATATAATAATCCAGGTTCAGACGGGTTCCCGAGTAGCAGATATGCTCGATTTCTTCGACCAGATCTTCGATAGAAAGCGATTTCGTTTCGGCAATTTCTTCCAGATCTACTTTCCGGTCAATCTGCTGAATGATGAAGATTTTAACTTTCGATTTGTTAACGGTGGATTTGATAACAACGTCCTTAGCCGTTTCAATCTCATTATCTTCAACATACTTGGCGATCAGATCAATGAACGGGCGACCAAATTTCTGCACTTTCCCCATACCAACCCCGTTGATCTGCGCCATTTCTTCGCGCGTGGTTGGGTAAGTTGTTGCCATTTCTTCCATCGACGGATCCTGGAAGATGACATAGGGTGGCAGATTTTTCTCCTTGGCAATCTTTTTGCGCAGCGCCTTCAGCTGGGCAAGCAGCTCAGCGTCGTAAGCAACCCCACCCGATGAGGGCGACGAATCTTTATCGTCCTCTTCCTTCTGATCAATGGGTTGATGATCGTAATCGTGATTTCTCGACAGTGAAACGGGATACGGATCTTCGATGTAGTTCATCCCGCGCTGGGTCAGCTTCAGAATACCGTAGTTATCAACGTCTTTTTCGAGATACCCGTGAATTGTGATCTGTTTGATGAGCGAGCACCAGAAGTCAGAACTTTCATTGTATTCTCGCCCCTTTCCAAAAACATCGAGTCGGTTGTGCTCGTAGCTCGTTACGTACTGATTACTTGTCGCGGTTAATACGTCGCTCAGATGCTGTACATCAAATCGCTGATCGGTTTGCAGAACCGTCTGCAACGCCAGCACAATTTCGTGCTGAACCTTAAATTTCTCGGTCGGTTTCAGGCAGTTGTCGCAGAAACCGCAGTCTTTGTCCAGGTATTCACCAAAGTAGCCCAGCAGTTGCCGACGACGGCAGACACCTAGATTCGAGTAGGACACCATTTCATGCAGCAGGTGCTTGGCATTGTCGCGTTCCGTAACGGGTTTATCCTTGTTAAATTTCTCCAGTTTGACAATGTCGTCGTAACTGTAGAACATAACGCAGTTACCTTCTAGCCCGTCGCGCCCGGCCCGGCCCGTTTCCTGGTAATACCCTTCCAGCGATTTGGGTGCATCGTAGTGAATCACGAACCGGACATCGGGTTTGTCAATCCCCATCCCGAACGCGATGGTTGCCACCACTACGTCTACGTCTTCGTTCAGGAACGCATCCTGATTGTGCATACGTGTCTGCGGATCCAGACCGGCGTGGTACGGCAGGGCTTTTACGTCGTTTACGTTCAGCAGTTCGGCGATCTGTTCAACCGTTTTGCGACTCAGGCAATAGATAATGCCCGATTTGCCCTTGTTCTGCTTAACATATTTGATCAGCTGCTTTTTGGCGTCAGCTTTTGGCTTGATTTCGTAGTAGAGATTTTTCCGATTGAATGAAGTTTTGTAGAGGTTAGCATCTTCCATCTGCAGGTTTTTCTGAATATCCTGCTGCACTTTTGGCGTAGCCGTAGCTGTTAGTGCAATGACGGGTAAGTTACCGATGTTGTCAACAATGCCCCGAATTTTCCGGTATTCAGGCCGGAAGTCGTGCCCCCACTCGGAGATGCAGTGAGCTTCATCAATGGCGACGAACGAAATATTGGCCTTCTTTAAAAAATCCAAATTCTCTTCTTTCGTCAGCGACTCGGGAGCGATATATAAAAGCTTTAATGTTCCATTCAGCGTATCTTTCTTAACCTTGTTCATTTCGGTTTTTGAAAGCGTTGAATTCAGGAACTGCGCATTAATACCAAACGCATTTAGCTGATCAACCTGGTTTTTCATCAGGGCAATCAGGGGCGAAATCACGATTGCAGTGCCCTCGCTAACAATAGCAGGCAATTGATAACAGAGTGATTTACCAGCACCCGTTGGCATAATTACGAACGTATTACGTCCTTCCAGGATGCTGTGAATAATAGCTTCCTGATCACCCCGAAACTGACTGTACCCAAAAATTTCTTTAAGACGCTCTCTAAGGGTTACATGAACCCTCTGGTCAATCTGCATCATTCTACAAATCGTACAAAAGTTACTTTACTCTATGCGCTTGCTGTATCTTTGCTTTATAAAGTTAGCGAATATACAGAGCATTCTCCGCTCCATCACGAAACTGACGTTGAAAGTAACAAAAAATCACAAATCAACTGCGCGGGCCGTCCTTATGGCTGAGGCCGATGCGATTCGGCACGCTATGGACCTGATCGACGAACAATTTGACGCGGCTGTCGAAACCATTCTCATGCGTACGGGCCGTTTGGTTGTGACTGGTGTTGGTAAAAGTGCCATTATCGGCCAGAAGATCGTGGCTACCATGAACTCGACGGGTACCCCAGCCCTGTTCATGCACGCGGCTGATGCCATTCACGGCGATCTGGGTATGATTCAGGCTAATGACGTTATACTAATTCTGTCTAAGAGTGGTAATACGTCAGAAATAAAGGTACTGTTACCTCTGCTTAAACGAACGGACGTACCTATCATAGCGATGGTGAGCAGCACGAACTCTTACCTAGCGCAGCAGGCTGATTTCGTTATCCAGGCGTATGCCGAACGGGAAGCAGACCCAATGAATCTGGCCCCAACGACCAGCACCACCGTAGCGCTGGCTTTGGGTGATGCCCTTGCGATTAGTTTATTGGAAGCGCGGGGCTTTACGCGGCACGATTTTGCCCGGTATCACCCCGGTGGCGCACTTGGGAAACAGCTTTATCTAAAAGTATCCGACATTTTTCCACACAATCAATGCCCAAAGGTGACGCTGGACGCGACTGTCAAAGATGTTATTTTCACGATTTCAGCGAATCGACTGGGCGCTACGGCCGTTATCGATAAAGATGGTTTACTGGCCGGGATTGTTACAGATGGCGATATTCGTCGGATGGCCTACGAACATGATTCTTTTTTGAAATTATGCGCCAGCGACGTAATGACGGCCACGCCAATCTGTGTTTCGCCGGATGAGTACGCAGTTGCCGCACTACAGTTGATGCAAAGCCGCAACATTACCCAGCTTGTGGTGGTGGATAAAGGTTATGTCAAAGGGTTTATCCATTTGCATGACCTGCTTAAGGAAGGACTGGTATAGGATAAAAACGGGGTGTCACTAAAATTTCCCCATATTTTTTAAACAATTCCCCTACTTCCACACCCCACATTCCACACAATGGGGGAAATTTTCCACAGGTTACCCACTGAAATTGTGGAATGACATTTTTTGAGAAAATCCTCGGAAAATGTACAAACTACTGATATACAGTATTTTACAGCCAGACACCCAGACAAAATCAAAAAAGGCGGCCTAGTTGGCTGCCTTTTTGTTTAAATACTAGTCAAATAGGATTCAACAGAAAAACTTCAAAACCATGACCGCTCTCGAATTTACTAACCATATCGGAAAAGTATCAAAGTCGTTACGTCCTTTTGCTCTTCGGTTGACTAAAGATGTTGAAGACGCAAACGATCTGCTTCAAGATACGCTGCTTAAAGCGTTTACCAACCGCGATAAGTATACAGATGGTACTAACCTGAAGGCATGGCTTTACACGATCATGAAAAACACGTTCATTACGAACTATCAGCGCATGGTACGTAAGAACACGTTCATCGATACGACTGACAATCTACATTACATCAACTCAATTGAAAGCAGCACCGACAACATGGCTTATTCATCATTTGCACAAGATGATATCAACCACGCTGTAAATGGTCTCGACGATACATACCGGACTCCATTTATGATGCACTTCCGTGGCTTCAAATACCATGAAATCGCAGCAAAACTGGATATCCCCATCGGCACTGTGAAAAACCGCATTCACATTGCCCGCAAAGAATTGAAAGATCAACTAAAAGTTTACGCTCATTACAATGCGTAAACGATACCAAACGGCGGTGTTCCCGTCTAAGGTGAAATGATCAAAAAGTTTTGGTTAAAAAAGAGGAAGGTTCAAAAAAGCCGGGGGAAGTTCACCCGGCTTTTTTTGTGTTTATATGGCTCTCTTCATCAAAATAACCGTTATTTTGAACCATTCTTCTACCGGCTAACCAACTAATTCCTTAATCAGCCAGTTACTCCCTCAATCAGTCTTTCCGCTAAATGCCCCAGCGCGTTCTTGTTATTGGTGCCGGTTTTGCCGGTCTGTCCGCGGCAACCAGTCTTGCCGACAAAGGTTATGACGTCACGATTCTTGAAAAAAATAGCTCCCCCGGTGGTCGGGCGCGGCTTTTTCGGGAACAAGGATTTACGTTCGATATGGGTCCCAGCTGGTACTGGATGCCGGATATTTTTGAGAACTATTTTGCTCGTTTTGGCAAAAAACCATCCGACTATTACCAGCTTGTTCGCTTAGACCCTTCTTACTCGGTTATTTTCGGTAAGAACGAAGTGGTTGATCTACCGGCGGGAATGGATAACCTCGAACAGCTCTTCGAAACAATAGAGCCGGGCAGTGCGCCCAAGCTGCGGGAGTTTCTGAGGCAGGCGTCTTACAAGTACGATGTAGGCATGAATAAGTTCGTCTGGAAACCCAGCCGATCGGTTACTGAATTTTTAAGTCTGAAATTACTTTTTGACGTATCGCGGCTGGATGTACTTCAGTCGTTTGCCAGTCACGCCCGCAAATTTTTCAGTAACCCCCGTCTGCTGGAGATTATCGAGTTTCCAATTCTCTTTCTGGGAGCCACCCCCGAGAATACTCCCGCCATGTATAGCATGATGAATTATGCAGAGATGGCATTGGGCACCTGGTATCCTATGGGTGGTATGCACGAAATCGTAAAAGCCATGGTCAGCCTGGCCGAAGAGAAAGGCGTCAAAATACTCTTTGATCAGACCGTAACGAAACTCGACATATCACAGAAAGCCGTTAAGCGAGTTATCACGAATCAGGGCATTTTTGAAACGGACGTAGTGGTAGCCGGTGCTGACTACAATCATATCGAAACGAGCCTGGTTGATGAGCAATACCGTAACTACGACGATGAATATTGGCAGAAACGCGTGATGGCTCCTTCGTCGCTTCTGTTTTATATAGGTGTCAATAAACGAATTCCCCGCTTAAAGCATCATAACCTTTTCTTCGACGAGGATTTCAAGCTGCATGCCAAAGAAATTTACGAAACGCCCCGCTGGCCGAGCAAACCACTTTTCTACGCATCGACTCCGTCGAAGACCGATCCAAGTGTAGCCCCTGAAGGCTGCGAAAATCTTTTTTTGCTCATTCCGGTGGCACCAGATCTGTCTGATGAGGAGGCAACGCGCGAAAAATACTTTAGTATGATCATGGATCGACTGGAAGCGTACGTGGGTGAAGACATTCGGAATCATATTGTTTACAAACGCAGTTACGCCCACAGCAACTTCAAGGAAGATTATAATGCGTTTCGGGGAAACGCGTACGGCCTGGCTAATACGCTCCGGCAAACGGCAATTTTGAAGCCTTCTTTAAAGAACAAAAGGGTAAACAACCTGTTTTACACGGGTCAGTTGACCGTCCCCGGACCTGGAGTTCCTCCTTCGCTGATTTCCGGACTAGTCGTTGCTGACGAGGTTATTAAAGAGTTTGCTTAATTTATCGTCCTAATCGATTACCCTTTCTCTATATGATGGCGTTATTCAACAAGACCGCACTGGAATGCAGTAAGTTAATTACGGAGCGTTACAGTACGTCGTTTACACTGGGCATCAAAACTCTCGATCAGAAGTTTCACCTGCCTATCTACGCCATCTACGGGTTTGTTCGGTATGCCGATGAAATTGTGGATACGTTCCATGAGTACGACAAGAAGACGCTGCTGGAACGTTTCAAGCACGATACGTACCAGGCTATTGAAGAGGGCATCAGCCTTAATCCCGTTCTCCAATCGTTTCAACTGGTGGTCAATGAATACAAAATCGAGCACGAACTGATCGACGCCTTTCTGAAAAGTATGGAAATGGATCTGTATTTTCAGGATTACGACGCCGTGGGATACGACGAATATATTTACGGATCAGCGGAAGTGGTTGGCCTGATGTGCCTGCGGGTGTTCTGCGAAGGCGATTGTGATGAATTTGGTCGACTGCGTGAACCGGCCCGAAAACTGGGATCAGCCTTCCAGAAAGTAAATTTCCTCCGCGATCTGAAGAGCGATTTCGTCGACCGGGGTCGTACGTACTTTCCGAACATGAACTTCAAGGAATTCAGCCGGGATGCCAAACAGGAGATTGAAGACGACATCCAGCGTGATTTCGACGACGCGTATCAGGGCATTATTAATCTGCCACGTGGTGCACGAATGGGTGTCTACCTGGCTTATACGTATTACAAGACCCTGTTTGAGAAAATTAAGTCGCTGCCGGTAGCCAAAATTCAGAATGAACGGATTCGCGTACCCAACCCGCAGAAAATTGCGTTATTAGCACAAACGTATCTTAAATGGCGTCTGAACGTCATCTAGGGTAACTCTGCCTGTTTCAGGCTATCTTTGCGGAATAAACAAGTCTTGTTCTCATGGTAGCCGACGCCACCGTTTCACCAGCCGCACTGGCCAAGTACGAAGCCGTTATCGGGCTGGAGGTACATTGTCAATTACTCACCGACAGCAAAATATTCGCTGCCGACGTCAATGCCTTCGGAGCCGCTCCCAATACCAACATCAGCGTTATCACCTTGGGCCATCCCGGTACGTTGCCCAAGCTCAACCGCAAAGCTGTTGAGTATGCCGTACGCATGGGGCTGGCCTGTGGCAGTGAGATCACGCGGCATAACGTCTTTGCCCGGAAGAACTATTTCTATCCCGATCTGCCCAAAGGTTACCAACTGTCGCAGGACAAAGGCCCCATCTGCGTAGGCGGTAGTGTACCCATACAGGCAAAAGACCCTGAAACAGGCCAACTGTATCAGACTACAATTCAGCTACATCATATTCACCTCGAAGAGGACGCCGGTAAATCCATTCACGACGGCGACGAATGGGCCACGCAGTTAGACTACAACCGCGCCGGTACCCCCCTGATCGAAATGGTTACCGATCCGTGCATTAAAACAGCGGATGAAGCCGGGCAGTATCTGACTGAAGTTCGCCGGCTGGTACGCTACCTTGATATTTGCGATGGGAATATGGAGGAAGGCTCGCTGCGTTGCGATGTAAACGTATCGATCCGACCAAAAGGCGCGACGCATTTAGGCACGAAGGTTGAAGTAAAAAACCTGAACTCAATCCGAAACGTCATGCGTGCCGTTGACAGCGAATTTCAACGCCAGGTAGCCCTGACCGAGTCAAACGGACGTATCATTCAGGAAACCCGGACGTTCGACGCAGCTACGGGTCTGAGTTATGGCATGCGCGAGAAAGAAACGATGAACGACTACCGGTATTTTCCGGACCCTGACCTGACACCGGTTACCATTTCGGATGCGTGGCTGGCCGACATTGAAGCCGCTATGCCCATGCTACCTGCGGCCCGGTTCAAGAAGTTTACCGAGCAGTACGGTCTACCGGAATACGACGCAGCCCTACTGACCGATTCGAAGGAACTGGCCGAATATTACGAAGCTGTCTGCGAAAATACGACCAGCTTCAAGATCGCGTCGAACTGGATTATGGGCCCGGTGAAAAGCCAGCTTAACGAAAAAGCCCTGCGCGATCGGCAGTTTCCGGTATCAGCTCATCGCCTGGCCGAGCTGGTTAACCTGATCGACGCGGGTACAGTGAGCCAGTCGGCGGCACAGCAGGTGTTTTCGCTGATGATCGACCAGCCGAACGTCGCTCCTGCTGATCTGGCAAATGCGCACGGTCTGGTTCAGAATCGCAATACCGATACGCTGCAAACGTTGGTAGAAGAGGTATTGGCTGCGTGGCCCGATAAGGTCATTCAGTACAAAAAAGGTAAAAAGAACCTGCTGGGTATGTTCGTCGGCGAGGTCATGAAAAAATCGAAAGGTTCGGCCGACCCCAAGCTAGTGAATGAACTGTTAACAAAGACTCTACAATCCGCATGAAAAATCTGTTATTCGGTCTGATTGGCACGCTGGTCCTGAGCCAGCCTCTTGCTGCTCAGACGACCAAACCGTTTACGGTGACAGGTAAGGTGAAAAACGCTACGCCAGGCAGCTATGTCTACCTGGAAGCAAACGCGCAGCCCACCCGGAAAATCGACTCGACCAAGATTGGCGCCGACAATTCATTTACACTGAATGGTAAAGTCAACGACGGGGGCGATGTACTGGTGCTGAATGTTGGTGGGGGGCAGAAAATGGCGATTCTGGTTGAAGGGGGCGAAACGCTGAACGTGGTGGCCGATGGCTATCGCATGAATGCAAAAACGGGCGAAACGGGGCAGGCATTGGTGACAGGCTCCAAAAACATGGAGTACTATAATAAACTAATGGATCTTCGGACGGGCATGGAGGCCCGCGTCAATACCTGGAACAAGCAGGTAGCTGCTGCGACCGAGAAAAAAGATAACAAACGCATTGCCCAGATTGAACAGGAATATCAGGCCGCAGAGCAGGAGGTAACCAAAAAAGTAAAAGCCATGCTGCCCGAAATGGGGACGTCGATGGTGGCACTGTTCGCCCTCAACTTTATTAACATTGATAGTGATTTCGCTACGTATGACGAGGTTGCTCAGCGCTTTGCCAAGGAGAATCCGAACAGCCCACACGCGAAATCGCTGATTGGCCGGGTAACCCGCATCAAAGGCGTAATGGTCGGTTCGAAAGCACCGGATATTACCCTCAGCGACACGACGGGAAAAACCGTTCCTCTTTCGTCACTACGCGGTAAATATGTTTTAATCGATTTCTGGGCGAGCTGGTGTGGTCCCTGCCGGGCCGAGAACCCGAACGTTGTCCGGATGTACAACAAGTTCAAGGACAAAGGATTTGCCATTTACAGTGTCTCGCTGGATCGCCCCGGCGACCGTGAGAAATGGGTACGGGCCATTCGCAACGACAACCTCACCTGGACGCACGTATCGGATCTCAAATTCTGGCAGTCGGAAGCCGCTCAGCAGTACGGCGTGCAGGCCATCCCCGCTACGTTTCTGCTGGACAAAGACGGCACAATCATCGCTAAAAACCTCCGTGGCGATGCGCTCGAACAGAAGTTAGATGAAGTATTGAAATAAAAAGGGAGAAGGGGAATAAGCGGAAAGGAACAAGGAGTAACCCTTCTTCCTAAGTTTTCCTTTCTCCTTGTTCCTTTTTTCCTTGTTCCTCCCTCTTTTATGAAAATCGCTATTGTTGGCTGCGGGAATATGGGCATGGCGTTCGCCAAGTCGTTTCTGCAGTATGATCTGGTAAAAAAAGAAGATTTACTGCTCATTGAGAAGAGCGGAGACCGGTCTAGCACACTTCGCAATGAAAAAGCTGGCGTAGTGGTTGATACCATCGGCCCGCGAGTTGGTGAAACCGACTTGATCATTCTTTCTGTTAAACCCCAGGATTTCAATAGCGTTCACGGGGCACTCCGTGCTATTATCAAGCCGCAGCAATTGGTTCTGTCTATTATGGCAGGGATTCCGATGGCGCAGATTCAGGAGAAGTTGGATCACCCACTTGTGGTACGCGCTATGCCCAACACACCCGCTATGCTCGGGATGGGCATCACGGGGTTTACGGCGGCCAAAGAGATTGATCCGGGTAGCCTGCGTCGGGTAGAAAATCTGATCAATGCTACCGGTCGTTCTATCTTTCTGGAAGACGAAACTATGCTCGATGCCGTTACAGCGCTGAGCGGCAGCGGTCCTGCCTATTTCTACTACGTGGTGAAGGCGATGATTGAAGCCGGTAAGCAAATGGGTTTCACCGATTCAGTAGCGACCATTCTGGTGAAGCAGACGATGCTGGGTTCTTATCACCTGATCAACAACGCTGATAAATCGTTGGATGAACTGATTAAAGCGGTAGCTTCCAAAGGCGGAACTACCGAAGCCGCTCTTCGATCCTTCGAGGAAGGAGGCTTAGATGATACGCTGATCGCCGGCATCAGGGCCGCCCAGATGCGGTCAACGGAGCTGTCAAAATCTTAAAAACGAAAAAGGGACCTTTGCTGTCCCTTTTTCGTTTTTAAAGTTTATTGCCTTGTCTTCAAATACCAGTATAGGTAAACGGCGTAATGGCCCGCAGTTCGTTTTTAACCGAATCCGATACGTTCAGTTCGTTGATAAAATGACGGATGGTGTCGGCCGTAATTTTATCGTTCGTGCGGGTCAGCGCTTTAAGCGCTTCGTAGGGTTGCGGATAGCTTTCCCGACGAAGAACCGTTTGAATCCCTTCGGCCACAACCGCCCAGTTATCTTCGAGATCCGCATTGATAGCCGCCTGATTCAGCTCCAGTTTGCCCAGTCCTTTCAGCAATGAGATCAAGGCAATAAATGAGTGGGCAAATGGAACACCGATGCTACGTAATACGGTCGAATCGGTCAGGTCGCGCTGAAGCCGTGAAATAGGCAGTTTTCCGGACAAGTGCTCGAACAGGGCGTTGGCAATACCCAGATTTCCTTCCGAATTCTCAAAGTCAATCGGGTTCACCTTATGCGGCATGGCCGACGAGCCAACTTCGCCCGCTTTCAACTTCTGTTTGAAGTAGTTCATGGACACATACGTCCAGACGTCGCGGTCGAGGTCAATCAGAATGGTGTTCAGTCGTTTGAACGCATCCAGCGTAGCCGCCAGCATGTCATAATGCTCAATTTGGGTCGTAAACTGACTACGTACCATACCCAGGCTCTCAACAAACTGATCGCCGAATTTCTTCCAGTCCTCGTTGGGATAGGCCACCGCGTGCGCGTTGAAATTTCCGGTTGCTCCGCCAAACTTAGCCGCCGTTGGAATCTCCGTCAGGAGGAGCAATTGCTTCTCGATACGTTCAATAAACACATCCAGTTCTTTTCCCAGACGAGTTGGCGAAGCGGGCTGACCGTGCGTGCGGGCCAGCATCGGTACGTTTTCCCACTGACGAGCCAGCTCCTGTAGGCGAATAAACACTTTGCGGTACAGCGGTACAATTTCGGTATTGAGCGCTTCGCTGAGTAGCAGCGGAATAGCGGTATTATTGATATCCTGCGACGTCAGACCGAAGTGAACAAACTCCAGGAACGGCTCAACCGGTGAGTTGACGAGTTTTTCCTTGATGAAATATTCGACAGCTTTTACATCGTGATTCGTTGTTTTCTCGATTTCCTTAATCCGTTCGGCGTCGGCTTCCGTAAAGTTTTCGTACAGCGCCCGCAGCACCGCGAACTGCGACTTCTCTACCCCCGCCAGTTGAGGAATTGGCCACTCGCAGAGGGCGATGAAGTATTCGGTCTCGATCCGAACGCGGTACCGAATTAGACCAAGTTCCGAAAAATAAGGAGCCAACACCTCCACTTGACGCCGGTAGCGTCCGTCGATGGGAGAAATTGCCGTTAGTGCCGATAATGTCATACGGTAGTAAAAGAAAAGGCGTCTGCACTCATGCAGACGCGCTGGTTATTGTCTTGTTACGTAATCAAAACGGATTCAGGTACAGCCCGATTCCCAGCCAGTTTGTGTGCTGAGTTTCGTACTGGCTATAAGGCCGAAAACCTGAATAGCCTTCAAACAAAAAGGTCAGGTTGTTCTGCGTCCGGCCTACTTCTACCCCAATACCGGCATGAATACCTGGTTTGAAACCAGTCTGCTGCCAGAACTTCATATCAACGCCACCCACCAGCCGCGCTGCGTGCGACGATGGTCTTTTGTAGAAAGCACCCAGCTGGGCGCTGAACCGTTTCCGCTCTTCTGCCTTACGCAGACCAATGCCGATGCCACCATACAACCGCCAGTCCCGAACGACGCGGCTATACGTACCATCGATTACTTCGTAGTTTACCGAATTAGGCGATGGGGCCGTAATCCGGTTGCGGTAGATATAGTCATCACCCAAGTGTGACGACAGGTGATACAACCGAATCCGGTAGTTGTTATCCCCCCGGCGGATGTTGTAGAGAAAGCTGATCTTGTAGTCGTTATTCACAATCTGACGGCGCTGCTTGTTCGTCTGGTAGTCGTAGAAGACTTCAAACTGCGTAAATGAAGCCAGATCCAGTACAAGCTCCTCCGAACGGCCAGGCTCTGTAGTCCGCCGGTAGAACGCCTTCGCAAAACCGAACTCAAACGGAACAATGCTTCCCGGATATTTCTCACCGTTCGTAGAATAGTACGGCAACACGCTTCCGTATGTCTGCGCTTCCAGCGGGTCAAGCAGGATTGGCTCAAACAAATGTCCCTTGGGCAGAAACTCATGCTTGGGCCGTGACATTTCCGGCTGGGTACCAGATGCCGTAGCAGCCGAATCACCAGCCGACGTTGTCGGCTTTGGTTGTCTTTCCCGGCGGACACGCGGTGCCTTTGGTTCTTTTACCGGCTCCGGTTTTACCTCGGGCGTAACGACCTCTTTTGCCCTCTTCTCCTTTTTAACTTTAGCCGGAGCAGGTGGTGCGGGCACAGTTGCCGGAGCGGGTGCTTCAGTTGCCGGTATATTCACCGCTGGCGCCGGGCTTACTTTTTCTTCTACTTTCGGCGCGTTTTTCTCCTGTTCTTTGGCCGCTTTTCTGGCGCGTTTTTCGGCCTGTTTGGCTTCGTATTCGCGCTGTTTTTGCGCCCATTCGGCCCGAATCTGCCGTTCGCGCTGAACTTCGCGCTCAATTTTTTCTTTTTGTTTTTGTTCGGCCGGGGTTAACTGGCGCGTAGCTGGCTGCTGAGCGAAGACCAGAACACTTGTCTGACAGCTCAACAGAAGAGCCAACAGCGTCTTTTTCATACAGGTAGAAAAGGTTGGTAACAGCTCCGCTCTGGAAAGCGAAGCTCGACAAATAGAGTTATTGCTTTAGTGCTGCGTAGTTTTTATAGAAGTAAGGGATCGTTTCGATACCCTTGTAGAAATTAAAGAGTCCGTAACTCTCGTTGGGCGAATGCAGCGCATCACTGTCCAGACCAAAGCCCATCAGGATTGATTTTACACCTAATTCCTGTTCGAACAGAGCAACGATTGGAATACTGCCGCCCCCCCGCGTTGGGATCGGCTTTTTCCCCCAGGCATCCTCAAACGCTTTACTGGCCGCTTCAAATTCAATTGAATCAACCGGTGTTACGTAGGGCAGACCACCGTGATGCGGCCGAACTTCAACGGTTACGCCCGCGGGCGCGATTGATTTAAAATGTTTGGTGAACAGTTCTGTGATCTCGTCGGGCGTTTGGTTCGGCACCAGGCGCATACTGATTTTAGCGTATGCTTTCGACGGAAGAACCGTTTTTGCACCTTCGCCCGTATAACCACCCCAGATACCGTTTACATCCAGCGTCGGCCGGATAGACGTCCGCTCGTTGGTCGAGTACCCGGCCTCACCTGCTACGTCGTTAATTTCCAGGTCGGCTTTGTACTCATCCAGGCTGAAAGGCGCTTTTGCCAGCTCAGCCCGCTCGTCCTCGCTCAGATCAACAACATCCTTATAGAATTCGGGAATGGTAATACGTCCCTGATCGTCGTGGAGCGATGCAATCATGCCGCACAGTACGTTGATTGGGTTAGCGACTCCACCACCGTATACTCCCGAGTGCAGATCGCGATTGGCACCGGTTACTTCAACCTCAACGTAAGAGAGTCCCCGAAGACCCGTTTCCAGCGAAGGCGTTTCGTTGGAGATGATACTCGTATCCGAAATCAGAATAACATCAGCTTTCAGCATCTCCCGATTTTCAGCTACGAACGTACCCAGATGATCGGAGCCCACTTCTTCTTCACCTTCGATCATCACCTTTACGTTACAGGGAAGCCCGTCGGTAGCCACCATCATTTCGATAGCTTTGATGTGCATGTAGAACTGTCCTTTGTCGTCGCAGGCCCCCCGTGCGTAAATGCGCTCGTTTCGGATCGTTGGCTCAAAAGGAGGAGTTTTCCAGAGTTCGTACGGATCGGCAGGCTGTACATCGTAGTGGCCATATACCAACACAGTTGGGCGGGACGGGTCAACAATTTTTTCGGCGTAAACCACCGGATGACCAGCCGTTTCAAACAACTGGGCCTTATCCAAGCCAGCCGCGGCCAGTTTATCTTTTACAAATTCAGCCGCCCGGCGAACGTCGTTTTTGAAAGCAGAATCAGCCGATACCGAGGGGATTCGTAAAAGCTCCAGCAGTTCGTCGAGAAACCGCTGCTTATTGGCGTCAAAGTAAGTCGTCATAAATGAACCGAGCATGCAGCAGCGTAGTAACCAGATCGTTTTATCGACCAACGGGTAAGATACTGCTGACTATGGTACAAAAAATTTGCCCCGAAGTTACGTACTTTTCACGCAACGTCGGGGCATCAGCTTAAATCGCTAAATCAAACTACTTCTTATAAATGTGGTTTCTTACTTTTTACCGCTCTTTCGCAATCCTTTAATCAGGATAGTGCGATTCTCCTGGCCCCGCCATAAACGGCTGATATTTTTCTGGTGCGTCACAACGACAACCAGAAACATAACAAAGCCAAAAGCGATCACCAGCGGGTTTTCCTGCTCACCAAAAATCTTCAGCAGCAGTAGTACCGGAAACGCCAGCGCGGCTAAAATAGACCCCAGCGATACGTACTGCGACGCGATAACAACCAGCAAAAAGATACCGATGCAGACAACAGCCATTTCAGGATGAACCGCCAGTACCATGCCCAGCAGTGAAGCAACCCCTTTGCCGCCTTTGAAATCAGCAAAAACTGGGTACAGGTGCCCAATAACAGCGACCATCCCGAAAACGATTTTGAACGTCATAATCTCATTCGTGGTAATGACGTCAAAATACCAGAGTAACGAAGACAGCATAGCAGCCGTGTAGCCTTTCAGCACGTCGACCAGCATCACGACTGTCCCCGCCCGTTTGCCCAGTACCCGGAACGTATTCGTAGCACCAGCGTTTCCGCTGCCGTGCTTCCGGATATCGACCCCGAAGAATCCCTGGCCATACCATACTGCCGTTGGAATCGAACCCAGCAGGTAGGCCACTACTGTAGCAACACAAATCAAAGCGATGTTCATCTATAAAACGTAAGTAACGGGTTAGATAAAAACGTTGTGATACCCTCAAAAAGCACTTGTTCAAGTACAATAAAAACCCCCAAAATTAAGGTATTGTTATCAGTTGACCAATTGTTCAGTTTAGTAAACAACAGGCTCAACCAATTAATTCAGCGCCTATTTGCCGCCAACGATTACTTCACGCAAATTTTCTTCGGCCAGATAAGCTGTCGCCATTGCCATTATATCATCCGGCGTTACGGCCCGAACGTTCGTAATATAAGTCGTCAGGAAGTCGGTCGAAAGACCATCCAGCAGTATTCCTTTATACCGATCCGCAATCTCAAACGGCGTATTGAGCGAACCGACAAACTCGCCAGCCATGTAGTTCTTGACCGTAGTTAGCTCGTTTTCCGAAACCGGTATCGTCTGTAGTATCTGGATCTCCTTCCGGATTTCGTCCAGGGTTTGCTGCGTATTTTCTTTGTTTACGTCAGTACCGATGATAAAATACCCATCACGCCGGAAAGCGGGCATGTTCGACGAAATACCGTACGTGAATCCTTTCTCCTCCCGGATGTTCTTCATCAGCCGCGATCCGAAATAGCCACCCAGCACTTCGTTCGTCACCAGCATTTTGAAGAAATCGGGGTGCGAGCGGGTAAATAACCGGCGACCCACCCGAATGGATGATTGAATGCTATCAGCCTTTTCAAGTAGTGTAGGGGCAGCACGTTCCGGCTCTACATCACCCGTAAAACCCGGCAGTTCACTGTGCATGATTGGCAGTTGGCCCAATTCCCGGTTAATGAGCAATATTTCGTTTTCGCCTACCTGACCAGCCACGACAACGTGGAACGGCTGCTGCCGGATAACCCGTTGGTAGAAGTCAACTACATCCTGCCGGGTAAGCTGTTCAATCAGTTCGGGGCGCTGTGTGCGGCCGTAGGGATGATTCAGCCCATACAGCTTCTCCCGGAACAGGATACCCGCCCGGTACGCGTTCTTCTCATAATTGACGCGCAGGTTCTGCAGCGTAATGTTCCGCAGGTCGTCCAGTTCCTTTTCGGGGAAAAGGGGTTCTGTCAGTAGCTCCCGCAGGAGGGGCAACACATCGGGCAGAAATTTGGTGAGGCAATAGATGACCACGCTGGCCCGGTCGGGTCCGCTGTTTAACTCCAGGAACGCACCGTAGCGGTCAAAGTACTCGCTGATCTGCGCCGATGTCCGGTTACCTGCGCCTTCGGCCAGCATTTTTATGGCAAAAAAGGCCGAATTAGGCGTTTCTTCGTACCAGGCACCGCCATTGAATACGCATTCCAGCCGGAGAACAGGCTGCTGATCGACAGCGATCAGATGTAGAGGTAGGTTATTGTCGAGCGTTTTTGTCTGAACAACGGGAATACGAACTTCTTGGATAGCCTGAAATGCTGGCGACTGGGTTCTATCGAGCATGTTTGTCTGGATAAAATAAAATGGCATCCCGATTCGAAATGCCATTTTCAATGACGACAATGCGTCTAAAAATCGAAACGTGTTAAAATCTACTGGTAAGGCTGAGGCTAGTTGTCGTCGTCGTTGACAGGTTCGTCATCGCTGAAGACGCGATTGGCATTAGCCAGATTGATCAGGAGTGATATCCGGAACGTATTCGCCAGCGGACTGCCCTGTCTGATGGGAACAATGTACGAGAAATCGACACCGAAACTTTGTTTCAGGCGAAGGCCAAGACCAGCCGTAGCATATTTCCGACCACCTTTCAGGTTTGATTCCCCGAAATAGCCGGCCCGGGCCGCAAACTGCTCATTATACCAGTATTCAACTCCAGTCGACACGGTGACTTCCTTCAGTTCTTCACTAAATCCGCCGGGCGCATCAGCAAACGAGCCAAAGACTGCGCTGAAATAATTTTTGTTATTATTCACATTCACCGGTGCACCGCCAACATTCTGAATATTTGGCGTTGGCGTCATCAGTTTATTAAAGTCCACCATAAAGTTAAACTTGTTGTACTGATCGGCATAATAGGTCAACGATGCTCCCAGGCGTAGATTTGTGGGAATATAGTACCGCTCCAGACCGCCATAATTGATCCGGCCGCCCAGATTAGAGAGCATACCCCCAAACGCCCAACCCAGCCCTTTCCCGGTTGAGTTATCACGAATTTCGTTCCGATAGAACGCGCTAATATCAGCGGCCGCAGTAGCTCCCGGCTTCAGTCCTACATTGCTGCTGCCAGCTGCGAGGTTCGAGTTCAGATATTTGAGATTAACACCCAGTGAGAAATTTTGCGAAAGGCGCTGTACGTATGAAGCCGTTATGGCGTATTCACGGGAGTTGAACGAACCAGCTGCGACACCGGTTGCCGTTGTGAAATCGACGGTTCCCAGATCAAAGTACATCAGCGAACCACCAATAACTGAGTTCTTTCCCAGCTTGGAGTAACCGCTCAGGTACGTGTAGTACATATCGTTGACAATTTCCCGCAGCCAGGGTGTATACGAAATCGAGGCACCTTTGTCCTGCTTCGCAAAAACAAGTTTGGATGGATTCCAGAAAATTGAGTTTGCATCGGCGTCTGGCATGGCGACCCCGGTTTCTCCCAAAGCTCCCGAACGCGCATCGGGCGTAAAATTCAGAAAAGGAACCGACGATGTTGGGATACCAATTCCGCCATTGAGCGTTTGCACAGGTTGGGTTTGAGCAGAAACGACGAACGGAAATAAACTACAAACGCCGATAAAGACACGGGAAAAAGTACGCTTCATACAGAGAAGGTTGATCAAAGACCGCAATAGTTGGAGTGAATGAAACAGTCTTATGGGTCAAAAATACAAGGAAACCTTTGATTAGAAAAAATGCATTAAATCAAGTCTGCAAATCAACGGGTAAGCAGTAATCGACCACTACTGGTGGCCGTCGATCCATCCGATGCCGAACGAATCTGCAGGCGCATGATATACGTCCCGACCGGTACTGAACTCCCGATACTGCTTCGCCCATCCCAGCTACCCACCTCCACCGCTGCCGGACAATCGGTACACTGCCCCGTCTGCTGAGTTACCAACAACCCGTTGAGATCATAGACGCTCGTTGTCCAGTCGAGCGCTTCGCCCGTCCGGTTCAGGTCAGCAGTCAGGGTGGTTTGCGTAACGACCGGGTTTGGCATGGCCCACAAACGCTGTACATGCAGCCTTGGGCGCTCCGAAACTACTATGCTCAACGCGGCCTCCGTTGAATTATTGTTAATATCCCAGGCTTTCACTCGTACCCGGTACGTACCCGGCAACACGTTCTGAAACGTATAGCGAACCTGCCCCTGTCGCCCATCATTTCCTGTGGCCACATACAGATCGTTGAGTATGACTGGCGACTGCCCTTCCAGCTGGATCGTGAGCTCATGCCCTAAGCCCGACCTAGCAATATTAATGCCCCGATTGTCCTGCAGATCAACAAGCAGCGTAACCGCTGGCCCCACCGCCTGTACCTCTTCTCCCTGGCGCGTACCGTTTAACACGTTCATCGTTACCGTTGGTGGCTGGTTATCAAGGCTATCCGTGACTATACTCCCCCCAATCCGCAGATTTTCGTAGCTGCCGATAGCCGTCATCAGACTGTCGGATTGAATCGCATAACTCTGTAGTTTTGCCTGTCCAACAGTGTAATTTATGTCCTTCGGCATAATGAACTTCAGCACAAACTGCCCCTGCTGAACGGCTATCCGGCCCGTAAAAATGGGGTTGGCGTACTCCTCATAGCTCATTCGGGGACTGGATGCTTCTGTACCGAGCGTGGTCCGGGTCGTTTTTTTGTCGAACAGACTCAGCTGAATCGTTCCCGAAAAACTGGTCATTCGTTCCGTTCCCAGCCGAATTTCGCCCGCTAGTTCGACCGTTTGCTGAGCCCGCAGCGTATCGAGTTGACCCGCAGCCAGGGTGTGGCTGTTCACTTTCGTCAGCGCTACGCTGGCTTCCGGATAAGCCAGTCGCATGGATGGATCCCCAAGGAGCGTAAAATTTCGGTTGAGCGGGCCACTCAGACTAGCGTTCTTGGTTACCCGCATGACATCCCCCAAACGCGGCATCGTCCCATTAACAGGCGTAAAAACCGCCTTATAAAAGGCTTTGTTGATCAGCAGATTAGAATTAGCATATACAGGCCTGGTGGTTGACAGCAGGGCAATAGCGCCCCCCAGTCGGCTTAACAGCGCCAGTTCGGCCCCCGAGTTAGCGTTCGGATCATCGTACCGGCCAAACTGACAGGTAGCGGTTACCAGGAGCGGAAGCCGTTTGTTGCGCCAGTTCAGAATATCCTGCAACGTAACGATCTGCTCATCGGCCAGCGTTGATACGCCCCCATGTCCACTGTAGTTGATAATCAGTCTCCCATCCACCATTGACTGACTGATGAGCTGATTAACGGCCGGAACACGCTGACCCAGGCTGGTCGTTTCCTGAACGTAGTTGTCCAGAAAAATCCGTTCCGGCCGATACGCGGGATCGGTGGTTTCAATAAGCTTAGCCAGTTCATTAGCGTCCTGCTGGTGAAGATTGTAATCGCCATCGTCGGCTACCACCATTACCTTCGTTTGCCAATCGCCCAGCAGGGTTTGATCAGAGCCGTAACGAATCAGTTTGTCGACAACAGTTTTTGCTTCGTCAATCGATTTGACCGGTAAACGCCCCACGCCAATGTCCATCCGGTGATCGTTGCTATAATCTTCCCACCACTCGCCCTGGCTGGGCTGCATAAATCCAAAATAATCGTCGGACGAATAACTAAGTACGGGATGCAGCGACTCCCGGCTTTCGTACACTGGTACCATATTCGCCAGATCGGTAGCCGTATTCATCCCGGCAATATTCCGATAATCATAGGTCGCATCACCGAAGAGTAGCAAATACTGGAGCTTACCGGGCGATTGATTGTAGAAATAACGGGCGGCATCACGTATCGCCGTCGGGTCGGCCTGACCGGAGCCAAATTCATTGAAAACCTGCTGGGTCGTCACAACCAGAACCGACAGTTTATCGTGCTCCCGCCGGTAAGCTGCCAGACGTTCGGCCTGGGCCTGCCAGGCAGCGGGCGCAACAATGAGCAGGTCTGGTGTCGATTGCCCGTGCACGTTTTGTACGGCAATTGTCTTTACAGAAGCAGGCGTCTGCATCTGCGCGTCGGTGAACAGAAAATAGTCGCCCTGACGCTTGGCAGTCCAGCTAGCTTCTCCCGCTGTTAGTGAATAGCTCTGCACGGAAGGAATTAGCGGATTGGTTACGTCCCATACCCGTAGTCCCGTCGTAGCCTGTCGAACGGCGTATTGCCCGGCGGGTAATCGACGCACACAGGTAGCCTGACCATATTGACGCAGTTCGCGCCGAACCTGAACGCTCAGATAATTCAAATACCCCTGCGCTGCTGTCAATCTATTTTTTTGATAACCAACTGTCAGCGGTAGTGCATCGGCAGCAGCCGATTTGGTCACAAACGTATCCGTACGGGCCACGCCCTGATAGTCGTACTCATATCCCGAGATAACGCCCATATCCAGCACCCCTACTTCCTGCCTATTTGATCGCAGCCGGAACAGCGTAGTTTCGGTAGCCCTCGCCACAACTGATGCTCCAAGCCGAACAGTAGCCCCTGCCGCCATACCGGGCACAGAAAAGTTGATGGCTGTCAACGTATCGATGCTCAGGTCCTCCCCTAGCCACTCGCGTCCAGAATGAACATACGATATCTTGAGAGCATCCTTCTCGTGAAACTGGTAATCCTCAAAGCTGGAAATGACGGCTGTGTCAGCTGAAGAGCCCTTAAGCAACGTACTAACAGCCTGCGTGCTGACCCGCAATCCGGCCGATGCCCCAATCGTCAGAAAATAAAACGTGGTGTCGGAGTAGACGTTTTTCTGGTGCGTAAACCGTCGGTTGAGCGTATCGTAGTGAATAGTATGGGGTGACTGGCCGTAAAATACAATCGCGTCACCGGCGTCAAACCGGCCGTCTGCTTCACCCGTAACCTGAATGGCATTTTCGGTTAGATCGCTGGCACGGGGAGTATCATTGGCCTGAGGTAACATAGCGCCCCCATTTCCGTAGAGCCGCAGCTGTCGTGGGTCGGCCCCAGCAAAAGCGGCATTGATGCTACTAAGCGTAGGCTGATCGAGTCGGTATATGCCAGACGTAGTAACACCTATTTTCACCCAGACACCCTCACGTAGCACCGAGTTAGTTACCGTCTGTGACCAGCCAGGCAACGAACTAATAATCAGAAGAATGAGCCATAAGCTACAGGCTGCTTTTTTCCACCCATGCATGAGCCAGAATTGCGTAAGAACTACCGGATGTTATCTCTTTACAAACGACGCGGGTCCGACGTAACGTACCCCGCACAAAGGTCTTTTTTCCAAGTCGGAACGAACCTCCCTCAGGAATATCGCGCAGTAACATCCGGCTGGGATCAACAGGCTCCAACGGGCTGTCGTCGAACTGGCGTAATGCATGCATCAGCACCGGATTGGCCGATGTCGTCGCGGCTGGTTTCTGCATATATTGCCGCAACGGGCCGAGAACGACAGTAGGAAAAACCGACTCAGTGAGCAGGGGCTGCATGAGTTGATTGAAGGTTATTTGCCATTCTGTTCCGTGTGGCTGGGGCCGCCGGGTGCGTTTACCCAGCAGACGATTCTGCTGGTACCGTTTCCGGTAGGCCAGATGAACAGCTGCATGGGCTACTTCATGCACGTACGTAATCAGAAAAGCGTGCGGGTTCAGGTCGGCATTGACCGTAACCTGCGTTCGTCCATCCGGGTAAGCCCTGAAATCTCCGAGTTTGGATCGACGCGGCCGTACTACCCGAAAACCAAACCCGTATTGTTGCCACAGCTGACGGCAGTAAACAGTCGACTGTCCGGAAAAATATTGAGTAAAAAGGTCTGTCAACGTCCTGAAATCAAAAAGCCTTATAAAAATAAGGCTTTCAGGCGATTTATCGGACTACTGCATCGGCGCGGTCTGACTTTACCGTCTTTGTCGGAACCGATCGTACACTCCCGTACTGCGGAACGTCAGCAGTTTATGGCCGAAGTAATTTGCCATGAAACTCATACCCATGCCTACCACATGCGAGCCTGTTTCGCGCCACAACTGGGGCGTTCTGGGCAGTAACGGATTAGCGACGTAATGAAGGGTATATTTGGCACCGTACACCTGCACAAGCAGAGCCAGCAGGGCAATCAGCAAAAATTTAACGGCTTCCCGGCCTGTATTTCCGGTTTCGGCTGCGGCAAAAGCGTAGCGCTTCGTGGGAATAAAGGTTAAAATGGTAGCAGTCAGGTAGCCGCACAAAACACTGGTATCGAAATCGAAGAAGTTTCGATAGAAGATTCGACTGATAAAATTAATGGAGGCTCCAAGCAGCGCCGTTAAAAAATACGTGAGAAAGGTCCTGACTTCCTGGCGCTTTGGTGGCGGTATACTTCTCACATTCACTTCTGCACAAATAAAAGGGTGATTGCTGTTGAGCATTAACTAAGGCAAAAGTAGACTTCTTGCCTTAGCTACTGTCGAAACAAGGCTCAATATGCTTTTAGAATAAGCCTTCCAGCAAACCCGGTGCCAGACCAAGGCCAACCGTCAGCAGGATAGCCGCCAGCAGGACGTAACGATAAAAAGGCGCTACCTGAATCGGCTCCGTAGCTCCGTCACGGAAGTACATGGCAATAATCACGCGGAAGTAATAATAGATACCAATGGCCGACATCAGTACGGCGACAACCAGCAGCCAGATCATTCCCCGGTCGACCGCACTGGAGAACACGTAGAATTTTCCCCAGAAACCCGCCGTCAGTGGAATTCCGGCTAGGGACAGCATCGAAACCGTCATGGCAAAACCCAGTAACGGGTTCTGCCGGGCCAGGCCATTAAAAGCGTCAAAACTTTCGGTCATCACGCCCTCACCCGAAATGGTCTGGGCATTACGTTGCTTGGCAACGAGCAGCAATACTCCAAACGCCGAGATGGTTGCGACGGAATAGGCCAGCGAGTAAAAGACGATGGCCTGTTTGGTCAGCGCGCTCAGAGCCGCCAGACCAATCAGCAGATAGCCCGCGTGCGAGATACTGGAGTAGGCCATCATCCGCTTGAAGCTGTTCTGATAAACAGCTGTTACGTTGCCTGCCACCAGCGTGATAGCCGTAATAACCGCCAGAATCATCCACCAGAATGGATAGATACCATCGAACGAAAGAGATAATAATTTAAGCAGAGCCGCAAAACCAGCCGTTTTCACGACCGTCGACATAAAAGCAGTGAAGATGGTTGGTGCGCCATCGTACACGTCGGGCGTCCAGAAGTGAAACGGTGCCGCCGATACTTTAAACAGCAGTCCAATCAACAGCAACAGCAGACCAACGTAGATGAGCAGCGACAGGCCCATTTGCATATTGGGTGTGTAAGCAGCCATTCCGGCTAATGTAAACGAGCCCGTTGCACCGTACAGCAGCGCCATACCAAACAACATAATGCCGGTAGCGAAAGCGCCCATCAGAAAGTACTTCAGCGCAGCTTCGTTCGACCGCAGGTTTCGTTTATCACTACCAGTTAGTACGTACATAGCCACCGACAGGATCTCAACACCGACAAACAGCATAATCAGGTTTTCGTAGCTGATCATCATAATGGCGCCTACCAGCGAGAAGAGAATGATGGCATAGTATTCAGCCGGCTGAGCCTCTTCATCTTCAATAAAGCTGTTCGATAGGGCAATTACCAGAAACGCCGACCCCAGCACAATTGCAGTGAAGACCATTGACAGGTTATCAGTACGTAGCATCCCGTTGAAATAGAGGTAGTTCTTACCCCAATCGAGAAAATTAACAACGAGTGTAACAAGTATGAAAAGAAGCGCAGCTGGCAGCAACACGGTTCGTGACTTCATGAAACCCAGAAACAGCATAGCAATACCAAAAACCGATAACAGAATGATGGACAGCATCTTAGCAGATGGACGGTTAAATAATTATAGTGCTACGGCAGAGTCCCCGATTCGACGAAAATCGGTGACCGCCAACGAATTTATTTCATGGAAACAGCCGTCGTGCCAATGTATTTCATCAGGCTGACAACAGCAGGTTCTGTAACCCGTAGAAACGTATGCGGATAAATACCGATCCAGAACACCATAATCACCAGCGGAATGAAAACCAGACTTTCGGAGCTGCTCAGATCAGCAAACGATTCGGTACGGGTTGAGACGGGACCGAACATACTTTTCTGGAACATCCGGAGCATGTAGACCGCGCCGAAGATAATGGTAAAACCAGCAGCCAACCCCAGGTAGTGATTATACGAGAAAACGCCGTGCAGTAATAGGAATTCTCCAACAAAGCCATTCGTCAGCGGTAGGGCCACACTACCTAGTAGCATGACCATGAAGTACACCGTCAGCTTTGGCGTGGTGCGGGTAATGCCGCCCAGTTGATCCAGCTGCCGCGTTTGGGTCCGGGAAAAAATAATGTCGGCGATAAAGAACATCCCCACTACGTTGATGCCGTGAGCCAGCATCTGTACGAGTGCCCCCTGCATACCGGTTTCGGTTTGCGAGAAAACACCAGCAGCCATCAGGCCCACGTGCGAGAACGACGAGTAAGCAATCAGCCGCTTCATGTCCCGCTGCCGGATTGCAATGATCGATCCGTAAACGATTCCGATTACGGATAACACAATAGCTGTCATCCCCCAGGTTTCGACACCCAGTGGCACAATCGGCAGAATGAACCGAATCAAACCGTACACGCCCATTTTTAGCATAATCCCCGCCAACAGCATAGTCGCTGGTGTTGGCGACTCTACATACGTATCAGGCTGCCAGGTATGAAACGGAAAGACCGGCATTTTAATGGCAAACGCAATAAAGAACGCCCAGAATAGCAGGCCCTGCGCTTTGGGAGTCAGTTGTAATCTGTAGAAATCAACAATAGCTGACGAGTGAGCTGAGGTTGCTGTGACTGGTGTCTGATAGTACAGGTAAACCAGCGCCAGCAGCATGAACAAACTGCCGAAAATCGTGTAAACGAAGAATTTAAACGTAACAGGAATCCGGTTTTCGCCACCCCACATCGCAGCCAGGAAGTAAATAGGAATCAGAGCGGCTTCGAAGAACAGGTAAAACAGGAAACCGTCCCGCGCCGTAAACACGCCTACCAGAGCTGCCTGCATGAATAGCATCAGGGCGTAGAATGTGCCGGGCCGTTCGTAGGTACGATCAAACGTAGACAGGATAATGAACGGAACTAGGAAGGTGGTCAGCAATACCAATAATAGACTGATACCATCGATACCGGCACTAAAGCGAATGCCCAGCGAGCCAATCCAGGGGTAGTCGAAACCAAATTGAGAAGTAGCGTCAGGCGTAAAGGTCGTAAAGGCGTAGATAGCTAAACCGAGTTCGACGATAGCTGCCCCAAACGCCAGCCGCTTTGCCGTATCTCCCGATGCAATGAGCGTGACGATAGCCGCGACGACTGGTAAAAGAATTAAAGCAAGAGTTAGCATATGATTCGATCAGAAGCGGGTGGGTCAGAGACGGATAAAGAAACGAAGGGCAAAGATCACAACCATGCTTACCACCATAGCCAGCACGTAGAAGCCAATGGACCCATTCTGCAGCAGGCGCAGCTGCGCAGCGCTTTGCCGAACCAGCCACGCAACACCGTTTACCACCCCATCGATGACAAATTCGCCAAAACTGTAGAAGGCATCGCCCATCCCCCGAATTGGGCGAACGATGATGGTTTCGTAGATCTCATCAACGTAGTATTTGTTGTAAATAACCTGCTCTGGCGCTGACCGCTCAGCCGAATCAGGCGCAGGTACGGCTGAACGGCTGATGTACATCACGTAGGCCAGACCCAGCGCCAGTAAGGCTACGCCAGCCGAAACAGCCATGAGGATATACTCGGTACTGTGTTCAATGGTCGATTCAGCGAACGCTTCCGGATTCACCTGCCGTGAATTCTCGAACAGGGGAGCCATGAACTCACCCAGCCAGCCCGAACCGGGCAGATTCAGCAAGCCGCCAATGGCCGACAGAACCGCCAGCACGACCAAGGGTGCGGTCATCGTCACCGGCGACTCATGCAGGTGATGCTTCTGATCTTCCGTCCCCCGGAACTCGCCGAAGAACGTCAGGAACAGCAGCCGGAACATGTAGAACGACGTCAGACCAGAACCCAGCAGGCCTAGTGCCCACAGCAGCTTGTTATGTTCGAACACATGGGCTAGAATCTCATCTTTTGAGAAGAAACCCGCGAATGGAGGCAACCCCGAGATAGCAATAGTCCCAATCAGGAACGTAATGAACGTAACAGGCAGTGCTTTCCGCAGGCCACCCATCTTCCGGATATCCTGCTCGTCGGACATAGCGTGAATAACGCTACCCGCTCCTAGAAAGAGCAGTGCCTTGAAGAAGGCATGGGTGATGACATGGAACATGCCCGCCGTATAGGCCGTAGCTCCTAATCCCAGAAACATATACCCTAACTGCGAAACAGTTGAGTAAGCCAGTACCTTCTTGATATCATTCTGCAGCAGGCCAATCGAAGCCGCCAACAGCGCCGTCACGATCGCGATCCAACTGATAATTTCCAGCGTCATGGGTGCCAGCGTGAACAGTACATTCGACCGTACCACCATGTAGATTCCGGCCGTTACCATGGTTGCTGCGTGAATCAGCGCCGATACGGGGGTTGGCCCCGCCATGGCATCAGGAAGCCAGGTGTACAGTGGTACCTGCGCCGATTTACCCATCGCGCCGACAAACAGCAGAATAGTAATCAGGAAAACGGTCTGATCGCCCATTGGCAGACTAGTTGCCTGCTTGAACACGTCGATGTATTCAACCGTACCGAAGGTATTGATCAGGAAGAATATACCCAGCAGGAAACCCAGGTCACCCACACGGTTCATGACGAACGCTTTCCGGGCAGCGTAGTTATAGTCGACGTTTTTGTTCCAGAAGCCAATCAGCAGGAACGAGCACAGACCAACGCCCTCCCAGCCAATGAACATGATGACGTAGTTGGAACCCATCACCAGCAGGAGCATGAAGAAAATGAACAGGTTCAGGAAAGCCATAAACTTGCCAAATCCCTCATCGTGCTTCATGTAGCCAATGCTGTAGAGGTGAATCAGCGTACCAACGCCTGTTACCACGAGTAGCATGAGCAGCGATAACTGGTCAATCTGGAACGAGAAGTTGATGTGCAAGTCGCCAACACTGATCCAGTCGAAGAGGGTAGCGACCAAAGGAGCGGGTGCGCCCGCTTGTGCTTCGTTGCCGAGAAACGCCCGGAATAGAACGATGACGAGGATAAACGAAGCGAGTACAGCTGCTGTTGCCAAACCGCCCGCCAGTCCCTTGGGAACCCGGCGGAAACCGATGCCATTGATTAAGAAACCAAGTAACGGGAAAAGAGGAATTAACGCACAGAGTAGTTCTATCTGCATATACGTCTCAGCCAACAATGGGCTGACTTTGGTTAAAAGATGCGCTGTTTACGACTTGACTACCATTTCAACTTGTTGAGCAGGCCAATGTCGATGGAGCGGGTGTTCCGATAGATCATTACGATAATAGCCAGTCCAACAGCTACCTCGGCAGCAGCAACGGCCATAATGAAAAAGACGAAAACCTGCCCTGACGGGTCCGACCGATACGACGAAAACGCAATCAACAGCAGATTGACCGCATTCAGCATCAGCTCGATGGACATAAAGATAATGATAGCGTTGCGTCGCGTAAGTACCCCAATAATTCCGATAACAAACAGAGCCGTGCTGAGAATCAGGTAGTACGTGAGCGGTATCTGCTGAATAACTTCAGGAATAAGAACGTCCTGCGTAGGTTGCATTGGTAGCCAATTATTGAAATAGTTCCGTAAATGTAGAAATTATTCCTAACGGGGGAAAGGCAACGGCGGGCATCCGTTTTGAATTAGGCCTCTTTTGCCCCATTTCTGTACAAGTTTATACTGCTTCTAAACACCGGCAAAACCATGAAATCCTAATTAGTCAGTACCAATTATCGTTTTGTGACGATATTCAGACCATTGCTGAACATACGTAACCGGATCTCGGTCAGTCGCCGTTTGGTATCGAGCGGGAACTCCCCTTTCAGCATCCAGTCGTAGAACGAAGGCTCTTTTTTCAAGACATCGAGTACCGGCAGGCCCTTGTGTTTTCCGAAGTTGAATACCTCTTCGCCCTTCTCATTCAGGACGATCCGACCGGCCAGGTCCACGTTCTTGTTGGCCGTCAGCTCGTGCAGCATATCGATATTATTTTCAAACACCAGATCCTGTCCACTGTCGGCCTTGGTAACCATACCGACGTAACGCTGCACCTGCGCATCTAGCACTTCGAACGTAGCGATCGTGTCAGCTTCGGCCCCGTGAGCACCGATCAGTTCTTTGTTACAATAGAATTTGTAGGCCGCCGTCAGGTTGCGGGGCTCCATAAGGTGAAAAATCCGTTGTGCATCCACCGTACGACGGTTCTTTACGTCGAAGTCGACATTAGCCCGCAGGAACTCTTCAACCAGAAGCGGCACGTCGAACCGATTGGAATTAAATCCAGCCAGATCGCAGCCTTCCAGAAACTGCGCCAAATTCCGGGCAACGGCTTTGAACAGGGGGGCATCAACGACATCTTCATCATAAATCCCGTGAATCATACTCGATTCCAGCGGAATAGGCATTCCCGGATTTACGCGCTGCGTTTTGCGCACTACATCTCCGCCGGGCAGCGCTTTTATGATGCAGATGTCGATGATACGGTCCTTTGTCGTATTGATTCCCGTTGTTTCCAGATCAAAGAAAGCAAGGGGCTTTTTGAGTACAAGTTGATGCGTCATAACCAAACCGAAACTTACTACGGCCGGTAACAAAGGTAAACACCTTTTAGCGGAATCAGGCGTTTTTCAGCGCATCAACCCAGTCAACCCCCTGCAAATCAGCCGTGGGTTCGGGCATTTTACCAGCCTGCATCAACTCTTTAATGGCAATAATATCGGTATCCCGTTTTAGTCCGGCAACAGCTTTTACCTTGCCCCCCTGTACGTAAAAAGCCAGGAACGAATCGTCTTTCTCCGGGTCGCCGTCGTAAATAACCTCGTCGATCTGGGTAGTATGGCCGATGTAGTTGAGTCGTTTACCCTGCTGGTTTGTCCAGAAGAAAGGTACCATATTGTACTTTTCTTTCGGCGTATCGCCAGCCATGTTCAACCCGGCTACGTGTCCTTGCTGCCCGGCCACTTTCCAGTGTTCGATGCGTTCTGCTCCATCTGTTGTGGGATAATGGACAATGTCGCCCGCTGCGTAAAGGTCATCGGCCAGTTTCAGGTATTCGTCCGTTTTTACGCCCCCGTCTTTTTCGATCTCGATATTGTGAAGAAAACTGGTATTGGGTTTAACCCCTAGCCCCAACAGGACAAAATCTGCCGGAATCCGTTCGCCGTTATCCAGTACTACAGCCTCAACAGACTCGTTACCTTCCAGCCGTGCTACATTACGTCCCAAATGGAACTGGATGTTTTCTTTCTCATGCCACCCCTGAACGACTTTCCCTACTTTATCACCCAAGATCTTCTCGAAAGGTACTTTCTCTTGGCCGACAACGGTTACGTCACTGCCCAGCTTTTTCAGGCTCATTGCGCCTTCCAGACCAATGAATGAGCTACCAATGATAACCACCCGCTTGCCTTCTTTCCCCAGTTCGCGTAGTTTTCGGCTGTCCTGCAAACTACGTAATGGATAAACACCCGGCAGATCAATACCATCAACAGGCAGACTATTGGGCTTACCACCGGGGCAGACAATAGCTTTGGCGTACGTAATGGATTCGCCCGACGCCAGGCCGATACGTTTGGTAGAAGGATCAAGCGAAGTTACCTGCTCACCCAGCCTTACGTCGATGCCGTAGTTTTTGTAGAATTCTTCGTCGCGCAGAGGCATCCAGCTTTCTTTAGCTTTGCCCTGCAGGTAATCTTTCGAGCAGTTGGGCCGGTCGTAGGGTCGGTCCGGACTTTCGCTTAGCAGAACAATTTTCCCACTGAAACCTCCGGCGCGCATACCTTCGGCCGCAAACGCACCGGCTCCACCTCCCCCAACGATCACGTAAGTCTCCTCGTTACTCTCATCGGACGTCGTCATGGGATTTTCCAGACTTTCCTTATCAGTTGTCAACCGTACAAACACCTGATCACCCTCAATCCTGACTTCGTGCATGGGCAGTCCGTTCAGGGCAGGTGCTTCGAGCCGATGGCCGTTACGCACATCGAAACAGGCATTATGCCAGGGACATACAAGTTGAGTTCCAGTTAACAACCCCTTGGCTAACGGTGCCTGATAATGCGTGCATTTAGGGTGCAGCGCGTAGAACTGGCCGTCAACCCGAGCCAGTAATACGTCGGTATCACCAACTTGTACTTCTTTCATCTGACCGTCGGCAAGGTCGTCAACCCGGCACACAGCGGCTTCGGTGTAATCTGTAATCATAGTCGTTGAGTTTTCTTTAAATAACCCGCAAGACCCGCAGATTGATTGACTGCCATAAAAAAAGCCGCTCCTGGAAGAGCGGCTCGTGTCTTATACACTTGGTTGGCTATTTTGACGTAGCCATCACCATTTTGATGTTCAGCTTAGCACCCGTCTGTAATACATCGACTAGATCCTGTACCGTCAGGGCTTTATCAAAACGCACAACAACGGTTGGCTCGGCAATACCGGCCATGATTGTCTTAAGTTCATTTTCCAGATTTTCTGGCGAAACAGGCTGTTTGTCGATGTAGTACTGCTTTTTGTCATCCACCGACAAAGTCACCTGCTTTTTGCTCAACTGCTGGGACGCCGAGGCTTTCGGCAACATCAGTTTGATGACGTTCGGGTTGGCTACCGTCGAGATAATAAGGAAGAACAACAGCAGAAAGAACATGATGTCGTTCAGCGATGACGTAGCGACTTCGGCAGCAAACTTGCGTTTTCTTCGGAGCTTCATAAAGGAATTATCTTGAAACACTCAGGCCATCGCTGGCTATGAATGATGGAGACTTAACGCATCCGGGCCGGTTCGGTGGTTGGCTTTTGCAGCACTTCGATGAATTCGAACGCGTTGACCTCCAACGCCAGGGTGAATTTTTCGATCATCATGTTCAATAGGTGATAGCCCGTGTAGGCAATTACCCCAACGATCAGACCCGCGCCGGACGTGATCATTTTTTCGTACAGACCACCCGCAATGATACCAACGCTGATGTTGTCCGACAGAGAGATGTCGTAGAAAATCCGGATAATCCCGGAAATGGTACCGATGAAGCCAAGCATAGGCGCGATACCGGCAATGATTCCCAGGTAGCCCATGTTCCGTTCCAGCCGGGATAGTTCGATCTGCCCAACCGATTCTACGGTTCCTTCGATCTCTTTGATAGGCGACCCAATCCGGCCAATGGCTTTCTCGAATACCCGGCCCATAGCCGTTCGCTGATTTTTAGCAAAAGACTCCGCCGACTTTATATTTCCCTGGGCTACCATGTCCCGGATATTATCAATGAAGTTAGCGTCGCTTTTTGTCTGGGAACGAATGACAAAAAAGCGTTCAAAAATCAGATACAGCGTTGAAAAGAAAAGAAAAGCGATAGGAATCATTACCCAACCGCCTTTGGCTACTAGATCAAATAGTTGGAGACTTTGGGGTTGTGCCGCTGCCGAGGTGGCCGACAGCGATGCGGCCGTAGTATCAGTGACCGGAACCTGGAGCAAAAGCATAGGTAAAATAGCTGAGTTTAACTGATGTTCGCTTTGAACAGAACTGTCTAAGCACAAACGACCCGGTTTTACCGGTTATTGTCGTCAAAGATAATGAAGCCGTTTGTAATGAGTACATAAACTTAGATAACGTACAAATCAGCGGCCATCAATTTGCCTTATTCCGAAAAATGTAATTTAATTAGCACAAAATATTCCTAAACTCACAAAGATTCGTGCAAACCTCTCCTTTTCTGGGCGAACTGATTGGTACATTGGTTCTGATATTGTTAGGTAATGGCGTTGTCGCCAACGTTGTTCTGAAACAAACGAAAGGAGAATCCTCCGGCTGGATTGTCATAACAACAGGATGGGCCTTTGCCGTAACGATTGGTATTTTCGTTGCGAAAGCCTTTGGCAGTGTGGATGCCCATCTGAATCCAGCCGTTACGGTTGCTTTCGCCGTAGCCACCGGCGACTATTCTCACATAGTGTCTTATTCCATTGCTCAACTCACGGGCGCATTTCTTGGCGCGAGCCTAGTCTGGTTACAATACCTGCCCCACTGGAGCGCTACGCCCGATCCCGCGGATAAATTAGCCTGCTTCGGGACCGGCCCCGCCATTCGTCGTCCAGCGGCCAATCTGCTGAGTGAAGTCTTGGCGACTCTAGTTCTGATTTTGGGACTGGCGGGCATTTCGTCCAAACACCTTGGCGAGCTGGCCATCGGCGTTGGTCCTTACCTGGTTGGCGTTCTGATCTGGAGCATTGGGCTGTCGCTTGGTGGGCCTACCGGCTACGCAATCAGCCCGGTTCGGGATCTGGGTCCTCGGCTGGCCCATGCCATTTTACCTATCTCCGGCAAAGGCTCGTCCGATTGGTCGTACGCCTGGGTACCTATCGCTGGACCACTTATTGGAGCCGTTCTAGGTGGTGTACTTATCCGCTGGTTTGCCTTATAAAGCTTATTACCTCGTTATGTCAACTTACATTGCCGCCATCGATCAGGGCACAACCAGTACCCGCTGTATCGTTTTCAACCGACAGGGCCAGATTATTTCACAAGCCCAGAAGGAACACCGTCAGATTTATCCGCAACCCGGCTGGGTTGAACACGACCCGGAAGAGATCTGGCGCAATACGTTAGAAGTTATCGCGCTGGCCCGAATTAAATCGGGTTTATCGACGCAGGATATTGCGGCCGTTGGGATTACAAATCAGCGGGAAACTACCGTTGTCTGGAACCGGCGAACGGGTAAACCGTATTACAACGCCCTGGTATGGCAGGATATGCGTACGACAGGACTAGTTGCCGAGTTTTCGGCTCACGAAGCAGGGCAAGATCGGTTTCGTGAGAAGACTGGCCTACCCATTACTACGTATTTCAGCGGCTTGAAACTGAAGTGGCTGCTGGATAACGTTCCCGATTTACGGGCCGACGCCGAAAAGGGGGAAGCTTTGTTTGGCACCATGGACACCTTCCTGATCTGGCACCTGACGGGTGGCCCGGCTCAGGGGCAGCATATTACCGACGTAACAAATGCCAGCCGAACCCAGCTTTTCAACCTGCACACGCAAAGCTGGGATGATGAATTGCTGGCCGACTTCACTATTCCTCATCAGTTGCTCCCCCAGATACGGCCGAGCAGCGACGTGTATGGCGAGATTGTGTCGGAAGTATTGCCCGGCGTTCCCATCGCCGGTATCCTAGGCGATCAGCAGGCAGCGCTGGTTGGCCAGACCTGTTTCGAACCGGGTCAGGCCAAGAATACATATGGTACCGGATGCTTTCTATTGATGAATACAGGAACGGAGCTGCGGCCGTCAAAGTATGGTTTACTAACCACCGTAGCCTATCAGTTCAAAGATCAGCCCGTTCATTTTGCGCTCGAGGGCAGCATCGCTATCACCGGCGCATTGGTGCAGTGGCTGCGGGACAATCTGGGCATTATTAAGAAAAGTACCGAGATCGAAACGCTGGCCCGGTCGGTGGAAGACAACGGGGGGGCTTATTT
This sequence comes from Spirosoma sp. KUDC1026, assembly GCF_013375035.1. Classification (NCBI taxonomy): domain Bacteria; kingdom Pseudomonadati; phylum Bacteroidota; class Cytophagia; order Cytophagales; family Cytophagaceae; genus Spirosoma; species Spirosoma sp. KUDC1026. Next base: position 1,083,732 of record NZ_CP056032.1, on the reverse strand, counting down.
TGTACCAGCCTTTTCGGGTTTGTACGCCCCTCACTGGAAGTCTGATGCCCGGGGGGTCATTGCGGGCTTGACTCGATTTGTGAACAAAGCTCACTTAGCCCGTGCCGTTCTGGAGGCTACGGCTTACCAGACAGTCGACGTAGTGCGCGCCATGGAACAGGACGCCGACATGCCGGTGCAATCGCTCCGGGTTGATGGCGGCATGGTCATCAACTCATTACTCATGCAGTTTCAGGCGGACGTATTAAATCAGGCTGTCGTTTGCCCAAAAATGACCGAAACAACAGCGCTGGGGGCGGCCTACGCAGCTGGTCTGGCCGTTGGCTACTGGAAAAACCTCGATGATCTTCGCCAGAACTGGGCCGTAGCTCAAACCTATGAGCCAGTTATGGACGAGGCTAAGCGTCAGAAACTAATGCGCGACTGGCAAAAGGCGATTGAGCGCTCGTTTGGCTGGGAAGACTAGCTTACCGGACCTGTTGTTTGCTGAAGCTCTCCTGCCAGCACAAGTCGTGTCTGGGGGAGTGCTTCGGGGTGTTCGTCGCGCAGGAACGCAATGACTTTCTCACGCATATGACACCGTAAATCAAAAGTAGTCGGTGCATCACTGGCTGAGACCAGAATACGAATTTCGACACAGGTCGGCCGGGTATCGGTCACCTGTACGGCGAAAACCTCACCGTTCCATAAAGGATCAGCTTCAACGAATTCACGCGCCTTTGCCCGAATAGTGTCTATCGGAACATTGTAATCCAGATAGAGTAGTATCGCGCCAGTGATCGAGGCATCAGATCGGGTCCAGTTCTCGAATGGTTTTTCGACGAAATACGTAATGGGAAGAATCATCCGGCGCCGGTCCCAGAGACGCACAATTACAGTAGTCAGATTGATTTCTTCGACACGTCCCCACTGATTTTCGACGACAACGGCGTCATCCAGCCGAATCTGTTGATTGAAGGCAATCTGAATACCCGCCATTAGATTAGCGAGCGTTTTCTGGGCGGCAAAACCGATCAATACGGAGATGACCCCAGCCGATGTTAGTACACTCAGGCCAACCTGACGGCTTCCCTGAAAGCTTAGTAAAAGCAACGAGGAGCCAATAATGACTACGATGGCGACCAGGATTCGCCGAAAGAAACGTACCTGTGTGACAAACTTTCGCTGCGACAGATTAATGTCGTTTGTCGTGTCATACTGGCGAATAAGTATCAGCTCCCCGACCTTCAGCAATTTGACGACCAGCCAAGTCCCTGTCACTAAAAACAAAACTTCGGCGGTCTTATCAGCTACCGGATGGCGACGCAGAAACCGGGCCGACTGCACATTGGTAGCCAGCAGAAACAACAGAGACGGGACAAAAACCCAGAATGCCCAGCGTATGTGCTGTTTGAATAATTCCAATGTATGAAACTGCCGCCGGTTAGAAATAAACCGTAACGTCTGCGTAACGATTACATCAACCAATAAGCCAATCAAAACGGCCGAAATCAATAATACCCATCCCGACAGGTCCCGGTTGGGTATGAAACCGGCCCAGCGTACAATCGATCGAATCCAGGAATCTAACTGCTGTTGCATAACTGCAAAAGTAAAGGAGCATCAGTTGTTCAACGCAAGGCCTAGGAAGATGTTTGTCTCGAAATCGCCTTTTAAGCCAACAAGCCACGAACAAATTTTCGCAGATATCTAGCTAATCATTTCGCATCATCTTTTAAAGGAGAACTTTATTCCTCGCAATTTCACATTGAGCTAGAATACTATTTGGGCATGTCAGGCCTCCTGTTCGATTCTTGCATAACATTGTTCAAACTGAAAGATTACGGTGCGCAGTCAGCTACTAATACTACGCAGAAAACCGCCATCGCCCGACCCGTTCCCGTTCGCCGACTTCTTTCGCTCGATACATTTCTAAATTGGTAGCCGCCCTCACAAAGGCGATAGTCGCGCGACACTAGCCCGAAAAGCTATTGGGCGCGGCTTTGCGCTTGTCATGTCCGGTCTTATGCTCAACAGCAGTCTATTCCTACAATCGTTCGACGAGATGCGTTTTCCCATCGTGCGGGTCCGTATTGGGCGCACGGGTATGTGTGCGCAGTTGCTTTTCCTTTCGTACGCAGTGAACGGACCTGCTACGGCATTTTTGCCGCTATTTTGCTCGGCCACTGGAGTTGTTGATGCTCATTCCCGTCCTTGGCATCGAAGCCGGAAACCTGACAATGGAAGGCAGTCTAATTGGTTACATAGACCGCATGGTTATACCGGGGCGCTTGTACAGGACCGTTTAGAACCCGGAATGTCTTTTATCTATCCCTTGCGGCAATCTGTGCAGGCTTACTGGAATTTTCGCTGGTACTATTCTGCGACGTAGCAACTGTAATGACGGTCGGGAACTCTGAAAACTGGTTCTTTGATGCATTGCCTACGTAGCGTTGGGACGGATCTAGAGCCTGGTTTTCCTGTCAACGAAAATTTCTAGGCCAGCTTATTCGTGTTGGTGGCTGGCGTTTGGAGTTTGTTGATGCTCAGGCTGTTCTAGTAGATTATCGATATAAAGAACATTCGCCGTTGGACGTTCATTTCATAGTCATTACGAACTCCATCCTGGTTTATAGACCCGCAAATTCATCGACTTTAACTTTACGTCCAACGCTCTGTTCGGTGGCCTGTTCGACTTGTCGAAACTGTGCTGGTAGTCCTGGACATACAATGAACCTTCCTGAACTCTCTCTACCGGCAAAGAGTATTTTTGCGAGTATAAGTCTATCTACTTGGTTAGGCCCAGGGCTGCCAGCCAGGCTTTACAGGTTTCCGGCCAGTTATTGAGCGAACCGTAATTAGCCGTCCGCAGTCCGTAGCCATGACCACCTTTAGGATACAGATGCATTTCTGCCGGAACACCATTTTGCAGACAGGCTAGGTAGTAGCTGATGCTATTCTCTACCGGTACGGCTTTATCATCTTCCGAATGAACCAGAAAAGTGGGTGGCGTCTGCGCCGTTACCTGCTGTTCATTTGAATAATACGCCAACAATTCCGGAGATTTCTGCTTACCCAACAAGTTATCTCGCGAACCACTATGCGTTTTTTCCCCGAACGTAATAACGGGGTAAAGCAGAATACTGAAATTGGGCTTAGCCATCTCACTGGATCCTGTTCCTCGATGGTAGTGGGTCGACAGCGTTGAGGCTAGATGACCACCCGCTGAGAAACCCATCACCCCAATTTTATCCGGATTAATACCGTATTGGGTAGCCTTTTCCCGAATCAGTTTCATGCCCTGCATCGCATCCATAAGCGGCACCTCATGCTGATTGGTCATAATTTTTTCATTCGGGAGCCGGTATTTCAGCACGAACGCGGCAATGCCCATTTCAGTGAACCAGCGGGCAACCTCTTCGCCCTCGTGATCAATGGCCAGGATACCATATCCGCCACCGGGACAGATCATAATGGCAGCACCCGTCTGTTTGTCCTTAGCGGGTAAATAGGCCGTAATTGTTGGGACCATTACGTTACTTACTCGTGCCACACCATCCACCTCGCGCTTCTCGGTTATCTGCGCACCCGGAATAGCATTGGGAATAGCATTGTCAGGCCAGAGCTTAATAATTTCCTGAGCGTAGATAGATTGAGAGCACACGAGTGAGAGCAGGATAAACTTTAAAACGTAACGCATAGTCAACGGGGAGGGCCAGATCACAGTTTTGGGTAAAAGTCGGCCTATTGACCAGCTCTACTCATATTTCAGCCTCAGTGTCATTTTCTGATGTCCCAGAATCTTTTCCACTACGAAGCACATCAATAAGCTCCTTAACCCGGTAAACTGTCTTGTTATATTTATTGCCTAGAATAATAATTACGTACTCATCTTTTGGGCTGAACCAAAACATCGTGTTGTAGCCTTTCCACCAACCCGAGTGATAGATAAACTCCGGCTGATTTTTGTCGTCTAGCATCATCCGGAAGCCATAACCGTAATTTTTGGCTCCCTTGCGTTCAAAACTGCGCGGAATAAACGCTTCGGCCAGCGTCTTCTTTTTCAGGATACAATCGCCGTTCAGCGCCCTATACCATCGGAACAGATCGCCCGTTGTGGAGTAAATTCCTTTATCGCCTACTACGTCATCGTAGTAATCTTTGGGAATACGCCGATTCCACTGGTAACCAGCCGTTCGGTGATAGTTGATAGAATCGTTCTTGGTAGTTGCCACGAAGGTATGGTGCATCCCCAGGGGCTCGAAGATATTCTTGTGAATGAAGGCCTCGTAGGATTGCCCCGTCACCTTTTCTATAATCGATGCCAGCACCATATAATTCGTATTGCTGTAGCTGAAGCCGCGCCCTGGTATGTTGTATGCCTGGGGTGTAGGTTTTACCGTAGCAAACCAATGCATAATGACCGCATTGGTCGGGTAAGGTTTTTCCTTTTTGTAGAAATTCACCTTCATGCTATCGTCGAAGGCGTAGGCGTAGTTAGGCAGCCCACTCCGATGGCTCAAAAGATTCCGAACGGAAATACCGTGATAGGGAAAATCCGGATAGAACTTCTGGATAGTGTCGTCCAGACTCAACTTGCCCGCTTCAATTAGCTTCAACGTGCCAACTGCCGTAAACGTTTTCGACAACGATGCGAGCTGAAATTTAGAGTCTTCTACCAGTGAATCCCGCTGGCTACGTTCGAAGTGTTCCAGCCCGAAGCAGTGACGGTAGAGTACAAGACCCTTCTGCGCAACTAGTACGTTACCGTTCAGACCTTGTCGTACTTTCTGACGAAAAATCTCTTCGATTTCTCTCGACTTTTCGTCAGCGTTGATCTGCTGCCTAATGGTCATTTGTTCGCTGGGCGACAGAACCTGCTCATCGGCGCAGTTGCCCATGACTTTTGCGGAGCGGTTTAATTCTTTCTGTCCATCCTGCCCGCAGGAGAACCCTACCACAAACACTGAAATAATACTGATACAACGCGCAATCCAATTCATCCGCACCATCCTTACTCGCAACTTCGTTTATGGGTAGGTCAATGCGTGCAAAAATAAAGATTGCTACCGATCCTCAACCGTTTAATCGACTTATCGTCGTAAAAACTTGGCAACGGTCCTTATATGCAGAAAGATTTATTAGCGCGGACTAACAATACGTTGTGCCGGGCGACTATTCAGCAGCCCCTTTTTCCGCAGGCCGATATACCCGCCAACACTGTTTGGCAGTAATTTACCGGCGTCAACGGCCAGCGATGCAGTCAGTTGTGTATCTCCGAATAGCGAAGTTGGAATTCCAGCGGTTATAATTCCGGAGAATTGGCGGGGTAACGTTCCGTAAGGCGTAGCGTACGTACCAGCGTTGATGCTGTATGACAGGCGGCCCGTCAGATCAATCCGGTTAGCCACTATAGCACTTAGTCCCACATGAAACAGGCTGACTCGGTTATTTGCGATGCCAGCTCCACCACGCGCGGGTAGCTCATTACTGACTTCCGTATCTGTCGTAAAGAACGGAGTTCCAATAGTGCGCTTATAATAAGTCCACCCATCCAGGAACTGACTATGATTGAAATAATCATCACGACCTCGTCTTTTTGGATCTTCCAGGATGAATAAATCCCCGCCCTGACTTCCAGAAAACATATACTCGAACGTTACCTGCCGAAGCGAGAATAGACCATTTGACTGCTTTTTTCTCTTAAACCGGACGCCATTCAAGCCGTCCTGAACATTAAGAAGATAAAATAGTGACCCGTCATCGTAAAAGAATTGACGGTAGAGCATTGCATTCCACTGCCCTAGATTGACATCTACAGCAAAATCTATCGATCCCAGATGATTACCCACCCGGTTATCTTCAAACGAAGTTACATCGATTCCATTCGCCTGTGTATTGCGACTTCCCCAGAAAACCGCTGGGAAATACTTTATGCTAGACGGTAAACGTCCATTAACTGCAGCACTTGAACCGATGAGGTAATCCGAATAGCCAGCCCAGATAACCTGGTGGTTAAAGCCAGCGTACAAGCGAAAAGGCCAGGTCGGTTTCCCGAATCGCCCGTAAAAATATTTTTGATGCAGATAAGACCCTTTAACCAGACGATCTGAATTTTCGAACCAGCCGTGTGCTATTACACCCATAATGGAAACGATTCCTTTTGTGAAAGGAATAGGCGTAAACTGGGGTAATCCAATCTGAATTTTGGGAATTGGGAGCGCGTTACCCGACCAGATATAGGCACCTGACGTCAGGAGCGTGTCGACAAGGCCGACAATTTCCCTACGTCGACCCGCATACAGTTCAAAGGCACCAAGACGTCCTTTTACGTAGGCTTCGGGCAGTAACAGTTGATTCGCTTGCCCAGCGTTTGCAACTGCATCGATGCCATACCCCCAATCGACCAACGGTTTCGATCTCGTGCTATCTGCTGTTCTATAGTCAGACCGCAAGCCTACAGCAAATGAACCTGTAGGGTTTTGTATGGGGACAACGCCATACTGATTTGATCGAAGCCAGAACGGCGTAGGGCCTGATGAGAAAAAGCCTCCTACAGTTGCCTTATATTCGTGAACATGTTGTCCATACGTAGAAAAACTAATAGTAACTAAGCAAGTCCACAGTAACGCAATTCTCATAAGTAATGGAAGCAGCCGGCCAAATTCACTTACTTACCCCGCCCCTGCGCCATTACCCAGATAGTCTGGGCGATAATCCACATATCAAACAGGAAAGAACGGCGGGCAGGATATAGGAGATCAAATCGAAGTCGTTGAACCATTTCGTCAACACTAGCTGCGTATCCGAACTTAATCTGGCCAATAGACGTAATACCTGGCTTTACACGTAGTAGCTGTTTGTATTCAGGAGCAATCTCTACAATCTGGTTAATAAAATACTGCCGCTCGGGGCGTGGCCCAACAACAGACATATCCCCCTTTAGAACATTAAAAAACTGAGGTATTTCATCCAGTCGAGTTTGCCGCATAAACCTCCCCCAGGGCGTAATCCGATTATCGGCAAGTCCGCCGGAAAGAACAGGTCCCGTTGTTTCAGCATTCACAAACATACTCCTGAACTTATAGATCATGAATGGTTTACCATTACGGCCAACACGCTCCTGCGCATAGAAAATGGGACCGGAGGATGTAAATCGGGTTACCAGAGCAACAACAAGAAAAATGGGCAGGCCAAAAATAAAGGCACACAGTGAAAAAATAATGTCAAAAGTCCGTTTGAATATGTTTACTCTGAAGTCAGCAAGCATCTGCGACGACACATTCAACACGGGCAGGAAGTCATGATACTCAACAGATGTTCCTTTGCTCATAAACCCTCTAAAATCAACCAGTAATTTGACCTGGTAGTCATCTATTTCCGCCTGATCAACAATTTTCTTAAGCTGATCGCTTTCTATATAAGGCATGCAGCAGTAAACACAATCAATCTCCTGCTGCTTAACAAAACGGCTCAAATCGTCGATCGTTCCGTTAAGTACTCCGGCATTCTCAGGATCGGGCTGGTCAAAATAGCCATAGAAGCGAAAGCCCATTTCGGGATGAGCTTCGTAGAAGCTATGAATTGATACCGCCAGTTTACCATGACCGACAATAATATACCGTCGGTTGTTATAACCACGTATTCGATACTCGCGCAGAAAAATCAAGCCCCCTATGCGAGTTAAAATACTTAGACAGACAAAAAGAAAATAGGTTATGAAAAGGTGCTCCCTGGAGTAATAATACCCCTGAACAGCAACGCAATAAACCGCGACAACAGCAATATGAACCCCAACTAATACCGAAAGTGTACGTAGTAAATGAGATAGTTTAAAGAGCTGACGAGGGAAAATGTAAGGCTTAAATGCAATAACCTCAACCAGCCAGATCAGATTAAATATAATCCACAGTGTAGCATATGGCGGTTGAGCTACCGCATCCAGTGTATGAAATTTGATCCAGTATGCGCCGATAAATGCCGCATTTACACTAAGCAGATCAACAATTACATGAAGTGGAAAGAACAGTATGGAATACCGGTGTCTCATACGTCTCAGATCTATGAACCCGAATGTACGGGAGGGTATATATCTTTATAGTACACAAAAATAAGGGTTGTAATCCACTACCACCCAAGAATGTTATTCTACGGGCAAGATCATAATCCTGCCCACTGTATAACTTCAATAGAAACACCAACCGAATGTAACGGTCAGAGCTTTAACAAAAATCAATCCTACTTTGTTGAGTTCCAGACCTTTTTCAAGCTTATGTACGTACCAAAGCCATTTTGATACAGAGTTCCGTCATCGATAGCGGCACTACCGGCTAACTGGATTCCACCCATCCAGGAAAATGGCACAATCATACTGAAATAGCCCGAGAATTGATTTCTCCGGGGACGGTATGGGATATCATACGTGCCATAATTCTGGCTATAGGACAGTTTAGTTTGGTAAGTAATCGGTGCGCTCAGTCCTTTCCAGCGTATCGGAAAACTCCCTGACATCCCGAGATGATACACCATTACCCTATTATTAGACGTAAAAGCGCCAAAAGGATATTCCCCATTCGGGCCATAAGCGGGTGGAATAAATGGCGTGCCTATTGTGTGTTCTTTATAACCCCAGCCATCCCGGTATTGCTGGTTGTTGAAGTAGTTATCTTTTCCCTGTTTATAGGGATCACCAATCTGAAATATTGGTCCGCCCTGATCAGTTGTGTTTAGGTATTCGAACAGAATGTCCCGTACGATAGCATTGGGATTATTGCGCCGAATTCTGAATCCATTCAGGCCATCCTGAATATTTAATAAATAGAACAGCGATCCATCTTCGTACAGATTCTGACGATACATAAACAATGTGTATTTCACCAGATCGATCTCCATTCCGACATCTATACTTCCCAGATGGTTACCAACGCGGTTAGTGATCTCAAAGTTAGTATATGCACTTGAATCCGTCCGGCTCCAGCGATCTCCTACAACTACATAGTAATAATCACGTAATGTAGAAGGCAGTTTACCGTTATCCGGAACGAGCCCTGTACCTTTTAAATTATCAGTACGACCGCCCCAAACGACCTGGTGATTGAAGCCGCCGTATACCCGAACAACATCCTTTTCACGTCCCAGGCGCACGTAAAAAGATTTCTGGTGCAGCAGTGTATTTTGAATGAAACCCGAGGAACTAAACCAACCATGCGCGTAGGTTCCCTGCACAGATACCCATCCATTCGTTATTCCGATTGGCGTAAATGTTGGAATAGAAAGTTGAATTTTGGGGATGGGCATGGCATTACCGGACCAGGAATAAGAACCGGTTGACAACGTAGAATCGGCTAGACCAAACTTTTCACGTCTACGACCAGCATATAACTCAAAAATGCCTAAGCGCGCTTTAATGTATGCTTCGGGTAATAATACATTTTTCTCATAGGGTTGCTTATTCACAGCTCTGTTAGCCACTAAGTTAAGCCCATATCCAAGTGAGAACCGAGAACCTCTTTTATTAGTCTGCGAACGTGTTGAATCGTAATCACTGTGTACCTCAAACCGCAGCGTTTGAATAGGCGACTGAAACGGAACAATACCGTATTGATTGCTACGCAGCCAAAAAGGTGTGTTTAGTGAGGAAGACGAATAAACGCCGGCTTCTATAGAATACTGGTCAGGCTGACGTAACGTCTGAGCGTGTACCAACGAAGTAAGAACACTAAGAATTAGTACATAACCTACTCTTTTACAAGCCACTACGATCATCCGTTTACTTTATAGAGACTTTAATTGTTTATTAATGAAGCTTCAAAGATAAGTAAATAAAAAGACCCCGGTCACATAACCGGGGTCTATCAGGTATAGAATATGCTTTTACTTATTTTTTCACCAGACGTCCGGCGGCTTTCTGCTGATTAGCTTCAACTACTGGAAAGTATACGCCTGTACCAGCACTTTCTGGCTTCCAGTCAATTTTGTGTTTGCCGGCTTCCTGGTTTTCGCCCTGAACAAGCTGCCCAACAACACGCCCCTGCGAATCAATGATATTTAGGTTTACCTTCCCGGCAGAAGGCAAATAATATTCTATTGTCGTTGACTGATCGAATGGATTTGGGTAAGCTGCCAGTTGAAGGGGTGTTTCCTGCTTCGTGGAAACCGCTTTGATCGTAGCAGCAAATGTGCTCCCCGTTTCTGCACTAAAGCCCGGTAGTAGCGTCACCGACTGGCCAGCTTGGTACTCTACGTTAGCCGTCTTTTTCACAACGTTTACAGCCTCTATCGTTTCAGTTGCCTGTTCCAGGTACCGACCTGGTTTTTCGTACTGAATCTGGATTCGTAAAGACTGTTGGTTTGTCTGGGCTGTCGCCATAACAGATGTTATGCATCCGATAGCAGTAACCGTCAAAAGTCTGAAATAGAAGTACTTGTTTCTCATAAAGGGATGGCTGTTATATATCTTGCTAAGCTACACTATGTTTCTTATATTCTAAATATTTTCCCTGTACAAACTGCTGAATTTGTTCGATGAAGATCTTTTCATCAAAGGCTTCAGCATGCTGTCGGATAAATGTTGGATTGAACCGCTCTTCAATTCCCTCAAACGCTTTCACCGCTTTAACTAAACTCTCGACCGTTTGTTCATCAAAAAACAGGGCGGTCGCTTCTGCTGGATCATCTTTTACCGGAATCTGGGTTGCCAGTACCCCCCCAACGCCGTACGCAATTACCGGACGCCCGGCAGCATTAGCCTCCAGCGGAGTTATTCCGTAATCCTCATGCTGAGGGAAAATAAAGGCTCGACAGTTTGCATACGCATCGGCTAGTTGTTGTGCCGACAAACCGCTTAGAAACGTGACGTTTCCTTTGGCCCTGGCCTTTATCTCTTCTGCCTGCAGCCCCTTACCAACAACCACGAGTGGGTATCCCAGCTCGTTGAAAGCATCGATTGCCAGGTCAACCTTCTTATAGTATTCTAATCGAGAAACGATCAAAAAATACTCTTTTGGCAGATTCGAGACATAAAAATTATTTACACTAACTGGCGGCTTGATGATCCGAATCGGTTTCTTTATCTGATAAGCACTACGTAGCCGCTCTGCCGTCTCATCGGTCATACCCACATAGTAGTTTGGTCGTTGGGCAAACCTGAAATCTACATCCCGCAAATACCGAAGTATCTTATCAAACACGAACCGTTTTATGGGTCCAGCTTCTGCGTACTGAGCGTACGATTCGGGATTCCAGGCCAATCGGAAGGGAGTAAAACTATAACTGATTACCAACGCATTCTTTCGGACTTTAACGTATTTAGCACAATGTGTTCCTGACATGAGCACTACGTCAAAATCGGTCAAATCATGAGATTGCATCGCCTGAACGCCTAGCGGAAAAAAAAGCTGTTTCATTCGATCGTCCGTCTTCGCAATATTTTGCAGCCAAGACGTACGAATATCAGCTTCCTTGAACTCAGGAAATGTGAGGCTGGGCTGGTAACATTGCGTATAGATAGGAGCTTCAGGAAAAGCTTTATGAAAGCAGAGAGCAACCTGTTCTCCCCCCGCGCGGCACATCAATCCATCCTGAACTAAGGCAATTTTCACGTGTATGTTGTTGCTATGAAGTACTATAAATCAGATTACTAACTACTACGTCCTTCCAGTTAAAAGGCAACGACTCTATATCATTGACTTGATTATCCTAACAAAGTGTTGGTCAGAATCCTTCCATTTATATTTCTGAACCTGCATAAACCCTTTTTCAATCAACTTATTACGTAGTTCTTTATGGGTTAATACCTGTTCTATACCTTGAGCAATTTCAGCCGGATTGGTCGGATCTACATAGAACGCACTCTCACCGCATACTTCGGGAATACTTGCTCGATTGGACGCAACGACAGGACAGCCGCAGGCCATTGCTTCAAGCGGAGGGAAACCAAACCCTTCATACAAAGAAGGAAAAACAAATAAAGAAGCCATGTTGTAGATTACAGGCAGATGTTCTGAGTCTACATAACCCGAAAACTTTATACGTTTGGCCAGCGTCTCATTTTTCTCAATCCGCTCAAAGAGTTCTTTATCACCGGTAATAAATCCTTCCTTTTTACCCGCAATTAACAAATACAAGTCAGGTTGATCCTGTAACAGCAACGAAAAAGCATCGACCAGCGTTTGTAAATTCTTGTGAGGCTTTACATTTCCAACAAATAGTATGTACCGATCAGGTAAGCCATATAATGCTTTTACCTGTTTCTGTATTTCCAGGCTTTGTGATACGGTAAACTCCGACGTATTTAATCCCAGCAGGACTGTTTCAACCTTAGGTTTACCCACGCCTGTTAGCCGTTTAATTTCCTGGGCTGAATATTCCGATATCGTTACGACTTTATTTGATAGCTTAACAGCAGCGTTTGTAACTAATTTTGCGTATACCTGTTGCTTAAGCGGTAAAGTATTAGCGTGAGCCAGATGGAATACGTCTGGAACGGTAACTAATCTCTTCCTGGCTTTAATAGGAAATAGAGGTATATTGTAATGAGGAGACCAGAATAAATCACAGGCCGGGATAAGACGCGGTAACTTTATTTGTTCTGTTATCGAGTAGATAGGAAAATCTGCTTCTACACATTCCCAGTTCGAAAACTGACCAAAATATCGTTTTAATAGTTCAGGCTTACCTATAAGGGTAATTTTATCAAATATCTTTTCCTGAACAATATAGTTTATGTATTCACGAATGTATACGCCAATACCAGAATTGTGTATCATTCGTGCGTCAGCACAGAAATGCATATTAGCAACAAATTAAAATCGGACTTCTTTAGCGTATAGTACAAAGAACAACAACGCTATAAAATTAATGGGGAACATATATAAAAAGGGAAGAAAAAGGCTTGATACAAAGAATAAAATGTACATTAATCTTTGTAGGCTTTTTCTATCGAAGAGAAAAAATTTAATAAACAGGAATACTAACAATAAGATAACTGGTACCGATAATGGAAAATAGTTTACACTAAAACTTAGAAGCCAGGTTTCATGAAACTGTATTGGCTGTAGCAGCGGAATTAACTTGAATCCAAGATCTATAGTAGCATGCTGCTCGATGGACTCGCGTTTAGCTTCATAAACCTGAGTGAGTAAATCAGCGTTTAATACAGCTATAAACACAACAGATAGAAACAAGGCAACGAAGACAGAAATGCGTAGTATGCGATTTTTACTGGTGTTGATAAAATAATAAGCAGCAAACGTTACCAACAGAATATAGCTTGTCAAAGATACTGTCAGGAGTATGTTGATTACATGAGCTCCAGATAGAACATACTGTTTATTTGCTATAGAAATACCAAGCAGGAAGACACTAATAATACCAAATGTATTTGGATCATCCCACAGCCCACCAAACCGAAGTAATACTCCCCGATAAGCATGAAATGGCAAAATATCTAATACAAAGTAATTAATTATAACTAACAGATTAGAATAGATTACAATATATTGGCAGCTATTCAAAATTGATTTTATATCATCTGCCAATCCAGAAAGGCTTTCTTTCGTTAGAAATGCAATAGGTAGTACACTAATTGCAAAGATTGAATATTCAAATTCGTCAGTAGATAGTACATTATAAAAAATGCTAGACCATAAATTTACTAGTATTATTAACGAAATGAATGCATAGAATAGAACAACAGGCAAAGGCAATTTTAGTGTAAATTTTCCTCTAACATAGATAAGTGCTAATAGTACGGCTACCAGAACAAACTTCCCCCCTTGCCAGACAAGGGGAGTTTGTTGATATCCTTCTTTGGGGTACCCACCATGGCTGTATTTGAAAATATATCTATGAAAGTTATATACAATACAGCAGTATAATAAAATATACCATAGTAGTTTATTAGAAAGAACTAATCGGGGAATTATAATAGGTTTTATAACCATATCCAGATCATTTTTTATAAGCCATATTTAGTAATTTTTCTCTCGAACTAAACATGGTCTTGAACAACATTGGGATACGGTCATATTGAGAGCGCCTGACTCTATTGTATATCGTTAACAGAAGGCTAGTTCTGACGGACAATGAAACTAGTTTATTATAATATTTATCAGTGAAGAGAATTTTACTTCTAGAGAAATAAAAGTCAGAAAATCGGCTACTCCCCGAAAATTGACCCGCGCCAATTGTAGCCCCTTCTTTGTGGTAAACAATAGCTTTTTCTGAAAAACTCAGCACGAATCCTTTTTGTCTGGCTCTTTCTGCCCAGTCCTGCTCTTCGAAATAAAGAAAATATTCTTCATTCAATAAACCAACATTTTGCAGAAAATCAGCACTAACCAGCATACAGGCACCAATTATCAGATCAGGCCGGACATTTTTGCCCACAAATTGGCCATTCTCCAACTCACCATTTCCAATCTGCCGACTATATCCAAGCCATTTATTATAATAGGCGCCACCTATGCATTGTATTCGTTCCCGATCATGATAATACATCAGCTTCCCACCCACAAGGCCAACATTTTCAGGCGAAGAGGTTTCTATCTTCTGTACCAAAAACCCTAAACTCTGCGGATCTACAATTGTGTCATTGTTCAGAATCCAAACAAAAGCCGCGTCTCCTGAATTTTGGGCATAACGTATACCTACATTATTGCCTCCCGCATAGCCAAGATTCTCATTTGTCTGAATGAACGTAATTACAGGAAAGCTATTCAGGAGATCGGAAGTACTGTATACGACACAAGAATGAGCCTTTGTTTCTTGGAGAAAATCAGATTCTACCAGTCCAGAATCAATGAACCTATGCTTTGACAGCCATCTTTCTATATAAATGGCAGAATCGTCACTCGAACAATTATCGACTATAACGATCTGATAATTAGAGTACTTGAGTGATAATAAACTTTCTATACACTCTGTGGTGTCTTTCCAGCCATTATAGTTTAATACTACGATATATACCTTAGAGGAAAGCACAATTAGCCGATAGATCCTTTACTTTGTTAACGGACAAAGTACAAAAATACATTATTCGGGGCTGGTTGCGCTTTCCTCTGGTAAATTGTTATCTAGCTGCTCGTTGCGGATTTGCTTTGGTAATACTCTTCTTTACAGCAGTTTTACTTACTACCTGCTTCTTTTCGAGCGTATTAATCCGGCTTTGCAGCTGAATGACGTGCAGGGTGAGCTCCTCGATCTTCTCCAGCAGCTTGGCCTGCATCTCACCCACGTCAACCCCCTCCCGAACAACCTCTGACGCCGAGGGAACACCAGGTAGATGCTTGTGGGCACGAACGTACCGATCCACCTCACCCAAGCTCCACAACCGATACCCCGACTCGAAGACCTTGTCCGACCAGTTCTCGGTGCTCTTGACGGCCACCTTCACCTTCTCGGTCAGGATGCCCTCCGAGACGTACAGCCGGTAGCCTGCCGGTAAACGGCTCACCCCCGGACCGATCACCACGCTGCCCTCGTTGAGGTTGCGCAACTGGCCGTCTTCCAGACCCCACTGCCCATCGGACTCGGCCGCCAGGCGACCCGAGCTGTTGCTGCTCACCAGGATCACGTTGCCGCTGCCGTCTACCGAAAGAAACTTGTTCTGGTTGGTCAGGCTAGCGTTGGTGTTGATGGGCAGGTTTTCCAGACGTAGTCCTGACTGGCCCGCCGTGCCGCTAACCACATGCAGCCTGGCGGTGGGCGCTGATGTGCCCACCCCCACGTTGGCCTGGTTGCCCAGCACCACTGCATTCGATACCCGCACCACGGCATTGTTGCCGATGGCCGTTGCGTTAACCAAGCCAGCATTGCCCGCATCTGCCCTGAACCCGACGAAAGTATTGTTGAAGCCGCCGTTGTTACCCCGTCCAGCTTCGAAGCCTAGGGCCATGTTGTTGTTGCCATTTACTCCGGGGCCATTACCCGAGTTGGCGCCGATATATATGTTGAAACCACCACTGGTGTTGAACTGTCCTGCGTTGTCGCCCAGGAAGTAGTTACCTGAGCCACTGGTGTTATTAACCCCGGAATTAGTACCAAAGAAATAGTTACTGCTACCAGTAGTGTTACTGAGTCCTGCCTGCACCCCAATGAAAGAGTTGAACTGGCCAGTCGTATTTTGCTCACCTGCCTTGAAACCCACGAATGAGTTGGCAGATCCCGTGTTTTTGAATCCAGCGTTGTAGCCTATGAATGTATTCTGAGTCCCCGATGTATTAGACCAGCCTGCAAACGCGCCAATCATGGTGTTATTATCTCCAGTATTGGTGTTATTACCTGCACTATAGCCAAAAAAGGCATTGTTTGATGCATTGTTGTTAGCGCCTGCAAAAGAGCCAAAAAACGCATTTTGTGATCCTGTCTGGTTAAAGGTACCTGCAGAGTGTCCAACAAATGTATTATGAGGTCCTGTGGTATTACGATTACCTGCATAACCGCCTAAAAAAGTGTTATATGAAGCAGTCGTGTTGTAGACGCCAGCCTCTACACCAAAGAAAGCATTAATGCTCCCGGTTGTGTTATCAACTCCAGCTGCGGCACCAAAGAATGAATTACGCGATCCGGTTGTGTTGTCTTGCCCGGCACTGATCCCCACAAAAGAATTTGATACACCAGTCGTATTTCTTGTACCAGCTCCCCGGCCAACAAATGTGTTCTCATTCCCAGACGAATTTGCAAACCCGGCAAACGCTCCCAAGAAAGTGTTATCAATACCTGTGTTATTCGCTGCACCGGCACCAATACCAATAAAACTATTACTGGATCCATTCGTAAGTCCAGCACCAGCGCTTTTTCCAACCGCTACGTTACCAGAACCACTCATTGAGGCATTACCTGCCTGTACCCCAATTAATACGTTATCGGAGCCAGGGGTTGACTGAGCGTTTCCTACGACAGTGTTATTCTGTGCATAACAAACTGAGAGTGCAATGCAGCTAAAACTAAAAGCAGCAAGGCTTGTGTATACTTTTTTCATAAAAAGGTTAAATAGACGATAAGTTATTTTTCAAATAAATACCTTTAAGTATATAATTTGTTTACTTTATAAAAAAATCCCTCACAAAAAATTTTTGTGAGGGATTTTTTTATAAAGTATTATTCCTTTTCTCAATAGGGTGATACCACTATTTAGACAATTTCCGTAACTGCTTTTGCATCTTCATTTGCTGCTGCTCGAGTTGCAGATTCAGTTGCTGCATTTTCTGATTGTCCTTTTGCAGCTGAATGACGTGCAGGGTGAGCTCCTCGATCTTCTCCAGCAGCTTGGCCTGCATCTCACCCACGTCAACCCCCTCCCGAACAACCTCTGACGCCGAGGGAACACCAGGTAGATGCTTGTGGGCACGAACGTACCGATCCACCTCACCCAAGCTCCACAACCGATACCCCGACTCGAAGACCTTGTCCGACCAGTTCTCGGTGCTCTTGACGGCCACCTTCACCTTCTCGGTCAGGATGCCCTCCGAGACGTACAGCCGGTAGCCTGCCGGTAAACGGCTCACCCCCGGACCGATCACCACGCTGCCCTCGTTGAGGTTGCGCAACTGGCCGTCTTCCAGACCCCACTGCCCATCGGACTCGGCCGCCAGGCGACCCGAGCTGTTGCTGCTCACCAGGATCACGTTGCCGCTGCCGTCTACCGAAAGAAACTTGTTCTGGTTGGTCAGGCTAGCGTTGGTGTTGATGGGCAGGTTTTCCAGACGTAGTCCTGACTGGCCCGCCGTGCCGCTAACCACATGCAGCCTGGCGGTGGGCGCTGATGTACCCACCCCCACGTTGGCCTGGTTGCCCAGCACCACTGCATTCGATACGTTAACTACTGCGTTAGCTCCAACGGCAGTCGCATTATTTAAATCTCCAGGTCCTGAATTCGCCCGAAAGCCAATAAATGTATTGGTTTGACCACTGCTGAGGTTTCCTCCTGCCTCAAAACCGATAGCAGTGTTATTTACACCATTATTATTGTTAGAGCCCGCGTTAGATCCTAAGAATACATTGAATCCCCCTGTTGTATTTCTTGCTCCAGCATTATTGCCCACGAAGAAATTAGCAGACCCAACCGTGTTTATAGCTCCGGCATTTACTCCCAAAAAGAAATTGGCTTCTCCAGTGGTATTACTTAAACCTGCCTGAACACCAATGAATGTATTAAACTGGCCAGAAGAATTGTTTCTTCCAGCTGCGAATCCGACAAAGGTATTAGCCGAAGCATTTGAGTTACTTAAACCTGCATTGGTGCCCAAAAAAGTGTTTTGGCTACCTGAAGTATTAGATGAGCCAGATAAAGATCCCAAAAAAACGTTGGCAGTAGCACTTGTATTGGCCCCTCCCGCATCAGCACCAATAAATGTGTTGTCAGTACCAGCACTATTACTGTAGCCCGCTCCTGATCCTATAAACACATTATGGTGACCGGATGTATTGAAATAACCAGCACGATATCCACTGAACAGGTTGTTGTAGCCATCTGAGTTAGTATACCCAGCTCCGGTTCCCATAAAGAGGTTATTATTTCCACTCGTATTACTGCTGCCGGCTTCGTAACCAAAGAACGTATTGTAGCTCCCTGACGAGTTCTGACGGCCAGCCATCGCTCCTACAAAGGAATTTTGCGCACCAGCCATATTCTGAATACCAGCCCCACGGCCCAGAATCAAGTTGCCATTTCCAGACATGTTTGTATTTCCCGCACCAACACCCACCAGCGTATTGTCAGAACCACCGGCTGGTGTTGACGTTGGTGTTGTAATGCTAATATTAGTTGTTGACGTCTGAGCCATCAACAACTGGCTACTTGCCAATAAGGATGTAGCGATGCCACAGGTAAGTAAGTGTTTTTTCATATATCTTTTGCAAAGGGACGTATCAAACTGCCATTTCTCTTTATAGTTTATATATGCAGACAAAAGCTAACAAATATAATGTATCTCCGTTAGTAAATACAACTTTCTATAGCCAGCCGTGTGTGATCAACAGATAGATTAAGCCTTCGGTTTTAGCTTTCCCAGTTTTCCCCGAAAACCATCATTTAAGGCCATCCATATCGAAGCTAAATAAATTCTTTTGTTTGTTTCGACAAACAAAATTTTCACCAAGTCTCTTCCCAGTTCATAGTAAATGGATCCCACAAACGATAACGGTACTTGCCGCCTGTATTGTCGCATAACATATTGACTGTTACGAAATTTGTAATAGAGACGGGTAGGGCTGTGAGAACGCCACCGGATTGGAAGCAGCCCAAATAACCTTTTTGTCTGAAACGTACCCAGCCGATGATTTAAGCGAACCCCATCGTGAACTAGCACTTTATACCCATGCTGCTGTAGCCGAAAGCAGTATTCTAGATCAACCCAGTCTATAAATAAGTCTTCAAGAAAAGGCCCTACTGACTTGTAGGCCTCCAGATTCAGAAGGCTACCAGACGTAATGATGGTAAGAACGTCTTTGACAGAATTTGTATTCGGAACGGATGGATCTGATTGCGCAGCAACGATACCAATCTCAGTAGAGGAAGTAACTGAGTAAACACCCAGTAACTCAGAAACCAGATTGGCGGGGGCCTCAGAATCATCGTCCATAAGTAACAGATAGGCAAATCCATCTGCTAAAGCGGCATTCGCTGCAACGTTTAAGGCCCGTGCTATACCTAGATTTCCTTTATTACTAATATAGTTTACCTTTTGTGAGATAGCCAGGAGATTTTCAACTAATTTACTGTCGGTAATCTCCGAATTATCCACAATATATAAACGTTCCACCTGATCGATAATAAATTGTATATTATCAATAACAGCTGGTTGCGAGTTATAAAGCGTTATCATTCCCGCAACATTACCGCCCCGAGTAATATTAGTACTCATAGACTAATCTTTCCAAAATTACCGGCTCTATAATCTTTAAATGCTTTAACCAAGAATTTAATTCGCCTTAGTATATCCCCCTCTAGCATTGAATCGAAAAAACAGGCTCTCGATACACTATAATACAATAGTATTTTTGTCTTTACTGGTATAGTACTATGGTATTTTGTTAACACATATAGGAAATTTCGCATCATATAATACATCCGAATATGGTTATGGGAGGACCACTTATACAGCGTCTTATTAAATAGTTTTAGTTCTTTAAGCTCGCCAATTGAATGTTCTAGATGAAGATAATCCAGATTAATAATATGGTATCCCTTTTCCTTTAATCTAAAACAATATTCATGATCAACAGCATCAATAAACAACTTATCCAGAAAACCTCCGCACTCTTCATACGCAGATAGCTTCATCAAGCTTCCAGAGGTGATTGTATACCAGACACTTCTAATCTTTTCACTAAAGAGATTAGGATCAGACTGAGCAGCAATAATTCCAATTTTCAGATCTGCATACTCACGCTCGTAGTTAAGCATCTGCTCAACCATAGTACTGACAGCACGAGAATCATCATCCATCATTAGAATATAGTCATGACCATCGGCAATAGCTTTTTCGCAGGCAACGTTCAGGGCAGTAGCTATGCCTAAATTGCCTTTGAGCCATACATATTCTATCTTTTGATTTACGTTAAGACATTCAACCAGCTTAGAATTAATTGATTCTGAGTTATCAATAATATATAATTTATCAACCTGATCAATGTATGTACTTACATTATCAATTACTGACTCGTCCGAATTATAAAGTACTACGGATGCTGCAATGCTCATCACTACTATTCTAACAATAAACGTTAATATTCAACAAATCTGCCTATCAATTCCGTAATAAGGAATATTGCTTAAATTTAATTTCTGTCACATAATTTAATCCTAATGTTACTATAGTCTGAACAATCAACATAGATATAGCAGCTCCTATTATTCCATTTTGTCTCACCAGAAGTGCACAAAGCGCTATATTCAGCAATGCAGCCACAGCGTATATTTTCGTATTGTCTTTAGTAAGCGAATAAGCCAGTTGTGTCTGATAAGCAGGAATATTCAGACATACGATCAGCGGGGTAAATATCATTACCCGTAATACATTCACTGCATCTGCATTTATTTTACCCGACAAAAGTAGAACAATCTCGGGAGCAAAAAATGATATACCGATGCATGCAGTCGCGATCATTCCAAAAAACGGCAAAAACGTTCGAGCCAGAAATTTTCTAATTTTTTCGTGCGATTCTTCAGACAACCGGCAAAGAATAGGATAAGTAGCCTGTGAAAAAACAGCTAAAACCTGCCACAAGGCAAAGACGATTTTTTCCACGAAGCTATAACTACCAATCAGCGTATCAGAAACGTATATTGATAGTATAATAACGTTTGAATTATTTAATAAAACAACAACAAAATTCGTGTAGAATAAATTAACTCCAGCTTTATACTGATCAAATATATCATGCAATGATGAAAATGTAAATTTCAGATTGAAGTTTTTTAACACATACCAGTTCCCATATATACCCGTCAGCACATTAGCAATACCATATATTCCAGGAACATAAAAATAATCTTGTGAGTCTGTAACCACAACAAATAGCAACAGAATCAATATTATTTTAGCAGCAATATTAAAGTATGTAACGTATTTCATTTGCTCTACTCCTTGAAAAAACCAAAGAGGAAAGATAGCAGTACTAAGCAGCATACTTAATCCCAAGAAATACATAAATATGTGATCGCCTATTTTCTCGATAAACAATCCTGATATAAGTAGGGCAGCAGCAGCAACAAAAAACAACAAAACTCTTGCGATAGTAACAGTAGAGAAAAGATAAGAAAGCTTTACTTTATCGTTTTTATAAATAGCAACTAATCTAGTTGCAGAAACCATAAAGCCAAATTCTACAAAAGCACTTAAGTAAGTAATAATTGTTAAGCCATATGAAATTACGCCATATTGTTCAATACCTACAGTACGGACCAAATAAGGAAACGTAATGAGCGGAATAATAAAGTTTGTGACTTGTATTAACCCTAAAGACAGTATGTTTTTATAAAAACTAATGTCTTTTTTCATCAACTCCTTCAACACAGAAATTTGCATATATACTATTTTAGGACTACTAAAAACAACGGAATTACTCGATGCTTCAGCCTATACGATAAACCAAGCAAACCCGTTCTATATTTAAATAGCCAAAACTTCCATTTTATCCAGAAAATGAGCACAACCCAAACACGGGTTAGTCCGGTAAAAATCACTTTGTGGACTAGCTGAGTTTCCTTGTAATACGTATTGATCTCTCGATTACTTATTCCGTCACCGCCATAACGCGCAATAACAAGATTCAACTTCTGGTGCTTGAACTTACCAACGGCCAGCTGTAGGTTCAGTTCATAGTCGGCTGCCAATTTTAGTTTCTCATTGTATTTGTAACGCTCAAAGACAGTTCTGTTATAAAAGATGCCTTGGTGATGAATCCGGTGTAATAGTAGCTGAGGAAGCCCGAACTTGGGCTTCGTCACATACTGATCCTGGTGCTGAACTTGCCCTGCCAGAATTACTGCATCTGTGTTCTTCATCGATATGGCAGCAATACGCAGTACTTCCGAGTTATACAACTGATCATCACAACCAATAAAGTACAACCACTTACCCTGAGCTAGTTCAATGCCTTTATTTAAACCAGCATAAAGACCTAATCCCGGAATGACTTTCAACTGGTTTATTACGCTACTGTATCGGTTGAGAATTGGTACCGTATTGTCGCTACTTCCTCCATCGACTACTATTAATTCGAAATCCTGAAACGACTGCTCCGCGATACTTAGCAAACAATCCTCCATTGTTTTGGCGCCATTTAATACTGTAATAATTATTGATATTAATGGTGGCAGCATAATAACGCATCTATCAAATGCAAAATGATTACTTAGTTAGCTAATTAGTGATTTATACAAAGCTAATGTCTGGTGTACTGTCTGGTTCCAGGAATATTTTTCCAGCTGCCTGTACCCTGCATTTATCAGTGTCTTACGTAACTCTGGTTGCTGTATTAGAAGATTAGCGGCATCATTGATGCCGTCAGGTTGTTCAGGATCTATGAATAGCGCTGCCTGGCCGGCGATTTCCGGTAAAGATCCCCTATTACTAAGTAGACAAGGGCACCCCGATGCAAAAGCTTCTAAGACAGGCAGTCCAAATCCTTCATAAAATGATGGGAACACGAACGCAATGGCACTACCATACAGTTGTTCTAAAGTTTGTAAATGTACAGCATGATGTTCAACCCATCTTTCTGCCCCTAGTGAATTAATGAATTTTTGCTCTTCTTTAGTGAACGCCCCCCCACCTGCACAAATCAGTTTAACGCCGTTCTTTATCAATAGAGGCAAAATTGCCTGTACTAGCCCTCTAAAGTTTTTATAGCTATACCGCTTGCCAACAAATAGGAAATAGCTACTGGTTGTCAAACTATTAGACTTTTTATTATCGCGCTTTTGGAGCTTGGTAGAATTGCCCAGGTAGATAACTTCAATTTTTGACTCATCCACTCCTATCAGGTCAACTATATCCCTTTTTGTGTTCTCTGATATAGCTATAATTCGATCGGCTCGTTTAATCAATTCTCGTTTACGGGCTATAATTGTTCGGTCTTTCCTTAATTCCGAATATAGGTGCCCATATCTCTCATAGATCATGTCGTAAACGGTCACGACAAAAGGTTTATCCTGTAATCTAGACAGGAAGTACGGATCATAATAAGTTGGATGAAACAGATCGAAGTCCTGTTTATTCAATTGAAATCTGCTATGCGCCTGATTAATCTGATAAACCAGTCCACCTTTTTTAGGAAATTTTATACCTGGTAGAAATGATTTTACAGGTATATTATTTTCCTGTAGGTGTACATTGTCCGAAAACAGCACTGGCAGCTCGGCCTGGTTTTCGAGGGTCTGATTAATTCCTTTAATCAGTTCTGTATAGTAACGGGATATACCGCCATACGCCTGCAAGGAAAAAGTCTGGTGGTCAAATAATACCCTCATATCTGTAAGCAACGATAAAAATCAGGGATACGTTTGTTTAGTCTCTTTAGTCACCGATCCCATAAACCAGCTGCTTTCCTCGACAAAATTTTTTCTACTTGTATGCCACCCAGAACCGTACCAATCAGCAAGGATACTGCTGTAGCCAAAGCTACGCCTGCGGGTCCTAACGCCAGTGTTCGGGCAAAAAAAACCGACAAAGGAATATTGACCAGGGCAGAGCCCAACGAATAATATAACTGCAACTGAATTTTTCCAATTCCATTCAGTAAGGTCGACGTAATGTTATTCCAGCAGGTGATCAGTACTGATATTCCCATGCATAAGCTGAGTGTAAACGGCACGTCAACCCGGTCGGTAAGCCAAAAATTATAAAACTGTCCAGAGAAGGCGATCATACCACTTATCACAAGTGCCAGCAGAATCCACAATTGCTGGAGCCGCCGATACGTTGCTTTTACCCACGGCATATCCTGTTTCACGTATGCTTCCGTAAATGCGGGCCAGTAAGGGCTGACAATAATGGCAAAAGCTGCGCTAGCTATATTAAAATACCGAAATGCAACCGCATACACGGTCACATCTGCGCTACCAAACAAGTGGGTAATAATTAGATTATCGGAGTAAAATAGAATCACTACGGCAATCTGAATAAAGAAAAACTGGTACCCCAGGGCAACTAATCGCCCCATATGTTCTTTGCTAACGTATGAAAAGGCTGGGCAATAAATCCTGAGTTTACCCCGGTACAGTAGCAAACTACTGACAGACAATACGATTAGCGGTGAGCTAACGGTGACCGTGGCCAGATACATCAGGCTCCCCTCACTAACCGCAGCCAGCCAGTACGTTCCAGCCAGCACCAGTACGTTACCAGACAATGATAGCAAATTGGCCAAGCCCACCTGCTGCAGCGCGATTAATACTGTACTGATATTATCCAGCACCAATTTTACGCTTATAGCAGTGATAGTAATCAGCGCAACAAGTCGCATTTGCCGGAAATCCACGTTGCTACTGATAAGCTGCGGCCAAGGAAGCCAGTAAATCAGTACGGCGAAAATGAGAAGCAGCAGGAGTTGAATAACACCAAAGAGCACATATGACGTACTTATGTACGATCGAGCTAGTTCATGTTCATTTCGGGAAACAGCTTCTGAGAATTTGTTACGCAGACCATTTCCTAAACCAATATCAAGCAGGGAAATTATGGACAGAATTGAGCTGATTGTTAACCAGGTTCCATAGGTTTCAACGGACAAGTAGTCAATCGTTACAGGAACCAGCAGCAACGAAATGACCATTCCCCCGCCCTTAGCCAGTGCGCTGATAAATGTGTTTCGCCAAGCATTCAGCGAACGTGGATGGCTGGTTAATAACTTTGCCCGCACTGTACGAATCGACCCCATCTGGCTACTGTCAGGCCAGTTAATGCTGGCTGCCCTCCTCAACCATTAATCGGGCAACATCTTCCATTTTGTGTTTGGCGCTCCAAGACAGTTTTTGACGGGCCTTACCTGGGTTGGCATGTCCCTCGGCAATGTCTGTTGGCCGGAAAAACGATTCATCCGAGCGGACATAATCTTCCCAGTCCAGACCTACTGAATCGAACACTATCCGAATGAAGTCCCTTAGCTTAGTTGTATGACCAGTGGCAATTACGTAATCATCGGCCTGCTCCTGCTGTAGCATTAACCACATTGCTTCGACATAATCAGGAGCCCAACCCCAGTCGCGGGCAATGTCAATATTACCCAACGTTAGCATTTCATTACTTCCTTGAGCAATGCGTTTGGCAGTTGCTACAATTTTCTGAGTAACAAAGCGCTCGGGGCGTAAAGGAGATTCATGGTTAAACAGAATTCCTGTACTTGCATGCAGTTGATACGCTTCTCTGTAGTTAGCAACCTGCCAGAAAGCAGCGGCTTTGGCTACACCATAGGGACTACGTGGCCGAAAAGGTGTCATTTCATCCGCGGCTTCACTACCTGTATCCCCAAAACATTCACTAGATCCAGCATTATAAAAACGAATGGGCAGGTTACTGAACCGAATGGCTTCCAGTAGATTCAGAGTGCCAACACTCACGCTTTCGAGTGTTTCGACGGGCTGTTCAAACGATAAACCTACTGAACTCTGTCCAGCTAGGTTATACACTTCATCAGGCTTTATTCTAAGCAGATTCTGTAATACGCTCCGAAAGTCGTTAATACTGATCGATACGACCTGCACTTCCTTCTCAATACCCAGTCGGACAAGGTTACGTCGCGAAGCCATATGGGCATCCCTCGATCCACCAAATACGGTATAGCCTTGAGACAACAGTAATTTAGCCAGATAAGCACCGTCCTGACCTGATATTCCGCAGATTAACGCTGTTTTCATAAAAGCTGATTATTAACTCATTATTCGGCGAATCAGGAATATAATTAATCCCATAATTACCCCGAAGAAAGCAAAGCCAATGATAAGTATAGTTCGTTTTGGCCCGCTTTTGTGAGAAGGAACTCTGGCAGGCTCCAGCACCTGAAAAACAGGTTCTTCTTCCTGCACTTTAATTCGGGACTGTTCAAGCTGCCGGGACAGATTTGTGTATATTTCCTGAGCCAACTGGTAATCAGCCTGTAATCGCTGCTCTTCTATCTTCGCAGTATTCAGAAACAAACTACGGTTCTTATCCCGATAATTATAAAGTGCGAATTCTGCCGCTTTGTACCGCCGGCGGGCCTCGTTTGTTTGCTTTACCAGAAAGTCCACCTGCTGCCGGGCCTTACCAGTACGATAGTCAGATACATATTTCGACAGATATTCAAGTGTCTTACTTGCTGTCGTAGCTGCGACTTTCGGGTCAGGCATCATTGACGATAACGTAATGATGCCATTTTTTTTGTCAATCGTAACGCTTATTCGCTTGGCTAACTCATTGCCTAGGGCTTCCTGTTCTTCCGTCAACTCAACAGCAGCGCTGGCAATGGCTTTTGTTTTTTGCTTGCTGTCTGTTTTTTCGTTATCTGATTTGCCAAACCAGCCTTTCTTTGCCTCATTCGTCATGTAAGTCTGCAACGAACTAGTGGACTGCTCGTCAGTAGAAACGGATTGACGTAAGAGGTAAATGGTAAAAGGCGTGCTCTGTAGAACATCAGGATACAAATCAGGACGAATCGTTTCAGATGCCCCTCCGTTATCCAGATTAACACCAGCTAGCCCAGCCAGTGAACGCAACTCTCCAAAGCCTCCTCCACTCGTGCCGCTTTTTACTTCGGGCATAACACGCACAGATGCAGTGTACTCGTTATGGAGCGACAAAGCATACAGGATCCCAATGACAGCGCATACCGTAGTAGCAATCGCTACTGTTCTGACACTATCTTTCAGAAACTGAATGATATCATTTAAACTGATCTCAATTTCTCCACTAGTCGCCTGGCGTTTCTCAGGCTGCTCTGTAACTGACATAAGTTGCTGGTTTATGCTTAACGAAGCAGAATGTTAAAAAGCGCAATTGATACTGTAGACAGTAAGGAGAAAATACCGATACGCTCGGCCGCAGAAAGCCGGTTCGTATCCAGTGGTTTGAACGGAACTACAATTGTCGACCCAGGTTCAACTTTCGGGCGAGAATCATTAAACAGCGAATGGCGATCTAGGAAAGGCCGTGTCCGATCTTTCCGACCGTTTGGGTAAATAATATATGCCTTGCTTTTGCGGGCATTATCCGTAAATCCACCAGCCTCGCTGATGTAATCATCGAATTCATACCCTGCTTTATAACTTACTGAGGATGGATTCAGTACTCCTCCTTCAATTGTAATTACTTCTGATCGCCGGGGAATAAACAAGGTATCGCCATCGTCCAGTAATAGATTTTCTTCGGCGCCAGTATTATTTAATATCCGCCGGAAATCATTACCAATTACTTCTCCTTCTCGCAACAGTTGCGCTCCAGGTAGATAAGCACTTGGTAATAATCCACCTGCTCGTTCGATTACGTTGGTGATTCGTTCCTCGCGGCTGGAAATTGCATAATTACCGGGGTGTCTTATTTCACCATATATGTACACCTGCCGCTGTTCTTCATAGTTAGTTGACCGGCGTACGTAAACAATATCAAAAGGCTGTAATTCAAACGTGGCGGTATCTGGCAGACCAGAGTTCGGATCATTAAATTGGGTAATTCTCAGATCACGGTCAATCGAAAATTTGTAAAGCTGCAGACGTGCAGTACCGAAGCCAGACGAATCTTCCCGAACGCGCCGAGCCACTTCAATTCGGGTTGGAGTAGCTCCTTCCTGAAAGCCACCGGCTCGCACAATTAGATCAGCAACGCTCATATTTTTGGCGAACTCGATCGTATCTGGCTTGTTGACAGCCCCCTCAATCGTCACATAGTATTCCTCACGAAGGTCTTTGATTGATAATATGGTCAGGCTATCCTGGCGCATAAGGGGGATATCGCTGATAATGCCCTGCATCATTTTACCCAGGTCAAAGGATATGTTCTCCTTGTCCATATCAGCACGCTCCCGCACAATAATGGCCCGGTTCATAAAAGCATCCTGTCGCAGCCCGTCGGCCCGTTCGATCAACTGACGCACCGTTTCCAGACCGGGTTCGAGTGCATAATCTCCCGGCCGCATAACAGCCCCCGCAATCTGAATACGGTTCTCATACCGATCCAGTATTTTCCCAACTTTATACTTATCACCCGTTTGTGGAATAAACGTGGCCAGTTGATCTTCGGAAATGGTTATGATCCGTCGTTCACGACTGGTATTCCGGCGCAGTGTAATACTGGCCCTATAGGCATCATCCGAAAAACCTCCGGCAAAATTCAGTACTGCCTGAAGTCGTTCACCCGGTAAAACCTCAAAGATTGCTGGCCGACGAACTTCACCGTCCAATTCAATATGGCTTTCATAATCAGCAACTCGAATTACGTCCTGATCCTGCAGGCGGATGTTGTTGCGCTGATCGGCCCGTAGGATATAGTCGTATAGGTCGATGGTCCGAATGACCCGGTTAGCGCGGATAATATTAATTTTTCGGAACGAACCCGTTTCTGGATTAGGCCCCCCCGCCAGATATAATGCATTAAATGCCGAACTCAGCGAAGAGACGGTATATGTGCCCGGGCGAACGACTTCCCCAACCAATGTTACCTGAATACTACGGATATTAGTTAGTGTTACATTCGCATTGATACCGCTTCCGGGAACACCCAACCCTTGATACCCTGCTCGGCGCAGCCGGGCGATAATTCGTTGTTCAGCCTGTTCAATGGTAAGCCCAGCGACGGAGATAGGCGGTACGTTAGGGGCTTTAACAGTCCCTTCCGGTGATACTTTCAACTGGAAATTCTCAGACGCAGCCCCGGAAATATCAATGGTTATCTCATCATCCGGACCAACGATGTAACTACGGGGCGTTGCGATCCGAAGATTGGGTTCAAATGACAGATTGGCATTCTCGAATAAAGAAGCCCCAAATACTTTCAGGCGCTTGGTTGTATCCTTTTGCAGCAGCGAATCGCGATATTGATCGTACCGTTCCTGACTTAGCTGCCGGCGAGACAGATCATTAGGCAGTCTGCGACCACTGCTAGTATCAGCATAAGATTGGCTACGCTGCCGCTGTGTTTGCGAGCGGACCTCATTAATCCGGCGACGCATCTTGGCAATGTCACTGATTGTGTACCCCTGCGACATGGCCGCCTGCTCAATCTGCTCTTCGCTTAAACCGCTGTTTTGGGCCCGGCGATAAAATTCAACGATTTGTTCATCACTCATCTGATCAACTTTTGATCCAGATACCCCTTGCTGCGCAGCGGCTTGATAGGCTCCGGCCAGGATCGAAAAAATGAGCAACAAGAAAAACGGCTTAAAACGATAAATAGAGGGTGACAATTTGTCGTTAGTACGCATGAATGATGGCTATTGGGCCAAAAATTGATCCGCAAAGGTAACTGATTGTACGCAAAAAATTGTTTCCATACAATAAGGGATGCTACCTGAACGGATTACAACTTGCAGTCCCATCCTAATGCACTAAATTTGTATCAATTAACGCTATATCAAAGTAGTTGAGTATGGAGATGCGTACTTCACTTCCTGAAGAACAACCCTTTTTTAGTCTATCCTTAACTACAAACTAAGAGGAAATGATCAATCTCATAGCTAAGTTATTCGGCACGAAATCACAGCGGGACCTGAAAGAACTGGTTCCTTATGTCGAGAAAGTAAATGCCGAATTTATCCGGTTGAAAGACCTATCTAACGATGAATTACGCCAGTTCTCGGCTGCCCTTAAAGAGCAAATCGCCAGTGAATTGGCTGATATCGACAATCAACTGGCCGATCTGAACGAACAGGGGTCGCACCCAGAGGTCGACGTGAACGAAAAGGAGCGGATCTTCAACCAAGTTGATAAACTCGAAGTAGAACGCAATACTGAACTGGAGCGCGTCTTACTCGATATTCTACCCCGCGCTTTTGCGGTGGTGAAAGAAACCGCCCGCCGGTTCGCTACCAATGATCAGCTTACGGTTACAGCCAATGACTTCGACCGGGAAATCGCCGGTCGTAAAAAGAACGTTGTTATCGATGGGCAACAGGCACACTGGGCCAATCAGTGGGATGCGGCCGGGACACTTGTCAAGTGGGACATGGTTCACTACGACGTACAGATCATTGGTGGGGTAGTACTTCACCAGGGCAAAATCGCCGAGATGGCCACCGGGGAAGGTAAAACACTGGTCGCTACGTTCCCATCTTTCCTGAACGCTCTGGCGGGTCGGGGTGTGCATATCGTTACGGTTAACGATTACCTGGCCAAACGTGACTCCGAGTGGATGGCTCCGCTGTTTGAATTCCACGGCCTGCGGGTTGACTGTATCGACAAACACCAGCCTAACTCGTTCCAGCGGAAACAGGCTTATCTGGCCGATATTACGTACGGAACAAACAACGAGTTTGGTTTCGATTACCTGCGTGACAACATGGCTCGCGAAACAGGCGAGCTGGTTCAGCGGAAGCACCACTACGCGATGGTCGATGAGGTTGACTCCGTTCTGATTGATGATGCCCGGACACCGTTAATTATCAGTGGCCCGGTTCCTCGTGGCGATGAGCAGGATTATGCCGAATTAAAACCCCGCGTATCTCGCGTTGTTGAGGCTCAGCGCAAGCTCGTTTTCGACTACCTGAATGATGCGAAAAAGAAAATTGCAGCGGGTGATGAAAAAGAAGGCGGTTTATCGCTGTTCCGAGCGCACCGAGGTCTGCCTAAACACAAGCCTCTGATCAAGTTTCTGAGTGAAACCGGGAACAAAGCGCTGCTGCAGCGGACAGAAGCCATCTATCTAGCCGAGAACCAGAAGCTGATGCCGGAAGCTGACGCTCCGCTTTATTTCACGATTGACGAACGGCATAACAGCATTGATCTTACTGAGAAAGGTATCGATTACATCACGGGCTCGGGCGAAGATCCGAACTTCTTTATCCTGCCTGACCTGTCGATCGATCTCAATTCGATTGATAAAGCCGACGACTTGACGGAGCAGGACAAAATTCTTCATAAAGAGGCTGTTGTCCGGGACTATGCCGTCAAAACCCAACGTATCAACACCGTAAACCAGTTGCTGAAGGCCTATACGCTCTTTGAACGGGATACGGAGTACGTTATCATGGACGGAAAAGTAAAGATTGTCGATGAGCAGACGGGCCGGATTATGGAAGGTCGTCGCTGGTCGGATGGTCTGCACCAGGCGGTCGAAGCCAAAGAGAACGTAAAAGTTGAGGATGCTACGCAGACTTACGCGACGGTTACACTCCAGAATTACTTCCGGATGTACCACAAACGGGCGGGTATGACCGGTACGGCCGAAACTGAAGCGTCTGAGTTCTGGCAGATTTATAAAATGGACGTCGTGGTTATTCCGACAAACCGGAAAATCAGCCGTTTGGACGAAGAAGACAAAGTTTACCGTTCGGTACGCGAAAAATACAATGCCGTAGCCGACGAAATTACCAGCCTGGTTGAGAAAGGACGTCCGGTTCTGGTAGGTACTACGTCGGTAGAAAACTCCGAATTGCTGAGCCGTATGCTGACCATGCGGAAAATCCAGCACCAGGTTCTGAACGCCAAATACCACCAGCGCGAGGCTGAAATTGTAGCATCGGCCGGGATGCCGGGCACTGTAACGATTGCTACGAACATGGCTGGTCGGGGTACGGATATTAAACTATCGCCAGAGGCAAAGGCTGCGGGTGGACTGGCCATTATCGGTACCGAACGCCACGAATCGCGCCGGGTCGACCGTCAGTTACGTGGTCGGGCAGGTCGTCAGGGTGATCCCGGAACGTCGCAGTTCTTCGTCTCTCTGGAAGACAGCCTGATGCGTCTGTTCGGTTCTGAACGGATTGCCAAGGTGATGGACCGGATGGGTCTTGAAGAAGGCGAAGTTATTCAACACTCCATGATCACGAAGTCGATCGAACGGGCTCAGAAGAAAGTTGAAGAAAATAACTTTGGTATTCGGAAGCGGCTGCTGGAATACGATGACGTAATGAACTATCAGCGTGAAGCGATCTACAAACGTCGCCGGAATGCTTTGTTTGGCGACCGACTACCGCTCGACATTGCTAACACTATGTACGATGTGGTGGAAGAAGTGGTTAACAACACTGAGGGTAACCCTGAGGAGACCAAACTTCAACTGCTAACAACGATCGGCCTGTCTCCCTCGCTAACCGCGGATGACTTCAACCGGTTGAAAAAGGCTGATATCATCCGGACCTTGTACGATGAGGCCGAAAATCAGTACGCAGCCAAAAACCATGCGATTGCTGAGAAAGCACTGCCCGTCCTGACCCAGGTGCTTACTGAGCAGGGGCATCAGATCAAGAATATTGTTGTACCGTTCTCGGATGGCGTACATGATCTGACGGTTGTGTCCGACCTGCGGAAAGCGGTCGAGAGTGAAGGGCGGGATCTGGTCACGGAAATGGAGAAAGCCGTTACGTTATCGGTAATCGATCAGGAGTGGAAAGAACACCTCCGCGAAATGGATGATCTGAAACAGTCGGTACAGAACGCCGTTTTCGAGCAGAAAGACCCACTGCTGGTCTATAAGTTCGAGTCGGTAGAGCTGTTCAAACGCTTCCTGAACAAAGTCAACTTCGATACGATCAGCTTCCTGACCAAAGCTGATATTCCAGCGCAGGAACCCGAGGAAGTTCAACAAGAAATTCGCCAGGCTCCCGCTAACCACCGCCCGGAGCCACAACCCGAACTCCATACAAACATGGAGGACTTTGACGACGATCATCTCGCAACCGGTCCCGAGGAGTACGCTCGCCGGATGGCCGAGAACAACGCCATGGGTGCGGGTGCTCCCCCAATGCCTCGTCAGACACCAACGCGGGTTATAAAAATTGCGAATCGGAACGAACGGGTAAATGTTCAGTACGCCGATGGCTCAATTAAGCGGGATGTGAAATACAAAACCGTGGAAAACGATATCGAAAGCGGCCGGGCAATACTTGTCGACTAGCTACCAAAATAATTACCAGCGAAGCCCTCTGAAATTGATTTTTCGGAGGGCTTTTTTGTTATCTTACAACAGATGTTACCCGCTTCGATGAAGGAACTGTTTCTCCTTTGCCTTTTACTCTGGAATTGGTGTTCACCGGATTACTCTGCGCCGGTTCCGATTCGATTACAGCCGGAGCGGATGCCTTTTACTCCCAAAGAATTTTATATTGCCCAGATAACCGATCAACGGCCAGCCGGGGATCAGGGCGCGATTGCACAACTGGCCCTAGCAGCGGGGCAACCCATCCAGCGGGTTGATCTGGCGGGTGGTCTTGAGTCGGGCGTGCGCCAGTTTGTTTCGCAGAGTTTACCGCCAAACCGATCGTTACGCCCTGTTGCCATGCGATTACGTCAGTGTAAGATTGTGGAAACAGCTACGGGTAACCGCGTAACGGGTCAATTCACGTTTGCCGTTAGCTTTGATCTGATAACTCCCGATGGTTCCGGAGGAGAGACAACAACCCAGCTCACTGAATATCGCGGAGGCACAAACTACGTCCGGCCTATTACCCAAACAACGGTTATTGAATCATCCATCCGCCAAGCACTGGTTGCTTCCTTGCGCAGTTTAAATACGTACATGAATCGGGAATCCGGTAAAAATGAGAAACTGGCGACCAGCATTAACGTAGTATTTACGGATGATATGCGACTAACTGACGACGATACCGTTTTTTACAACCCGATGCGCAAGCTGGTCTGGAATGACTTTTTGGCAGCTCCCCGACGGGGCAGTCATTATGCAGCTGAGATTTTCACCAGCTTCAGTTACGAAGGTAAAAGCTCGGTCAAAGATGGTATTATTCAGCTGAGTTTACAGTTAAAGGGCTATATGCTCAAGAACTCGTCCTGGGCTCGTCAGGAAGCACGTAACGAGTATGCGCTGAATCATGAACAGCGACATTTCGACATAACGAAACTGGTTATGGAGCGATTTAAGCAAAAAATTCAGCCCGACAGTCTGACCGTTGAAGATTATAATAGCATCGTTCAGTATCAGTTCCTGGAGTCGTACCGGGAAATGAATCGACTCCAGGAACAATACGACCGGGAAACCAGGCACGGCGTCAACCAGGAGCTTCAGGAAATATGGAACCACAAGATTGATGAAGAGTTGCAAACGTTGGGAATAAAGAAGTAAACTACCCATTGAAGAAGGTCCGTATCCTCCACATCAGCAGCGCCCACCCGCCCCAGGACCCACGTTTAGCTCATCGAGTTATTCCCAGCCTGGTACCTATTTATGATATTACGGTGCTTTTACCGGGTGCCAGGCCTGCTATGTTTTGTACGACGCAGTACATAAGCCTACCATATTTTCGGCGTGTTGTAGCCCGGTTTCTGCTTGTTCATCCAATAATACTCTGGCGCACATTACGTCTTCGCCCGACCTTGCTGCACATTTACGATCCGGAGCTACTGCCTGTCGCCCGGCTTCTTCAGTTACTGCTGCGTATACCGGTGGTCTATGAAGTTCACGAGAATTTCTACAAGAAGCTGGAGCAGAAAATCGTTACGCAGGGACGATTGGCTACACATTTTTTTCATCGATTCGATGCGATGGCCCAGCGTCGTTTTCACCTCGTCTTCACTGAACACGCTTATCTGTCGACGTACAATCGGTTGACTAACCCGTCGGCTGTTGTTTACAACTATCCGTCGTTGTCATTCCTGGAACCATTTCGATTTCCGTATAGCCCCAATCAGCAGGCACCGGAATTTTTCTATATCGGCTGGATCAGTCTGGAACGTGCTTTCGATACGTTGGTTGCCGCACTGGCCCGGTTTAAACACCATTATCCTGTTTTTAGAATGCATCTGTTTGGGCAACGAACTCTAACGGATGATGACTTGGAGAAACTGCCTGGATTTGCCGACGTTCGGGAACATCTCATCTTTTACGGTTATATCGATCAGCAGCAGGCGTTTCTAACCATAAGGCATACAACTGCAGGAATTGCCCTCCTGAAACCCGTTGGAGACTATCCGGACTCGTATCCAACCAAGATGTTTGAGTACATGGCGCTTGGTTTGCCCGTTATTACGTCGGATTTTCCGCTCTACCGCGATATCGTTGAGCGTTACGCCTGCGGCTTCTGTCTGTCGCCAGATAAGCCCGAACAACTGGCAGATGCGCTTATCTACCTGGTCGAACACCCACATGAAGCACAAATTATGAGCAAAAAGGGACGCAAGGCCATCGAAGATAGATTTAATTGGGAGACCGAACGTCTGAAACTGCTTACTTTGTACTCGCAAATTCTCGAAACGTGATCTGGGCGGTAATCTGTCCAGATTCATTAAACAATTACAATAAATTGTAGTATTGTTCTAATTATCAATACTACGTTTTCCCGGAAGGATTTAACTTTCGGCATTGATTCAGGGTTCCTGAATTAAGTTTACTTCATATTGGCCTGATGTACATTCATGCAGTCAGTCATTACCTTCCTTCGGAAGTAGTTGACAACGAACATTTTACTCAGCTCAACGGTCTTTCCAATGATTGGATTGTCGAGCGTACCGGAATATCAGAACGGCGAAAAGCAGCGCCCGGTGAAAATACAAATACCATGACGCTCGAAGTGGTTAAGCGTCTGCAGGACAAAGTTGATTTGTCTGCGGTTGACTTAATCGTTGGCGCAACGTATACACCTTACGATACGATTGTATCGCTTGCGCACGAAGCTCAGCACTATCTGGAAATAGCGGATATTCCCGTTGTCTCTATCTCAACGGCCTGCTCATCGCTGCTGAACGCTATTGAAGTAGTAGAAGGTTATTTTGCCCTGAATAAGGCAACCCGCGCATTGGTTATCGTTTCTGAGCATAATACGGTCTACAACAACGAGCGGGATACTATGTCGGGCCACCTCTGGGGCGATGGTGCAGCCGCACTCTACATTACCAAAGAACGGCAATCGGAGCACGACTTCGACATAAAAGGATTATTGACGGGGGGCGCGGCTCACTCACAGAAGGCTACTACGGGTGTTATGCTGAAACCATCAGAAGGCGGTGTTAGTATGCCCCACGGACGGGATGTTTTCATTCACGCCTGTCAGTATATGCCTAAAGCAACGCTCGATATTCTCGCGCGGTGTGATGTTCCGCTGAGCGATGTTAATTATGTACTGCCTCACCAGGCCAATCTGCGTATATCACGTAACGTCATGAATACGCTTAACCTGCCCGAAGACAAGCTGATTTCCAATATTCAGTACCTGGGGAATACGGGTTGCGCTGGTTGCGCGATCGGCCTATCCGAGAACTGGGACAAGTTCAAAAAGGGCGAACGTATTATTGTTACCGTTTTCGGCGGAGGCTATTCGTACGGCGCGATGCTGATCGAAGTTTAGATAAAAGCAGGAGGGAGGAAAGGAGAAAGAATTTGCTTGTTTAGAGCAATATTCCTTTCTCCTTTCCTCCCTCCTGCTTTTATTCTTGTTTCTCAGCTTTTACTGCGCATCACCACGCCAGGTGTTGTTCTTTTCGTTGACATCTGGAAGTTTCTCATCCGGGTCCAGCACCACCGTTTTGATGGCCGAAGTCGATCCGTATTTGAAGGTCCAGGTTGCACCCCGCTGCCACACTTCGACAGGTAGGTTCACGCGGCCTTTTTTGCCATTACTCTCCGTAATTTCAACGGTGGCAGGCATCGCCATTTTGTCAAGATTTTCGATGGAAATCAGAGAGCCTTTTTCAGCCGAGCCATCTACGTATTTCACTTCTTTAACGCCCTGATCCAGTTTCCAGGTTTCGTAGAAGAAGCCGCGCCAGAACCAGCCCAGGTCTTCACCCGCAGCGTTTTCAATGCTCCGGAAGAAGTCGTACGGTGTCGGGTGTTTGAACGCCCACTCATCAACGTAGTGTTTGAATGCATAATCGAAGCGCTCTGGTCCCAGAATTACTTCACGTAGCAGTTTCAGGCCCATGCCAGGCTTATAATACGCCAGGATACCCAGCGCACGAGGAGCCTGTACGTCAGGAATGGTCATAATGGGTTCGGTTGGCTGAAACAGCGCTGGTGCAATATCATGCATGGTGCCCCGCTCCCGATCATATTCACCATTATTGAAATTCTTCGTCGACAGGGTGTTGATGAATGTGTTGAACCCTTCATCCATCCAGGGGAATTTCCGTTCGTTGTTTCCTACAATCATCGGGAACCAGTTGTGGCCGAACTCATGGTCGGTTACTCCCCACAGTGCGTCTTTCTTGTCACGGTGATTACAAAAAACTATACCCGGGTACTCCATCCCCCCCACGATCCCAGCTACGTTCGTTGCCACGGGGTAGCTGTATTCGTACAGGTATTTTGAGTAAAACTCGATACAGCCTTTTACGTACTCCGTCGAGCGATTCCAGGAATCGTCAGTAGCACTCTCAACGGGATACACCGACTGCGCCAGCGACGCTTTACCGCTTGGCAGGTTCATTTTAGCCGCATCCCAGATAAAGCCCCGTGACGAGGCCCAGGCCACATCGCGCGTGTTGACGCATTTGAACTTCCAGGTAAGCATACCCGATTTCTTAGGCCGTGAATCCGCGTTCTTCACCTCATCCTTGCTACGGATAATAACCGTCTTATCGCTCTGACGAGCCTGCGCCAGACGCTTCTGCTGCTCAGACGTCAGGACATCGTTTGGATTCAGGAGTTCGCCCGAGCCAGCAACGATATGATCCCAGGGTACAGTGACATTGTATTCAAAATCGCCGTATTCCAGATAAAACTCGCCCGCGCCTAGGTAAGGCAGTACGTTCCAGCCCTGGATGTCGTCATAAACGCACATGCGTGGATACCACTGCGCAATTTCGTAGATGACGCCGTCTTTCCGGGTCAGTTTTCCCATGCGGTCTGAGCCGTACTCCGGAATTGTGAATGAGTACGTCACTTTGATTTTTACCTCTCCGCCCGGTTTCAGCGGTTCGCTCAGTTTTACCTGCATCCGGGTGTCCGTGATGACATAGGGGGAAGCCGTAGCTCTGCCTTTACCCGGCTCGGTGGTTACGCTGGCGATTTTCACACCACCGGCAAAATCAAGGTTACCGAAGCGCCCACCCGAAACCGGCGTAGTTTTAGCCGCCCGTGATGTATCACTGAACGCGTTCTGGTCCAGTTGCAGCCACAGAAACGGGAGCGACTCCGGTGAGTTATTTTTATAACTGATTGTTACGTCGCCCGAGATCAAATTCTTGGGCTCATCCAATGTTACATTGATCTGATAATCGGCCCGATTCTGCCAGTATTTTGGGCCCGGTACGCCACTTGCAGCCCGGTAATCGGTGCCCGGCTGCATGTTAAAGAGTGGGTGAAACAGAGCCAGCGGATCATACTTGGACGTTGTTGATGAAGATGAGCCTGACTGAGCGAAGGCTGTCAGGCCAGCAGCCCACAATCCCGCCCAGAGAACGATTTTTTTCATAAATGTGATAATCCGTTATTATTAAACAAATAACGGAATAAAGGCCTAGAAATGATTAACTGTTAGAGGGATAGTCGAAAATCGAGGCCGTGGTGAGCCAGTAAGAAGACAAACAGGGCCAGCCAGAGAATATCCACAAAATGCCAGTAGAGGGATATCAGACGTAGTTTTAGCTGATTGGGCGGGTTGACGCTGTACACGAATGAATCGATATACGGTCGACGACGCATGGCTTCGGCCAGCACAATAGAAAGCAGGATGAGCCCTACCAGAATATGAAGCAGATGGATACCGGAGATAACGTACACGAACCCTCCAGACGGATTACCGGATAAACCTACTCCCGCCAAGAACATTTGTCGCCACCCCCAGGCCTGCAGAACGATAAATAAAATACCGAGCAGTAATGTCGACGCCATCCCCATCCGGTAGCTGTTAAAACGCTCATGGCGGAACGCTTTATTAGCATTGTTAAGCGTATAACTGCTCAACATAATAGCCATAGTACTCAGCAGAAAAACATTCGGCAATTTAACATCGGTCCAGCCGGGTCCTGTTCTGCGGATAATGTATGTCACCAGCAGAATAGTAAACAGCATAATGCTGCTCGTAATCCCCAACCAAACCATAAAGCGGAACGGCTCGCGCCGTTTCGTCATAAAATTGCCCATGCTGTCGCCCTATCTCTTCAGAGTCTTGTTTGAAAAACGCTGTAATCTGAAAATTGGTTTGTGTCAACCAGGGGGGCATTGAAGATTCCGTACACCGTCGACCCTGAACCACTCATACTGGCGTAAACTGCTCCTAGTTCATATAACTGCTCTTTGAGCCGCTTCAATAGCGGATATCGGGGAAACAGGCTGTCCTCAAAATCGTTGTGTATGATTTTCCGCCAGTTGGTAATTGGCTGTTCGAGTTGGCTACGTAGCGATTCGGCGGGTTGCTGCGGCCTCACCCCTGCGTAGGCTTCGGCGGTGGAAATGCCCAAATTTGGGTATACCAGCACAATGTAATAGCCTGTAAGATCAGTGTCAATTCCCTCGAACACGTCCCCCTTCTCCAGACAGTACATTGGTTTGTTCTGGATAAAAAAGGCACAGTCGCTGCCTAGTTGCCGGGCGTATTCTTCGAGCTGGTGAGTCGTTAGGTTCAAGCCGAATCGATCATTCAGCATCGTCAGGGCAAAAGCAGCGTCAGCCGATCCGCCACCCAGCCCCGCCCCAATCGGTACGTTCTTATGCAGGTGCATTTGTACCGGCGGCAGTGAATAATCGGCCTTTACCAGTGCGTACGCCTTTACACAAAGGTTTCGGGCCGGGTCGCCCGGAATGGGGATACCACTGCTCGAAAAGCTGAATTCGTCGGCGGGGATTATTTCCAGCGCGTCAGTCCAGCCCACCGGGTAAAAACACGATTGGAGGTTATGAAAACCATCGGCGCGTTTTTCGGTAATGCGCAGACCAATATTGATTTTAGCGTTAGGGAAAACAAGCATACGGACGTGATGACGATTCCGACCGCAAAGCAAACAGCAAATTCGAAGACTATTTAATTTCGATCACTTTAAATTCAGTACGTCGGTTCCGCTGATGCTCAGCTTCCGTACATATCACCCCGTCGACGCAGTTGTTGATCGGCTGCGATTCGCCCATGCCGATGGCCCGCATCCGCTTGCGGCTAATGCCCTGCGACGTTAGAAAATTGGCGACTTCGTTAGCCCGCTGAATCGACAGCATCTTGTTATGGGCAGCATCCCCCCGGCTATCCGTATGCGAACGAATCTCGATTACCAGCGAAGGGTAGCGCTGCATGGCGGCAACAATGCGGTTCAGCTCGCGTTGGGCACTAGCCTGCAGGCTGTATTGATCCAGGTCGTAATAGATGTTATCGACCGTAACCACGTCGCCAACGCTGAACATTTTCAGATCAGCATCGATCTCTTTGGGGGCCGACCGGGTCGGTAAACGTTTGACCCGGCTGGTATTAGTGCCATACGACGGCTTTGAGGCCGTCAGGGTATAATCGCATCCCTCCGCCACCTCGAACGCATAGCGCCCGTCGGCTTTGGTTACGTATTCCAGCTGAGTCTGGTCGCATTCGTTACGTAGCCGGACCGTTACCCCTTCGAGCGGTTGACGGTTTAGCTCGCTGATAACCACCCCACCAATTTTCGACAAGGCAGATGGACTGGCGGTATAGGTTTTCGAGGTTGTTGTTCCGATGGTATCGATCAGAACGGTTGGGCGCGTCATAGCCATTTCAAGCCGACTTGGCTGATCGTCGGTCAGGAAGCGGGTACTAAAACCGACTTTTCCGGTGATGAAGCCATCTTTGTTGGCCTCGACGGTGAAATCGTTATTACTTTCCAGGCAAAACTGCACCAGACCGGTACTATCCGTCACCAGCGATTGCTCCGAACTACCCTCGCTCTGGGCTTTGATAACGACCATGATACTGTCGAGCGGCATGTTCGTTGCGTTATCATACAACCGCATGGTCAGATCACGACAGCTATAGAGTGAACCTTCCCGCGTAAACCGGTAAATATCATCGTCCGTTTTATTACGTCGATTACTGCTCAAAAAGCCCCCCCGCCGATTAAAATCCGTAATGAAGCCAAAGTCGTCCATCGCCGAGTTGATCGGCGCGTCCAGGTGGTCGACGACCTGACCATTCTGGCCGTTGGTAAGGGCTACGTAGAAAATATCGAGTCCGCCCATGCCATGATGACCAGTAGACGAGAAGTACAGATTCCCGCTATCGTCCACGAATGGAAACAACTCATCGCCGGGGGTATTAATTGGTTCACCGAGATTGATTGGCTTACCCCATTTTCCGTTTTCGAAGCGGGCAACGTAAATATCAGTTCCGCCTTTTCCGCCGGGCATATCCGACACAAAATAAAGTAGCTTATCGTCCCGGCTCAGGCTTGGATGCCCTACTGAATAATCGTTGTTGTTAAACGGCAACTCTTCAATCGACGACCAGGCGCCATCTTTCTGAACAGCGGTATAGAGCTTCAGTTTGCTGCTATTATCCTGGTTTTTGCCGAGCTTGATAAGGCCGTTGGCGTAGTTAGTCCGGGTAAAGAAAATACGGGATCCATCGCTCGAGAACGTAACCGGCCCCTCGTGGTATTTTGAGTTGAGCGATTCGCTGAAGCGTTTTGCCGGATTGACAGGGCGCGTTCCATAGCCAAGTCCGTCCGATACGTTAATGCCGACATCATAGCCCATGACTGTCCGAAAATCGTTGGCCGTGGCCCGCGTATACTCATCAGCACCGAGTTGCCAGCCTTTGTTTGATGACTCAGGAATAACGCGCTTTGCCGAGCCATCGGGCATAATGTATCCTTTGGCTTTAATCTGACTACGATCTGGAATATAATACAGGTCCAGGTAATTGGCTTTGCTGTTTGCCGAAACAGCAGCACTACCACGGGTACCGCCTACGTACACCAATCCTTTCTGATAGAAGGCCGGGCTGAACTCTTCGCCCATTGTGTTGAAGTCCAGGTAGTCAAGCTTGTACGAGACGTTCTCGTTTTTGTTTTCTCCAGCGGCTGCTACGCCAGCAGGGCCTGGTAACGGCCGAAAGCTGTTTGGCTTGCTCTTCAGATATTGTTCATAATACTGCTGTGACTCCTGGAAGCGTCCATTACCCGCCAGCACCTGTGCATAGCGAAGCAGTATCTGCGGGTTCTCATTCTTTTTCCCCTCCAGTGCTAACCGATAAAACTGCTCGGATTTGCCCGTATCGCCAACCTGTTGGTACGCATAAGCCAGTTGTTCCTGCGCTAGTCCGCGTTGTGTAGGATTGAGCTGACCGGCTGGTTTTGCCAGCAGCTGCGTATATAAATCAATAGCACGCCCGTATGCTTTCCAGCTCAGCAGACGATCGGCCTGCTGCAGCAGCGAATCTGTCTGTGCCCAGCTTACGCTAGAGCTCAAACAGCATAAAATCCCCAATAACCACTTCTTCCAAATTGCCTTCATTAACTGTACAGTCGCCAAAATTTGCGCACCTGGTTTTTCATTTCGTTGAGTTCACTCCTGCCTGATTTGACCCGCTTTGTCAGCAGATTATTTTTGTGTATCGTGCTGGTTTGCAGCTAACAATAACAAACGTTTCTGGAATCTGAAATCGTATTTGTCACCACTCCGTATGTCATAAACTGGTGCGTTCAAAATGATCATCGTAATTGTACACACGCCAGTTATACAACCCATTCGCACGCCTAAACAGCGCATAATCAGTTTTCTATCAATAAACCAGAATTAACAGCGAACCCCTGTTTTTCAACCAGACGAAATTCATGCCAAGCGTTTTTCTGGATTATTAAAGAGTTCTTTTATGATTGAACAGAATTATAGACGCAATTTTGTTCATATATACCTGCACGAAAGTTGGCTGTTGCTGCAACCTAAAAATTCCCTCTTTATCGTCACTAATCATGCCAACTGCCAAAGCAACGTGCCTAGTAGCAGTGCGTAACCTGAATACAGTCACTTGTTACTTAATTAGACTAAGCTGGCAACACAAGTCACCCACGGACCAGATCTGGCCTTGGAAGATAAAGTACATTTAAGGCAAAACAACCACTTACTCAACAAACACAGGAATCAGGAATTAGGGGTTAACCGGTAAAGTCGATCGACACTGGCTGGCAGTTCGTTCTGGTCATGCGTGATGAACAGTACGGTTTTTTCTGGCAGGTCGTCCAGTAGGCGCCGGGCCAGTTCAGCTTTGGTTGCATCGAGTACCTGGAATGGCTCGTCGAGCAGCAGCAGCGGTGAATTTTTCAGCAACGCTCTCACGAGGAGAATCAGCCGCTGCTCCCCCGCCGACAACGTACCAAACATACGGGCGCTTAGGGCCAGCAAACCAAAATACTCGAGCAATGCCTGCACATCCGCTTCGTGCTGGGGTGATATACGGACTGGTACGTTCAACGTATCGGTCAGACCAGTCAATGACACCTGCCGGGCTGTTAAGTGCTGAGGAAAATACAGATGCAGTTCGGGCGATAGAAAACCTATTCGGCGCTTGACATCCCAGATACTTTCGCCGGGGCGGCC
Source organism: Spirosoma sp. KUDC1026 (assembly GCF_013375035.1). NCBI lineage: Bacteria > Pseudomonadati > Bacteroidota > Cytophagia > Cytophagales > Cytophagaceae > Spirosoma > Spirosoma sp. KUDC1026. Next base: position 1,039,681 of record NZ_CP056032.1, on the reverse strand, counting down.
ACGCCGGTGGCCGAAGATATAAATTTCGTTGGCGTAGGCCTGTGGATGATCGCCGTATAGCAAACTCAGCAACACTGATTTACCAGCGCCGTTCTGCCCAATCAGCGCCCAGCGTTCTCCCGCCCGAACGGTCCAGTTTATTTTATTTAAAATCAGCTGCTCTCCGTATCGAACTGTTACGTTGACCAACCGAAAAGCTTCATCAAAATCAATAGCCGGCGCTGGAGTCTGAAGTTTTGGCGGTGCTGGTAGCATAGCGCGGTCCACTTCTGTCACCCGAAAGTCAGCTTTAGGTCCAGCCCAGCAGATTTTTCCGGCTTCCATTTTCAGCACGTGTGTTACACAGGCTGGAATATGGTCTTCCTCAACAACCAGCATGAGCGTCAGCCCGTGTTCCACCAGCGAGTTGAACCAGACCGCCAGGTCCTGACGGGCATTGGGGTCCAGGCCCACAAACGGATTATCGATCAATAAGCCACTTGGCCGTTGTTTCAGACTCTTCGCAATACGAGCTTTTCGGGTCTGCCCGTTGGAAAGTTTCAGAAAGGAGCGTTCCAGAATGGGTAACAGGTCCAGTCGGGCCAGCAACTCGTCAGCCTCGTGACTATCGCCGATAGCCAGAAACTCCCGTAACGTCAGGGCATCATCGTTTAGGGTTGCCTGATAACGCTGTTGATAAAAATACCCACTGTATGAAAACTGGTAGGATTCTTCTTTGAACGAAACAAAAGGAAGCAACTGATGCCGTACTACCGAGCCCGGTGGCACGGGTGTTTTTCCGGCAATGGCTTCCAGCAGTGTCGTTTTGCCGCTGCCAACATTTCCCGTTACCGCCCAGCACTCGCCTGCGCGCAGCGCGAACGTAATATCGCGTAAAATTATCTGCCCACTCTTGCGGACAGTAGCCTCTGTTAATGAAACGAATTCGTTCTGATCAGCCATAAAAAACCGGTTAAGCCCCACAAAGGTACTTAACCGGTTTTTTCACTTCTATTTAACGTGAATTATGGATAAATGCGTTTTTGAACTGGGATCACAATAGATGGCTTACGGTCATGAAAACAATAAGCGATCAAACCTGCCAAGACATTGATCTGGCTATTAAGCGCACTCCGATGGCGAGTGTGTTCGAGGTCGAAGACCGATGTTAGCAAGGCATTGACCGATTCGATTAAGCCGCGCTTGCGTAAGTTGAGTTTATCACTCAAGGGCATCAAGGTGTTCTTCATCCGGCGTCGAAGCTTGGTTACTAAATGAAGACCTCGCTGGTAAAACTCGGCAAACAGTTTAGTCAAATACCCCCGGTCGCCAAAGCACTGTCCCTGCAAATCCGCCAGTAGTTCTGGCAATAAGCTGGCGTTGTTGTCCGAGACATTACCAGGCGTAATGATAAAATTGATTAACTCGCCGTACTGATTAATGACTAAATGCGCTTTTAGCCCAAAGAACCAGCCCATAGAGGACTTCCCACGGGCGGCCAGGCCAGCAAAGACCTTATTGGCCTGGATGCGATGGTTATCACAGACGGCCAGCGGTTTACTATCGACAATGTAGAAGCCGGTTCGCTGGCCTTGGGCACAAAGCCATTTTAAGAGTACAAAAAGTCCAGGTAGTAAGCGAGGCATACGGGCCACGAATCGCTCGTAACTGATCAACTTGGGAAAATAACTCCTTAGTTGAGCCTCTACCCAGTCTTGGTAATAGTACTGAAAGCATTTGGCCCCTGAATGATGATAGAAGATTGTGATCGCTAACATCTCACTGTCGGTTAACTCGCCCTGTCGAATAGTGGGCAAGGTGCCTTGCTGCATTTGCCACTGGGTCAGGACATTGCAAAAATCATCACAGGTGATGAAGATCTCAATTAGTTTAAGGGCCTTATCTTCGCGAAGCATAGGAGCAGGTGATTGAGTTTTGTTACTTGGCAGTGCAAATCTCGCTATCACTTGCTCACTATGTACTTACTATCAGTCAGTTAAATGGGGAGTTATCCATAATTCACGTTATTTACTTAACTTATCTTGTCGTGCTCATCGGGGCAGTCGTCGTAGTCGACATGCTGCCACTACGCGTACGGCGGCTGTTGTTACCCGTAGATCCGCCATTCACACGGTCTGTTACGTTAGACGGATTTCTTGTGGTGCTTGGCGTTGCTGTGCCCGTATTCATTGAGTTCGTTCCCGTCGAATACGTATTCGTTGGCGTTTGAGTTGTTCCGGTTTGCGGAACGTTCTGGTAGGTACCAGTTCCGGTTGTTGTTCCTGTGTTGTACGTACCCGTGCCGGTGTTTACCGTTGTGTTCGGGTTAGTCACTGGCGGCTGGTAAGTACCTGCGTTTGTTGGCGATGCCGTCCCTACAGGTGTTGTCACACCGGTATTCGCGGTTGGCGGCTGGGTCTGAAATGTGCCCGTGTTTGTGGCGGGGTTAGACCCTGTCGAGTAGGTGCCGGTTGTTCCTGTACCGGTGGTACCTGTTCCCGTTCCTGTTGTCGAATTCGTTACTTGTGCGTTTGCATTTAGGGCGATGCCAGCTACCAGCATCCAGCCCATCAAAATTACCTTTTTCATAGTTGAGTCAAAATCAATTGCCTTGATTACCAATATAAAACAGTATTCCTATAGAGTTGTTCGATTAAAAATTTTATTTTTTTTGAAATCGCCCCGTACGTTTTGGAATACCACAAAAAAAGTGGGTGTTCAAAACGATTGTTTTGAACACCCACCAAAAAGTTACGCTCAGGATGCTTACAGATTTCCCTTTTTCATCTCTTTCACCGCAAAGTCAGCCGCCCGGGCCGTCAGTGCCATGTAGGTCAGCGACGGGTTCACGCACGAAGCCGACGTCATACAGGCACCATCGGTGTTGAATACGTTTTTCACCGAGTGAATTTGGTTGTGGGCGTTCAGCACCGATGTCTTAGGATCGCGTCCCATCCGGGCCGTACCCATTTCGTGAATACCAATACCTGGGTGCTTCGATTCGTCGTTGTAGGCAGTTACATTTTTAAGACCAGCCGCTTCGAGCATTTCGGCTGCGTCGTTCATCATGTCTTTCCGCATCTTCTTCTCGTTCTCGCCGTAGGCTGCGTCGAATACGATCAAGGGCAGACCCCACTTGTCTTTCTGGTCGGGCGAGAGAGTCATGCGGTTGTTTGGATCGGCAATCATCTCACCGAAGCCGCCCAGGCTCATTGTCCATGGGCCTGGCGTTGTCAAGCTTTCTTTGAAGTCAGCACCGAAACCGTCCATGCCGTTACCCCGGTTCCAGCCGCCCCGACCGGCACCACCCTGGTAGCCGAAGCCCCGGACGTAGTCGCGCTTGTCGTTGCCCCAGTTCCGGTAGCGTGGTACATAGACACCGTTTGCCCGGCGGCCGTAGTAGTACTGATCTTCCATGCCTTCGAACGTACCAGCAGCTCCTACGGCCAGGTGGTGGTCCATGATGTTACGGCCCAGCTGATCCGATTCGTTACCCATCCCGTTCGGGAAGCGGTGCGACTTGGAGTTCATCAGGATCGACGTACTCGCAAAGGCCGACGCGTTCAGGAAAATGATTTTGGCGTAGTATTCCCGCACCTGCTTCGTGTTCTGGTCAATGACCCGAACGCCGGTCGCTTTGCCTTTCTTCTCGTCGTACAATATCTCTGATACGATCGAATCGGGACGCAGCGTTAAACGGCCCGTTTTCATGGCCGCTGGCAGGGTAGCCGCCTGCGTGCTGAAATAAGCACCGTAGGGGCAACCACGCATACACTGGTTCCGGAACTGGCAAGCCGCCCGACCCAGATCGTAGTGTTGCTGCTTGGGTTCCGTTAAGTGAGCAACCCGGCCAATGGTCAGGGTACGGGCCGGAAACATCTTCTCGATCCGTTTTTTTGCTTCTTTCTCCAAGCAGTTGAGTTGCATGGGCGGCAGGAAGTTACCGTCTGGCAGCACGTCGAGCCCATCTTTGTTTCCCGAGATCCCGGCAAAGCCTTCAACGTAGGTGTACCAGGGAGCCAGGTCTTCGTACCGGATGGGCCAGTCGACACCGATGCCTTCTTTGGCATTGGCCATAAAGTCTTCTTTATTCCAGCGGTAGCTCTGACGACCCCACATCAGCGACCGACCACCGACGTGGTACCCACGAATCCAGTCGACCTGACGGTTTGGCTTTTCGAGATATGGGTTTTCCTTATCGTTCTCGAAGTGATGACGCCATTCTTCGTTCGCCGTGTAACCGGTGCGCATGTTCGCCCAGTATTCCTCGGCGGCCTGCGTCGTTACCCGGCCCCGGTGTGGGAATTCCCAGGGGTTCTTGGTGGCGGTTTCGTAGCCTTCGATGTGCTTGATATCGCGCCCGCGCTCCAGCATGAGGACTTTAAGACCCTTCTGTGTCAGCTCTTTGGCAGCCCAGCCACCCGATATTCCTGAGCCTACGACAATAGCATCGTAGGTCATATCTTTTACTGCATCTATATTAAGATTCATATCTTTATGAAAAAGTGAGGAGTGAGGAGCGTAAAAGGAAGGAGTTGCTGACACCTTGTGGATGCGCCAGAATGACCCTCGACTTGCTGCGACTCGCGCCTGGTTACTGAATTAGATAGCCCACGCTTTTTGACCAGCCTTGAGCGGCACGCAACCGTCATAACGACCCGGAACCGCTACGTACTCAAGTGCCTGCGTACATCCGATTTCCGAAGTAAAATAGCCCGTAAGGGTCAGGTCTTTCAGAATCGTGAAGAAAGGCGAGAACCGTTGTGCTTTGGCTTTTGGCATCTGCGCATCGGCCTGTGCACCAGCCGACTGCATACTGGCCATATCCTTCTTCTGCTGTTTCGCTTCCGCTTCCAGCTTTTTCACAATCTCAGTCCGCTGCGGAGAATCGAGCTGCGCAAACGCTTTTCCGTAGGCATCCTGGCTCATCTTGTTGGTTTGAGCCAGCCCTTCAAGGAAGCGCTTCTGATCAGCTTCTTTGTAGCAGTCTTTCAGAATGACATCAATGATTTCGTTCACCTTCGCGGCTTTAGCCCCCGGTGTACTGGTTGTTGGAATGATGGTGTCGGCCAGTTCAGCAACCGTCGCATCCTGGTCGGCGGTAAAGAAGACCGGTTTGCCGGTGAGGGTACGCCGGGCCGCCGAGGCCTCAAGTGTATCCGCCAGCGCGGGCAGCGTCATGGTAGCACCTGCCAGCATGGCCACTCGCATGAGGGCGTCTCTTCTATTCATGTGCTTAGAGCGAATTAAACTTTCAATGATAACGATCCACTATAATACAAATGTATAAAAATCAAGGACTGGATTGTACGATTATAGGATTAGGTTTTTAAAAATTTAACTGCAATAGCCAAAACTATAAAGTAATAAAAAAGGCATAATCGTTGTAAAATCAACGATTATGCCCAAATACACAGAATTTTATACCGCGAGACACCGCTATTGTATCAAAAACTCACTTGTTGATTTATTAGCAAATCTGGTCATCCTAAACTGTATTTAGAACTGATCTATTCTGAATTTTATTTAACGCTTTAAACTGCGGTGATTCTAGCCTTAAACAGCCCCTAATTCCTGCACGGCCAGCCAGCTCATCAGACCTGCGCCCGTTTCCAGGGCGGCTTCGTCAATGTCAAAGGTTGGTGTATGTACTCCCGATACAATACCCCGCGCTTCGTTGCGGGTACCGAGTCGATAGAAGCAGGAATCGACGACTTGCGAATAGAACGCAAAATCCTCACCCGCCATCCACAAGTCCAGATCCACTACGTTGCTGGCCCCCATGTAGTCAACGGCCTGGGCGCGCGTCCGACGCGTTAACTCAGGGTGATTTTTCAGGAATGGGTAGCCATGCACGATGGTAAACTCACAGGTCCCGCCCATGGCTTCGGCCATACCTTCGGCCAGTTTCTTCATGCGTTTCTGGCCTTCAACCCGCCACTCTTCGTTCATGCAGCGGAACGTACCCTGGATGGTCACTTCGTTCGGGATTACGTTCGTTACACCGTCGGCAACGAAGCGTCCAAACGACAGTACCGAGGGGCTGGCGGGGGGCCGGTTCCGGCTAATGATCTGTTGCAGGGCGACGATGATATGCGAGGCAATCAAGACAGGATCGATCAGGTTATCCGGCATAGCAGCGTGCCCCCCTTTACCCCGAACTGTCATGTAAATTTCGTCGGTGCTAGCCATGTACATACCCTCCCGGAAACCAACCTTGCCAACTGGAATATTCGGCGCGACATGCTGACCGATCATGCTAACTGGTGCAGGATTTTCGAGCACACCTTCCTTAATCATCAGCGATGCCCCGCCGGGTGCTTTCTCCTCACCCGGCTGAAAGACTAATTTGACGGTTCCGTCAAACTGATCGCGTAGTACGTTCAGAATACGAGCTACCCCTAGCAGAGAAGCCGTATGCGCATCGTGACCGCACGCGTGCATGACGCCGTCAACGGTCGATTTGTACGATACGTCGTTCGCTTCGTGGATGGGCAGAGCATCCATGTCGGCCCGGAGGGCCACGACACGCTGGCCTGGATTCCGGCCTTCAATGATAGCTACCAGTCCCGTATCGGCAACTCCTTCCTGTGGCTGGATACCAATGGCTTTGAGTTGGTCGGCGACAAAGCGGGCCGTATTGTGTTCGTTGAAAGACAGTTCGGGGTGCGCGTGAAGATGGCGACGCGTCTGGATAATGTCGGCAGCGTACTGCTTTGCCAGCGACTTGATGGATTCTTTCATAATTCGTTACAGCGTTATGCTATTGTTCAGGATCGATATTACCCTGGATGGACTCGTAGCTGGACTTGATACGTCCCATTTCCTTCGCCAGAAATGCCTGAAGCTGCCGATTGAAATCGGCCTGTTCTTCCCCGGGCAGTGAGTCGTACAGGTCTTTCAGTTCCTGATTGATAGCCGCTCTTTCAGCATTGTCAACAGCATTCATTGAGCGGTAATGATACTTTTTAAAATCGTACTGCATAGCTAGAAAAAATAAACATCGGACAGCGAGCCGCCATCCGATGTACCTTGATGTATCAACAAGCGCCCGAATAAGCGTTTATTTTGTCAATTCGCGCATCTCTTTCAATCGTGCCCGTTCGATCGAGCCCGAAACAATGATACTTACTTCATAAAGCAGCATCAGCGGCATAGCCACCAGAATCTGGCTGTACAAGTCAGGCGACGGCGTAATTACACCTGCTACGATCAAGATTACAATCCAGGCGTGTTTCCGATACTCTTTCATGAATTTCGGTGTCAGCACGCCCACTTTTGACAGCACGAAGGCTACGATCGGCATCTGAAAAATCAGCGCGCAACCCAGCGACAACGTAACGATCGTGGAAATATATGACGTAATATCGATGTTATTCTGAATCTGATCAGACAGCCGGTAGTTCACCAGGAAGTTTACGGCCAGGGGCGTGACGATATAATAACCAAACATGAGCCCAAGAAGAAACAGGAACGATACGTAAAAGACCCCACCACGGGCTGCGTTCTTTTCCGACTGCCGCAGACCAGGTTTGATAAAACGCCATACCTCCCAGAACGCGTAGGGAAAGGCAAAACACAAGCCAATGAAGAACGAAGACGTCATCGACATCGTAAACTGGTCGGAGAAACCGAGAGCCTGTAGTTTAAAATCCAGGTCTTTGACGCATAAGTCAGCATAGCCCGTATAGTCGGCCAGTTTACACATCTGACGGTACGTCCAGAAATCAGTTTTCGACGGTGCCAGCAGGACTTTATCAAAGATTTCTTCAATGAAGATAAAGGCAACGATCATAAACACCAGGATAGCCCCGGCGGCTCGGATAATGTGCCAGCGAAGTTCTTCAAGATGATCCAGAAAGGACATCTCTTTGCCTTCCGAATCAATTTCTTCGTCGGTCAATTGGTCTAGTGGCATCGAATTAATGAATGAGTGATTGAGTGATTGACCGGGCCGCCGGTGCGGTGATTGAGTGAATAGGCTGACGCACGTATTGTGCTGCCGGAAGATATTCGCTTATTCACTCATTCATTCAAAATTAACTTTTATAGAGCGGGAAAGCTTTCATCCACTCGTTGATTTCCTCTTTTACGGTCGCCAGCGTAGCGTCGTCGTCGTGGTTCATCAACACGCGGTCAATATATACGACAATCTGCTCCATGTCCGATTCTTTCAGACCGCGGGTTGTCATGGCTGCCGTACCAACACGCATCCCCGACGTAACCATCGGCGATTTATCGTCGAACGGTACCATGTTTTTGTTGATCGTGATATCAGCTTTAATAAGCGTATTTTCAGCCAATTTACCCGTTAGACCTTTCGAGCGCAGATCAATCAGCATCAGGTGGTTGTCCGTTCCGCCCGAAATAATTTTATAACCCCGGCTCGTAAACGCGTTGGCCATAGCCTGCGCGTTCGCTTTTACCTGCACGGCATAGTCGTAGAAATCGTCGGTCAGTGCCTCGCCGAACGCAACCGCTTTGGCAGCAATAATGTGTTCCAACGGTCCACCCTGCGTACCGGGGAAAACGCCCGAATCCAGCAGTGATGACATCAGGCGGGTTTCCCCTTTTATTGTTTTAACGCCGAATGGGTTTTCAAAATCATTCCGCATCATGATCATCCCCCCCCGTGTACCCCGCAGCGTTTTATGCGTCGTTGTCGTTACAATATGTGCATGAGCGAGTGGATCATTCAGCAAGCCCTTCGCGATCAGGCCCGCCGGGTGCGATACGTCGGCCAGCAGAATAGCACCTACTTCGTCGGCAATGGCACGCAGCCGGACGTAATCCCAGTCGCGGCTGTAGGCCGAGGCACCACAGATCAGCATTTTTGGCTTTTCCCGCTTAGCGGTTTCTTCCACTACGTCGTAGTTGATCGTGCCGGTCTCCTCCTCAACGCCGTAGAACGTTGGGCGGAAGTATTTACCCGAAATGTTTACTGGCGAACCATGCGTTAGGTGACCACCGTGCGACAGGTTAAAGCCCAGGATCGTATCGCCAGGCTGCAGACAGGCCAGGAAAACGGCCGTGTTGGCCTGTGCGCCCGAGTGCGGCTGCACGTTTACCCACGTAGCACCAAACAGCTCTTTCGCCCGGTCAATCGCGATCTGCTCAACCTGATCGACAACCTCACAACCACCATAATACCGTTTGCCGGGAAGACCTTCGGCGTATTTGTTGGTCAGGACACTGCCTGCGGCTTCCATCACCTGTGGAGATACGAAGTTTTCGGAGGCAATCAGTTCAATGCCCGACTCCTGCCGGTGTTGTTCTTTGGCAATCAGATCAAAAATCTGGGTATCGCGGGCCGATGTTGTAGCGGTTGTCATAGTCAATTGGCTAAAAGCAATTTTGGCTATACAAAAGTACAGCTTATTCAGATACGCTGAATGAGAATTTTGCCCCTCTCCGCTCGGGATAATTCCGCTATCGATCCATTAATTTACGGTTCTTTACTGGTACACCCACCAGGATGGTCTAGTTTTGGAAATGTTTTTGCCCAAAACTTGTTGTTCCAACAAATCAACACTTACCCAAAGCGGTATGAAATCATTTTTTGCGCTTGTTGTGGGCCTGCTGATCAGCGTTGCAGCAACTGCTCAGATTCTTAAACCGGCCAGCTGGACATACGCTCCCGCCAAATCGTCAGCCAAGGTTGGCGACATTGTCGATCTGAAATTTACGGCCAGCATCAAAAGCGGTTACCACATTTACTCGTCGCAGGTTAACCCCAAAATTGACGGGCCGCTGCCCACCGTTATCAGCTTCACCAAAAACGATACGTACGAACTGGTGGGCGCGATCAAACCTACCAGCAAGGTTGACACGAAATTTGAGGAGGTTTTTGAGGGCGATGTGTACCTCATGCATGGCCCCGCCCAGTTCGTGCAGCGGGTAAAAATCCTAAAAGAGAAACCAGTTATCACGGGAAACATCGACTACCAAGTCTGTACTGACGACGATGGGCAGTGTATTCCCGGTAACGACGATTTTACAATCACAGGCTTGACCGTAACGGCTGGTCCGGCCAGCACTACAACCGCCGTTGCCTCGGCTCCTCAGACAGCGTCTGTGGTCACGGCTCCTTCGTCGCAGACGGTCGTTGCGGCTAATACGACCGACGTTCCGGCGCTGACCGCTACGGAGGGAGACACAACACCAACGATTCAGGAGGCAGCCCAGGCCCCCACCGCTGCACTTGACGCCGTAGCAGCCGCTGGCACCGAGCCGACGGATACGTCCATGACGGGGTTCATTGTGGCGGCTTTTCTGTCGGGCCTACTCGCTCTGCTGACGCCCTGCGTGTTCCCGATCATTCCGATGACAGTGAGCTTTTTCACGAATCAACAGGGCGGTCGTTGGAAAGCGTTACTATTTGGCGCATCGATTATTGGTATCTACGTCCTGGTCGGTACGGTGGTATCACGGATCAATGGCCCCGCCTTTGCCAACTTCGTCAGTACGCACTGGCTTCCGAACGTCCTTTTCTTCGTTATTTTCGTCTTTTTCGCCCTGTCTTTCCTGGGCCTGTTTGAAATTGTTCTGCCCAGCTCTATTGTGAACGGCGCCGACGCGCGGGCCGAACGTGGTGGTCTGGGTGGCGTATTCTTTATGGCGTTTACACTGGTGCTGGTGTCTTTTTCCTGCACCGGCCCGATCGTAGGCAGCCTATTGGTCGCTTCGGCGGGTGGCGAAGTAGTCAAACCGATTATTGGGATGACAGCCTTCTCGTCGGCCTTTGCGATTCCATTCACGTTGTTTGCCGCTTTTCCGCAATGGCTCAAAAGCATGCCAAAATCGGGTGGCTGGCTGAACTCGGTAAAAGTCATTCTGGGCTTCCTGGAGCTGGCATTAGCCCTTAAATTTTTGAGTATTGCCGACCAGGTCTACCACTGGGGTCTGCTCGACCGTGAAGTGTTCCTGTCGTTCTGGATCGTGATTTTCTCGCTGATCGGTTTCTACTTCCTTGGCAAACTAAAGCTACCACACGATAGTCCGATGGCGTCCGTTAGCGTACCCCGTCTGCTGATGGCTATCGTTACATTCGCATTCGTTGTGTACATGATTCCGGGTCTATGGGGTGCTCCGCTGAAAGCCCTTTCGGGTTATCTTCCTCCAGAAACGTCCCAGGATTTCAATCTAACGAGCCAGCAAACGGTAGGTGCTGCACCAGCCAATCAGCTTGGAGAAACTCCCAAATACGCGGATCTCTTTCATCTGCCGCACGGTCTACAAGGGTTCTTCGATTACAAACAAGCGCTGGCTTACGCGAAGAAAACCAATAAACCAGTTTTCATTGATTTCACGGGTCATGGCTGCGTAAACTGCCGCGAAATGGAAGCCCGCGTTTGGTCTGACCCGGCGGTATTGTCCCGCCTGAACAATGATTTCGTTGTTGTGGCGCTCTACGTCGACGACAAAACAGAACTCCCCGAAAGCGAGTGGTACACGTCGACCTACGACGGGAAAGTGAAGAAAACCATCGGTGCACAAAACGCCGATTTGCAGATCACGAAATACAATAACAATGCCCAGCCGCACTATTGCCTGGTCGACAGTGACGGCAAGCTACTGGTAGCCCCTAAAAATTACGACCGAAGTATCCAGCAATTTGTTTCGTTCCTGGATTCCGGTAAAGCGAAGAGCTAAGTATTACGTGCCAAGAAATGCAAAAACGGCGGTGGTCATCCATCGCCGTTTTTGCTGACAGGCTATTTTTCGTACTCTATTTTTTACCTGGCTTGGGCAAAACCTGGTGCGTTTTAGCCCACTGTTTCCATTTGCCTTCCAGCTCCCGAACTTTTTCCGGGTGGCGGGACGCTACGTTCTCGGTTTCGGTTTGGTCGTTATCCAGATTGAATAATTTCCAGGTCGTGTCAGTGCCAGCAGCAACAAGCTTCCAGTTTCCCGAGCGGGCATAGCGGGCGTTAAAGTGTTCGTTAAAAAGAGTTTGGTGGCCAGTAGCCGCTTTCTGTTTGAACGAAGGCATTAAGCTGAGCCCCGTCGTTGGCGTGATCGTGTGGCCTTTGTACGATTTAGGATAGGTTGCACCAGCCATCTCAACGAAAGTCGCCATAAAATCCATAACGTGGCCCATCTGCGGGCTGAAGCTGCCTTTCTTCGCCGTAATGCCTTTCGGCCAGAAGGCGACCAAGGGCGTCCGAACACCTCCTTCGTAGGATTCGGCTTTCCAGTATTGGTAAGGCGTGTTTGCTACGTTAGCCCAGCGTTGACCAATGGATGCATATACCGTCTCCGGACCGGGCATATCCCGTTTTTTCAGATCATACGAAATCGGGCGACCGTCGCGGGTCTGGTTTGGGCGGTCGAAGCCGGGACCGTAAGCCGCGCTGTTTTCCGGACTTGCCCCATTGTCTGACAGGAATAGAACCAGCGTATTGTCGAGTTGGCCGTTTTTCCGCAGCGCGTCCAGTATGCGCCCGATCCCCTGATCCATCCGATCAATCATAGCCGCGTGAACCGCCATGGCTCGGGCGTCCCACTCCTTATCCGGGTTATTTGCCCAGGTCAGATCGTCTTTCCAGCGCTTTGACAGCTTCGTTTTAGCCGGGTCGATCAGCCCGAGCTTGATCATTTTCTGGTACCGTGCTTCGCGAATGGCATCCCAGCCATCTTTGTACGTGTCTTTATATTTCTCGATCTCCTCATCCGGCGCCATCAGCGGCCAATGGGGGGCGGTATGCGCCACGTACATAAAAAACGGCGCGTCCGATTTTGCGTAACTATTGATGTAGGCCACCGCCGTATCGTTGATCGCATCCGTATGGTAATAATTCTTCGGAACACTCTTGATCGGCTTGGTACCACTCACCAGGCTGAACGGATCGAAGAAATCGACTACCCCCCAGATGTTGCCGAAGAATTTATCGAAGCCCCGGCTGGTTGGATACTGGCTGAGGGGCGAGAAGTCGCCGAAATCTTTCTGATGGTTCAGCCAGTCCAGCTGATCCTGCGGATTTTTCTGTCCGTTGGTGTTCGATACGTGCCACTTTCCGGACATTGCCGTCTGATAGCCCGCCGTCTTCAGCACTTCAGCCAAGGTAACAGCATTGTCGGTCAGGTGGCCCTGATAACCCGGTTCGTTCTCCGCATCGGTCATTTTGCCGATACCCGCCTGGTGGTTATACAGCCCCGTCAGCAGCGATGCCCGGGTTGGGCAGCAACGGGACGTATTGTAAAACTGCGTGTAGCGGATGCCGTTCTGCGCCAGAAAATCGATATTCGGTGTCCTGATTTCCCCGCCATAACAGCCCAGATCCGAAAAACCCAGGTCGTCGGCCATGATTAAAATAATATTGGGCCGACGACTGGCATTGGGTCTGGGCTGATCATTGCCAACGCGCTTAAGAAGGCCCACTGCAGCCAGAGCAAGAACAGGAAACGATAAAGCGAAAAGCCTTTTCTTCATGCATTCGTTGGTTATTTTACCAAATACGACCGTTCGTGGGCTATTTTTTCCCGGTTAACGCTTTTATTTTATTGATCTCGTCCTGACTGAAAGGCGTTTTGTCCCGCCGGTAAATGTCGTGAAACCACAATTCGGGCTCCTTGCCATCCGGCATGGGCATATTCCAGGCAAAAATGGTGTTGGTTTTTCCCGACACAAATCCCCAGTTGATGGCACCAACGTTTTCCTGTTTCAGCATGGGCACAATCGTCTGAAACAGGCTTCCGTTCCGGCGGGCCATATATTCCGTACAGATCAGTGGCCGCTTGTAAGCCCGGAGCTCGTCAATTCGTTTTTTGTGCTGATCGATGTATAAGTAGTGATGATACGTCACAACGTCCGAGTTTTCGAGTTGGAATTTGTTCAGGTCGTCGAAACCGGCATCCCAGTTCCAGACCCCCGCGCTAACGGGTTGGGAGGGATTAACCTGCCGCGCCCAGCCGAATACGGCTTTCAGCAAGGGCAGACTTTTATTCAGATATCCACTGTTGCCGGGTTCGTTGTACAGATCCCAGAGCAGAATGCGGTCGTCGTTTTTAAACGTCGTCATGACGTCTTTCACGTACTTTTCCAGCACGGGCAGACTATCCGGGTGGTTCAGCAGCATAGAGCCCGGATCACGGACCCAGCCGCTGTTGTGCACGCCCGGCTTCGGTTCGGGTTGTTTACCGGGATGGTATTCGTCATTCCAGCAGTCGTCGAAAAAGACCAGGATCGTCTTGATTCCGTGCTTATTGGCAATCTGGAGATATTGGTCGAGCCGTTTTTTGAAACCTGCCTGATCGCTCGTCCAGGCAACATGGTGCAAGTACACCCGCATGGCGTTCAGGCCCAATTCCTCGGCCCAGCCGAGTTCTTTATCAATCGTTTGCGGATCGAACGTAGCAGCCTGGAACATTTCGAGCTGGTTGATGGCCGTACTGGGCTGGAAGTTACAGCCCCGCACCCAGCCCTGCTTTTTATACCAGTCGTTGGCTTTTTGGGTAGTCCATTGATTTTGCGCGAACAGTTCGGTACTCAGCAGTACCAGGGATATCCAGAAAATGTACTTCATACGTAGCAGGTAATCAGTTCTTGACTACTAGTTAGGGTAAAATTCGGCTTGGTTTAACTCTCTTCTGTGTCAGTATCTATTCCGAAAACAGCGGTCATACGTTCTACAAAGACTTTATGCTACGAAAAGTTACTTTACCTTTTCTTGTTCTTGGTCTCGCCCTAACCTCGATGGGGCAGGTCAAAACGGCGAATTCCTCCCCTGCTGCTTACCTCAATAACCGGTCCCCGCTACGGCCTAATCCCTACATCGAGCTGCCACTGGGCGCTATTAAACCGCAGGGCTGGCTGCACGACATGCTGGTTCGGCAGAAGGACGGCGCGACGGGAAAGCTGGATGAGCTTTACCCACTGGTGATGGGGCAGCGTAACGGATGGCTGGGTGGCGATGGGGATCAGTGGGAGCGCGGCCCCTACTGGATCGACGGACTTCTCCCACTGGCTTACATCCTGAACGACCCAGCACTGATTGCCAAAACCAAGCCCTGGGTTGAGTGGGCGCTGAACAGCCAGCAGCCCGACGGCTATTTTGGTCCCGAGAAAGATTATGGCCCCGAGCCCGGTATTCAACGCGACAATAGCCGCGACTGGTGGCCCAAGATGGTCATGCTCAAAATTCTGAAACAATACTATTCAGCTACGGGCGACCAACGGGTTGTTAAACTAATGACGAACTACTTCCGGTATCAACTGAACGAGTTACCGAAGAAACCGCTCGACCATTGGACATACTGGGCCCGCTACCGGGGTGGCGACAACCTCATGGTCGTATACTGGCTATACAACATTACCGGCGACAAATTCCTGCTGGACCTGGGCGATCTGATTCACAAACAGACGTTCGACTATACCGACGCCTTCCTGAATACCGATCTGCTATCCCGCAAAGGCAGCATTCACTGTGTCAACCTGGCGCAGGGCATCAAGGAGCCCCTTATTTATTACCAGCATCACCCGGAAGAGAAATACGTAACAGCAACCCGGAAAGGCTTTGCCGACCTCCGCAAATTCAACGGTATGGCGCACGGGCTGTACGGTGGGGATGAAGCGCTGCACGGTAACGACCCAACCCAGGGATCGGAGTTGTGCTCTGCCGTAGAAATGATGTTTTCGCTGGAAAGTACGCTTGCCATTACGGGCGACGTTGCCTACGCCGACCAGTTGGAGAAGGTTGCCTTCAACGCGCTGCCCACGCAGGTGTCGGATGATTTCATGCGTCGTCAGTACTTCCAGCAGGCGAATCAGGTTATGTCTACCCGGCATCCGCGCAACTTCGGCGATAATCACGGTGGTACGGATGTCTGCTTTGGCTTGTTAACGGGTTACCCTTGCTGCACCTCCAACATGCATCAGGGCTGGCCGAAGCTCGTTCAGAACTTATGGTACGCCACGGCCGATAAGGGGCTTGCCGCGCTGGTGTACTCATCCAGTGAGGTAACCGCCCGCGTGGCAAACGGAATACCCGTTACATTCCGGGAAGAAACCAATTACCCGTTCGACGAAATGATTCGGTTCACCCTATCGCTCGATAAGAAGGCTAAAGCGGCTACGTTTCCGTTCCACCTCCGCATTCCCACCTGGTGCAAAAAAGGAACGATCAAAATAAACGGTACCGTCTGGAAAGAAAGCGAAGGCAATCAGATCGTCGCGATCAACCGCACCTGGAAATCGGGCGATGTAGTCGAGCTGACTCTACCGATGCACATTTTCACCAACACCTGGTTCGAGAATTCGAAGTCGGTTGAGCGCGGTCCTCTTACCTACGCCCTGAAGATTGGCGAAAAAGTTGAGGCTGTGAAGAATGATAAAGACCCTGTTGCGTACGGCGCTTCGTACGATGAAATTCGCCCGACAACACCCTGGAACTACGGCCTGATTGAGACAAAGGACGATCAACTGCAAGCGCAGTACGTAGTGGAGAAAAAAGGGGCTATTAGTTCGTTCCCCTGGAATCCGGAGGGTGCTCCCCTACAGATACGTACCAAAGGCCGCCGGATTCCCTCCTGGCAGTTATACAACGACATGACTGGTACGGTCCCTTACAGTTTCATTTACGGATTGGAAACAGCGAAAGAGGACGAAGAACTCATTCTGATACCCTATGGCTGTACCAATCTGCGTATTTCCCAATTCCCGCAGGTGCGGAAGTAAAAGCAAAAAGCCTGTCAGCGGTTGCTGACAGGCTTTTCTTTGTGCCGAAGGCGTATAGTGTACCCCATTCTCTGTACCACCATTTGGCTAAACGAAATGATTAGTTGAGAGATATATGTTGTTTCTCCTTCCCCTCCATCAATACCGCTGCCGGTGTCCGATAGCCTAATGACTGGTGAGGTCGTTGGTGATTGTAATAGCGAAAGTACTTGGTTAAACCCGCTCGAAGTTCACTGCCAGTTTGGTAGTTGCGCAAATAAACATCTTCGTATTTTAGCGTTCGCCAGAAGCGTTCCACGTAGATATTATCCAAAGCTCGCCCTTTGCCATCCCAACTGATGGCGATCTCATGCCCTACTAATACAGCAATAAAGTCATCACTGGTAAACTGACTCCCCTGATCCGTATTGAAGATCTGTGGTTTGCCCCATTGTCGTAGACTCTGTCGCAAGGTATCGATGCACCAGCCTGCTTCCAGCGTATTGCTCAACTGCCAATGCAAGACATAGCGACTGTGTAAATCCAAGATGGCCATCACATAAAAAAAGCCTTTGGGCATAGGAATGTATGTAATATCCGTTGCCCACACTTGGTGAATGCGATCAATGACCAAACCACGTAGTAGATAGAAAAAGCGTTGTCGAGGCACACCCGGTTTGGATAGATTAGGTTTAGGGAACTGTGTTTCCAGACCCATTAAGGCCCGTAGACGACGCACGCGCTTAATATTTACCACCCAGCCCTCCTGATTCAAAAGAACCACCAGCCGACGATGGCCTAGATCAGGATGTTCGACATACCATTTGTAGTGCTCCCCTAAACTTGGACAGTAGTGATAAGTGTAAAACCAATAACTTAGACCTACAAAATGTCCAACCATGGCCAAAACAACTCGGCGTGTTCACGACGCCCAATTCAAGACCAAAGTGGTCTTGGAAACATTAAAGGGGCACAGAACACTGGCTCAACTCAGCAGCGAATTTGGCATTCATCCCACCCAAATTACCCAGTGGAAACAACAAGCCTTAGAGGGATTACCCACTCTGTTCAATGGGCCGGCAAATCCGTCAATTCCCGACCACGAACGGGAGCAGATCGAAGCCCCTTTGTTTCAACAAATCGGGCAACTCAAAGTCG
This sequence comes from Spirosoma sp. KUDC1026, assembly GCF_013375035.1. NCBI lineage: Bacteria > Pseudomonadati > Bacteroidota > Cytophagia > Cytophagales > Cytophagaceae > Spirosoma > Spirosoma sp. KUDC1026. Next base: position 1,021,890 of record NZ_CP056032.1, on the reverse strand, counting down.
AGAACGATTACCTCAAAAAAAAATTACGAACCAGTTAGTCGGTGATCGAAGACAATTGATCGATCCTACTCATGATCGGTTAAGTATTAGCCAACAGTGTGATTTACTGGACATCGCTCGCGCCAGCTACTACTATCAGCCCTTGGGTGAGTCAATAGCGAACCTGGCGTTAATGGCACGGATCGACAAACTCTTCACTGACCGGCCAGAGCTGGGCGTTCGCCGAATGCAGCAAGAACTAACCACAGCAGAATTTCCCGTAAACCTAAAACGTGTACGGCGGTTGATGCGGCTTATGAGCCTGGAAGCGATCTATCCTAAACCAAATTTATCAAAGCCTGCTGAAGGGCATCAAATTTACCCTTATCTATTAAAGGATGTGGCTATTGAAGGGGCTAACCATGTTTGGTCAACGGATATAACATACATTCCCATGGCCAACGGCTTCTTGTATTTATGTGCAGTCATCGACTGGTATACCCGATTTGTGCTGAGTTGGCGTTTATCGAATACTTTATTAGTTGATTTTTGCCTTGATGCTTTACAGGACGCGCTGAAGCAATGGGGTAAGCCTCAGATTTTTAATACTGATCAAGGTAGCCAATTTACCAGTCCACGTTTTTTAGCCCCCTTGCAAGCGGCTGGAATACAAATCAGTATGGATGGCAAAGGACGAGCTATCGACAATATTTTTATCGAGCGACTGTGGCGAACAGTCAAATACGAACATATCTATTTACATGCTTACCCGGACGGTTTAGCTTTGGAACGCGGTTTAGCGAAGTACTTCCATTTTTACAATTATGGTCGTAAACACCAGTCTCTGGATTACCAAACCCCAGCCCAATGGTATATTGAGGGTGGAAAGGGGAAGAAAAATACAATTTCTCAGACGGCTGGTATCATCTTAAATTGACCCGCTAACTGTCCAACAGTTGGGGAGCACCATCATTCGTCTAATCGGCGCATGATCTGTAAAGTTTGATCATCAACGGGAGTAGGTTGATAGGACAGACCGGCCCGACTGACACTTAACAGCCAGCACTGTCGGCGGAGACTCAATTCGGTATTGGAGCGCTCAATCATGGCTCTTCGCTGGCTTAGGGGTTGGTCGCTAATTTTTTTTTGAGCCAGGTTAGCTCCATCTGGAGCCGTCCAATCTGTTCGTATAAAGGCCCTGTTTCATCGACAACGGGCTTTTCAGCCCTCTTCTGTTGGTCGAATAGTTGTGGGACAGCGGCCATAAATGCCTGTTTCCAAGTCTGCACTAACTGTGGATGCAACTCGTGTTCGCTAGCGATCTGATTGAGCGTCTTGTCCTGACGGAGTACTTCTAAGACGACCTTCACCTTGAACTCGGAGGTGAACTGACGACGACTTTTTGCTTTCATGGTTGACTAAGTTAGCAACCATTCCGACAAGCTTAAGGAGTGGTACAAAAAAGCGGGATCACTATAGGCGAGACTCAAACTCGCATGTCACGCAGTCAAAAAATGACCACAAAGAATTCATGAGTGCATTTTTGGCTACTATTCTCTTACCATCTGGGAATTCACTGTTAACATCTTCTTACCATCTTAATATTATAATTCGTTTTGTACCTTAACCCCGGAATACGTATATATTCATGGGAGTTATAAGTTCTAGGCATTGATCTTAAAATAGATGCATTCTTGTAAATATAGCAGCTAGTTCTAAATCATCATTGCAACAAATACAGTCTAATCGTCGTCTAAAGCTACCAAACAAATATAAAGCTAGACGGCTCACTATCAATATCTTACAAAAAAAATGACATTTGAACTCGTCTAAACTCGTCTAAACTCGTCTAAACTCGTCTAACACCTCTTCCATAACGTCCAAAAACGATCAAAACCATATAGGCTAATTACTCAATCTACGTCTCTCAAGACGCCATTCTCTATTATCATCCACATAGATTAAGCCATCCAAACGTAGCGATTGTAGTAAATTTTTCACTTTATGTTGTTTCTGATCCTGATTAAGTGATTCTGGTAGCTTTTGTAAAACCATTCGTTCTATGTCATTGCGATTAGACTTACCAAATTGTTCTAAATGCTGCAGAATCATCGTTTTATAATACTCATCATCCATTCCTCTAGCTAACGAGTATTCTACTTCTTGGCCCGTTGTTTGAGCTACTCGCTTAGAAATGTGTAAGTTGTTTCTCCGACCTTCGACTAATCCTTGCTTCTTTAATATTCGTACCTCATTGTCATTTAGAGGTTTGTGCTTTTGTAGCTTATCTAGCATAATTATCTCCAATAAGCCAAGATTTGGATTACGTGCCAAAACTTGCGCATAGTCCATGTCCAGTACTCTACCTGTTAGCGTAACTTTCACTCTACCATCGGTAAGATCATAATCCGGCATTGGAAAGAACTTTTTCTTCTGATTAATAAATATTCGACGAATACCGCTCCCAATCGTATCTATCATTTTTAGGTTCACCATAGCTTGAGCTAAAAAGGGATTGCGGTAATTTTCGGGTGGTGAGTCGTCTAATAGTACTTTTTCTACAGACCCAGGAATGAATTGGCCTAGATTACTAAAGATCAAATAACCATCTTCTCTTTCAACTATATTTATCTTACCCCCTCTAGTGTAATCCTGATGAGCAATACAATTATTTAGAGCTTCTCGAATATTGAAGGAATCATACTGATCAACTATATCAGGAAGTAGTCTAGTCTCATCAGCGTTATACATGTACCGTAAGTGATGGTGCTCCCCAACTGTTGGACAGTTAGCGGGTCAATTTAAGATGATACCAGCCGTCTGAGAAATTGTATTTTTCTTCCCCTTTCCACCCTCAATATACCATTGGGCTGGGGTTTGGTAATCCAGAGACTGGTGTTTACGACCATAATTGTAAAAATGGAAGTACTTCGCTAAACCGCGTTCCAAAGCTAAACCGTCCGGGTAAGCATGTAAATAGATATGTTCGTATTTGACTGTTCGCCACAGTCGCTCGATAAAAATATTGTCGATAGCTCGTCCTTTGCCATCCATACTGATTTGTATTCCAGCCGCTTGCAAGGGGGCTAAAAAACGTGGACTGGTAAATTGGCTACCTTGATCAGTATTAAAAATCTGAGGCTTACCCCATTGCTTCAGCGCGTCCTGTAAAGCATCAAGGCAAAAATCAACTAATAAAGTATTCGATAAACGCCAACTCAGCACAAATCGGGTATACCAGTCGATGACTGCACATAAATACAAGAAGCCGTTGGCCATGGGAATGTATGTTATATCCGTTGACCAAACATGGTTAGCCCCTTCAATAGCCACATCCTTTAATAGATAAGGGTAAATTTGATGCCCTTCAGCAGGCTTTGATAAATTTGGTTTAGGATAGATCGCTTCCAGGCTCATAAGCCGCATCAACCGCCGTACACGTTTTAGGTTTACGGGAAATTCTGCTGTGGTTAGTTCTTGCTGCATTCGGCGAACGCCCAGCTCTGGCCGGTCAGTGAAGAGTTTGTCGATCCGTGCCATTAACGCCAGGTTCGCTATTGACTCACCCAAGGGCTGATAGTAGTAGCTGGCGCGAGCGATGTCCAGTAAATCACACTGTTGGCTAATACTTAACCGATCATGAGTAGGATCGATCAATTGTCTTCGATCACCGACTAACTGGTTCGTAATTTTTTTTTGAGGTAATCGTTCTCGACTTTGAGTTGCCCGATTTGTTGAAACAAAGGGGCTTCGATCTGCTCCCGTTCGTGGTCGGGAATTGACGGATTTGCCGGCCCATTGAACAGAGTGGGTAATCCCTCTAAGGCTTGTTGTTTCCACTGGGTAATTTGGGTGGGATGAATGCCAAATTCGCTGCTGAGTTGAGCCAGTGTTCTGTGCCCCTTTAATGTTTCCAAGACCACTTTGGTCTTGAATTGGGCGTCGTGAACACGCCGAGTTGTTTTGGCCATGGTTGGACATTTTGTAGGTCTAAGTTATTGGTTTTACACTTATCACTACTGTCCAAGTTTAGGGGAGCACTACAGACCAAACATGGTTAGCCCCTTCAATAGCCACATCCTTTAATAGATAAGGGTAAATTTGATGCCCTTCAGCAGGCTTTGATAAATTTGGTTTAGGATAGATCGCTTCCAGGCTCATAAGCCGCATCAACCGCCGTACACGTTTTAGGTTTACGGGAAATTCTGCTGTGGTTAGTTCTTGCTGCATTCGGCGAACGCCCAGCTCTGGCCGGTCAGTGAAGAGTTTGTCGATCCGTGCCATTAACGCCAGGTTCGCTATTGACTCACCCAAGGGCTGATAGTAGTAGCTGGCGCGAGCGATGTCCAGTAAATCACACTGTTGGCTAATACTTAACCGATCATGAGTAGGATCGATCAATTGTCTTCGATCACCGACTAACTGGTTCGTAATTTTTTTTTGAGGTAATCGTTCTCGACTTTGAGTTGCCCGATTTGTTGAAACAAAGGGGCTTCGATCTGCTCCCGTTCGTGGTCGGGAATTGACGGATTTGCCGGCCCATTGAACAGAGTGGGTAATCCCTCTAAGGCTTGTTGTTTCCACTGGGTAATTTGGGTGGGATGAATGCCAAATTCGCTGCTGAGTTGAGCCAGTGTTCTGTGCCCCTTTAATGTTTCCAAGACCACTTTGGTCTTGAATTGGGCGTCGTGAACACGCCGAGTTGTTTTGGCCATGGTTGGACATTTTGTAGGTCTAAGTTATTGGTTTTACACTTATCACTACTGTCCAAGTTTAGGGGAGCACTACAAATTTCGAATATTTTGATACACCTCCTGTACTGACAAAAGATATGGACAACTAAAATGTTGATAGCTTTGCTCTATACCGTCACGATCCTTTAGCACCCAAGTAATTTGAGCCACTGCTGGACTTAAAAAATGGCTTGCTTCTGTCCTGCCTAGAAGTAATATTGTTGTGCGAGTAATCTGCCCTTGAATAGTCAGTTTCGCTTTATTCAAAAAAGTTTGAGCATCCCAACTATCAACTTCATCAGATAAATGGGGATTTTTATTCTTATAATTTTCTCTCGCTTGGTTAATAGCTTCAGGATCTAAATCAGACAAAGTAGCTCCATTGCATACAGCTGCACTCCAGTCTAAATCAGCCGCTTGCTTTCTAATACGTTCAATTTTTTCGAGATTTAAGGGGCACTGTTCTTCACCATCTCTTCCCAAGCTACTGGTAAACCACGAGGTGCTGCAGGTATTTGGAACATGACTACCCTACCCCCTGGCATTGTAACTTCGTATATTTCGATAAAAGTTATACCATTCGTTGTCTTTTGAGCTATTTCTCCCTTCAAATGGTCTAAGTCGGGTCTATTCGAGCGGTATAAAGACCCAACAACGGTTCTATTCTTATTCTCAACACCAAATACCAGCCATCCTTCTCGAACATCCTTCAAATTCGCTTCATTACTGATAGCTGAAAAATATTTACCTATCTTACTGAAGTCAAAATTATTCTGGGCAGCTTTGAATTCGACAATCTCAGTTTCTGCAGGTAAATTAAGAAGCTCGTTAAGCTTGTCAACTATCTCAGACTGATTCATTACTTGTGAAATATTAGGTTCTTTTAAAATTAATTGGGATAGCGAAAAACATAAGCACGAACTACTTATTATGTTCGTGTCTTATTCTTAAATTTAGAAATAACTTATTGAACTACAGTACTATTATGATTATCATTGCTGAATCATCAATACTAATCATAACATTAATAAATAGCAAAAGCCTGCAAATCAACGATTTACAGGCTTTTCTTTGTGCCGAAGGCGAGACTCGAACTCGCATGTCCGTAAAGACACACGCCCCTGAAACGTGCGTGTCTACCAATTTCACCACTTCGGCAGCTCGTTTCCCTTACTCTTGGGACTGCAAAGGTAATATATGAAACTACCTTTGCGCAAGTCTTTGGTGAAAAAATTTTCGCTACCGGGAAAACGCCAACCGCTCTCCCGCCCGATCGGCCAAGAAACGGCCCTCCTGATAGACTAGTTCACCAGACACCAGCGTGTGCGTTACGGTCGAGCCGAAGGTATGGCCCAGCAGGGGCGACCAGCCACACTGATACAGGATATTCTCCTTTTTTACGGTTGTTGGCTGCTGCGTGTCCACCAGGACTAGGTCGGCCCAATAGCCTTCGCGTACGTAGCCTCGCCGGTCGATCTGGAAACAGTCGGCGGGTGCGTGGCTCATTTTCCGGACAACGGTCTCGATCGGCAGTTTTCCCTGCGCTACAAAATCCAGCATCAGCAGCAACGGGTGCTGCACCAGCGGCAGACCAGACGGAGCCTGCCAATAAGATTGCTGTTTCTCGGACCAGGTATGGGGTGCGTGATCGGTAGCGATAATGTCCAGCCGGTCGTCGAGCAGCGCGGTCAGTAAAGCCTCCTTATGGTGGGCAGCCTTGATCGCCGGATTGCACTTGATCTGATTACCTAACGTAAGGTAGTCCCGGCTGTCGAACCACAGGTGGTGGACGCATACCTCGGATGTGATCCGTTTTTCCGACAGCGGAATGTCATTCCGGAACAACGACAGTTCGTCGGCGGTGGTAATGTGCAGAATGTGCAGCCGGGCGTTGTGCCGCTTGGCCAGATTGACCGCCAGTGACGACGACAGCAGACAGGCCTCCTCCGATCGAATCAGGGGATGAATGGCTGCGGGTGCCGAATCACCGTATAAATTCCGGTAGCGTTCCGTATTGGCGCGAATCGTTGCTTCGTCTTCGCAGTGGGTCGCAACAAGCATCGGACTTTGTCGGAACAGGTCTTCCAGCACCTGCTCTTTATCGACCAGCATGTTGCCCGTCGATGAGCCCATAAAGACTTTGATGCCACAGACAGATTTCGGATCCGTGCGTAGCACCTCATCGAGGTTATCGTTCGACGCCCCCATAAAGAAGGAGTAGTTCGCCATCGATGTCCGAGCCGCAATCTCGTACTTATCGGCCAGCAATTCCTGTGTCAGCGCGTTGGGTACGGTATTGGGCATTTCCATAAATGTGGTAACCCCACCCGCCACAGCTGCCCGCGACTCTGATTGAATGGTAGCTTTATGGGTCAGACCCGGCTCCCGGAAATGGACCTGATCATCGATAACACCGGGTAACAGGTATTGTCCTCTGGCGTCGATTACCTGTGAAATACCTTCGTCCGATAATCCAGCCTGAATACGGGCAATAAGTCCGTTTTCGATCAGAACGTCGGTTTCGGTAATCTGATTCTCGTTAACTAAGCGGGCGTTGCGAATTAAAATTTTGCTCATAAAAGGCGGGCGGCTTCCTTCGCAAAGTACGTTAGAATTGACGTAGCACCGGCCCGTTTAATGGATAGTAACGTTTCCATCATGGCGCGGTCGCCATCAAGCCAGCCCCGTTGAGCGGCCGCTTTGATCATGGCATACTCGCCACTCACGTTATAGGCTGTGATGGGCAGGTGGAAATTATCGTTCAGTAATTTGATGATATCCAGGTACGCTAATGCAGGCTTTACCATCAGAAAATCGGCACCTTCGGCGAAATCGAGCTGAGCTTCGATCATGGCTTCGCGGCTGTTGGCCGGGTTCATCTGGTACGTTTTCTTATCGCCAAACTTGGGTGCCGAATCCAGCGCGTCGCGGAATGGACCGTAGAACGCACTAGCGTATTTAGCGGTGTAGGCCATGATTGCTACGTCGTGGAAATTTCCCTCATCCAGTACCTGCCGGATATAGCCCACGCGGCCGTCCATCATGTCGGACGGACCAACGATATCGGCTCCGGCCTGTGCCTGCGCCAGTGCCATCTTGCCCAACACCTCCAGCGTCGGGTCATTCAGAATTTTGCCATTCTCGACAATACCATCGTGCCCGTCGGAGCTATAGGGATCCATCGCTACGTCGGTCATAACTAACGCGTCCGGAAAACGATCTTTGATGACGCGGATGGCGTTCAGGTACAGCCCATCGGGATTGTAGCTCTCGGTCGCGTATTTGTCTTTTTTCGATTCGGTAATGTTAGGAAACAGGTCGAACGACTTCACGCCCAGATCCATACATTCCTGAATTTCCTCCAGCAGTAAATCCAGCGACCAGCGGTGAATACCGGGCATAGAGGCAACTTCAGTACGTACGTTCTGCCCATCGATGATGAACACAGGCAGGATAAAATCAGTAACCGACAGGCGCGTTTCCTGCACCATGTCGCGAATGGCGGCCGACTGACGATTCCGGCGCGGACGACGAATAATATTCATAAGTGATCGGGCGGCAGACAAAACGTTACGTGTCTGCTGCCACAAAACTAACGCCCGACAACGGATGTCTGTTCCTTAACTAATCAGTTTAAACCCTTCACCGTGCACATTTACGAGTTGAACGGCGGTGTCGTTCTTCAGGTATTTCCGAAGTTTCGTGATGTAAACATCCATACTACGGGCGTTGAAATACGAATCATCGCCCCAGACCATCTTGAGCGCAAAGCTCCGGCTGACGGGCTGGTTCAGGTTCTGGGCCAGCAGTTTCAAAAGTTCAGACTCCTTGCTGGTCAGCTTCTGCGTCTGCGGATCTTCGCCCGTAACCGTCTGCGTAAGTAACTGATGCGGGTAATCGAACGAGAATGTTCCAATCTGATACGTAGTGGGCTCCACCACGCCGTCAGCAGAGGTTCGCTGATACCGACGCAGGATGGCCTGAATCCGCAGCAGCAGTTCTTCCATGCTGAATGGTTTCGTTACGTAATCATCGCCCCCCACCTTGAAGCCCTGAATAGTATCTTCCTGCATCGACTTGGCCGTCAGGAAAATGATGGGCACATCCCGGTTCGACATGCGCACCTCCTTCGCCAGCGTAAAGCCGTCTTTCTTAGGCATCATAACGTCGAAGATGCAGAGGTCATACGGCTTCGCCATAAACTGCTGCAGCCCCTGGTTCCCATCCGTCACGCGGTCGGTCTGGTAGCCTTTCATTTCCAGATATTCCTCAACTAATTGCCCCAGGTTGGGGTCGTCCTCGACGAGTAGAATGGTTGGCATAAGTCAATGAGTGATTGAAAGAATGAGTGAATGAGTGAATAAATCTTTCCGAATGGTATTCGCTCAATCACTCATTCACGCATTCACAATTTTATATGGTAAGATTACTTCGAATGAGCTTCCTTTTCCGGGCTGGCTTTCTACCCGAATCTGGCCATTGTGTTCTTCGACCATTTTCCGGACGTAGCTCAACCCGAGTCCAAAGCCTTTTACGTCGTGGCGGTTACCGGTTGGCACCCGATAGAATTTCTCAAAGATCCGGTTCGTTTGCTCCTTGGTCATGCCCAGTCCCTCGTCAGTCACGGTAATACTAATGCCGTCGGGCAGGTTCCGGGTCTGCAACGTAATGTGTAGTCGGTCCGGCGAATATTTGATAGCGTTATCCAGCAGGTTGTACACGATGTTGGTCAGGTGAACATCGTCGGCTTCAATGATTTCGTTCTCGGCCTCAAAGTCCAGATCCACTTCGCCCTGCCGCTGTTCAATCTGCAGGCCAATGGTGTTGAGCGCCCGTTCGATAACATCGTGAATGTTGACCTGCGACAATTTCAGGCGAATTTCGCCCCGATCCAATAGGGCCATTTGCAGGACTTTTTCGACGTGCGACCCCAGTCGCCGGGTTTCGTCGCGGATAATCCCCATGTAGCGCGTTAATCGATCCGGTTCCGGAACGGACTCCCGGCTCGTATTACCGTATTGCTCCTGCACCATTTCCACGGCCAGCGAGATTGTTGAAATCGGCGTTTTGAACTCGTGGGTCATATTGTTGATGAAGTCATTCTTGATATCGGCCAGCTTTTTCTGCTGCACGATCGTACTGATCGCGATGTAAAAACAGGCCAGAATAACCAGAATAAGCACCACCGACGCCCCGAATGTAAAACCGAGCCGATCCAGAATAAACGCCTTCTGGTTCGGGAAATACACGTACAGGTAGTTACCCGTATCAACCAGATTGTTTGGGAACAGGGCCGCCTTGTAGCCGTTGGTATTTAGTTGTTCCGGTTCCGCCGATAGCGACGTAAACAGAAAACTAGGCTGTTGCCGCGTCCGCACACCGTACGAGAACGGAATTGTAATACCCCGCTCAATCAACGTCTGCCGGAGTAACGTATCGAGGGCCAGTCGATTGACCCGGTCTGCAACGGGCCGATCGGACATGAGCAGCCCTTTCAACATACCCTTGATCATATCCGTCTGTGCTTCGGCCTTGGCCTGGCTCATGTTAGCGGGTCTATTTACGCCCGCCATCTCTGCTGATACCTTCTCGATCGAATCTTTCCGCCGGGCTTTATTGGCCTGGGCGATACGTCGAAGTCGTTCTTTAGTTGCCAGCGCATCGGCTTTCTGTTTGGCCGATTTGGCCGCCACCTGCTCGTTGATCCGGTGGAGTTCATCGTTCATGATGTACTCCAGCCACCGGTCAAACTGCTGCTGCTGGGCCAAACGGGTCTGCCAGTCGCCTAACGCCATTAGCTCATCCTGCTGCCGGAAAAACTCCTCAACAATCATCATCTGCTCGGTCGTCAGGGGCCGAACGGTTGGATGCAGTACGTCCGACTGTACTACCATAGCTCCGGCAGGTGCTATGCCTGTAGCGGGCTGACTGACCTGCCGCTCCGGCTGCGAACTGGTATAGCTGGAGCGCGACGAGCTGGCAATCTGTTTTTCCCGTTGGGATGGCAGGGCTGACTCAACTGCTTTGGCAGGCGTCTTTTTCTCGTCTTTTTTGGCAATAGCCATCAGGCGCTCCTGCTGCTCCTGGCTATGAATCTGTTGTTTTGTCTGGTACAGAATTTCCTGACGTTCCAGCGTACGTACAACTTCCTGGAGCGCATCGGTTACTTTATACGCAAACTGTTCCTGCTGGAGTCGTAACGCACTAGCAATCCAGTAGAGTTGCAGCCCAACCAGGCCCAGCAACCCTACCGTCATTAGCGCGACAATCCATCGTATCCGTTGTTTTGACATTTTTTCTTCTACGCATGCAACCTTCCTTTCGTTTTCCCATCTATGGAGAAAGCGGCTGGAACGGTCAGTAAAAATACAAACGCTCAGACGAATCAACCGGGCGTTAACAAACTTTAACAGGCTGATCAGTACGTTCCTTACCGCCCGTTTATTTCTTTGCTTATTCCATTTCTTACCATGAAAAAAACAGCTTTTATCTGGACTCGGTTCGTTCCGGCCCTCCTGCTCGCCGGTAGTATTAGTGGATTGGCCACAGCGCAGAAAGCCAAATCAACCACGCCAAAGTCTGCAGAAAACGAAATGAACGTTCGGGTCATTGAACGCAACGGGAACGAGGTTCGTGAGATTGAACGTACATATCGCATCGACGGTTTGTCTGACCCTGAACGAGACAAATTGGTAATGAAACTGGTAGACTCGCTGAAAGCAGCGCACAAAGGTGACGGCCGCCGGCAGATGACAATCATTGTCGATGACAATAACGGCGATCGAATTGTAACTCGGGAACGTAATGGTCGGGTCCCCGGCGACGCGCTGGCCCGGCGCAACTGGCAGCCCAAAACCAACACTGGTCCGTTTGGCGACAACCGCACCTGGCGCTACGAGCTTCGGCGGGGAGCGGATTCACTTGCGCTCAATCTGGATCGGCTACAATTTCAATTCAAGGATCTGGATCGGCAATTCGTTCGCCCGTTTGAAGACTGGAATCGAAACATGAATAGCAAGCCGTCGACCATTCGTGGTTTAGACGCGTATCCCAACAATCCGGATCATAATCAACTTAATCTTCGTTTTACGGCTCCCGCTAAAGGCGATGTAAATATCATTGTTACGAATACGAAGGGCAAAGAGGTAGCCCGTCGGGAACTCAAGGATTTTTCGGGTGAGTTTATTGGCCAGATTGACCTCGGTAAAAATTCGCAAGGAACCTACTTCGTCACTGTTACTCAAAACGAAGACGGAGCCGTCAAACGCATAGTCGTTGACTAAAACCGTTTTTTAGGGAGGGTACTTGGTATCCTCCCTAAAATTTGAGAAAAAAAATATAGTACTATGTATTGCAAGATACCAAACAAAGCCTATATCTTTGTGTTATCAAATTAACAGGCCAGAGAAGAGATATGAAAAAGTTGCTCATCATCGGAACAGTACTGATTGGGATCAGCGGGGAAGCTCTCAGCATGGGGCACCCTCATAATCTCTTTGCCGCCCGCAAGGCTATGCGGGTAAAGTCTTCGGCTGTGTTTCGTAAAAAATCTGACCTGTTGGAAACTTGTAGCTGGCAGCCTACTATTTGCATCGATAAAGCGACATTCAGCAAACGGCTACTAGCTGCGCTGGCGGAGTTGAGTCCAATCAACTCCTGATCCCTTTCTACATTAGCTTCTCGAACACAGGCAGTTATTCACATAGCCTACTTGTTCAACTCCTCTCAGGCACCTCAGCCATTTTTTTTCGCGCGGTCCGACCTCACTCCGGATTTATTCCCGAAAAATAGAATAATTACCTCTCCAACCTCCTTTTATTGTTAAAAAGGGACATTCAAATTGAACTATTTACAGTAAAAATTCTATATTTTAGATAGAATCAATGGTATCCAAGGCTGGTTGGCTAATTTTATCAGCTAGCCTTACACCGTCTGAAACTGACTGTATTTATTTTACCTGTTGAGTACCCATGCGTAACAACGTTGTCCGGTCGCTGCTTGTCGTCGGTCTGCTGTCCATCAGTTTGTTAACCACCTTTGGTCTGACCAGACCAGGGCGTTTGCTTTGGCATCGCATTGCCCACTCCAGAAAAGTACATAAAGCCCACAAACGGCCAAACACGACACCGGTTTCCCGAACTACGGCGGCTCCTTACGTTGCCGGTCCGGCAGCGAAACCTGTCGAAGTATTTGCCCTGCCCGACAGTGGACAGACCTGGGTAGACAGCGTCTTTCGCACGCTGACCCCCGAACAGAAAATCGGGCAGTTTTTTATGGTCGCTACGTTCTCCAACCGGAACGAGAACCACTACCAGTATATCGACCACCTCATTCAGAACTACAATATTGGCGGCTTGATTTTCTTTCAGGGCGGTCCCTATCGGCAGGCCGTTCTGACGAACCGTTATCAGGCGGAGTCCAAGATCCCGCTGCTTGTTGGTATTGACGGCGAATGGGGATTAGGCATGCGGCTGGATAGCGCCATGGATTTCCCCCGCCAGATGTCGCTGGGTGCTATCCGTGACAATCAGCTGATTTACCGGATGGGTGCCGAAATCGGTCGGCAGTGCCAGCGGCTGGGTATTCACATCAACTTTGCTCCCGTTTCGGACGTGAACAGCAACCCGGCTAATCCAGTCATCGGCACACGTTCGTTCGGCGAATCGAAAGAGAACGTAGCGTTGAAAGCATCGGCTTATATGCGGGGGCTGCAACAGACTCACGTTATCGCGACCGCCAAACATTTTCCCGGTCATGGTGATACGAACGTCGATTCTCACCACACCTTACCTACCGTTAGCCGCTCGTCGGAGCAGATGCGCGACATCGATCTGTATCCATTTCGGAAACTCATTGCCGACAGTCTCATGGGTGTGGTGACGGGGCATCTGCACGTACCGGTTATTGACAACACCCCGGCTCTGGCCGCTACGCTATCCGAAAAAATCGTTACGGAGCTGCTCAAGAAAGAACTGGGTTTCCGGGGGCTAGTCTTTACCGATGCGCTGAACATGGGCGGCATCAGCCGCTCACCTAAAGCGATGGATGTTAATCTACGGGCACTGATTGCGGGGAACGACATTCTGCTTTATCCCGAGAACGTCCGGGAAGCCGCCCAACATATCCTCAACGCCATTCAACAGGGCGTTATTTCGCAGGAGTTTATCGACGAAAAAGTCAAGAAAATTCTCCGGGCAAAATACTGGGTTGGCCTGAATCACTACAAACCAATTCAACTGGGCGGGTTGTCGGCAGAGATCAACTCGCCCGAAGCCGAGTTGCTGAAACAGGAACTTTGTGAGCAGTCAATCACCGTTGCCAAGAACCAGGATGATCTGCTGCCATTCAAGCGGCTGGACACGCTGCGGCTGGCCTCGGTAGCCATTGGAGCCGAAGCGGGTAACGTTTTCCAGAAAACGCTCAATCAATATGCTCCCTTTCATACGCTGGCCTTCCCCGAAAAACCTATTTCGGATACGGAGCTGAACAGCATGATGGCGCAGATTGGCGACGCGAATACGGTTGTTATCAGCTTCCACCACATGAGTGAGTCGGCCAACCGTAAATTTGGTTTGACGAAAGCATCACTCGACCTCATTAGCCGGTTGAAGCAAAAAGGGACTAAGGTTGTCGTTACGGTCTTTGGCTCGCCCTACAGCATGCCGCTGTTTACAGGAGCCGACGCCCTGGTTTGCGCCTACCAGGAAATGGACGATATGCAGAAAGTCGCTCCGCAAATTCTGTTTGGCGGACTGGGCTCGCGGGGTATGCTGCCCGTATCGACGGGAGAGTTCAAAGTGGGGATGGGCGATCTGGTCAGCCCCGAAGGTCGTCTGTCGGCGGGTTCGCCCGAGAGCGTTGGCATGAAATCGGCCACGCTGGCCAAAATCGATGCCATCGTTCAGGGAGCGGTCAAGAGTAAGGTTGTTCCTGGTTGTGAAGTACTGGTAGCCCGCAAAGGCAAGATCGTTTACAGCAAGAACTTCGGGGCTCTGACTTATAGTCCCGGCGCTCCTAAAGTCACCGACGAAACGCTGTACGATCTGGCTTCGCTGACCAAAGTGCTGGCTACGCTGCAATCGGTTATGGTGCTGTACGACCGGAAAGCCATTGATATTACCCAGAAGGCATCGGTTTATTTACCCGAATTACGGGGTACGAATAAACAGAATATTACGTTGCAGGACCTGCTCTGGCACCAATCGGGTATGGTATCATTCTACCCCACCACCTGGGACCGTACCCGGACGCCGGGCGGTGGTCTGAAAGCGCAATTCTATAACCCTACCCCCGACAGCCTGTACACGCTTCAGGTGGCGCCCAATCTGTGGGGAGTGCCTGCCCTGCGGGATTCCGTCTGGAAATGGGTTGTTCAGTCGCCGATGTCGCGCAAGCTGGACGAATCCGGTAAAGCAGCCTACGTATACAGCGATCTGAACTTTTTGATGCTTCAGAAAATTGTGGAGCGCGTATCCCGTCAACCGCTAGACAAATTCGTCACCGAGAACGTCTACAAACCACTAGGACTGCACCAACTGGGCTTTACACCCCTTCAACGGTTGAAAAACCCGATCTGTGCCCCTACGGAGCAGGATACGTATTACCGGAATCAATTGCTGGTTGGTACGGTGCATGATCAGATGGCGGCCGTTCAGGGTGGGTTATCGGGGCATGCCGGTCTATTCGGGAATGCCCGGGAGATTGCTACGCTGCTGCAGATGAACTTACAGAAGGGGACGTATGGAGTACAGCGTATCCTGAACCCAATGACGGTTCCTTTTTTCACACAGACGTTGAGCAATCGGAGTCACCGGGCGCTGGGCTGGGATAAGCCCAATCCAGAAAGTTCGACCAGCGTTTATCTGGCCCCTCAGGCGTCGTCGCGTTCATTTGGTCATACCGGCTTTACGGGGAATGTTGTCTGGGTTGATCCTGACGAAGAACTGGTTTTTGTTTTTCTGTCGAACCGGATTTATCCGACCGCTGGCAACAACTCAATCAACACGACCAAACTACGCCGGCGAATCCATGAGTTGATTTACAGCTCCATTGACCAGTAGGCCTATTTAATACTGTTTTTTCTTCGAGCCTCTGCGTAACCGCAGGGGCTTTTTTGCTATTCCTATCTGACGCCCAATCCGGATTTGCCATGAGCGAGCTTTCTTTCGTTCATAAAATCTTATCTTTATATCCCTATAATTTTCAGTTAGTCAGCTTTATGAATGGCCGTATCCTTTACGTTTACTTTTTCGTCTGGTTATGTAGTTTTGGCCTAGCCCCAAGTGGTTGGGCACAGACGATTACCGCTACGTCTGTTAATTCCACTAGTGTTTGTCCGGGGGGGGCCGTTACGGTTATGTTTTCAACCAGCGGTACGTTCGGTGCTTCGAACACATTCACGGCGCAGCTCTCCGATCCAACCGGCGCCTTTTCGACCACAACCGCTATCGGCAGCGCAACCAGCGGAACCGTAGTGGCAGCTACAATTCCGGCCGGGGCAGTTGCAGGCTCATATAAAATTCGAGTTGTTGCCAGCAATCCAGCGACAGTTGGTCCGGCCAGCACCCAGACAGTAACGGTGAGCACACCCGGCAAACCTGCTGTGACTAATCCAGCCGCTTACTGCGTGGGCATTGATGCCGCTGTCCTGTCGGCAACGGCATCGGTGGGTGGCGCACTAAACTGGTATGGCCCCAACGCCACCGGCGGAACAGCATCAGCAGTGGCTCCGAAACCAGGTACGAGTGCAGCAGGCACAACTTCGTATTACGTAAGCCAGACAGTTAATGGCTGCGAAAGCGCCCGGTCTGAAATTATTGTTACGGTTAAGGCCAGCCCTCCAGGTCCTGTCGCCAGCCCGGTAACGTTTTGCGTAGGTCAGACCGCCAGTCCCCTCACCGCAGGCGTCAACAGTGGGGGGGTACTGAACTGGTACGGTACCAGCCAAACGGGTGGAACAGCTTCGGCAACAGCCCCTACTCCGCCTACTACCGCGTCAGGCGTGACCACGTACTATGTCAGTCAGACAGTGGATGGCTGCGAAGGGCCACGGTCGTCTTTGGCCGTAACAGTCAACCCCATTCCGGCCGCCCCTTTGGCAACGTCGCCTAATCCATATTGTAAAGACTCTCCGGCGACAGCACTGACCGCAACCGGACAAAATCTAACCTGGTACACATCGGCTACCGGCGTGACGGGGACCAATGCAGCAATTATACCTTTAACCAACACTGCCGGAACTCAGACCTATTACGTTAGCCAGAAGGTTAACGGTTGCGAGAGCCCCCGATTTGGAATACCAGTCGTCGTAAAAGAGTTGCCCAGTGCCCCCGCCACAGCGGCTGTTTCGTTCTGCCAGGGAACAAGTTCACCTATGTTGAGCGCAACTGCCTTGACCGGTGGAACATTAAACTGGTATGGCACGAATCAGTTAGGCGGCTCGGGCTCAGCAACACCACCCGCCGTTCAGAACACGAATGCTGGTACGTTCACGTACTACGTAAGTCAGACGGTGGATGGCTGCGAGAGCCCGCGCGCAGGATTGGTTGTTACGGTCAGGGCTACACCTGCTTTGCCAAATGTTTCATCGATCACAGCCTGCCAGAATCAGAGCAGCAGTGTTACGCTGTCGGCTACGCCCGCAACAGGAGGCACGTTGAACTGGTATGGTACCAGTCAGACGGGCGGTACCCCTTCGCCTACAGCGCCAGCACCATCTCTTACGGCAGTAGGCGCTACCACATATTACGTGAGTCAGACAGTTAATGGCTGCGAAGGCGGTCGGGCGGCCCTATCGGTTACCGTCAATCCTGTTCCAGCGGCTCCAACAGCTACAGCGCCAGGCCCGTACTGCCGGAATACGACACCGGCTGCGTTGACAGCAACGGGTACGAACCTGACCTGGTACACCAGCGCAACAGGTGGCTCAGGAGACAAGACAGCGATACCACCAAGTACCAGTACAGCGGGCTCGACTACTTACTACGTTACTCAGACCGTCAGCGGCTGCGAAAGTCCCCGTCAGGCAATTACGGTTGTTGTTAAAGAACTGCCAGTTGCGCCTTCGGTCTCGTCCGTTGAGTTCTGTCAGAGTGCTACGGTCCCCGTTCTAACGGCTTCGGCTTCGACCGGGGGTACGTTGAGCTGGTATGGCACGAACCAGACAGGGGGCACAGCCTCGTCTACGGCCCCGACTGTTTCTGCGGCCACAGCGGGTTCAGTCACGTATTATGTAAGTCAGACGGTGGATGGCTGCGAAAGCTCACGTGTCGGACTCGCTGTACGCGTCAAAGCAACACCAGCCGTGCCAGCGACCAGTTCCGTCAGCTATTGCAATAATGCCCAAACTCAGTCCCTGCAGGCATCTGGCTCCAGCCTGAAGTGGTACGATGGTTCAGGCACACTTCTGCCTGCGGCACCTACCCCACCATCAAGCAGTGTAGGCACGCAAACATTTCAGGTTACTCAGACGGTGGATGGCTGTGAGAGTGCCCGCGCTTCGTTGGTTGTTACCATTAATCCTATTCCGACGCAACCCGCTGTAACTAATATCAGCTATTGCCAGGCTTCGACCGATCAGCCCGTCCAGGCCGTTCAGCCACTGACGGCAAACGGAACTAACCTGCGCTGGTATATAGCTAATGATGCTACGACGGCGGCCCCTACTCCCGTGATCAGTCAGACGGGCGTGCAGTCTTATCAGGTAACGCAGACGGTTAACAGCTGCGAGAGTGAGAAAGCTACGATTCAGGTAACGATCAATACAACTCCTGCACCAATAGCATCCAAGACGCTTTACAATTATTGCATCGGCGACCAGGCAACTCCGCTGGAAGCTACGGCTACAGCGGGTGCTACGTTACAGTGGATTGATCCGTACAATCGGCTGTACACGAATGCACCAGTACCCGCTACGACCAACGCCAACGTCGACGCCTTTGGCGATCCTTTTTACGTATATCAGATTGGATCAAATGGCTGTTACAGCCCGCGTACTACGATCCGGGTTGTTGTCAATACAACCCCGTCGCTGGCGCTGGTGGCACCAACCAGTAGTGTCAACCTGGGTGAGTCCGCACAGATCCGGTTGCAGTTTACGGGTTCTGCGCCGTACAGCTACACCCTGACCGAAGGATACTCCGGCGTTTCCCGGGCATCAGACACTACGATTTCGGTTCTGCCACGGGCAAATACAACGTATCAGATTCTGGCGGTGCGAAATGGTTGCGGCACGGGGGCGCCGGGTAATCCAGCCACGGCGACGATTACGGTTCGCGTACCGACAATTTCGACCAGTGCGCTGGCGTCAACTACGCTCTGCACAGGCCTCACTCTATCGGTTCCCTTTGCGTCTACCGGTCAGTTTAATGCAGGAAATGCCTTCCGGGTCGAACTGGCTAGTGTGAGCGATACAACGAAGAAATACACCATCCAGTCGACCTCAACGGGATCACCAATTTCGGTTACGCTGCCGAATACCGTTCCGGGTGGACAGTATCAGGTTCGGGCGGTCGCGTCGAACCCGTCCATCCCCATCGTGGGCACTAATAGCCCAACGCAATTGACAGTTCGGGGATTACCTACAGCCGCTTTGACTGGTAATCAAACCATCTACGAAGGATCACCGGCCAACCTGACTATTACGTTCGGGGGTGATGGTCCCTGGACGATCAACTACGCTGATAGTCTGCAGACGTATTCGGCCACAGCTACCACTAATCCGTATATAGCCGAAGCCCGGCCAGCCAGACGAAGTACTTACCGGCTTACTAGTGTAGCAAACGTTTGCGGGACCGGCACTACGTCGGGAACGGCTCTGGTAACGGTACTACCGCTACTCGGCATAGAAGATACGTCGCTCGACCCGGTTGTTAAAGCGTATCCGGTACCGACATCGGCTATCGTTACGGTCGAGCTGGACCTGCTCCTCACGCGTGAACCAGCGGTCTTGTCGATTACAACCCTAGGCGGTCAGCCCATACAGCGACAGGTGACCCGCAACCGGCGCAATGAACTCGACATGAGCGGGCAACCCGGCGGCACCTATCTGCTGCGCATTCAGGTTGGCGAGCGGCAAACGGTCAGAAAAGTAGTTAAACTGTAACTGCATTGGGCTGATCACCCTTGATCGGCCCGTTATTTTTCATTGCCAATGTTCTCCGACGAGTATTTCATGAGCCTGGCGCTCGAACTAGCCGAAGAAGCGGCCGACGCGGGTGAAATTCCGGTTGGGGCCGTTATTGTTTCCCGCAATCGACCCATTGCTAAAACGCGCAACCAGACTGAGCAACTGAACGACGTAACGGCTCATGCCGAGCTAATGGCAATTACAGCCGCGACGCATTACCTGGGCAGCAAATACCTGACGGACTGTACTATGTACGTTACGCTGGAACCCTGCATTATGTGCGCGGGAGCGCTGTACTGGGCACAACTAGGTCGACTGGTTATCGGGGCTCCGGACGAAAAACGCGGTTACAGCCGGGTCGGCCCATCGTTACTTCACCCCAAAACCCGGATCGAAACGGGTGTGCTAGCCGACGAATCACAGGCGTTGCTGTTAAACTTTTTCCGGCGTCTAAGAACATAATCAAAGACGACTTTGTTAATCCAACCGAATAATCTTCCATTCTAACTAACAGTACAATGGCTTTTGTATTAGACCCACTACCCTATTCGAGCGACGCGCTGGAACCCAATATCGATAAGCAAACCATGGAAATCCACCATGATAAACACCATAATGCTTACGTAACGAACCTGAACAACGCGATTGCAGGCACCGAACTGGAAAGCAAAACCATCGAAGAAATTCTGGCGTCGATCAGCCAGGCTCCGGTGGCCGTTCGGAACAATGGGGGTGGTCACTATAACCACACATTGTTCTGGAATACGCTGTCGGGCAACGGCGGTGGCGAACCAACTGGCGAGCTGGCCGAGGCCATTACCAAGAAATTCGGTTCGTTCAGCAGCTTCAAAGATGAGTTCACGAAAGCGGCCACGACCCGCTTTGGCTCGGGCTGGGCGTGGCTGATTGTTACCCCGGAGGGTGAAGTAGCTATTACATCGACCCCTAATCAGGACAACCCGTTGATGGATATTGCCGACGTAAAAGGTTTCCCGATCATTGGTCTAGACGTGTGGGAGCATGCTTACTACCTGAAATACCAGAACCGTCGGCCCGACTATATAGCAGCCTACTTTAATGTAGTTGACTGGGATGCAGCCGAGAAACGCTACCAGACGGGTAAAACCCAGGCAGCCTAATATTTATTTTTGCCCTACTGCACTGATTAGTAATTCTTTTGTGATTACTTAGCGTAGTAGGGCAAAAAAATATTGACTATTTGCTGGTTAAAAGCGTATATTTGCAAACTCAAAATGGTGATTGTAGCTCAGTTGGTTAGAGCGTCGGATTGTGGTTCCGAAGGTCGCGGGTTCGAGCCCCGTCTTTCACCCTACTAAAAGCCCCAAATCAGGGGCTTTTTCAGTTTACATATTTTCAACATTTACGCATACAAGCTGTTGTCAGTGTATGCTCCCGAGTATTTTCCCGTCTTTCCGCTATTATCCAGCAATCAAAACGGTACTGATGCTGGCGTATATTGCCGGAACAATTGGGCTGCAGATTCCCGCCCTGGCTACCTACTTCCGGCCGCTCACGCCCGTTACGTTAGTACTCTCGCTTACCGTTTTATTGATTTATCACACCGACTGGCGCCCAGCATTTGTCTATTACGTCATCCTGGCCATATTGGTTGGCTACTTCGTTGAGTTACTGGGTGTAAAAACAGGCGAAATTTTTGGTGAATATGCCTACGGGGAGGGTCTTGGTATTAAACTCTGGGATGTTCCGCTGGTTATTGGTCTCAATTGGCTCATGCTTTCCTACTGCTGTGGCTCGGTCTGCGCTCAGTTTCCTCTCTCCGTTTTTCAGAAGATTGCAGTAGCAGCCTCGCTCATGGTCCTGCTGGATTTGTTCATTGAGCCGGTGGCGATAGACCTGGATTTCTGGACCTGGTTCGGACGCCCCATTCCCTTACAGAACTATGTAGCCTGGTGGGTCATTTCAGCCATTCTGTTTACAGCCTGGTTTAATTTCCCGTTCAATAAAGCGAACAGGCTGGCCAAATGGCTGCTTTTGGCGCAGTTCGGTTTTTTTGGCATACAGGCGCTGTTTAATCTTTTTCAGTAATCATTAAACAAATTCCCGATTCAGCAGTTTTTTGCCTGACTGTCGGCATTTGTCTAGACTTATCGTTACGTTAGGAAACCGACATATTTTTCCTTTCTATCTGGCGAATAATTACATGAGTACGTACTCAATAAAGGATTTAGAACAGCTTTCGGGCATCAAGGCACATACGTTACGCATTTGGGAACAGCGCTATAATATTCTGGCCCCCAAGCGAACCGATACAAACATCCGCACCTATGATGATCAGGACCTCAAGCTGGTTCTGAATATATCGCTCTTAAAAGATCATGGATACAAAATCTCCGAAATCGCCAAGTTATCGGTTGAGGAGCTTTATAGAGAGGTTATTAAGTTCTCAACTAGTCAACTTACGTACCCGGATCAGATTCATGCGCTGACCATTGCCATGATTGACCTGGATGAGGAGCGTTTCGAAAAAATTATCAGTACCAATACGGTACAGTTTGGCTTCGAGAATACGATGAATAACATCGTGTACCCCTTTATGAGCCGTATTGGTATGTTGTGGGTAACGGGATCGGTGGGCCCAGCGCAGGAACATTTTATTACCAACCTGATCCGGCAGAAAATTATCGCTGCTATTGATGGCCAACTGGGCCGGCGGAAACCTGACAGCAAAAAATACCTGTTGTTTCTGCCTGAAGGCGAACTTCATGAAATTAGCCTATTATTCGCTAATTATATAATCCGGGCGCGGCAGAACCAGGTTATTTACCTCGGCCAGAGTCTACCTTTCGACGAATTGGTACTGGCTTATACCATTCATAAGCCCGACTATCTGGTAACGGCGATTACGTCGGCGCCAGCTAACCATGAAGTACAACCCTACGTAGACCGGTTGGCTAAAAATTTCCCCGACGCGCATCTGCTTCTAACGGGTTATCAGATTGTCGGCCAGGATATTACCTTACCCGAAAAAGCAACCGTTATCAATCAAATGGAAGACCTGATCAGGGTTGCAGAATCATAGCCATCCTGATGGTACCATTATAGATTATTGCTTACGAATTCACTACGTTTTGTGGCTGCCCGGTGAGAAAAGCCCGTACATTGTCGGCTACCAGATGCATAAGCCGCTGGCGGGCTTCCTGACTTGCCCAGGCGATGTGAGGGGTAATAATGCAATTTTTAGCCATCAGAAGAGGATTATCAGCCTTTGGCGGTTCAGCGGCCAGTACATCGAGTCCAGCCCCCGCCAGCCTACCATTATTCAGGGCAGCAGCCAAATCGGATTCGTTGATTAAGTTTCCCCGGCTGGTGTTGATGAGATAAGCCGATGGTTTCATGAGCGACAACAGGTTCTTGTCCACAAAGCCGATAGTATCCGGCGTTGACGGGCAGTGCAGCGACACAACATCGCTCTGACTGAACAACGTTTCCAGATCGACGTACTGCGTCCTATCATCAGCCTCCTGCCTGGGATGCCGCCGGTTGACCAGTACATTCATACCAAACGCTTTGGCAATAGCAGCTACGCTTTTACCGATATCGCCGTAACCAACCAGCCCCATTGTTTTACCCGCCAACTCAACCAGCGGAGACTTACTGTACGAAAAGTCTGGTGATGCTACCCAGTCACCTTCATGTACACTGATCGAATGGCGACCAACCTGAAGCGTCAGTTCCAGCAGCAGCGCAAACGTGAGCTGAGCGACGGAGTCCGAGCTGTAGCCGCGAACGTTCGTTACCACAATCCCTCTTTCTTTTGCCGCGGCCAGGTCGATGATGTCGTAGCCCGTTGCCGTTACGCCGATATACCGCAGGTTAGGCAGTTGGCCGAGCGTTTCCCGGTTGATCTTAACTTTATTAACCAGCACCAGCTCGGCATCCCGAATCCGCTCGATAAGCTGATCCGGCGCGGTCCGATCATAAAACGTTACGTCGCCCAGGGCTTCGATGGGTGCCCAGTCCAGGTCACCAGGATTGAGGGTATAAGCGTCGGTATAAACCAGTTTCATACGTGTATTATCGTGTTATCTGCCCCCGGGCAAAGGCCAGGGCGCGCCGTTCGGCGTAGGTATGTATATCCCGGGAAACGGCGAAACCAACGTGGCCGCCCGTCCGTGGGGTTTCCAGAAAGATATAGGGATGTTCGGCTGCCAGCCAGTCTGGGGAACACTCCGGCGACAGGATCGGGTCGTTTAGTGCATTCAGCAGCAGAACGGGCACCTGAATGCCCGCCATGAAATTTACGGCTGAAGCCTGCTGGTAGAAGTCGTCGGCATCGCGGTAATCGTTGACGGGAGCCGAAAAGAAATCATCGAAATCTTTCCAGCGCTTCACCTGCCCTACCTTCGTCATGTCGAGTCGACCGGGAAAGCTGGCCGCTTTCTGACTTATTTTGACCAATAGCTTCCGCCGAAAGCGGTCCCGATAAAATCGATTCCCGGGACGATCCAGCAGATGCGCGCTGGCACACAAATCCGTTGGTGCCGAGATAGCGATACCGCAGGCAATAGCTCGGGGGATCTGGCTGCCGTGAACACCCAGGTATTTCAGCGTAATATTACCGCCCATGCTGTAGCCCACTAGCACTACTTCATCGTACTGTTCGTTACGTAGCGCATAGGTGATAACTTCACCCAGGTCGCCAATCTCACCGTGGTTATAGAGCCGGAACGCCCGGTTCATTTCGCCACTACATGACCGGCAGTTCCAGGCCAGTACGTCGTATTGATGCTGGGCGAAGAGTTTAGCAGTGCCAAGAATGTATTGTCGATGACTATCGCCCTCCAGGCCGTGGGTCAGGATCACTAGCCGTCGTTGGCCAGTTTTTATCCAGTCAAGGTCAACAAAATCCTCATCAGCCAGCGTTAGCCGCTCGCGCTGGTAGGTTACGCCCGTTACCTTCCGCGTCAGACTGGGAAAGATTGTCTGTAGATGGCCGTTGTATTGGTAAGCTGGCGAACCCGGATAAGCAGAAGGAATAATCGGCATACAGAAACAACGGTTACTTTTGGGGCGTTGTTGTAAAACAAAGGTAGTACCATGATCTATGCCCGTTACGTTTCCGTCATCCTGGCCAGTACACTTAAGTTTCTGGGAGGACCGTTAACCGGTCTGGCGCTAGGGCTCTACTGGCTGGAAACCGCCCTTTGCTCAACGTTGGGCATGATGATCAGCGTAGTACTCGTTACCTACGCCGGAGCGGCCCTACGCGCCCTCGTTGCCCGGTTTCGCCCCCAAAAACCAAAGCTATTTACCAAACGAACCCGACTGGCGGTACGTATCTGGAAACGATTTGGCATGGCGGGTATCGCCTTTCTTACACCACTTATTCTGACGCCCATTGGCGGTACCGCGCTGGCTGTTTCGTTCGGCGTTCAGCGGGCCCGGCTGCTGCTCTATATGCTGCTGAGCGGACTTGGCTGGGCTGTCGTCCAGACGCTGGTACTGTATCAGCTCCCGCTGTTATACAGCTTGTTCAAACACTAACGGCTGACGGGGACGCTGGGTTTAGCCGTCGATTTTTTCTGATAATCACCCCGCGAGAAATACTTCTCGATAAAGCAGTACATCAGAATAAAGAAATACCGGCTGCCCATCTCCTTAATTTTCAGCTTCGACTCACCGTATTTCCGATTGGTCCAGCTATTAGGCACCACGGCGTAGCTGTATCCCCGCACAATAGCCTTAAGTGGCAGCTCGACGGTCAGGTTAAAATGAGGGGCCAGGAAAGGTTTCACGCCTTCGATGGTTTCGCGTTTGTAGAGTTTGAAGGCATTTGTGGTATCGTTGTATTTGATACCCATCACCATCTTGACGATGAAGTTGGCTACCCGGTTGATGACTTTCTTAAGGGCTGGGTAATCGATCACTTTGCCGCCCGCTTCCCAGCGCGAGCCGAATACGGCATCGACGTCGGTATCCAGCATCTTGTTGTAAAACTTCACCAGGTCTTCCGGGTCATCAGACATATCGGCCATGAAAACCGCCACGCAATCACCCGTAAAACGTTCCAGCCCATAACGCACTGCGTAGCCAAAGCCATTAGGGCCAGGATTGGTATAATAGACCAGCGTTGGAATTTCAGTCGCGGCCAGGTTCTCCAGTACCCGCAGCGTTCCGTCCTTCGAATTGTCATTCGTTACGCAGATTTCGTGTGGAATCCCGTGTTTAGCCAGTGTCTGATACAGCGATCGCAGCGTTGGGGTAATGGATTCCTCTTCGTTATAAGCCGGTATAACAACGCTCAGTTTCATAGGATGCTTGGTAATGGATGGATTGGTCACGTTAGCGGTGCGGCAACAGCCGAATAGTACTGTATAGTTTGCTTAGCGGCTCAGGAACTACGTAATCCCGCATGATTTTTCGGGTGTCGCGCCAGGTGGGCCGGTTCAGATGCAAATACTTCAGCGCGTAAAAAGCCCGCCGAAAATAGCGATTTTTATACTGCTTTGCATCCAGCATCATCCGATAATAACGGGAGATATTCCGGCGCAGTACGCGGTCATATTTGTAATCCAGCTCGCGGTTGATATCGCGGTACATCTGAATCCGGTTGCGCAGGAAGGTTTCATCGTAGTAATTATCAGCGAAACTGGCCCCGCCCCGATTTTTCCGGTAAACCGACATAATATCAGGCACGTAACCAATCTTACCCAGCTTTGCTTTCAGAATCAGGCGGGGGATATCACCGCTGGACGACTCCCGGAACCAGGCCGGATATTCCTTGATGCTGTTCCGGTACATCGTGCTGGACGTAGCCATAAACCAGATTTCGTCTTCACCAATCAGGTCATCAACGGTGTAATAGGGCTTCATATCCGGCCCGTTCAGAACATGCTCGGGGGTGCCATCTTCGTAAGTGATAATAGCATTATGGAAGTTCATCGAGTAGTCTGGATGTGCATCCAGCTGGTCGGCCTGTTTCTGAAGTTTTAGCGGATCGGTCCAGTAATCGTCACCGTCCATAAGTGCGTAATACTCCCCCTTGGCCAGTTTCAGTGTTTCGAGAAAATTGATCCCGCCATTTTTACCCATGTTACGTGGGTGCAGTACACCAATTACCAGGCCGGGATGCAGACGTTCATACTCCTGAATGATTTCCCGCGTACCATCACTCGAAAAGTCATCGCCAACCAGAATTTCAATAGGAAACGTGGTCTGCTGCATCAGCGCGCTGTCGATGGCTTTCCGAATAAATTTATGCTGATTATACGTGATAATCAGAACACTCACTTTGACCATATATAAAAACGGACCCGGCTTTAACGCAACCTCGCGGGCGCTAAGACCGGGTCCTTTGTTGACCGTAAAATTACAACGATTGATGCTTCGTTGTCACGCTCGACTGAATTTTCCTGACTGAACGGCCGAATCCACGGGGGCCGAATCCACGGGAGCCTCGTCTAGGCGGCAACCGTATATTCGAATTCTGTGGAGCCAGCTACTTACATAGTAGCTTCAGCTACGTTCGCTTTATCCGCAGTTTTGATCTGCGCTTTCCAGCCTTGTGGCTCATCTTTATCAGCCGGTGTTCCCCAGGGATTATAGAACGGCAGAATCGCTACCCAGCGGCCCGCCGGATCTTCCCAGCTAAAACGGTCGGCAAAGCTGGATGGGCTTACCCAGTGTGGCAGATCGTAGCGGAACAGCAGCAGATCGCCTTCGTCCTGATATCCTTCCGTTTCGATGATATGGTCGTTAATGACGTAGCCCGTACCACCCGAGTTGTAGTCCTTGCCGTATTGGTTCAGCGCCAGAATCAGACCTACTTTCTGCGGATTCAGCGGATGCCAGTGGCGACCGAAGAAGCTACCACCCAGTGGGTAGTGCGTAATCTGCGGGTGGAAATAAGGTTCTCCTTTCCGAATACCAAACGCTTCGTTGTTACTCGTCAGGTTGTTCCAGAATTTCCGCATCGGGTCGTGGACGCCCAGCAGCGTTTGCTGAAACCCGGGTTCCAGGTCCAGGATAGCGTCGAAGGTATGATCGTGGAACAGCTGAGGAGCCTGCTGAATCTTGGCGATGTGCAGCCGTTGCTTATGCTGATTATTATCGAATGTGTCCGGTCCTTCGGCCAGGGGGGTTTTAGCCGCCCATTCCCGCGTACCGTATATAGCGTTACGCAGCGTTTCCTTAGGAATACCCGTTTTGATAATAACGATGTTGGGTTCGTTCACCAACCGCATTACTTCCTCGTACGGAATCTCCGGAACGATCTGACCATCCTTAAATTCAGCGTCAACTTTTATCAGGTATTTTGCGACTTCTTTCATGGTTGCTTACTTAACGGATTTACACAAATTAGCGCGCTGGCTATGATTTATGCAAACGTAACTTATCGTGTGTTACAGTTGATATGACCGCAGCCTGACTGGCAACTGATTTTTCTCAATTCGGCTACTCTTCTACCGCATAGCCGAAGCCGGAAGCCCCGAAGCCGTTGCCATTGTAAAACATGGTCCATTTACCCTGATGGGGGAAAATGTGGCAGTAGTCCATCATTAACGAATCCCAGCCCTCGGCCGAGCGTTCGATACCAGCCAGCTCGTCTTTCCGCTCCCAGGTGATACCATCCTTGGATTCAGCGTAGCCGATCCGGTAACTGCGCTGTACGTCGGTGCGGTAGTTGGTCGCGTTCCGGTACGAGAAATACATTTTGTACACATCGCCGTCTTTGTAAACCGTTGGGCGACCGATAGCGTCCGTAAATTCGTCGTACCCAACGCAAACCTGACCGGTACGTTCCCAATTGATACCATCTTTCGACTCCGCGTATTTCACGTCATAAAAGGGTTCGGGATGTCCGTTTATCACCTCAATTTTCGTGCAGGAAAGGTACCACATCCGCCAGCGAATTGATCCATCGGCGTTTTTTTCCTGCATGACGCAGGGCTGTGCCACCCATACCTGGTCGTAGATAGACCGATCCATCAGCGGGCCGGTGTACTTCCGCTCGAACGTCAATCCACCATCGCGGCTAATGGCCAGCCCAATGGCTAACCGGTAGCTGGCGGTAGCGCTTACGTTCCAGCCGGTGTAATACAGCCAGATTTCATCGGTTCCGTCCTCGCCCTTGATCGGTAAAAACCAGGAAGGCATCGTCCCCGTCTCGTCAAACGTACCAACATCCCCTTTCATCAGACAGGCCTTGTCGTGGACGTACGTTACGTTGTTCAGGTCATTGGGATCGAGTTCGACGAACGATACCGCCGACGAGATATTCTCATCGCGGGTTGAAAAATAAGCCCGCACTTTTCCGTCCATCGGATAGCCAAAAGGCACTTGCGCATGCGTCCGGCTGAATGGTTTTGATCCGTCCGGTTTATAAATCAGTCCTTTTTTTGCCCACATCGTCTTTTTACTTTTTGTCGTTATTCACTCTGCCGCGCCCGATCGTTCCGGACGTAAATCCGGGTATCGTCGATCAGGCCGACGTATTTATAATTGTTGCGAACGTAATCGCCCAGCGGTTTTATCATTTCGTGCCCCTGCGTAGTACGGTCAGTCATCCACAGATTAAACTTCCCCACGGCATCAACAAAAACCGGCGGGGTCGATCGGATAAAATCCCGGACGTAGCGTTGTTGGTAGGTTTTCAGCAAGGGATGCTCAAATGCGCTCCGGATGGTGTGGTTTTCGTTCACCCCCTGCGGCATTTGAGTCTGTACGTAGTAATCGCACCGCCAGCCCCAGACCACCAGTTTTTCGCCGGGTTGCGCGTATTTCCTGATCTCTTTGGCTACGGGGCTCTGCTGAATGACCCAGCCGTTCTGCCATATTGAGGGATACGGATTGATCGGCTGTTTGTTTTTATAATTCATCACGACCTGCACCCCAAATCCCAGCAGCACCAGCACGGCAGCCGACATACCCAGCCAGTAACCGTTTCTAATGATTGGCTGTATCTGCGACCAGCCGTAAGCCATACCCAGCAGGAGTGGCCCCATCAGAAAAAACAGGTAATGCAGGTAACCCGACCCCGTCCGGGTAATTGAAAACAGCGTAGCCAGCATCAGCACAACCACAAAACCGGTCTGCGTCATACTTGTCTGCGTGAACTGAAACGAGTTCCGCATTGACAATAAGCTGCCCACTACCCAGGTGAGCAGGGCGAGTACAATAAACCAGCAGAGTGGACCGCTGTTATAAAAATAAGTGGGTAGCTGCAGCAGCGTTTCCAGTTGGTTGGTGTTGCTGGCATATTTGAGATTACCGATAATGTAGAACGTAACGAAGTCTTCGTAAACGCCACTT
Organism: Spirosoma sp. KUDC1026; assembly: GCF_013375035.1. Lineage (NCBI taxonomy): Bacteria > Pseudomonadati > Bacteroidota > Cytophagia > Cytophagales > Cytophagaceae > Spirosoma > Spirosoma sp. KUDC1026. Next base: position 991,758 of record NZ_CP056032.1, on the reverse strand, counting down.
ATCCACATAAATCCCACAAACAACAGGGGGAAAAGTACAGCCCCGGCGCCCAGCGCCACGAACCGACCCAGTTTTGCCCCGACGGATAAAGTTGGTCGAAACAGAATGAGCAGACCCACGAACAAACCCACGACGGCTGCCAGCGGAACAGCCTGTAGCTTACCGAACGGAACCATACCCAGCAGCACCCCGACCAGCGCAACCCGGGCTGTGTTGGGCGTTTTCTGGGATAATAACGTAGCGTAGAGATAGTAGCTCAGGCTGAGCAGCAGTACCGGAAACAGTTCGCTGCTGTAATGCAGAAAATCGCCGACTGGTGTTAGACCGAGCACAAAGGCAAGGGGGAGCAGGGCAACCGTAGCAGCTGTTTGGCCGTACCAGAGTTGGGCTGTTCGGGTCAGCAGCCAGAGCGATACTGCGATCAGCAGAAAAGCCGTCAGGTGGGCCGTAATGAAATCGAACGGCAGCCCCAGCAAACTGGGTAGAATGAGGAAGTAACTATCCAGCGGACCGCCCGTTGTGCCGTCCACGGATCGAAAGTAGACCGGGTCCTGACGTAATGTGAGCGCCTGAGTAATCATCTGACTCTCGTCAGGATTGATTTCATTGTTAAAAACAATACTAGGCAGCCTAAGCAGAAATAGCAGACCAATGGCTGCGGCAAAGACCAGCCCCGGTTTTGGCCGAAACCAGATAACCGCGCCTACCAGCAACCAGCAAAGCCCATACGTAATGATCCAGTAAATAGCTGGATTTGGGGAGAAAAGAGGCATTATACAAAATCCGGACACCCACGTCCGGTTCTGGCTTTTTCATCAAAGCCGGACGTGGGTGTCCGGACTACGTTATCCGGACGGTTCTTATTTCGTAACGGCCAGCCGGGCAGCCATGCTGTCGTGAATCTGTACCATCGTCTCTTTCAGATCGTAGGTCCAGTTCCAGGCTGGGTAGTGTTCCTTGAACTTGTTCAGGTTGGAGATGTACCAGATATGGTCACCGCTGCGGTTGGTTTCCGAATACTGGTAGTTCATTTTGTTACCCGAAATCTCTTCGCAAAGCGCGATAGCTTCCAGCATCGAGCAGTTGGCGTAACGGCCACCGCCGGCGTTGTACACCTCACCGGCCCGTGGGTTCTGGTAGAAATGCCAGAACATATTTACCAGGTCCCAGCTGTGGATGTTATCCCGCACCTGTTTGCCTTTATAGCCGAAAATAGTGTACTGATTGCCCGTAATGGCACACTTCATCAGGTACGACAGGAAGCCGTGCAGCTGCGCCCCCGAGTGATTCGGTCCCGTCAGGCAGCCTCCGCGGAAGACGCCCGTTTTCATTCCGAAATACCGACCATACTCCTGCACCATGATGTCAGCCGCTACTTTCGACGCTCCAAACACAGAGTGCTTCGTGTGGTCCAGACTCATGTATTCGTCGATACCATCTTTGAAGTAAGGATGATTCTCGTCGATTTCCCACCGCGTTTCGGTTTCGATCAGCGGCAGGAAGTTCGGATTATCCCCGTACACCTTGTTGGTCGAGGTGAAGATAAACACCGCTTCGGGCGCATGCAGCCGGGTCATTTCCAGCATATTGAGCGTACCAACCGCGTTAACCCCAAAATCGGTGAACGGCTCGCGGGCAGCCCAGTCATGAGAAGGCTGAGCAGCGGTGTGCAACACCAGTTTGATGTCAGTGCCAAACTCCTGAAAGATCGTTTCCAACTGCGACACTTCCCGGATGTCGGCCGAGCGGTGCTGGTAGTTTTTATACGAATCGGCCAGTCGGTTGCGGTTCCACTCAGTAGACCCGTCGGCGCCGAAGAAATACTGGCGCATGTTATTGTCAATGCCGACCACCAGGTCGAATTTATCAGCGAAGAACGCAACGGCTTCACTACCAATCAGCCCAGCCGAGCCCGTAACCAATGCAATATTCATACTATTTCTAGTGCGTAAAGCGGATTGAATACTCAAATAATGCTATTCATCGGTGAATACCGACCTGACAAAGTAACGCAAAATTATGGTAGACCCGTCAGGTAAAATAACTACCTTATAAAACGGGAGCGATGGACCCGCGCTCCTGCGCCAATCCATCGCTCCCATAATGTATTAGTAACCGATGCTTATGCGCCTTGGTTAGCGGCACTAGCACCAAAGAGTTTCTCGCGAATTTTCTGCGTACGAGCGTCAAGTGCCGGGTTTGGCGTGTATTTGTATTTCGTCTGTACAGCCGCCGAATCTTTACCTTTTCCGTATACTTCAGGATCACCAGCGCGGTAATTGGTGTTGTAATCGTTAGCCCGGTAATCGGCCTGACGAATCGTGTTATATTTCTGATAGTCGCAGGAGGCCAGTGACAGAACGGCCACCACTAACAACCCTATATTCAATACGCGTTTCATAGCCACTTGATTACAAATTGATTCGGCAAAATTAAATCAGGCCCGTAAGGTTTCCAAAGCCAGAACAGACTAGCCAGAACAAATTCTGACTTAGTCGTGCAATTTATCGATCTCCTGCCGCACAAACTCCATCAGATCCCGAATATAATCGCGCGAAAAATCGAACGGAACATCAGCGGCTGCGTAAATCTCCCGGATGGGAGCTTTATAACCCAAGCTTAGGGCAGCCTTGTAGCCAGCCAGCCCGGCCGCCGGATCGCGCCGGTAATTTCGCCAGACACCAATAGCACCCAACTGCGCAATGCCGTACTCGATGTAGTAGAACGGCACTTCGTACAGGTGAAGCTGCCGCTGCCAGATATATTCCTTATAATACGTAATACCGGTCCAGTCGGTGATCGAATCGGTAAACTCGTCATAAATACGAACCCAGTTTTCCCGGCGCTCGGCTACGGTATGACTAGGATTCTCGTAAATCCAATGCTGAAACTTATCGATGGTAGCCACCCAGGGCAGCGTTTCGATGATCGACTCGAGGTGCTGAAGTTTGGCCCGACGTAATTCTTCGGGATCGGTAAAAAATACGTCCCAGTGATCCATCGATAGCAGCTCCATACTCATCGACGCCAACTCGGCTACTTCCATCGGTGGATTCCGGAACGCCTTCAGAGGCAAAGTCCGCGTCAGAAATGAGTGGACAGCGTGGCCGCCTTCGTGTACCATCGTGACCAGGTCGCGCAGGCTTGACGTAGCATTCATGAAGATAAACGGTACGCCAATTTCTTCGAGTGGGTAATTGTAGCCCCCCGGCGCTTTCCCCTTCCGCGATTCCAAATCCAGGTGACCCATAGCCCGCATAATCCGCAGGTCGTCACCCAGTTCCTTATCGAGCCGGTCGAAACAAGTGATGGCTTTCTCGATCAGTTCGGCACCCGTTGCGAAAGGTTTCAGCGGTGGCCGACCATCCACGTCTACTTTTGTGTCCCAGGGACGTAACGGATCGACGCCCAGCTTTTCTTTACGTTCCTCAGCCAGATCATTCAGTATCGGCACAACAGCATTGGCCACCGACGCATGAAAATCAAAGCAATCCTGTGGGGTATAATCGAACCGGCCCAGAGCCGCAAACATATAATCCCGAAAGTTGGCAAAACCAGCGTTGGTAGCAATCTGATGCCGTAGATCCCGCAACCGATCAAAGAGCTGATCCAGCGCTTCGTGATCCTGGAAACGTCGCTCCCACACCTTACGCCAGGCCTCTTCCCGCACGGCCTGATCCGTCGACTGGAGTCGGTCGCTGGCTTCGGGGAGCGTCATTTCTTTGCCGTCGATCGTTACAGTCATTGCGCCAACGATGGCACCGTACTTACGCTCTTCGGTCTGCGCTTCGGTTTGCAGGGGTATATTTTCAGTTCGGAAAATATCGATGGCCTGTTTCATCCCGCGTACCATCACTTCATACCCCTCGTCGGTCAACTGACCCAAATAGGGGCTGTTGACGGCTTTCAGATCGAGTTCATTCCCGTAACTGGTCATGGGCGGCTGAATGGTTTCGATGAAGAAATTCAGCCGGTTCACCAGTTCTTCATTCGCGGTGTCGCAGGTCATGCGGATATACCGCCAGGCAAACTCTTCGGATAGATAGGATTCCAGTTCGCTCCGGTCGAGCAGCCATTGCTGCAGATCATCGCTGTTGAGAATAGGCCGCTGGAGCAATTCATCAAAAAAGGGCTTTACGTCGTCCCAGCCCGAAAGTTGTACGTCTTCGCCGATAAAGTGCCGGTCAGGCCGGGTCAGAACGGCGATGGATTCATTCGATGTCATCGAGTAATGCTGAAATAGGTCAGTTGGTGAAGATACAACTTATTCTGCGTGGAGATGTCTACTAATAGACAGGATTACAGGCTTCTCTCCCACAATAACTATAAAGCGATCCGAGCGAAATCAAGTCCTGCTAATCCGCCCGGCGGCCCGGCTGTAATCTGTCCACCCCCCAAAACCTTCCCATTTAAAAATCTTTTTCTCAGGCACTTGCATCTACGAAAACGTTCGTACATATTTACTACGAAATTATTCGTATATTAAACATGAAGCCAACGGACAGTGAACTGGAAATTCTGCAGGTACTCTGGGCAAATGGGCCCAGCACGGTGCGGCAGGTGCACGACAAGCTCAGCCAGAGCCGGGAAATTGGCTACACGACGGCGCTGAAGCTGATGCAGATCATGCACGAGAAAGGGTTGCTCACCCGCGACGAAGACAACCGCTCGCACACCTACACAGCGGCTGTCGACGAAGAAGCGACGCAGCAGAGTTTATTGGACCGCTTTGTTGAAACAGCCTTTCGGGGATCAGCGTCGAAGCTGGTCATGCAGCTGCTGGGGCAGCATAAAGCCTCGAAAGAAGAACTGGATGAAATAAAAAATCTGCTCAACCAAATCGATGCTGACCATAAACCTCGTTAAGCTGTTGACCAGTCCCACCGCCACTGCGCTGGGCTGGACGTTAGTACACGCTATCTGGCAGGGTTTTGCCCTCGTCCTACCAACGGCGATTGCGTTGTATCTGCTACGTAGCCGGAGCAGTGCGTTACGGTACCGCCTGGGTATTCTGGCGCTGGCGGCCCAGTTGCTGGTGTCGGTCGTTACGTTCAGTTTTTATTACGAGCCCTTTGTTCCTTCTGTTAGTACCGGTGCGGCACAACTTATGTCGGCATCCTGGCAACAGAATGTGGGGGTGTTGCCCTGGCATCAGCAGGTACGGCGATTTCTGGAAGGTCATTTGAGTCAGTTCGTGGTTCTATACCTGATCGGGCTGGTTATCTTCGGTCTGCGACTGGCCGGAGGCTGGCTATATCTACAGCGGCTAAGCCGATTGGCCACCCCACCAGCCAACACGCTCTGGAATACGCTTGTCAATCAGCTACGGGCAACAATGGCTCTCCGCCCAGTTATCCAGATTCGCGAATCGGCCAGTGTTGCGGTTCCGGTTGTGGTGGGCATTATGAAACCGATTTTACTAATTCCTGTTGGCCTAGCCACCAGCCTATCGGTGCAGGAAGTGGAGGCTGTATTGGCCCACGAACTGGCTCACATTAAACGGCAGGATTACGCCGTTAACCTGCTTCAGTCTCTTGTCGACGTACTGTATTTCTTTCATCCAGCGCTCTGGTGGTTGTCAGCACGGGTTCGGGAGGAGCGCGAACTCTGCTGCGACGATCTGGCCGTACAAGCCTGCGGGGGCGATGGTCGCCGACTGGCCCAGGCTCTGGCCCGCATGGAAGAACTACGTTTGCTCCAAACAGCGCCAACGCCCGCCCTGGCAATGGCTTTTGCCCAAAAACGGCTTCAACTACTCCACCGCGTTCGCCGGATGCTGGGCGTGCCTACTCGCTCCATCGTGTCAAACAGAAGTCTGGCCGGACTAACGCTGGCGACAATTCTGCTGGTAAGTGCATCGGTTTATGCCATCCAGCAGCAACACCCGAAGCCAAAAGCGCCAAAGAAAACAAAAGCTATCCCTACTGTTCGGTATAAACTGGGACAACGTAAAGAGTTTGGTATTACTAATCAATCGCGGATAGAATATGTCATTTGGAATGGAAAGCAATTATCCACCAAACAGGTGGCTCAACTAAGCACTCAGCTACAAAATGTTTTTGCGGGTACTCTTTCATTAGATAATGTCGCTCAACCTAACCGCGATATTCTCTTGGCCGTTATTGAGAGTCGATACACTTCTTTGTCGATTCCGGAAAACAGGGAAAAATTTAGGCAAACGATAGACAGCCTTCAACAGACTGATTGGTATAAGCAAAAGGTCGATGGTTTAACTCAAATTGATCACGAGGCAATCGTAGCCCCTGCCTTAACCAATATCCCTCTCAGCTCTGACGGTACGGTAAAAGGACTGGCGAAGGTACGGTACGATAGTATAATAGAACGGGCGTTTTCTTCTGTAGATACGACCTGGTTCAGTCGTCGTTTTTAGTTAGAACAACGGCTAAAGGAAGCCCAGATACAAGCCGCACTGGCTGCATTATCCCCGACAAAATCCAGCCTGGATACGTTGATTCAACCCCAGGCCGAAAATCTGCGCCGTATTAACGGCGTGATAGCGGGACAAAATAAAGCGCTAGAACAGCAGGAGCTGAATCAGGGAAAGATCGCCATCCTGAAAGCGCAGGCCGAGCGGCAACGCTTTGCGGCCGAAGCTGTCAAACGCCAGATGGCCGTTATCGACGCGCAACGATTCAGACTGGAACAGCAGCGCATGGCCAAAGCTATGGAACAGCAACGAATCATCATGCAGACGTGGGTGGCCAAAACAGACTCGGCTCAGGCTACCCTATCCCGACAAATTGATGAGAGCGAACGGGCAATTCAGAAAGCCGAAGCCGAAATCGAGAAAGTAAACCAACGCCTAATCGAGAAACAGAAGGCCATTGAGGACGCTATGAAACCCGTTCGGGAGACCGAAGCCGAACTCCGTAAACTTGGGTATTCAGACTGGAAGCATCATCTGGGAAGAGGTAGCTTTACCGTCGAAGGATTTACAGCACCTGAGCCACCAGCTTCTGTGTATTCCATTATTAACGGTGAAACAGTACGTTTACCAAAGCTGCCCGTACCACCGGCACCGCTACGCGACAAACCTCAGTCAATTAAAGGCAGAATCATCAAGGCCCCGAAGCCCCCTGTGCCGCCCACAGCATTAACGATTGAGCCAGCAGAACCTGCCCCCGCAACGGCACCTGCGACAGCTCCGAAACCGGCCGTAAAGAAATAAGGGGAACAACGTATTCGGCACACTACAGAAGTAATCAGGGGTCAGGATGGTAACTAGGTCAGTGCTCAAAACACTGGCCTAGTTACCATCCTGACCCCTACCAAAACCTTCTTTTCGGCTATATTTTACTCAATCTCAATCACGACGTCCCGCCCGACGGGATGCGCTACGCAGGTGAGAACGTAACCGGCTTTCAGCTCGGATTCCGACAGGCCGTCCTCTTCATCCAGCTTCACCGTGCCGGAGACGCAACGTCCCAGGCAGGCGGTGCACATACCGGCCTGACAGGAATAAGGTAGATCAATGTCCAGATCGAGAGCGGCTTCCAGAATGGTCTGATGCGGAGCTACGGCAAATTTGTATTCGCTCCCTTCGTACAGCACTGTTACTTCTGGCGATCCGCTGTCTTCAGCCGTGACGGGTTCGTCAATCACTTCGCCAACCGGAACGGGCGCCGTTGCGTAGCTCTCCTTGAACACCTGAGTGGTTGGTACACCCATAATCGTCAGCGCCGAGCGTACTTCGGTTAGCAGACCTTCAGGACCGCAGAGGTAGAAGCTGGCATTCTGAATTTCTTTAGCCAGGTGTCCTTCCAGCAACCGGGTCAGGGTATGCTGGTTCAGGCGCCCTTCCAGTCCATCCCAGCCAGCTTCAGGCTGACTCAGTACGTGAGTAACCTGAAAGCGCGACTTGCCATAGGCTTGTTCCATCGCATCCAGATGCGCTTTGTAAATGATTGCCTGCTGGTTACGGTTGCCATAAATCAGCCATACCCGGCTATTTGGCTCTACGTGCAGAATTGACTTAGCCATCGAGAACAGGGGCGTAATACCACTACCCGCACCCACCAGAACAACTGTCCGGCGGTTCTGGGGTTCCAGTTTCGGGACGAAGGTGCCCATGGGTTCCAGCGTTTCCAGAATATCGCCCGCTTTGATTCGATCGCAGAGGTAGTTGGAAGCCATCCCACCCGGTACCCGCTTGATCGATACCGCCAGCGATACGTCTACATGGGGCGATGACGCCATCGAATAGGATCGACGCAGCTTCTGTCCGTTGATATTGAGCAGGAACGTTAAAAACTGACCCGGCTGATAACGGATCTCTTCGTTAATGGGATGCCAGAACGTTATAGTCACGGCGTCGGGAGTTTCCCGAATCACCTCTTTTACTTTCAAAAAATACCGATTTGCCATTACTCACTCAGGTTGCACACTCGCTTTACGTCGGATTCAGGACAGGATGCCCAGCCTATCCAACGCTTATGCTGCGCATTTGTTGATACGTATTCCTGCAAAGGTACGGCAGCACTTTCTTGGTTGGAGACAATTTTTTATAAACTAATCAGGCCCGATGATAGTCGGCAAGCTGATCAATAGGCGATTTGACAAGTCGACCCAGCGCTAGCCCCGCCTGCGAAACAGCCTGCCCTAGCTGCGCTTTAAAATAGTAGGCGATCGAGCCGACAAAGTGAATCGGCAGCTTGTTAGCATCCGGCAACCGAACGACGTATGTTTCCAGAAATAACCGGAATGCATCTATAACCAGCTGCTGTACGTATGGGTGGGTCAAATGCTCGGTCAGAAAGGGTGTAAATCCGGCGAAATATCGGTTTGGATACGGTTTCTGGTACGCGTTTTCCAGCAGAGTGGGCCGGTCGAGCGCGTACTTTCCGACAAAGGCGATTCGCAGGTCATCGGGGAGCCGGTTCTGAAAAAAATCGCGTACCAACGTTTTGCCCAGGTATCCCCCGCTCCCTTCGTCGCCCAGCCAGAATCCCAGCGACAGAATCCCCTGGGTGATCTGACTCCCGTCATACCGGCAGGCGTTGGAACCCGTTCCCAGAATGCACACAATCCCCGACTCATGCCCCGCTGCCGACCGGGCGGCTCCCAGCATGTCGCTGTTTACGTCCACCGTTTGCGCCTTGGGCAGCAGTCGGCGAATGGCATCCGCAATAATATGGTTCACGGCAGGACCACTGCAGCCAGCTCCGTAGAAAAAAACGTCGGTGACATCATCAGCGGGTAATTCGGGCAGAAGCTGGGTCTGTAACGTAGTATAAACCTGCTCCGTTGTCTGGTAATATGGGTTGAAGCCGTTGGTCTGTAGAACACGGCGGGACCCCTGTCGATCAATCAGCAACCAGTCGGTTTTTGTTGAACCGCTGTCGGCAATCAGTATCATAAGCGAGGTGCAATCAATTAGATCAGTTGGCCGACAACGGGAAATTTAGTGAACACCCAGTCGGCATGGGGAGCGTTGGCCAGTTCGGCGGTGAGATCCTGCCCGGCCCAGTGCTCATAGTGCTTACCGTTCCGCCAGAGCCTTGAGCTGGAAACATCATAAATAAGTCCGGCGTGAGCACACCAGATTTCGTCGCGATCCGTTCCATTACGTAGTGCCAGTTGAGCGCGCGTGTATTGTTTTAAGGAATCTGTTTGTGTCTTGTTGTACATTCCCGTACGGCTACTCAAATATTGGGTACCATTTTTGCAGCCGCTCACAAAATTAGTGTAACTTTAGCCACTTCTGATTTAAGGAATCAATTAACTATGAGAACGAATTCTCTCATTTCTTTTCTATTATCCTTCGTGCTTACCGGCTTCCTCGCGAGCTGTGGTGGCAAGAAAGTAGCCCCCGTATCGGAGCGGATTGCGAAAGTCTGGACGGCTCAGAGAGCCGAAGAAAATAGCACAACAGTTTACACCCGGGGAGGTACCAGTAACGCTAAACCAGGTTACTCCGCCTTTAAGCTGGATTTAAGCAATCCTCCCGTAGCGAGATATAACGCCTTCGACGGTAACCTGTTTGTTGGTCAGTATTCGTTAACGTCGGATACCCGGCTGGTGCTGACTAACCTGAACCCTGCGCCGTCTGAGTCAGGTGGTACGCTTGAATTTGACATCAGTGATCTGACAGATAATTCAGTCGTGCTGACCCGCATATCCGGCGATCGCAAAACCGGCGGTACAATCAATAAATATACCCTGTCAAATCCATAAGCCCGAACAAACCAATTTGGGCCGAAAGCCGTTCCGAAAAGCAAGCGGAACGGCTTTTTGTTTTTAATTATGACTGATTTGAATACACTGGGGGAGTTTGGCCTGATTGAACGCATTCGCCAGGCAACCCCCGCCCCTACGCATCCCGAAACGGTTCGCGGCATTGGCGACGACGCAGCCGTGTTCGACTGGGGCGATGAGTACGGCCTGCTGGCAACGGACATGATGGTTGAGGGCGTTCATTTCGATCTGACCTATATGCCTCTGAAGCACCTGGGCTATAAAGTAGTGGCGATTAACGTATCGGACATTGCGGCCATGAACGGCCTGCCGCTGCAAATTACGGTCAATATTGGTCTGAGCAGCCGCTTTCCGGTGGAAGCCGTTGATGAACTATATGAAGGTATCCGGGCGGCTTGCGAAGCATATAATGTTGATCTGGTCGGGGGCGATACGTCTTCGTCGCGATCCGGTCTTATCCTGTCGGTTTCGGTATTAGGTAAAGTAGCCAAAGATCTGATTACGTACCGGCACACGGCGCAGCCTAACGACGTTCTGTGCGTAACGGGCGATCTGGGCTCGGCTTATCTGGGCCTACAGCTGCTCGAACGGGAGAAACAGGTGTTCCTGGCCGATCCGAATATGCAGCCGTCCATCTCGGAAGAGCGGAGTTATTTGCTTCAACGACAACTTCGTCCCGACGCCCGCACTGACATTGTTCACGAACTGCGGGACCTGGGCATTCGGCCAACAGCTATGATCGATATTTCGGACGGGCTCGCTTCTGAACTACTCCATCTCTGCCGGCAGTCAGGCACAGGCGCGGTTATTTTCGACGAGAATCTGCCGATCGATGACCAGACGCACCTAGCGGCCGAAGAATTCAAGATCAGCCCCGTAACGGCGGCCCTGAACGGTGGCGAAGACTACGAACTATTATTTACCGTCCGACCACAGGAATTCGATAAGTTATCAACCAACGCACGTATCACGGCCATTGGTTATCTAACTGCCGACCCGGCACAGGTTATTCTGGCCACGAAAGCCGGTCAGCAGACCCCGATTCGGGCGCAGGGATGGGGGAATAACGCGGCTCAGTAATTCCGGTCGCACAGTTAGCTGGTTTGGCGCAGGTAGCGGTAACTGGCAGGATTTTCGTAATTTTGTCTTTTATTAATCAGTACGTTCGCTGCTACAGGTAGCAGTCTAGCCATATACGTTATGCTTGATCAGTTAGAAGCTATCAGAGAGCGCTTCGACGAAGTTTCTCAGCAAATCGTGCAGCCCGAAGTTGTTTCGGACCAAAAGCGATTCATGAAGCTGAGTAAGGAATATAAAGACCTAGAAAAGATTGTTACGCAGTATCAGGCGTACACGCAACTGCTCCAGGAAATCGACAATGCCAAACAGATTCTAGCGACCGAAAAAGACGAAGATTTTCGGGAAATGGCGAAAACTGAGCTGGACGAGTTGATGCCACGCCGGGAAACGATGGAGGAAACGCTAAAGGAAATGCTGATCCCGAAAGATCCGAATGACAGCAAAAACGTCATTCTCGAAATCCGGGGCGGTACGGGTGGTGACGAAGCGGCCATTTTCGCGGGTGATCTCTTCCGGATGTACCAGCGTTTCTGCGAGAAAATGGGCTGGCGCATGTCGCTGGTCGATTATACGGAAGGTACGTCGGGTGGATACAAAGAAATCATTGCCGAGGTCGAAGGCGAAGACGTGTACGGCAAACTCAAATTTGAGTCGGGTGTACACCGGGTTCAGCGCGTACCCGCCACCGAAACCCAGGGTCGGATTCACACCTCGGCCGCCAGTGTGGCCGTGCTACCCGAAGCTGAAGAAGTTGACGTGGAAATTAACATGAACGACATCCGGAAAGATACGTTCTGTTCGTCGGGGGCCGGTGGTCAGTCCGTTAACACAACATACTCGGCCGTTCGTCTGACCCACATCCCAACGGGACTAGTCGTACAATGTCAGGATGAACGTTCGCAGTTGAAGAACCTGGACAAAGCTCTTACTGTACTTCGGTCACGGTTGTACGAAATTGAGTTACAGAAACACAACGACGCCATCGCTTCGCAGCGGAAAACGATGGTGGGCAGCGGTGACCGTTCCGACAAAATACGGACGTACAACTACCCACAAAGCCGCGTAACCGACCATCGGATCGGTATGACGGTGTATAACTTAACGGCAGTTATGGACGGTGACATCGGCGAATTCATCGAGCAACTACGTATCACCGAAAACGCCGAACGGCTGAAAGAAGGCGCGACGGCTTAACACTTCATAACGTTTCAAAAGCAGAAGCCCGCTCAGTGTTGAGCGGGCTTCTGCTTTTGAAAGCTTTCTGTAGATGTTTTGAATAGTAACTCTGGAATTTACTGTTGTTTTCTTTGCTAGTCTCGCTCAGGGATCTACACGAAGGAGAATATGCCTGGTAACGAATACATTGTCTTTTCTCGAAACTAACTGTACAATGTGGTAGCCAAATTCACTTCTAAAAGGCAGAGATGTTTCACCTGGATTTAATTTGAATACAGCCTTTTTGTATTCCTTGACAAAGCCTTCCATTGTGTTTGGCTTTAACTCACCACCTTGCTTATATGACCCTGGATCCTGAGAATATTTGAATGCTAGGTCAGTAAATGATTTGCCCTGATGCAAGGAATCACTTAGCGCCCCAATTGCTACTTTGGCGGTCGAATCATTATAATTTACATTGTTGTTTGTCAGCCTGTTATAGAACTGGGCTTCTGCTATAATGGGAAATAGTAAAATAGCGAAAATCTGGATAATCTTTACGTTAGCCATATGGGCTTATGATTTTATGCTCCTGCATTGACACCGTCAGATGATGCGCTTACTCTCTTTTTCTTTCTCTATTGATACTATGTGTGCCTATTAAGGTCTGTCTCATAATGAGCATGGAATTTGCCCGCCTACTTAAATTTCCCAACTCGTCCATGTTTACGATTTCTTTTACGTTCGAAACATAACGGACTGAATCTTTGGGTGAATTTAGCAAGTTAGCAAGCGGGTTGAACAGTGTCTTGGGCTGGTCAGTCTTAGGCTGTACGGGTATCAGTATGGATGTAGGAGAACCTGCCGAATAAGTATTCAGCTGAGCTTTCGTCTTCACTGAAGTAAAAATAAAGAGTCCAGCCATCATCAAAACAGAATGTATTACTTTCATAATATCGATTTGTCTAGGTTATTGATTCGAATATAAGACGAATGGTTGCAGTACGTTTTAATTTTATTTCAACAAAAAAGCCGGCGCCTTCAAGAGAAAGCGTCGGCTTTTTTAAATATAATTTATACTTATCCCTGAACGTTGTCAGAGGTCAGTTTTGCTCCCAGGTATTCCCGGTTCAGACGGGCGATGTGATCCAATGAGATCGATTTAGGGCACTCAACCGAGCAGGCACCCGTAAACGAGCAGGCACCAAAACCTTCGGAGTCCATCTGCGCAACCATGCGCTCAGCCCGTTCGCGTTGCTCAGCCTGTCCTTGTGGCAACAGAGCCAGTTGAGACACTTTGGCTGAAACGAACAGCATCGCCGATGCATTCTTACAGGCCGCAACGCAGGCACCGCAACCAATGCAGGCAGCCGCATCCATTGCTTCGTCAGCGATAGTACGAGGAATTAGAATTTCGTTAGCATCACGCGCCGAACCGGTGTTGATTGATACGTAACCACCTGCCTGAATTACCCGGTCAAACGCAGACCGATCAACCATCAGGTCTTTTACAACAGGGAACGCCCGTGCGCGCCAGGGTTCGACAACGATCGTATCGCCATCGCTGAACGAACGCATGTGCAGTTGGCAAGTCGTAGCCCCCGTTTGTGGACCGTGCGCCCGGCCATTGATGTACATAGAGCATGTACCGCAAATTCCTTCGCGACAGTCATGGTCAAACGTAACTGGATCTTCACCTTTGCGGGTTAATGAATCGTTCAGTACGTCAAACATTTCCAGGAAAGACATATCTTCTGATACATTATCCAGTTGATAATCAACCAACTTCCCCGGTGTATTGCTATTTTTCTGTCTCCAGACTTTTAGATTAATTTTCATCTTCTTAAGAAGTTGTAAAGTTGCATAGTCATAGAGTTATAAAGTTCTGTGCATGAGCAAACTAGACAAATTTATAACCCTACAACTTTAGAACTCTTACTTATAGCTCCGTTGTGTTAGTTTCACATTCTCGAACTCTAAGATTTCTTTATTGAGTATTTCTGGCTGATTTTCGCCGGCATACTCCCAGGCCGCTACGTACGCGTAGTTTTCATCATCACGCAGTGCTTCGCCGTCTGGTGTCTGATATTCTTCACGGAAGTGTCCACCGCACGATTCGTTCCGGTTCAGCGCGTCGTCGACCATCAGTTCGCCTAGCTCGATAAAGTCTGCTACACGACCGGCTGCTTCAAGCGCCTGGTTCATCTCCTCGGCATCACCGAGAATTTTTACGTTCGACCAGAATTCTTTTTTCAGCGCCTGAATCTTGCTTTTCGCAATTTTCAGCCCTTCAGCCGTACGAGACATACCGCAGTATTCCCACATGATATGACCAAGCTCTTTGTGCAGATCATCAACAGGGCGTTCTCCTTTGATAGTCAGCAGTTGCTTAATCTGATCATTTACTTTCTTCTCAGCTTCTTTAAAGGCCGGCGAATCAACGGGGATTTTATCAGCAGGGCCAATCGTAGCCAGATAGTCACCAATGGTGTATGGAATAACGAAGTAGCCATCAGCCAGCCCCTGCATCAGCGCCGAGGCACCCAGCCGGTTTGCACCATGATCTGAGAAGTTTGCTTCACCCAGTGCATACAAACCAGGAATGTTCGTCATTAGGTTGTAGTCAACCCAAAGCCCACCCATAGTGTAGTGTACAGCAGGGTAAATCATCATCGGCGTTTCGTAGGGATTCTCACCGGTGATTTTTTCGTACATCTCAAACAGGTTACCGTATTTCGCTTCGATCGTTTTCAGACCGTCCCGCTTGATGGCGTCCGCGAAATCGAGGTAAACCGCCAGTCCCGTTTTAGCTACACCACGACCTTCGTCGCACATGTTTTTGGCGTTACGCGATGCAACGTCACGGGGAACCAGGTTACCGAATGATGGGTAACGACGTTCGAGGAAGTAATCCCGCTTGTCTTCGGGCAGATCAGCGGGTTTCAATTGACCTTTCCGGATTCTTTCGGCGTCTTCTACCGTTTTCGGCACCCACACCCGGCCATCATTCCGTAGCGACTCCGACATCAGCGTCAGCTTCGACTGGTAGTGGCCTGATACAGGAATACAGGTGGGGTGAATTTGCGTAAAGCACGGATTGGCGAAAAACGCTCCTTTTTTGTGCGCCCGCCAGGCCGCCGTTACGTTCGAGCCCATGGCGTTGGTCGACAGGTAAAACACGTTACCATAACCGCCCGTGCACAGCAGTACAGCATGCCCCGAATGCGATTCGATTTTACCGGTGATCAGGTTTCGCGTAATGATACCCCGCGCTTTACCGCCTTCCACAACGAGCTCGAGCATTTCAGTACGTGGATACAGTTTCACTTTTCCGTTGGCCACCTGCCGACTTAACGACGAGTAGGCACCAAGCAATAACTGCTGCCCCGTTTGACCACGGGCATAGAACGTACGTGATACCTGCGCGCCACCGAACGAGCGGTTAGCCAGCAGTCCGCCGTATTCACGAGCGAATGGCACGCCCTGCGCTACGCACTGATCGATGATATTAACACTTACTTCGGCCAGACGGTACACGTTCCCTTCACGAGCCCGGTAATCACCACCTTTAATGGTATCGTAGAACAGACGGAACACACTGTCACCGTCATTCTGATAGTTTTTAGCAGCATTGATCCCACCTTGCGCAGCAATCGAGTGCGCCCGGCGTGGACTATCCTGAAAGCAGAATACTTTTACGTTGTAGCCCAGCTCAGCCAGCGATGAAGCAGCCGATGCTCCTGCCAGACCAGTACCAACGATAATAATATCATACTTCCGTTTGTTAGCTGGGTTGACCAGTTTTAAACTGAATTTTTGCCGCGACCATTTTTCAGCCAACGGTCCTTCAGGAATTTTAGACTCCAGTTTCATAATTCAATTTTGAATTAGTGAATGAGCAAACGAGTGAATGGCATCTACAAATCACTCATTCTATCATTCGCTCATTAAATAATCCCGTGAACCTGTAAAAACACATAGACCGGCATAGCCGCGAACGCTAATGGAACAATAATGGCGAAGAAGTACGTACCGATAGCTTCAATCAGCGGGCTATATTTCTTGTGCCGGATACCCATCGTCTGGAATGCACTCTGAAAACCATGCGCCAGGTGATAACCTAGTGCAACCATGCAGATTACGTACAGTAACGAATACCACCACTCACCGAAGGCAACCTGTACCACTGAGTACAAATCTTTGTACTCTTTGCCATCATACTCAGCCATAGGAACGGCTCCGAAGTGCATTTCGTACCAGAAAGTGCGCATGTGGATAATGATGAACAACAGCAGGACCGTGCCCAAAATACCCATATTCCGTGACGACCAGGCACTGTTCGCTTCTGGCTTGCTGTACGCATACTGAACTGGACGCGACTCACGATTGTGACGCGTCAGAATGAGTGCCATCAGGGCATGAACCAGAATCGACGTGTAGAGCAGGTACGATACAGTAATGATAAGCGGATTGTGAGTCATGAAGTACGTGTACTCGTTGAACGCCCGACCGCCGTCGCCCTTAAAGAGCTGTAAATTACCGGCCATGTGAACAATCAGGAACGTACTCAAAAAAAGTCCCGTCAGCGACATAATAACTTTGCGACCGAGGGAGCTGGATAGTGTTTGTGTTACCCAAGCCATAGGATGAACGACACGAAAATTTAGTGTAAACGGTTGAAAAAAAGCCGCTTTGTACGGCGCACCAAAACTAAATCACAAAGGCGATGGAAACAAGATTAGCGGCCCATTTCACTTATTTTGAACCTTATTTACAGTCAGTAAAAATAGCGGTGCTGCTAGTAGAGGAACACTACATATAATGGCTTTGTTCGCCAGGCAAAGCCACATTTATAGATTTTAAATGCTTTGGCTCAAGGTCCAGCAACGATACGTCTCTAGTCGGGTCAGTCGCAAAGTATTCCCACACCTTTTATTCGGTTTGGCGAACCGTACGGAAGAGGTTTATTTTGCGCCACTTATTCACAAGGATATTTATTGACAGCTAACGCATGAAAGCATTCGTGTTTCCCGGACAGGGGTCTCAATTTAAAGGCATGGGTCTGGATCTGTACCAGAATCCGGACCAGAAAACTCAGGATGGCCAGTCGGCCCGTCAGTTGTTCGACCAGGCTAATGATATCCTGGGCTACGATCTGACCAAAATTATGTTCGAAGGCTCTGACGAAGAACTGAAACAGACCATTTACACCCAGCCAGCCGTGTTTTTGCACGGAGTAGTGCTGGCGCTGACCACCGAGTCATTCGCACCGAATATGGTAGCAGGCCACTCCCTTGGTGAACTGGCCGCTCTGACAGCAGCCGGAGTATTATCCTTTGCCGATGGGTTGAAACTGGCGTCAATTCGCGCTACGGCCATGCAGAAAGCCTGCGAATTGGCTCCTTCCAGTATGGCTGCCGTACTTGCTTTGCCAGACGATGTTATTGAGCGTATCTGCGCGGAGGTAACCGACGAAATCGTTGTTCCTGCTAATTATAACTGCCCCGGTCAGGTAGTGATTTCGGGCAGTGTAACAGGCATTGAGAAAGCAGGTGAACTACTCAAAGCTGCCGGGGCTAAGCGCGTATTACCACTGGCTGTGGGCGGTGCCTTTCATTCTCCTTTTATGGAACCCGCCCGGACCGAGTTTGCACAGGCCGTCGAAGCAATGACGTTTAGTGCTCCCCGTTGCCCTGTTTACCAGAATGTGAACGCCAAAGCCACCTCTGATCCGCAGGAAATTAAAGCGAATCTGATTGCGCAATTGACGGCGCCGGTACGCTGGACAGCTTCCGTCGAACAGATGGTGGCCGATGGAGCGACTGAATTTATCGAATCGGGTCCTGGTAAAGTGCTACAAGGGCTTGTTAAGAAGATCAGTCCGTCAGTAGCGATCAGTGGTCTGTAATTTTTTTTGCTGTGAATCAGCCAGTAAGGCAAGTATGGCACAGAAACTAAAGTTTTTTTTGGTGCTGTACTTGCTTTTAGCTGATTCAGACCCTTATCTTTGCACTCGCAATTGCCCGATCGTCTAAGGGTAGGACGACAGATTTTGGTTCTGTTTGTGGAGGTTCGAATCCTTCTCGGGCAACGACAATAAGCCGCTTGATGTAATCAGGCGGCTTTTTTGTTTTTTCTTCCGACAGTTCACTTATCCCCTGTTTTTTAGGACAGACTTGACTTCATTGTTTGCCCTGCACACTATTTCGTTTTCTTCGTTCGTCATACGGAATTGATTAACACCTGACTTTCGTTTCCTATCCTCCAATTGATCAGTGGTTTAAGTTGTTTGTTGTTGTTTATATTTTTTACCAAATCCATCAAAACCGAGCCGGTTTGTTAACTTAATTAGTTGAGCATCATTACACCAAAGTGACCCTATATCCTTATTACCGTCAAACAAATACAACTCCCTGAATAATACTAATATTTGGTTCAATATGGACAAAGACGAAAAGGTTAGAAGAAACCGTGCCAAAACTACTCAGCGTATCGTTGAAGCGCTGGAAGAGGTGATTTCTGAACGGGGGCTGGAAGGAGTAGGAGTTAACAGAATTGCAGAGAAAGCAAACGTAAGTAAAGTACTTATTTATCGTTATTTCGGCGGCATGGAAGGTCTGCTGGAGTACTACGTGAAAATGGGCAAACTTTTTCCGGTCTTTACACCTTCTCTGCTTGACCAAATACGCCCCCTGCACGAATCAGACATTGCCCGTATCTGGTATCGGCAGGTTATTCAAACCTTCCGTCATTTCCGCACGTTCAAAGCAGCCCGCGAAATTCTGAAAGCCAGTGTAATCGAAAACGACCCTATTGCCGAGTCAACGGCAAAGGCGCAAGATGAAGAGATGACCCGGCTTGTTTCACAACTTTCCTTTGTTAGTGGAGCCGATACGCAGGCAATTTCGGCCATTGTGCTGGGAGCTATGACGTACCTGACGATCATGGCTCAGAACGACCGGACAATGATCAGCATTGACCTGCGCAGCGAAGAAGGCTGGCAACGTATTGAAAACGCAATCAAGTCGATTTACATCGCATTAAATAAATCGGCGGTTCAGGATAAAGAGGTTAAGCTGGAACTACAATCGTCGAACATGCCGATTGCTCAATGGTAAAACGCTACTCGACAAAGAAGCGGGCGAATCCTGACTGAGTTGGTCATCGATTCGCCCGCTTTGTTTTGCCTTATCTGAAAGATCGTTCCTACTAGTCAGTTAGTTGCGTTTAGATGTGTTAACGCTGGGCTACAGTCTCTTTCTGTCCTTTTACGCGCTGTAGCACCCACTCACCGATTTTTTTGCCCTGTACTTGTCCGTTATCAAGCGCCAGACGATAGTGAATACCTCCATAGAGCCGACTGATTGATGCTTCGTTGGCGGCATCTATGAACGACTTGAACGAACGGACACCATGACCATACTTCAACTCCGTCGAATCGGTAAAGGCAATGTTGTCGCCCATCAGATGGGTTAATACTGTAGCGGCCGCTGTCGAAATAACGCTGTGTCCGCTCGGGTATTCTGGAAAAGGAGGGGTTTGCAGAAACGGTGTCCATTTGGGATCGATCAGTTTATTGATCACCGTTTCCGGACGGATCATGTTACTGCGGTATTTTTCGTCCCAACACGAAATAAAACCATCTGACAAGGCGAACGAGGTCAGCGCGTAAGCTTCTACCGTCTGCATCATGTTCAGTTTCTTTTTACGGGCAACCGTCTCGGCAATAGCCAGCCAGTGACCGCCTGGCGTCATTTTCTTCGAAGCAAACATAACGTGCCCCGCTACGTTCATCACGAACGAGTTGTCATCCCAGAAGTAAGCGATGTCCTGTTCCAGCTTATCCGCCCGTTTACCGGCCTTATATACTTCCATCACTTCCTTTTCGTAGGGATTTCCCTTTGTCATGTTGTATGGATACGGCCGGGGTGGTGTGAACTGGGTGCAGGTATCCATTACCCAGCAACGTAGCTTATTCCACTGCGGCTCGGCAGCATCCATATAGGCCGGTGGCGTTGGTACCCAGGTTCCTTCAGCATTGGTTACTGTATGTTTGAAACCACGGGTCTGCTTGTAACTATCCTTCGACGCATAGTCGAGAATATGCTTGGCAACCATTTCTCCGTAGGCCATTGACCGTTCGTACACCTCATCGGGAACGCCGTCTTTCTTGTACTGTTCGTAGAAAGCAGGCTCGAACTTATCGTAATAATCGACCGAGAAGGTAAGCGCGCGGGCAACGGTCATAAAGGCGTGTGTACTGGCCAACGGAAAGCAGTATTCCTGATTGGGCGCTGGCCGGGGGCCCGTTTGAAACAATTTTAATTTGCCTCCCAGCGACTGGTATGTTGAATCGAATGGCACAAGGGCTTCATACCCCGCGAGGTTGGCATAGGAATAGATTCTACTGGCGACGGGGGGCGAAAAAATATCGTGGATAATCACTTCCGTCAGTTTATCCAGCGCGGCATTGTAATATTCAGGATTAGCAGCTTTGGCATTATACTCAGACGGTGGTACCGATTTCTGACATCCTGCTAGTACCGTCAACGCAAAGACAATCATCCAACCTGATCGAAACAGAATATTCATAGGTAAAGACAAGTAAAGGATCACGATGAAATCCAGTGGTTATAAGAGCGTAAAATTAAGCGAAATAATTGGATAAAAGGACGATACGTCACCACCCTGGACCCGGCTGTTATCTGGTTTACTACGTCGCTAATTCACCTCAGCAACTGCATATTGCTGTTGTTATGAGCAACTTTGTAGGCAGTTATGACGCCTACGCTGGCAGAAGCTATTCAGCGGAGAGTTACCTTGAGCTATATCACTCTCTTCACTGAACGTGGCGTCATCAATTCGTATTTCCGTCTTAGTTACTTAGGAGTGAACATACCCGCTGTTATTTCATAGGCATGAACACTTGAGCCTGGCTGTTATTCTTGGCAATAATCAGTTGTCCCTGTTTTAGCTGCACCATCCGACGTACCTGGCCCTTCACAAAGAAACCAGCTCTTTTAGGATCCGTAGCCTTGAAATTAAGTTTACTATCTCCCAGTAGCAACAAGCCGTAGTTAGCATCATAACGGCCTACCTCGGTCAAGACATCGAAGAAGTTGCCAGCCAGCAAAATATCCGGTTTTCCATCTTTATTGTAATCACCTGTCAGTATAGTATGGATTGGTGACGTTTGAGCCTGTATAGGTAAGGCTTTGACCGTAAACGTACCATCCCCATTATTGACCACTATCGACGTTTCTGCAGTATTTGCCGTTTTTACGTCCATTCCCTGGCGTTGCTGATCTGAAAAGATCTCGTTAAACGAAGCCTTCGCGTAATCAGTGTATTTGATGTATTTCGTTTTAATAGATGGAATACGCTTTTGTAGGTCAGCTTTTTGCACGACCACACATTCACGTTTTTCTCCATCGACGCCGGGTCTGAAACAAGTCATAACCTGCTCGTAAGTACCATTCCGATCGAAATCATTACCGTATAGATGAGCGGGCTGGTCCTGAGTAGCTACTAAATGACTATTCAGCCCCAGATTACCGACAACAAAATCAACATCGCCATCCTGATCCAGATCGGCTGCCTGAATGCAGTTCCACCAGCCGCTGGTTTTGGCTAATGCTTCATCCTCTATTCGCTCAAACCCTTTGCCTGCTTTATTTTTCAGAATGGTGATTGGCATCCAGTCGCCAACCAGAATTAGATCAGGGTAGGAGTCTTTGTCAATGTCGGCCCAGACAGCGTCTTTCACCATACCTATTTCTTTCGAGAAGGGGATCAGTTCAGCCGTAGCTTTTCGGAAGTTGCCTTTTCCGTCATTCACTAGCAAAACTTGGTCAGGATTTTTACCGTATTCACTGGCGACCATTCGCCCACCAATAAACAAATCCTGATCACCATCCCGGTCAAAGTCGGCCGCTGCGATGCAAGAATTATTTTCCAGAATTCGGGGCAACGTCTTGTCCCAGGTAAAGTTTCCTTTTCCATCATTGCGATATAATCGATCCGCCAACGCTGTATTATCGGCAAATTCGTTACCACCTGTAGCTACGTAAAGATCGAGATCTTTATCACCGTCCGCGTCGAAGAATGTAGCCGCTACGTCTTCTGTGTAAAGTGCATCTAACAAGAAGGGTTGCTTCCAAAGACTGAACGTTCCATCTGCTTTCTGCAGGTACAGCGACCGGGGCATATTAACCGCTCCGCCCAGGAACACATCGTCCAGGCCGTCGCCATTCACATCCCCGGCGGCTAACGCAGGTCCCTCTCGCGACAACATTTGTTTGAGCAGGCCGTCGCGGTTGTAATCCACGAAGTCGTTTTCTTTATGCACATAATCCAGCTTGGCGGTACCGCTTATGTCTTTGAAGAATTCGGGTGCAACTACGCGCTGATCGGTAAATGATGCTCGCTGGGAAGCGTTTTTGTACAACAGCGGCAACGTACGGTCGGCTCTGGGCTGTTTTATCGTTTGTGTTTTATCATCGGGCCAGATCACCGTCAAAGAATCGATTCTGGCATTTGAGTCCAGCCCAAAAACCATTGTCAGATCGACAGACGACTGGAATCCCCGGTTAGGCATCTGCTGCAGATACTGTGTTTCCTTTCCCTGATGCACGTAAACTTTAGCCCCTATAGCATTTCGATTCAGTGCATAGCCAGTCAGAGCTACTCGTAAAAAATGCTTGTGGTTGACCTCAACCGACGTATTTTTATAAATCGATGCGGGTGCATCATTATTGTTCACAACCAGATCCAGATCACCGTCATTGTCTAAATCACCGTACGCAGAACCGTTTGAAAATGACGGTGTCGCCAGCCCCCATTCAGCCGCTTTATTTTCGAACTGCATGCCATTACCGAGATTTCGAAAGGCATAATTTGATAGGGGACGTGACCCCATTTTATTAACGTATTCCTTATAATCAAACTTTTTGATCCCTTCGATCATGGCTTGCAAATCAGGGTTGTCAGCCAGAAATGATACGTAGTCCTGGTCCGTCAAATCTTTGACAATACCATTTGCCACAAAAATATCCTTACGGCCATCCATATCCATGTCGAACAGGAGCGCCCCCCAGCTCCAGTCGGTAGCGCTGGTACCCGTCATCCGGCCAATTTCGGAGAACGTACCATTTCCGTTGTTCAGGTGGAACATATTCCTGGAATCCTGGTAATAGAAGTCCCGGCTTTCTTTTAACTGTCCCAGTTCGTAGCTATCGAATGTAGTCGTTGTCTTAAGGCGATAATCATCGCCCGGCAGCATATCTGTCACAAAAATATCGAGGTTCCCATCATTGTTTACATCAGCAATATCGGCCCCCATTGAAGCCAGGCTGATGTGGCCCATGTACCCTTCAATTTCTTCCTTGAACGTCCCGTTTTTCTGATTGATATACAGGTAATCCCGTTCGTAAAAATCGTTGGAAATGTAGATATCCGGCCAGTTATCGTTGTTTACATCCCCAATCGTGATACCTAAGCCGAACCCAATCAAGCTTCCGTATATCCCCGCATCGGCCGATACATCAGTAAAGGGTTTAGCACTACCATCAGCGTTTACGCCGTTGTTTCTGAATAATTTATCCCCTCCTAATTTATCACGGGTTTCGCGCAGGTTTGCGTAGCCGAGACGATCCATTGGTGTAAAGCTGTTATTCAGCAGATACATATCCAGATCGCCGTCCCGATCATAATCAAAAAAAGCAGCATGGGTGGAAAAGCCGCCATCAACAAGACCATAGGCTGCGGCCTGTTCTGTAAACATAGGGATTCCGTTTTTACTACCTTGATTAATATACAGCTGATTACCGCGGGCATCCCGGTTACCGGAATTACAGACGTATATATCCAGTCGGCCGTCGCCGTTTACGTCGGCGAACGTAACGCCCGTTGACCAGAACTTCTTCCCAGCAATACCAGCCTGCTTTGTTACGTCTTCAAACTTCAGATCACCTTTACCGGGTGTTGTCCGGTTCAGGTACAGCTTATTTTCTTCAAAATTAGACGTAAAAAACAGGTCGGGTAAGCCATCGTTATTTACATCGCCAATAGCTACTCCCCCGCCGTTATAAAAATTGCGGTAATTGAAAATATTGAAATTTTTCTTATCAAGAATATGGTTCGCAAAGTCAACACCTGTCTGCGAAGCCGGTAATTCAAGAAACAAAGGTTCTGGGTCAGATTTACACCCCACTAACCCTATTAGTTCTAAAGCCAGTAGGAAAAATACGTTACGCATGTGTTACGGTAGCTGCGTTACTGAATTAACGGTTAATCTTGAAAGTGAGTAGCTTATTGTTATTCTGGCCAACCAGAATATAGCTGCCAATACGCTTTACGTCCCGTACATCGCCCTTAACCAAAAGGCCCAACTGTGCAGATGGGACGTAGTCGAATCGCCAGTTTCCCCGATTGAGCAGCATAGTTCCTTGATTGGCATCTACTTTCCCAATTCGCAGTCTGAACATTGAATTGTTACCCATAAGTAGCAGGTCAGGGCGTCCGTCCCGGTCAAAATCCTGCGGCAGAATTGCATATACGGGTGCATACTGAGCTGGCTGTGGAAGCTCATGTGGAATTAATTCACTGACACCAGTTTCGTCCACTCGATTCTCCAGCACCAACGTTCGTAACTCATTAATTGTCCGGTGATTCGCCTTTTCAATCGTATTGGCGTCGGCAAACTGCTCAATTGTTGCGTTTGCATAGAGTTGATAATCAGTAAACGTTTTCCGTAGCGTCGGCATCTGCTCCCCGATCTCATCGCGAGTATGCGCGGGGTAAGACTTGCCTTGAATATAATAATTCATGAAGCAGTCAATTGTCCCATTACGGTCAAAGTCATCGTAGACAAGGGTAGCCGGTTCAGCCTCACTTGCTTGTATCTGCGTATTCTGGCCAAGATTCCCAACAATTAAATCATCATCACCATCGCCATCCAGGTCAGCCTGGCTGATACGATTCCACCAGCCTGATAACTTATCGTAAACCTGTTGCTTCTGAGTCGAAAACCTTCCGTGCTGATTGAACAAAACAGTAACCGGCATCCACTCGCCAACAACGACCAGATCCAGCCAGCCATCTTTATTCATGTCGACAACGGCCGCATCTGACACTACGCCCAGCTTACCCAAGCTTACCTGCTCAAATTGGGCTTTGCCGTTGTTGATCAACAAAAAGCTTTGATCGGCATACGGGTACTTACCGGGTCGTACATGCCCGCCAACAAACAGGTCCATATCACCGTCTTTGTCAACGTCAAGAGCTTTCACACAGGAACCGTTTGCCCCTTCAACGGGGAGAGAAGCCGGACTGAAATTTCCAGCCCCATCATTTAGCCATAACTGGTCCTGTAAATCAACCGTGTCACGGACGCCATAACCCCCATTCACCACATAGAGATCAGGTTTTTTGTCACCATTAAAGTCAGTTAACACAGCATCCGTATTTTTCAACGGTTTTGTCCCAGTCAATGTCTGCAGTGAGAATACTCCCCCTTTTTGTATCAGTAGTGTTCCTGGCTGTTCCGGTGTTCCTCCTACGTATGCATCTGGCTCGCCATCGCCATTCACATCGCCCACTGCCAGACGCGGTCCCGTGTACGAATAGTGCATGGGCAGCATAAGCTGACGCTCAAAGTCGTTCGTTGGTTTCACTATGTGCTGCCAGTTGGGTCCGGAAACCTCAGCCAGTAAAGTTTGAGGCTGGCCCCTAGGTCTACTAACTGGCTTTGTTGCCTGCCTGACAGAAAGAACAAGTAACTGATCCAAGGCGACATTTCTCACGGTTTGGGTAAGTCCGTTTGGCCAGCGAACTAGTACGTCGACTGGCTGATCGGCTTTTTCAACACCAAACAGCAGTCGGTCATGACTGCTTGCCAGGTAACCGCGAGTTGGATAAAACTCCTGTACTTGACGATGGCCTCCTTGTATCACCTGCACGGTTGCTCCGACCCCGAAACGGTTCGCAGCCGAGCCTTCCAGTTTAATCGTCAGGAAGTGACCAAGTTTCTGCTCCCGGCTTGTATTTTTATAAATGCGAGCTGTCTCGTTCAGGTTATTAGTGATAATTTCTAAGTCACCATCCCCGTCCAAATCAGCATAAGCGCTTCCGTTGGCGCGTATTGTTTCGTCAAATCCCCATTCAACCTGCCGATTGGCAAAGGTTACCGAGGCATTTCCAGTGCTGGTATTCTGAAAAATATAGTTTTTTGTTGGCGTTGAGGGCATTTGCTTCAGCTGCTCAAGCATAGCCTGTCCAGTACGCTGTTCTTCCTGTTCACTAGCATATTTGACAAAGTCGGCGTTCGTTAAATCACGGCCGAGTCCGTTGCTGATAAAGACGTCTTTACGGCCATCTAGGTTGAAATCTGCCAAAAGTGCTCCCCAGCTCCAGTCGGTATTCGACACGCCTGCTAACTGACCAATTTCCGAGAACTGCCCGTTTTGCTGCTGTAGCTGAAGCATATTCCGCATGTTTTGATGCCAAAAGCCATTTTGCAACTGTGCCTGATAAACCGGCCAGCTATCGGGCCAGAGCAACAGCTTTTGCCGGGCATTGTCCTCAGGCAGCATATCGAGCGTTATAATGTCCGGTAACGTATCGTTGTTGATATCCGCAATGTCAACGCCCATCGACGAGTAGGATGTATGAGCAACTCGTTCACGCAACTCGTCCCGAAAGGCTGGGCCGCTCGGCTGACGGCTGCGCTGGTTGATATAGAGATAATCATCCTCCACAAAGTCGTTTGTCACGTATACATCCGGGTAACCATCCCCGTTTACGTCCGAAACGGCAACACCGAGTCCAAAACCCAGCGGGTTTCCTTTAATTCCTTCCTGCTCCGATACATCAACAAAATGTCCTCCTGTAGACAAATCATTTCTAAATAATTTGTCGCCAGCGTTGTAGTCCCGCTCCTCCCGCATGGCCGCGGCTTCTTTTCGTTGGTAATCAGACAGCCCGTGGTTGATTAAAAAACAATCCAGATCCCCATCCAAGTCATAGTCGAAGAAGTTAGCCTGAACGGAATAACCGGAGTCAGCCAGACCATATTCAGTGGCTTTATCGGTGAAGGTAAGATTATGATTGTTGATAAAAAGTTGATTCTTACGGAGTGAATCTGGCCGTAAACCCGAGTAGCAAACGTAAATATCCAACCAGCCATCGGCGTTTATATCGGCTAATGTTACGCCGGTTTTCCAACCTCCAGCGCGCCCTCCCAGTCCGGCTTTTTCGGTCAGATCGTCAAACGTCAGATTTCCTTTATTGATGTATAGTTTGTTACCAACCTGATTGCCCGTAAAATATAGATCAGGTAACCCATCGTTGTTTAAATCTCCCGCAGCTACTCCTCCACCGTTATAGAAATACTCGAACGCCAGAATATTCTCCTGTTCCGTTTCAGTTAATTGGTTAGTAAACGTAACTCCTGTCTCTTCCGAATTTGTTTTTTCAAACAACGTTTTCTTTGGCGAGCAGGCAGTTAACAGTGTAAAACACAGCCCGTAAACAACTTTTTTCATCAAGTACTAAACGAAAAGTAATCCACTCATATTCCAAATGGCAGAAACAAAACAGCAGCCCGGTTTCGGGCTGCTGTTTTGTTTCTGAAACAGATTACTTGGCTTAATATCCAGGATTCTGTATCAGGTTTGGATTACTGTCAACCGCCTGTTGTGGAAGTACGAATAGGACCGCCGTGGCAGGAGATGCTGTTGGACGCTGATCAACGGGATCCAGGAATTTACCGAACCGGATCTGATCACTCCGGCGCCAGCCTTCCCAGTATAGCTCACGGCCGCGCTCTGCCAATAAAACGGTCAGGTCAACCGTTCCCAAGCTAGACGCTTTCCGGGTTGTGCGCAGGTTATTCACGATACCAGCCGCCGTTTGGCCCTGTGTATCGCTACCGCCCCGTAACAACGCTTCAGCCTTCATCAGTAATACGTCGGCATAACGAAGGAATACGTAATCATTGGCAGGAGCATCAACTGCCCCTGGTTGCGGCAGATATTTTACAACCCGAATACCCTGATCTTCGGTAGCATATGACAGGTTTACCTGTGGCGTAAATACCAGTGGGTTTCCTAAACGGTCTTTAGCGGCAACAATCGTAGACGGTGCAGTGGACGAACCAGGGGTAGATACGTACTGCTGACCTACCAGGAAGCCAGCGTTCAATCCCGTACTTGGTGTAAGATCGCTAACTGGTCCTCCCCGACGTTCGTCGCTTGCTTCAAAACTATTGTAAAAATCAGCAAGCGTTGTGAAACCATTCCAGGCACTCACATACTGATTATAGTGAAGTGTCATGTAATACCGGTTTCTAACGTTACCCGGCTGGCTGGTCGTTGTATTATTGATCGTGAAGATCAGCTCTTTAGACCGAGAATCGTTTTGCCAGTGGAAATTATCAAAATATTTTCCCGAAGTGGTCAGGGCAAATTTACCTGAACCGATAACCTGATTGGCAAAATACGTCACTGAGTCCATGTCTGCCTTAGCAAACGTGTACGGTCCAGCAGGAGCAGTTGTGTTCGTATACACTGCCCGGTTCAAGTAGACTTTCGCCAACATAGCTGCCGCAGCTTCTTTGGTTGCCTGGTTTGCTGCTGTTGTCGTCAGGTTGTTAAATGCGTAGCGTAAATCGCGAATCACGAAATTGGTCCCATCAACCCGGTTATAAACTATTGGATTGGATTCTGGAGAGTCGGTTACGTTCCGGAAGGGCACTTGTCCCCAGAGATCAACGATGTGATACATGTAAAACGCCCGCAGAAAACGTGCCTGAGCCGCTATCTGTACATCGGAACCAGCAACAGAAAGCGCTTGGGTCGAGCGGAATACACCACTGTTAAGATCATTCCAGGCCCCTAAAATCTGATCATTTTGTGAGTCCCAGGTGTGCTGATGCAACCGGCGCCAACGGCCGAAGTCGTCCCAGTCAGTCCCTCGGGTTGGCCCCATCATTTCGTCCGATGGGTGTTCCTCCATTGCATAGGTGTTTCCCTGGTTTGTTGCGATGTTGTTCAACAACTGATAAGCACCTTGTAGTGTACTTGCCGGATCCAGCGGTACACTGTTAGCGGTTCCTTCCGCAGAAGAGAGCTGTCCAAAAACGGCGTCATCCAGATTAGTACAACTGGCCACGCCTAATAAAGCAGTCACACCAAAAAATACGCTTAGCTGGTGCCCCGAAAATTTGATCATTTTGTTCGTTCTGTTAATCAGTTTCTCAGTCAAGCCGGGAAACTGGTGTTAATTAAAAACCGACGTTCAAACCAAGAGTAACAGTCCGCGATGCAGGGTAAGGCGTATAATCGATGCCTAGCGAGGGAATGTTGTTCAGGTATTTAACCGTATTCACGTCTGGATTCAGTCCTGAGTAGCCTGTGAAGAGTAACAGGTTCTGACCAGCCAGCGATACGGTCAACGATTTGGCTACGCTGCCCTGTGGCAGATTAAAGCGGTAGCCAATCGATGCGTTACTCAACCGGATATAATCACTTTTTTCCAGGAATCGGGTCGATACTGAGCCTGGGTTAAGTGGACTTTCAGCACTATTAGCAGCCTCAGGTGATACGTTACGTCCAGAGCGCAGTGGCCCTTTCAGGAATAACGCATTCGCAGTGTTGTTATAGATATAACCACCGAATTGACCGTTGAAGAAAAGGCTGGCGTTGAAATTACCATAAGTAAAGTTATTCGTCAGACCCAGCCGAATCTTGGGTAGTGGAGCTCCTTGGAACGCAGTTGCACCATTGTCAGCATAAGTTGCAAACCCGTTGTTATCGTAGCCTGTGAATCTCGGCATAAAGAAGGCGAAGATCGGATAACCGTCGCGAATCGTCTGTGCGTAAGCACCAGACAGACCTTGACCATTGATGGTCCCCGTTGGTACTACTGTTCCCAGATCTTTTACCGTATTTTTCAGGAAAGTCATGTTATACAATACTTCCCAGCCAAATTTAGCCGTTTGTACCGCCTGATACGTTAAGTTCAATTCTACACCGGCGTTGATAACTTCGCCGGGCAGGTTCACCCAGCGGTACTGTACAGCGGCCGGTTGCGCGTAGAATACCTGGAACAACGTGTTTGTAACGGCCTTGTGGAAATAATCAATCGTACCACCCAGTTTGCCTTTCAGGATTGAGAAGTCGATACCCGCCCCAATGGTGTTGTTCTGTTCCCATTTCAGGTTGGGGTTCGGGTTGTTCAACTGCGTTTGAGAACCATCGGCGTTGAGCTGGAAAATGATTTTAGAAGCACCGCCAGCAAAATCCTGGTTACCCGTTACGCCGTAGTTTACGCGGAGTTTCAGATCGGTAAAGATGTCTTTCGGGATAAACTCTTCTTCCGACAGACGCCATGCCGCAGCAATTGACGGGAAATAGCCGTACTTGTTGTTCAAACCGAAACGAGACGAACCATCAACCCGCAACGTACCTGTCAACAGGTATTTATCCTGAATGCTATAGTTTACACGACCAAAGAACGACTGAAGCTCATTTTGACCACGACCCGATCCAGAACCGAACGACGTCCGGTTGTTTGCGTTGGCCGAGCCAATGTTATCCAGGTAGCTTAGCGAACTTTCGTTGTAGGGGAAGTTACCAGCAGCCAGGTAGTTGTTTTTATCTTGGAAAATCTGATACGAGAACCCTAGTAAGGCGTCCAGATTACTTTTTCCGATTGCCTTGTTGTAGTTCAGTGTGTATTCAGATAAACGAGAGTTTCTGTAACGGTTTTGTACGTAAGCACCACCGCCTAAGCCAGTCGAATTATCACGATACACCGTAGCAACTGTGTTCAGCGCCGGAATAAGAGGAACTGTGTAGTTGGCACGTAGACGGGAGTCGAGAGCCGTTTCACGAATAGCCGTTGAGTTATCGATACCGAAATTTGCTTTTGCCTGTAAACCATCGATGATTTTCCAGGTAACGCTGGCATTGGCTAACGTCCTGTTTGTTGTGCCCCGGTCGTTAATGTAGTTCAACAGGGCAACTGGGTTCCGATAGTCACCTCCTGGCTGGAAATAATCACCGTTCGTATCGAACACAGGGTATGTCGGGTTGGCTTGGATAACAGCACCAATCAGGTTACCCTGTGCTCCGGCATTTTCTCCTGTTTGTGCGTAACGGTCGTTTATCCCCGATGTTGTTGCATTAATATCAATGATAACTTTGTCATTGAATAGTTCATGCGACGCGTTGATCCGGCCCGTAATCCGCTTCTGGAACGAATTTTTGATAATCCCTTGCTGATCTTGGTAACCTAACGAAAAGAAGTAGCGGGTGTCTTGCGTACCGCCACCAAAACCAACGTTGTATATCTGACTCACAGCCGTTCTGAAAACCTGATCCTGCCAGTTTGTATTCGATCCTCTGTCAAGAACGGCCCGATCGCCACCAGCCGCTACAGCTGCGCTGACAAACTCAGAAGCATTTAAGAGGTCGTACCGTTTCTGTGGACTTGACACAGCCCCTGAAGCAGAGAAGTTAAAGATTGGCGCGCCAGCTTTCCCTTTTTTCGTCGTGATCAGAACGACGCCGTTTGCACCCCGGGCGCCGTAGATAGCAGCCGCCGATGCATCTTTCAGAACCGAAATATTTTCAATATCGGATGGGTTCAGGAATGCCAGTGGGTTACGTGCCGCCGAGGAGCCACCACCAAAATCAGCACCGCCATCGCTGGAACTACCACCGTCCAGTGGGACACCATCAATTACGAACAGGGGATTGTTACCACCGCGCAGGGAAGCTGTACCCCGAATCTGTACGTTAATGGGTGCACCCGGCTCACCACTTGATGGGGTAATCTGCACACCCGCAACCCGGCCCTGAAGCAACTGCTCGGGCGATGCAATAACACCTTTGTTAAAATCTTTAGGCCCAACCGACTGAACGGCACCCGTCACGTCTTTCGACCGCTGATTCCCGTAACCAACAACGACAACTTCGCTCAGCGTTTTGTTATCTTCGGCAAGCGTAATGTCGATTGTTGTGCGGGTTCCAACGGTGACTTCCTGCGATACGTATCCAATCGAGCTAAAAACCAGTACGTTATTGGCTGTAACATCAGCCAAGCGGTATTGACCATTGCCGTCGGTAGTAGTTCCTTTGGTAGTCCCTTTTATCTGAACTGTTACACCAGGCAACCCTAATGTTCCACCCGGATCAGTCACTTTACCCGTAACAACTTTCTCATTTTGTGCCTGAACAATGCTTGGCATTGCAATCAGCATTAGTAAAGTTATTACTCCTGCCAGTGCTCTTCCTATCAGTTGTTGTAGCCGAGACTTGCCAGTATTGCCTACGTAATCACGAAAGTGATCATTTGTGTAGGAGTTGTCCATCATAGATTTGACAGTAAAAAGTTAAAAAACAAACACGATACGTTTTTGGTGAAAAATACTTAATCAACTAAACCGCCCTTCGGCACGCACAACACACACAACCGTTTATATAGAAACATGTTGCGAATTAATTGAACATTAGTTTGAACTGATAAGCAAATTACCACGATGCGATCATAAATTACAAGCCGCTACATTAAAATAAGCACACTTGTTATTAATATAGTGTTACTCTAAAGTCATTAAGGTTTTATACCTATTGCAATAAAGACATATAAGCATTAAACTACTTGAGTAATTGCGCCCTGATTACTAAGCACATAAATTACTATCTTCCTTTTCATCAATATGATTTTATCAAGACTCTTTAACTTATCCAGTTCTAATCTACCATATAAAAAATTTGTTGTTATAGTCCTTAAATTTGTCTGATTTCCCAGAGTGCTTCTTTACGTCTTATATGCATACCGTTCCGTTACGACAGTTGGCCGATCAGTTGACCGGTGACTTCTATGATGACTTTACCCAACGGACTCTTTACGCAACCGATGCATCGGCCTATCGCGAGATGCCTATGGCTGTTGCTGTTCCCAAAACAGTCGAGGATTTAAAAACGCTGATCAACTTTGCCCGGACTCATAAAACGTCGCTTATCCCCCGTACTGCAGGAACGTCGTTGGCGGGACAGGTTGTGGGTAGCGGTATCGTGGTAGACGTATCGAAACACTTCACGAAAATTCTGGAGATCAATCCCGAAGAGAAATGGGTACGGGTACAGCCGGGTGTTATTCGGGATGAGCTCAACCAGTTCCTGAAACCCTACGGCCTCTATTTCGGCCCGGAAACCTCGACGGCGAACCGGGCAATGATTGGTGGCATGGTTGGCAACAATTCGTGCGGTTCCAATTCGGTTGTCTATCGGTCAACGCGCGAGCATACGCTGGCCGTTAAAGCACTCTTGGCTGATGGTTCCGAGATCGAATTCAGCGCTATGAGCGGCTGGGATCTGACCAAGCAGGTAGCCGAAGCCAGCCGTCGGAATGGTTCGGCAACTTTAGCCGATAAAATCCTGCTAAAAACCAATTCGATTCTTTCTGACTCGGAGAACCAGGAAGAGATTCGCAAAAACTTTCCTAAGAGCAGCATCGAACGCCGGAATACGGGTTATGCGCTCGATGTCCTGCTGGGTATGGAACCATTCACGCCCGATGGTTCGGCCTTTAACTTGGCAAAGTTCATTGCTGGGTCGGAGGGTACACTTTGCTTTATTACGGAGATCAAACTCAATCTGGTTCCTCTGCCGCCTAAAGAAGGCGGACTGGTTTGTGTACATTGTCACTCCATCGACGAAGCGCTACGTACTACGCTGGTAGCGCTGAAATACGGGCCATACGCCGTCGAGCTTATTGACGATATTATTCTGGAACGAGCCGACAGCAATCCGGAGCAGCAGAAAAACAGCTTTTTTGTTCAGAAAACGCCAACCAATCATTTCCCAATTATTCTGGTCGTTGATCTGTCGCGCGATACGCGACAGGAGATCGAACAACTGGCCCAGGAAATGGAAGCCGAAATGCGGGCAGCAGGACTCGGCTATCACTACCCGCTCCTGTTCGGAGAAGACACGAAGAAAATCTGGACGCTCCGTAAGGCAGGCCTTGGCTTACTGGGTAACCTGCCAGGCGATGAAAAAGCGGTTGCCGTTATTGAGGACACCGCCGTTGATGTACGCGACCTGCCTGATTTCATCCGCGATTTCAACGAGATTCTGCAAAAGAACGGTATGTCGGCAGTGCACTACGCGCATGCCGGCTCGGGCGAAATCCACCTTCGGCCAATTATTAACCTGAAAACCCGGGAGGGTCATCAGCAATACCGGATGATTGCCGAAGAAATAGCAACGCTGGTCAAGAAATACGATGGCTCCTTATCGGGCGAGCACGGCGACGGTCGACTACGCGGTGAATTCATTCCGCGGATGGTTGGTCCACACAACTACGAACTGATGCGGGAGCTCAAGCATACCTGGGACCCTGACGGCATTTTTAACCCCGGCAAAATCGTAGAAACGCCACCCATGGATACGTTCCTACGGTATGAAGCCAACCAGCAGACACCAGCCTTTCAGACGTATTTCCGGTATAAGGATCAGGACGTACTACAGCATGCCGAGCAGTGTAACGGCTCGGGCGACTGTCGCAAAACGGAGGCTTCAGGCGGCACCATGTGTCCTAGTTACATGGCGACCCGGAACGAAAAAGACACGACCAGAGCCCGAGCCAACATTCTCCGCGAGATGCTGACGCGCTCGCCCAAAGAGAATCGCTTCGATCATAAGGAAATCAAAGAAGTGTACGATCTATGCCTGTCGTGTAAAGGCTGTAAAAGCGAATGTCCGTCGAACGTGGACGTAGCGAAATTAAAAGCCGAATTTTTACAGCATTACTATGACACGAACGGCGTCCCCATCCGGTCGCGGCTGATTGCCAATTTCGCGCGGTTTTCGAATTTGGCGTCGCTGGTTCCCTGGGCCTGGAACGGAGTGCTGGGTACGCCAAGTATCCGTCGGGTAGCGAATCGGGTCATTGGTTTCCACCCGGATCGAACCATGCCACTGCTGGAGAAAACGACCCTCAGAAACTGGGCAAAGAACCGGCAGAAACTGTCCGGAAAGCCGTCGCGAAAGCTATATTTCTTCTGTGATGAGTTTACTAATTACAACGACGTTTCAGTTGGTCAGAAAGCCATCCAGCTATTCGAGCGGCTGGGCTACGAAGTTGTTATCCCGGAACACGGCGAAAGTGGTCGGGCGGCCCTGTCCAAAGGAATGCTTAAGTACGCCAAGACGCTGGCCGAACGAAACATTAGAGCGTTGCAGGACATCGTTACACCCGAAACACCACTAGTTGGGATGGAACCCTCGGCCATCCTGACATTCCGCGACGAATACCCTGATCTGGTTGACGAATCGCTGGTTGAGGCTGCTCGCCGTATTGCCGTCAATGCGCTGACGTTTGAAGAGTTTGTAGCCCGGGAGATGGATGCCAGCCGCATCTCAGCGGACGATTTCACCGATGAAACACGGCTAATCAAGCTGCATGGTCACTGCCAGCAGAAAGCTGTTTCGTCGTTGGTCCCCGGTAAGAAATCGTTATCGCTCCCCAAAAACTATACCGTTCAGCTAATTCCGTCGGGATGCTGCGGTATGGCGGGATCGTTCGGTTACGAAGCCGAACATTATGACGTATCGATGCAAATTGGCGAGCTAGTGTTGTTTCCAACAGTGCGTCAGCAGCCCGACAACGTTATTATTGCAGCTCCTGGTACGTCCTGCCGCCACCAGATCAAAGATGGAACCGGGCGCAAAGCGAAGCATCCGGCCGAGATTTTATTTGAGGCCCTGGCCTGATTAAACGAGCCAGTTACGAAGCCAGCCTGCTGCGAAGAAAGATTTTTTCACAGCAGGCTGGCTTTTTCGTCTGCCGCGAAATAAGCAAAACGATCTCGTAATCAGGTAACGTATCGACATTCCAACCCTTTGCGTATTATTATGGTCAGCATCACACAGACTACTGTCTGCTTATTCTGCCATGCCCAATCGGCCTTTGGAATAAAATTTGATTTATGTACTTACCCCCTCTTTTCGTCTATGGTAGCACCTCTACGTTGGTTACTCGTCATCCTGCTAACGACACCTGCCATTCACCTTCGGGCACAACATCGACCAGAGAGCAACCTGCCGCTCTGCGCCACCCCCGATCTGAGCGAGGATGAACAACGTAAGTTAAGCAGCCAGGCTGCAGCTGCATTATGGGTCAAAAAAACGTCGGGAGCGAACCTTAATGTCATTACCTACGTCCCCATCCGACCGCATATCATACGACGCAGCAATGGGACAGGGGGTATGTCGCTGGACAAACTCGCTAATATCATTGCCAACACAAATCGCTATTACCTGAATAACAATGCCGGTATTCAATTCTACCTGGCAGGTACTACACCCGATTACATTGACGATGACAATCTCTACAATGGGTTTCCGGCTTTTGACGAATCAAGTATCAACGCCCGTGATGCCACCAACGCGCTGAACCAGTATTACATCCATGCGTTTACCAATTCGAGCATGGCAGGGTATGCCTACTTTCCGAACAACACTGTACAATCGACCCGCTCCTTCATTCTGGATGAAGATAATGAAGAAGACATGGGAACCCGGTTGATTCCACATGAACTAGGGCACAATTTCAACCTGATTCACACGTTTGGGAGGCAAAGCGTAGGGACAGATGAGCTGGTAACCCGTGGAAACGGAGCCAACTGTTTAATTGCGGGCGACGAACTCTGTGATACGCCCGCTGATCCCTATGGACGCCAGGGGGCCACGACAGCTTTTCAGAACGGATGCCAGGTGTATAATGGTACCGCACGGGATGCACAGGGACTACTGTACCAGCCTTCTGTTACAAATATCATGTCGTACTATTTTGCCTGCACGCATGATTTCACCCAGGGTCAATACGAGCGAATACAGGCCGGACTGGCCCTCCGCCAGACGCACTCAGCTTATTCGCTGAATTACCCGTCTACCAATGTATCAACCCCGGGTAGTCTGGCGGCTGTTCTTCAGGAGAATAACGTTGTGCTCACCTGGCAGGACAACGCAACGAACGAGATTGGGTACTTTATTGAGCGTTCTACCCAGCCTAACGCCAATTTTGTTCCGATTGGCGGAACAGGCCCAAATCGTATCTCCTACGTTGATACCAAAACAACCAGTTACACCACCTATTACTACCGGATACGGCCAGCCAATTCGACAGCAAACATCAGCTCTGTGATTAGTATCACCACCCAGGCCTGTAATCCCGTGTACGCCAATAACTGCCTCTATGGCGATGGACTCGCCAGCCTTACCCTGAGTGGCTCAGTCTTAAGCCAGAATTCGGGCTGCTCACCCAGTGGCTACAATTCGTTTACCACCTCTACAACAGTTACCGCGGGCCAGTCGTACACCCTCAGCGGGACTTTCCTTAGTACAAACTATCCGGAAGGCGTTACGGTCTGGGCTGACCTTAATCGAAACGGTGTATTTGAGACTGAACAGGGCGAACGACTTTTCCAGACCCCAACGACTGTATTTGAGCGCTTTACCGGCGTCATTACGCTCCCTAAGAACACAACGGCGGGACCTTTGACCATACGGGCCACGCTGGCCTATGATGTCGTTCCCGAGTCCCCCTGCGGAAACTACAACTACGGCGAAACCGAAGATTATATTGTAACGGTCAATAATGCGGCTGTGACTCAGCAAAGCAGTGCCGACCTGAGCATTCAGTTTGTGGCTACGCCCCGAACGCCCATTCAGAATCAGCCCATTACGTATGCAGTCACAGTAGTCAACAATGGCCCCGATGATGCTACAGGCGTCAGCTGGCAAAATCGGCTACCCGAGGGGCTTACCTTTCTGAGTGGCGACGTAGGCGTTACCGCTGCGAATTCGGTAATTAGCGCCAGCAATATTTCACTGAGCCGTGGCAACGCTACTACATTCCGTTATCAGTTGATGCCTACGCAGGCAGGTACTTTTCAGAACGCCGTTCAGATTACAGCTACGAACCAGTCTGATCCGGATTCGCAGCCTAATTCCGGCACCGGTGATGGACAGGACGATATGGCAACAGTCGATGTTCGGACAACCTCCGCAGCTGGCGCATTTTATGCCTCGCCCAATCCCAGCCAGATTCCCTTGCCAGCAATTGCATCCAACCAGCCAGTCCCCGATGCTGGTAAAGCCGATTTGTCTATCAGTCAGATGGCTGGCAACCTAGTTGCTAAAACGGGTTCGGTTATCTCCTTTTCGCTGCTGGTCAGCAATGCCGGTGGTTTGACAGCAACGAATGTGGTTTTACGGGACACGCTACGTGGTCTCCGTATGGTCTCTTCACCAGCCAGCTTTACGCAGGTTGCGCTCACAGGTACCTATACGGTCGTTGATTTTGCCATACAATCCCTGGCCCCTGGCGCATTGGCGGTAGTAACCTTTACGGCACAGATTCCGGCAGGCGGCTCCCTGAAAAATACGGCGGAGGTTTGGCGCGTTGACCAGTCCGATCCGGATTCAACTCCAGGCAGCCAGTCACCATCCGCTAATAACCTGAATGGTGAGGACGATATCTGCCAGCTAGCTTTACGAATTAGCTCCTGACGTAGCCTCAAAGGGCCATTGTCTGCGCACTCCGGCCGACAACATAAACGCACCGATACCCAGTACCGTCACGACAAGGCCGGAAAGTATAAACGGCAGCCCCGTAGACACAAAAACAAACAACCATACGCCAACTGCGAGCAGTACGGGTATTGGATAGAATGGCATTCGAAACGGAAACTCAGCAGCACTACGGCGCCGGTGCAGCAGCAGCAGACCTATTGCCTGTCCGACAAACTGCACCATAATCCGCATCGCCAGAATAGCCGTAATCACATCGCCCAGTCGAAAGAGCAGGCTGAAGACAAAACCTAAGCCCCCCAGAATCAACAGCGAAACATAAGGAAACTGACGGGTTGGGTGAAGTTTGGCAAAAATCGAGAAAAACTGTCCGTCGGCGGCCGCAGCATACGGTACCCGCGAATAGCCGAGCAGGACAGCGAAAAGTGATGAAAAAGCTACCAGTAACACCAAAACCGTTGCCA
Organism: Spirosoma sp. KUDC1026; assembly: GCF_013375035.1. Classification (NCBI taxonomy): domain Bacteria; kingdom Pseudomonadati; phylum Bacteroidota; class Cytophagia; order Cytophagales; family Cytophagaceae; genus Spirosoma; species Spirosoma sp. KUDC1026. The sequence continues at coordinate 952,241 of NZ_CP056032.1, read as the reverse complement.
GACGAGCCGCATCCGGCCCGTAGAGCGTTTCAACAAACGTACTGACGATGAAATCACTTTCCTGCGCTTCCTGCCAGGGCACTACGCTGATTACCGAAAGGTTCATGAGCAGGTAAAGCGCAGCAATACCTATAATTGAAATGAACATACTGGCCGGAATATTCCGTGTCGGGCGTTGAATTTCGCCCCCCAGATGGCAGACGTTGTAGTAGCCCAGGTAGCAATAAATGGTTTTCACCGAAGCCTGCCCCAGACCGGCGGCTAGTACGCTTCCGCTTACGGATTGAATAGATTCAAACGTTGTTGAGAGCGGAATACGACTGTTTGTAAGCCCCCCTACGATGATCCAGCCGAGGGTAAGCAATACCGCGCCCCACATGACAAGGCCAATCTTTCCGATAGAGTCAATCCTTCGATAAAGCAGGCCAATGATAATCAGTACGACTCCGCCTGATACAACCCGACGCTGCCAGTCTTCCATCGGCATCAGATAGGAGGCATACTGCGAAAAACCGATCGCGCCCGAGGCCATTACCAGCGGAGCCTGAATCAGAGTTTGCCATACGTAGAGGAAGGAAAGGAGTTTGCCCCACCGTCGTTCACCGTACGAGATTTTCAGAAAATTATAACTCCCGCCCGCCTGTGGGAAGGCCGCCCCAAGCTCAGACCAGACGAACGCATCAACAAGCGACACCACAGCGCCCAGGACCCAGGCCCAGATGAACTGTGGCCCACCCATGGTTTTTATAACCAGCGGCAGCACAACGAATGGGCCGATGCCCACCATGTCGATCATGTTGAGCGCCGTACCCTGTAACAGATTAAGTCGACGCGGTAACGGTGCGGATGAGCTTGGTTCGGGAGAAGTAGAATCAGCCAATGTGCGTTTCGTGCTAGTATCCGCAGGAAATAAGGATTTTCCTGCGCAATACGTTCAGATGACGCCCGGCCGAACTCTAAATTTCGGACGACCTTTAGTTTGCCAGTTAGTTACAGGAGTCTGAGGCTCTGATAGGTACTTATCGTTTCCCAAGCCGGCTGATGGCTTTGATGTTGGCTGGCCGTTTCGAGAAATCGTTCAGTATAGCATCCATATAAGCTTCAGAAGCAACCAGAAACTTGGTCAGTCTCAACGATTTCTGATATTTAAGTATATTTAAAAATTCATAGGCCATGTACTTTGTGTAGTACAGTTTATAAAAACTGTTTTTAGTATTTTTCAGGATCAGCGACTGGTTTCGCATACCGTAGTACTTCCGCCAGATCACTTCATATTTCCAGTCTTTGTCGGTTTCTTCTTTTGCCTTTGGGTGATAAAAAATGCTGCCGGTAACGGTAATAAGTGGAAACCCATTTTTAGCTACGCGCGTGCAGAACTCCGTTTCGTCTCCCCATATGAACATTTCTTTTTTGGGGAAACCTATTTTAGTAAAAATATCGCGGGCGATCAGCGTACCATTGAACGGATTTATGTCACCATTGATCACCGGAACCCCCATCAGTTCCTGAGCGTCATTGACGTGTTTACCGTTAAACTTCAAGGAGAAAGCCAGTTTTGAACTATCGTCCTTCGATAAAACCAGCGAGTTGAGAATGCAAGGGCCTGGAACAGGGAAATCGAGTAAATTTTGCAGCGCGTTGGCATGGGGGTATCCGTCGTCGTCCATCACCCAGATCCAGTCGAATCCCAGATCGTATGCTTCTTTCATTCCGCGATGAAATCCCCCGGCTCCCCCCGAGTTTTCCTGATGAAAGGCAATTATATTTTTCTTACTATCTAGCCATTGATCAGTTCCGTCGGTACTGCCGTTATTGACGACAACGATTGCATCGGGTAGGCGCTCCTGGGTTTCTAAAGCTTGTACACATTCCTTTAGTAAAGCTAATCGATTATAGGTTACTATTACCGCAGCTACTTTCTTATTCATTTTCTATATAATCTTAATATACTTACTCGATAATATGCCTGACTCGCAGTCTGTAATGTTCTGAAATTTAACGACCAGTCATTCTAAATGCCTTTTCATTAATAACCATACGTTATAAGACTTATATGGATTATCTTCAAAATTAGTATCCGAGAGCGTTATCTAGTAATCTGAAAAATCTTTTTATTAAACGTTCCCGATAAAAGGTAGATTTAACAGACAAGATACTAAGTCATCATTTTTGTCTTTACGCCCTCAACACCTCTTAAATTACTGATAATCAAATCCTGTTCAACCCTGTCTGCTTTGAACCAAATTAGTCAATTAACAGACTCACGTAGTACTGGCTGCCAATAAGTGGGTTACCCCAGGATTGCGTATACAAGGTTCCCAGAAGATTCGTACCCCCTAGTTTCAGGGTCGCTCTGTACTGACTCAACCGTTTGTTGACCTGGGCATCGAGCGTCCCAAATGCGGGAATAATTGTCTGCCGACGGTTCGTCGCTTCAATATTCGCAAAACTCGACTCCCATACAAAGGCATTCTGGTGTCTCCATACAACGTTGACGCCAATTCCAGTCTGTCGGATATTGCGGTTCCCAATCGATACGTTGTAGCGATAATTGGGCGTGTTGAAACCGGTCAAAAATCCGTAGGGAATTTCACTGCTGTTCAGTAACGTATTAAACGAAATATTGCCGCCAACCATAAAGTTTTGGGGCAGTACACAGTCGACACTAACGGCCCAGCCCGCATTTTTTAACTGAATAGGTGCGTTGGCGGGGAAACTGTAAACACTACGTGTTGTAGCACTCAACAGCGACAAGGGGAAGCCGCTACCACCCGGCGAGTTATCCTGTACCACCGCCTGTGACCCTTCGAAATTGAGAAAGCGATTGTAATAATAATAGGCGTCAATAAACAGCCGGTTTTTGATCAGTGCCTTGTAGCCAACCTCATACGTCTCTACACGTTCTGGATCATAACCAGGGTTCGTAAACCGTTGAAGTAAGGCGCTGGCCTGAGCGGGCGATGCTCCGTTTTGTACTGCGCTGGCAAAAGCCAGTACAGATGTCGACGTATAAACCGGACTCCCGGCGAAATTGTACTTCTGAGCAAAAACGGGCAGTCCACCAATTAACCGGGCGGTTGGCGTATTGAGGTTTATGTATTGCGACTGCGTCGTTGGAATCCGGAATCCCTGCTGAAAAGAAGCCCGGAAGTTATGAATCCCCGCCACCGTCACGACGGCCGACAACCGGGGGCTGATCTGTGGTTTGAAATTCTGGTTTTTATCGTATCGGATTGATCCCGCCAGCTTCAGCACGCCAGCTATTGTTTTTGCCGCCTGAGCGTATCCGCCGAATTCATTGATTGTATATTCCGAGCCATCGTCTTTCGTCAGAAAAATGGTACCGTTTGAGTTCAGCGCGTACTGTCTGACATTTCCTCCAACAATCAGCTCCAGCGTCGACGGTTTGATCAGCCTGCTGAAGTTGTACATAAATTCGCCGTGATAGAGATTTGTTTTATCCACAAATCGGGCGCCCACCCCCTGCTCATTACCCGGAATGGGTTTGGCTGCTACGGTCTCGAAGGTCTGTTGAAAGGCTGGACTCCCCGGCACCAGCCGGCCATTATCGGCAATTCCTCGCGCTACGCTCAGCCAGGCGTTTTGCTGACTGTTGACAAACGTCTGTGCATTAGCCAGCGCGGCCGCCGATGACTGCCCATTGCTGACTGATCCCAGGTAAGATTGAGCGTATCCCAGCAGGGCGCTTTGGGCGTAACTGCCGAAGAACTGCGGAAACCAGCCAGCCACACTTCCTTTCCAGGCTTCGTTGATACCTTGCCCCAAAATGCTGGTCGCGTAGGCATCACCCGATCGTTCCTGAGTCGTGTAGGCTCGGATAAAGAAGTTAGCTCCTTTTAACTCCAGTTTGTACTGCCCCAGCGAGAAGCCTTTAATATAAAACCGGTCGATACCCGTGTATACTGTCGTGCCGGTTCCCCAGTTAGCCTGTCCGATCAGTTCCAGCGCGTCGTTGATACGGTAATGTATAGCCCCGCTTAATTTCAGATTGCTAATTTTATAATCGATCAAATCCTGCTCCCGATAGCCCGTTCGCGAGATCGTGATGTTTGGGATAATCGCGTTAAAAAGCTGCTGGGAGGTCTGCCCGGTCAGTTGAGGTAAAGTCAGGTTGTTGGCAAACGGAATTTGTGTGCTCTCAATCAGTCCCAGTAGCTGCGATGTTCCATTGGCCCCCGTACCCGGCTGGCCGTTTCCGTATAAACTGCTGTACAGATTGGCGCTGGCATCGCCATACACGTTGATTCCATCGTAGCCGGGATTGTTCTGCGGAGTTCCTGTTTCAAGCGTAGTACCGTTCGCAAAACTCTGATCGCGGTAGTCGGTAGCCTGCCAGTCGGTGGCTTTCAGGTATGATACGTTTGCTTTGACCGCCCACCTGTTCCTGAACGCTTTGGCGTAACGTACCGCCAGATCATAGTAGGGCGTAACGGCAGTACTTCGATTAACGGCGTTCATGGCCCCCGCTTTTACCTGAGCACTGAGCCCTTGGTACAGAAACGGGCTTTTTGAGGTCATCATCAGCAAGCCGTTAATGGCATTGGGGCCGTATAGCGCCGAAGCCGCTCCTGGTAGCAGTTCGACGCTTTCCAGATCCAGTTCCGATACGCCAGCAATATTGCCAATGGAAAAGTTAAGACCAGGAGCCTGGTTATCCATTCCATCGACAAGCTGCACAACGCGTAGATTGCCATTAGCCCCGAATCCCCGGACGTTAACCGACCGGAACGTGAGACTTTGCGTGCTCATATCAACTCCTTTCAGGTTGTTTAAGGCATCGTAGAACGTAGCCGCTGGCGTTGACTGGATAGCGCGTAAATCCATTTTCTCGACTGATACGGGCGATTTCATAACGCTTTCCTCAACCCGCGAAGCAGACACAATCACTTCCTGACCCAGGATAGGCTGCTCCTGTAGTTCGATAGTCAAACCAACCTGATCGGACGTAATGGTTCGTTCTTGGGTCTGGAAACCAACGCCCGTCACGGCAATCGTAAACGGTGTTGGCACAGCCGTTACCAGCGCGAATTTCCCGTTTTCATCGGTGATCGTTCCGGCCACTTTTCCTTTCACGGCAATGCTGATCCCGGATAGCCCGCTGCGATTCACCGCATGAATGACCTGCCCCGCCAGGCGAGTCTGTCCCCAGGCGGCCAGATGAACACCTACGAAGAAAAAGAGCCAGATCAATCGGCGGTAAGCAGTCAATTTCGTCATAGCCCCGAAAGTTTTGTCACTACGTAAAGTACGTTCATCTACAATCCGTTACGGTCTCTCACCTGCTAATTGACCAAATTAGTAGACCAAACTAACTACCGTTTGGCCGTTTTTCGACTCAGATTTATTTTGGGGTAGTAAATCGTACCGGAGCTTGCCTTTTTATTTTCTATCAGGACTCTAAACTATTACGTAAATGACTACAGAAGAAAACCTACTTCCCGATAATACCGGCCGACGCGACTTTCTGAAAGCTTCCAGCCTGTTAACGGGGGGCGCTATTCTAAGCAGTCTCCCATTCAGCAGCCGGGCGGCTGGTTATTATTTCACGGCAAACGATACCATCAAAGTTGCCCTGATTGGCTGCGGGGGCCGAGGGACGGGCGCTGCACAACAGGCGCTGAATACGAAGCAGAATGTAAAAATTGTGGCTATGGCTGATGCCTTTCGCGATCGGCTCGACGATGCCTATAAAGCCCTGAGTGGTCGCAATCTGAAAGCCGCCGATGGCACACCCAAGGTAGTTGTTCCCGAAGAGCATAAGTTTGTTGGCTTTGATGCATATAAGCAGGCCATCGCGCTGGCTGATGTAGTCATTCTGGCCACGCCACCGGGTTTCCGCCCCAGTCATTTTGAGGAAGCCGTTCGGCAGGGCAAACAGGTATTTATGGAAAAACCAGTGGCGACCGATGCCCCCGGGATTCGGCGGGTGCTGGCAGCGGCCGAAGAAGCCAAAAAGAAGAAACTGAACGTTGTTGTCGGCCTGCAACGGCGTTACCAGCCCAGCTACCGCGAGATGATTAAGCGGATTCACGACGGCGCTCTCGGCGATATCGTAGGCGGACAGGTGTACTGGATCAGCGGGGGTGTCTGGCACAAGCCACGCCAACCCCAGCAGACTGAAATGGACTATCAGATGCGTAACTGGTACTACTTCAACTGGCTGTGCGGGGACCATATCAACGAGCAGCACGTCCACAACATCGACGTAGCCAACTGGGTCAAAAACGGCTATCCTGTATCCTGTCAGGGAACCGGGGGCCGGCAGGTTCGGAACGGTAAAGATGACGGCGAAATCTTCGACCACCACATCGTAGACTTTGTGTATGCCGACGGTACAACCATCAACAGCCAATGTCGACACTACGAAGGCACCTTCAGCCGGGTAGACGAAATGTTCCTAGGCACGAAAGGTAAAGTCGAAGGGATGGAGAAGCGGAGTAGTGCCTTACTGGGTTACAACGGCCAGCCTATTTACACTTACGACGCCAAAGCGGACGGGAATCCGTACCAAATTGAACACGATGAGTTGTTCGACGCCGTGGCCAAAGGCGAATATAAGTTTGCCGATGCCGAGCGGGTTGCGAAAAGTACCATGACGGCCATCATGGGCCGGATGGCGACATATTCGGGCAAGGTCGTCAAATGGGACGAAGCGTTGAATTCGCAGATCGATCTATTCCCCGATAAACTGGCCTGGGACGCTATGCCTAAAGTACTGCCCGACAAAGACGGTTTCTACCCGATTGCCGTTCCCGGCAAAACGGTGACGGTCTAACTACGAGCCGGCTGTTTGCGAGTATTCCCCTACTCGCAAACAGCCGGCTACGACATCCATACGCAACGACTCCTCACCATGTGTCGCTTCTCGACAGTACTAACAGCAGTAGGCCTTAGCTTACTTGCCGGTTCGTCTCTTGCCCAACCCGACACGTCCCCCAAACCAATGCCGGACGGCTGTTCCTGCCCGACTGTGCTCAGCGAAGCCGTTGATAAAGTCACTCGTATGTATGCCGGTTTTGACGATAAAGTCAACGCCCGTACGCGTTCACAGTATAACGAAGTATTGAAGACGGTTACGGCCGATGCACAAAAAGCCCAAACCCTCGACGACTGCGGTAAGGTTCTGAAAACGTACACCAATTTTTTCCGGGATAGTCACGTCTTTCCGATGTGGAATAAATCGGGGGCGAAACTGATAATGGCCGGTGAAGCCTACAAAAACGCAACGAATCTGGTAACGTTCAGGCAACTGAATCCGGAGTACATCTACGTAAAGCTGGCTAATTTTAACGAGCGCGACGTCAACGAACTCGATAGCCTGCTACGGGCCAATACCGCGCTGATTGCCCGAACGCCTAACCTTATTCTCGACTTGCGCGGAAATGGGGGCGGCAACACCAGCACGTCGGAGGAGATGGTCAAACTCATCTACACCAACCCGATTATTTACCCCGCTACGGATGAACGCTCAAGCGCGGAGCGCATAGAAGCCACCGAGAAAGATCTGAAGCCGTACCTCAAAGACACTATTAACAACGCTTTTTTTTACCATCGCGCGAAGAAACTCGTGCAGGACCTGAAAGCGAATCCAGGCGGTCTGGTCCGCTACGGTGATGACCTGACGCGAACCGCCGACGTATCACCAACAGCCAACCCGCAGCGTATCGCGCTCCTGATCGATAAAGGCACAGGTAGTTCAGCGGAGTACTTTATCTACGAGGGTAGCCAAAGCCGGAAAGTAACGACTTTCGGGATAAACTCGCATGGCGTTATGGATTATGGGGGTGATCAGAACAGACCGCTCTGCGATGGTACGTTTAACCTGGCCGTGCCCTGGTCGCGAAACGGCTGGACACGAAAGTTTCGCATCGACAACGTCTGATTTGCGCCTACTGTACGGATTCCGGCCACCGAAAAAGACTGGGTCGGATTTGTGCAACGCTACTACCAGACAAAAGCAACAAAGTAGAAAAGCTAAGCGCCTGATTAGTGCGCCTTATCAGTAAACGGGGTCGATTGCCAGTGGTGCAGTCGACCCCGTTTACGTTCGACCAACTGTACGATGGCGTAGGGAAACCGACGAATCAGTCGGCGACTTTTGCGCAATCCGGCTACGCTAAATACTTTGGTCAGCGCGTCGGCCTGCCAGCCCGTGGGTGCTGAAACAGTGGCTCGCACGAAATGGCGTAGTCCCAAACCAGACCGTGGGTTCATGATGTGCGAATACCGTCGGCCCCGGTAATCAAGATGCCGATATAGATCGCCGGATGTGGTAATGGCAACGTCACGCAGCACCAACGTAGCCGTGTCGCTTGTCTCGGGCGATCCGACGCTGACACGCCAGCCAGCCTGTCCGGGCGGGGCCCCGCTGATGAGGATATCGCCCCCCAGGTCGAGCAGGGCAGACCGAATACCGAGCCGGTGCAGTACACGCATGGCTTCGTCGTTGGCAAACCCCTGACCGATGCCTCCAACATCGAGTCGCATACCCGGCCGTCGCAATCGGGCAGAGCGAGTTATACTGTCGAGTTCAAGCAATCGATAGCCAACGGCCCGGTGCGCCTGTCGTCGTTGCTTTGCCGTCGGAAATTCGCCCCGCCGAACCGCCCGACGCCACAGCAGCGACAGCGGTCCGATGGTAGGATCGAATCGACCGCCGGACCGTTTCGCTACGTACTGCGCCTGCTGTAATACGTTGAACAGATCGGCCGAAACCGGTACCCAGCGGCCGGAGCCACTGGTTTCAGAGAGTCGGTTGATTTCGGAGCCATCCAGGTAATCACTCATTACCTGATTGAGCGAATCCATCCGGACCGAAACGGCCCTGTTGATTCGATTAGCGCCCAGGCTATCGGTAGCGTAGAAGATTAGCGTAAATTGTGTTCCCATTAACCCCCGGTGAAACTCGAATCGCTGCAGAGGTACTTGCGCAGACGCAGCCAGCGGCAGGAAAAAACCTACCAGCCATAAGCACCGTTTACGAAGCAGAAGACCAAAAGAATTAATCAAGGAAACACGTATGGTTACTATCAAAAATAAATACGTCCTGTTAGCCGCTGGTTTCTGGATCAGCGGTATTGTTCTGCTGTTGCTGGGAGCAATCTATAAAGCACAATCCTGGTCTGGCACCGTATTAAGCCTGGGCATTATTGGGCAGGCCATTGGGTTTGGCTTCCTGGGGTTTGCCATTATGCAGTCGGTCTTTCGGAAGAAAGAATAGTCTGGCTTTTCTATCTTCTTTGCTGCCGCTGGATTAGTAGCAAAACCTACAGCATTTCGGGCACCTTCACTGGTTCGACCTGCGTAGTCCGATTCCGGAGATACATATCGGCCAGAACCAGTGCAGCCATAGCTTCGACGATGGGTACGGCGCGGGGCACTACGCAGGGGTCATGCCGTCCTTTGCCCGACACAGTCACCGGTTGCCCGTTGACATCGACGCTATCCTGATCCTGCATGATGGTGGCTACGGGTTTGAAGGCCGTCCTAAAATAAATAGCCTCGCCGTTGCTGATACCACCCTGTATACCGCCCGACTTATTAGTTTTTGTGCGAACCTGACCGTGTTCGTCAGTATATAACTCGTCGTTGTGCATTGAGCCATATTCTTCGACACCCGCAAAGCCGCTGCCGTATTCGAACCCTTTCACGGCGTTAATGCTGAGCATGGCCTTCCCGAGTTCAGCATGTAGCTTATCGAACACGGGTTCGCCCCAGCCAGCTGGTACGCCCGTTACTACACAGTCGACAACCCCCCCGATGGAATCACCGCGCTTGCGGGTTTCGTCGATGTACTGGAACATTTCTTCGGCCATGGCGGGGTCGGGGCAGCGAACAGCGTTTTCTTCAGCCAACGCCAGATTCAGTTCCGAATACGTCTTGTTTAGCTTCATCGTGCCCACCTGCGACACGTAGGCCTGAATATGCACACCCAACTGAGCCAGCAAAAGTTTAGCCACGGCGCCAGCGGCAACCCGGGCTGCCGTTTCCCGCGCCGACGAACGACCTCCACCCCGATAATCCCGGGAGCCGTATTTGGTCTGGTACGTATAGTCAGCATGCGAAGGCCGGAACTGCTGGGCAATGTGTCCATAGTCCTTGCTGCGCTGGTCTGTGTTACGAATGATCAGAGCAATGGGAGTTCCCTGGGTCTGCCCCTCAAACACGCCCGAGAGCACTTCAAATTCGTCGGCTTCCCGGCGTTGGGTCGTGATACGAGATTGACCCGGCTTGCGCCGGTCCAGTTCGTGCTGAATAAAATCGAGATCAAACGCCAGACCGGCGGGGCATCCATCAATTACAACGCCGATGGCAGGTCCGTGAGATTCGCCGAAAGTAGCTATCTTAAAAATTGTTCCGTAAGTACTGCTCATAACTGGTCGGCTGGGCCGAGTCTGGACAAATTCCGCTGACTACCAACGGCACTGTCATTTTCTATAAAAGACAAAAATCATCCCTAACAGCATAAAAACAATCAGGACGTTCGCAATAATGCGAATTATGGCTGCTGTGCTGATGGGCTGATCGGTACTATCAAGCTGGGCTAAACCGGTATAAATTGAGCCGGGGTTCGTATTCTGACTGGTGCTGCCCAGGGTTGCTGCTGAATCGGCCGCCGAATCCTGTCCTCCGGCACCAACCCGTAACCGCAGGCCCGGCTGCAGCGTATCGTATCGTTGCGACTGCGGATCAAAAAATATCCATTGGAACCGGTTGGCTAGCGGAATTACCCCGTTCTGGTGCGGTACAATAAAATAGGTAAACGTTTTCCGGCCCGTAACCCGGTCTCCCTGCCGGTTGATAACCTGGCGCTCTTCGGGGGGAAATATATCAGCGTTATCGGTTTCGTTGACTAACGTAGGCGCTGTTAGCGTAGCGATATTTCCCTCTCCCGCAATTCCGAACCGGTATCGTACGCTCTGCCCAACCTGTACACGCTGGCGCTCCAGACTTTCTTCCAGCCGGAACGTACCAATGGCTACCCGACCACGTAGCGGGTGCGGGGGCAGCGCTTTTACGTTAATCGTCAGCGGAGTACTGGAAAACGAAATGGTTTCTGGCTGGGCCGCAGGCGGGCCAATAATTGGGCGACGATTTAGTTGTAGGGCTACGGCCGGGATACGTATCGACCGGTTGGCCAGTGGAAAAAAAACGGCTTGGTACAGACGGTACTCCCTGAACTTCTTGCCGCCAATCTGAATATTGACAGGCTTTAACTCTGAAATATTCAGATTTTCTTCCCAGGCGTTAACCGGCCTGATTTTCTTCGTGATGTTCTGCAGTTGCCGGTCCAGCGCAGTAAAATCAAGGATGTACGGGTAATTATCGGCAACAAAAAATGATAATGTCAGCGCGACCCCTTCACCGGTATAAATATCGTTTTTGGACGGGCGAAGTGTCAGAAAGGCAGCTCCGGCCGGTGGTGTAATCGGGGCGACAGCGGTGGTTGGTGTGGGCTGACTGGCAGCTACGCTCCCCTTGACGGTTAATGTAACCCCCTCCGATCGGATCACTTCGTCGTTAATCGTCAGCCGAAACGGCGGGAGCTGAAACTGACCTGCCGCGCGGGCCTGGTAATTCTGTGTAATAACCTGGCTCGTTACTGTTTTGCCGTTTATTTCGCTGGTTGTTACGCTTGCCGAAATTCCTTTTTTGGTAAAGCTTGGTATGTCCGGAAAGGCAATACTTGGTCTCGTTTCGCTGCTCGGAATGATTACAGAAATGGTAAAGGGCCGCTCAATCGGAAAAGTGGTTTCGCCAAATTCAATAACCGGCACGTTATCAACAGATTGGCCAACTACACGCCCAGCCCCTAAAATAAATAATACAACTATTAATGCTAATAATACAAGTTTAGTACTAATTTTATGGCAACAAATCACAGTAGAGGGCGTTACAGGTTTAGTTGCGTCTGCTACTCACAGACTAATAAACCTTTCTTTTTTTGTTGATTCCTTAAACTGATTAACGACCATGCTTTCAATGCTTGAATACATCAAAACGATCCTTCAGAAGGTGAGTTTTGATAAAGCACTGTTCGAGAAAGAACTGGCGAAAGCCATTCAGCAACTCGTGGTTCCCGACGAAGTTAAGCAACTTAAACGCTGGTGTTACGCACAGTTTGGCAAAGTATACCGTGTAATCCTGAACCGATGTTTTTCCCGTGTGCAATTTACGTGAAGTTGCGCATCAATATTCCATAAAAAAACCTCGGCCCATATGAGCCGAGGTTTTTTATTAGGTCTACAACGTCACCTTTTCCCGCATTGCTGGTATAGAAACATCTCTGAAGCCAGCCGCGTATAGTTTCTCCCGCCAGATCAGCTGCTTATCGTAATCGCCGTGCACAAGGAATACCCGTTTCACCTCGCTCGGATTCTGACAACTCAGAAATTCCAGCATCTCACTATAGTCGCCATGGGCAGAAAACGAATCCATTACCTTGATGCTGGCCGCTACTGTGTATTTCTCCCCAAAAATAGTCACTTCTCTGTCGTGCCGTTTGAGCGCTCCGCCAAGGCTGTTCGGTGAAGCGTAGCCAACCAGTAAAATCGTCGTCCTGGGATCTTCGATGTTATTTTTGATATGATGTTTGATGCGCCCAGCCTCAGCCATTCCCGACGGCGCGATGATAATACAGGGTTCGTCGCGACTATTAATCGCTTTTGAATCTTCTACATCAGTTACGTAGTGCAGGTTTGGAAAATTGAACGCGTCACCGTCTTTTTTGACATACGCCAGAATGTCGGGGTTAAAATCCTCTTCGTGCTCCCGCATTACGTCCGTAGCTTTTACCGACATCGGGCTGTCAATATAAACGGGCAATTGCGGCAGCTTGCCTTCGCTCGACAGTTGGTCGAGGGCATAGATCAACTCCTGGGTTCGGTCAACAGCAAAGGCAGGTATCAATAGTTTACCCCCGTTAGCCAGGCACGTTTTTTCCACGATACGTAGCAGATGAGCTTTCATATCCGGTTCTTTTTCGTGCAGTCGATCTCCATACGTTGACTCGCAGATGATGTAATCAGCCTGCGGGAACGGGTCTGGTTTGCGCAGGATCTTGTCTTCCGGCCGACCAATATCGCCACTAAAAAACAGTTTTTTTTCGCCCGATTTCTCCTGAATCGTCAGGCTAACCGATGCGCTACCCAGCAAATGAGCCGCATCCGTCAGCAGGCCGGTTACTTCCTCGCAGACTGTGAAAGGCTGATTGTAGTTGACGCGTTTCATCTGGGCCAGGGCCTGCATCACGTCGTCTTCGTCATATAACGCTTCCAGAGCCGGTTCGCCCCGGTGACTTCGGCGTTTGTTAACGCGCTCCAGATCCCGTTCCTGAATGCGGGCGCTGTCCATGAGCATAATTTCGCAGAGATCAACGGTAGCCGAGGTCGTATAGATCGGACCTTTAAATCCCTGCCTGACCAGTCGGGGAATCAGACCTGTATGATCAATGTGCGCATGAGACAAAACCATGCAATCAACCCGGGCGGGATCAAAGCCAAAAGTTTGATTAAGCTCGTCGGTATTAATCCCTTGAAATAGCCCGCAATCGAGCAGTATCTGGGTACCTTGTTCAGTCGTGACAAGGTGTTTACTACCTGTTACAGTCTGGGCTGCACCAAAAAACTGGATAGTCATTCTGATTATTCGCGTCGGTTAGGAATCTTATCTGACTACTCATCCTGCTTTACAAATGTTTGCGTCAGACTTTTCATAAAAAAATGCTTCAGAACGTGTCATAATAGCGTATCGTATTGATTTCCACCATTTCCAATTTGGTTGTTGCATAATTTTTCGCGCAATAAGCAAACATATTTCTTTGTAAGACCGTCTTATTAGGGACAGTTATGTACAACATATGTGTGGGTAACCTACGTATGAACTGCTTTTCCTGAACGAGTGTGCGTTAAAGCAGTAATTCATGTTCGAACACTATTAATAACAAATTTTACTAACGTTATGAAAAGGAAAATACTGGTAGTAGGAACCTTACTCGCTACGACAATGAGTTTGTCGTCTTGTGCTTCATTTGAGGGATGGCTTTACGGCGATTCGAAGAATAGTCGCCAGGACATGGTCTCCCGGGATGAGATGAGCGATTACAACGACGATCGGGATCGCGATAGTCGGGACGATAACCGGGATTCGAGAAACCGGTCTGAATCCAATAACCGGGACCAGGGACTATTTAGCCGTCGCGATCGGGACTCCCGCGATGAATCACGTAATCGGTCGAGCCGCTCCGAATCCTCTTATTCACGAGGCAGCGACTCGTATCGTAATCCTTATAACCGTTCGGATAATTCGTACGACGATCGGCCAAGCCGGATATCAGGAAGCGATTCAAATGATGACCGTTATTCCGACAACCGCGACCGCTACAATGATCGCCAAAACGATGACCGACGTTACGACGACCGGGACTCACGCGACAACCGATCCAGCTATAACAGTCGGGACCGGTATGACGACCGGCGGGATATGCGCGATGATCGCGATCGGGATGATGACCGTCGTTACGACGATCGGGACCGGAATAACGATCGTTACACTGATAGCCGAAATAGCTACCGTTCTGACGACCGACGTGATCGGAATGATGACCGGCGTTATGACGACCGTCGGAGCGACGACCGGGATAGAAACGACAATCGCGACCGGAATGACGATCGGCGGGATATGCGCGATGACCGGCGCAATGATAACCGCGACCGGGACCGGAACGACAACCAGGACCGTCGGGACATGCGCGATGATCGGCGCAATGATGATCGCGACCGGAAAGACGATCGGGATGATCGGAAAAACAATGACAAGTACAGCGACGACCGTCGTGATCTGACCAATCGGATTTCTGACCAGATCGACCAGCTTGACAAGCAGATTGACGAGGCTAAACAGGAAGGCCGGAATGAAAGTCGGAAAGAGCGTCAGAAACGTGAAGACATGGTGAAAGATCTGCAGGATAAACGCCGTCAGCTTTCTGACTCGTACTATAAAGTACAGCGCTCCGGCGAAGATGACTTCAAAAAAATACGTCGCGAGACTAACAAGATCGTTGATGATATTGAAGATTCTTTAGAGAAAGCAGCCGACAAAATAAAAAAATAAGCCTGCTGATTAATACGAATAATCGGGCGATGACTCTGTTTGGGTCATCGCCCGATTTTTTTGTAGTCTCCTGCTTACCTTTGTCTCATGGCTTTCATTACATCCGTTCGGGGTAATACGCCCGTATTTGGCGAAAACTGCTGGTTTGCCCCCAACGCCACGATCGTTGGCGACGTCCGGATGGGACGTGACTGTACTGTCTGGTTCAATGCGGTCATCAGAGGTGACGTTAATTCGATTGTTATTGGCAATCGGACAAACATCCAGGACGGGGCCGTTATTCACTGCACGTACCAGAAAACCAAAACGGTCATTGGTAACTGCGTTTCCATTGCTCACAATGCTATTGTTCACGGCTGCACCATTGAAGACCAGGTTCTGATCGGGATGGGGGCTATCGTTATGGACGGGGCCGTTATCGGAACGGGCAGTATCATTGCCGCAGGGGCTATCGTAACGCAGAATATGGTTGTACCTCCCGGTAGTATCTACGCCGGAAATCCAGCCCGGTTACTGAAACCGGTATCTCCGGAACAGGCCGAAGTATTCATGCGTACTGCCGATAATTACGTTCTCTACGCCAGCTGGTTTCAGGAAAACAGCTGATATTTCTTTCCTTCCTCTACTCTGTTCTTCGTTTACTGATGAGTGATTTTCTAATCTATCTGCGCCTGGGTTTCGATCACATTACCGATCCGGGTGGCTACGACCATATCCTGTTTGTCATAGCCCTCTGCGCGGTCTATACATTGCAGCAATGGCGACAGGTTCTAATTCTCGTCACGGCATTTACTATAGGGCACTCCATTACGTTAGCACTGGCCACGCTACGTCTGATCCAGTATAAAACCGAGGTTATCGAGTTGCTGATCCCGATCACGATCCTGCTTACAGCGCTGATTAATTTCGGTTATCAGGAACCCCGCTCACGTAATCAGCCGGCGCTGGCTGGAAGCCAGCGTAACATGGGTCGCTACGGCCTGGCGCTATCCTTTGGGCTTATCCACGGCATGGGTTTTTCGAATTATCTACGGAGTCTGTTAGGGCGGGAAGCCGCTATTGTCCAGCCGCTGCTGGCTTTCAATATTGGTCTGGAATTAGGCCAACTGCTTATTGTAGCCATCATCCTGACGCTGGCCTATCTGGTGCTGACACTGTTCTCCGTCAGCCGATTGCGCTGGACCCTGGCTGTTTCAGGAGTTGTAGCCGGAATGGCCATTTCCCTCATCATTGCCAACGAGTATTTGGGTGAGTTAATGAAGTAATGTTTACCACTCCTCCTCAAGTTCTTTATTCTCATCAAAATACAAATCTGGCAGACTTCTTTTTTTTGTATTTTTAGCCCTCCTGTCAACAACTACAACCTAATTTATGCAAAAGATAATTTTGCTGATGGCGAGTCTGGCCGTGTCAACCTGGTCTGCTCAGGCACAAGCACCGACTCCTTCGATGCAACATGCTAACACTCGCTTTGAGCAGCTAGGCCCCTCATTACCTACTCCTAATACGTTCCGTACGGCTTCGGGGGCGCCCGGAAAGGACTATTTTCAGAACCGCGCAGACTATGATATCAAAGTCACGCTGGATGATCTTACCCAAAAGATAACGGCCTCTGAAGTCATTACGTATCATAATAACTCCGCCGATGCTCTCCCCTATCTATGGCTGCAACTGGACCAGAACCTGTTCAAACCCGATGCGATTGGCAACGTAGCAAAAACGAGCAGCATCAACGCCGACCGGGGTGCGTCCATGCGGCAGATCGACCCCAGCGCGGGACTTGCGGGTAAGGATTATGGTCACAAAATCACATCTGTACGCGATCAGTCGGGGAAGGCGCTCAGGTACACGATCAACCAGACGATGATGCGCGTTGACTTGCCACAGGCTGTAGCTCCCGGTAAGTCCGTAACCTTTACTATCGACTGGAACTTCAAAATCATCGACTCTAAAGCTGTTGGTGGCCGGTCGGGTTACGAGTTTTTCCCAAAAGATGGTAACTACATCTATGAAATGGCCCAGTGGTTTCCGCGCCTATGCGCTTATAACGACGTAAACGGCTGGCAGAACAAGCAGTTTCTGGGTCAGGGCGAGTTCACACTGATTTTTGGTAATTACAAAGTGGCCATCACCGCCCCAAGCGACCACGTAGTAGGTGCCACGGGAGAGCTGCAGAATCCGGCGCAGGTGTTAACAGCTACTCAGCAGAAGCGCTGGAACGAAGCCAAACTTCGGGGTGACAAACCGGGCGAAAACCCGATTCAGATCGTTACACAGGCCGACGCTGAATCTGCCGAAAAAGCGAAACCGGGCGACGTAAAAGGCACCAAAACCTGGATTTACAAAGCCGATAACGTACGGGATTTTGCCTTTGCCAGTAGCCGTAAGTTTATCTGGGACGCTCTGCAGCCAACGGTTGAAGGGAAACGCGTCTGGGCAATGTCACTCTATCCGAAAGAAGCGAATCCACTCTGGGGTCAATATTCGACCCGGCTTGTGGCCCACACGCTGAAATCATACTCCCGCCGGACCATTGCCTATCCGTATCCGGTAGCCTATTCCGTTCACGGTCCTATCGGTGGTATGGAGTACCCAATGATGAGCTTCAACGGTGCCCGTCCTGAAGCTGATGGCACCTATTCAGTCGGGACTAAGAATTTCCTGATCTCCGTCGTAATTCACGAGGTTGGTCATAACTTCTTCCCGATGATTGTTAACTCCGACGAACGCCAATGGTCGTGGATGGATGAAGGCCTGAACAGCTTCCTGGAAGGGCTGGCCTGTCTCGAATGGGATGCCAACTTCCCCGCTCACGGTATTGATCCGCAGTATATTGTCCCATACATGCAGGTTGATTCGAGCCAGCAGGTCCCTATCATGAGCAGTTCGGACAACATCTTGCCAGGTACGTTCGGACCAAATGCCTACACTAAACCCGCTACGGCACTGAACATCCTGCGCGAAACCGTGATGGGGCGTGAGCTCTTTGACTATGCTTTTAAAGAATATGCTCGTCGCTGGGCTTTCAAGTCCCCCGAACCCGCTGATTTTTTCCGCACCCTAGAGGACGCATCGGGCGTTGATCTCGATTGGTTCTGGAAGGGCTGGTTCTTCGGCGTACAGCCCGTTGATCAGTCTCTGGTGAAAGTAGACTGGTTTCAGGCCAGCTCACAGAATCCGGAAATAACTAAGGCAGACGCCCGGAAAGCGGCTCAGCAGCGCATGAATACCATCAGCAAACAACGTGACGCGTTAAGCAAAGACGAAACAGTAGTATCGATGGACAGCACAATGCGTGATTTCTACAATAGCTATGACCCCTATGCGGTTACGGACGCGGACAAAAAGAAATACCAGGATTATCTGGCTTCGCTGAGTGCCGAAGAACGATTGCTGGCCGAAGCAGGTACAAATTTTTATACACTCTCGCTTCAGAACAAAGGAGGTATTCCGATGCCGGTAATTGTGCGGATGGAGTTTGAGGACGGTACAGATTCAATAGCCCGCTTCCCGGCTGAAATCTGGCGGTTTAACGACGTATCGATCAAGAAAGTGATTGCCACCTCCAAAAAGGTGAAGCAATGGACACTTGATCCATTCTATGAAATTGCCGATATCAATACGGAAGATAACTCATTCCCGCCGGTTGCCCAGCCAACCCGCTTCCAGTTGTTTAAGCAACAGCAGGGCCGGGGCGCAGCAGCCCTAAATCCAATGCAGCAACAACGCCAGTCATCACCAGCCAAACAGGGCACCGGCCGAAACTAACCAAATATTCAACTTCAATCGACTATGAGAAAAATAGTGTTACTGGCTGGTCTGACCCTATGGTCGGCCGCTTTACTGGCCCAGCGACCAGCGGCACCAACCCAGAATGCCAATACCCGCTTTGAACAGCTAGGCCCCACGCTGCCAACGCCAAATACGTTCCGCACGGCTGCGGGGGCGCCCGGAAAGGATTATTTTCAGAACCGGGCCGATTACGACATCAAAGTCGAACTGGACGACGCGAATCAGAAAATCATTGGTACAGAAACCGTTACGTACCACAACAACTCAACCGATGAGTTAAAGTACATCTGGCTTCAACTCGATCAGAACCTGTTTGCTAAGGGGTCGACGGGGAGCATTACGCGGACTGGTACCATCAACGAGAGCGGTATGAGCTTTAACGCTCTGCAGAACCTAACCTCCGTTCGGGAGCGCAGCCAGCAGCAGGCGTCCGACAAATTCGGCTATACCATTACCTCGATCAAAGACGCGAAATCAGGAAAAGCCCTGCCGTATACCATCAACCAGACGATGATGCGCGTCGATCTGCCAACAGGTCTGAAACCCGGCGGCAGCTATTCATTTAATGTAGACTGGAACTACTTTGTAACCGAATACTACGGTCGTAGCGGTATGGAGTATTTTGCTAAAGATGGCAACTATAACTACTTTATTGCACACTGGTTTCCCCGGTTGTGTGCCTACAATGATGTGAATGGCTGGCAGAACAAGCAGTTCCTGGGACAGGGTGAATTCACACTGATTTTCGGTAACTACAAAGTAGCTATCACCGCCCCGAGTGACCACGTAGTGGGTGCAACGGGTGAGTGTCAAAACTATAAGCAGGTGCTTTCAGCTACGCAGCAAAAACGGATGGCGCAGGCTGCGACATCCAAAACTCCGGTTGTTATCGTTACGCAGGATGAAGCAGAGGCCGCGCTGAAAACCAAGCCAACCGATAAAGTAGGCAAGAAAACCTGGGTCTATACAGCCTCGAACGTGCGTGACTTTGCATTCGCCAGCAGCCGTCGGTTCATCTGGGACGCCATGCAGACCGATGTATACGGTGATGGACACAAAATCTGGTCAATGTCATTCTATGCCAAAGAAGGAAATCCATTGTGGGGTCAATATTCGACGCGTGTCGTTGAGCATACGCTGAAATCGTATGGCAACCGGACCATCAAATACCCGTACCCAGTGGCTATTTCCTGCCATGCTACGGCCGGTGGTGGTATGGAATACCCAATGATCTCCTTCAACGGTGGTCGCCCGGAAGCAGATGGTACCTATTCGGAGAGCACCAAAGCGGGAATGATTGGCGTCATCATTCACGAGGTTGGGCATAACTTCTTCCCGATGATTGTTAACTCTGATGAGCGGCAATGGACCTGGATGGACGAAGGACTAAACACCTTTTGCCAGTACCTGGCCGAGAAAGAGTGGGATTACAATTTCCCGAGCCGTCGGGGTGAACCGCAATACATTACGGATTATATGAAATCCGACAAATCGGTATTGTCACCAATTATGACTTCGTCGGATAACGTTATCAATCTGGGCGCCAATGCCTATGCCAAGCCCGCTACGGCACTGAACATCCTGCGCGAAACCGTGATGGGGCGTGAGCTCTTTGACTATGCTTTTAAAGAGTACGCTCGTCGCTGGGCCTTCAAGTCCCCCGAACCCGCTGATTTTTTCCGCACCCTGGAAGACGCATCCGGCGTTGACCTCGATTGGTTCTGGAAAGGCTGGTTCTATGGTGTTGAGCCAGTTGATCAGGAACTCGCCGAAGTAAGCTGGTATCAGGTCGATTCCGGCAATCCGGAATTGACAAAAGCCGCAGCCCGCGCCGAAGCCAAACGTAAGGCAGGTACCATTGCTAAGCAGCGTGACGCAGCTACTCAGGCAGAAAGTGTCGTTGCGGTGGATTCGAGCATGCGTGATTTCTATAATAGCTATGACCCATACGCCGTCACCGATTCAGACCGTAAAAAATACCAGGATTACCTGGCCACACTAAGTGAATCAGAACGTAAAGCCATTGAAACAGCCGACCAGAATAATTTCTATACGCTGTCGCTGAAAAATAAGGGGGGTGTACCGATGCCAGTTATCGTTCGGATGCAGTTTGAAGACGGTACCGACTCAGTAGCCCGTTTCCCGGCCGAGATCTGGCGCTTCAACGACGTAGCTATTAATAAAGTAATAGTTACGAACAAGAAAGTAACCCAATGGACACTGGACCCTTTCTACGAAATCGCAGATATTGATGCCGGCAATAACTCGTTCCCACGAGTAAGTCAGCCAACTCGTTTCCAGTTGTTTAAGCAGCAGCAGCGTTTTGGGGGAGCAACCCAGAACCCAATGCAGCAAAGCCGTCCCGCGCAGCCACCAGCAACGCAGGGTAGTGGCAACAAAAAATAAATCAGAAAAGGAGCCGGAGAATCAACTATTTTCCGGCTCCTTTTTTCTATTTGTCAATAAAGACACTTACTTTTGCAATCCCATTCGGGATGTAGCGCAGTCCGGTAGCGTGCTTGCATGGGGTGCAAGAGGTCGTGGGTTCGAATCCCGCCTTCCCGACTTAAAACCGTCAGAATTCATCTGACGGTTTTTTTATTGTCTTGACGACGACCGAGCGACCTCCTGCGGGCTTCTTTGCAGCCTATCTATCAGGGTATCTAGCAGAATTTTTACTATTTTTCAGGGAGTGGTGTGCAATTTAGGGGGTGGACGCATCTTACCAATGAAGATCTTTCAAAGAGAATACGTCAACTAAGCATCATTTAACAATTATTTTATGAACAAAGCCCCACCCTTGCTATTTTCATGTTTTGTGTGAACGAACGAGTGGACTGTCGATTTACTGAAAAACAGCATCTTAGCCGCAGAAAGGTTAGCTCCCACACAAATGAGTAAAATCAGATTTGTTCTATTATTTATTGGTGTACTTCCATTAAAAGAAAAAGTTTGGTTTACGTGTTTGCGTTGTTTTCTTCTAAAAAAGCCTATTTTTGTGGAGGCTTCGGATTGTTTTAGTTAATTTTTTAACTGGGCAATCTGAAACAGTCTAATTTTTTCGCTTTTTTTACCGAGCAAACCAACTTTCAATTTAACCCTACAGTCCAGTTCCAATGAAAACACAAACTCCTTCTCCAGCACCGGCCAAAGCAGCGGCACCAAAAAAGAAGTCGAGCGGTCTGAATCCAGCGTTCACGATTCCAGTCCTTTTGTTGATTGGTATTCTGACCTATCTGTTCGTTTTCGGTGATGCCAGCCACTTCCAGGACGGTGACAACACGAAAGAGCCATTGCCAGGTGATTATTTTGGTACCGTTTACAAAGGTGGCTTTATCGTACCTATCCTTTTCACCTGTTTCCTGACGGTACTGGTCTTCTCGATTGAGCGTTTTATCACCATCGGCCGCGCAAACGGTTCGGGTTCGATCGATGATTTCGTTCGGAAAGTAAAAAGCCAACTTGACAAAAACGACGTAGCTGGTGCTATTCAGGAGTGCGATCGTCAGAAAGGTTCGATTGGTAACGTTGTGAAAACGGCGCTGGTAAAATACCAACAACTGTCGACCGACACTGAGCTGAGCAAAGAACAAAAGTTGGTTGCTCTGCAAAAAGAAGTAGAAGAAGCAACGACGCTGGAACTTCCAATGCTGGAAAAAAACCTGACGATCATCGCTACGCTGGCTTCGGTATCTACGCTGATTGCTCTGTTAGGTACGGTACTTGGTATGATCCGCGCTTTCGCAGCCATGGGTGCTGGTGGTCAGCCTGACACCGGTGCTCTGTCGACGGGTATCTCTGAGGCCCTTGTAAACACGGCTCTGGGTATCGGTACAGCTGCTATCGCTACGATCATGTATAGCTACTTTACCAGCCGGATTGACGTTCTGACGTACAACATCGACGAAATCGGTCTGAGCATCCAGCAGAATTTTGCTGCTCATTACTAAGATTTCTTTTAGTTGACAAACCAGCCTGCCCAGTTCCCGAATTGGGCAGGCAGAAACAGACACTCTCATGCCCGCAGTTAAAGTAAAGCGCGCCAGTTCCTCGGTGGACATGACCGCGATGACTGACGTAGCGTTCCTGTTGCTGACATTCTTTATTCTAACCGCTCAGTTTAGATCGCAGGATGCCGCATCAATTGAAACGCCGTCGTCAATCTCCGGTATCAAGGTTCCCGATAAGGACATAATGACCATTGGTCTGGGCAAAGACGGAAAAGTTTATTTTGGCGTTGATAGTCCTCAGGACCGTATCGCGATGCTAGACAACATATCAGCAGCGAAAGGACTCACTTTCACCGATAAGGAAAAGAAAGAGTTCTCGTTAATGTCAAATTTTGGTCTGCCCATTAACCAGTTAAAATCTTATCTGGAGTTACCTGAAGCTCAACGGGCACAGGTAAAACAGCCAGGTATCCCCACAGATTCGACAGGAGCAGGCGCTACCAACGAGCTTAAGGATTGGGTATTTAATTCCCGGAAGGCTAACACCGGTCTGCGTATTGCTCTGAAAGGCGATAATCTGGCTAAATTCCCGGAATTCAAGAACGTGCTGGCTACGCTTCAGGCGCAGAACATCAACAAGTTCAACCTCATCACTGGCACGGAAGCTCCGCCAGCTGGCTGGAAAGCTGACTAACCAACAACTTTAATTGCGTTATCGTAATTAAAGCTAAACCAAAAAAGCCATGGCAGAAATTAACACCGGTGGTGGTGGTGGCAAGCATGATGGTGGTAAGGTACGGTCCAAGAAAGCGTCTACCCGCGTCGACATGACGCCCATGGTGGACCTCGGATTCCTTCTCATCACCTTCTTCATTCTGGCTACCACCCTGAGCAAACCATCTTCGATGACGCTCAACGTGCCGGACAAAACAAAGCAGGAAGAAACAGAACCCATCAAAGCATCGAACGTAATGACGGTGTTTCTGGGAGACGACAACAAGGCCCACTACATTTTTGGGAAGGCCGCCAACGAAGATCCGGAGGTTAAAACGGTAGGATATGGTTACGAATTCCGTCAGGCTATTCAGGAAAATGCCCGCAAGGTTCCCGCCGACAAATTCGTAGTTGTTATCAAGCCAACAAAACTGTCGACCTACAAGAATATGGTTGACGTGCTGGACGAAATGGCTATCACAAAAACCAAACGTTACGCACTGGTAGATCAACTCACCCCGGAAGAAGTAAAACTTCTGAAAGACAAAGCCAAATTAGACGTATAAAACACCATGGCAGAAACTCCAAAAGACGCAACACTCGATGATATCGTGTTTGCGAACCGGAACAAAGCATACGGTGCTTATGCGTTGCGGACCGAGTACCCCAAAATTGTCACCCGTGCTCTTTTGATCGGTGGTGCCATATTTGTTCTGGGCGTACTGACCCCAACCATCATTACCGCGCTTGCTCCAGAAGAAGACGAACAGGCAATGGTAGAGGTAAACCTGGTAAACCTGCCACCACCTCCACCAATCGATCCAAACGAACCGCCACCGCCACCACCACCACCGGTTGAAGTACCGAAGGTGAACACGGTGAAATTCCTTCCGCCTGAAGTAAAACCAGATCAGGAGGTACCCGAAGAGACGCCACCACCAGCCGTAGAGGAACTGAAGGAAGCAGTAGCTGCCGAAAAAACCCAGGTTGGTGATCCAAACGCCGAAGAGGTAATTGCCGCCCCAGAAGCCACAGCCGCCCCAACCCGCGTTGAGGTAGCTGTCGAAGCCGCTCCGAAAGAAGAGCAAGTCTTCACCGTGGTAGAGCAACAGCCAGAATTCAACGGTGGTATGGCCGCACTCGGTCAGTATCTGAGCAAAAACCTGCGCTATCCAGCAGCCGCTCAGCGCGCTAACGTAGCAGGTCGCGTATTCGTAAGCTTCGTTGTTAATACGGACGGTAGTATTCAGGATGTAGCCGTGCTGAAAGGCTTAGGCTTCGGTACTGATGAAGAAGCTATCCGTGTAATTAAAGCGATGCCAAAGTGGCGGCCAGGTAAACAGTCAGGACGGCCAGTCCGGGTTAAATACAACCTACCGATCAATTTTACGCTGGAATAGTCTTTTATGCGTAGACAAAGTCGAGGCCCAGAGCAGTTGACACTGTATCTATCAGTGCTGGCTTCAATGGCATACTTGGGAGGAGGCATCGGACTGATTGCCTCCTCTCAGTCTTTTAGCCTTTTACCCAACCCTTATATTCGTTATGGGTTAGCGGTGTTGCTATTAGTGTATGGAAGTTTCAGAGCATATCGGGCTTACAAAACTTTCAGAGATGATCGCTAAAACATTAGTACTTGGTGGCATTGCCTTTGCGCTATTTGGCTGCGGAAACGGAAAACCACCCCTGGATAGTCCATCGCAGGGGACAATCACAGTAGCTGCCGATGAATCTTTCCGGCCACTCGTCACACAGCTAACCTCGGCTTATGCCGGGATCTATCCGAGAGTTCATTTCAATGTAGTTTACAAACCTGAAGCCGAAGCTATCAATATGATGCTTCGTGACAGTGCCCGACTGGTTTTTTCGACCCGGGAGCTGACAACGAGTGAACGATCAGTACTGGATAAACGAAAGATTGAAGGTGACGTAGAAAAGATTGCAACGGATGGGGTGGCGTTAATTATTAACAAAGCCAACACAGATAGCCTGATTACTATGAGTGAGCTGCGCCAGGTATTCACTGGTAGTGTAAAGTCATGGGCTGAGCTGAAAGGTGGTAACCAGACAGGAGCTCTTACGCTGGTCTTTGACAATAACAATTCGAGTAATCTGGAGTTTATACTAAAAACGTTCCAGACGAAAGACCTGACTAAATTGAGGATATTTACGGTTCGTTCTAACCGGGAGGTTATCGATTTTGTCCGTAAAAATCCTACTGCATTAGGTTTTATCGGAGTGAACTGGATTAGCGATGGTGATGAGCCGCTTTCTGTCGAATTGGCCAAAAACCTACGGGTGATGGGTGTCTCAAGCAAAGACAAGCCGACAAGCCGAAACGATTATTTTCAGCCGTTTCAGGAAGATTTAGGCATGCAGCGCTATCCCTTGCGTCGCCCGATTTATATAATAAGCCGGGAAGCACATCCAGGTTTAGGCGGAGGGCTGATCAATTACATTGTTCGCGATGCAGGATCTTTGATTATTTATAAATTGGGGCTTTGGCCAACAATACCATATAATCGGGAGATAAAGCTTACAGATTAAGTAATTTTTTTGCTTTAAAAGCAATTTTTTAGTTTTGCGCTTTGTTAAATAAGCATTAAACCATTTTATAATTCCAACCTAAAATACATGATGAACAAGCAAAATAAGTCGCTCTTAGCCATGCTGTTCCTTGGTGCCGCTACTACCGTTCAGGTGGGGGCGCAGGATCTGGCTACGGCCCTGAAGGACGTAGAAGCAGAGCGATTCAACAAAGCTGAGCAGACATTGACCCAGCTAGCATCTAGTTCTCCTTCGGCTGAAAATCAGTTTTATTTAGGCTATGCTTATTTGAAAAGTGGTCAGCTAGATAAAGCAAAAGCTGCCTTCGAAAAAGGTCAGGCTGCTGATTCTAAAGATCAATTGAATAAAGTGGGTCTTGCTGGGGTTGCTCTGGCGAAAAAGGATCGGGCTACGGCGAAAACATTGATCGACGAGGCAGTTGATAAAACGAAAAATAAAAACGTTGAGGTCCTGCTGCGTGCCGGTGAAATGTATACGCTATCAGATTCGACCAACGATCCTGCTGAAGCAATTCGGTTGTTGACGATCGCTGATGAGCGCGATAAGAAAAACGAAAACGCGCAGATTGAAATGGCAATGGGCGATGCCTATTTCCTGAAAAATGATGGTGGTAACGCTATTACCAAGTACGAAAACGCGCTGGCTATCGATCCAAAACTGGCTGAAGCTGACTACAAGATCGGACGGCTGTATCTGCGTGGTAAGAACTACAAAGAAGCTCAGAACTTCTTTACCAAGGCCATCGAGATCGATCCGGAGTTTGCACCCACTTATCTAGCTTTTGCCGATGCTCTGGCTAGCTCGCGGGCTTACAAAGGCGCTTCTGAGAACTACGAAAAATACGTACAGAAAAGTGGCACGACCGATCCAGAGCGTTTGCTGGACGTAGCGCGTTATTACTTCCTGGCGCAGGATTATCAGAAAGCAATTACGTATCTGGACCAACTGAAGGGGAAAGTTAATAACCCAATCATTGACCGGATCTACGGTTGGGCTTACTACGGTCTGGAACAACCACAAAAAGCGGTTGAATCGCTGAACAAATTCATTGGCGAAGCACCAAATAAAGTGATTGCTGATGATTACAAGTACCTGGGCCGTGCTTATGGTATGACGAAAACGCCGGAAGGTGATTCGCTTGCGATCGCTTATTTGGAGAAAGCAGCACCGCTCGATACGGTAGATAACGTATATCGGGAGATTGCTCAGAAATATTACGATATCAAGAAGTACGATAAAGCGGCAGATACATATGCTAAGGCTATCAAAAACGACGATAAGCCACAAAACAACGACTTCTTATACATGGCACTGGCTAACTACCAATATGCTCCACGTGTAGGTCGTGACTCATCGGCAGCACCAATGGATTCGGCTCAGATTGCAGAAACTCGTAAGATGTATTACCTGCGTGCTGACTCAGCTTTCGCAGAAACTGCAAAACGCATTGAGGCAATTCCTGGTAAAGCCTATCCGGCAGCTTACTATTATCGTGCTCAGTCCAACTACTACGCTTATCCACGGACAGAAGCCTTAGCGAACAAATCAGCTGTTCCTTATTATGAGAAATTCATTGAGGAAGCTACGAATCCAAAAGATTCGACAGACAAAACTGACTATTCGCGCTACTTGGTGACTGCGTACAAAGCGTTAGCTGGTTATGCCGCAGCCGACAAAGACGATGCTAAAGTGAAGGAGTATCTAACGAAAGTGTTAGCTATCGACCCTAACGATGCACAAGCGAAGGAAGCTCTCGATCCAACGCCTAAAGCTGCAACGAAGACTGCACCTAAAACCGCAGCGAAGAAAAGCACGAAATAATTCATAAAGAGAAAGAAAAAAGCGTGGGATGCAGATCCCACGCTTTTTTTGTATCCATCAATCAAGAATGTTTTGCGTTACGTAAAAACCTGTACTTAGCCGTTTTAATAATTATTTTATATCAGGGGACCTTGTAAATTTGCAGACACATTTTTAATCAGTAGTTAACTCCGTCAAGCTTTATGCTTAACCTAGTTTTGTTTGGCCCTCCTGGTGCTGGTAAAGGTACTCAGAGCGAGAAGCTAATTAAGAAATATAACCTGGTTCATCTTTCTACAGGCGACTTATTAAGGTCTCAGATTGCAGCGGGTACAGAACTGGGCTTGCGAGCCAAACAGTTGATGGATCAGGGGTTGCTGGTTCCCGACGAAGTAGTGATTGGTATGATCGAATATAAACTGCGGGAAAATCAGGAAGCCGCGGGTTTCATTTTCGATGGCTTTCCCCGCACGGTCAATCAGGCAGTAGCTCTGGACGATTTATTAACGCAATACAATACTGAAATCACAACGATGATTTCGCTGGTGGTAGAAGATGAAGAACTTATTCGGCGGTTGCTGAAACGCGGAGAAACGTCGGGACGACCTGACGACCGCGATGAAGAAACGGCCCGTCGTCGTGTTCGGGTATATAACAGCGAAACAATGCCCGTTGCTGATTTCTACGAGAAACAGGGCAAATACCTTGCTGTTGATGGTATAGGAGAAATTGAATCAATCTTTACAGCTATCTGCCAGAAAATTGAGCAGGTATCCGTAAAAACACAGTAAATGCAACGCAGACAACTCTGTCAGGCGTAGTAAAAACAAATATGGCTTCATCTAACTTCATCGATTACGTAAAAATTAACTGCCGTTCGGGTGCTGGTGGAGCTGGCTCTGTTCATTTTCGCCGGGAAAAACACGTGCCGAAGGGTGGACCTGATGGTGGCGACGGAGGACGAGGAGGCCATATTATTCTGCGAGGTAACGCACAACTCTGGACGTTACTTCATCTAAAATACAGAAAACACGTAAAAGCGGGTAACGGCGTAGCTGGTGAAGGTGGGCGCCGGACCGGCGCCCAGGGTGAGGACATCATTCTGGAAGTGCCGCTGGGAACAATAGCCCGTGATCCGGATTCTACGGACAAGCTTGCGGAGATTACCGAAGACGGCCAGGAAATAATATTATTACCGGGCGGTCGGGGCGGGCTCGGGAATGATCATTTTAAATCCGCGACGCAACAAGCGCCCGATTATGCGCAGCCGGGCGAGGGCGGACGGGAAGAATGGGTCGTTCTGGAGCTAAAATTGCTAGCAGATGTAGGGCTTGTTGGTTTCCCGAATGCAGGTAAATCAACCCTTTTATCGGTGATGTCAGCAGCACGACCCGAAATTGCTGACTACCCCTTTACAACCCTTGTGCCCAATTTAGGGGTCGTAGCATATAGAGGGTATAAATCATTCGTCATGGCCGATATTCCTGGTATTATCGAAGGTGCTTCGCAGGGGAAAGGGCTCGGCCTTCGGTTCCTGCGGCATATTGAGCGTAACTCGATTCTGCTGTTCATGGTGCCCGCCAATACAGAAGACATTCGTCAGGAATATAACACGTTGCTTAACGAGTTGCGGGAGTATAATCCGGAGCTAATGGACAAAACCCGGATTCTGGCTATTACGAAAATCGATACTGTTGATACCGAAACGCTTGATGCGTTGAAAAAGAATTTACCCCAAAAAGTTCCGGTAGCTCTTATTTCGGCGGTAAGTCAGATTGGATTAGATAATTTGAAAGATATATTATGGCAGCATTTGACTACTGTTGAACCTGCCGAGAACTAACAACTCTTATTTCTTTTCATCCGACGGTAACCTTAACCGGCCGGCTGAGCTGTTGACTCTTATGAAATACCTGTCCGTAGCGGTCATTTTATTCCTGTTACCCTCTTTCGTTTTAGCTCAGGTTCAAGTTTCATTTCCTACCAGCCGGGCCGTCTTCCAACGTAACAACGCCAATCAGGCTACGTTCCGAATTTCGGGTTACTACACATCCGCCATCAATCGGGTCGAGGCTCGATTGGTAGCCCGTGATGGCGTAGGTACCTCCACGGACTGGCGCACCATTCAGAATAACCCCACAGGAGGGGTTTTTGCTGGTGATTTTACCGGGCAGGGCGGTTGGTACAATCTGGAAGTTCGGGGTATGAACAACGACCAACAGGTCGGTGCTACATCAATAGAACGGGTTGGGGTGGGCGAAGTCTTCATCGTTGCCGGTCAATCCAACGCGCAGGGTGTTCATCAGGACGCGCCTAACCCTGGTAATGACATGGTCAACTGTGTCAATTACCGTTATCCGGACAATGCCTATCCAAATGACCCACCGACGCCTGTTTTCAGCAAACTAGACAATACCTCAGGCTTTACGATTGCCCCCCGTGGTGTAGGAAGCTGGTGCTGGGGGCAGTTGGGCGATCTGCTGGCAAAGCGGCTGAATGTACCGGTAATGTTCTTCAACAGTGCCTTTTCAGGCACCTCATCCCAGAACTGGAGTGATAGCGCCCCCGAGGGTGGCATTGCTTACGGTTACATTTTCGGTGATCCTTATTTCCCCCGGCAGCCGTATGCCAACCTGAAAGTAGCGCTGCAGTTTTATGCTAATACACTTGGCTTGCGGGCTATCTTGTGGGAACAGGGCGAAGCCGACAATCTGCTTAATATTCCTACACAACAGTACGTCAACTCTGTACAGGCGGTTATTGCCCAGAGTCGCACCGACTACAACAACAACATGTCGTGGGTAGTAGCCCGCGCTTCGTACGGAGATTTCATCGGATTGACCGACGCGAACATCATTGCGGCCCAGAATCTGGTAATCAGTAGTACCGCCAATACGTTTCCTGGTCCCGAAACCGACAAGATTCAGATTCCCCGCAAGCGCCCTCCTCTGGAAGATCCGGAAGGGCTGCACTTCGACAACGCAGGCCTGGTTGAAGTTGCTGCTGCCTGGAATGCCAGCCTGAACGATTCCTTTTTTCAGCGCTCAACGCCCGTTGGTCCGGCAGCTGCTCCTGCCCTATCGGTAGCCTGCGCGAGTGACAACCGGGTAAACATTTCGGTGAACGGTACGTATGCGTCCATCGTATGGAATACCGGCGAAACAGGTAATACAATTACCAAAAGTTCGGGTGCCTACCAGGCAAAAGTTAAAGATGCACGGGGCAACACATTCTTTACAGGTCAGGCACGAATTGCCGATTTGCCCGTAGCGTCGGTTGTTAACAACCGCCCCCCATCGGTATGTATCGGTAGTAACTTGTCGCTGACAGCCAATTATGACAACGTTACCTGGCTTAACCAGCAGAATAACACGACGGTAGGCTCCAGCCGCGTTTTCACAACAGCATCTGCGGGTGCTTACTTTGTCCGTTATCAGGATGTAAGCGGTTGTACGTTTACGTCAAACGTGATTAATGTAACAGTCAACCCATTACCGGCAACGCCCAGCATCGCAAACGACAAACCAACTACGTTCTGCCAAGGCGACAATACGGTCTTACGCGTCACGAATGACAACGTGCAATACAATTGGAGCGATGGTCAACAGGGTAAAACTGTAGCGGTTGGTTCTTCTGGCAACTATTTTGCAACGGTAACCGACCAGAATGGCTGTACATCGGCCCGGTCTAACACGATCGTAGTGACCGCTAATCCGGTGCCGGCCAAGCCTGTTATTGCTACCAGTGGACCGGCAACTTTCTGCGCCGATCAGAGCGTAACTCTAACCGCTCCCCTTGATTCAGTTTATCAGTGGACTACCGGCCAGACGACTCGCAGCCTGACGACTAACCAGGTTGGTACCTTTGCCGTTCGCACCACAAACCGCTTCGGTTGTACATCGGTCTTATCCGATGCAATCACAACCGTAGTAAATCCACTACCTGCATCGCCAACTATTACAGCCTTAGGTACAACAACCTTCTGCGCCGGAAACCAGGTTACGCTGCGGGGGATTAGTGGCAACAACGCCATTGTCTGGTCCAGCGGACAAACCAGCACGACAATCAGCGCAACGGCATCAGGCAACTACACCGCCCGCTCTCAGGATCAGAACGGCTGCTTATCGCCCAACTCAAGCACGATTGTTGTAACCGTTAATGCCCTGCCTGCTACGCCGACAATCCTCTCCAACCGGGGATCGGCCATCTGTGAGGATGACCGGACAACATTGCGGGTTGAAGGGCCTTACACTGTTTTCTGGAGTACCGGAGACTCAACTATGAGCATCGTAGTTAATCGGGCAGGAACGTATTCGGCCAAAGTCCGGGACGTAAATGGATGTATTTCCGCACAGTCGGGTTCACGAACGCTGGAAACACGCCCATTACCCCCGGCGCCTACTATAACCATTGCCAGTGTTTATACGCTGCAGGCCATTAGCTCTACCAATGGCACGGCGTTCCGTTGGCGCCGGGATAATGACTCGCTGGCCGTTCAGACAGCGTTTATTAAGGCCAGTCAATCAGGACAGTATACTGCTAAAGCGTCTACAGTTTATTCGGAAACGCTGACCTGTTTTTCCCTGGCGTCGGCTCCGCTAACGTTTACTGTCGACCCAACTAATCAGGGACTTAGCATTTACCCTAATCCTAATCCGGACAAAATCGTCTATCTGGAAACCCAGGAAAATCTAACGAACGGGGTTATCACCGTTTATAGCCTGACTGGGCAGCGCTTGGCCGTTTTCCCGATAGCAGCTTTCTCTGAACGCAAACAGATCAATCTGACTTCTTTAGCGGTTGGTACGTATATCCTCCGCGTGCAAGCCGCTGATTTTGATGTATCAAAGCGAATATTACTCGGTTTGTAATATTCTGAACAAACAACCGTTTAATCAAAGAAATTAGCCCTAATTTTGCATTTTACCTAGATAGTTCATTTCTCATGAATATCTGGCAAACCAGAATTCAATCTGATTACGTATCTGTATCAGATGAGGAAGAAATCAATGCTTAGGGTGATCTTATTTTTACTGATTAACGGATGAACAATCGTTACTTATTTTTTAGGTTTCTGATTGCCTGTTTACCGTGTTTTGCCGGTACTACATTAGCTCAATCGACCCAGCCAATCAAGATTACATATCCAGAGAGCCGGGCAGTATTTCAGCGGGAGAATGACAACACGGCCACGATTTATCTTTCAGGCAATTATTATCAGGCTGTCGACAGTGTTCAGGCTCGGGTTCAGGCAGAGGTAAGCGGGCAGGGCATTAACACAAACTGGACAACCATCCAGCGGAATCCGCAGGGAGGAGTTTTCCAGGGGTCGCTTCGCGCGCAGGGTGGCTGGTATCGGCTCGAAGTACGAGCCCTGTCGGCCGGGGTCGAACTCGGTACCAGCGAAGTGCGTAAAATTGGAATCGGTGAAGTATTTATCATTACCGGTCAGTCCAATGCGCAGGGTTTTCAGAATTTCGGTGCTCCGGCCGCTGCCGACGATCGAGTGAACTGCGTTACGTTTGATAACACTACGGCCAACTCACTGGGTGACCCACCATCACCTATGTTCCAGCAACTAAGCGCTAGTTCGTTAATTGGCCCCCGTGGCCAGAGCGCCTGGTGCTGGGGCGTTCTGGGCGACCTGATTGCCAAGCAATACAACGTTCCGGTTCTGTTTATCAACACTGCCTGGCAGGCGACTGTTATCAGAAACTGGCGGGAAAGTTCGGAAGGCAAAATCACGAAGAATATTTTTGCGATAGGAACGCCTTACGAAAATTTTCCGGACGGTATGCCTTATGGCAACCTGATCACGGCTCTTCGTTACTATTGTTCTCTGCAGGGACTACGGGCTGTCTTGTGGCAACAGGGGGAAAATGACAATGTACCTCTTAACTCCACTCGTCAGGCCTATGCCGAAGATATGCAGTATCTGGTCAATAAGACCCGCGCCGATACGAAGCGTTACCCCGCCTGGGTACTGGCTCGTTCGTCCTACAACTCGGGAAAGGTAAGCCAGGAGATTATACAGGCTCAGAATGATGTGATCAATACGTATAACAATAACGTTTTTGCTGGTCCTTACACGGACAATATCCAAATTCCACGTTTTGAGGGAGAAGTTCACTTTGGGGGTGATGGTCTCCGGCAGCTTGGTCAGGCCTGGTTCGAAAGTCTGAGTTCGGTCTTTTTTCAGAGTTCGCGGCCGTTACCAGCCTTGGCCCCCCCAACCGTAACGGTTAGCTGTGCCACCAGCAACAATAATCTGACGTTAACGTTGCCAACTTTATACCGCTCCTACAACTGGCGCACGGGACAAACCAGCCGAAGCATCAACGTAAGTGAGTCGGGAATATACCGGGCTGTGCTGAAGGACGAAACAGGTAATACGTATCTGTCTCCTACTGTTGATGTGCAGGGCGCCATTCAGCCAGCAACGCCAGTGATTTCGCTGGCCAATCAGCCAGCTACTCCGGCGGCCGCCCAGCAGCAGATATGCGCTGACTCTGCACTGACTCTGGCGACAACGACGACGGGCACTAGTACAGCTTTCTGGAGCACGAGCGCCGTTGGCAACACCTTACGCATAAACCAAAGCGGTCAGTACAGGGCTCAGGCCATCAACGTATATGGCTGTCGATCGGCCCAGTCGTCTCCCGTTACGCTGACCGTTCGCAGCAAGTTGCCGGCGCCATCTATCGAGCAGATTGGTACGTTTACGCTGCAGGCAGTGTTACCAGTCTCAACAGGTGGTCAGACAGATTTATACGATTGGCGACGTGGCAATGAAATTATTCCGCAGAACAGCGCCGTAGTGAAGGTGGTTGTTACAGCCAACTATTCGGCCCGGACTAAATCAGAGTTCAGTCTCAACAATAACAATCTAACCTGTTATTCTGATTTCAGCGCCCCCAAAGCGTTCACGTTCGATGGCTCCAATGGTGGGTTGAGTATATATCCGAATCCGACAAGTGATGGCGTCGTCACGATTGAAACCATCGAAAACCTGGAGAATGCTGCCGTAACGATCTACTCACTGTCCGGTGCACGTGTTTTTGCCACCCAGGTTCCGATCCTGAACGAACGAAAAGCGCTGGACATTTCTAACCTTTCTCAGGGTGTGTACATCATCCGTGTACAGTCGGCAAGTTTCGATCTATCAAAGCGTCTTATTATCAATCGATAGCTGTTATAATTCACGGAGTAAGCCCCGTAATCGGTTTGATTACGGGGCTTACTATTTAGTACAATTCTAAAGAAAGTAGTCAACATTGTGATACAATGCATTAATTGTATCTTTGAGGTAGTCGTAAATTAGTCCTATAAAAAGTCAGTTATAGCCCTTTTTTATGGCATTTAGCCCTTTTTCGGTCTTCGTTTAGCATGAATACAACTTACTTACCGGCTGACTACTTACCGGTTCTTATTCAACTTGGTTTAGCGCTGGGATTCATCGTCACGACGATGATTGTTACCCACATGATTGGTCCGAAACGCAACAGTCAGAAGAAAGACGACCCATTCGAGTGCGGCATTCCGGTTCAGGGTGATGCTCGAACGCCAATCTCAATCAAGTACTTCCTGATTGCTATTCTTTTCGTTCTGTTCGATGTAGAAGTGATTTTCCTGTATCCCTGGGCCGTCAATTTTAAGGGACTGGGTATGACGGGTTTTATCGAAATGATTTTGTTCATGGGACTTCTCTTGGCGGGCTTCTATTATGTTATCCGAAAAGGGGTCCTGAAATGGGAGTAACTGAATTATAAGGAAGGTTTATCCGTTACTTTATTGGATAATATCATCATTATTTATGGCATCTGATATTAAATTAGTTGAGGGACCTGAGAGTTATAACGGCGCAGGTTTCCAGGCAACTTCTTTCGATAAACTGATTGGTCTGGCGCGGGCGAACTCGCTCTGGCCACTTCCTTTTGCAACCTCCTGCTGCGGTATCGAATTTATGTCGACCATGAGTTCGACCTATGATCTTGCCCGGTTTGGTTCCGAGCGTCCCAGCTTTTCACCACGTCAGGCCGATATGCTCTTGGTAGCCGGTACCATTGCGAAGAAAATGGGCCCTGTCGTTAAGCAGGTGTACCTGCAGATGGCCGAACCCCGTTGGGTGATGGCGATTGGCGCCTGTGCCTCAAGCGGTGGTATTTTCGATACGTACAGCGTTCTGCAGGGAATTGATCGGATCATTCCGGTTGACGTGTACGTACCGGGATGTCCTCCCCGTCCGGAGCAGATTCTGGACGGCGTTATGCAGATTCAGGAATTAGCCAAGAACGAATCATTACGTCGGCGCAATACCGAAGAATACCAGAAGCTGCTGAACTCGTATAACATTCAATAAGAATAGACTCGCTTTGTCTTTTCTGTTCACTTATCCACTAGTTACCCAATGCTGACCAACGAAGAAGTTGCGCAGACAATTATTCAACAGTTCGGCCAATCGGTTAGTGATTTTGACGACCCATACGATCTACTGACGTTCACGGCAGATCGCGACCAGCTTGTTCCGCTTATCACGTATCTGAGGGAGCACAAAACGCTGCAGATTACTTTCCTGACCGACGTTACGGCAATTCATTATCCCGATACGCCGGGCAAGGAATTCTGCGTAGTCTACCATTTGCACAGCCTGGTCAACAATTTCCGGCTTCGTATTAAAGTCTATCTGTCGGATGGCAACGTTCATGTACCGACCATTACCCCGCTTTACGCAGGCGCGAATTGGATGGAACGCGAAACCTTTGATCTTTTCGGTATTATTTTCGATGGTCATCCGGATCTACGTCGCATTCTCAATATGGAGGAGATGGATTACCACCCCATGCTGAAGCAGTATCCGTTGGAGGATGCAACCCGGGAAGATAAAATCGATGCCCTGTTTGGACGATGATAAATTAGCGAATGAGTGATTGAGCGAATTAGCGAATTTATCCGCAGTCACTCAATCACCGCACCGGCGGCCCGGTCATTCGCTCATTCACCAATTGATTATGGTTTCTGAAGAACTTGATATAGCAAATAAGAACGTTCCTGCCAGGAACGATGATACGGGGGTACAGTACGTCAATGAGCTGACTACCCTGAACCTTGGTCCTACGCATCCGGCGACACACGGTATTTTTCAGAACATCCTGCAAATGGATGGAGAGAAAATCGTCTCGAGTGAACAGACGATTGGCTATATCCACCGTGCGTTTGAAAAAATTTCCGAACGGCGGCCGTTCTACCAGATTACGACCCTCACCGACCGGATGAACTACTGTTCGTCGCCCATCAACAACATGGGCTGGCATATGACGGTCGAGAAACTGCTGGGCATCGACATTCCCAAGCGGGCTCAGTACATCCGGGTTATCATGATGGAGTTGGCTCGTATTGCCGATCACATCATCTGCAACGGTATTCTTGGCGTGGATACGGGTGCCTTCACTGGCTTCCTGTACATCTATCAGGAACGCGAATTCATTTACGAGATATACGAAGAAATGTGCGGTGCTCGTCTGACCACCAACATGGGACGTATTGGCGGTATGGAACGCGATCTTTCGCCTACCGCTATTCGTAAGATCAAAGAATTTCTGGCGCGTTTCCCCAAGGTGCTACGCGAGTTTGAGAACCTGTTCAACCGCAACCGGATTTTCATGGATCGTGTGGTTAACGTTGGCGGAATTTCGGCCGAACGTGCGTTGAACTACGGCTTCACCGGTCCTAATCTACGGGCAGCGGGTGTTGACTACGATGTACGGGTTATGAATCCATACTCCTCCTATCAGGATTTCGAATTCGACATTCCCGTCGGGCAGAGTGGTGATACGTACGACCGGTTCATGGTTCGCAACGAAGAAATGTGGCAGAGCATGCGCATCATTCAGCAGGCTATGGATAACCTGCCGGAAGGCTCCTATTACGCCGATGCGCCACAATATTACCTGCCGCCCAAGCAGGAAGTGTATAAAAACATGGAAGCGTTGATCTATCACTTCAAGATTGTGATGGGCGAAATCGATGCTCCCGTTGGCGAGGTGTACCACGCGGTAGAAGGCGGTAACGGCGAACTAGGCTTTTACCTGATCAGTGATGGTGGTCGTGCGCCTTACCGGCTGCATTTCCGTCGTCCTTGCTTCATCTACTACCAAGCATATCCAGAAATGTGTAAGGGGCTGACCCTGTCCGACGCCATCGTTATCATGAGTAGCATGAACGTAATCGCGGGAGAGCTGGACGCGTAACTCGGCTGAACCATTATGACTACTGAAACAAATCCCCCCGTACAGTTTACGCCGGACCGACTGACGAAAGCACAGGAAATTATTGCTCGTTATCCGGAGGGCCGGCAAAAATCAGCATTGCTCCCCCTGTTGCACTTGTTGCAGGAACAGGAAGGCTGGACCAGCCCGGAAGGTATGGATTACGTTGCCCGGATGCTGGATATTCAACCAATCGAGGTATATGAGGTAGCTACGTTCTATACCATGTACCACCTCGATCCGGTTGGCAAACACGTTATCGAATATTGCCGAACGGGCCCTTGCTGCCTGATGGGTGGCGAAGACGTATTGGCTCACCTGAAACAGCGGCTTGGCATCGAAACCGGCCAGACAACTGTAGAGGGCCAATTTACCCTGAAAGAAGTTGAATGTCTGGCAGCCTGCGGCATGGGTCCTGTGTTCCAGATTCGGGAAAAATACTACATGCACCTGACCAACGAGCGGGTGGATGAAATCATCGACGAGCTGTCAAAATAATCCGTCATGGCTACCAAAATCTTAACCGAACATATCAACGTTCCCGGTATCGAGACATTCGATGTCTACCGGAAACAGGGCGGTTATACCGCTGTCGAAAAGGCGTTGAAAACCATGACGCCCGATGAAATTGTTGAAGAAGTAAAGAAAGCGGGCGTCCGGGGTCGTGGCGGTGCCGGTTTCCCTATGGGTATGAAATGGAGCTTTCTGGCTAAACCAGAAGGCGTTCCCCGTTATCTCGTCTGCAACGCCGATGAGTCAGAACCTGGCACGTTCAAAGACCATTATTTGATGAAAAATCTCCCTCACTTGTTGATTGAGGGGATGATCGTTTCATCGTATGCACTGGGCGCCAATAAATCGTTCATCTACGTTCGTGGTGAATTGATGTACGTAATTCATATTCTGGAGAAAGCCATTGCTGAAGCAACAGCGAAAGGATTTCTGGGAAAAAATATTCTGGGTACCGGCTATGATCTGGAGCTGATCGTTCAGCCGGGTGGTGGCGCTTACATCTGTGGCGAAGAAACTGCTTTGCTTGAATCGCTGGAAGGCAAACGGGGAAACCCACGTAATAAACCTCCGTTCCCGGCGGTAAAAGGTCTCTACCAGAGCCCAACCGTAGTCAATAACGTAGAGTCAATTGCCACTACCTCCTGGATCGTGAACAACGGTGGTGACGCCTATGCAGCCATCGGAATCGGACGTAGCACTGGTACCAAACTGATTTCGGCATCGGGGCACCTCAAGCGCCCTGGCGTTTACGAGATTGAGCTGGGCGTTCCAGTCGAAGATTTCATTTACGCTGACGAATGGTGCCAGGGCATCCGGCCGGGCCATAAGTTCAAAGCCTTAGTGGCGGGTGGCTCTTCCGTCCCTATTCTACCTGCTAATCTGGCGCTGACGCTGGAAAACGGCGATAAGCGGCTGATGTCGTATGAGTCGCTATCGGAAGGTGGGTTCAAAACGGGGACAATGCTGGGTTCTGGTGGCTTTATCGTTTTCGATGAAACTGCCTGTATCGTACGTAACACCTGGAATTTCTCACGCTTCTATCACCACGAGTCGTGTGGACAGTGTAGCCCCTGCCGCGAAGGAACGGGCTGGATGGAAAAAGTATTACACCGGATTGAGTACGGCCACGGCCATCAGCAGGATATCGATCTACTGGTTGACGTAGCACGTCGGATTGAGGGAAATACCATTTGTCCCTTGGGTGATGCTGCGGCCTGGCCGGTTGCCAGTGCTATTCGTCACTTCCGTGATGAATTTGAGTGGCATATTACAAATCCTCAGGAAGCAACCCAGCCCGGAGCTGTTTACCGGGGTGAGATGGCGCTTGTTTAAGCTAGCGTCCTCGAAAATCAATTGATTTGTTAAACGGTTGAATGCCGTTCTATACATATGGAAGATACCAAGCCACAGTTGTTAAAAGTTACCATTGACGGGATTGAGGTAGAAGTTGAGCCGGGTACGACCATTCTGCAGGCTGCCCGAAAAATCGGTCCTGAGGTTGCTCCGCCGGCCATGTGCTATTATCAGCCGCTGAAAGGTAGTGGCGGTAAATGCCGGGCCTGCCTGGTTCGGGTAGCCGCTGGCTCAGCCAAAGATCCGCGGCCAATGCCTAAACTGGTTGCTTCCTGCCTGACTGGCGTTCAGGATGGTATGGTTGTCGAAAATACAACGAACCCACAGGTGGTCGATGCTCGCAACGGTATCGTCGAATTCCTGCTTTTGAATCATCCACTCGACTGCCCTGTCTGCGACCAGGCAGGCGAGTGCGATCTGCAAAACTTTGCCTTCGATCATGGTAAAGTGACGACACGGTACGAAGAAGACCGGCGTACGTTCGAGAAAAAAGACATCGGGCCGTACATTCAGTTGCACATGACTCGGTGCATTCTTTGCTACCGTTGTGTATATACGGCGGATCAGATTACCGAAAAACGCGTCCATGGAGTACTGGGCCGGGGCGACGCTGCTGAGATTGGTACGTATATCGAAAAGGCCATCGATAACGATTTCTCGGGTAACGTCATTGACGTCTGCCCCGTTGGCGCGCTGACGGATAAAACGTACCGGTTTAAAAATCGGGTATGGTTCTCGAAACCCGTCGATGCCCACCGCGATTGCCCAACCTGCTCCGGCAAGGTAACGCTTTGGTATCGTGGCGAAGACGTTATTCGGGTGACAGCCCGAAAAAACGAGTGGAATGAAGTAACGGAGTTCATCTGTAACACCTGCCGGTTCGACACCAAGAAAACGAGCGACTGGATAATCGAAGGACCAACCAAGATTGCTCGCAGTTCGGTTATTTCGGCGAACAAATACCGAGCCGATGCCATTAAGCCATCGTTCGGTCAACGACTGGCCGCTGCCGAATACAAACCGATTCACGACGAGCGTGATACGTCCCAGTTGGGTATTCAGTAACTCCCCCCCGAGCGGTTCGCCAAGGTACTGCCCTCTGCCATGGAGCCCGAACCCTGAATCGATTAAGTAGACCGTATTGAATGCTTAGTTAACGAGCACACATATCATGGATTTAACCATATTATTAGTAAAAGGAATCATTATCCTGGTCATCTTCGGGGTAACGCTTCTGATAGCCACGTACTCGACTTACGCCGAACG
This sequence comes from Spirosoma sp. KUDC1026, assembly GCF_013375035.1. Classification (NCBI taxonomy): domain Bacteria; kingdom Pseudomonadati; phylum Bacteroidota; class Cytophagia; order Cytophagales; family Cytophagaceae; genus Spirosoma; species Spirosoma sp. KUDC1026. Next base: position 910,888 of record NZ_CP056032.1, on the reverse strand, counting down.
TAAAGTCGCGGGTTTTCTGCAGGATCGGCTGGGACCAAACCGGGCTGGCCCCTGGGGTTTACTGCAGCCGATTGCGGATGCGGGTAAAATGTTCTTCAAAGAAGACTTTATCCCGTCGCAAGCGAACAAGTGGCTGTTCATTCTGGGTCCGTCGCTGGCCATGCTGACGGCATTGATGTCAAGCGCGGTTATCCCGTTTGGTGATAGCATTAAGTTTGGCGACTATACAGTTCCCCTGCAGGCCATTGAAATCAACATTGGCGTCCTCTACATTTTTGGGGTAGTTTCCCTTGGCGTGTATGGCATCATGGTTGGTGGCTGGGCATCCAACAATAAGTTTTCACTGCTGGGAGCTATTCGGGCAGCGTCGCAAAACATCAGCTACGAGATTGCCTTAGGGCTTTCGATGATCGCCATTCTGATGATGACAGGTTCGTTATCGGTTCGGGCCATTGTCGATCAGCAGGCTACGTTCTTTGAGTGGAATATTTTCACACAGCCGCTGGGCTTTATTATCTTCCTGACGTGTGCCTTCGCGGAGTGTAACCGGACGCCATTTGACCTACCCGAATGTGAAACGGAACTGGTTGGTGGTTATCATACTGAATATAGTTCGATGAAGTTGGGCTTATACCTGTTCTCGGAATATACCAACATGTTCGTTTCGTCGGCCTTTATTTCGGCGCTGTATTTCGGCGGCTTTCATTACCCCTTCATGAATGAAGTGAGCAATGCACTAACTAATTCACTGGGTGCTGTTGCCGGTCATAACGTAGCAACGGCTATCGGAACGGTTCTATTCTTCGGTAAAATATTCTTCTTCATTTTCTTCTTTATGTGGGTACGGTGGACGATTCCGCGTTTCCGCTACGACCAGTTAATGAATTTGGGCTGGAAAATGCTGATTCCATTGTCGATCCTGAACATTATCGTTACCGGTGGTGGTCTGCTGTTCAACTTCCCGTACGCAAGCTGGTTAATTGTACTTGTTATGGTCGTGCTGGCGGTTATGTCGACAGCCCGCGCCCCAAAACGGCAAATGGTTCCTCAGCAGTCCTAAGCCAGATGCCTGACGGAAATTAACGTTCGTCAGATCAAACGACTTGACAACTATGTCTCTAACGAATCGGTCAAAACAGGTTAGCAACAAAGAAATGACGCTGGCGGAGAAGATGTATCTTCCCGCTGTAGCGCAGGGGCTGGCCATTACAATAAAACACTTCTTTAAGAAGAAACCAACGATCCAGTATCCGGAAGTAAAACGGTATCTGGGCCCGGTCTATCGTGGTCACCACGTCCTGAAGCGTGACGAGCAAGGCCGCGAGCGTTGTACGGCCTGCGGTCTGTGTGCCGTTGCCTGTCCTGCCGAGGCCATTTCGATGGTGGCGGCAGAGCGAAAAAAAGGCGAAGAAACGCTCTACCGCGAAGAGAAGTACGCAGCGGTTTACGAAATCAATATGCTACGCTGCATCTTCTGCGGCCTATGCGAAGAGGCCTGCCCAAAACAGGCTGTTTACCTCCGTCACGACCGCATGGTTCCTGTTTTTGTGGAGCGGGACGAGGTTATTTACGGCAAAGATCGGCTGGTCGAGAAAATGGACGATCGGTACGTTCGGATAGCGAACTCAGAAGTAAAAGCAACGCCGACCGAACCAAGTTTAACCCGTGCGGCAACCTAGCGTTCGACATCACGCATCGATATATTAACGTGTCGATGCGTGATCATTACCTGCCGACCTATTTTACGAAAACAATGACTGAATTTTTTACCTTTCTTAAGTCGCTGAATGCCACGGGCTACCTTTTCCTTGCCCTGACGGTCATTACGCTTATCTGCGCGATTGGTGTCGTCACGGCCCGCAACCCGATCTACAGCGTTCTCTCGCTTATTGCTACGTTTTTCTGCCTGTCTGGTCATTACGTATTGCTGAATGCTCAGTTCCTGGCAGCGGTAAATATCATCGTCTATGCCGGGGCGATTATGGTCTTGTTCCTCTTCACCATCATGTTTCTGAACCTGCGTAAGGAAGATGAAGATTCGAAAACAAACCTGACCAAGATTATTTCTGTTGTAGCCGGTGGCCTATTGATGGTCATGCTTATCACTATTTTCCGGGCGCAAAGTGCGAAGGTTCCGCTCTATAATCGGACGAATTTCAGCACGGAAACGGGTTTGGTCGAGAATCTTGGTCGGTTGCTGTACAGCGACTACATCCTTCCATTCGAACTTGTTTCCGTTCTATTTCTGGTGGCCATGGTTGGCTCGGTTATGCTCGGGAAACGCGAAGCTGGCGACCGCCATTTCTAGTAGAAACACTTGCTTACTATATGCAAGAAGCCGCTTCAAAGCGGCTTCTTGCATTATGATTAAATCAAATTTTAGCTGGCGACTTTGCAGGTAGTATGCTTGCATACTATTTATCCCTATCTTGTGTAATTATTCCAGTAGAAACTTAGTTATTGCAGTGGTAATACTGTAAAAGCAACTCTTACCGATTACGTATGGATGCATATATTGTTGCCGGATACCGTACTGCAGTGGGTAAAGCCCCACGCGGAGGCCTTCGTTTTACCCGCCCCGACGACATGGCCGCGGAGGTTATCAAACACCTCATGGCGCAGGTTCCTGGCTTTGATCCCGCCCGGGTTGACGATTTGATTGTGGGTAACGCGGTGCCCGAAGCGGAGCAAGGCATGCAGATTGCCCGGTACATTGCGCTGCTGTCGCTTCCTCAGAGCGTACCAGGAATGACGATCAACCGGTATTGTGGTTCAGGGCTGGAAGCAATTGCCATTGCTTCCGCTAAAATTCATGCTGGCCTGGCCGATTGTATTATCGCAGGTGGCACGGAGTCGATGTCGCTTGTACCCGTAATGGGCTGGAAAACGGCGCTGAATTATGAAATTGCCAAAACGCATCCCGACTATTACATTGGTATGGGCTTGACTGCCGAGCAGGTTGCCCAGCAATTTAATATCAGCCGGGACGCGCAGGACGAATTTGCCTTTGCGTCGCACCAGAAAGCATTGGCGGCCCAGCAGGAAGGCAAGTTTGCTGATGAGATTGTACCAATTGACGTGAGCGAAACTTACTTCGATACCGATAGCGGGAAGAAAAAAACTCGTAGCTGGACGGTTGCTCAGGATGAAGGCCCCCGCAAAGACACCAGCGCCGAAGGCCTGTCTCGGCTGAAACCCGTATTTGCCGCTGGGGGCTCTGTGACCGCTGGAAACTCCTCACAAACTTCGGATGGAGCCGCTTTTGTACTAGTCATGTCCGAACGGCTCGTTAACGAGCTAAATCTGAAACCTGTCGCCCGGATGGTGTCCTACGCAACGGCTGGCGTCGAACCCCGTATCATGGGTATCGGTCCCGTAGCGGCTATTCCAATCGCTTTGAAAAAAGCGGGATTGAAACAGAATGATCTCGAACAGATTGAACTGAACGAAGCGTTTGCCGCTCAGTCGCTGGCCGTCATTCAGGAACTCGGTCTCGATCCAAGCATTATCAATCCGAATGGTGGTGCCATTGCTCTTGGGCATGCACTAGGATCGACCGGTGCACGCCTGTCGGTTCAGTTGCTGAACGAAATGAAACGACGTGATCAGAAATACGGTATGGTTTCCGCCTGCGTAGGTGGTGGCCAGGGTGTAGCTGGGATCTTCGAGCGGCTTAACTAGTTTAAAACGCGGCAGAGTCGGTCATTCGGCTCTGCCGCGTTTACTATTTCTGTGGTGGGCTCACCAGAAGCCTTTGCCCGACTGAGAGGGTATAATTCTTGAGGCTGTTCCATCGCATTACGTTCTCCACGCTGACTTTATTAATCAGCGCCACCCGATACACGGTCTGTCCTGGCTGAACAACGTGATACTTACCTGCTGTTGACGTAGTAGGAACTGGCGTATCCCAACCGTCATTTTTAGCTAACCCCGCTGGTGAGGGCTTAATCACTTTGGGTTTGGCAACTGGCTTTGTTATCGGTTTTTCGATCATGCCCACAATCAACTCCTGCCCAATTTCTATTGGAACATTCACCGCCAGATTATTCCATTTACTGAGCTGAGCCAGGGTAACACCGTACTGCTTTGCCAAACCGGATAACGTTTGGCCCGGCGTTACGATATGTAACTTCAGCGTATTATCGATAATCTTCATGTTATCGGGCGACACGGCTGGCGTAGCTGCTGGCTTCGTCACGATAACCGCCACATCGTCGACCGGCTTTGTCACATGTACCTTTACGGAATCAACCAGTGGTTTCTGAGTAGCAGCGACCGGTGGCGCTTTTATAACTGTATCGGCTAGAATAGGCGCTGATTCGTAGTTAACCGGCGGAATTTCAGCCGGTACTTTCTGATACTCAACGGGCCGGTTACGAGGACGTTTCTTCTGCATCCAGATAATTCGTCCGACTTGCACCCGCTGCGTAGAGACAATATCATTAAACTTCAACAATGACTCCAGCTGAACGCCGTAGATGTCAGATATATCCCGCAGCGTTTCGTTACGTTGGACAACGTGGAATGGTACCTTCGCCCGCTTCGCCTTCTTCTCCAGATAGTAGATCTGCCCCGGACGGATTACATCGCGGTCGCTCAGACTGTTATAGTCAAGAAACGTTTCGGGTTTAATCTTCCCGTAATAAGACAGCGTAATTATATTGTCGCAGGGCTGAGCCTGTACACCTAGTCGCTCATTAATTCCGTAAAAAACAGCCGCCGACCGCATACCGACCGATTCCTGCGGCAACCGGACGAGTGTGGGAAAACCAATGTCCGACTTACGTTCCGATGATGTCTGCCACCGTTCCTCGGCCCGCCCTTTAATTTTAGGAAACTCATCGGGGGCCACGCGAACAAGTACAGGGTAATCTTTATCAACAGGAATCGTCTTTGATTTCAACCAGTTGTTAAACGGCTTGAATCGATCTTCAGGCAGTTGAAGTCGATCAGCAATGGACCGGATACTTTGTCCGCCACTGGTGCGGTATTCATAAATCAGGTAAGTTACTGCCGGAATCATAACAGGCTCCTCGCGTTCGAAAGCAATTTTCCGGGCTAGTATTTTCCACATAAGTGGGGGACTCTGTGGGTCAAGAACCAGGTATACAGAGCTGTTTTTAGCAGGGGCCTGGCTTGGGGCATTGGTATCGCGCAGGTAATTCAACAACGTGGCTACGTAGTTACCGGAGGTTACGCGCAACTGACTCAGCCGGGTAGCTACTGGCTCGGTAGCTAGAACAGGATGATAGCGCTCATCGACCCGGTCGTTAATGCGTAGCCGTAGACCCAGCGCCCTCTGGGGGGTCAGCCCCCAATACGCCGACGACGTATCGTTCGCAAACGGCAGCACCGCATACCGATAGTCGACTGGTAACTGGCGGCTGGTAAGGAGCGGTTGCACCAACGGCGAAAGCTGGCGTAAAGATTCTATCTCCTGCCGCAATACGCTACGATTAGCATAAATCCGGCTCACCTCCTGTTGGACCTGTAGCCGTCCCTGCTCATTCAGGTGAATTGTTACGTCAGCGAAGTTAATGTCAAAAGGTACTTCAGGAATTGACTGACCTGCCGCCCGCCAGCTATACAGCAGCAACAGGCAAAGTACAAGCACCGGCGTCGATGCGCTTGTTTTACTCATCGTGGATAGTTTAGCAAGTGGACGGTGGTCAAAAATACTACTATTTACTGTCACTCCTGATAATTGTAATTGTTTGGCTCTGGATGAGTAGTTTAATAACGTGTAACCTGGGTTTTATTGGCGGATATTTATAAGCGCAACCCTATTTTCACAACAAAAAATTTAGCTTTCAACCATCAACAAATATTATTAGTATGCTTGCATACTATCTTTATATTCAGTTTATTTGTTACAATTAGTATGCATGCATAATACTAAATACAGCTATGACTGCGACCGAACCCAAAGCATCGATTACAGGCGGGGAGTTTCTGATTAAAGAAACCGAAGCCTCTCAAGTCTTTATTCCTGAAGAATTTACTGAAGAACAGCAAATGATTGCGGCTACCTGCCGCGAGTTTCTCGCTCGGGAAATCCTTCCCCGGCTGGACGAAATCGACACCGCCAAGTCCCCTGAGCTCATTTCCTCACTGATGGACAAAGCGGGGGAACTAGGTCTGCTGGGCACCTCTGTTCCGGCCGAATATGAGGGCTTCGGTATGAATTTCAATACGTCCATGCTGGTTGCCGAAGCTACGGGCGCGGGGCATTCATTTTCCGTTGCCTTGTCAGCCCACACGGGTATTGGTACGTTGCCAATCGTTTACTACGGCAACGAAGAACAGAAAGCAAAATACCTACCAAAGCTGGCCTCGGGCGAATGGAAAGCCGCTTACTGCCTGACAGAACCCGATTCTGGCTCGGATGCCAACTCGGGTAAAACGAAAGCGACTTTGAGCGCCGATGGTAGACACTACGTACTGAACGGTCAGAAAATGTGGATAACCAATGGTGGTTTTGCTGACGTTTACATCGTTTTTACTAAAATCATCGACGAAAATGGCCAGGCTGACAAAAATCTGACCGCATTCATTGTTGACCGGTCGTTCGAGGGCATTACCATGAACGAGCCGGAGCATAAAATGGGTATCAAAGGTTCTGATACTCGGCAGATTTTCTTCAACGATGTGCAAGTCCCCGCCGAGAATATGTTATCAGAACGGGGTAATGGTTTTAAAATAGCGGTCAACATCCTGAACATCGGTCGGATCAAACTGGGTATTGCCGCTATTGGCGGAGCTAAAGCAGTAGCCGCCGATGCCATCCGGTACGCTAACGAACGTAAGCAGTTCAAAACGCCGATCTCGCAGTTTGGTGCCATCAAGCATAAACTGGCCGAGATGGCCGTAAAAATCTACGCGTCGGAAACAGCCTGCTACCGGGCGGGTCAGAACATTGATGACCTTATTGAAGACCTGAAAAGCAAGGGCGTAGATGATTCCTCAGCCAAGCTGAAAGCGCTGGAGCAGTTTGCCATTGAATGTGCCATTATGAAGGTTCACGGCTCCGAAGCACTGGACTACGTCGTTGATGAAGGCGTTCAGGTGTACGGCGGCATGGGCTATTCCGCCGACGCACCTATGGATCGGAGCTACCGCGATGCTCGCATCAATCGAATTTTTGAAGGTACGAATGAGATCAACCGCATGCTGATCGTCGACATGCTGTTGAAGCGGGCCATGAAAGGGGAACTGAACCTGATGGAACCCGCAATGGCCGTTGCCAAGGAGATAATGTCTATCCCAGATTTCAACATGGATGAGGAGGAAGGCATTTTCATTGCGGAGAAAAAAGTCCTGCGGAACCTGAAAAAAGCGGCTTTGATGGTTGCTGGCGCAGCGGTACAGAAGTTTATGATGAATCTATCCAGTGAGCAGGAGATCCTGATGAATATCGCCGATATGGTCATCGAAATTTATGCCGCCGAGTCCGTTCTGCTACGTGTCGAAAAGCTAACGGGTATCAAAGGGGAAGCTGCCGTTGAGCTGCAAACGCAGCTAGCGCTGGTTTATCTGCACGAAGCTGTTGAAAAAGTAAATAATGCCGGACGGGCAGCGATTACTTCGTTCGCCGACGGGGACGAACTGCGGGGTATGCTGATGGGCCTCAAACGTTTCACGAAAATTGAGCCGATGAATCTTAAAGAAGCCCGTCGTGCCATCGCCGATGCCATGATTGCTGAAAATAAGTACATTTTCTAGTTTGGTAACTTACAGGTAGGTACATGTTTCCTACCGTTTGCTCAAACATATGTACGAGCAAGAAATCCCCTTCGATCTGTTCTAAGCTTATCGAAGGGGATTTCTATTTAATTAAGCACCTCTATGTCAATTAATTAACACAGGAGGGTATTTATTATTTTCTTACTGGGTACTATTAGCCGATAAATAAAGCGGCTTTCCTCTGGTTTGTACACTGAGCTTGGGGCGCATTATTTTGCGTCATGTTTTACATTAACTATTTAGGCTCAATGAAAAATCTTCACTACAAAATTCTGCTTTTTTTCTTACTGGTTGCCAGCACACAATCATTCGCTCAGATGGCCATTGACAAAGGCACGAAATTCGTCAACCTGGGTATTGGTGTAGGGGGTTATGGTTATTATACAGGCGGAGGAGGCATCGGTCTCAATGCCGGTCTCGATTTTGGCATAGCCCCAAACATTACCGTAGGTGCACTCGCCGGCTATCGAAGCTATGGCAGCATAGCAGCTATTAATTCTACCTATCGATACAGCTCATTTGACATTGGTGCTCGGGGTTCTTATCACTTCAACGAATTACTCAGTCTTGCTAATGACAAAATAGACTTGTACGCCGGTCTGGGTATTTCCTATTTCTCGTTCTCTTACGGTGGTTTTGCAGACACTTATGGTACTGTCTATGTACCTATCCATGTGGGTGGCCGTTACCTTTTCAGCGAGAGGCTTGGTGCCTTCGCTGAACTAAACTCAAGCCTTGCTACGCTGAAACTCGGCCTTACTCTTAAGTTTTAATAGAACTTACGCAAACAGAAATGGGCGTTCGAGTAATTCGAACGCCCATTTCTGTTTGCAACTCTTACCGTCACTTACACAATTGCGTCAATCAGTGCTGTCACCAGCGAAACGATAATACTAAAGAATAGAGCCGCGAAGAAACCACTGACGGCAAACCCGCTGACCAGCGAGGCTGCCAGATAAACCATCAATACGTTGATGACCAGCAGAAACAGCCCCAGTGTTATAATCGTGATGGGAATTGTCAGGATCGTCAGAATTGGCTTGATGAATGCGTTCAGCAGACCAAGCACAATGGCAACAATAAGATACGTACCGACACCCCCTGTTACAGTAACGCCTGGTACAAATAGACTGGCGACGTAAACCGCCACCGCGCTAATTAAAATGCGTATGATTAAACCCATTGTCGTTGAGGTTTGTAGTGAATTGATAAGCTTCAAAATCACGAACCCCAAACCACAACCTAATGTTTATCAAAGTCTTTATTTTGCGTGGCGACCCTTCAGAACGGCCACAATATCATCCAGATCAAGGTTTTTCTGCTCCAGAAGCACCAAAAAGTGGAAGAGTAGATCGGCCGCTTCTCCTTTGAACAGGTCGTCGTTATCGTCCTTCGCTTCAATTACTAATTCGACGGCTTCTTCCCCTACTTTCTGCGCGATTTTATTCACTCCCCGACCGAATAGCGAAGCGGTGTATGACTTATCCGACGGATTCATTTTTCGGTCGTGAATAACGCCCTGCAGGTAATTCAGGAATTGGCCCTGCCCCCGATTTACTTCCTCAAAACAGGTATCGGCACCAGTATGGCAGGTTGGCCCGGCTGGGCGAGCTTTAACCAGGAGTGTATCGCCATCGCAGTCCACCAGCAGATTTTCTACGTGCAGGAAATTATTGGACGTTTCACCTTTGGTCCAAAGCCGCTGCTTGCTCCGGCTGAAGAACGTAACAACATTTTCTGCTACGGTTTTGTCGTACGCTTCCCGGTTCATATACCCCAGCATCAGCACTTTCCCCGTCTCAGCATCCTGGATGACAGCGGGAATGAGCCCATCGGGCGATTTATCGAAGTTAATCTCATTCATGGGTGCAAAGGTAGTTGGCTACGCCCGAATCGTCTTAACAAAGGCGCTAATGCTTTCGGGCGAGGTTCCCTGCTTCTCCAGATGGCGAATAAATGCGCTGCCTACGATAGCTCCATTGGCGTACTGACTAGCGGTGTCGAACGTTTCGTGGTTATTGATACCGAAACCAATCAGGCGAGGGTTCCGCAGGTTCATTTCCTGAATACGTTCGAAGTAACCACGCATTGGATCACTGATCCCGCTAACCGAACCCGTAATACTAGCCGACGATACCATGTAGATGAACCCGTCTGATTCTTCATCAATAAATCGAATACGTTCGTCAGAGGTTTGTGGCGTAATCAGGTGGACGTTGAGAATACCGTACTTCCGGAAAGTCTCAGCGTATTCATCAAGATACAGATACAGCGGCAGATCAGGCAGAATTACGCCGTCAACGCCAACGGCCTGGCACATTCGGCAGAAGTTATCGATACCGAACTGCAACACAGGGTTAATATAACCCATCAACAGAATTGGTACCGTAATTTCCTGGCGGCAGTCAGCCAGCTGCGCAAACAGCGCTTTTAACGACATGCCGTTGTCCAATGCTACGCCATTGCTTTGCTGAATGGTTTCGCCGTCGGCTACCGGATCAGAGTAAGGCATACCGATTTCTACCAGATCAACACCGGCCGCCTGCAAACCACGCAGAACAGTCATAGTGTCATCTAATTTGGGGAAACCGGCGGTAAAATATACGTTCAGTAATCGCTCGTTCTTTTGCGAGAAAAGATCCGTAATGCGATTCTGGGTGATTGCTGTAGTCATAGGTGGTCAATTGCCGCGCTCACGATCATCGGTTTGTAGCAACATAACCACTGATCTGACTGATTACGAACGACTATAAGTGTTTGGAATACGTACTCAAATCTTTGTCGCCCCGGCCCGACAGGCAGAGAACGACAACGTCTTCAGCCTGAAGATTCATCTTGGACAAAGCCGCCAGCGCATGTGCCGATTCGAGTGCCGGAATGATACCCTCCAATTTGCTCAACTGAAAACCAGCCGCCAGTGCTTCGTCGTCAGTAATGGCGTAGAAGTCGCCCCGACCCGAATCGAACAGGTGCGCGTGCAATGGACCGATACCCGGATAATCCAGCCCCGCCGAAATCGAGTAGGGTTCTGTTACCTGACCATCTTCGGTTTGCATCAGAATGGTACGGCTACCATGTAGTACGCCCGGTTTACCAAGTGCTGTCGTCGCAGCCGAGTGCCCTGACGTAACGCCCTGACCGGCGGCCTCTGCAGCTACCAGCCGCACGGATGGCTCATTCAGAAAATGGTAGAAAGCGCCAGCGGCATTACTTCCTCCACCTACACAGGCAACCATGTAATCGGGTGTTTCTTTCCCCGTTTTTTCAGCCAGTTGCTTCCGGACTTCCTGTGAGATGACCGACTGAAAGCGGGCGACCATGTCCGGGTACGGGTGCGGGCCAACCACTGAGCCAATGATGTAATGTGTATCGATGGGATTGTTGATCCAATGCCGCATGGCTTCATTGGTAGCATCTTTCAGGGTTTGACTACCAGATTTAGCAGCCACAACCGTAGCCCCCAGCATCCGCATGCGGTCAACGTTGGGTTTCTGGCGTTCCATATCGATGGCGCCCATGTATACGATGCACTCCAGGCCCATCAGTGCGCATACCGTTGCCGTAGCAACGCCATGCTGACCAGCGCCGGTTTCGGCTACAATCCGTTTCTTGCCAAGCCGCTGCGCGACCAGGATCTGACCTATCGTGTTGTTGATCTTGTGCGCACCGGTATGACACAGATCTTCCCGCTTCAGGTAGATAGTCGCCCCGAACTCCGCTGACAGCCGCTTAGCCAGAAACAGTGGTGTAGGTCGGCCAACGTAATCTTCCAGCAGCTGCCAGAACTCAGTCTGAAACGTCGGGGCAGCAATAATGTCCAGGTAGCTCTGGCGAAGCTCTTCAACGTTTGGATAAAGCATTTCTGGAATGAAAGCCCCACCAAAACGGCCGTAAAAACCTTTATCGGATACCTCAAACGAGGTTGTTTGTTCAATGGTAGTCTGCATAAAACTTAATGCTTAACTAATTGCAGCCCTAAAGCAGGCAAATGATCAAAGTCGTTGTCGGTTGTGTATAGCTCTAAATCCAGATACAAAGCGGTAGCAGCAATCCAGATGTCGTTTTTCCCCATGTTCCGGGCGGAAGTGCGCAATGGAACTGATTGAAGTTTACCCTGACTGAAAGCGTCTATTTCGGCGTATCGATTAACCATTGCTGGTTCGATATCAACTATCGGGTGTCGTCCGACCAAGTACCGCATGAACTCTACTTTTTGCAATCCCCAGTCCGCCTTTAAAGCAAAAGCCTCTAACTCGGCAACCACAATAATAGGAATAAGGGTAGTAGCTGGTGGTAAAGTCCGTTCACGTATATGACCGATCAGAAGATTTGTATCGTAAATCATACAGCACCTTTATCTCCCTCAGCTAGTAATTCATCCATCCTTCGGTTTTCAGCTTCAGTAAAATCAGGAAACTCACGCAAAAATGGCTCTTTAACAGCAGTTGCCTCAAGGAAACGCTCCACTCCCCAGCGTTTTATATCACTGGGTTTATAGACGTTTAACTGCCCCTTTTTCATTGGAGGAATTTCGTCGTCAATAAGCTTCGTTGTTTCCATAAAAGCGCCGGTTTTCGTTTACTAGCTTAACACAACTATTCGTCCAGTAGTTGTCCTACTATTACGCTGTTTCCTCTTCCTCTTCGATCGGGCGCAGACGATTAATCAGCTCTTTCACTTTCGTCACATCCTTAACCCCCGGCTCAACTTCAACCTGACTGTTGACATCCACTCCGTAGAGTTTCATGCCTTTCAGCGCATCCAGTTGATCGAGGTTATCCAGACCAATGCCGCCACTGATGAAGAAGGGTTTTTCATTGTCGTACCGACTCAAAATACTCCAGTCGAACGTAATCCCATTGCCGCCGGGCTGATCGCCTTTTGCATCGAAGAGAAAGAAATCGCACTGGGCTTTGTAGTTGTTCAGCATCGAGAAATTGAACGACTCATCGACCCGGAATGCCTTAATGATGTTAATTCCCCGGTTGCGCAGGCTCCGGCAGTAGTCGGGGGTTTCATTACCGTGTAACTGTACGTACTGAAAATCAAATTTCTTGACCATCCGCAAAATGAACTCTGGGCTGGCGTTAACAAAGACGCCTACTTTCCGAATGGAGCGGGGTAGGCTCTTTACCGCTTCTTCGTCAAGATCGTCGCCGACGTACCGGGGCGACTTGTCGAAGAAAATAAACCCAACAAAATCAGGATGCAGGGCGGCAATTTCTTTTAAGTTATCGGTATCCCGCAAACCGCATACTTTGATTTTCATGACTGTACAAGTTAGATGGACAAGGAAATAGCTGCTGTATAGGCCTCGACCAAACTAGCTAGCGCAGTCGCAGGGTCATTTGTTTTCATGAATGCTTCCCCGATCAGGAATCCGTCGTAGCCCGCCTGCATCAGCTGACGCATTGTTGCAGCATCGTGGAGCCCACTTTCGGTAATTTTTGCATACGTATCAGGAATCCGCTCGACCAGCTGTAACGACGTATCAATGTTGGTGACAAAGGTTTTGAGGTTCCGATTGTTGACACCAACCAGATCAATATTAACGCCCAGCGACCGATCCAGTTCCTCTTCGTCGTGCACTTCCAGCAACACCTCAAGTCCCAGATTATGGGCTAGGTTACTGAACTCAGCGACTTCCTCCGAAGTAAGGCAGGAGGCAATTAGTAAAACTAAGTCTGCCCCCCAGGCTTTGGCTTCAAATAACTGATACGGGTCAATAATGAAGTCTTTACGTAGAATTGGCGTACCTGGATTGGCCTGTCGAGCTGCCTGTAGATCGGCGGGAGTACCACCGAAAAACGGCTCATCCGTCAAAACGGACAACACAGCAGCTCCAGCCTTTACATAGCCCTGGGTTGTTTGGGCTACGTCGGCCGAATCATTGATGGTACCTTTGGATGGCGATTTGCGCTTGAACTCGGCGATGATACCCGTTGACCGAAAATCCTGAACCGCGTTACGGGCAGAGATGGGGGGCCGTTTAAAGTCGGGCATTTGTTCCAGCGTAGCCACCTCGATTTCGGCTTTTCGCTGGGCTACTTCCAGTCGCTTCTGTGCGACAATCTGGTCTAAAATCGTCATTCTATCAACTTCTTAAAACAAGCCAGTGCCCGTTTGCTTTCCAGTGACTCACGTGCCATCGCCACAGCATCGTCCCGATTATCAGCCCGCCCGGCGGCCAGCAGCGCCATCGCCGAATTGACCAGTACGGCCTGCTTCTGAGCAGACGTAGCCTCGTCGTTCAGCACGTTCATGAAAATCTTCGCCGATTCGGCCAGCGTTTCCCCGCCAGCCAGTGATTCGGGCGTCAATCGTGCCATGCCTACCTGCGCCGGTTCTAGAATCTGCTCGCGCTGATTACTAATGAGTTTGAACGGTCCTGTCAGCGAGATTTCATCGTATCCGTCAAGCGAATGAACAATCATGAACCGCTTGTCGGTTTGCTGATAAAGGTACGCATATAATCGCGCCAATTCAAGGCTGAACACCCCAACGAGCTGTTTTTGAGGCTTTGCCGGGTTGATCATCGGGCCGAGCACGTTGAAAAATGTTTTCACGCCCAGCTCTCGCCGGATGGGCGCCACATTCTTCATGGCCGGATGGAACAGGGGCGCGTGCAGGAAGCAGATACCTGCCGTTTCCATTTTCCGCTGTAGCTCGCCAATGTCATTGGTAAAGCTATAGCCTAAATACTCCATAATGGTTGACGAACCGACCAGCGACGACACGCCGTGATTACCGTGTTTGGCTACACACTGCCCCGCACCCGCTACCACAAAAGACGATAGCGTTGAAATGTTGAACGTATCGCGGCCATCGCCCCCGGTCCCGCACAGGTCCATTGGGTCGTAAGCGTCCAGATCCACCGGTACACAAAGCTCCAGCATTGCATCGCGGAAGCCTTCCAGCTCTTCCAGCCGAAGGCTTCGCATCATGTATACTGTCAGGAAGGAAGCAATCTGCGCAGCATTGTACTCTCCCCGACCGATACCCAGCAGAACCTGACAAGCCTGCTCCTTCGTCAGCGATTTATACGCAAAAAGTTGATTTAAGATTTCTTTCATGGAATGATAATGAGTGAATGAGTGAGTTAGCGATTGAGTGAATGTTTTACCCCCGGAATGCTATTCACTCATTCACACAATCGCTAATTCACTCATTATTTTAGCCAGTTTTGAATCATGGTTACGCCGTTCTCGGTGAGGACCGATTCGGGATGAAACTGCAAACCGCGAACATCGAAGCGGGTGTGTGCTAATGCCATTACGCGGCCCTGTTCGTCGATGGCAGTTGTTTTCAGATCCGCAGGCATCGTGTCGCCCACGACCGTCCAGGAGTGATAGCGACCTACTTTCAGTTCAGCGGGAACATTAGCGAATAAAGGGTCCGAAGTATCGGTAACGCTAATCTGATGCGCTACACCATGCAGGACATCGCCCAGATTTTCGAGTTTCGCGCCGTACACTTCGCCAATGCCCTGGTGCCCCAGACAGATCCCCAGGATACTCTTTGTAGGGCCGTATTCAGTAACCAAGTCCTGCATTATACCCGCTTCGGATGGAATTCCGGGTCCTGGCGACAGCAGGATCTTGTCGTACTGGGCTACGTCTTCCAGAGCTATTTTGTTGTTCCGAATCACGTCCGGCCGGTGCCCCAACTCCCGCAGAATGTACACGAGGTTGTAGGTAAATGAATCGTAATTATCTAAGACTAGGAGTTTCATAGAAAGGGACGGAAAAGGGAAAACAGGAACAAGGAGAAAGGAAAACCAATGCTCGGCAACTTTCTTGTTCCTTTGTCCTTATTTCCTTGTTCCGAGTTTTAAATCTTTTTCGCTTGTTCGATGGCCATCCGGAGGGCGGCCAGTTTGTTGTGTACTTCCTGTAGCTCGCTCTCCACAACCGACTTGGCGACAACGCCAGCGCCAGCCTGGTAGTATAACGTATTATCCTTACTCATGAACGTACGGATCATGATGGCATGGTTGAATTCACCGTCAAATCCCATATAGCCGATACTTCCCGCGTAGAAACTCCGGCTAATATTTTCGTAGCGGTCGATCAGTTGCATAGCGTTGTGCTTGGGCGCACCCGACAACGTACCAGCCGGAAACGTTTCGGCAACAATCTGAAGCGGATCGGCGGTTTCGGTCAGGTTGCCCACCACTTTCGAGACCAAGTGGATGACGTGCGAGTAGTACTGGATTTCCTTGAACGTCTCTACGTTCACTACGTCGCAGTTGCGGCTAAGGTCGTTCCGCGCTAAGTCAACCAGCATGACGTGCTCAGCCGATTCCTTCGGATCATCGTAGAGTTTCTGCGCAAGTTCGGCGTCACGAACATCATCTCCTGTACGCCGGAACGTACCGGCAATCGGATAAATCGTTGCCTGCCGGTTCTTCACTACAATCTGCGATTCGGGCGAGGAGCCAAACAGTTTGTAATTACCGTAATCGAAGTAGAATAAATACGGTGAGGGGTTCAGGGAACGTAACGACCGATACACATTCAAGTCATCGCCTTGGAAAGGGGTTGAGAACCGACGCGACAGCACAATCTGAAACACATCGCCCCGCTGGCAGTGGTCTTTGCCCTTTTGGATAACCGCCCGGAACTCGTCGTCCGTAAAATTCGACTGCTCGGGGCCGGTTGGGCTGAACGAATAGGTTGGATAATTACGCCCCGTAATCAGATCACTAATGTAGTCCAAGGTGCTTTCGGGTTCGGCGTCGCCGTCGCGCAAATAGCTGTGCTCGAACAGATACAGTTCGTCCTTGAAGTGGTTGATCGCCAATACGTAACGATACACCGAAAAGACCGCAGCCGGAATCTGGTTTTCGGCTGGAACGGGTGCCTGCAACGTAATGTCTTCAAAGCTCTGTACCGCTGGGTAGCCGAAATAGCCAAACAGTCCGTTCGTGATAAATGAGAAAGATTCTTTCTCGTGTTTGAAGCTGTCTTTGAACTGCTGTAATGCTGTGAGTACCCCGGCCGGTGGAACAGTGGTTTTCTGCTCATCCTCGCCGGGCATCCGCACCGTTAGTTCACCAGCAGTTTCATTCAGTTGGTACGAAAAGCGGGCAACAGGGTCGAATGCGATGTACGAAAAGCTGTTCTCATTGCCATGGTAGTCGGAGCTCTCCAGCAGAATGCTGTTCAGAAAGCGGTCCCGGACGCGCAGGTAAATGCTGACGGGCGTAATAATGTCAGCCAGCATGCGCTTGTGGCGACTGACGACGCGGTAGGTAGTTGCTATTGGCGAACTTGTTTGCATGGTTTCGGAAAATCAGAATAAAAAAGAAGGCCCACCGGGATGACGGTGGGCCTTTGAAATCTATTGGCATATAACAATAGCGGCAACCTTCATCCCAAATGAGAAGAATGCCACCACCAAATCATGTTAATTACCGAGTTATTCATTGTTCTTGTCTTATGCTGGTGCGTCCAACTCATTTAGCCACACCTATAATACCCCGAAGGATGCCACAAATATAGACGCTTCAGTACGGTACAAACAAACTAGCCAGCAATTTTTTTGCGAATGAATGCAGCCAGTTCGTCCGGAGTCTCCCAGGGCAGCAAGTGCCCAGCTTCTTCGATTGTCTCTATCGTTACGTTTTTCAGATAAGGAATCGTCAGCTCTGGCTGAACTTCGGGAGCCAACGCCTTATCGTCTGACCCAACAATAATGGCAGCCGGTACACTAATCGAAACCATCTGATCAGCGATGTCCTCCTTACTCCCTAACGTCAGCCAGGCGTTCCAGGCCGAAGTAGACGTGCGTAGGTTATCTGCAATAATTTGCTCTTTCACCTCATCAGAAACTGGACGGACGGTGATTTTCTCGAATGTCTGTTCTGCCGCGGAACGCTGTCCATGACCAGCCAGCATCTCCTGCCGGTCTTTATCGGGAATGGGCTCCGGACGCGGGGGCGAGGGCGATACCAGTAGAAGTTGCCGCAAACCTTTTGGTTGCCGGGACGCTAGTTGCAGGACAACTTTTCCACTCATCGAGTGTCCCACCAGAACAAATTGGTCGATTGATAAATCCTGAATCAGTGCAGCAACATCATCAGCCATATCTTCTACAGAATAACCCGTTTCCGTCGCATCCGAGTCACCGCAACCGCGCAGATCTATGGCTACACACTTGTATTCATCCGCAAGCTGATTCATTACCGCCTGCCACTCCAATGCCGATCCGCCGAAATAATGCAGAAACACAAGCGTCAAGGCTCCGCTCCCCTGCTCCAGCACGTTTAGGTTAACGCCGTTGATTAGTCGTTTCATCAGACGTTTACTTTCAAACGGGCGGGCCGGTCTGTGATTTCCAGCATCTCCGCGTAAGGAACGATCGTAATCTGACCAAACTCTTTCAACAGGCTTCTGTAGGCTTCTGCAACCGGACGGGGTTTGCGATCCAGATCATACAATCCGCAGGCATTTACCCGGTTGTTCTGTTCGCCTAGTTGGGTGTCCCAGTCAATCTGGTCGATGAGGCTATACCAGGTAAATCCTAACACTGGCACGCCATCACGGCGCATACGCATAATACCTATCCACTGCTTACGTAGCCACATCGGCGCGTCCTCTGCTTCAAATACGTTGGTTTCCGTGTGCATTACCGGCATTCGATACCGAATGTAGTAGTCCTTCGTAATCTCGTACCAGCCCAGTACGTCCATTGATATCTGAATAGTACCGTCCGATAATCGAATGCGCTCGTTTCGACCATAATAGTCGTTACCCATAATCTGATAACCCGGCGGTTTCCCAGCCATGAACCAGTCGTATTCCTCACGGGTCATTCCATTGTCCATCAAGTACATGCTAACCGTGGCCGAAGGTGAGTTAGCGTATAACAGGTCGAGCGATAGAAAGCGGAGTTCGTTATCGAGCGATACCTGAGGGGAGGGCGTTGCGCATAGTTCATGCGTATACTCAGCGCTCTCACTTTGTACGATCACACAGTCATTACGACGCTTAGCAATCTGCTGGGTCCCCAAGATACTGGCCGCAACGGCGTGCTTCATGGCCGTAACAAACGCTTTATCTGATTTTAGTTGCTCATTCCAGACGCCGTCCTTAGCACTGATCCGGGCTGTTACGTAAATCTCGTTGACGGGCGTGTAGAACCGTACCCAGGGGTAACGATCTGCAACGGCGGCTGCATACTCGGCAAAAAGAACGGGCAGGTCGGGGTTTTGAAAATCACCTACCCAGTCGGGCACGCCAAAGTGCATCAGGTCCAGAATAGGTGTAATCTTCAACCGCTTGATTTCGGCCATAGCCTCGTCGGCAAAACTCCAGTCGAATTTACCCGGTCCCTGATGAATGCTATAGTAAGGAAGTCCGTACCGGAGTACGTTCAAGCCTAACTCTTTCACTAGACCCAAATCTTCCTTGTACCGGTCGTAGTGCCCGCATTCCCGCAGCTGATCGCGCCGAACTTTGCCATTTTCGATGGTTGGATACGAGCACTCAATTCCGGTCGCGAACATGAAGTTACCCGCATCAGCATTGGGAAAACCACTGCCGTCATGACCACCAGCGCCCCCAAATTGATCACCATCGTAACCACCGTCGCCGTATTTCTTTTTGATACTACTTAAGAATCCTTTTGGCATGTTGTTTACTGTTCAAGAGCAGGGCTCCGTGTTCATTAGTATGTTGTATTCAATTAATCCAGCCGGTTTCGGTTTGTCAGGAATCGGTCAGCGGTACGTAACGACAAGGCCATAATCGTCAACGCGGGGTTTACGCTAAGCGCACTCGGAAACGTGGAATTATCGCTGATGTATAAATTAGGGATGTCGAATGACTGACCGTCAGCGTTGACCACTGCCCTGTCGCCATCGTTTCCCATGCGGCAGGTTCCGATAACGTGAGCGTTACGCGGAAACGCCCAGATATTTTTGGCCCCGGCCGCTTCCCAGATCTCACGCATTACTTTATTAGCATGCGCCGTCATGCGTACTTCGCTTTCCCCGTTGGTGAAATAGACGCGAGGTTTGGGCAGCCCCCGACTGTCTTTCTCGTCGGCCAACTCCATGTAATTATGTTCGTAGGGCAGACAGTCGCCTAGGATGTTGATACCTGCAACGTGGTTGTAAGCCGAAGCAGCTCGTTTCAGCTCCTGCCCCCACAGCCCACGTCCCCGTGCCATCTGCTGCATGTACGTAACGGGCATGACCCCGATCGACTGGAGCAGATACCCCCCAACAAAATCGGCATCAGACGCTCGGTGCATGTCTTCCGAAATCATCGCGCCGGGAATACCCTTGTATGGTCGGACATCTTCATCAAACTCTCCCCAGATTTGCAAACCAGGGTGCGCCATAACGTTACGTCCAACCTGCCCACTGCTGTTGGCAAGGTTGTTCATTAGTAGGAGTCGGGCTGTTTCAATCGTTCCCGCGCACAGGAACACGTACCGGCATCGTTGCCGCTCTTCCTGCCCGTTCCGGATGTAAACGACTTCGCTGATTTTACCGGATGCATCGCGGATCAACTGAGTTACGAAGCACTCGGGCCGGATCTCAGCACCTTTGCTAATCGCCAACGGAATGTACGTTACGTCCATACTGGCTTTGGCACCGATGTTGCATCCTGCTTGGCAGAAACCCCGGTTGGCGCAGGCAGGTCGGTGGCCAACGCCTTCCTGGTAATAACCCGCCGACAAAGCTGCATTAGCGGCTGGAGCCGTTTTGATACCGACTTCTTTACAGCCCCGCTCCATGAGCTGTCCGGCACCGTTGACGGGCAGCGGTCCCAGGGGATACGATCGCTTTCGGGAAGGCCCCCAGGGATAGTTAGCAGGCCCCGACACACCGATAAAGTGTTCGACTTCGTCGTAATACTGCGCAATCTCCTCAAAGTCAATCGGCCAGTCTTCACCAACTCCGAACTCGGTTCTGATCTTCAAATCGTCGGGGTGAACACGGGGGGTATAAGCTGTATAATGCAGCGTCGAGCCGCCCACACCCGTACCCGAATTGTTGCTCCCGAATGGCAGTGGATCATCTCCCGCGCTCAGGCGTTCGTCGTTCCAGAAAAGTTTCTCCTGTGCTTTTTCGTCAGTCGAAAAGTCCTTTTTGGGGTCCCAGTATTTTCCGGCTTCCAGAGCGACGACCTTCAGACCGGCACCGGCTAAACGGGCCAGTAAGGGCGCACCACCCGCCCCCGTGCCGATGATAACCGCATCGACCGTCTCATTCGTTGTGTATTGTTTCATAAATGGCGGGCTTACTGGTCAAGCGGTTTAGGTTCACGAGTTTCCAGCTCGTTCAACTGAATACGTTGCCAGGTTGGCACATCGGCCATACCGACGTAACCAATCTCTTCCTGTGCTAGTGGATGACTGTAATAAGTGCCAACGACTTCAGCCAGCATTTCTTCGAAAAAGCGTTCAGAAGGGATCTTATCCCAGACAGCACCTGGCGCATCCGCAGCCTGTACACGTCTGAGTACTTCATCCTGTTGGTCGCCGGTCAGTTGCAGAAACGGTTGTTCGAATAGTGCTTGTGCGCTTTCATCAACGCCCTGCAGTCCTGTCCGATAAGCATCTCCGTCGGCGGGCATGGTGTCATAACGCCACCCGTCTGACTTATTTCCGGCCAGTCGCTCGTCAATTCCACCGGCAATGTCGATGGGCTCAGTCCGATCCGGCTGAGGGATCAGCCGGCCGCAGATCGCTTTCAGTAACGACAACTCCGCTTCTGAGAAGAATTTGGGTGCACTGGGTTGTTTGGTCAATCGTTCCGTCAATGCCTGGCGGGTTGCGTCAGTAACCATATCCGTATCGAGCAGAGCCCGTACGGTACCAGCAGGGTAGTGATAGTAGGTTTTCATCTATGTTTTTTTACGTACTGTCGCCCGGTTCCCACCAGTGTCGCGCCGGCAGTAAATACGACAAGGTCGGGCGTTACTCTAGCCCAGCTTACCACCAGTTACTTCGACGATGCTCCCGGTCATAAAACTACCATCGCCCGACGCCAGCAGGACGTAGGCCGGGGCTAGTTCTTCGGGTTGACCAGGCCGTTCCAATGCCACTTCGTGACCAAAATTTTTAACTTCATCTTCGGGCATGGTACCCGGAATATTAGGCGTCCAGACCGGGCCGGGAGCCACGCAGTTAACCCGGATCTTTTTCTTGCCCAGTTGGATCGCCAGTGACTTGGTGAAGGCATGAATAGCCCCCTTCGTCGCTGTGTAGTCCACCAGAATCGGGTTACCCACAATACCAACAATACTGCCCGTATTCACGATCGCATCGCCTTCGCTTAGGTGCGGCAGCGCTGCCTGAGCCATGAAGAAATAGGCAATGATATTAGTATCGAAACTCCGCCGAAGCTGCTCCTCCGTAATGTCTTCCAGGTTTTCCTGTGCCATTTGAAAAGCCGCATTGTTCACCAGAATATTTAGTTTACCGTAATGGCCAACCGTCTGTTTAACAATGTCTTTACAGTTAGCCGAACTCCGAACATCGGCCTGAATGACCAGGCAGGATCCACCTTTGCTTTCGACCAGTCGTTTCGTTTCGTTAGCATCGTCGGTATTTTCGTTGTAGGCAATGGCAACTTTAGCGCCTTCCATCGCAAAGGCAATGGCCACCGCCCTACCAATGCCGGAGTCAGCCCCCGTGATGATGGCTACCTTATCGGTCAGCTTATTAGCCGCTTTGTAATTCGACAGATCACTGTCAGGAGCCGGATTCATGTCCGACTGTTTGGCAGGGTAAGGTAGTTGCTGACCGGGCATCTCCTTCGATTCGGGCCGAAATTCTGTTTGATTCATAACGCGGGTTGAGTATTCGGTAAACAAATGATTGTTCGAGCTGTGGTCACGAAATCACAGTAATCGTATATAAGTTTTGTAAACCGCTGTTGTACCTTTTTGTTGTACAAACACGAAAAGAGCCGCTCAGAATTGGGCGGCTCTTCATGTAGGTCGGTAAAATTGCCTAACCTGTCATGCAATTATTACATCTCGATCATCGTGATGTTAATACTCTTGTCGGCATCCAGATCAAAGGCGCTCTGGTCGAAATCCGGCGGCCCCATCAGCACGCTTACGTTCGAGAAACCAAAAGGCTCGGTTGGCATCATGCCTGCCATATCGATCTTCTGATTATCGTTTAGATCCTGGTAGACCCGGACAGCGTAACGCCCTGTCTTTAGCTTGTCGAACGTAATGCTGATCTCACCAGAGGCTGGTACGTCCACACTCTTCTGCATGATCGATTGTCCACTGAATGAACTGGCGTCATTGGCCAGGCCGATATACACTTTGCCGCTCCGCTTATTGACGCCGGAGAGCGTAACGGTGAGCTTATGCGTGGCCGTATCAGCCACCATACGGCCAGGATTGCCAAATGAGAATACACAAACAAAAAGAAGCAGGCTCAAGGTAGTAATGATCGTTTTCATGGCTTGTAGGATTTACGTGTCGTTTGGTTTATGGCTCAAACATAGTAATCCACCAGAAGCCGGTCAAACCAAAGGGACGTTCAGCACGCTACTGGGACAAACAGCAACGATTGGGACGAATAAAACCACGCAGGGACGGCTGGGAAAGCCCTTTTATTGACTTATCGGGCTAATCCATCCTGCCGGGCGCGATCACGAATACGTTTCGCCCGGGCCTGGCTGTCGGGGTGCGACGACATAAACTGCGTCAGTTTGTTACTGCCACCGCCACTTGCCTTGGCCAGCTTTTCGAATGAGGTCGCCAGCGCGGTTACGTTGTAGCCGTTACGCTTCAGGAAATTGTAGCTATAGTCATCTGCTTCAGTTTCCTGCTTCCGACTGAATTTAGCGCCAACCAACTGGTCAGCAATACCACCCACCTGAGACCGGGCCAGCGACCCAATAACCCCCGGCAGGGCAGCCCCACCGTTTCGGATGGCCGACCGCTGGAGCGCTTGCTTCATAGCATCGCGCGAATCCTGATTAGCTACGTGGCCGATTTCGTGACCAATCACGGCCAGTACTTCCTGATCGCTCATCAGATCCATCAGCCCTTTGAACACCCGCACACTACCGTCAGCCGTAGCGAAGGCGTTTACGTCTTTAACCAGGTAAACCTTATAATTGATCGGCGTCTTGTTGACCGTTCGGAGACGACTAACAATCCGATTCAGACGCTGTGTGTACGGATCATTAGGCCCCGCGACGGGGTTCTCAGCGTCCATTTTCTGAACGGCCTGTTTTGAGTAAGTCGCCACCTGGGCGTTCGTCAATCGGTAGGCGTTCGCGAGGTCGAGCGCTCCCTGCACCAGGTTACCGGCGCCCTGAGCCATTACTGCGTTAGAAAGCCCAAGTAAAATAAGCGATAAACTGATGGTTGTTTTTATAGCCTGAAATGAAAACATAGATAAGAATCTGTGATGTCCCACTATTGACGATGTAAGCCAGGCAAAGGTTTAAAGATCTGCCGAAACCAAGCGCTAATCACCTAGCAGTCACCAACATAGTCATCTGTTTAGTTCAGCGTCAGGTTACCGTTTTTGTTGTAGCGAATTTCCTCTTCAGCCAGCATCTGCTCGAGCGTTCGGGCCAGCGTCTGGGAGTCGGTCTGAGCGAAGTGGTGCGAGAGTTGTTTGGGTGATACGCCCGGCCCATTGGCCAGCGCTACGTAGGCACGCACCTCCTCCCGAACGAGCGGTGATACCGGGGTCTCCTGCTGCTTTTTCCGCCGGATGCAGTTGTCGCAGATGCCGCAGGCTTCGCCGGGTGCTTCGCCGAAATAGGCCTGCAACAGCCGGGTACGACACTGCGTCAGGTGTTCGGTGTAAATTATAGCCGCCTTTACTTTCCGCATCGCCAGATCCTTCCGCCGGTTTAGTTCCTGCACGTTCACGGGCAGTGATGGCGCGTCGTAACGGGGCGTCAGAAACGTCAGCTGCGGTTTGTCTTTCTGCTTTTCGTACAGAATGACCTCGCGCTGCTGCAGTTGATCCAGCAGGTTCATAACCTCCTCCGTACTCACCAGAAAAGCCTTCGCCAGCGCCGACTCCGAAATCGTCACAAAGTCCATAAAGGCTTCGCCCCCGTACATGCGCAGCAGCAGCTTGATAAATGGGTCGAAGCGCGGATTCATTACCTGAAACTCGTAAAGCTGCCGATTATCCAGCGTCAGCGTAAACTTCGACGGCCGAAAGTACGTCTCCGTCAGTTGAATGAAACCTTCCAGCTGCAGCTGCTTCAGGGCATAGTGGGTTTCCTGGGGCGGCAGACTGAACGTATTGGTAAAGGTATGCAGGTCGAAATCGTAGCTGGTAAACTCCCCCCCGCCAACGGGTACCGCCGTGTAGTTAGCCACCGCCTGATAAACCCGACGCAGCATGGCTACGGGTTGGTAGAGCTGCTCGGTACGGAACGTCAGGTTCTCCAGATCACCTTTGGTATAGAGCATGAGTCCGTAGGCTTTCTGCCCATCGCGCCCGGCCCGCCCGGCTTCCTGATAATACGCTTCCAGCGAATCCGGTACGTCGAGGTGAATTACCAGCCGTACGTCGGGTTTGTCGATGCCCATCCCGAAGGCGTTCGTAGCCACCATCACCCGCGTCTGGTTTTGAATCCAGGCGTCCTGCTTGTCAGCCCGCTGCTGATTGGTCAGCCCAGCATGGTAAAAATCGGTCGAAATACCATACTGATTCAGTTTGTTAGCCAATTGCTGGGTCTGTTTCCGACTCCGGACGTAAATAATGGCCGAGCCGGGTACGCGTTGCAGCACCCGAAGCAGACGCCCCTCCTTATCGTCCTCCTGCATGACCGAGTACGACAGGTTGGGCCGGGCGAACGTTTGTCGAAAAATCCCAGGCTCGCGTAACGTCAGCTTCTCGACAATATCTTTCTGCACGTCGGGTGTAGCCGAGGCTGTCAGCGCCATGATGGGCGTATCGGGAACCAGCTCCCGGAACTCGGCAATCTGCAGGTACGGCGGCCGGAAGTCGTACCCCCAGGCTGAAATACAGTGTGCTTCGTCAACGGCAAGCAGGCAAACCGTCATCTGCTTAACCCGCTCAATCACAATTTCGGTACGTAGCCGCTCGGGCGACAGGTAAAGGAATTTAGTATTTCCGTAGATGCAGTTATCGAGCGTGGCGTCAATCTCCCGGTAGTGCATCCCGGAGTAAATCGCGGCCGCCGGAATTCCCCGCCGACGGAGCTGCTCGACCTGGTCCTTCATCAGCGCAATCAGGGGCGTAACGACAATACAAACCCCTTTCATGGCCAGGGCTGGCACCTGGAAGCAGATGGATTTACCGCCCCCCGTGGGCATCAGTACCAGCGAATCCTGCCGGGCCAAGGCCGTGTTGACTACCTCTTCCTGCATGGGCCGGAAAGCGTCATACCCCCAAAATTGCTGTAAAATCTGCCGGATCGTCACTACGCACGTACCAGACCCCTACGTCCGGTTTTTTGTTTCTATCGCGAATTTACGGACTCCGAAAGACAAATCGACCTGCAACCGGTTTTACCTCTTATTTGATAAACCAAACTAACATTCATTGAACCAATGATTCAGAAAGTCATTAAGTCGGACGAAGAGTGGCGTCAGATTCTGACCCCTGAGCAATACCGCGTTACGCGTACAAAAGGTACCGAACGCCCTTTTTCGGGCGAATACTGCGAAGTCCACGACCCCGGCCTGTACGCCTGTGTGTGCTGCGACACCGACCTGTTCGAGTCGACAAACAAGTTCGAATCGGGTACGGGCTGGCCGAGTTTTACGGCACCGATCGACCCCGAGCGCATCCGACTGGAAGAAGATTTTACCTACGGGATGCACCGGGTGGAGGTGCTCTGCAACGTCTGCGACGCTCATCTGGGGCACGTTTTCAACGACGGCCCACCACCGACGGGTATGCGCTATTGCCTCAACTCGGTTGCGCTAGTTCTGAAACGTGCGGCCGATCAGGAATAATTTCACCCATTGGACCACGTCAGTACAACAAATGCTGGCGTTGCTCGTGTTATTTATCAGCGCTTACTACTATCTTAGGTCGGCAATCGACGGCGTAATGAGATAGTAAGCGCTGATTTATTTTTATCTGTTTCGTTAACCCAGTTCAATACCTGATATTAACCTCTACCTCTTTCCTGTATGACTTATTGGAAATTGCCGGCCTGGCTTCTGGTCGCCGGACTGCTCCTGTCGAGTCCGCTGCTGGCTCAACGTACCGGTCAGTCTGAAAAAGCTGCCTCGTACCAGCAGTTTGTACGCCAGATGCGTACTGAATACCCCGGTGTCAGAACCATCTGCTACGGCACGAACCGTGACGCCTTTACCAAGCTCCTCCCCCCAGATGCGTTCCTGAAAAGCCGGCAAAACCCGAACGCCCGGCAGGCAGCGGCTACGTCCCAGTTCATCGTTACGTACAACGGTTTCTCCCCCCAGGCGCAGGCCGCTTTTCAGTACGCCGTGGATATCTGGTCAACGCTGATCGTTTCGTCCGTGCCCATTCGTATTCGGGCCAACTGGACGCGGCAGGCTAACAACGTACTAGGATCAGCCGGTCCAACCGGTTATCGTATATTGGTCAATGGCTCCCAGAAGGCTACGAGTTTTTACCCGATTGCGCTCGCCGAGAAAATCTCCCGGACACAGCTCAACCACCCGGACTCGTCCGATATCAGCGCTAATTTCAATCAAAATTACAACTGGTATTACGGTACCGATGCCAAACCACCCGCTGGCCAGGCCGACCTGGTCAGTGTCGTGCTCCACGAAATTGGTCACGGGCTGGGTATTATCGGCGGTTTCGGTACGACAGGCTCGCTGGGGGAGTTCTCCGCTGGACAGCCTTTCGTCTATGACAATTTTATCGAAAATAGTCAGGGGCAGCGGTTAGTTAATTCATTTCAGGATAATTCTAACGCCCTTTATCGTCAACTGACGGGTGGAGCCCTGTACCTGAACGGCCCTATTCTCCGGCGAAATACGGGACAGCGCGCCAGAATTTATGCGCCCGTGACATTCGCGGCCTCCTCAAGCATTTACCACCTGGACGAAACTGCCTATCCAGCGGGCAACATCAATTCACTGATGACTCCGCAGATTGATAACGCCGAAGCTATTCACAATCCAGGCCCACTCATTCTGAATCTGTTTACCGACATGGAGTGGAAAACCACGTCGGTGTTACACACCCCCCTGGCGGATAGTGAAGACAGTCGAGATCTGGTATTTAGGGTGCAGGTCGTTAGTGACACCGTTCTGAACGAGAACTCCATCCGATTGTTTTACCGCAAGGGAGGGGCAGACACAACCTACACCTCCGTTACGCCCACGCGGGTAGGTACAACGAATGAATATACCTACACACTGCCGGCCGCCCAGGCGCAGGGTGATGTCCGGTATTATTTCCAGGCGCAGGATGCTTCCGGACGAACCTTTACCAACCCTGGTAAACGACCAGACGGTTCCCAGCTTCCCCATCAGGTGCAGACCGGGCCCGACAACACCCCTCCGATTATCCGTTACAGCCCCGACAAGAACTTTATTTTTAATCCGGCAGCAACGGATAGTCTATCTGTTTATGCCCATATTTCCGACAATAGAGCAACAGGAATTGACACCGCCTATGTTGAATATCGGGTTAATGGAGGAACACAGGTTAGTGGCATTCCTCTTTTCTACAATCGGGCTACATTCATTGACGGCTTTGATAGTGTGTATGTTGGTCGTATCCGTTTCGCGGCAAACTCCTTAAAAGCGGGGGATCAGGTTTCCTATCGCATTGTAGCGCGGGATTCGTCGCGGGCGCGCAATCAGGCCGCCACCGCCTTTTACACCTTATCGGTCGTGGGTCTACAGGCTGCCCGGTCCTCCTACACGAACTCGTTTACAGCGGCCGGAGCGACAACGGACTTTGCCAATTACGGATTTAGCGTAACAACGACGGCTGGCATTACCAATCCTGCGCTACAGTCTGAGCATCCCTATCGCAATGGTAGCAACTATGCGTACCAGAGCAATTACGAGTCGGTATTGCTGGTGCCCATTACGTTAAAAACAAACCCGGATAGCGCGGTTATTCGGTTCAGCGAGATCGTGCTGGTGGAGCCTAATGAATCCGGCAGTGCATTTGGGAATGATGGTTTCTACGATTATGTTATTGTGGAAGGATCGAGAGACAACGGCCGAAACTGGCGAGAGTTTCAGGTTGGCTACAACGCCAACGATCAGGTCGACTGGCTGAATGCCTTCAACAGAGGTCTTGTTGCTGATCCTACGAACGCCAGTGCACAAAACTCTACGGCTGTTGGCACGACCGCTCTCTATAAACAACGAGAGATTCAGCTGTTAGGCAATGGTTTTTTTCAGGGTGGCAACCAGGTTCTGATCCGGTTCCGGCTTTACGCCGATCAGCTCGTGCACGGCTGGGGCTGGGCCATCGACAATCTCCAGATTCAGGTCCCACCACCACCGCCGGTTCTGGCGACCGAGCCCATCAGCAAAGGCCGCTTTGCGGTATATCCTAACCCGGCCAACACGGGTATTGTCCAGCTTGAAGCAGATTTACCCAAAGCAACGCCCCAGGCCGATCTGGTTGTAACGGGCATGATGGGTCAGTCCATTCGCCAGCAGACCCTGAAGGTAGGCGGCACTAAAATCAGCGAGCGCCTTGACCTGAGCGGTTTACCAACGGGGCTTTACGTGCTGCGGCTGACAGCAGGCGATGCGGTACTGACCCAAAAAGTGATTCTGACCCGATAAAACGGATCACGCTTGTCGAAAGCGGGCTGTTGGCTGTACGTTTGTAGAAACGTCGTCGACAGCCCGCTTTCTTCATGTCTAAACTGCTTCTTGCCTTATTGACCGGCCTGCTACTGGCTGGCTGCTCTCCCGCCCGGCGCCTGAGCCACGACCTGCGCACTCTACCAACCTATACCGATCATAGCCTGGGAGTAGCCGTATATGACCCTATTCGGAAGAAAGCGCTGATTCAGCACAATGCCGATATTCCGTTTACACCTGCCTCCAACACGAAGCTGTTCAGCTTTTACGCGGGGCTGCTGGGGATTTCAGAATCGCTGCCAGCGCTACGTTACGTTGTCCGGCAGGATTCGCTGATCTTCTGGGGAACGGGCAACCCGCTCCTGCTCCACCCCGACCTGCCCGATACGTCGGCGCTGGCCTTTCTGCGCAGTCGGCCAGAACAGCTATTCTTTTCTGCTGACAATTACAGCGGTCCACGCTTTGGGCCGGGCTGGGCCTGGGATGATTACAACGATGACTACTCGGCGGAGTTGGTATCACTGCCCCTGTACGGTAACGTCGTTCGTTTCAACAAGCAGGGTATTAGTCCTGCTGCTTTTCGGGATAGCGTCCGCGTTCTGGAAGCAGGCAGTAAACAGACAGGCGTTCACCGGGCAGAGTTTGCGAATACGTTCACGGTGCCCGGCACTGGCGTTACCAGTAAACAGGATGTACCCTTTCGGTGGTCGCCGGAGCTGGCGGCCCGGCTGCTGAGTGATACGTTACACCGCCCCGTTGGCCTGGTATCTTCTCCCGTTCCGGCAGATGCTCAACTATTACGTGGGCTATCTACTGATTCACTATACAAACGGATGCTTTACGTCAGTGACAATCAGTTTGCCGAGCAGGTCCTGTTTATGCTCTCCGCCGAACGTCGGGCAGACAAGATCGACCCCACTCAGGCCCGGCGCTGGGTAGCCGACAGTGTGTTACGTTACCCCATCACGAAAGCCAAGTGGGTCGACGGTTCCGGTCTGTCGCGCTACAACCTGTTTACGCCCAATATCCTGATCGACCTGCTGGGCCGCATCGATGCCAGGATACCCCGCCAGCGTTTGTTTGCCCTTCTGCCTGCCGCCGGTCGGTCGGGTACGTTACGTTCCATGGGCACCAGCCAGCAACCCTATGTGTATGCCAAGTCGGGGTCCATGAGTGCGGTGTATAACCTGAGCGGCTACATCCTGACGCAACGGGGAAAAACGCTCTATTTCAGCATTATGCACAACAATTTTACGCAGCCGGTCAGCGAAATGCGGCAGCGTACCACCGATCTGCTCCGGCAGATTCACGAGCGGTTCTGAGCAAAGTGTTGAGTCGTTTTCGGCAAACAACTCGACAGGAATCTGGTTCGTTCTGTGTATCTACCTTTTGACAGGATCACAGGATTTCAATTTACATCCCATTAGTCCGCCCGGCGCCCATCGTGGCGCGGCCCAGCTGTAATCCTGTCAAATTGAACCTGAATGACTCAACACAGTAATGGAAAACTCTATTTTTAAAGAGGTGCGCCGGGCCGTTAAAAACTGGTGGCTCCTGGTGCTGACGGGCCTGCTCCTGATCGGGCTGGGCGTCTGGATTCTGATGACTCCGCTGGCCGCCTATGCGTCGCTGGCTGTTCTGTTCAGTATCAGTCTTACAATTGCGGGACTGGTTGAGGTAGCCTTCGCCGTTTCCAACCGGGACGCCATCGACGGCTGGGGCTGGACGCTGGTAGGTGGTATTATTGACCTGGCACTGGGTATTTACCTATTGGCCAATCCGGCCGTTACGTTGGAAACCCTGCCAATTTTACTGGGAATATGGCTGCTTTTTCGCGGCTTTTCGGCGATAGGCACGTCAGTAGCCCTGCGCTCCTATGGCGTTGCGAACTGGGGCTGGCTACTGGCACTGGGGCTGGGGATTATCGTCTTTGCCTTTGTGATCATGAATAATCCGGAACTGGGCGCGCTGAACATCGTCATCTGGACGGGCGTCGGCTTTATTCTGGCCGGTATTTTTCGGATCATGGCTGGCCTGCGGATGCGCCGGCTGAAAGAACGGCTCGACGAACACAGCGATCTGATTTAAAGAGTCCCGTCTTCACTGAGTTTCTCCTGTCGATAGGCAAGCTCGTGGGCTGATTTAGCCCGCTCGCGAGCTTGCCGGGCTTTGTCAAAAAACTGCTCAGCGGCTTCCGAATTGCCTCCTTCGGCAAATTGCTTCCCCGACTGTTCCAGCAGTATCACCGTTTCTTCGAGACTTTTTGCCGCTTTCCAGAACGATTCTTCTATCGATTTCGTGGTTTCGGCCAGCAGCGAACTGGCCGTAAAAGCGTGACCCGTGTGGCAGCGATACCGGATTAGCTTTCCTTCTTTTATGCTAATCAGCGCTCCGTTGCATTCCGGGCAGGTTAATGGCGTCAGCTCCCCTAAATTTAATATTCCCTGCTCGAAGGCACTGTCTTCGGCTGCTATATTGATTTCGGCACTCATTCGTTCCTCTTCCTCAGGAGACAGAAACGGCTTCCCCAGGATTTCCTCCGTAATCAGTTCTGTCAGCAGTGACCCCATCCCGGATATTGGCAACACATAATCGACATCGACGTATTCCAGTACACTGGCTGGCATACTGGGATACATAGCGTTTTCTGGCTCCTGCACAATACTGGTTCCTCCTAGCCGCTTTATCGACCACATCCCCGATGTACCGTCGTTTAACATACCCGTCAGCACAACACCAATCACACGGGGACCGTAGGTATAAGCTGCCGAGCGAAATAAAGCGTCGACTGATGGCCGAAAGCGATTTTCCTTAGGCCCCCTTTTAACGATTACCTGATCGTACTCGATCAGCATATGATGATCCGGGGGTGCTACGTAGATGCGCCCTGGCTGAATTGGTTCACCGTCTCTCGGATGCGTGGCTACTAACGGCCCTGTATGGGTCAGAATGTCGGGCAGATAGCTCGGGGCATGGGGTGATACGTGCAGGACAACAAAGATCGACGCAGCGCAATCCGCTGGTAACGAGGCAACTAATTCTTTCAGCGCGTAGACACCACCTGCCGACGCACCAACAACGATGATATCTCGCTTCGCCATGACTTTATTTATCTAATGAGAAACCTGGCAGCACAACACCAACAATTTCTCCCCTCTCGGTAAAAAGTTTTAACTTTTCCGGCTGTTCTACCTATTGGTACATTTCTTTAACCCAAAGAGTAGCCGTTAGTTTTTCGAAAGACCGCTCTTATGCTTACGAATGATACCGATGCTGTTAGTTCTCAACCCAGTCGTAAACCAGTGCCTGTTGTTGCCATTGGGGGTGCCACGGGTAGTCTGGATGCCCTTTCTGATTTACTGAGGTACATGCCTTCAGCAACAGGGATGGCCTTCGTTTACGTCCAGCATGCTGACCTTGTTCCGGTCAGTCAACTATCAAGCGTATTGAGCCAGGCGACAACGATGCCAGTTGTAGCGGCCGAACACCAGCAACAGATTGTTCCTAATCAGGTATACGTCCTGACATCAGATAAAGATATGGGGGTGGTTGACGGGGTGCTAACTTTTATTCCCCGTCAGCTTCGTCGGAGTACCGGTTCGTCGTCCATCCGCATGCCGATCGACGAATTTTTTCTGTCGCTGGCAACGCGGCAGCGCGAGGGCTCCATTGCTATTCTTCTGTCTGGATCAGGTAATGATGGCACGGCGGGTCTGAAAGCGATCAAAGCAGCTGGCGGTATCACATTTGCGCAGGACGAAACGGCCTCCTTTCAGAGCATGCCCAAAGCAGCTATCTCAGAAGGGGTGGTCGATAAGGTGCTTTCCCCGGCTGACATTGCCGACGAGGTGATCCGGCTAAGCCAGCAGATCAACGTTTTCCGGCAGACAGCCCACACCGAAGGCGAGATAGCAGATGACCAGGATCCGACTGCTAATGACGAAGACCTTCGTAAAATCATCCTGTTTCTACGCCGGTCGATCGGAGTTGATTTCACGCATTACAAAGTAACAACCATTCGTCGGCGTGTTGTCCGACGGATGCTGCTTTACAAGCTGGAAACCCTGGCCGACTACGCGCAGTACCTGAGTCAGCATCCAGCCGAAGGGAAGGCCCTTTACAGCGATCTGCTGATCAACGTAACCAACTTTTTTCGGGACACCGACACGATGGACTACCTGAAAAAAGTACTGCTGCCCCAGCTGGTTAAAAGTAAAACGCCCCGCGAGTCGATCCGAATCTGGGTGCCTGCTTGCTCAACGGGCGAAGAGGCCTACTCGATCGCCATGCTGCTGACAGAGATCATGAACGAGCAGGGCGTCAATATCCCGATCAACATTTTCGCCACCGACCTCAGTGAATCAGCGATTGCCAGAGCCCGGCTGGGGACGTACACCCGCAGCCAGATGCTGGACGTATCGCCCAAGCGGGTGCAACGCTTTTTTTCGAAAGTAGATGATCACTATCGGATCTCCAAGGCAATCCGGGACCTGTGCGTCTTTGCCCCCCATAATGTGTTTAAAGATCCGCCCTTTTCCCGGCTCGATCTGGTTAGCTGTCGCAACATGCTGATTTACACCGAAAACGTATTACAGCGCAAAGCCATTGCTACGTTTCATTATGCCCTGAACCCAAATGGCTATCTGCTGCTGGGCAAGTCAGAAACCGTTGGTGCGTCAACTTCGTTATTTGTTCAGGTAGAGAAACGGTACAAAATCTTTGTTCGTAAAAACGATGCCATCAGCCGGGCTACCTTTGACATGAATCTCCAGCCCGGTCCCATCCAGGCAAATCTGGAAAGGCAGCTTGAAACGACATCGTTAACAGAAGCAAACGCTGCTAAAGTTAATATGAAGGCGAAAAATCCCCTAGGTAACAATGGCAATAATCTGGATAACACGGTTGATAATATCCTGTTAGGCCAGTACACGCCAGCCTCTGTTGTTGTCAATCAGGATCTGGAGATTCTCCAGTTCCGTGGGTCAACAGGCCTCTTTCTGGAACCAGCCCCAGGCAAAGCCAGCCTAAACCTGCTCAAAATGGCCCGCCCCACCCTGGCTTTTGATCTGCGTAGTATTATTCATAAGGCCCAGAAAGCCGGGCAGGCAGTGCGTAAATCGGGTCTGAAAATTCGGATTAAAGAGCAGACTCATTACGTTGCTATTGAAGCAGTCCCACTGTCCGTCGATACGGAAGAACGACTATACTTGGTTCTTTTTGAAGAGATTACACCGTCGCTACTCCCCGAAACGACCTCGTCTCAGTCGCGGAATCAGCGTATCAAACAATTGGAAGAAGAGCTGAGCAGCCTGCGCGAGGATATGCGCTCCATTATCGAAGAGCAGGAAGCCAGCAACGAAGAACTCCAGTCGGCCAACGAGGAGATCGTCAGCTCCAACGAAGAGCTGCAAAGTATCAACGAGGAACTGGAAACCAGTAAGGAGGAGATTGAATCGACTAACGAAGAGTTACTGACCATCAACCAGGAGCTTCAGGTACGTAACGATCAGCTTTCAGAGGCCTACAGCTATTCGGAAGCAATCTTTTCAACTATTCGCGAAGCCACGATCGTACTTGATAAGGACCTGCGGCTAAAGAGTGCGAACAAAGCCTTTTATAAAACCTTCCGCCTGCGCGAAGACGAAACTGAAGGCGTACTGATCTACGAACTGGATAATCGCCAGTGGAACATTGACCGGTTACGGCAGTTACTGGAAGACGTAATACATCAGAACGCAGTTATCCAGAATTTTGAAGTTACGCACCATTTTGCCGAGCTGGGCGAGAAAGTACTTCGGTTCAACGCCTGCAAGGTGGTTCAGCAGCAGCGACAAGAAGCGATTCTGATTGCCATTGAGGATATTACCGAATCCCGCCGGGCGCAGCGCCTATCGGAAGAACGCGAGGCCTGGTTCAGAAACCTCACCGATAGCGCCCCGATGCTGATCTGGGTAGCCGACGCCGATGGGCGATATTCGTTTTTGAATCAGGCCTGGCTTACTTATACGGGTCGTACGCAGGAAGAAGAAATAGAGCGCGGCTGGGCGCAGGATATCCATCCCGATGATCGGGATAACTACCTAGCTGTTTACAAACAGAAATTTGCGATTCGCGAGTCCTTCAGTGCCGAGTATAGACTGTTGCGCCACGACGGCGAATACCGCTGGATGCTGGAATACGCCGAGCCTACTTTTTTTCCTAACGGAGATTTTAGTGGCTACGTCGGCATTGACGCCGATATTCATCTGCAAAAAGAACTTCAGCAGGAACTGGACCGACGGGTTAGGCAACGCACGCAGGAGCTACAAACTACCAACACGCTGCTTAATCGCACCGAAAGTATTGCCCACATTGGTAGTTACGAGCTTATTCTGGCAACGAACGCGTCCCTTTATTCGGATGAGATGTATCGGCTGTTTGGATTCGAGCCGGGCCAGGTCAGCCTGAATGCGGATTTTATGGATTCGCATACGTACCCCGGTGACGTGGCTCCCATTGCCATACGTATTGAGCAGGCCCTGAAAGACCATCAGCCATTTGAATACATCCGGCGTATTTATCGGAACGACGGACAGATGCGTTACCTGTTCAACCGGCACGAAGTAATGCGTGATGAAACGGGGAAGGTTGTTAAAATCGTTGGCTTCGCCCAGGACATTACGGAACAACGACTGGCCCAGAAACGCGTACGGGAAAGTGAAGAGCAGTTCCGGACGCTCGTCGAAAATACGCGGGATGTTATTACGCGCTGGGATATCGACTTAAAATTAGTCTTTGCCAACTCGGCTTTTGCGGAGAAAACCGGAGCCCCCTTATCGGTTTTGCTGGGCAAAACCAACCAGGAAATGGGACAACCCGATTCCGTGGCGATCCCCTATATGGACAAATTAAGGGAGGTTTTTGATACCGGCACGTCCCAGGACCATTACAATATATTCACCACTCCCAAAGGCATAACGCTCTATTACTCCGTCATTGTACCGGAATTGGCTTCGAACGGCAGGATTCAAAGCGTGCTGGCCATTGCACGGGATATTACGGAGTTGAAAGAAGCTGAGAAGCAGATTCAGGAGACCAATCAGCATTTACAGGCCGTTTTGAACAGTTCAACGTCCCTGATTGCTTTTTTCAAGGCCGTTCATGACGAACATCGCCAGATAATGGATTTCCGCCTTGCCGTCTGCAACGAGCGGTTTGCCGCCATGATGCATAAAACGGCGAGCCAGTTGCTTCATCAGCCGGTTGCCTATCTGGAAAAACAGTTGTGGCAGGAAAAGACGCTGGACATCCTGCGCCAGGTACGGTTAACCAATGAGCCTTTTTACGAAGAACGCCATACCCCGGATAATCCAGAGAGTCAATGGGTTGCCATCTCGGTGACCCGATTTGACGATGGTGTAGTTGTGAACGGCTTGGATATTACGGTACTGAAGCAAGCCGAGCAGCAGCAGCAGCAATTATTCAATGAAATACGGAATTCTAGTGATACGGTTACAAACCTTCACAACCTGCGTCAGTATATTAAAGAACGAGGAGAATTTCTACGACGTACGTCGCATGATCTGCGCGGCAACTTTGGTATAATTCAGGGAGCAGCCTCCATGCTCGATCTGGCAACCGACGAAGAAGAACGTGAGCAGATGCTAAGTATGTTACAGCGTAATATCAAACAGGCGACTGACATGCTTACCGAACTTCTTGACTTTGCCCGTCTGGAAGCCGGACAGGAACAGCGACATCTAGCCAGTTTCGATGTCGCCCAGCTACTGGATGAACTGATTGCCAGTTTGCAACCCATGGCCGATGAGCGAGCTTTGTGGCTGCGTGCTGACGGAGTACGTCCATTATTTGTCGAAGGAGACGCCATCAAAGTAAACCGGATTGCCCAGAACCTCCTGCTCAATGCCTTGACATACACGCAGACGGGGGGCGTTGCCGTCAACTGGGAGGCCGTAGAGAGCAGTGAGCGATGGCAGCTTACGATAACGGATAGCGGCCCTGGTCTTGCGCAAAAAGACATCTCGGCCATAAACAGTCGGCACGGCGAAGGCATTGGTCTCGCCATTGTCCGGCAACTCTGCGACCTGCTTGATGGCGATATAGCAGTTACCAGTAAACCGAAGGAGGGTACTCGGTTCGTTATATCATTCCCTTCCAGCTATCCAGTAACTAACTAATAAGCACCAAATAAATCATCTCAACGACAACCGTTGTTGACGAAGTAACTTCAATCTTTATTGCCTATGGCATTGATATACGTCGTCGATGATGCTGCTGACTATCGCTTTCTGATCGGCCGTTTTCTCAAGCATTCATTACCAGAGCATACGTTCGCTTTTTTTGACGACGGAGCATCACTATGCCAGGAGACAATCGAATCTGCTCATGAACAGGCCACACGGCCTGATCTGGTTCTAATGGACATTCACATGCCCGGCCGGAATGGTATACAGACGCTGATTTGCCTGAAGCAGGTTTCGGGCTGGAACCAGATTCCTGTTATTATGCTCAGCAGTAGCAGTGACCCAGCCGAAATTGATGCCTGTTATCAGGCAGGAGCCCAGTCGGTAGTTAACAAGGCAACCGACTGGCAAGCGTTTACCCGCCATATTCAGCAGCTTTTAGCTGGCGAAAGCAGAGAGACTAGGCAGGCAGGGGGAGCGTAACGGCATCCCACCAGTAGTCTCGAAAAACAGTAAAACATTCCAGCCATTTTTCGTAACTATCCGGCTTAACGAGGTAGGAGTTGCTACGTAGCATATATGACTCCCGAATATCCTCCCGATCCGCCGACCAGCTTAACATCACGGTCGGTATTTCCCGATACAGATGGTGCAGTTTAATCGTTTCTAAAAACCGCCAGCCACTCTCCCGGTTGGGGATGTATAAATCCAGCAGAATCAATCGGGGAAATGCCTGTTCATTAAGTTGACAGCTATCCAGATACATCAGAGCCTGTGCTGAATTTTTAAACCATATAGCTTCAACTTCAGGAAAACGCTGCTCCAATGCCCACCGGATTATAAACCATTGATCAGCATTGTCCTCGATCACGAGAATAATTGCTTTAGCGGCTGGTCGGCGCGATTGAGTAGAGTAGTTCATAAAATTTTAAGATTCAATTAGTTTGAGAGACCTAACTAACAGCCGTTGACAGGACAGGCGTATATCAAAACTAAAGTAAACACATTACAAGTCTACTATACTTCTTGGATATATAGATCATCTACGCCTAAAATAAACACGCGACCATATCTAGTAAAGATCTGCTACGAATCAGCTAGTTACAAACCGTGGGCGCAGGTATTAATCAATGCGACTTTCTCCCTATTTTCGCGGTAGATTTTACCAGATCCAAATGTCCACATTTACCAGATGGGCGCTTTTGCTCTTTCTCTTCCCGGTTGTTGCGTTTGCTCAACTTCAGATCACTTATCCTATGACCCGTCTGGTCGTGCAGCGGGGGGCCGACGGCAACGGACGGTTGTTCGTATCAGGACGACTAACCAGCACGGTCGACCGCATTGAAGCTCAGCTAACGCCTGTTGCAGCCGGTCAGGGAACGGCTACGGGCTGGCAGGTTATTCAGACGAACCCAGCCAATAATCTATTCCTGGGGTCGCTGACAGGTGTGGGCGGTTGGTATATGCTAACAGTACGTGCCGTGGTCGGTGGCACCGTCACCGCCCAGGCCACTGTGCAGCCCGTCGGCATCGGCGAAGTTTTTATTACGGCTGGCCAATCCAACGCCCGGGGCATCAACAGGAACGACAACGATCTGGGAACGGCCACCGACCGGGTCAACGCCATCGACTCCATCAACCACTACTACGACAAGAACACGGATCTGCTCAACTCGTCGGGCGATCCGTTTCCAGTACCGAACTACAAAGCACTGACGGCCGGACGCCGGGTATTTCCCATGGCTGAAAGCTCCTGGGGCTGGGGCGAGCTGGGCGATTACATCGTCAATCGCTATAACGTACCGGTAGCGTTCTACGTAACGGGCTGGGACGGTTCAACGGCCGAAAACTGGTCGAATACGGCAAACGGCATTCCGACCTGTAACCGCTATTTCTGCAACGGCAACTGGCCCAACCTGCAACCATACACGAACCTGAAAAATGTTCTTAACTATTACGGATCCATGGCGGGGGTACGGGCGGTTCTCTGGCACCAGGGCGAGGCAGAATACAGCTTTGCTGATGGCAACACCAGTATCCCGCAGTATTATGACCGGCTGACAAACATCATTCAGAAATCACGCAGCGATTTTGGTGGACGTAATGTGCCCTGGATGGTTGCCCGGGCGTCTTTTGACGGAGCAGTCACCCGAACGGAAGTCGTTAACCAGCAACAGCGCGTTATCGATACGCCGGGTCTGAACGTGTTTCAGGGACCGTACAACGACACGATTATCAATCGAAATGCCGGGAACACGGACGTTCACTTTGCCAATGGTATCCGGCCCGTTACGCACCCGCAGTACTATCTGAATCCGGCGTCGATTCCGGCCCGGATGGGTCTATCTCGTTTTGCCCGCAACTGGAACAACAGCATGACCGATGGCTTCTTCCAGAACGCGCAACCCATTACGCCTTCGCAGTTCGCAGCAACCGGAACACTGGCAAACACCATTGCCCCTAACTCTACCATTCAGGTTACGTTCGCTACGTTGGGTACGTTTAACGGTGATAACCAGTGGCAGGTGCAACTCCTGAATCAGAATGGTCAGTACGTAGCGAACTTAGGCAGCGGGGCCAGCAGCCCGATTGCGGTTACGCTGCCCAGCGCGTACCAAAGCGGTCGATACCAGATTCGGGTTGTCTCAACGGCTCCTACATTGCTAGGCGTTCCGTCCAATATTTTCGAAATCAACAACGTCGTACAACCGCAAGTGGCTGATCTGAGCCTGGCAATGGGAGCCAGCCAGCGGACGCCAGAACAAAACTCACAGATTACGTTGTCGCTGGTGGTGAAAAACGATGGCCCAGGCCAGGCAACCAACGTTGTCGTCCGGAACCGATTACCCGACAATTTGGCCTTCGTTTCGTCGTCCGAACTGAGTGCCAGCGGAACCGTACTGACCAGTGCGGCTTTTGCCCTGAATGCAGGAGCCAGCCGGACATTCACCTTCATTGCTCAGCCTACAGCCGCCGGAACGTACCGGAATGCGGCCGAAATTGCGCAGGCCAGCTCTACTGATCCGGACAGTCAGCCCGACTCAGGTACGGGCGACGGGCAGGATGATATGGCCGCGCTGGATTTTCGGACAAAACAGTTAGGCGGTGGATTTTACGTATCGCCAAACCCGAATCAGGTACCGCTACCCGCCGTTCAGTCCAACCAGCCCACGCCCGATGCCGACAAAGCCGATGTCAGCATTACCCTGTCGGCCAGCAACCGGATTCCAAATGTAGGAGAGATTATTACGTACACGCTTACCGTCAAAAACGCCGGTGGTTTAACAGCGACAGGTCTGAGTCTGGGGGCTTATCTGCCTGCTGGACAGACATTCGTTCCGGGTAATGATTTTTCACTGGTCGGTACCACGCTGGTCGGTAATGTCAGCAACCTGGCGGCACAATCCAGCGTCACGCTTCGATTCCGGGCGCAGGCTACGGCCAGCGGCCAGGGTGTCTGCACCGCCCAGGTACTGGCAGCTGGTCAACCCGACCCCGATTCAACACCCGGCAACGGCGTTGAC
Organism: Spirosoma sp. KUDC1026; assembly: GCF_013375035.1. NCBI lineage: Bacteria > Pseudomonadati > Bacteroidota > Cytophagia > Cytophagales > Cytophagaceae > Spirosoma > Spirosoma sp. KUDC1026. Next base: position 869,683 of record NZ_CP056032.1, on the reverse strand, counting down.
AACGGTGAAGACGACACTGCCCGCGCTGACATTCGGGTAAAATAACGGTACAGTTAGTTCTAAGCAGAACAGCCCCGATGACGTAACGTCATCGGGGCTGTTCTGCTTAGAACCTTACGTATTCTATCCTAACTGAGTCCTACTCCAGCACCTTGGGCACTTCGAAGAACTGTTCGTCGTGCTGGGGAGCGTTAGCCAACGCCTGCTCGCGGGGCAGGTGCTGCGCCACCCGATCGTCGCGCAGTACGTTCGTTTCTGCGGAGATGTGGGTCAGCGGTTCAACACCGGTCGTGTCAACCTCGTTGAGCTGTTCCATCCAGTCAAGCACGCCATTGAGGCTGTTGAGCAGTTCGGCTTCTTCCTCCGGCCGGACGTTCAGCCGGGCGAGGTGAGCAATTTTGTGCAGCGTTTCCTGATCGACCTTCATATTGAGTGAATGAGTGAATGAGTGAATGAGTGAATGAGTAATGCGGGAGCTTATTCCCGAGATATTACTCTTTCATTCTTTCGCTCTTTCACTCTTTAGTTCGTTACTTATAACCTTGTATGTTGCTTCCTTTAACCGTTCGATATCGTCCTGGGTCATACCGGTGGTGGCTATGGGTTCGTGCACGACGGCCCGGAGCGCGTGGCGATGCAGCCGAACCGGCGACTTATCCGGCAGGATCTTGTAATTACTCAACAACGTAATCGGCACGATGGGTACCTGTTGCTGAATCGCCATGATAAACGCACCGTCTTTGAATGGGTGCAACTGGGGCGTTCCTTCCTCCTGTGGCTTAATTCCTCCTTCCGGATAAATCATAATACTACGTCCACCAGCCAGCGTCCGGATGCTTTTCGTCAGCGAGTACGCCCGACTTTTGGCCTGCGCCCGATCCACCTGAACGTGCAGTTTGGCGAACATATACCCCAGCAGCGGAATACGCTTGGTTTCGCTTTTACCGATAAAGGCAAAATAATTATCCACAATCACCCCCATCACAGCAATGTCCATGTACGAAAAGTGATTGGCACAAAACACGTACACCGCTTTCGGATCGATCCGAAAGCGGTAGTCTACGTGAATAGGTATACCCGCGACAGCAAAAAACAACCGCCCCCAGATGGCGTTGATCTTATGCGCAGCTGGCTTCCAGCTCTCCCGTTGCAGACAGATGAACTGTAGGGGAAACAGGATCAAATACAACGTAATGAACCAGAACGCGCACCAGCCGGTGTACAGGAGTTGCATTAGTGCTTAAAGTGCCGAACGCCCGTCGTTACCATCGCCAGCCCGTGCTGGTTGCAATACTCAATCGAATCTTTATCCCGGATAGAGCCGCCGGGTTGCACCACCGCCGTGATACCCGCGTTGCCCGCAATCTCCACGCAGTCGGGGAAGGGGAAGAACGCATCCGACGCCATCACAGCCCCGTTCAGGTCGAAACCGAACGAACCCGCTTTTTCAATGGCCTGCCGCAAGGCATCCACACGTGACGTTTGTCCAACACCACTCGCCAGTAACTGGCCTTCCTTAGCCAGGATGATGGTGTTCGATTTAGTGTGTTTGCATACTTTCAGTGCAAACTCCAATGCCCGAACCTCGCTATCGGTTGGCGCTTTCTCCGTAACGGTTGTGAACTGGCTGGCCGTTTCGGTCGCGTTGTCTTTATCCTGCTCCAGCACGCCGTTCAAAATCGTCTTGAACATGATACCTGGCAGGGCAATGGCGTTCCGTTTCAGCAGAATCCGGTTCTTCTTTGACTTCAGCAGTTCCAGCGCTTCGGGGGCGTACTCGGGCGCAATCAGGATTTCCATGAACAGCTTGTTTAGTTCCTCCGCCGTTTCCAGATCGACTGGTTTATTCGTGATCACTACCCCACCAAAAGCCGATACTGGATCGCAGGAAAGCGCATTTAAATACGCTTCTTTCGCCGTAGGAGCCGTCGCGATACCGCAGGCGTTGGTGTGTTTGATGATCGCGAAAGCCGCCGATTCGTCTGTAAATTCGTCGATCAGGCCCACACAGGCGTCTACATCGACCAAATTGTTGTACGACAGTTCTTTACCATGTAGTTTGTCGAACATGGCGTCCAGATTGCCGTAGAACGTAGCCTGCTGGTGCGGGTTCTCGCCGTAACGCAGGTGATTGGTAGGTAGTGATTTGAAATCAGTAACGTCTGTCGACTCTGAGCCAGCAGGTGCGGCCTGCTCCTGTGCGAAATAGCTTTGGATAGCGGTGTCGTAGTGCGACGTAACGGCGAAGGCCTTGCCGGCATACTGACGACGGTCGGACAGATCAGTGCTGCCTTCTTTTTCGGTCAGTAACGTAACAACGTCGGCGTATTGATCCCGCGACGAGACGATCAGTACGTCTTTATGGTTTTTGGCAGCGGCCCGGATCAGGGAAATACCACCAATGTCGATTTTCTCGATAACGTCCTCATCCGACGCGCCCGACGCGACGGTTTCTTCAAACGGGTACAGATCAACAACGACCAGATCGATGGGCGGAATGTTGTGTCGTTTGGCCTGCGCCAGATCTTCGGGCAATTCACGCCGGTACAGAATACCACCCATAACGGCCGGGTGCAGCGTTTTTACGCGACCACCGAAGATGGATGGGTAGCCCGTAATGTCTTCAACGGCCGTAACTGGAATGCCCAGTTGCTCGATGAAGGTCTGGGTACCACCCGTCGAATACAGTTTTACACCCTGCTGATGCAGCAGTTGGACTAACGGCTCAAGACCATCTTTGTAGTAGACGGAAATCAGCGCGGAGGAAATTTTAAGTGCCATGCGATCTAAACCAGCCGCGCCGACAAGACTAGCGCGTGGATTGGTTACGTTGGTGAGCAAGTTTACTAGGTCAGCGACCGTCCGGCCGCCAATGAAGCCGCAAAGATAACCAAAGGTCTTAACTTTGTCAGCCTGAACCACAACGGGCATTTTCTCTCTCGATGAGTACCTTTAAAAAACTGGCCAGCGATACGGCGCTGTATGGCATCAGCACTATTCTGGGGCGGATGCTCAACTTCGTGCTGGTTCCCTTACAGACCTATGTCTTTACCCGGCCTGAAAAGATGGCCTCCAATGTAGAGCTCTACAGCTGGGTAGCCATTCTGCTGGCCATCTACACGCTGGGTCTGGAAACGGCTTTCTTCCGCTTTGCCGCCCGTCGTCCCGATAATCGGTTGCAGGTGTTTAGTGAAACTCTCAGCATTGTCACGGTCGTCAGCCTGTTTTTCACGTCGCTCATCATCATTCTGACACCCCAATTGGTTGACTGGATGAACTACCCCGGTCAGGAATTATCCATCATCTGGGTTGCGTTGATCGTTGCTATCGACGCCATCATGGCTATTCCCTTCGCCCGGTTGCGAGTGGAAAACAAGGCCCGACGCTTTGTGCAGGCCAAGATTACCAACATTGTGCTGGTTGTGTTGCTCAACGTGTTCTTCCTGGTTTTCTGCCGGGACGTGTACAACGGCAAGTACCTTACCGCCCTCAAACCAATTATCGATCTGATCTATTACCCCAGCATCGGACCGGGTTACATTATCCTGGCCAACCTGATTGGCAACCTGACTTATTTCGTACTGCTGCGCGATGCCTTTACCGGCTTCAAATTCCGGCTCAAACCGGCCGAAGTGCGGGTCATGCTGGCATACGCTTTTCCTCTGATGCTGACGAGTCTGGCCGGTCTGGTCAATTCCATGACCGACCGGCTATTTCTGCAATACTGGCTTCCCGACGGATTCTACCCCGGCCTGACCAGCAAAGACGCGCTGGGTATTTATGGTAATTGCCTGAAACTGTCTGTCTTTATGGCGCTGGTCATTCAGTCGTTTAAATTCGCGGCCGATCCGTTCTTTTTCTCGAGGGCCGAAGACAAAAATTCCCCGAAGCTTCTCGCCGACGTAACAAAGTGGTTCATCATTGCCTGCGTCCTGATTTGGGTCGCCGTCAGTTTAAACCTCGACGTAGTAGGCTTACTGGTTTCCAAATCGTACCGGCCGGGTCTCCCCATCGTCCCTTTATTGCTGCTGGCGAACCTGTTTCTAGGCGTATATTATAACATCTCATTCTGGTTCAAACTCAGCGACAAGACGCAGTTCGGTACCCTGATTACGATCATCGGCGCGGCTGTCACCATTGGCCTGAATATTCTGTTGATTCCCCTGATGGGTTACATGGGCTGTGCGGTAGCTTTTCTTTTATCCAGTTTCGTGATGATGACCCTCTGCTACGTGCTCGGCGAGAAATACTACCCTGTACCCTATCACCTCAAGTCGGCGATTGGGTACGTCGTTAGTGCGGGCCTGTTGATTTATCTGTCAATGCAATTTCCTATCGCCAACCTGTGGGTATCCATTCCCGTCCACATGGCCATATTGGGTTTATTTTTTGTTGCCATCCTGTTTATCGAACGCGATACGTTCCAGCCCGCGCTGGCCCGCTTCCGTAACCGGGGCCAAAAGCCAGTGCAGAGCAATCAGGTATAGTTTGGCTCGGACTAGACCTGGCCTGACCAAATTTATTCCGACGGACGTATGTTTTGTGCGATGACTCGCGCCTGGCGGCTACGTACGGCCGATACCTGGAAGAATCCGGTTGCTTTACGACCGTTCGGATTTGCGTTGATAATGTTGGTGGGTACGTTGGTCGGGGGCGTCGCGAATAGACCACCGTTACCCAACTCGGTACGGAGCAACTGCCAGAACGTAAACGCATCGGGCGTCAGCGATTGAATTTCGACCCGAACCCGGTCATTTAGTTTATATAGGCTATCCGGATTTACCGACTGACGCAGGGGCCGGATGAACAGCAGTCCATCCGTGTCGGCGCTCCCCTGGAACGCAGCATCCTGTACCGTTCTGATATCCCGGGTTTTATTTTGCAGCGTATCGTTCCGGAAATATCGGATGCGGTAATAATCCATTCCACCCGGCAGATCGTTGGCGTAAAATTCCGCCCGGTACCCTTCCAGATTTGAGATAGGATTTATATTATCCTTTCGGAATACCAGCGAGTCGATCGTCGGCACGCGGTTCATTCGGCCGCTGGCCCCATAATTTTCACTGCCGAACGAAATACTTAGGCTGTAGGTCCGGCCAACGTGCCCCAGTGTATCGGTAGCGCTGCCCGACCAGATATAGTACCCGTCGTTGTCGGGGTCCGTGAAATTATAGCGATTTCCCCGATCGTCGGCTACCACAACCGTAGCACCTGATACAATGGGAGGGCGGCTGTTATTGAAATAAGCGGCCGTCTGTGTCAGGCGAATTGTCTGCGGGCCCGGTTGATCGGTAATAAGCCCATCTACCGACAGTTGCGAGGGGCCTTCGTCCAGGGTAGCATCAATGACCGTGGTGCAGCTGCTAATGCCGGTCAGCACTAGAATCAGCCCGGTAACCAATTTAAATACTTTCATAACGAAGCGTTCGTCAGAACTTGAAATTGTAAGTAACAGAGGGAATGGCCGTAGCAAATACCGAGTAACGAATCGCCTGCGTAATCCGTGGGTTGTCGGCGTTCGGCTGAAAATATACCGAGAACGGATTCTTGCGGGCGTAGACATTGTACACCGAGAAAACCCAGTTGTCGTCTTTGCGTTTGCCGGTACGTTTCCGCCCCTGCAGCGTAGCTGCCAGATCGAGCCGGTGGTAGGGAGGAATCCGGTAGTTATTCCGGGTGTTGCCCACGTTCTGGGGCGGCACATAGCCTTGAAACTCAAACCGGTTCGTCGGGAACGTAGCGGGCGTACCGCTGGCCAGCGTGAACGTCGCGGAGAAATTCCAGCGTTTAGCATTAGGAGGATCGAACAACAACACCGAGGTCAGCGTATGCCGCTTATCGAAGCGGGTTGGATACCAGTTTCCCCCGTTGATACCCTCTACCTGCCGCTCCGTTTTAGCCAGCGTATAACTAACCCAGCCGTTTACGACACCCGTCGTTCGTTTCAGAAAAAACTCGGCTCCGTAAGCCCGGCCTTTTCCGGGCAGCAGGTCGCTTTCCAAGTAACGGTTCAGGATTAGGTTTGCGCCATCAATGTAATCAATCTGGTTCTGGAACCACTTGTAATACACCTCTACCGACGCTTCAAATTCACTCCCCCGCTTACCAAAGTTTTTGAAATACCCACCGGCAACCTGGTCAGCGAGCTGCGGTTTGATATTGTTGGTCGATGGCGTCCAGACGTCCAGAGGTGTCGACGCCGTCGTATTCGAAATCAGGTGAATGTACTGCGCCAGCCGGTTGTAACTAACTTTCAGCGAGCTGTTGCCGCCCAGTTCATATTTCGCCGAAAAACGGGGTTCCCAGTTACCGTACGTCTGGATGTTTTCACCCCGACTATACGTTCGTATGGCCGTAACCGGGCGGGTCTGGCCGGCCGGTACGTCGGCGGCTAATGTATAAGCCTCGCCGGTGCCGATGTAGTTGAACAGCGAATAACGAAGCCCGTACTGCAATTGTAGCTTCGGCGTTAGCTGCTGCTCATTCCCTACGTAAAGCGCATTCTCCAGCGCGTATTTGTTTGCCAGCCCAAACGTGCGAACTGAGCCCGCGCTGGCGGCCGTAGCGGTTCCCGGCTGAAAATTGTGCAGAATACTCTGCCCACCAAATGTAATGGTGTTTTTACCGAGAAAGAGCGTAAAGTCCGGCTTCAGGCTGTAGTCGATGATGCGCGAGTTGGTCCGGAAAAAGTCGCCAGGCTGTTTCCCCTTCAGATCACTGTCGAGCGAGTAGTCATAGTTACTGTAATAGGCCGTTGTGTTCAGAAATAGCTTGTCACTGAAAACGTGGTTCCAGCGGGTCGACAGGGTCGTGTTGCCCCAGTTGAAGCCAAAGTCAGCCCCGAACACATCCCGACCCAGGTAACCGGACAAATACAGTGTGTTCTTGTCGTTGAGCTGGTAGTTACCTTTGAGCGTCAGGTCGTAGAAGTAAAACCGGGAGCCCCGTAAATCTTTATTGAGAAAGGGTTGCGCTAAAATATCGGCGTACGATCGGCGACCCGCGATAATGAACGAGCCTTTTCCCTTGAACATGGGCCGTTCGTAAGACAGCCTACTAAAGATCAGACCGATACCGCCATTCAGCTCACCTTTCTTAGTATTTCCCTCTTTTAGCCGCACATCCAGAATTGACGACACCCGGCCACCATAATTGGCCGGAATTCCGCCTTTTATGAGCTTCACGTCCTTGACCGCATCGGGGTTAAAGACCGAGAAGAAGCCAAACAAATGGGATGAGTTATAAACGGGCGCTTCGTCCATCAGCACCAGATTCTGGTCTATACTGCCGCCCCGCACATTGAAGCCCGTTGCTCCCTCACCTACCGTCGATACGCCCGGCAGGAGCTGTATGCTACGCACGACATCAACCTCGCCCAGCAGGGCCGGAATCCGTTGCAGGGTTTTTACGTCAATCCGGTTGACGCTCATTTCGATATTCTTGACGTTATCGTCCTCGCGACGAGTGGACACAATCACCTCCTGCAATTGTTTGCCTTCTTCCTGGAGCTCGACGTTCAACCGTACGTTCTGGTCGGCCAAAGTCACAGCCTTTGTCTGCGCAGCGTATCCTACATACGTAATACTGAGGGTGTAAGTCCCCGCTGGAACAGTCACGGAGAAGAAGCCATAGTTGTTGGTCACTGTACCGGTTTTAGCTTCCCGCACGTACACCGATACGCCGATTAATCCTTCGCCATCGGCCGCATCTTTTACGTAGCCGCTGATGGTTCGCTGCGTTGTTTGTGCCATCACTTTAGTTCCGATCAGCAACAGCAGTCCTAGTACTATAATATTTCTCATCCAATCTGTATTATGGCGCAAAGCTACGGACAAGCGCTTTCGAGCCAGTTAACAAATGGATGAATGGTCAGGGAGACAAGCCAAGGTATTCTATGAGTCGGCGTCCTGCTTCCTAATCTCAGCGATCTGCTTTTGGGCTTCTTTGGCTTCCGTTTTAGGAAACTCGACGGGCAACGATTCCAGCCACTCTGTCAGAATACGGGCAATAATTAGCTGCTGATTGGTCCGGTCGTCACTGGGAATAACGTACCAGGGACAGTTAGCGGTGGCTGTTTCGTTGATCGTATCTTCATAGGCCTGCATATACTCCGGCCAGAACTCCCGCTCTTTCAGATCATTTTCGCTGAGCTTCCACTGTTTTTCGCCGTCTTCCAGCCGGGCAATGAGTCGTTTTCCCTGCTCCTTTTTGTCGACGTGGAGGTAAAACTTGATGATCGGGAAACCATTGCGGTACAGGTAGTCCTCAAAATGAACAATATCTCCGAAACGCTGCTGCCAGAGCACTTCGTTATCATCGGGGAGCAGATTTTCCGGGATTAACTGTTCGCGCAGGCGGTCGGGATGCACCCGTAACGCCAGCACTTCTTCGTAATACGACCGGTTGAATACACCGATGTTGCCTCGTTCGGGAAGCTCCTGCCAGAACCGCCAGAGAAAGTCGTGTTTCAGGTCTTCTTTCTCCGGCTTTTTGAAGGGTGCCATCTGAAACCGCGACGGATTTACGCCCCGAAATACCCGCCGGATACTACTGTCTTTCCCGGCTGCATCCATCGCCTGAAAAACGACCAGCAGGCCATATTCGCCGTGGGCATGCATTACGTTCTGGGCCTGGTCCATCCGGGCCGATAAATCATCTAGTTGCTGGTTGAAGTCGGCTTCGCTTTTATAAAATGAATCAATCAGCGTTGGTGTGTCGGCTCCCGAAAATGGTTTTTTGCCGTCATACCGGAATAGCTTGCTCGAAAACGTCGCTTGTTTTTTAGTAGCCATTCGGGAGTTATTGTTTTCTGATTACGTCGATCAGTGTTTGTAATTCATCAAATCGCTCTTTATCAGGCTTGACGTTATCCATCGGTATCTTTTTCAACTCCTCGATTATCACCCGACCCACCAGCAAACGCATATTCTTTTTATCGTCGGCCGGAATAACGTACCACGGAGCTCGCTTTCGGGCAGTTTTATTAATTGTGTCTTCGTAGGCTTGCTGATACTCTTTCCAGAAGTTACGCTCCTTTACATCTCCTTCGTCGAACTTCCAGTTCTTTTCCAGGTCCTGAATCCGGGCAATGAGCCGATCGGCCTGCTCGTCCTTTGATACGTGCAGAAAGAATTTTACCGTCGGGAAACCATTCTGATACAGGTATTTCTCCATCGCCCGAATTGCTTTAAAGCGGTGCTTGAACAATTTATCCAGATCTTCCGTCGATTCTTTGGGCAGGCGCTGGCTCTGGGTTAGAATCTCCGGATGGACTTTGGTGACCAGCGTTTCCTCATAGTAAGAGCGGTTGAAAATCCCGATTTTGCCCCGTTCGGGCAGCTCGCGCCAGCTGCGCCACAGAAAGTCGTGATCCAGTTCTTCGTCGGTTGGCCGCTTGAACGAGGCTACTTTAACGCCTACGGGATTAGTACCCGTAAACACGTGCTGGATTGTTCCGTCTTTCCCGGCTGCGTCCAGCGCCTGAAAAATAACCAGCAGGCCAAACCGATTGTGGGCATATAGCTCGTCTTGCAGCTTGTCTATTTCAGCAGCCTGCTGCCGGAGGATGTCTTCGTACTCGTCCGAATCCTTGTATAAGTCGTCGACCTTAGTCGGTGCTTTGTCGATACTTAGTTTCTCCGTTCCGTCGTAACGGAAGCGGTCAGGTTTAAAGTCTTTCACAGGCGGTATTGCGCAAACTTTACGCAGATTGATTACGTTCTACTACTAGACAATCAACTCTAAATAACCCTAATGGTTGCAACCGTGCTACGCCAGCAGCTTACTATGCTGACTACTGCTCTGTTATCATTCTTTGGCTGGACAGAGCAGCCAAAGCCAGTTGTTCAGAATCAATCCATCTATATGACAACGAATTCATCCGTTAAACTGGAAAAAGCGACCTTCGGTACTGGTTGCTTCTGGTGCACAGAAGCGTTATATGAATCGCTCGACGGCGTTATTGATGCCGTTTCCGGCTACGAAGGTGGCCAGAAAGCTAACCCTACCTATAAAGAAGTTTGTACGGGCACGACTGGTCATGCCGAATGCGTAGAGGTAACCTACGATCCAAGTAAGATTACGTACCAGGAACTGCTGGAAGCGTTCTTTCGGAGCCATGATCCAACCACGCTGAACCGTCAGGGTGCCGACGTTGGTACGCAATATCGTTCGGTTATTTTTTACCACAACGACGAGCAGAAACAACTGGCCCAGACCGCTAAGGACGAACTAAACAAAGCGGGTGCATATGCCAACCCGATCGTTACGGAAATTAGCCCGGCCACGACATTCTACGAAGCAGAAGCGTATCACCAGAGCTATTTTGCTAATAATCCCAACCAGGGTTACTGTGCTTTCGTTATTGCGCCCAAGCTGGACAAGTTCAAGAAGGTGTTCAAAGAGAAGCTAAAATCGGCGGACGTCACGCACTAAGTAACGTAAACCACGTAACACAAAAAGCCTCATAAAGAGGCTTTTTGTGTTATAATCCCAGACGATATATCTACGGTTTCTAGTCAGTGACTACCCTAATTTATCGATTCGCTATATAGGGTTTACCTAAATTCTTTCCGCTTTTTCGTGACCGATTCCCATCTTATGACTCAAAATGTTACCCGGTCAGCGTATACAGCGAGTTTTTCAACAGCTTTCTGCCGTGTATTCTGAACGCTTATCCAAATAGATACAATCAATTCCGTTAAGTTATTAACAAGTCATGACCCTTACTTTTGGTCAATATAATACATTGGCAGCTATGCGCCGGCAGACGACATTCGATCAGTTACTGCCCCGGACAGGCTTTGGTCATGACTTGGTCAATGGCTACATCGAATTTCTGTTCGCCAATGGTCTAATTAATCTCATTGACCGGGGCGACCACATTGGCTACACCATCACCGATACGGGTAGATCGAGTTTAATTGAGTACGAAATTGCCAACCCCGAACTAGCGATCAAGCGCGACGATAACATGGCTTATGTCAGCGAGATGGTTTTCCGAAGCAAGGATATCTAACGCTTAGTTCAATGAGTTAATCCGCCACAGATCGGCTAGTACCTCTTTCAGGCGCCGACGGCTGATGGGCAGTACCTTATCGCTTACCAGTACATTTGCCGTTTTATTGTCGACCAGTATTGCCTTCTGAAAGAACTTCGGATTGATTGCATACTTTTTGTGAATTCGCACAAATCCAGGCAGCTCGTCAACACACATACTTAACGTCTTACAAACAATCAGGTCTGGTGAACTGGCCAAATGGATCCGGGTATAGTTAGCTTCACCCGACAGATGGGTGATCCTACTTACCTCCTCAATTAGTCGAATACGCTTCATAGTATTGCTGGCTACTCTTTACAGCATATACGTAAACGAAGTTTAAGTAGATTCTACTGCTATTCTCTTCTTCCGGACTTATCTACCCGTTATTTTGTTGGTACATCTGTAGTAACATAACACTAGTAGACGCCTATTGCTGGAACACATCTGTTGGTTTCACAACGCGCCATTACCTCAGTTTTTCCCCGTTACAACCGCTGTTCTGCTATCGTACAGTCAGTTGTTGGCCCTTCAGATTGCAGAGATTACCTCTATTTTAAGAAGACTTTAATGGGTATCAGCCTGATAATGTGCTAACTACGCACGTTCAAATAAGCGAAATAAAAGCGACTATGGCCAGAAAATTGCACGTTGGTCTAACTATCGAATAAAATCAGCCCTTTATCGTTTTAGCTAGATAAGTGCGACAGCACTAGTTTTGTCCATTTAAAAACTTTCAAATAAATTACTTACAATTTTTTAGTTGTATAGTTAAATATGCGTCACCTTTTTGCTTTAGCAAAAACCAGTACGGTTCATTCAACACAATTCCATGAAAGCGACAGTCAGTAACATCATTAATCTGTGGTTTGGGGCCGATACACCCATTCGCCAGTATAAGATCAAACTAAATCCAAAACTGTGGGTAGCCTGTTTACAAGTCAGTAAAAATTTCAGCCCGCCGTCAGGTATTGACCAGGTAGAGAATTACCGAAAATCAGATAAGGTTGCCTTTGCGGAAGCAGTGCTTGAAAAGTTAGGCCATTCTGTTGGCGAGGAGCATGCCGTTTAAGGCCATTTCATTTAACTCACCGGGTGATCCCTGCCGGTTAACGTGATCAGATTACCAATTACGTTCACTCGGCCTCGCGTTGAGTATCCAAAGCCCATCAAGGACACGATCCCTTGATGGGCTTTGGCTTTATAATGGTATGATACTGGTCTTCGGATGGGTGGGATAAACTCACGCCTGACCGTATTGAATCAGAATAGCCTGCTGAGAACAGATTTCATTCGTCAGCCCTGGCAGCCTGTATCAGGACGTTGGCCTTGCGGATGTTCATATTAGCGCGATCGGTTTCGATCAACCCATCACGCAGGCGAATGATCCGGTGCGCATATTCGGCAATATCCTCTTCGTGCGTCACCATAATCACCGTATTGCCTTTACTGTGAATCTGGTCGAACAGGTCCATGATCTCGTACGATGTTTTCGTATCCAGGTTGCCTGTTGGTTCGTCGGCCAGCAGAATACTTGGGTCATTGACCAGCGCCCGGGCTACTGCCACGCGCTGCCGCTGCCCACCGGAAAGTTCGTTCGGACGGTGACCAGCCCGTTTTTCCAGCCCCACACTCTGCAAAGCCTGCATGGCTTTCTCAGTCCGGTCGGCTTTGCTGTAGCCCGCATAGATCAGCGGAAGCGCTACGTTCTCCAGCGATGTCTGACGAGGCAGCAGGTTAAAGGTCTGAAAAACAAAGCCAATTTCTTTGTTACGTACCTCCGCCAATTCGTTTTCGTCCATACTACTCACATCCTGGCTATTCAGGATGTACTGCCCCGAGGTGGGTGAATCCAGACAGCCAACAATATTCATCAGCGTCGATTTTCCTGATCCGGACGGCCCCATGAATGCTACGTACTCCCCTTTCTTGACGCTGATCGAAATGGATTTCAATGCGTCGACCACTTCGGTCCCCATAACGTACCGTTTAGCAATTTGGTGGGTTTCGATGATATTCATAGGGTACGTAGTGCGAATGGCGAATCAGAGAGCAGTATACATCAAAAATACGTCATTCTAAAAACTTGGCTTTACTGTTTTCGACAGTCGTCAATTTCTGCTGATAAGTTGGCAAAAATGCCTGATAATCGGTAGGCGAGGCAGCCTCCAGCAGGGCAAGCCCGTTTTCGGCGTAGTCGAACAGGCTCCGGTCCAGGCAGAGCATAACGTAGGTTTTCAGCAGTTCAGGTTTGGTTTCATTGAAAGGCAGCGCAGCTGTCGTCATATCGTATGCTTTGTCAACCTGCTTCTGTTGCCTGAGTAGCTGCGCCGTTGCGGCTACGATATTCGCGTTCAACGGCGCCAGTCTATACGCTTGTTCATAGGCGGCCATCGCCTTGCCAAACTGCCGGGTCCGTTCGTAGGTCTGTCCAAGCCAGTAAGATCGCCGGGCCTGAAATTCAGGAAGAACCTGCCGGCTCTCCATTCGTTCGGCCGCCCCAACGCTACGTCGAAAAGCCGCCAGCCGAATCGCACCAACCGTCTGCATCGAACTGGCAATCGGACTGATCTGGCTCGAATCGGGCAGCCCGGAGAGAATCAGCTGGGCGTTACGCCATTGCAGTTGGTTCAGGTAATCGTTCATGAGCGCTACGCCAGCAATTGTTTTCTGCGATGGGTCCTTGACAGTATCCCAGTAACGGCCCCGATTTGGGTCATCGAGCCGGTAGATGGCGTAGAACGACTTTTCGAAATCTGATTCGGGCAGCCGCTCCCGGTACAACACCTGCCGAATCGATTCCAGTGCTGGATCTTTTGCCGAGGCAGCCACCCAGAATGGACGCGCTTCGGCCAGAGTCGTGGTGTTGACTGTTAAATTTTCGGCGGCTGCTTTTGTCAATGCCATTGCCCGGTAATAGATCGACGTAGTATCCGCATTTTGGCCAAACATTTCCGCCGACTCCCGGTACAAACCCTGCTTTAACAACCAGAGCCCCGCCACAGAACGGTAGGAGCTACTACTCACCTGATCGTCATTCGCCAATTGTTCCAGCACGTCAAAGGCTCCCAGGGGATTATAATTTTTGTAATCGGCCACCGCGCGGGCCAGCAGCAGGTCATCGGCTAATTCCTGATTAACAGGATCAACCAGATACTGCTGAATCGTCCGGGCCAGGCTGCTGTCGGGACGCTGGTTAGCCAGCGTATAGTTATACAGACTGGCGAATCGTCCGGCACTCAGGCCCCCCCCCGTTGTGTCGGAAAGCCAGGCGGGCCGACTGGGCTGACCGGTATTGGCAGGTGTTGTGCCCCGGCCCATAATCAGTCGTAACGCCAGTGCATTAGCCTGATACGACTCGTAACTTGTTTCACGGGTTTGCTGAGTCAGAGTGGAGTCGGCCGCCAGGAGCTGCGGGTTTCGGGCGTAAAAGCCCAGCAGATTTGATTCAGGTACGTCATCCTGCCCGGTTATACCCACCGCCGATTTAAAATAGTAGTACGCCGAATCGGCAACGCTCGTCCGCGCGTAGAGGTACCCCAGATTGTTACGTAGCTCGCCACTGTTGGGGAATGCCCGGATGCCCCGCTGCAGGGATTTCACGGCCTCAAAGAATAAATCCGTCTGTAAATAGGTCTGGCTCAGACCGGCATAATCCTGTGGACAGGGTTGTTTCAACAGCGCTTGCTGGTAATAAAAGGCGGCCGTTGTCTGATTTCCCTGTTTCAGAGCCAGTGAAGCCAGCGCGTAGTTGGACTTGTGGTTCTGAAACTCCTGCTCAACTGCTCTTTGGTAAAAAGCAGTTGCCGATAGTTGTTCGCCGGTTGCGCTATACAAGTCGCCCAGTCCATTGAAATAACCCGCAAAACCCTGCCGCAAGGCTACCAGCCCACCTGTCGAAACTAGCACGGCTACCCCCACGAAGCCCATAATTCGGAACAGAATCAACTCCAGCCGTTTTGGTTTATAAAGCACCCGATAAACAGGCAGATTCTGCTGATATATAGGCCAGAAATTCACCAGTACGTAAATCAGGAAGAACGCACCCATGGCCAGTTGTGTATAGACAATGGCGTCCTCAAACAGTTCGATCAGCGGATCATTGGCCGTCACGAAGGCATAGGCAATGGTCATCGTCGCCAGTATGGCCAGACCGAAATACAGGAAAGCCCCCGCATCCCGAAACGAAACGACGTCCTGCTGTTGCACCAGCCGACGAAATCCCCAGAAACCCAGCACAACGGTAACCAGGAACAAGACAAACGGACTAATGGCTAGTACGTCCCAGTCGATCGATCGCGTATTCTTCAACCAGATCAAGACCAGATTCAGTAAATAAAGCAGGCTGATGACCAGCAGATTATTAATACCCAGGGTACGTCGGCTATTCATCTCATCGCCTTCCTGCCGGCCAACCGACGTCAGCCAGACCAGCCCCGCAATTACTTCAGGAGCAATAAAAAAGATGAAGCCAACACTAAACGCCAGCAGCGTAGGCATGCCGTAGCTGACAATCAGCAGGGCCGGATACGTAACGGGCGATAGAACACTTATGCCCAGCGCCACCAGCCCGGTTATGGCCGTGAACAGGCCCATGCGAACCGGGATATCAACATCCATCCGGAATGCGTGGAAATAATAACTCAGAGAGCCAAACAGAAAGAGCAGCAGGAGAAACAGGGAGTTACCGCTCAGGCCCGGCACCTCAAGCATCTCCCAGCGGAACAAAGCCGTGCCCAGAATCAGCAGGGCCATACTGATCAGATAGCGCAGCCGATTGAAGCGGGTTATAGCGCTCATAATGAAGATGAAAGCGACACCTAACCCAGCCAGAAAAACCGTTGCCATTGTTGGATCTACCTGCATGGGCGACGCCAGAAACTGCTCAGAAACGGCAAACCCTTTACCACTAACCGAATAGTTGATCAGCCCGTCAGAGAACGAATCGAGCGTAATAGGCAGGTCAATCAGTTCACTTAATACGTTCCAGTCGATTACGTTTTCCAGGCCACGCAACCAGGCAATAACAAACAGGGTATAGGCGAGTCCGGTCAGTACAAGCCCAAGCAAATACAGGAATCGATACGATCGGCTCCATTCTTTCCAGAATAGTAAGGATGACATGAAAGGAGAACGACGTTACAACCGGGTTAGTGCCTGCGTTTATCGCTCTCCTCCGAATTGATCAGGCCCTGCCCGTCATCCGGGTCAATTTCAGCAGGTTTTCGGCTACTTCAGCGGTTAGCTGATCCGGTTGCAGGCGCCACTGCCAGCTGCGTCCGCCCAGGCCGGGGGTATTCATGCGATTGGATTCGTCGAGCTTTAATACGTCCTGAATCGGCAGAATGGCCAGGCGGCTAACGGACTGCATGGTCAGGCGGCAGATCTGGTCAACAATAGTTTCGTCGGTGACGGCAAAGCCAAGGTAGTCATCGATATGTTCCCGCAGTTCCTTATCAGCTTCGTGAAACCAGCCCAGCGTCGTGTTGTTATCGTGCGTACCCGAATACACCACCGTGTTTTCGATATGATTGTGCACCGCATAGGTTGAGGTGGGCATATCTTCGCCAAAACCAAACTGCACCACTCGCATACCGGGAATCCCGTAATGCTTCAGGTGCGGCTGTACGTCGCCGGTGCGGGCACCCAGGTCCTCAGCAATAATCGGTAGCTGAACAAACTGCCGGTACATGGCGTGCATGAAAGCCTCAATAGGCGCTTTAATCCACTTGCCTACCTTTGCTGTTGGTTCGCTGGCCGGAATTTCCCAGTAGACGGCAAACCCCAGAAAATGGTCCAGCCGGGTAAGGCTGTAAAGCGACATCTGGTGCCGCATCCGGTGCATCCACCAGGCAAAGCCCGTCCGCTCGTGCTCTTCCCAGTCGTAGATTGGATTTCCCCAGCGCTGACCGTATTCACTGAAATAGTCGGGCGGGGCACCAGCAACAAACAGAGGCTGGAAATTTTCATCCAGTTTAAACAGGGTCGGATTGCCCCAGACATCGGCGCTGTTCAGCTGAACGTAGATAGGAATATCGCCGATCATGTGAATTTTTCGGGTGTAGCAGTAGGCAACCAGCTCGTTCCATTGACGCAGAAAAAAATATTGAAGCACCTTTACGGCTTCGATCTGATCGTATAGCAGCTTCTGCTGACGCTCCATCTCGTCTGGCTCCCGGCGCTTGATTGCCTCCGGCCAGCGGAGCCAGAAGGGTTCCTGTGTAGCTTCCTGCAAGGCCGTGAACAAGGCATAATCATCCAGCCAGTCGGCCTGCCAGTTGCAGAAACGCTCGTAGTCGCTGCGCTGGGCGGTCGTGGCATCCCGCAGGAATCGTTCGGCCGCCTGCTGCAACAACGGGCGTTTTTTGATCCAGGCTGCGTGCATGGTTGAGGGGGCCAGTGTCAGTGGCCCTGCCAGTACAGACTCAGCAATGCCTGCACTGTCGCCAGTCATTGGACGCTCGGTTATTGTTACGTCCTGAACAGGCTGTTCATTCAATGCATGGAGATCGTCTGATGTCAGAAATCCTTCCTCCACCAGCTTTTCCAGACTGATCATCAATGTATTACCCGCAAACGCAGACGGACTGCTGTAGGGTGAAAAGCCGGCTCCCGGATCGACGGGAGTTAGGGGCAAAATCTGCCAGTAGGTCTGTCCAGAAGCGGATAGGAAATCGGCAAAGCGATACGCTTCGGGACCAAGATCGCCAATGCCATGCGCAGAAGGCAGGGACGTGATATGGAGCAGCAAACCGCTCGAACGTTGTTGAAGCATGTATTCAGGCCGTTGAGTAGATAATATACGGCAGTTCGTATTTTTTGAACGAACCCAGAACCGCAGGAAGATCTATTCCTTGTTTTGTACAAATCCCTTCCGTGCCGATTTTGTTTTCCCACCGGCTTAAAAAGCTTACAACCAAAGCAATTCAATCCTGATTACCCTACAAAACGGCGTGATTGGATATTGATCTTACGCGGTTTTTCTCCTACTTTTGCAGTCCCAAATAAGGGACAACATGTCAATCAGCTATATTACATACAAATGATTACGGAAACGGCAGTCAATACAGGTAAGATTACGCAGATAATCGGGCCGGTCGTGGACGTGAGTTTCGAGGGCGAAGGCTCGCGGATTCCCGCCATTCTGGACGCCCTCAAAGTAACCAAAGCAAACGGGCAGTCAGTTATTCTGGAGTGCCAGCAGCACCTGGGTGAAGATCGCGTTCGGACCATTGCCATGGATTCGACCGATGGTTTGTACCGGGGCATGGACGTTACTGACCTGGGCCACCAGATCACTATGCCATCGGGCGAAGGTGTTCGGGGCCGTCTGTTTAACGTAGTAGGTGATGCCATCGACGGTATACCTCAGCCAAAAACAACGGGTGCCGGCCTGCCTATTCACCGGGCTGCCCCAAAATTCGAAGACCTAGCTACCTCTACCGAGGTTCTTTTCACCGGTATCAAAGTAATCGATCTGCTCGAGCCTTACGCAAAAGGTGGTAAAATCGGTCTCTTTGGTGGTGCCGGTGTTGGTAAAACCGTCTTGATCCAAGAGCTGATCAATAATATCGCTAAAGCGTATGCCGGCCTGTCGGTATTCGCTGGTGTGGGTGAGCGTACTCGGGAGGGAAATGACCTGCTCCGCGAGATGATCGAAGCGGGTATCATCCGCTACGGCGACGCGTTCAAACATTCAATGGAAGAAGGCGGCTGGGACGTAACGAAAGTAGATACTGAAGAGCTGACCAAAAGCCAGGCTACGTTCGTGTTCGGACAGATGAATGAGCCTCCGGGAGCCCGTGCCCGGGTAGCCCTGTCGGGTCTGACCATTGCTGAACACTTCCGCGATGGTGACGGCGAGGGTGCTGGTCGCGACATTCTGTTCTTCGTTGATAACATCTTCCGGTTCACCCAGGCGGGTTCGGAGGTATCGGCTCTGCTGGGTCGGATGCCATCGGCCGTAGGGTACCAGCCAACGCTGGCTACGGAAATGGGTGTGATGCAGGAGCGTATTACGTCGACCAAACGCGGTTCGATCACGTCGGTACAGGCCGTTTACGTACCTGCCGATGACTTGACTGACCCAGCGCCTGCTACGACCTTTGCTCACCTTGACGCCACGACGGTACTAAGCCGGAAGATCTCGGAGCTGGGTATCTACCCTGCCGTTGACCCACTCGATTCGACCTCGCGGATTCTGAGCGCCGAAATCCTGGGCGACGAGCATTACAACACGGCTCAGCGCGTGAAGGAGATTCTGCAACGTTACAAAGAGCTGCAGGACATCATCGCCATTCTGGGTCTGGAAGAGCTTTCTGAAGAAGACAAACTGGTGGTTGCCCGCGCTCGTCGTGTCCAACGTTTCCTGTCGCAGCCATTCTTTGTGGCTGAGCAGTTCACCGGTCTGAAAGGCGTTCTGGTGCCAATCGAAGATACAATCAAAGGTTTCAACGAAATCATTGACGGTAAGTACGATCACCTGCCAGAAGCAGCGTTTAACCTGGTTGGTACGATCGAAGACGCCGTTGCTAAAGGCGAGCGTCTGCTGAAAGAATCGGGTCAGTAAGATTTCCAGGAGTAGTCCCGGTCTACGAGCCGGGACTATTTTATCTGACGCTCTCCTGTTTTCTATGTGGCAGACAGGGTATCCTTTATCTACTCATGACATTAGACATTATCACTCCCGACCGTAAGGTCTTTTCCGGCGAAGCAAGTGCCGTTACGTTGCCGGGTAGCCAAGGCCAGTTTCAGGTGTTGAATAACCACGCTCCGCTGGTTAGCACACTGGCACGTGGGCCTATCGTTGTTCAGTCGACAGCCGGCCAGCAAACCTTTACGGTTGATGGTGGTGTTGTTGAAGTGCTGCAAAACAGAGTACTGGTACTGGCCGAGGCCATTGTCCTGTAATCTGTCATTCTATATCCAATTGTAAGAGAGCGGTCGTTTCTGTAGAAAGGACCGCTCTTTTTTGTTAGCCCAAACACTTTATTGCTGGAGATCGCCTTTTTTTTACCGGTCTTCTACAACCTCTTTGCTTCCATGAAAACCAAACCATTCATCGTTGGGATAACCGGCGGGAGTGCATCGGGTAAAACGTCGTTTCTCAAAGATGTTCTCAATGCATTCACGCCCGATCAAATCTGTTTGATTTCGCAGGATAACTATTACCGAGGCCTTGAGCATATTCCCATTGACGAAAACGGCATTCATAATTTCGACCTGCCGCAGACGATCAATCACGAACGTTTCGCCGATCACCTGAGCCAGTTGCATGCCGGGCAGACAATTGAGATGCAGGAGTACACCTTCAACAATCCAGACGTTGTGCCCCGCCAGCTGGTGTACAAACCCACCCCGATTGTGATCGTTGAGGGGTTGTTCGTTTTTCATTTTGAGGACGTAGCCAGCCAGCTTGATCTGAAAGTGTTTATTACGGCCAAAAACAAGATTAAGCTGCACCGCCGGATGGTACGCGACCAGGCCGAGCGGGGCCTAACTACTGAAATGATCACGTATCAGTGGGAAAATCACGTCAAACCTGCCTATCGGGAGTTTGTTAAACCTCACAAAGAGGAAGCCGACATTGTTATTCCTAACAACATTCACTATCAGAAAGGGCTCGACGTACTGATTGCCTTCTTACAAACAAAGCTGTAAATAACTGGCGAACTGATTTTACACGTCAATAATGACGTCGTCGCTCTCGGGAAAGCCCGTGCAGGTAAGTACCCAGCCTTCGACGATATCACGTTCGGTCAGTACGTCGTTGATGGTCATGTGAACCGATCCTGAGCGACAACGGGCCACACAGGTCGAACAGCGTCCGCCCCGGCAGCTATACGGCAGCAGCACCCCTTCGTCCAGTGCCGCCTGCAAGATTGATTTATAGGCGGGTACCTGGATCGATATTGCCTGACTCCGGAAGTTGAGCGTAACAACCCGATCAACGGCCAGGGCAGGCGGTGGCGCCTGTGTAACGGGCACAATCACAAAATTCTCACGACGAATCTGGTCCGGTCGAATGCCACTGAAGACCAATGTAAACTGAATCGTTCGCATGTAATCGCCGGGACCACAGACGTAAAACTGCACTTGCTCCCGTTTCGAATCGCCAATCAGCGTAGGAAGCAACCGCTCCAGCATTACGTTATTCAAACGCCCGCGTAACCCCAACCACTCGTTGGAGGGGGCGCTCAACAAATGTATCAGCCGAAACCGATCCGGAAACTGTTGCTGTAATGCGTCCAGCTCGTCTTGAAAAATAATGCTACGTTCCCGGGTATTGCTGTAGAGCAGCGTTACGCGCCGGCTGGGTTCATTTTTCAGGACGTGCTTCAGTATGCTGAACAGGGGCGTTATACCGCTTCCGGCTCCCATCAGGACCAGATCGCCCGGCAAGGCTGAATCAAACGTAAAGCGCCCGGCAGGAAACAGGCTGGTCAGCACATCGCCCACACTGAGCTTGTCGATCATATAGCGCGACAATTCGCCATTGCTGATTCGCTTGATGGTTAGCTGAAGCGGCTCGCCCGGCGCCGAGCTAATGGAATAGGAGCGCCGAATCTCGTGCAGGTGCGGATCGCTGTCTGCGGGCAGGCTGATGCTATACTGAGCATTGTCACGGTGCGTAAAGATCAGCGTCAGAAACTGTCCCGCTTGGTATGACACCGCTTCCTGATTGATGGGTTCCAGAAAATAGCTGGTTGTGTCGGCGGTTTCGGCCTTGACTTGTGCAATGCGAAGTTTGAGAAAATTATCAGCCATAGAGAAAGGCGTTTCAATACGTAAACCCGCCAGATCCCCATCGTTGTTTGAAAGCCCAAAACCTTTGTTGAAATTTGCCCGGCCTGTTCAGTCACCAGCATTGGTAGGGCTGGCAGCTGTGACATTTACTTCTTCTTTCTTGTTTATTAGTTAATATCACCCCGCAACGCATGGAAGCCTTACTGGAAGAAGTACAACGAGTTGGTTATGTAAACAAGCCCGTTGACGATACTATAGATTTAGTAGCCGAAATTAAGCGGCTGAAAAAGGAGAAAAACGCGGTCATTCTGGCCCATTACTACGTTGACGGCGAAATCCAGGACATCGCCGATTATATTGGCGATAGCCTGGGTCTGTCGCAGCAGGCAGCCGCTACGCCGGCCGACATGATTGTTTTCTGCGGGGTTCACTTCATGGGTGAAACCGCTAAGATTCTGTCGCCGGAGAAAAAGGTTGTCATCCCCGATCTAAACGCGGGCTGCTCACTCGCTGATTCAGCCCCCGCCGATAAGTTTGCCGCGTTTAAGGCGCAGTATCCGGATCATATCGTCCTGTCCTACATTAACTGCTCGGCGGAGATCAAAGCGTTATCCGACATTATCGTTACGTCGTCCAACGCGCTGCAAATCGTCGAGAGTTTACCCAAGGATCAGAAAATCATCTTTGCCCCCGATGCGAACCTCGGCCGGTTTGTCGCCCGGAAAACGGGTCGTGATATGGTTCTTTGGGATGGGGCCTGTATTGTCCACATCGATATTTCGCTGGAGAAGCTAACCAAACTGCGGCACGATTACCCCGATGCCAAGTTTATTGCCCACCCTGAGTGTCAGGAGCATATTCTGAGCCAGGCCGATTACATCGGTTCCACGACGGCTTTACTGAAATACGTAGTGGACAGCCCGGAGCAGACGTTCATTGTGGGTACGGAAGCGGGCATTCTGCACAAGATGCGCCAGGCCGTTCCGCACAAAAAGATCATTCCGGCCCCGGCGAGCCAGAACAACACCTGCGCCTGCTCGGAATGTCCCTACATGAAGATGAACACAATGGAGAAGGTATACAACGCTATGCTTTTCGAACAGCCCGAGATTACCGTACCCGAGGATGTTCGACTGAAAGCGTACGAGTCAGTCGACCGAATGCTGAAATTGAGCTAATAGAAAATCCATAGGAATTATGAACTGGCAGAATTTTATTACCTCGGACCCGGCAGTCATGTTTGGCAAACCTGTGATTACAGGCACCCGTATTCCGGTTGATTTAATCCTTGAGAAACTGGGCAATGGTGAGACGATTCCTCAGTTGTTAGATGCCTATCCGCGGGTAACAGAGCCAGCTTTATATGCCTGCCTGCTGTTTGCTTCAGAAATAATAAAGAATGAGGTCGTTTATGCAAAAGCTGGATGACCTTGTCTTTGTCGCCGATGAAAACTTTGATTTCAGTGTAGTTAGGCTACTTAGAAACAAAGGTTTCTCTGTTTTAGCTATCGCAGAGTCGTTTCCTAGCATTCCGGATACCCAAGTCTTACAAATTGCATTTGACCGGAAAGCGGTTTTACTAACAGAAGATAAAGACTTTGGCGAGTTAGTACACCGACTGAGAATGCCCCATTGTGGAATTTTATTAGTTCGATTACTTAAGATGACTAGTACCGAAAAGTCGCAACGGATAAGCGAGAGTATCACTTCTGTTGGCCAGGAATTGATCAATAGCTTTTCGGTGCTAACAAATGAGCACCTTCGGATCAGACCTGCTCAGCCAAAATGATATGCCCCATCAATTTGATTTCCTTGTTATTGGCTCCGGCATTGCGGGCCTGAGTTACGCCACCAAGCTGGCGACTCATTTCGAAGCTTTAAACCAGTCGGTTCGTATTGGGGTCATCACGAAAGTGCAGGCCGACGAGACCAACACGAAATACGCCCAGGGCGGCATTGCGGCCGTCTGGGCGGAGGACGATTCGTTTGAGAAGCATATCGAAGACACGATGATTGCCGGTGATTTTCTTAGCGATCGGCACGTTGTCGAGATCGTGGTCAACGAGGGGCCGGAGCGTATTCGGGAACTGATCGACTATGGTACGCGCTTCGACAAGGAACATAGCGGCACGGACTACGATCTGGCGAAGGAAGGGGGACATTCCGATTTTCGAATCCTGCATTTCAAGGACATCACCGGTGCCGAGATTGAGCGGGCACTACTGGAGAAGGTGCAATCGCAGCCGTCGATTGAGATTTTCACGCATTTCTACGCCGTCGAACTGATCACCCGCCATCATCTGGGCGAAACAGTACATCGCTACGACACGGACAACAAATGCTTTGGGGCTTACGTATTGAACACTCGGACGGGCGAAGTCGAGCAGTTTCTGGCACGAACGACCTTACTGGCAACCGGCGGCATTGGTAACATCTACCAGAATACGACGAATCCGAGCATTGCGACTGGCGATGGTATTGCCATGGCGTACCGGGCCAAGGGAATTGCCAAGGATATGGAGTTTATTCAGTTTCACCCAACGGCTCTGTATGAACCAGGTAAGAAACCAAACTTCCTGATCTCCGAAGCCGTGCGCGGCTTCGGCGGTATTCTCCGGACAAAAAAAGGTGAGACGTTCATGGAGAATTACGACCCCCGTCTATCACTGGCTCCCCGCGACATTGTTGCCCGGGCAATTGACTCCGAGATGAAGAAATCCGGAGATTCGCACGTATATCTGGACGTAACGCACTGCGACTACGAACGCTTTGTCGAGCATTTCCCAACCATCACGGCCTATTGTCGTGATCATTTGGGACTAGACCTGCGGAAAGATTATATCCCCGTCGTCCCCGCCCAGCACTATCTTTGCGGTGGTGTCAGGGTTAACGAGTGGGGGCAGACGAATATTCAGTTTCTATACACCGTTGGCGAATGTTCCTGCACCGGACTTCACGGCGCCAACCGACTTGCCAGTAATTCGCTGCTCGAAGCCGTCGTTTTTGGTCACCGCGCTTATTTAAAGACCATCGAATTGCTTGACCAGGCTGTTTCGATCGACACGATCCCTCAATGGAATGACGCGGGTACTACGCACCCCGAAGAACTGGTGCTGGTGACTGAAATGCGGAAAGAGTTGGAAGCCATCATGTCCAACTACGTCGGTATCGTCCGCTCGAACCGGCGTCTGAAACGGGCGATGGACCGGCTCGAACTGCTCTATCTAGAACACGAAGAACTGTACCGGCAGTCGAAAGTATCGGTGCCGATCTGTGAACTCCGGAATATGATCGAAGTGGCTTATCTCGTCATCAAGATGGCGATGGCCCGGCGCGAAAACCGGGGATTACACTACAGCCTGGATAACGTAAAGCCATGATGACGCAATGTCCGAAGTGCAACTCTACCGATATCATGGTACCACTGAAGACTTTTGCAGCGGGTAGTGGCGCTCAGTATGTGCGTATTACTGAGCCCAAAACTGGAGCCTTTCAGATTCGCTTCAGCGAAGATGCTGAAGTTTCGACAGCGGTGTGCGGCAGCTGTGGTTACGCTGAACAATACGTTGCCGACGCGGCCCGGCTGTGGAAGCACTGGCAGAAAGGTTACCGGTAGCTTACTTCACCCGCTCTAGCAACTCATCACGGTAGGACCCGCTCAGCGGCACCTGCACCTTCCCAATGGTCAGCTGGTGCCGCTCGATCTTTTCGATCCGGTTAAGCGCCACGATGTAGGATTTGTGAACGCGCATGAACTGGTCATTCGGGAGCATCTCGGCGGCTTCGCTGATGGTCATCCGGGTCAGTGCTTTTTTACCCGTTTCCTGGAACGTCAGATAATTTCCCTCCGATTCGACGTATTGCAGTTCGTCCAGGTTGATTCGCACCCAGTCGTACCCGTCTTTCACGAACACGTACGGTGATTTCTTTGAATCACCCGACAGTCTTTCGTAGGCTTTGTTAGCCGCCTGCATGAACCGGCCGAAGGCTATGGGCTTTAAGAGGTAATCCAGCGCGCTGAGCTCAAAGCCCTGCAACGCATATTCCGGATAGGCCGTTGTAAAAATAACCAGTGATTTAGTACCCACCACCTGCGCGAAATCCAGCCCGGTCAGATCAGGCATGTTGATGTCCAGAAAAATCAGGTCGATGGGTTCTGTTTTCAGGTAAGTCAGCGCTTCGATGGCGTTGACAAACGTCTTCTTCAACTCCAGAAACGGTACTTTACTGGCGTGAGACTTGATCACCTCCAACGCGATCGGTTCGTCATCAATAGCAACACAGCGTAACGTAGCAGGCATGAGTTAGTCGAGTTGGTTGTCTTTCTTGAAATCAGTAATTGCTGTTTTGATAAGATATCCCACCACCAAAAAAAGCGCCATGTAAGGAAGCCATTTTACCGATTTTCCCGCTTCATAAGCCGCAATCGACGCGCCAATTGGAAGACCTACCAAAAAACAGATAAACAGAAATTTAAGGAGTACACGGCCAGTAATGATATAACGGCCAATTCGTAAGGTCATGGATGGAAGCGGTTACAGGTTGATTGTCAAATAAACGATAAACTCGTCATTCGTCTGCTCAATACGTAGTAGATGACGATTTGGATAGGCCAGGGCCAAGCGCTGCCGGACGTTTTTCAGGCCGGTACCCGTTCCTTTTTCCAGCTGGGTCCTCGATACGATGCTGTTGCGAATCGTTCCGGTCAGCGTTCCGTCGGTTACCCGTATCGATATATCCACAAAACTCGGACGCTGCATGCTGATGCCATACTTGAAGGCATTTTCGACCAGCGGGTTCAGCAACAACGGGGCAATCTGAGCGGGTTTTTCGTCCCAGTCCATAACGGCCCGAATCTGAATCGACTCTGTTTGCGGAACACGCATTCGGTGCAGTTCAACAGTATCCTCCACGAATCGAAGCTCCTGTTCGATCAGAATTACGTCCTGTTGCGACGCTTCGGTAATGTGTCGCATCACCGACGACAACTGTTCAATACCCGCGGCCGTCCGGTCCATATTACCTGTGATTGCAGTACCGTAGAGATTGTTCAGCGTGTTAAACATAAAATGAGGATTAACCTGTGCTTTGAGCGCTTGTAGTTCGGCCCGTGTGCGCTGTAACTCCAGTTCCTTTTGTCGACGGCGGTTCTGCCGGTACGCCCGTACCGCAATAAAAATTACCGTGTAGATCCACGTAATGACGATGGTCGATAGCGCTTCCTGGTTCTTAACCGGCCACCCCAATGCGCCTACTAGAATGCCATACAGCAAAGACTGGACGAAAAAATAGACCAGCATGTACAGGCCAAACAGTACCAGCGCCCATGCCCTACCCGTCCTCATCGATCTCTGAAACACCCAGTACGAAACATGCACTGGAATGAGATAAACCAGATCAGCGATCAAGGTCATCTGAACATAACCCCACCAGTCATTCCGGTAGTGCGCCAGTATTGGCGTGGCTTCCTCCAGTCGGTCGGCGGGGATAAATTGGAGTTCAAGCCAGCCACCGATCAGACTAACAATGACCCAAACGCCGTAGTGAATCAGGAAAATACGAATTTCCCGGTTCCAGAGCCATCGTTTTACGAAAGGCTCAGACGCAGCTACAGTCAACAAAGCGGATTGCATAATGAGTCTCTAATTGACGGTTGGTTGAGGCAGTACACGGTTCAGACTTACGTAGCAGCCGTAGCAGAGAGCCGCGCAGCCAACGAGTACACCAACATAATAGGTATCATTTCCGACCAGACTTCGCGTCAGATTAGCGCTCATGTCCATCTCATCGTCGACCAGAAACGTCAGCGAACTAAGCGCATTGTTGACGAAGTGCAGGAACATACACAGATAGAGCGAACGGCTTCGATAGTAGACCCAGCCCAGCGCAAAACCGATGAACATGGCGTTGACGGCCTGCGTCGGGATGATGTGCGCGTACCCAAACATAGCCCCCGACAACAGGATCGCTTTGGCAGGCGAGTAGTTTTTAAGCAGACCATCCAGGATGATGCCCCGGAACAATACCTCTTCCAGAACAGGAGCGGCCAGGACGGCCACGAAAATCATATCTTTCGTAAAGATCTTGGCAATGATTTCCTTGAGTTTTTCGGGCATGGGGATCGCCGAAATTAATGGTTCAACCAGCACACCCATGGCCACCAGACCAACTGCGGCCACAACGTAAGCCAGGGCGGGAGCCGATCGAAAGCTTAGCTCAGTACTTCCGCGTTTCTTGAAGCCGTACCGAATTGTCAAACCGAGGGCCAGGACGTAGGCCAGCATGCTACCGACGGATTTCAGCCAGGCATGATCAAATCGATCCGCCAGGTACGAAAGTCCAGCGGAAGGGATTGACGCGGGTAACTGAATGAGGATGAAAAAGCCTACCAGCCACCAGGCTTGCTTATGAGTTGGGTATCCGGTCTTGCGGGGAGCTGCCTCTGGGTAGACAACCGGGGATGCCTGTTTCGTTGAAAACGTATCCATGTTAATGGTTGAGGAGAGGTTGAAAGGCTTACAAATCAATGGTGAGTGTTACATGAAAGGTTTCGTCGGTTTCGTTGATAGCCAACCGGTAACGGTCCGGATAAGCCAGGTCAAGTCGTTGCCGGACGTTTGCCAGGCCGAGGCCCGTACTTTTTTCGAGTTCGTTGCGGGGCAGTACGCTGTTTTCGGTCGTGAGACGCAACTGGCCCTCCTGAACCCGCAGGCTTATATAGACAAAGCAAGGATAGTGGATACTGATACCGTATTTGAACGCATTTTCAATCAACGGATTCAGCAGGAGTGGGACAATATGAGCCGGTTGTTCATCCCAATCAACCGTAGTCCGGATATCGATAGTATCTAGATTCGGCAAACGAAGCTGCTGGAGTTCAACAAAGTCCCCGATGAACCGAAGCTCGCGCCGGATATCGGTGGTTTGCAGCCGCGACTCTTCCATCACGTAGCGAACAATCCCCGATAGTTGCTGAACGCTCTCGGCCGTACGCGGACTACCTTCCTGAATGGCAGTGCCGTAGATATTATTGAGCGAGTTGAACAGAAAATGGGGATTTACCTGTGCTTTTAAGGCATCCAGTTCAGCCTGCGTCCGCTGCTGTACGAGCGCGGTTTGTAGCTTACGGCTTTTGCGGTAGTCGATGATGAAGCCGTAGACAACCATATAAATCAGTAGGATCGATGCCAGTACGGAAGCTATCATTTCGTTGTACTCGGCCGCATCCATCACCGTCGACTTCTTCCGGACGGTACCGAAGAAATTCAGCTTTTCGAGACCATCACTCAGAAGATTCCAGAATAAAAGCAGGCATACTATATAAAGTATTGTATAAGCGACCTGGTTCTTTCGGAATACATGCTGGTGAAACGCTCGGTAGTACAGGTGCGATATACCCGACAGAACGGCAATGCATAATAAAAGACCCAGAAGCAGGACAAAACTAGCGCCGATCAATACTCCTGTTGATAACGGTTTCCGCTTTCCTTCGTCGGTGAAACCATCGCTGAACCCCTGTAAAAAATCACCGAAATCGGTATAGAGCGAGAGAATGACTAAGCATCCCAGAATCGCCAACCAGGTACCCCATGTTTCCCAGAAACTGCTGGAAACAGCGCGAGACGTAGGAGAAGAAGAAACGGGTAATGCGTGTGGCTTTTTCAATGTGCTTTCCATCAGTCTTCTACAAAGTTACAGGGTTAGAACGGCTTCTGACAGGATTAGACCAGCCAGAATCAGCGAATGAACAGCGACAGCGTACCAGAAGCCATATTTCATGCGTACATAACCAAAGTAGAAACCGCTGATCAGGCTCAGCCCCAAAAGTGCAGGCACGAACAACAGCTGCCAGCCAGTCAACCAACTAATGTCATCTGCGATTTTGACCAGTGCATACACCAGGCTTGTCACGTAGAATAGTTTACCGAAGTTGGCCTGCCAGAACGCTAATACCCGAGCGAATACAGCTGGCCGTTTCAGATACCGATCCAGCACGAGCGACGTAACGAACCAGACACCGATCATACCAAATCCAACCATTGGGCCAACCAGTTCTTTCAGCGGTTTATACCAGACGCCTATCAGCAGGAACGTGAGTACGGTAGCGATGTAGCGTAGATTTTGTTGCGTCATCCGTAGAATGGCTCGAAAAAGTCCCTCCTCAAGAGTAACCGCAATGAGCAGCGAAACGACTAGCACAATCATTCTCGACTGGTATTTCTCGATCAAATCCCGGAATAGATGATTGCCGGTGACATGAATATACGCCAGCCCAAATGTCATCGTAAAGCCCATCAGGAACAGAAACAAGGCACTCTCATTAGCAAACTGGCGTAGATTACGAACCAGTGAGTGGTCCGGACGGTCAGACAAAGGCGTTTGATAGACAGGCTGACTGACGTAATACTGAAAATTGAAGAAGGCATTCATGAGCGGTCGCATGGTTAAGTGTGCAGTTGAAAAGATTTTGGGTTGAAGAAGGGAGCGGCAGGAGCGGAAAGGCTGGCGGCTTAGTTGATGGTCTCGGCTTCAATGACTGGCATGATGTCTTTTGCCTCGTCTGCCGGCATGATGTCTTTATGCGGCCGGCGAATTTTAGCCGGGTTCTGATTGGGAACAGCGGCTGGACTTGGGTTGTGCACCGTCGATACGGGCGCTTCTGATCCGGCTTCTATTTTTTCCCGACCACCCTTGACCGGCATCACATCGTCCTCCAGCACTCGGTCGATAGCACGAATAGAATCTGGGTTCACGATGTGTACGGACTGGAACGTAGCAGGAATCGGATCAATAGTTGGTGTAGAGCAGGCAGTGAACGTAGCGGCAGCGATCAGGAGAGCGAAGGAGGTAGCAAGCGTTTTCATAAGAGTGTACTGGTTGATTGTGGTTATTTTGATTAGTCTGGCAGTTTGTCTGCCGTTTTGTTGATTCAAAGCAAGCACATGGCCAGCACGCCCTAAAATCGCCGGGATCAACCATCCGGACTTTGGGAGGAAATGGGCAAAGTTTGGGATGAGTGATTACCTTTGGTTGCTAACCAGACCCGGAATCACACCGACTGAGCCATGAATCAGCAGGACGCAATCGACGCTATCAACCAGGCCGCCAGCCCTAAAATCAAGTATGCATTTGCTGATATTGATGGCATATTACGGGGTAAAGTGATTCACCGTCAGAAGCTGCTGGATAGTCTGGCCGACGGATCGGGCTTCTGCGATGTGGTCTGGGGCTGGGATTCGTCGGATACGCCCTACGATAACGGGATCATCACCGGCTGGCAGTCGGGTTACCCGGATACGCCGGTCAGGATTGACCTGAGTACGTTGCGGCACATCCCCTGGGAGGACAACCTACCGTTTTTCCTGGCCGATTTCAGTAATCCCAACGGCCCCGATCTGGCAGCCTGTCCTCGGTCGTTGCTGAAGCGTATCGCCAGCCTGTGCCGCGACATGGGTTTCCACGCTGAGTACGCGCAGGAATTTGAGTGGTTCAACTTCCGGGAAACCCCTCAGTCCCTTCAGACAAAGGGCTTTCGCAGTCTGGAACCCCTCACACCCGGTATGTTCGGTTACTCTATCCTGCGTCCGTCGCTCGAAAGCTCATTTTATCACGACCTGTTCGATTTACTGACCCAGTTTGACATTCCCATCGAAGGGCTGCATACCGAAACCGGGCCGGGCGTTTACGAAGCCGCCATCATGCACGACGAGGTTCTCCGGGCGGCCGACAAGGCGGTCCTCTTTAAGACGGGCGTTAAGGAAATTGCGTACAAACACGGCATCATCGCTACGTTCATGGCCAAATGGAACGCCGATCTGCCCGGTTGCAGCGGCCATATTCACCAGAGCCTCTGGAACGCCGACAAAAGCCAGAACCTGTTTTTTGACCCGTCTAAACCCGGCAAAATGAGCGAGCTGATGCGGCAGTTCATTGCCGGTCAGTTGTATTGTCTACCGCACATTACGCCGATGTTCGCCCCGACGATCAATAGCTATAAGCGGCTGGTAGAGGGCGCCTGGGCACCTACAACCGTCACCTGGTCGTTCGATAACCGAACGACAGCACTACGAATTCTGAATCAGCACGAAAAGCTGACCCGCGTTGAACACCGCGTCTCGGGGGCAGATACGAACCCGTACCTGGCCCTGGCGGCCGCGCTGGCATCTGGTTTGTACGGAATCAAACACCAGTTGTCGCTGGACATTCCACCGTCCGTTGGAAACGGCTACGCCGACAAACAGTATGGCATACTACCCGCCAATCTTTATGAAGCAACCCAGCAGATGGCCCGCTCCCCCATTGCTACCGAACTGTTTGGTAGTGAGTTCGTTAACCACTTTACCCGAACACGCGACTGGGAATGGCGGCAATACGCCAGACAGGTAAGCGACTGGGAGTTGAAGCGGTATTTTGAAATTATTTAGTATGCGTCTGATTAATTACCCGGCCATTATTGAAAAGGCCTGGCTGGATTTTGACCCGTCCAGCTCCGTACAATCCGTTGAAGACATCAGTGCCAAAGTGTCAACTAATCACGTTTTTCGGGTAACACTCGAAAACGGGGATCGGGTTATTGCCAAACTCTCGTATTTCGGCAAATATGAGCAGTTTCTGGAAGATCACCGGATCATCCACGCGCTGGCCAACAATCTGCTGTACCCTTTCGAGAACGTATTGGCAAAATCGCTGGTGCGCGACGGTCAGGTTTATACGTACCGGCATCGGGACGAATTGCTGGACGCCTGGGTCGTTTTTTATAACCCGATTCGCACCCAGAACAAACTGCCCCGGCGGCTGGACGAGCATCAGATTCGATTACTGGGCGCCCAGATTGCCCGATTCCACAAAGCCTGCTCCCGGGTTAGCACCGTACTACCCAAATCCTCGAAAACGTTACGTTCCGATATTTGGGATCTGCTGGACATTCTGGATACCGAAACCGGCCAGTTTGAACACCGGATGCACGTTGATGAGCTGCGCCGACAATGCGAGCTGTTTTTAGCAAACCGACAAAAACTGGTGGCGGGTACGGTGGAAACGATGCCCGTTTTTGTCGACTGGAACATCGGGAATTTCTCGGTGACAGACAATCTGGAGCTATTCTCCCGCTGGGACTACGACTGGTTCCGCATCAGTTACCGGGTGATGGATTTTTATTTCTTCAGCCGGGTCTCGTCCGACGTAGGCGACCGTACCATTTTCAGCTACATCATCGACCCAATGATGGAAGACCGGTTCATGATCTTTTTGCAGGAGTACCACAAGGTTTATCCACTCACGGAGGCAGAAGTACGTTTTTTCCCGGAAGCGTACCGGTTCTTCATTCTAAATTACGTTATCAAATACGGTCGGTATTTCTTTCATCGAACGTACGCGACTAAGCTGCAACGGGAAGCGTATGAGCTTTATTTTCCGTCCATTGAGCGATTTAACGCAGACAAAATTCTGCAGGCGCTTAACCTGTAAGTTTACCGTCTAACCAAATTCAGCTTCCATGAAGGCCCGCCTTTCGTACGCGATTATTTTCCTTTACTTCCTGCCCTGCTTCACTACCTACGCTCAGATCAACCCCAAGGCGCTGAAAGAATGGCAGGCCCAGAAGTATTCGATGTTTATCCACTTTGGCGGGATCTATTCGGTACTGGGCGGGGTCTGGAACGATAAGCCGGTAACGGTTGGACTGAGCGAACAGATTCAGGCCCACGCGGGTATTTACAGCGATACCTATGCCAACGTAGCCAGTCGATTCAATCCCACGCACTGGAACCCTGATTCGATCGCCATACTGGCAAAGCGAGCGGGTATGCGCTCTATCGTTATTACGTCGAAGCACCACGACGGATTCTGTATGTTCAAAACAGCTACGACCGATTTCAACGTAGTTGATGCGACGCCTTACAAACGCGACATCGTTGGCGAACTGGCCGAAGCCTGCAAACGGCAGGGGGTTACGTTCGGGCTCTATTTTTCCCTGATCGACTGGCACTTCCCGGAAGCCTCCCCTATCTCCAGCCATAACTCCGACTCGATCACGCCAGCGCACCACGAGTACAACAAAAAGCAGATTACTGAACTACTAACCAACTACGGCCCCGTTGCTGAGTTGTGGTTCGACATGGGGTCGCAGAGTCTGGCGCAGAGTAAAGAAATGCGCGACTTGGTTCACAAACTCCAGCCTGATTGCATGATTGGAAGCCGGATTGGAAACGATATGGGCGATTTTACGGTCATGGGCGACAACCAGGAACCGGATTACACCATTGGCGTACCCTGGCAGTCGCCGGCCTCGTTCTTTGACGAAACCTGGGGCTACCGCTCCTGGCAGAAGCGAGTACCGGAGAACGAAAAGATGCGCGAGAAACTCACCAGCCTGATTCGCGTGGTAAGCCGGGGCGGCAAATACCTGTTGAATATTGGCCCCAAAGGCGACGGTTCGGTCGTACCCTACGAAAAAGATATTCTGATACGTATTGGGCAGTGGCTAAGTAAAAACGGCGAGGCTATCTACGGCACCAACCCAGATCCGTTCTATCAATCGTTTGCCTGGGGCAGCATCACCAGCCGCCCAAATATGCTGTATCTGCACGTATTAAATCAGCCGGCCGGTGGTCAGATTGCCTTACCCGGCCTTAGTGGAACGATCAAAAGCGCGTCTATCCTGGGCGATAAGAGCGCGAAACTGGCGGTCGTTCGCGGGAAGGATGGTCTGGGTATCAACCTGCCAAAGAACTTCAGCGTTGCCAGGGACATTCAGGTGATTGCCGTTGAGTTTGCGGACGGGTACAGCGTTCGTCCCTACCAACCTATTCTTCTGGACAATACAGCCCGACTTACCCACGACAATTCGTACAAATATTACAGCAATTCGGGCATTGACTACAACTCCCGCTTTCAAAGCACTATTGCCGAATCCTGGACGGTTCGGCCTGAACAAAGTGGTACGTTCAAACCTGTTCTGATTTATTCGGATGAAGAGAAGGGCAAAAAGCTTGAACTGACCATTGGCGAGAAATCGTCTGACGTAACGCTCTCCGGTGGGAAATCTATTTCTTTACCCACCACGTCGTCGCTAACCTGGGGACCGTTGTACATATCGGGCCTGATACGATCGGGTATTGGCGGGCTCCCCGCCGATGCGGCCGCAATCGACGTAACGAAACCCTGGCACGGTAAACCCTGGCAAAAGAAGGCTGATTGGCAGAACGGAACGGTTTATGAATTACCCGCTGGTCTGACAAGCTCCTATTACGTACTACAGGAAATCACCGCCCCGGCCGACCAGACCGTACTGGTGGGCATCACTAGTGGCGATGGTGTGCTGGTGGCCCTGAATGGCAAACAGCTACTGGAACACAACAGCCCGGATAAATCGCCAAGAACCAACGACATCATAATGCTGCCGCTGAAGCGGGGTAAAAATCAGCTACTCGTCAAGCTGTTCAACAACTTCCAGAAAAACATCCCGATTGGGATTGATTATACCGTCCCTCAGACACTTTATCAGAAAGAACTGCCCGCTGTACGGCTGGATAATGCGTTTATTCCTGTTCGCTGGTCGCTGAACAATCCGGCAACACCCCACCAGACGCTGGTCGTTCCGAACCTATCGCTTCAGTTCGTGAACGAGTAACTTCTTTACCTGAACAAATACAACCCTCAACCCATGCAGCTCGACTCATTCAGCAGTTTAATAGATAAATACCAGGTCTTTTTCTTTGATGCCTTCGGTGTCCTCAAAAACTACAAAGGTTTAATACCCGGCGTTGTCGATACGTTTGCGTACCTGCGTCAGCAGCAGAAGCAACTGTATATCCTGACAAACGATGCGTCGCGCAGTCCGCAGCAGCTAGCCGAGTCGTACTGGAAATTAGGGATGAGCGACGTAACGCCTGACATGATTATTTCTTCGGGAATGCTGGCGCGGGAGTACCTGCAACTTAAAGTAAACCACGGTACAGTGGCCTATCTGGGCACCGAAAATTCAGCGCACTACATTGAATCAGCTGGCCTAAAAACGCTGTCCATCAGCGAGCTGACACTGGAGAATATTTCGGAAATAAACGCGCTGGTACTACTCGATGATGAAGGGTTCGACTGGAATACCGACATCAACAAAGCGGTCAATCTGCTGCGCCGGCGTAACATCCCGGCTATTGTCGCCAATACCGATGCAACGTATCCGGTTTCTAAAAATCGACTGGCCATTGCCATTGGCAGCATCGCCGACATGCTTGAATCGATTGTTGGGAAGCAGTTCATCCGGTTTGGCAAGCCCGACGCGCAACTGTTCATGTTTGCTTACGAGCGGGTCCAGGAACAAACGCCCACCATCAGCAAACGGGATATTCTGATGGTGGGCGATACGTTACGTTCCGACATTAGCGGAGGGAATAAATTTGGCCTGGATACGGTATTGGTCCTCTCGGGTAATACTGCCCCTTCCGAAGCGGAAATCCGTATCCTGGCCACCGGCATCATCCCAACTTATATCTGCGAAT
The DNA here is from genome assembly GCF_013375035.1 of Spirosoma sp. KUDC1026. Lineage (NCBI taxonomy): Bacteria > Pseudomonadati > Bacteroidota > Cytophagia > Cytophagales > Cytophagaceae > Spirosoma > Spirosoma sp. KUDC1026. The sequence goes on along the minus strand of NZ_CP056032.1, from coordinate 833,401 downwards.
CGATTGTCCTGTAAACAGAAACCGCACCGGTGGACCGGTGCGGTTTCTGTTTACAGGATATTACAAAATACTTTCCCGAACGCGTACCAGCCGCTCCAGCATAGCTTCCAACTGGTCCAGGGGCAGCATATTAGCGCCGTCTGATTTGGCGCAGGACGGATCCGGGTGTGTTTCGATAAACAGACCATCGGCGCCAACGGCAATAGCCGCCTTAGCGATCGTCGCGATCAGGGCGGGTTTGCCCCCCGTCACGCCTGATGCCTGATTTGGCTGCTGTAATGAGTGCGTACAGTCCATCACCACCGGGACGCCGTGCGCCTGCATGGCAGGCAGGTTCCGGTAGTCGACAACCAGATCACCGTAGCCGAACGAATTTCCCCGATCCGTCAGGAAAACCGTTGCATCGGGGTTCGTGGCTTTTACTTTTTCAACGGCAAAGCCCATGCTTTCGCCAGAGAGGAACTGCCCTTTTTTTACGTTGACCGCCCGGCCGGTTTTAGCGGCTGCTTCCAGCAGTTCGGTCTGGCGGCAGAGAAAAGCAGGAATCTGAAGTACATCCACGGAAGGCGCGGCCATAGCAGCCTCTTCCGATTCGTGGATGTCCGTTACGGTCGGAATGTCAAACGTATCCCCTACTTCTTTGAGAATCGACAGGGCTAGTTCGTCACCGATACCCGTAAAGGAATTTAGTTTGGTCCGGTTCGCCTTCCGGTACGAACCTTTAAAAATATACGGAATACCTAGCTTGTCGGTGATCGTCACAATGCGCTCGGCAATCTGCAGCGCCATATCACGGCCCTCAATCGCACAGGGGCCCGCCATCAGAAAAAAGCGGTTTCCGCTGGTATGCTTTAGTTTGGGGATTTGCATCAGGAGTTGATTAGATTACTACCGTAAAGGTGCGCAAAAGCCGTGAACTACGCGTTTATCTACTTTTCCTACTATACTTGTATAGAAAACGTAATAGCTAGTCATAGTATTAATAATCAGTACTTTAATCGTTAAATAGCAGCTTATTTCAACGTTTATAAGCTCAAAAAATTGTTTGACAATCCCGTGGTAAATCTGTTTATTTGCGCAGTTTTTTAACCCCAACGGTCTACTAAAATGTCAGAAATTGCAGAAAAAGTAAAGAACATCATTGTTGAAAAACTAGGTGTTGAAGAGTCAGAAGTTACTCCTGAAGCAAGCTTCACCAACGATCTGGGCGCTGACTCGCTGGATACGGTTGAGCTGATCATGGAATTTGAAAAAGAATTCAACCTGCCAATCCCTGACGACGACGCAGAGAAAATCGCTACGGTTGGTGCTGCTATCGATTATCTCGAAACGCACCTCAAAAAATAATAAAAACAGGTAACCCCTGTTTTTTCTGTTTGCTTTCCGGCAATCAGTTTATTGCTAAAACCCAGTTGCTGATCCGGCTTTAGTATCGCAGGATCAGCGCCCAGGAAAGCGATCCGGCCGCAAGCCGGTGAGCTCCTGTTTATCACGCAGTAATTCTGTATGACATTCAAACGAGTCGTAGTGACCGGCCTCGGCGCGCTGACGCCCATCGGCAACGATGTACCCACTTACTGGAACAACTTGGCCGCCGGCGTAAGCGGGGCCGGTCCCATTACGAAGTTTGACGCGAGCAAGTTTCGTACGCAGTTCGCCTGCGAAGTAAAAGGTCTTGACGTGACGCAGCACATTCCGCGGCAGGAAGCCCGTAAAATGGATATGTTTACCCATTACGCGCTTATTGCCACCGATGAAGCTGTCCGCGACGCAAATATTAACCTCGATACCCTCGACAAGAACAAGGTCGGTGTTATCTGGGGCTCTGGCATTGGCGGGCTGAAATCCTTCGAGGACGAAATGATCGACTACGCTAAAGGCGATGGTACTCCTCGTATCAACCCCTTCTTTATCGTCCGAATGATTGCCGACAGTGCGTCGGGTCAGATTTCGATGCGATATGGATTCCGGGGAACGAACTACGTAACGGTATCGGCCTGCGCGTCAACGAATAACGCAATTATCGACGCGTTCAACTACATTCGGCTGGGCCGCATGAATATGTGTGTAGCGGGCGGCTCGGAAGCGGCCGTTACCCGGGCCGGTATTGGTGGCTTCAACGCCAACCGTGCCCTGTCGGAACGGAATGACTCGCCCGAAACGGCTTCTCGTCCGTACGACAAAGACCGCGATGGCTTTGTGCTTGGCGAAGGTGCGGGCGCGATTATTCTGGAAGAATACGAACACGCACAGGCTCGCGGAGCGAAAATCTACGCTGAGCTGATTGGCGGTGGTATGTCTTCGGATGCGTACCACATCACAGCTCCCCACCCGGACGGGCTGGGCGCTTATCTGGCCATGAAAGATGCGCTGGATGATGCAGGCATCGAGCCAACCGAAATTGATTACATCAATACCCACGGAACGTCGACACCCATCGGCGATCCTCAGGAATTAAAAGCAATTCATCAGCTTTTTGGCGAACATTCGTTTAACTTGAACATTAGTTCGACGAAATCAATGACTGGCCACCTCTTAGGAGCGGCTGGTGCTGTTGAAGCTATTGCCTGTCTGAAAGCGATGGAGCACCAACTGGTGCCTCCAACAATCAATCACTTCACACCAGACGAAGAGATTGACCCGCGCTTTAATCTGACTTTCAATACGGCTCAGGCTCGTTCTCTGACAACCGTAATGAGCAATGCTTTTGGTTTCGGCGGGCACAACGCCATAATTATCTTCCGAAAACTTAGCTAATTCGTGCAACTCGCTTTGCCCCGTAACTTGCTCAATCCTTTCGACTGGTTCCGGCGTGGCGACGCCCGACCTAGCGAAGACCGGCCTGATCGTAGTCACCCGCGCAAAAATTTGCGTCGGTCGATAGCGAATATCATCGGCGAGCGCCCCTCTAACCTGGGGTTATACCAATTGGCGTTACGGCACACGTCGGCTTCGAAAGCTACGGCCATTGAAGGCTTCCGTGAATCGAACGAGCGGCTGGAGTATCTGGGTGATGCCGTGCTGGGCATGATCATCGCCGAGTATCTCTTTAAAAAGTATCCCTACAAAGACGAAGGCTTCCTGACCGAAGTACGCTCCCGGATCGTGAACCGGGAAACACTGAACGGAATTTCCCGTAAGATTGGTCTGGATCAGCTTATCGAGTACGACGGTAGCCGTACCCGCGCCATGCCTGCCCGTACGTCTATGTATGGCGACGCTCTGGAAGCGCTGGTAGGAGCGATTTACCTGGATAAAGGCTTTCGGTTCTCCCGTCGCTTCATCCTGAAGAGCTTGCTCTCGCACTACGATATCGAGTCGGTTGTGCAGAACAACGGCAATTTCAAAAGCCGGTTGATCGAGTGGTCGCAACGGGAAGGTAAAGAGATTCGCTTCGAGATTCTGTCGGAGAAGGGTAGTAGTCACTTCCGCGAGTTTATTGCGCAGGTACTGGTGAACGACGAGCCTTTCGCTACGGGTAGTGGCTACAGTAAGAAAAAAGCCGAACAGGCAGCAGCCGAGAAGGCCCTTGGCCTATTGAGCGGCACTGACGACTGAGAATTTCTAACGCACTGATGCGTTTTGACGAGGGGCTGGACTATTTCCAGTCCCTCGTTTTTTTATTCCGCGTAATTTTCTCTGGCACTCGATTTTAGTGGATAAAGCGCCATCGTTTGTTTGGTTTAATGAACAGTTGGCCATATTGTCGGAGTTTACCATCTTATCCATAAAAATATAGCCAAAATGGCAGATAATCAGTTCGTAAGCCTCTCTGGAACGTGAATTGATATACATAGTTTACAGGCTGCCCGTTTGTGCGATTATGTCAGTTCGGGTTTGAGAAAAACGTGCTAACCAAGAGCTGTTAATTTTTGTTAAGTAAGCTCAGGTCCCGAATTTTTCGCGAATGACTTTCCGTTATATTGGCAGACTGAAAGGTCCTAAACAACACAAAAAGAAAGTTTCTGAATTTAACATTAACCATGAAAAGCAACTGGAAATTACTAGCAATAATGGCTCTCTTGTCCAGTGTTGTAACGCTGGCCGCTTACAACCTGCTGGGTTTTAACAATCGGGATGTCATTTTCAACGAATCGTCGGGTACCCCCACGATTACCGGACGGTTGGCTGCCTTGACGGGCAACGGACCAATGTCTACCCCTAACGAATTCTCTACCGCTGCCGAACTGGTTACACCGACGGTCGTACACATTCGGACAACGATGACGCGTACGGTACGTCAGCAACAGGTTCCTGATATCTTTAAGGAGTTTTTCGGCGAAGGTTTCGGTGGTGGTCAGTCGCAGCCACGCCGTCAGCGCGGACAGGCGTCGGGTTCGGGTGTTATTATCAGCAAAGACGGCTATATTGTAACGAACAACCACGTTGTTCAGGACGCCGACGAAGTAGAGGTGATCATGACCGACAAACGTAGCTTTAAAGCAAAAGTGATCGGCACTGACCCGCTGACCGACCTGGCTGTCATCAAAGTTGAGGCTAATAACCTGCCAACCGTTGTTCTGGGTGATTCTGATGCCCTTAAACTGGGCGAATGGGTTCTGGCTGTTGGTTATCCACTTGATCTGGAATCGACCGTTACAGCGGGTATTGTGAGCGCCAAAGGTCGCCGGATTGGTATCTTGGATCAGAACATTGACCGGAACGATCCACAGCCCGACGCACCTGTAGAAGCCTTTATCCAGACGGATGCAGCCATCAACCCCGGTAACTCGGGTGGTGCTCTGGTAAACCTACGTGGTGAACTGATTGGTATCAACTCGGCTATTGCTTCGGCAACGGGTTATTACAGCGGCTACGGCTTTGCAGTACCCGTATCGCTGGTGAAGAAAGTATCGGCCGACCTGCTGAAGTATGGCAACGTACAACGCGGTTATATCGGTATCCGTCCGATCGAACTGAACAGCACGGTTGCCAAAGAGAAAAATGTTAAAGTAGGTCGTGGTATCTACATTGAGGAAGTCGTCGACAAAGGTGCTGCCAAAGCCGCTGGTCTGCAGAAAGGTGACGTTATCATCAAAATGGAAGGTCAGTCGCTGGATTCAGACGCTCAGATGCGCGAAATCATCGGTCGTCGTCGCCCAGGTGATGCGGTAACGGTAACGGTCAATCGGAACGGCACCGAACGTGATTTCAAAGTTGAACTGCGCAACCGCAATGGCAACAATGAGATCATCAAAAAAGCGGACGTAGCAGCCGCTAGCTCATCACTGAACTCACTAGGTGCCAGCTTCCAGGAATTAAGCGCCCAGGAAGCGAAACAGCTCGGCGTGAGCGGTGGCGTTCGGATCAGCAAGCTGACGGATGGCAAACTGTCTGAAACCGACATTGAAGAAGGTTTCATCATCGTGAAAGCCAACGGTAAAAACGTTAAGACAACGAAAGACCTGCAGGCAGTAATGTCGACCGTGAAAGAAGGCGAAGGTCTGATGCTGATCGGGATGTATCCAAACAGCTCACGGATGTACTACTACGCCGTACCTGTCTAATTTCAAGTTGCTTCAATATAGAACCGGGGGGTTAGCTAACGCTAGCCCCCCGGTTTTTTGTTTGAGCTGTAACTACTTGTTATTTTCTACCAATCTGATTGATAATTTCTTGTATAAGAAAAGGCAATAAAGGTGTCATGATAACTCCTCCAATAGCAACAGATATTGCTGTCCAGGCCAGTCGTTTGTACGAAATTGTTTTATCCACCGGAATATCATTTAGACTTCTGGTTATTTGCCACATGATGACGACATAAGGAGCCATGGCCATCAAGCCGACTAAAGTATCGTTCAAATAATTACGTTCAAGTTTAGGAATTAACCTGATGCTCAACTCACGACCAATTAGAATTGCACTAATTAACAAAGCCGTGTACCAGCCTAGCAACCAAGCAATTACTGATTGCCGGGCTTCTTTGTATGCTTTTTCCTCCGGATATCCTTTTCGCGTATAGTTGATAAAATGAAAGTCTCTGATTGATAGAAGGATTGATTTCATGGTATATAGAGCTGTAGAGTTCTTACATCGAATACCTTAAAATAATAAACCCCACTCAGTAATGAGTGGGGTTTATTTATTGGAAAACAAAACCGATTAACGGGCTCTCAGATACGTCCAGGTTTCGTCCCAGGTAACGCGGATGTTTGGCGAAGCAGCTACAGCACTCGGTTGCTTCATCTGATACTTAATTTTTATCGTCTTATTCGACGCGGTATATGTGTTCGTACCCGTTGGATCAAGCGCAGCAGAACGAGTATTACCGGCAGGTTGACCATAATAGTTAGTCACCGAGATAATTTTGTCCGTAGCGGGATCAAATTCAATAACTGGCGAAAAGCTGCCGTAGCCACTCACACCTGTACCGGTCCAGAAAGGAGTAATCGGCGAACCATAATATACATTGTCAACCAGCACACACTTGGTTGCCGAGATCGTTTCCAATGTGTATTCAACTTTCTGACCAGCTGAAGACAGGCTTTTGAAGGCTGCGTTCGTTACGTCTACCATCGTTCCAGTTGTTGAATAAACGCCATCGTATTTATTTTTAGCATTTACGCTCAACAGGATTGTACCGAAATTACCACTGATTTCGCCGGTTGAAGCTGTTTTGATCTGAATAGGCAACACATAGTTCTTCGTAAAATCAAACTGGTTGCTCTTAACTTTCAGCGCTACCGTTGCTGTACGCTGTCCTTTTGGAATGACAACCGAAGCTGGCAGGCTGTACAGTGTAGCCGGAATCAGGTCATAGGTCGTATGCTGTTCTGTGTTGTACTGCGTCAGGGCAGCTTCGTTTGTACCCAGCGTAACTGTTATATCTTCCGGCGCAACATTGGCACCAGAGTAGCTAACTGTGACAGGGTATTCGTTTTCTGCAGCTAAGTCAAATGCCCGGGTGTACAGCGCATATTTACTGCCGTAGGGTGAGACAAAGCTACTGGGGTTTTTGAACTCAATTACGTTCGTAGAAGTGGCCGGATCTAACGAAAGCGTGTCTTTCAGACAGGAGCTCAACGTAGTCGCCAGCACGAACAAGCCAATTATATTTTTAACTAGTTTCATGTGTCTATTGATCAATTAGGATCCCAGAAAATTAAATCGGCAAACTGATTAATGGGCCGGTAGTTAGCCGCGTTATACGACTGCTCCGACGATGGGTACAGCACTCGAGTAATCATTTTATCAGCCCGCGTTGAGTTCGATTTGTTCGACGCGATGTTCGTATAACCGTTGCCCGCTGGGTTCGTGACAGGATACCCCGTCCGACGGAACTCGTTCCAGCCTTCATCGGAATTGATCATGTTCACCGCAATGTATTTCTGCGTAATGATTGCTTCCAGACGTTGTGCGTTGGTCGTTGCCAGGTTGATGTTCACCAGGTAGCTGCCTGCGTTGTCGGTTTTGTAGGCCGCTACGTCCGTTGCAACGTTCTTTGTAGAAGATACAACGTTCGTTACGTCCTTATAGAGATACGTGAACGACTGCGTAATACCCTGATTGAAGCTGGTTGTTACGTCGCCGGTCAGGAAACCTTTTAATTGCGCTTCGGCCTGCAGGAAATACGATTCAGCCGCCAGCATGATGGGCTGTCCCATCGAGGGGCCTTTCAGAATGCCCAGCGAGTTCGAGATGCTCGATGCGCTACTGTAGGTACCGGTATACCAAGTTGGGTAGTTGGTAATGATCGTTGGTGCGTTTACTTCGTTTCCTAGCTGATTGACAGGCGTTGTACCCGCCGAGAAGTTCTTGAAGATGACAGCACCCCGACCGTTATCAGTCAATTTCTGACCTTTGTAGAAGCCATAAATAAACTGTGTTGGAATACGGGAAGAGTTTGACAAAGCACCAGCTACCGTATAGCCCCATGAGTTCCACAAGGGATTCTGTTTACCATCCTGCTTCACATAACCAGGATTGACAATTGCATCGGTAGTAATAAAACCAAGTGTTCTATCCAGCGCAGCAAACTTTGTTGTAACAAACGATGACAACGACGACACACCCGATACACGAATCAGCATGCGCAGTTTCAGCGTATTGGCAAACTGTTTCCAGCTTGTCATGTTACCACCAAACATAGGATCGGACGATGAATTCAGCGCGATTGGCGATTTAGCGTTGTTAATGATCGCAATTGCGTTGTCCAGTTGGTTGACCAGGTCCTGATAAATCACCGGAGCTGAATCGTACTTTGGTGTTCGGTTTCCGTTACCTCCCAAAGCTTCCGAATACGGTACATCACCAAACGCATCGACCAGCCGTTGAAAATTTAAAGCCGTCATGATCTTGGCGACTGCGTTATAGTACGATTGCTCGTCCAAGCCCTCCGTCTGGGTGATTACGTATTTGTAATCTTCCAGATTGTCATACGTATTTACCCACAGACCATTATAATCAATTGGGGTAATGTTGTAGTTGAGTAAGTTGCCGAAAGCAGAGAAACCACCGGCGTTGGCCAGATAACCCCCGAAATGCCCGCCGTAGTTATTGTAGCTGACAGATAATGAAGCTGAACCAACGATAGCCTGAGGTAGCACCAGGGGGGCCGATACGACGGTTGCCGAGTTCGGATTGGTATTAATGTCCAGATAGTCGTTACAGGATGACGTAGCCAGCAATAGCAGCGACAGAACCCAATATATGTGATTTTTTTTCATTGTTTATCTATTAAAACGTTAACGACACGGTACCGCCGAAGTAACGAGCGGGTGGCGTTTGTGCCAGGTTTGTGATCCCAACAGCATTACTGTCAGTTCCGTTGGCGCTATACTCTGGGTCCGTGTATAGGTTTGATTTAGGTACCCAAATGAATAGATTACGTCCCTGAACGCTCAGGGTAGCTCCTTTGATGAATTTTGTCTTAGTCAGCAGAGCTTGTGGGAAATCATACGCAATAGTCGCTTCGCGAAGTTTCCAGAAGCCAGCTGAGTTGACGTAGTTCTCGCCAATGTTTGTGTTCCGTGTTGGGTCCGTCCAGAAGTCGGCACCACCGCTGCGTACAGCGATGTTCGTATTAGCTACGTAGCTACCATCGGCTGCCAGATAGGACGAGTTTGGAATCACGAACCGGTCACGATTGTACCAGGACGTACGAATACCCGCTCCCGAGAAATCATAACCGCCCGAAATAGCGTTAAAGATGTAATGTCCATTCCGGTATTCGAACAAAGTCGTAAAGCGTAACCCTTTGTAACGCAACAGGGTGTTGAAGCCCAGAATGTGCGGGGGAGTTGTAATGCCAACGTCACTGAAGGTACCGTTACTAGCTGGATAGCCCGTGATAGGATCAACAATAATACGTCCCTGTGGGTCCCGGTTATACGTCGTTGTCTGTAAGAGCGGAAATGGCGAACCAACTTTTGCCAAGACTTGAGCAGAAGAACCCTGGCTATTGATGATCAACTGATTTGACTGATCAGATAGCGACAAAACTTTATTACGGTTCAACGTGTAGTTACCGCCCACCGTAAACTCAAAACCACTGGCCGTTTTGATTGGTGTAATTCTCAGGTAGGACTCAAGCCCCTTATTTTCTACTTCACCAACGTTTGTCAACAGCTCCTGGAAGCCGGCTGCCGTTGAAACGTTTACGACAATCGTTTGGTCAACAGTGTTCGTTTTATAAAGCGTGAAACCACCATTAACACCGTATTTCTTCAACTCAAAGTCGAGTCCAGCTTCAATACCATTCGTTTTTTCAGGTTTGATATTTGATGACACTAACCGGTTACCGATGGAGAAACCGGCACCGCTTGCGTATGGATAACCATATGCCTGATTAAAAGTAGTCAGTAGTGAATATGCACCAAAGTTGGTCGAATTCCCCAAGTTAATCTGACCAACCTGCGATACACCGCCCCGTAATTTCAGGCTTTGTAACCAGTTGTTGGTTTGCAGCGCCGGGAAGGCATCCGTTACGATAAACGATACGTCAGCCGATGGGTAGAAGAACGAACGATTCTCTTTTTCGAGGATCGACCGCCAGTCGTTCCTGCCTGTTACGTGCAGATACAAGTACTCTTTGAAGCCAAACCGAGCTTCGCCATATACACCAATCTGACGAGCCATATAGTTAGCTTCACCGGCCGTTGGGTTATTCAATGAGTTACCCAGATTATACAGTCCATCGATAACAAGGCCATTAGCGCTGGCACTCAAATCTTTTGAACTGTTGCTCCGGAAGGTCGTTCCCAACACCACGTCAAACGCAAAGTCTTTCGTGATGTTCGTTTTATACTGCGCCAGGAAGTCGTTGACCAGCTGCGTAGAAAAACCACTGTAGTCGGTTACACTACCGGCAATGTCCGTTTTCGAGCTTCCCGAGATACTTTTCGTATAATCCGAGTAAACAAATTTACCCACCGTGCTCTTGTACGAATTGTTCCGAGCCGTAATACCAACACGTCCCGTCAGCGTCAGCCCGCGAACAGGCTGGTATTTTAGTTCTAGGTTCCCCTGGAAATAGTCGTTACGGGTCTTTGTGCGATAGTTCGACAGCGTAAAATAGGGATTCCGGTAGTACTCGTTGAAATAGCCATTCGGATTTGCGAATGGATCGGTCTGCCAGTTCTCATACTGCGTTACGTCAACTTGACCAGGCGACATAAGCAAGTTTTCATATGCAGCAGCAGTAGCACTACTTTGGTCGTAGCGGTTCGCAATGAAGTTCGTGTTGAAAATTGCGGTCAGATTTTTGTAGATCTGACGGGTACTGTTTGCCCGAACACTATACCGCTTATAGCCTTCGTATGGTACGGTCGATTTCTGGTCGAAATACTGACCCGAGATGTAGTAGGTTGATTTTTCGTCACCCGACGAAATACTGAAATCAGTCTGGTTAGCGACACCCGTCTGCCAGAAGTTTTCCCGTGAACCTTTATAGTTATAAGGTACCGACTGAATTGAACCATCCTGCAACGGTTTACCGATGTTCACGATTGAACCATCGAAGGCTGGACCATACTGCTGGTTCTCGTAAGGTGTGTAGGTTGGTACGTCATCAGGCGTCGTACCTGAACCAAAGCCACGTTGCAATTGCGGTAAGTAACTTACCCGCTCCAGCGTAGTTGTGTTTGATATTTTAACCTGCGTTACGCCTGCCTTCCCTTTCTTAGTCGTCACGATCAGAGCACCGTTCGATGCATCCGACCCGTAAAGCGCAGCCGCACCAGCACCGTTAAGTACTTGAATGTCATCAATATCCTCTGGATTCAGGTTACCCAGAATGCTGCTCGTCGAAATGATGTTATCGATAATGATCAGCGCCTGGTTGTTACCCGTCAGCGAGCGGTTACCCCGTAGTACGATCCGGTAGTTCGGATTAACTCCGCTACTTACCGCTGTTACCAGCAACCCTGGTACCCGACCCGACAGACCGAACGCTACATTCTGAGACTTTCCCTGCGTGATCTCCCTCGAGTTGATCGTTGTTGCCTGGTTACCCAGCTCCCGGCGTTGCGCCGTCAAACCGCCGGCCGTTACAACTACTTCGTTCAGGACATTATCGTCCGGAGCCAGCGTCGTGTTGGCAGTGTTTCCGGTAATCTCTACCCGTTTCGTAACAAACCCTACGAACGAGAATGTTAGTGCCCGCGCGCCAGCTGGTACGCTCAGGCTAAATTGACCATCCGCATTGGTCGTGGTACCGGTCTTTGTGCCGGGTACAATTACGGATACGCCGGGCAGCGAGGAGCCGTCTTCCGACGAGGTTACCTTACCGGTAACCGTTCGAGTCTGGGCATACGCTGTCCCGATCAGCAGTACACTCAGAAATAAACAAAGTAGTCTTTTATACATACTAACTTGATCTGATTGGTTAAGAAAACAATTGGAAACAGGCACTAAACTATCAAGCAGACCACCCGTGGTAGTCCTTTGGAAGAATGCAGGAAATTTGAGGAGTCAGGAGCACGCCTAACGGCATCGCGATCCGCCCGGGCGGACAGGTAGAATACCCTAGAAACAGGGAGCAATGTAATTAGCACTATAGGTTAAGACTTGTCGATGAAGGTACTGCGCTTACTTATTCCCTACTAGACGGTTCTGACCATACAAAATTGGCTCATCCACTAGTTTGGCATAATTAAAGCAACAAATCTACATTATTAAAAGAACGTTAAGTCAAACATTCTTAAAAGATTTATGCAAGTTCTTAAAAATACATAAAAATTCGCCAAACAATTCTGTACACATGATGTTTGTTTCGTTTTCAGCGTCAAAATCACTCTAAACGCATCACCTTTTTCATTCTAACCATATTATCTCATTAATTAGCCCCATAAAAAAAACACCCGTCAGCCAAATTATGGCTAACGGGTGTTTTTTTGTATGAGTAAGTAGAATTCTCCGAATAGTGTGGTCCAGTTACTTAAAACCGACAAAGCGTACCGTTTTATTCGAATGAACTGCGTTAATACGGAGGACTTCTGCCTGCTTCTCAATACCACGGCTCGTGAACGCACGATCATTCTGCAGGGAGCCGATCAGCGTATCATTCGTCCAGAAATAAACACCTTCGGCCTGCCGACGTACCAGCACATGCGAAATTTGGTCTTCGCTTAATGACGGGTACGGATTTGTGTACGTCATTGTTACCGTAGTGTCTGTCTCAGCCGTTACGTTTATAGTCGGCATCTGATTAGCCGGAGTCGCTACGTGCAGCACGTCCGTGAACGCGTTCGTTTCATAGGTACCGACCACTTCGCTGGCTACAGATACCCTGGCCGGTTGAATATCGCCCTCACGTTGGCAACTCGCCAGAGATCCCGCAAAAGCGCAGAAAAGCAGTCGTTTTTTCATGTGCTGTTAGCCGTTTTGATTAGTAGACCCCACCGATGATGAAACGGTTGGTGCTGATTCTGAATTATTTTGACTATCTGTATCTGACGTATCGGCGTCTACCCAAACTTTCATATCATTCAGGGTCATAGCCCCAAATTGTGTCGTAAAAGCCACGTCGGCGGCATCTCGTCCGTAGGCTACCGTTACCCGATTGCCACGGGGTTCGCTCTGCGTTGCATCAAAGGTAAACCATCGTCCATCAACATAAGCCTCAAACCAGGCATGTAAATCCATCGGGTCGAGCTGATATAGATAACCAACGACCATTCGAGCCGGAATATTTAACGCCCGGCAAAGCGAAATCCCCAGATGCGTAAAGTCCCGGCATACGCCGATTCGTTTATCGGCCGTATCAGCCGCAGAGGTGCTGGCATCACTGGTACCATACTGGTATTTTACGTTGTCATGTATCCATTTACGGATTGCCTCGGCCTGATCGTAGCCCGGTTCAGCATTCTTTGTAATTTCCGTTGCCAGTTCGCCGAGTTTATCCGATTCGCAGTAGCGGCTGGGCAAGGTATAGTGAAGTACGTCATCGGGCAGTTCCTCAACGGGCGTATAGGGGGCACCGGGTGCTACGTCGATCACGTCGGACGTCTGAACACTGGCCGAGAAATGAATAGAAAATGGTCCTTCTGGCGCAACAACTCGCTGGCACAGATTTCCGTACAGATCAGTAAACTCAGTTACCGTAACAGACGGGGTAATTTGATACGCTTCGCGGATAATCCACTGACCCGCCCCGGAGCGTGGGCGCAGCATTAAGACAATTGGTGTTGATTCCTGGGCGTCAAACGACAGTTCGCAGCCTACGTTGAGTTGCATAAAGTTGCTATTAGTTAAACGGTTGTATGTAGTTAATACCGGTAAATCAGCATTTGGTTCAAAGCCCAACCGCTTTAATTAGCTGCCTGGCAACTTCGTCCGGCGAATCGATCTGGGCGTTAGTCAGCACGACAATTCCCGTCTTTTTTTTCGGGTCAAAACCCACGAAACTTCGGAAGCCTCCCGTCCCGCCGTTGTGCCATCGCCAGCCCGTTTTCGGATTAATATGCCAGCCCAGTCCCACTGTTGGCTGAGACTGCGTATCCGTGTAGGTCGGTTGCTGGGTTAACTGGAGAGCCGAACGCAGGCGGCCCGGTGCTTTCCCCAGATTGGCCTGCAGGTACAGCAACAGATCATCGGTCGTTGATCGAATCCCGCCCGCTCCTGTCAGCGCTTTGAACTCCCAGGAATGAACTGCTTTCCCTGACTGATCATACCCCTGCGCCAGGTGTTTACTGACGGGCAACGTAATAAGGGTGTTCGACAGCCCAAGCGGCTTGGCAATTACCTCAGTCAGTAACTGCTCGTACAATTTACCCGTTCGTCGACTCAGAATTGTTCCGAGCAGCCCCATTCCCAGATTTGAATAGTCATACGTAGTACCTGGTTTGTGGACAAACGCAACGGTTTTCAGGTATGTGAACAGTTCCTGTTCGTCATAGTGCGCATAAGGATTCTGCGGGTCATACAAACGACTGGAGTTTAGATTTACCGGGAGCCTCGGTAACCCGGACGTGTGATTGGCCAGCATCCGTAACGTAACGTCGACCCCATCATAACGCAACGGAGGCAGTGAATCGGGCAGGTACTGGCTGGCCCGATCGTCTAGTTTCACTTGTCCCTGCCGAACAGCATCAGCCAGGAGAACCGCCGTAAACGTCTTGGAAACTGAACCGATTTCGAATAGGGTATTACCGGTTGGCGTATCTCTGCTACCAAGCCGGGTTTCGCCGTAACCGTATGTAAATAGACTATCCTTGCGTAGAATACCCACACTCAAGCCCACCGCTTCGGGTTTGCTCATGTAAACTGAAACGACAGAATCAACCTGTCGATCCAGTGGACTTTGCAGGGGATTATTAGTCAGTATGTTCTGGCGAGCACGCGTCGGTTTAGGCGTCTGAACCGGTTGCAACGCTAGGGCAGCAATTTGCCGCTGATTGTTAAGAGTTAGTAAAAATTCCAGCGTTCCGTTCGCGAAATGGACTGGGTAATGATAGCCATCGGCAGCAATCCGGGGCTCTCCCGTTGACATCCATGACCCCAGTTCGGAAAAGGAGCTGGTAATGAATTGGTTGAATTGTGCCCCCGTAACGGCCTTCTTGAAGGAAGCATCTGTCAGCGCATAGATACTATCGGCCTGACGCGCATTGTAGTACGTTCGAACCAGGGTGGCTATGGAGTCGACGGCCTGGCTGGCAGGCTGTGCCACACCATTCAGGCCCATCAGTAGCAGCATTACCACTACCAGACCACAGCTATACTTCATTCAGTGATGGGTTTAAACAGGAAGGTTTCAATTTTTCCCTGTTTGTCCAGACCGATAAAGAAATCCAGCGCGGCCAGCGCAAACGTAGCTTTGTATTTTCCCACGCCATCCTGCACACCTTTGGGTTCAATAGCTGTCCATTTGCCGAGCTGACCAACAAGTTGCGATGATACTTCTTTCATTTTATCGGCTGAGATCTGCGCTTTAAAGCTCTCCGCCATGAGTGCGTAGAGCGAATCGGGCTGATTGTCGTTCAGGTATTTCTGCGATAGTTTGGTCAGCGAATCAAGCTTGGGATCGGACGTCGTTACGTCAGATGCTCCCGGCTTAGATTGAGCAACGGCCGACGTGGTAACGGCGGAGAAAGCCAGTAGGACAAGGGCGATAAATAGCGGGAAACGTTTCATGGTATGTATGTTAGTTTTGAGTAAAGCTAACACACATACCATTCACCTATTGAAAAAATAGGAAGACAGGACCAGGTAACCTGCTCAACGGGAGAAAAAATGGATTAGCGGTCAGCTTATTTCTGCACAATAATGAATTCAACCCGACGGTTCTGCTGACGGCCGGCGTCGGTGTCGTTGGTCGCCACGGGCTTGCTTTCGCCAAAACCCTTACTCGCAACCCGATCGGGTTCAATACCTTTGCTGATAAAATACTCCCGAACGGCATCGGCCCGGTCCTGCGACAGTTTGGTATTGATCTCGTTGGAACCGGTGTTATCCGTATGTCCCCGCACTTCGATCACCATTTTGGGCGTTTCGTTCAGGGTTGTTACCAGACGATCCAGTTCAGGACTGGATTCCGGCCGCAGTTCAGATTTACCCGTGTCAAAGAAGATGTTATTGATACGTATCGTGTTTCCTTTCTCAATCGGGACCAGTTTCAGTTCTTTCCCTTTAATCTCCTGAAAACCTTTGGTCTGGGTTAGATCAACATTATCGCCCTCGGCAATAAAATTCTTGGCGATGG
Organism: Spirosoma sp. KUDC1026; assembly: GCF_013375035.1. Lineage (NCBI taxonomy): Bacteria > Pseudomonadati > Bacteroidota > Cytophagia > Cytophagales > Cytophagaceae > Spirosoma > Spirosoma sp. KUDC1026. The sequence goes on along the minus strand of NZ_CP056032.1, from coordinate 817,263 downwards.
CCCGCATGCTATACTTCTGCCCGTACGGCAGAACAATTTTGTACTCGCCCGTTATCGGATCGGACGTAGCCTCGCCGACCTCTGCCCCATCCGACAGGGTCTGGTAGATAATCCGGGCTTCGACGGGCTTACCCGTAGTCTGGTCAATTACTTTACCACTGATGAGCGCAACCGGATCGGGTTTGGTTGCGGTTGGCGCAGCAGCCAGATCGCCTTCTCCTCCCCCAACTTTGCCGGGTTGATTGGTCGGTTGTTCATCGGTTAGCTTCACCCGAACAATGTCCCCTTTGCCCAGTGTGTTCTTGAAGGTCGTCAGATAGGCATATTCGCCTGATGCAGCCAGTGAGTAATACGCATCGTAGCCGTCTGTGTTGACCGTAGGACCGAGATTGACCGGTTTCGACCAGTGCTGCCAGGTTTTATCGACCCGTTTGCAGACGTAAATATCATTACTCCCCTGCCCCCCCTCGCGATCGCTGGAGAAATAAAGCGTTGCCCCATCGGGAGCCAGGAACGGCGTCGTTTCCGTGAATTTTGTGTTTACGTCCGACCCGAGGCTGATCGGTTTACTCCACGAGTTGTCTTTTTGCCGGAAGCTGACGTAGATGTCGTCTTCCTTACTATTTTTCTTTTCGCTGAACGCCATCAGTAATACTTTCCCATCAGCCGACATGAATCCGCAGTCGAACTGCCCTTTGCTCATGTTAGTATAACTGGGAATCTCTATTTTCTGCGGAGCCGACCAGCCGTTCGCTGTCCGTTTACTGATCGAAAACCCACGGGTTTCGTAGTTTCCGTTTGCATAGGCCCCCTTTACGAGCATGGTATTGCCGTCGGGCGTAATGCTGTAGGCGCAGTTGTATTCGTCCTTATTCAGCGGGAAGCCCATGCGTTTGGCGGGCCCCCACTTGTTATTCATATCCTGCTCCGAATACCATATATCCTGACTTCCTTTGTCGCCATGCGTATTGTTCGGGTGACTGATCCGAGCAAAATACAGGGTCCGGCCATCCGGCGAAATCATTGGGTTGATTTCGTTATACTCCGAATTTACCTGATTGCCCAGGTTTTCCACGCGTGAGTTACCGGCACCAGCAGTCGTGCCCGACTGAGGAGCCGCCGATTGCGCCAGGTTAGCCTGCGTTACGTCGGTTTGCGCGCTGCCAGGCTGCGCCACAACAGTCAGCGTGGTAATGACTAAACCAAAAGCAATCGCATAACGGGAATTCATGAATAATGGATGGAAAGAAATTAATCGTTTTCTGAGAAACGCTGAGTAAGGCAAATTTTGTACCCAGTATTATTAATCTAACGTAGACAGATCAATACCTGCTTCCTTCAAAACGCTGAAGAACGTACCCTTTTTCATGTCTTTGCTATGAACGGGAACCGGTACAGTGATTTTAGTATCTGGATTGTAATATATGATGGCTTCCCTTTCCCATCCGTTTTAGAACAAATCCGTGTTCTTCAAGAATTTTGATTAGCCGTTTGGACGACAGGTTCATACCAGTTCTGTTACCAAACTTAATGAATACTCCAGTGTTCGACTGTCGTCGGGAGGAATAGGCTGGCCTTCCTCTTTAAGAACTTCCAGGCATCCTTCAATAGCATCCTTCGCCATAGCGATGGCTTCTTCCACCGTTTCGCCATACGTAACACATCCTCGAATAGCAGGGACTTTCACCGTGTATCCGCCTTCGGGTTCCGGCGTCAGAATCAATCGATATTGTAACGTTCTCATGGCTTTTTTTTATTGCTAATCATCAGTACAATAGTTCCCACCATAGGAGTTAAAAGAAATATTGTCCCAACTATCATTCTCAACTCTCTTGGTATGGGCGCTACTAGTGCACCAAAAGCTATTAGCAGGTAGATAATGAAACCAGCGATCATTTTGCAGACAAGCGACTTTTTCATCATCCTCAAAATCATTTAAGCGACCACCCGCAGCTTGGCAAAGCTCAGCAGCAGGACTTTCTCGCCTGCTTTCTCAAACTGAATCGTTGCTTTTCGCTCGGTGCCGTTCACGTCGACTTTTTTAACCGTACCAAAACCAAATTTGGCGTGCTCCACCCGCTGACCAGTTGCTAGATCGGCCGTACTCGTTGGCGCAAAATCGGCCGAGGGGGTATGCGACGTAAGCGGTTGGGGCGCCTGCGACCGGGCTGTTTTCTGAGCCAGCGACCGGACAAATGACATGGAGCCCGTCGATGTGCTTTCGCTACGATCTTTTTCGGGGCGATCGAAATCCATCCGGCTCGGCGCCGAACGCAGCTTCGACATCTTCAAATACTTCTGATCAATTTCCATTAGGAACCGGCTCGGCTCGCACATTTTCAGGCGTCCAAAGTGGTACCGTGACTCGGCGTAGGACATCGTCAGGCGTTTTTCAGCGCGGGTAATCGCTACGTAAAATAGTCGCCGTTCTTCCTCCAGATCGTTCCGGCTTTCGAGCATCATCTGGCTGGGGAACAAGTCCTCTTCCATCCCGACGATGTGCACGTTTTTGAACTCCAGCCCCTTGGCCGCGTGGATGGTCATCAGCGTCACTTTGTCGTTGTCGCCGTCATCTTCCCGTTCATCGGCGGTAGTCAGCAGCGAGACCGATTGCAGAAACGCGCCCAGGCTTTTGTCTTCGTTGTCCGGATTGTCGACGAACTCCTTAATGGCATTCAGCAACTCCTGTACGTTCTCGTAACGCGCCAGCCCTTCAACGGTTTTGTCGTCATACAGCTCTTTCAGCAGACCCGACGCCTTGGCAATGTGCGAGGCTACTTCGAAGGCGTCTTTCTGGTCGAGCAGCAGCATAAAGCTCTTGATCAGGTCGGCAAACCCCTCGATGGCAATCCCGCTCCGACCGGCAACGAATTTACCGATATCAGACACAATCCCCCAGATGGAATCCTGCTGCTCGGCGGCAATAACACTCAACTTGGCGATGGTCGTATCGCCAATTCCCCGCTTCGGCAGGTTGATAATCCGTTTGAAAGCTTCCTCATCCTGCTGATTGACCGTAAAGCGCAGGTAAGCAATTAGGTCCTTGATCTCTTTGCGTTGGTAGAACGAAAGCCCCCCGATGATTCGGTACTTAATACTTACCTTCCGCAGGGCTTCTTCAAACGCCCGCGACTGGGCGTTGGTCCGGTAGAGAATCGCAAAATCGTTATTCGTCAGTGCCCCGTTTACTTTTGCTTCGAAAATAGCCGATGCTACCAGCCGTCCCTCCTCATTGTCCGACGATGCTTTGATAACGTCGATCAGTGGCCCCGCTTCGTTAGCCGTGAAAACGCGTTTTTCGAGCTGGTTTTTGTTTCGGGCAATAATTGAGTTAGCCGCCTGCACAATGGTGTCGGTCGAGCGGTAATTCTGCTCTAGCTTAACGATTTTGACAGTATCCTGCCCGTAATCGCGCTGGAAGTTGAGAATATTTTCAATGTTCGCTCCCCGGAAGGCGTAGATACTCTGCGCGTCGTCTCCTACCACGCAGATATTCTGGTGAACAGCTGCCAGCTTCCGGGTGATGAGGTACTGCGAAATATTGGTATCCTGAAACTCATCGACCATCACATGCTGAAACTTGTGCTGGTACTTATTCAGAATATCCAGATGATCGCGGAACAGAACATTCGTATTGTACAGCAGATCGTCGAAGTCCATGGCGTTGGCCGCGAAACAACGGGCTGCGTATTGTTTATAAATCCGGCCAATGTGCGGCATCCGCGCGGCTTCATCGTCGGCCTGGATGACGGCGTTATTTAAATAATCTTCCGGACCAATCAGCCGGTTTTTAGCGCCCGAGATTCGCCCGAAGACACTATTGACACGATACACTTTATCGTCCAACCCCATTTCCTTGATGAGGCTACGTAATAGTGACTTCGAGTCGTCGGTGTCGTAAATGGAGAAATTGCTGGTGTACCCAAGAGCTTTAGCCTCGATACGTAAAATCTTGGCGAAGACCGAGTGGAAGGTACCCATCCAGATGTTGCGGGCTTCGGTTCCTACAACCTTCTCGATCCGGTGCCGCATTTCGCCGGCGGCCTTGTTCGTAAACGTCAACGACAGAATCCGGAAAGGATCGACGCCAGTTTCTATCAAGTGCGCGATGCGGTACGTCAACACACGGGTTTTGCCCGACCCGGCACCGGCTATAATCATCAGCGGGCCGTTACCGTGCATGACGGCCTCCCGCTGTGGTTCATTCAATCCAGAAATATAATCAACCATCAGGCTTGCTTCTATCCTTCTATAACAACCAAAACTACAAAAAAATTTGGTGAAGGGCAGACGTATTCCGCACGTAAAGCCGTGCTTTCAGCCTCTACTTTACGTGCGCTCTGGTTTATTACAGACTTACTATTACTGGTTCATTTTGCCTGATTACTACCTCTAATCAGTGACACGGCTTTTTCGAGTAACTCATCCTTGTTCTCCTGAATTCCTTTTCGGGTAGGCTGCATATCAACGTCGACGCCAACCCCAACACGTTGCGTTTCGCGACCATCAGGATAGTTGACACCAATGCCGCTGATCATGGTACTCAGACCGCCCGGAAGCAAAAAAGCGGATACGTTACCATCGGCAGCGGCAGTAGTGCTCCCCAGCACAAGGGCTCCAGGAGCCGCCCGGAATGCCATCGTGTGGTATTCAGCCGAACTTTGCGTCAATTCATTGACCAGAATAATGACCTTGCCCTTATACGGATCATCCACTCCTCGCTGGCCAACTTTTAATGGATTACTCCAAGTGAAAAGGCCGGGGGTTTGGATAGATCCACCGGTGAACTTGACGAACGGAGTAGGCGTCATCAGGTATTTCCCCAACGAAAACACGACAAAATCGGAAGGGTAGCAACGGAGGTCAATAACCAAACCCTTCGTGCCGTTGAATCGCTGCATGATCTGCGGGAGTTTGTCGGCTTTGATATTGCCTAAAAACAGGTACCCAACGTCAGGGTGCAGCAGTTGATAGCTGCTATCTTTTGGGTAACTGCTGTAATCGATCTTGTTATCAAAGGATGCCCGCTCCTGTTTGTACCGGCTGAGTTTAACTGTCATCGGTTGTCCGTCACGATCAATTTCCAGACTGACCGTAGGCGTATGACCAGCAAGCAAACTACGGCTTATGTCCCGAAGCTGCGTTGGTTTATTGGAAGCCGGGTAGTAAGGGAGCCGATTCTGCACCAGTGCTTCGGTCGACACGCCATCGACTGATTTGATTACATCGCCCCGCCGTAAACCCGACGCCGTACCGAGTGAATCATTGTAATAGTTAGTAACGACAAACTGGTTCTGAACGAATCGTACCTGCACAGGCGCGTAATAATCGCCTTTGTATTGGTTCTCAATGATCGGGTCGCCCCAGACGTTGGCGTGCGTATCGTGAATACGGCCAATAAGCTCAAGAGCCGCCAGCCGATACGAGAGCGAATCACGGGCGTTCGCGAACTTGGGAACAAACTCCGGCAGCACCCTATTCCAGTCCTCGCCAATAAGATGCTTATACGGAAAAAAGTACTGAATAATATTCCAGAAACGATAAAGCGACAAAAGGCGGTAGCCCACGTCAGGCGTCTTCATCTGCCGGTAAGCCGCTTCGTGCTGAAATACCGGATTACCAACCTGCGGCATCATACCGATATAATACGATTTCTCCGACCGTTTTGCCAGCCGAATATTTTCCAGTTGAGTGCGTACTGACTCATCAAGTTCGCGAAACCAACTATAGTCGGGTTTATGAACAGCATCAACGGTATCTTTCTGCCCGGAGCGGGTCGATTTTACCGTACCAAACGTCGTCAGCCAGGCAAGTAAGGCTTTGTTCACGTCAGCGTTCGACCTTGCCGTCAGGAGTTTTGGCATTATCCGGAACAACTCCGCATCCATATTGTGATTCCCCTCCGTAACCGACGGATGGTAGTATTTAACGAAACCCCATACTTTACCCAGCAGGGTAAGGTTATCTATTTGCTGCTTCGTCAGGGTAGCCAGTTCAATCCCAGATCCTTTATTGAAAGCCGTATCAAGCTGCGCCTTATCGAGCTTAACAACTTTCAAGGGAGCTTTTTCGATGGATTTATCGTCAACGAGCACAGTAAAATCGTCGAACCAAGCCGTTCCCTTTCCTACCAGCAATCCACCCAGGTGAATACTCGTGGCTCCGTCGGCAATGGGCACCGTAACGGTATACGATTGCCAGTCGGTGGTTCCTTTGATTCCCCGACTTTGCATATTATCGAAAGCAAGCGCGTTGCCCGCTTCGTTATCGATGCGCACCCACAAACCGGCGAACGAATCGGGGGTAAGACCAACGTCCTGCGTTTTGACAAAGCCGGTCAACGTAATCTTTTTGCCAGCAAAGTTGACGGGTAAGCTCCTATGCGCACCCGAAAAACCGGTTCCAGTCGTGTAAGCTATCTTGAGTGCCGACTGACCGCCGTGCTTTACCGCCGAATCAAGAACGAAGGCATACGCATTGTTACCACCAATCCGGCTCCACCCTTTGGGTTGACCATTAGCCTCAGACTGCTCAAAATCGAGGTTTTGCTTTTGCGCAAAGAGCAAGAAATTAGATAGGACGAAGAGAGTTGATAGCGCTAGTTTAATCATGACAGCCAAGGAGGATTGAACACGCTCTAAACGTCAGTACTCAACTAGTTCTACCTATTAGAAACAGGCCTGTTAGCTTTTTTTAACATACTTCCCAGAATAGCGCAGCTGACTATCTGGCCCTATATGATTTTGTGTTACAGAACACGGTGCGTCACACTGGCCACCCTTCTGCGGTATTCGCGCTTATTTCACTGTAATCAGCGGCCCATCAGTCTGCGGCTGCAAATAACCCAGACTACGTAACGAATAGCCCTGTTCCTGCAACTTGCTTTCGAAATCAGTCGTGCCGTCTTCGCTTACGGCTACCAGCAGGCCACCACTGGTTTGCGGATCAGCCAGTACGTATTTCTGAAAATCGGTCAGTTCGCCAATTTTGTGGCCGTAGCTCGCCCAGTTCCGCTGGGTACCGCCCGGAATACAGCGCTGATCGAGGTAATGGGGTATGCTTTCAATAACCGGTACGTTGTCAAACTCCACCACCGCCGACAAGCCACTCCCCTCGCACATTTCGCTCAGGTGACCCAATAGTCCGAAACCTGTTACGTCGGTCATGGCCTTTACGCCGTCCATTTGTCCAAACAATTCACCGAGTTTATTGAGCCGGGTCATGCTCTGCAAGGCGATTTCGGCATCTTCCTGGCGGAGGAGACCGCGTTTCTGCGCCGTCGACAACACGCCAACGCCCAGGGCTTTGGTTAGATACAACTGACAACCGGATATAGCCGTCGAGTTCTGTTTCAGCTGGTCAATGTTAACCATTCCGTTAACGGCTAAGCCGAACACGGGCTCCGGGCAGTCGATACTGTGTCCACCAGCCAACGTAATACCCGCTTCCGCGCAGATTGACCGGGCTCCTTCCAGTACGCGCTGTGCTACGTCAGGCGGCAGTTTATCGATGGGCCAACCCAGAATAGCGATCGCCAAAACCGGCTTCCCTCCCATCGCATACACATCGCTGATGGCATTTGCCGACGCAATACGGCCAAAATCGTAGGCATCGTCCACAATGGGCATGAAAAAATCCGTGGTTGAGATCAGTGCCGTTCCGTTGCCCAGGTCCAGCACGGCTGCGTCGTCCCGCTTATCGTTACCGACCAGCAAGCGTGCGTCGGGTTGATACGTAACGGGACTGTGTAAAATCTTATCCAGAATGGCGGGGCTGATTTTGCAGCCGCAGCCCGCTCCATGCGAATATTGGGTAAGCTTAAAGGGTATCGTTTCCATTACTATGAAGAATGGGCTCAGCGTCAGGTAGTGAGCTCGTTTGACTTAATTCAATCAATTTGCGGGCATCAGCAGCCCGATCATTACCGCTAATTTCTAGTGGAAATACGGTATCGCTTGCCCGCTGGTTTAGCGCCGTTCGGTACGTTTTGTCGTAGTATACCAGCACCAGTCGGACAAAGTCAGCCATTCGATCATCAAGGATAGCCGCGATCGTCTGTTTTGTCTGTAAGGGGCCAAGCCGTTTCTGTATTCGCTGCGTACTGGCAATCAGGAATTCTTTATCCAGGCGTCCGTATTCTTCAGCCAAGTAGTCGATCCGCTGCTCCAGATCAACGTGTACGTCGATCATGGGCGCCTGCTGCATCTGCTGCCAGAACGGTTTAGGAATTGACAGCTTGCCAATCATCAGGCTCTCGTCCTCTATCCAGACAGTATGCTGTCGATCCAGTCCGCTAAGTTGCTCGGCCAGGTTATTTTCGAACTGCTCCTGGCTTGGTTGAACCAGCTTTCCCATACTGCCATAAGCTGATCCCTGGTGCTGCGCCAGCTCTTCCAGATCGATCACCTGCTCCTGAAGAATAGTGAGTTGATGCAGGAGTTTCGTTTTGCCCGAGCCGGTCATTCCGCCAATCACCCAGAGCGGGTATTTCGTCTCAAACCAGCTTCGTACCCAGCCTCGATAGGCCTTGTAACCGCCTTCGATCAGATACACCTCGAACCCATACAGATTGAGCGCCCAGGCCATAGCGCCACTCCGCATACCACCCCGCCAGCAGTGCAGGGCGATTCGTTTATCTGGCACCCATTCCAGCGCCTGCTTGATAAAACCTGACCATTTGGCACCGGTTAGATCGAACCCCAGCAGAATAGCTTCTTCGCGCCCGACCTGCTTGTAGGTGGTACCAACCTGAATGCGTTCCTCATTACTGAAAAGCGGCAGGTTGACCGCTCCTGGTACGTGTCCCTGCTCGAATTCGGCCGGCGTACGAACGTCAGCCAGCACAATCTGCTGTTTCAGCGCCCAGAAGTCGGCAATAGGTATGTGTTTGATCATTAGTCAGAAAGCAACCGACTGCAAAAATCTTCTCCTTGTAACAGCAGTCAACACGGGTTTTTCTCAATTTAGAAAAATCTTTGCGTACCGGTGCAACGTTTCCGTTCCAGCTACGTCTTTTCATTGATTACTTCCCAACCACCCAGGCCTTGACTCTGTTGGAAACCACCCCTTACCCCGACCGGCACGCCGATCTGGTCAAACGCTGCCAGGCGGGCGAGCGACGGGCGCAGTATGAACTTTACCAACAGTACGTAAAGGCGATGTACAATGTCTGTCTGCGGATTCTGAATCATGAGGCCGAAGCGGAAGACGTGTTGCAGGAAGCGTTTCTGGATGCGTTCAGCCACATCACTACGTTCCGGGGACAGAGTACGTTTGGGGCCTGGTTGAAACAGATTGTCGTGAATCGGGCCATTAACCATCTGCGGGGCCGGCGGCTGGTTCTGACGGACCTTGAGGGGCAACATTATGGCGATGACGACGGGCCGGACCTGGCCGATGAGGAGCCGTACGATGAAGCCGGCGTACAATTGGAAGTTGATCGGGTGCGCCGGGCGATGCATCAGCTTCCCGAAGGCTATCGCGTTGTTCTATCCCTTTACTTGTTTGAAGGGTATGATCACGAAGAAATTGGCAACGTATTGAACATTAGTGAAACAACCTCAAGAACCCAGTATTTACGTGGAAAAAAACGTCTACTCGAATTATTAAAGTAAACAACAAACCATGAAGAAGGACAATCTTGAACGTTTCGTGCGCGACAACCGCGAAGCCTTCGACGCACATGAACCACCCGATGCCCTTTGGGCGCGTCTGGAAGAGAAGTTAGGTCCGGTACCAGCCAGCCCGGAATCCCCATTTCGGGAGATCCACCGCAATCCTACCGCAACGGAGCAGCAAACCACTCGAAAAAACTGGTTCCGGGCGAACTGGCAGGTAGCCGCGTCTATTGCGGTCTTGCTGCTGGCTGGCACTTTCTTCTACGTCAACCAGCGCTACGGCGTATCGCAGCAGCCCGAGCTGGCCGTCAACAGCCCAGCTTATGCGAAAGAGGTAGTGTATTATACGCAGCTCATCGAGGAAAAGCGGACTGAGATCAAACAACTGGCGGAAACGAATCCAGCACTGTACGAAGAGTTCTCGACGGACCTAACCCGGCTGGAACGAAACTACCAAACGCTGAAGGCCGAACTACCGCAGAATCCTAACCAGGAAACGCTGATTCAGGCCATGATCCAGAACTTACAACTTCAGATTAATTTACTCAATGAGCAACTGCGCGTCATTCAGTGTATAAAACAACAAACCGCCCATGCGATTCCTGTTTAGCTGCCTGTTTTATTTAGTCCCGCTGCTGGTGCTGGCAGAAGACCCGCTGGCGGGAGTTGTTGAACGAAAAAAGACGATTATCAAACTGTATGACGTAACGGCCAGCGACGCCCTAAGCATTGATAATCAGTTTGGTCAGGTTTCTGTCGGGTTGTGGGATAAAAACGAAATCCGCGTTCAGATCACCATCTCGGCCAGCGCAAGCTCCGACGAGCGGACCCAGCAGTTCATCGACGCCATCACGATCGAAGAAAAACGCTCAGGAAATCAGATCCTGGTCCGTACGAACTTCAATCAGAACATAGCGTCGAACTGGAGTTTCAACCGCTGGAAGAACGGGGGCGACCGTAACTATGTCAAAATCGATTATACCGTTACTATGCCCCGCGCCAATGCGCTGACCATCCGGAATAAGTTTGGCAACACGCTGGTTTCAGATTTCCACGCGCCCCTGACCGTTTACAGCCGTTATGGCAACGTACAGGCGAATGAGCTAACCAGCCGGTTGACGGATATCGACGTGGCCTACGGAAACGCCAATATCAACACCCTCGACCAGGCCAAACTGGAGATGGCGTACGGAAAACTGGACCTGAACCGGGCCAACACGCTAACGCTGATTAACAAATTTGGGAAGATGCGAATTGGCGACATTGGCAAGCTAAATGCGAATATCGACTATGTCGACGCTGAGATTGGTACGTTACGCGAGTCAGGTAAGATTGACGTCAGCTTTTCGGGTGGGTTCCGCATTGAACAACTCCCGGCTACCGTTAACAATCTGGATATTCGGTCGTCGTATTCATCCGTAGCGTTGCCCGTTGCCAGTGGGAATGATGTTGACTTCGACGTAACAGTTAGTTACGGTAATTTCAACCACTCGTCCTCCCCTACTTTTCATTTTACCTCTCAGCCAAATGACGGCAGTAGTAACCGGGGCCCAAAGCTGACCAAACAATACGTCGGTAAGGTCGGGAAAGGCACAGGCACGAAAGTGCGGGTTGTATCGAAATACGGCAATGTAAGCTTTAAGTAAGCTGTTCGATTACAAGCTGGTGTTGAGGAAACTGAGCCAGCAACGTAGCACGGTCAGCCAGTTCGAAGTCGGCAAAGTCGAAACCCGGTGCGACGGTACACCCCACTAATGAGAATGGAGTACCTGGCGCTGGTTTCGAACCAAACCAACAGCCCGCTGGCACAACCGCCTGAAAGACCTGTCCATTTGTTAAATCTGGCCCCAGGTGAATAACGGACAGGTTTCCGGCTGGGGCGATTACAAATACGTCCAGCGGGCCACCGGCGTAGAAATGCCAGACCTCGTCGGCCTGAATCCGGTGCAAGGCCGATACGTGATGGCTCTCCAGCAGAAAGTAAATAGCCGTACTAAACACCCGATCACCCATAAATCGGCTTGGTAACGCCGAGGCAGTTACGGTCTCACCCGACCGGTACGTTTCCGCAAAATAGCCCCCTTCCGGATGTGGCTGCATGGAGAGGGAATCGACGTAAAACTGAGAAGTCATAAGATGTAAAGAGCGAAAGTACGAATGAGTGAAAGAGCGAAAACAGCTGACGCAAGAATCGCTCTTTCACTCATTCGTACTTTCGCTCTTTTAGATTAAGCTGCCTTTACTACCGTCGTAAACTCACGGGATTTGAGGGAGGCACCACCGATCAGGCCCCCATCAACGTCGGGCTGAGAGAAGAGCTCTTGCGCATTTTTCTCATTAGCGCTGCCACCGTACAGGATTGACGTGTCCTGAGCCACTTCATCGCCATACTGACCGGCAATGTGCTGGCGTAGTTCGAAGTGCATGTCCTGCGCCTGCGCCGACGATGCGGTCAGGCCAGTTCCAATGGCCCAAATCGGTTCGTAAGCAATCACGACGTTTGCAAACTGCTCAGGCGACAGATGAAACAGGCTTTCGGTAAGCTGGTCTTTCACGAAACCGACGTAATCGCCGTTTTCGCGCAGATCCCGCGACTCACCGCAGCAGAAAATAGGGGTCAGGCCGTTTTCCAAGGCGATGTTTACTTTGTCAGCCAATTGCGCATTGGTTTCGCCAAAGTACTGCCGACGCTCGCTGTGGCCCAGAATAACATACTCAACCCCGATCGACTGCAGCATAGGTGCCGAGATTTCGCCGGTATAGGCCCCGGACGCTTTCTCGTGGCAGTTCTGCGCGCCTAAAGCAACTTTACCGCCCGCCGGGACATATTGCCGGAATGAGGTCAGGTAAATGGCTGGGGGGCAAAGTACCACCTGCACGTCGCTCGTCACCTCATCCTTAATCATGTTAACTACCTCCGACAACAAAGCGGTTGCTTCGTCGGCCGTTTTGTTCATCTTCCAGTTACCGGCAACAATCTTCTTACGCATACAACATCAATAGGGTGTTCATAATCAATTTATCCAGCGTCGAACAGGTCTGTCCGGATGCTAGTTCCGGGCGAAATTAGGGCTTTTCGACCGAACCGATTCGTTAAAGAAAAGCTAATTTTTAGTCACCCTCCTGTACAGGTAATCATTTACAGAATTATGAAAATTTTAGGCTTATTTTTTATTGAAATATTTCAATAAAAAATAATAACTTTATATCAAGATTGATACGGTTATGAAAAATCTTTTCTTGATTATCAGCGTACTACATATGTGCCTATCGGCGCAAGCTGACGATAGCAGAAAATCGCCGGATCGCGACCGTTTTGGGTTTTATATCACTAAAAACCGGACGTGGACCCGGATTCCATTCGAGCTTCATTCAAACCTGATTATCGTGCGCGTTCAGATCAACGAGTCTGACACGTTACGGTTCATCCTGGATACAGGCGTCAGCAATACCATCATCACTAATCCAAATGCTTTCAAGTACCGAATGCCTACTCTGGCCAGGAAAGTAAACATAACCGGCGCGGGCGAGGGTGGTCACCTGACTGCATCGGTAGCCATAAACAACCGAATCAAGCTGGCCGGTATGCAGGCCGCCCATCACAACGTACTGATACTTGACGAAGATATTCTCAAACTCTCAGAATACGTAGGCACACCCATCGACGGCATTTTTGGGTATGAGCTGTTTGCCAATTTCGTCGTCAATATCGATTTCCAGCGTCGGGAGCTGCTCGTTATGACGCCCAAAAACTACCGCTACAACAAACGGAAGGGAGACCAGTATCAGCTGACTATTCAGGATACCAAAGCCTATACCGACGTAATGGCCGTTTTTGAAGGCAATAAAGTAACTCCGCTGCGGGTTGTGCTGGATACGGGCGCGGGCCACGCCCTGCTGCTGGACCGGTCACGCAACACGACGGGTATGCCGCTACCGGCTAAAGTTATTCGGGCGCAGTTGGGCCGTGGCCTCAACGGGGTTATCAATGGCAATCTGGGACGTATTGAAAAGATCCGGTTTGGCCGCTACGAGGTCAACAACGTACTGGCGTCGTTTCCCGACAGCATTGCCTTCGGCATGAAACTCATCAACATGCCCGATCGGCAGGGTAACGTTGGGTGCGAGCTACTGCGCCGGTTCAATGTTACGTTCAATTATCCAGACCGCTATATGGTGCTGAAGCCTGTCAAACGCATGATGCGGGAACAGTTTGAGCACGACATGAGTGGGGTAGCCCTACGGGCCAAGGGCGATCGGTTGCGGAACTACTACGTTGACAAGTTGATTCCGGGCTCACCAGCAGATCTGGCCGGCCTTCGGGAAGGAGATGAAGTACTGTTTGTGGACAGCCATCCCGCCCAGGAACTGAGCGTGAGCGACATTTATAAACTATTGCAGAAAGGCGAAGGCAAAGAAATCTCGTTGCTGGTACGTCGGAGCGGTCAGCTCGTCATGGCCCAGTTCGCTCTGAAACGGGTTATTTAATCAACCCGGTCGAGTTTAAACTGGAACGTAGTGCCCTTATCGAGCTTGCTCATCACGGTAACTTTCGATTTGTGCGCCCCCAGGATATGCTTGACAATAGCTAATCCAAGCCCCGTACCACCCCGATCTTTTGATCGGCTTTTCTCCACCCGATAGAATCGCTCGAAGATTCGGCTCAGGTGTTCGGGCGGAATACCAGGCCCGTCGTCGCGAACGGAGATGACGACGTGCTTTTTTTCCTCTTCCAGACTGACAACAACCTTACCTTTGTCATTGCCGTATTTCACCGCATTTTCGATCAGGTTAGTCATCACCTGCGTAATCCGCGAACTATCGGCTTTAACCCGCATGGGCCCGGGCCGACTGACCCGCATTTTGAGCGACGTTCCGCGAGCCTGGGCAATTTTCTCGAGTTGATCGAAGATTTCTTCGGTGACTTCTGTCATATCAACTTTCTCAAAACTCATCTTCACCTCGCCCGTTTCGAGCTGCGAGAGCACCAGCAGGTCTTTCACCAGCGCATCAAGGCCATCGAGACTTTTGGCTGCTTTTGCCAGAAATTTATCCCGCACCCGTTCGTCGTCCATTGCGCCGTCGATCAATGTATGAATGAATCCCTGGGCGGCAAAAATGGGGGTCTTTAATTCGTGCGATACGTCGGCCAGAAATTCCCGGCGAAACTGTTCCAGCCGTTTGAGCTCGTCAATCTCCTTCTGCTTTTTGGCGACGTAGACAAATATCTCGTCGTTCAGCTTTTTGAAAGGGTTATTGTTCTTAACCAGCGACTTACGAGAGATCGTAAAATCCTTCATCTTCAGCTTGTTGATAGTCTTGTACATCTTATCAACCTCGCGGTATACCAGTACCTCGATTGTGTACATCACCAGAAACAGCGAAACAACAAAGGAAGACAGCCCCGTTACGAACAGCATTGTTTCGGTAACGCCATCAATGAAAGCTAGAAACGATACCGTTAGAAACGAAATCAGGCAAGCCAGTAAAAAAGCAATTATGCGGGGACTGAGGGACATGGATTAAAGAGTGAAAGTACGAAAGAGCGAAAGAGTGAATAAAACCGGCGACAGCCATTCGCTCTTTCACTCATTCGCTCTTTCGCTCTTTAAATTATTCGGGTTGGTCGGTAAACATATACCCAACGCCTTTTAGGGTACGAATGTGCGTATCACCAATTTTTTCGCGGAGTTTCCGAATATGAACGTCAACGGTACGTTCGAGCACGTAAATATCAGCGCCCCAGATGCGTTGCAGCAGTTCTTCACGGCTGAATACCTTATTAGGATGCTGGGCCAGGAAAAACAGCAGTTCAAATTCTTTCTTCGGCAGTATCACCGATTTGTCACCCTGACTAACCGAGTAATTCTTGCGATTGATAACCAGATCAGCGATGGTGACCTGTTCACCCGGATCTGCTTTCTGTGCTTCGCGCCGGAATAGCGCGTTGATCCGGCTCATCAGCGCCCGTGGTTTAATGGGCTTGGTAATGTAATCATCAGCCCCCACGTCGAAAGCTGCCACTTCTGAATACTCTTCTGAGCGGGCCGTTAGATACAGGATGTACGTTTGCCGCAGTTCGGGGATTTCGCGCAGCTGCCGACCGGCTTCGATCCCATCCAGCTGGGGCATCATGATGTCGAGAACGACCAGTTCTGGCAGGTACGTCCGGGCAATCTCAACAGCTTTACGGCCATCGGATGCTGTCCGGACATCGTATCCTTCTTTGCTGAGATTGTATTCGAGCATCTCAACGATGTCGACGTCGTCATCGACGACTAAAATTCGGTGTAATGGCTGAGCAGCTTTGGCAGCACTCATACGTAGTGAAGTTGGTAAAAACCTGTCCTATTCCAGTTGATAGGTTGCCCGAAGTTACACGGCTTAATGTTACCGTAATGAATGAGCAACACATACTTAACAAAAACTTAACACCCAAACAAGTCAATTTCAGCCATTTGCGTATTATCTGCGATTGGCATTCGTAACCGCCAGCAGAATTTTTCAACGGCAAAATCCGGTTTCTGAAAAACGGTTAACAAGTAAGGAGACTCCCGATCAGCGTTTCTTTTGGAACCCCTCGTAACTCATAAACCTTTCGGCAGTCAAGAGAGTTAACCAGAACTTATGAACATTCGCCCCCGGGAAATTAT
The DNA here is from genome assembly GCF_013375035.1 of Spirosoma sp. KUDC1026. Classification (NCBI taxonomy): domain Bacteria; kingdom Pseudomonadati; phylum Bacteroidota; class Cytophagia; order Cytophagales; family Cytophagaceae; genus Spirosoma; species Spirosoma sp. KUDC1026. The sequence goes on along the minus strand of NZ_CP056032.1, from coordinate 800,993 downwards.
CCTTCCCTACTACGCTAAATTTTGCTTTGTACTGATCTCACTGGTTATTGTCGTGTACGGTCTGCACGCTCTGAAAGGTGTGCTCATTCCGCTCGTTTTCGGTATCCTGTTTTCGGTATTGCTATTTCCACTGGCAAATCGGCTCGAAAGCTGGAAATTTCCCCGCGTGCTGGCCATCGTTGTGTGTCTCTTATTGACACTGGCGGCCATTGGCGGCATCCTGTACGCCGTTTCAATGCAGATCAGTAATTTTACGGAGGTCGTTCCGCAGCTAATGGAGCGGGGCAACAAATTTCTGGATCAGGTGCAAACCTTCGCCGACGAACGCTTCAATATCAACCGGCAGCGTCAGCTCACCGAAGTTCGTAAATATCTGAATGAGTCAATAGCCGAAGGGGGCGCTATTCTGACCTCTACCCTGCTGGCAACCACCAGCGCCCTGACTGACGTTTTCCTGATCCTGATTTTTATTTTCTTTTTCCTGCTTTACCGCGATTTTTTCCGGTCGTTCTTTTACAAAGCGTTTGAGGACGCGCGCCGATCAAAGATCGATGCCGTCATGGGAGGCATTTATACCGTAGTGAAAGACTATCTGGCGGGGCTGGTACTGGTTATCCTGATCATCGGAACATTGATGACCGTTGGCCTGCTGATTCTGGGGATCGACTATGCTATCTTCTTCGGCTTTTTTGGCGCCTGTCTGGTGCTGATTCCGTATTTCGGTATCTCAATCGGCTCACTCCTGCCCGCTGCTTACGCGTTAGTGACAGAGGATAATCCGCTGAAAGCATTAGGCGTCATTGGCGTCTTTCTGTTCGTACAGACGATTGAGGGCAATTTTATTACGCCTTATATTGTCGGTTCCAAAGTGAGTATTAACCCGCTGGCAGCCATTATCGTCCTGATTCTGTGGGAAAACGTATGGGGTTTGCCCGGGCTGGTGCTGGCCTTACCCATGACGGCTATTATTAAGGTTATTTTCGACTCGATCGATGCCCTCAAGCCCTACGGCTTCCTAATCGGCGAAGCAGAGAAACCACGGCCGCCCATCAAAAATTTACAGCAACTAGCCGATCAATTACCCAAACGGACTAAGAAAATTGGCGAGACCAACGAGAAGAGCTAGAAATTAAGCGGGTCCAGATTTTTGAAGTGACCATTCATCCGGATACGCTGCTTGGTGCGCTCCATATCAGAAACAACCGGCAATACATTATTGAGGTGCTGAATCAGAAAGAGTTGTCGTTCGGCTTCCGAGTCGATCGTCAGTAATTCGTACTCCTGCTCAATTGACAGCCCGACTTTGTGGGCTACTTTATAGGAAAAATTCTTGACAGCCGCGTTGTAGTCAGTATCGATTTCCAGCAGTTTGTATAACCGGTCCAGCCGTTCGATCAGAGCCGAATTATGGGCGCTGAACGTTTCGCCCGGCTCAACGATTTCTACCTCTCCCCCAGCGTATAGTTTATCCCGTAATGGATTCTCAAAGTTCACCAGCTTGAACACCGAAATTCCTTTCGATTTGATATCCATTCGTCCGTCGGGGTAGCGTTTATGCAGGGTTGTTACGTGCATGATGGTGCCGTAACCCGGAAGCTTATTATCAATAAACACCGGAATCCCGAACGTTTTTTCCTCGTCGATACACTCATTGATCAACTGACGGTAACGCGGTTCAAAGATGTGCAGATTGAGATCTTCGCCGGGATACACAACCAGGTTGAGCGGAAACAGGGGTATTACATTCTCCATGACTGCGAAAGTTAGGCGATTTCAGACAAAAATATCGGCGGCCTCCGCAAAGCGGACGTTTTTGGTCCAAGCATCAGCATAAATCGGATCGGCCAGATACCCCATTCCCGTTACGTCCGACATACAATCGGTGACAAGAACCAGTTTCTCACTCATGGCCGGCGCAAAATCCAGCAGTTGTTTCAGACTGTTGGCGACACAGTGCGATTTAGCTTCACCCATGATGTAGATCGTATCAAACCGATCCAGATCCGATGCCAGGGCTACGTTGAACTGAGTTTCGGGAACAGCAGGATCGGGTACCTGCGCCTGAAATACACCAAAATGCTCGGTCAGCGGATATAGCCCTTTCTGAACCGCCCTATAGTCCTGATCCCGCAGGTGTGCCCAGTTTTTCAGGGCCGCCAGTAACGTATCGTGCAGGGCTGCCCCCGACGAGCCAATCAGGCAGTGTTCGGGCCAGATCACGTGCTGGAACTGGCCATCGGTCTCCAGCGCCTGAATATACTGACGGGCCTTATCGGCGCTGAAACGCGGTATCCACAGCCCATTTTTTACGTCCTCGGCAGAGATGACCGTAAACAGATCAGGATGCTTCCCCTCGGCGTTCTGCCAGAATTGCGGATGAGCAATGTCCAGCAGTTGATGAGTATCGAGCGTTACAACGATATGATCAATCTGATGCGCGTACTGGTGAATGAGCCGCGCTATGCGGTCAATGTCTTCATTGGCACCGGGTACAAAGAGTGCCCCCTCTGGGTGACAGAAGTCAACCTGGGCATCAATAATCAGAAAAGCGTTCGTCACAGTATCGGCTGTTCGTGAGGATTAACTGTCTTTACGGTGCGGAATTACCGTCCATTTTTTCACGCCGGGCATATGATCGGCAACAATATCGGCCGCTACGTCCTCCAGATTTTCCTCATTGGTTGAGAAAAAGAGGCTGCGGGGTTCCTTATCTTCTTCCGTAGTACGAACTTCGTAATATTCGTTGTGGTGCTCAATAACGTGTTTTTCGACGAGTTGATACGTTGCCATAGTCTCAAAAAGGTTTGGTAACGATAACGTCCGTCAGCTGATAGATGTTTGTTACGCATCTGGGAACGGTCCAGCCTACAATACCCTCAACAATTAATTTCGAAACAGCACTTTACTGATTCACAAACGTTTCGTACCTTTGCGGTCTTATTTTGAGAGGAGACAGAACGTGAACGCACTACGACCTTATGATATTAACATCGTTGGTCTGGAAAACAAACGGTATGAGTACGACTTTACGTCGGACGATGCGTTTTTTGCCGCGTTAGATCAGGACCTGATCGGAAAGGGAAACGTAAATACCCATCTGATACTGGAAAAATCCGAGACGATGATCCGGTTATTATTTCAGATCAGTGGCACCGTTGAACAGACCTGCGACCGTTGCCTGGACGAGTACGATGAACCGGTAGAGACCGAGCAGACAATGATTCTGAAGTTCGGCGATCACAACGAAGAGCTGAGCGACGAGATCGAACTGATCGAACGCAACACGGCAACCGTCAACGTGGCCCGGTACATTTTCGAGTTTATTAGCCTGGCACTGCCCATGAAACGGCTTCACCCCCGTTTCCGGGACGACGAGGACCAGGCCGATGACGAATTCAACGGTCGGGTTATCTACCGATCTGATGAGCCTGCCGACGAAGAAGGCGACAAACCCGACGAGGTTGATCCCCGCTGGGCGGCCCTACGAAAGCTGAGCGACAACTAGCAAATGCGGCCCGTTTGGGCCAAACTTAATAAAGTAGACAGACAACAGACAATTATAAACTGCTATGGCACACCCCAAACGACGCCACTCCAGCACCCGGCGCGATAAGCGCAGAACGCACTACAAGGCTACGGCCGTAACGCTGTCGACCGACGCACAAACCGGCGAAGTACATGAGCGCCACCACGCCCACGTTTTCGAAGGCAACTTGTTTTACAAAGGTCAAATGATTATTGAGAATTACGCTAAAACTGCTTAATTTTCACCGAGTTACACTAAGTATTTCACCGACGTCTTCTTGAAGATGAACGTGAAATACTTTTTTATTGCCCGTCACCTCTCTATTTTTACGCGTATTTTCTACAACCCGGCATAATCGGGTTGGTATTGAACAAACGGAGTCAATGAAAATTGCAGTGGACGCAATGGGCGGTGATTTTGCTCCCGAAGCGATAGTAGAAGGAGTAGTAATGGCTGCAGCCGAGTTGCCAGACGACGTAACTATTGTTCTTGTTGGCAGGGAGTTGGTTGTTCGGGAACTGTTAAATAAATACGACACGAAAGCACAGCAGCGGATTGAACTCGTTCACGCTGACGATGTCATTGAGATGAGTGAGCACCCCACAAAGGCACTCTCCCTTAAACCCAATTCCAGCATTGGAGTTGGGTTTAAACTTATGAAGGATAAGCAGGTCGACGCTTTCTGCAGCGCGGGCAATACGGGTGCTATGCACGTTGGCGCTCTTTTCAGCATTCGGGCTATCGAAGGCATAATCCGCCCCTGCATTGCTGGTTTTGTGCCGCAGGTAACGGGCGGTCATGCCGTTATGCTCGATATTGGAGCCAATGCCGACTGTAAACCAGAAATGCTGGCGCAGTTCGGAGAAGTTGGTTCAATTTACGCCCAGTATACGTTCGCTATCGACCGTCCCCGCGTAGCGCTGATGAACATTGGTTCAGAAGAACAAAAAGGGTCGCTTATAGCGCAGGCTGCTCATCAGCAATTGAAAGACAATCGCCGGATCAATTTCGTTGGAAATATTGAAGGTGGAGACTTTTTCTCGGGTAAAGCCGACGTTATCGTAACAGACGGCTTTACGGGTAATGCGATGTTCAAACTGGGTGAATCATTCTATGCCATGGCCAAACTCCGCGGTATTGACGACGAGTTCCTGAATAAAACAAACTACGAATCGGTAGGCGGAAGCCCGATTATAGGCGTGAATGGAAACGTAATCATTGCCCATGGTATTTCATCACCCTTGGCTATCAAAAATATGATCGGACTGGCCATCAGACAGGTCGAATCGAACGCCTACACAAAAATTGCACAGGCTCTGGCTTAAGCCGGCCGTCTGTGTTCACTAAGCTTGTACACCACCAATGAGTAAAGCTGCCATCACAGGAGTCCACGGCTACGTTCCCGATTACGTGCTGACCAATGCCGAGTTAGAACGTATGGTGGATACGAACGATGAGTGGATTACCACTCGTACCGGCATAAAAGAACGGCACATTCTGAAAGGTGAAGGAATGGGCTCGTCGCACATGGGAGCAAAGGCCGTATCGGGCCTGCTGGAGAAAACTGGCACCCGGCCCGACGAAATCGACCTGCTGATCTGTGCGACCACTACTCCAGATTACCTTTTTCCCTGTACGGCTAACCTCATCTGTGATATGGTGGGTATCCGTAACATCGGGAGTTTTGATATACAGGCTGCCTGCTCGGGCTTTCTCTACGCGCTGACGGTTGGTTCGCAATTTATTGAAACGGGCAAATACAAAAAGGTGATCGTTGTTGGGGCCGATAAAATGTCGGCTATCGTTGACTATACCGACCGTACAACATGCGTTTTGTTTGGTGACGGCGCTGGTGCCGTCCTGCTTGAACCCGATGAGCAGGGCTATGGCCTGCTCGATTCGATTATTAAGTCGGACGGGAGCGGTCAGAATCATCTGTTCCAGAAAGCAGGTGGTAGCCGGTACCCCCCCACCCACGAAACAGTAGAAAAACGCTGGCACTACGTTTATCAGGATGGACCTTCGGTATTCAAGTTCGCCGTGAAAAACATGGCCGACGTGTCTGCGGAGATCATGGAGCGGAATCAACTGGCCGGCAGAGACGTGGCCTGGCTAGTACCGCATCAGGCTAACAAACGTATTATTGATGCAACAGCTAATCGAATGGGCATCGAATCCGATAAGGTGATGATGAACATTCACCGGTATGGTAACACAACAGCTGCTACGATTCCGCTTTGTTTGTTCGACTATGAATCGCAGCTTAAGAAAGGCGATAATTTAGTCCTGGCCGCCTTTGGGGGCGGGTTTACCTGGGGCGCGGCTTACGTTAAGTGGGCTTATTAGTTGATTTATACTGTCGTATGATAGCAATAGCCTATTTCATACGTAGTGAACATTTTCATTTTCAAATTTAGACATGGCAACGACCGCAGACATCCGGAACGGACTGGTCATCAACTTCAACAACGACCTTTTTCAGATTACCGAATTTCAACACGTAAAACCAGGAAAAGGCGCTGCTTTCGTCCGTACTAAAATGAAAAGCCTGACCTCAGGCCGTGTACTGGACAACACGTTCAACTCAGGTGTAACGATCTATCCTGTTCGGGTTGAGCGCCGGAAGTTTCAGTTTCTTTACAAAGACGAAGCCGGTTTTAACTTCATGGACCAGGAAAGCTTTGACCAGATCAACCTGGACGAGAAACTGGTAGACAGCGCCGACCTGATGAAAGAAGGCCAGGAAGTTGAAATCCTGATCAACGCGGAGAATGAAGTCCCTCTTTCCTGCGAGCTTCCTCCGTTCGTCGAGCTGGAAGTCACCTACGCCGAGCCAGGTATTAAAGGAGATACGGCCAATAGCCCAAAAAAGCGGGTTGAACTGGAATCAGGAGCAAAAGTGATGGTTCCACTTTTCATTGAACAAGGTGAACGGATTCGGGTTGATACCCGTACCCGCGATTACGTTGAACGCGTAAAGTAATCCTAAGTAACGAGGGTATTCCAACGAGCTTCCGTTTTTTTCTAATCACGAAACAGTATTATGACCACCCAAGACATACAGCAACTTATTGATTTTATTTCACAGTCGGGTCTGGACGAGGTAAATATCGAAACCACCGATCTGAAAATTAATGTTAAGCGGTACGGTTCTGCAACGCCAGCGCCTGCTCTGGTTGCTTCGGCACCGGCACCCGTTGCTGCTATGCCCGCGCCCGTTGCACAGCCTCAGGCTCCTGCAGCCACGGCACCTGTTGCTACCGAGGCACCCAAAGCCGATTCGTCTAATTACATCACCATAAAATCGCCGATGATTGGTACGTTCTACCGGTCTTCGAATCCGGAAACCCCTTCATTCGTTGAAGTTGGTGATAGCATTTCTGAAGGCAAAGTTGTTTGTATCATCGAAGCAATGAAGCTATTCAATGAAATTGAATCAGAAGTGTCTGGTCGGATCGTAAAAGTGCTGGTAGAAAACGCCACACCTGTCGAGTATGACCAACCGTTATTCCTGGTTGAACCTGTTTAACTTAATTGTGAATGAGCGAATGAGCGAATGAGTGAATAAGCTGGCGCTTGCTTTTTTATTCACTCATTCGCTCATTCGCTCATTCACTCATTTATAGACTTATGTTCAAGAAAATTCTTATTGCCAACCGGGGAGAGATTGCGCTACGGATCATCCGGACCTGTCGCGAAATGGGTATCCGGACGGTAGCCGTCTATTCGACTGCCGACCGCGACAGTCTGCACGTCCGTTTTGCTGACGAAGCTGTTTGTATTGGCCCGCCCGTTAGCAAGCAATCTTATCTGAGCATTCCCAGCATCATCTCGGCCGCCGAGGTGACAGGAGCTGACGCTATTCACCCCGGTTACGGCTTTTTGTCCGAGAACGCTGAATTCTCGCAGATCTGCAGCGACTACGGTATAAAGTTTATTGGTGCTACTGCCGATCAAATCAATAGCATGGGCGACAAGGCTACGGCTAAAGCGACCATGAAAGCGGCCGGCGTTCCGGTTATTCCCGGATCCGAAGGTCTGCTGGAATCGATTGAGCAGGGTAAGCAGCTCTCAGCAGAAATGGGCTATCCGGTTATTGTGAAAGCAACAGCTGGTGGCGGTGGCCGCGGTATGCGGATTATTCGGGCGGAAGAAGAGTTCGAAAAGGCCTGGAATGATGCTCGTACTGAAGCTGGCGCAGCTTTTGGCAATGATGGTCTGTACCTTGAAAAGTTTGTTGAGGAACCTCGGCATATCGAAATTCAGATCGTTGGGGACCAGTACGGTACCGTTTGCCACCTTTCCGAACGCGACTGCTCCATTCAGCGTCGTCACCAGAAGCTTGTCGAAGAAACACCGTCGCCCATCATTACGCCCGAAATTCGGGAGCAAATGGGTGAAGCGGCAATCAAAGGCGCCAAAGCCATTGGTTATGAAGGGGCTGGTACAGTTGAGTTCCTGGTCGACAAGCACGGGAAGTTTTATTTCATGGAAATGAACACCCGGATTCAGGTAGAGCACCCGATTACGGAAGAAGTAACGGACTTTGACCTGATCAAAGAGCAAATCAAAGTAGCCGCCGGTGGCGAAATTTCGGGCCGGAATTACACACCAAAGCTCTACTCGATGGAGTGCCGGATCAATGCCGAAGATCCAGCAAATGGATTCCGTCCGTCACCGGGTAAGATTACGGTCTTACATATTCCGGGCGGACACGGGGTGCGGATTGATAGCCACGTGTACACAGGTTATACCATTCCACCGAACTACGACTCCATGATCGCCAAACTGATCGTCTCGGGCCAGTCGCGGGAAGAAGTCATTACGCGGATGAAGCGGGCGCTTCAGGAGTTTGTTATTGAAGGAATCAAAACGACGATTCCATTTCATATCAAGCTGATGGACGATCCAAAATTCAAATCAGGTCAGTTCACTACTGCCTTTTTGGACAGCTTTGATTTTTCTAAATTGTAAGCCGGTCAAGTGTTTTTCACAGTGGAACAGCCGGGATGCGAAAGCAAACCCGGCTGTTTTGTTGTTTGCCCAGCCATCGTTTAAACCGAGGACCTTTTTCTGACTCCCCGCCACTTCCAGTTTGGCTGTGCTTGACTACCGATTCTGATTTGTACGCCTTTAGCTCATAAGTTTTCTGAGCATCGACGGTGATCATATAATTTGATGTCAGTTCCTGATTAATCTTCATTTTATATGAATACGCTCCGACTTTTTTTTTCGCTGCTCCTGCTCAGCAGCACTTTCCTGGCTAACGGCCAGATTGCCAATGAGAATACCATGTCTGTCAGCATTGACGGCGAAAAATATCAGGTGCCACCCCGGCGTATCCGCATCGGAAATTACTGGTGGATTACAGCCAATTCGATAAAGCCTGATCAATCACTACGTATCTGGCTGGGCAGCTATAATAATAACGACGGTATTGAGCCGGGTACCTATCTGGTGGTTGACGCCGACGATCCTGACACGAAAGAAAACCGGAAGAAAGTTCAGGATTTGACTCAATACAAAGGACTGGCGGTCATCAAATACGTAAAGGAAACTAAGGAGCCCCGCATGGAGTACCATGTCGGGAAATCGCAGAATAACGACGAGACAATTACGGTCAAGAAAGGGGCTGACGGTTCATTGGAGGCCACGTTCAGTGCCTCACTAGCTGGAACGTACTGGAAAGAAAAAGCCAGCGCCACTGTTTTTGGGGGCGTGGGCCGACTAATGAACAAGATGGAAGACAAGGTGATCACCAAAACTACCGGCTACGACTCAGCTATCGATCCGGAAGGAAATGGCTATAAAAAACAGCTCAAGACTGATACTATTGAGTTAAAAGACGGTGCGTTCAAGCTGAAGCTGACGAAGCAGTAAGCTATTCATGTATATTCCTGTACCGCGGGGAGACTGAATCAAATTAGTCTCCCCGCCGGTGTTTTTGGGCAGTTTAACCGCCGGGAAACAAGCGAGTGATTATTGGGTTAATTCCTTGTCTGCTAGTAAATAAGCGAGCCATCAGTCATGAACCGAATCCTTATTCAAAAAGGCAACGGAGTAGCATTTGACGAATCAGCCCATTTTGCCTAATTTTGACCAGTTTTAAGCCAGTTTAAGGGCTGCCTTAACCGTTTTTATTGATTCATAAAACGCAAGCAACGCACTCAGCATGAGAGAAATACAGTTCCGTGAAGCCCTGCGGGAGGCCATGTCGGAAGAAATGCGCCGGGACCCGCTGGTCTATCTGATGGGCGAAGAAGTAGCCGAATATAACGGGGCGTATAAAGTTAGCCAGGGAATGCTGGACGAGTTTGGTCCGGAACGCGTAATCGACACGCCCATTGCTGAATTAGGCTTTGCGGGTATCGGCGTCGGCTCTGCCATCAACGGCCTTCGCCCGATTATCGAGTTTATGACCTTCAACTTCTCACTCGTTGCCATCGATCAGGTCATCAACTCGGCCGCCAAGATCATGTCGATGTCGGGTGGGCAATACTCCTGTCCCATCGTTTTCCGGGGGCCAACTGGAAACGCGGGTATGCTGTCGTCGCAGCACTCACAAAATTTTGAGAATTGGTTTGCTAATACGTCCGGTCTGAAGGTTGTTGTTCCCTCCAACCCCTATGATGCCAAAGGATTACTCAAATCCTGTATCCGCGATAATGACCCAGTCATTTTCATGGAATCGGAATTGATGTACGGCGACAAAGGCCAGGTTCCAGAAGAGGAATACCTGATCCCAATCGGCCAGGCTAATGTAGTGCGCGAAGGAAACGACGTAACGATTGTATCGTTCGGCAAGATTATGAAAGTAGCTCTGGCAGCTGCTGACGAATTGGCAAAGAATGGCGTTTCGGCGGAAGTAATTGACCTGCGTTCGGTTCGTCCGATTGATTATGCTACAATCATCAATTCGGTAAAGAAAACGAATCGTTGTGTTATCGTTGAAGAAGCATGGCCACTGGCAGCTATCTCATCGGAGTTGACTTACAATATCCAACGGAACGCCTTTGATTACCTGGATTCACCGGTTATTCGGGTAAACAGCATGGATTTGCCACTTCCCTACGCGCCAACTCTGATCGAGGCTATTCTGCCTAACGTTAAACGTACATTACAAGCTGTTGAAGCTGTGATGTACAAGAAATAAACGTTTTCGAAAAAGCGTAAACTATCAAATTTCTGGCACGCTAGTCAGTGATTCAGTTAGTATAGAGAAAAAAAATGCCGCTTATTTACTAAGCGGCATTTTTTTTCTCTATGTGTCTTTAAAACACTCAAAATGATTTTTTAACGTCTTGAAAGAAAAATAGTGGCACAGTTTTTCCTATAATCTGTAGGTATGCAGAATTATACGGAAACCCAGCGGAAAGAGTTACTGATTCGGCCAACTGGTCGAGTTATTTATGAAGTTAGCCTACAGTACACGGGCGCGTTAAATACGATCCGGGAGCGGGAGCCTAGTATTATCTATTTTTCTAACCTGCGAAAAGCGGTCGATTCTGTCACGGCGGAGTTGGCCATGAATAACTGGCCCCCTAAAGTGAACTATACCGCCGTGTACCGGGGAGTAAAACAGCGCGGGTTCTACAACTGCGATTTCGATGTGGCCAACTCACGGGTCTTCCGGGTAAAAGTGGTTCCTCGGGTTCTGAATCCGGCCTTACCCCGCTTGGGTATCGACGAAAATCCTACGATAAACTAACTTGGAACGACTATATATGACCCAATAACAAGGAAAGGCCCTATGTACATTGCATAGGGCCTTTCCTGTTATATATATCAATCTTGACTACTCTTCCGGATTGTTCAGGTTGCTGTGCTTCCGGCTATAGAGGAAGTAAACAATGATACCCAGCGTTCCCCAAATCAGAAACGCAATTTTGGTATCGACGCGCAGGTTCCACATCAGATACAGGTTAGCCAGGATACCCAGCGTTGCCACGATTGGCAAGGCTGGTGTCCGGTATGGGCGCTCCAGATTAGGCTCGCGAACACGTAACATCCAGACAGCTGCGCAGATCATGGCAAACGCCAGCAGCGTTCCTGAGCTACACAGCTCCGAAACTTTGTCGATGGGTGTCAGAGCCGCCACAACCGAAATAATCGCTCCTACGAGGATTGTGCTCTTGTAGGGGGTCTTGAACGTTGGGTGAATGGCTGCAAACAAGCCTTTTGGTAGCAGACCGTCTTTCGCCATACCCAGGAAGATTCGGGTCTGGCCCAGCATCATCACCAGCATAACTGAAGTAAGACCGGCAATGGCGGCAATCGTGATCAGGTATACCGCCCAGGTCAGACCTACGTCAGCAAAGGCTTGAGCAACGGGCGCTTTCAGGTCCAAGCTATCGTACCGTACCATACCGGTCAGTACCAGCGAAACCAGAATGTAGAGCAGCGTACAGATAATCAGCGACGCGATGATGGCGAACGGTACGTCTTTCGTGGGGTTGATGGCTTCGCCAGCCTGAGTCGACACGGCGTCGAAACCGATGTAAGCGAAGAAAACGATACTGGCGGCCGTAACGATACCATTGAAACCGAAGTGCGGCTGCCCTTTATCGTCCATCACTTCCGTTGGAATAAACGGTGTCCAGTTGGTTGTATCGATATAGAAAGAACCTACCACAATTACGAAGATTACCGCAACCACTTTCGTAACTACAATAATGTTATTCGTACTAGCGGCTTCTTTGATTCCTTTGACCAGGATATACGTAACAACCCAAACGATCAGGAACGCGGGCAGATTGATGGCGAACGTGAAATCAGGAACGTTCTGGCCAGCGGCCCGTAATATCCCGGCTTTCTCCTGCGCCGTAATCGGATCGTTCATTAACCACACGGGCAGTTCAATGTGGAACAGGTGCATCAGCTTCTCGAAATAACCCGACCAGCTCACGGCCACCGTAGTGGCCCCCATCATGTATTCCAGAATAAGATTCCAGCCAATGAACCAGGCGAAGATTTCGCCAACGGTACCGTACGAATACGCATAGGCCGAGCCTTCAACGGGTAGGATAGACGCAAACTCAGCATAGCACAGAGCCGCAAACGTACAGGCAACACCAGCCAGCACAAACGACAGCGCTAGTGCTGGACCCGCCCAGTCGTGGGCAGCGATACCGGTCAGTACGAAAATACCACCCCCAATAACAGCACCGATACCCAGCGAGGTAAGTCCCCAGCGGGTCAATACTCGTTTGAGTTCGCTTTTTTGCATGTCTGCCGCATAAGCCGAAAGCGGCTTTTTGCGCATAACACTGGTATTTACAGGTTTAAGTTTTGTCTCCATGCAGAGGAAGAGAGTTTGGTGATTAAGTACTTTGGGGAAATATTCTTGGGTTAAAATCTCGTGAAAGATACAAAAATAAAAAGCGAAAGAACGAACGAGTAAAAGAGCAAATACTGGCTATCAGTGTTTTTGACTCCTTTACTCGTTCATTTTTTCGCCTTTACCCTATGATTGCGACGGACGAATCAGCGGGGTTTTTACTTTCTTTTCTTTCTTGGCAACAAACTCGTCCGGCGTGCTTGGATCAGCCGTCGTAAAGTCTGCTGGTACGGCGTCAAAGCCCGTTTTCTTCTCAACAGGCGCGCTTGGCGTACCCGAATCCTTTTCCTGATCACGGCTCAGCGAATCAACAACGATCGGCGTAGCCACGAACAGCGATGAGTACGTACCAACGACAACCCCGATCAGCATGGCGAACGAGAAACCACGGATGGTTTCACCACCGAAGATGAACAGGACCAAGAGTACCAGAATGGTTGAGAAACCAGTTACGGCCGTACGGCTCAAGGTACTGTTCAGGGCGTTGTTAATGATGACCGGGATACTTTCTTTCTTACCCTTGTTTTCGGCCAAGTATTCACGAATCCGGTCAAAGACAACGACGGTATCGTTCATCGAATAACCCATGATCGTCAGAACGGCGCCAACAAATGCCTGATCAACGTCAAGCGAGAAAGGCAGCCAGCCGTTGAAGATCGAGAAGATAGCCAGGATGATTAAGACGTCGTGGAACATAGCCACAACCGCACCATAGCCGAACGCCATTTTCTTGAATCGGATCAGGATGTAGGTGAACACGGCCGCTACGGCGAGCAGAATCGACCAGAGCGCCGACGTCAGCAGGTCATAGGCAATCGTTGGTCCTACTTTCTGCGAGCTTTCAATCCGGGCCGGATTGCCCTGAATGTTGCTCAGTCCCTTGTAGATGGTGGCTTCAGCGCGCTTATCGGCACCCTGCGAGTTGTCATCGACCAGATACGAGGTCGTTACTTTAACCTGGTTGTTGTCGCCAATGCTGGCACCACCGTAAGTTTTAACCTCTGGCGACGAACCCAGCACGCCTTCCAGCGAATTCCGAACGTCGTCCGTGCTAACGGCTTTCTCGAAACGAATCACGTACGAACGACCACCTTTGAAGTCAACACCCAGACCGAAACCTTTGATCAGTACTGAAATGATACCCAGACCAATGATTACCGACGAAACCGTGTAGTACAGTTTCCGGCGCGATACGAAGTCGAAGTTCGAATCGGCGAACAGGTTCTTCGCCCACGATGACGAAAACGTCAGCGTTTTGCCGTTCCGGATGTAGTATTCCAGTAACAGGCGGGTAATGAAGATGGCCGCGAACAGCGAAGTCAGGATACCGATGATCAGCGTAGTCGCAAAACCAAGAATCAGACCCGTACCGAAGATGAACAGGATAACCCCCGTCAGGAAAGTCGTTACGTTCGAGTCAATGATCGACGACAGTGAGTTCTGGAAACCGTCGTGAACGGCCTGCTTAAAGCCTTTGCCCTCAGCCAGTTCTTCTTTGATCCGTTCAAAGATCAGTACGTTGGCATCAACTGCCATCGCGATCGACAAGACGATACCAGCGATACCGGGCATGGTTAATACAGCACCCAGCGACGCCATAACGCCCATCAGGAAGAACAGGTTGATCAGCAGCGCAACGTCAGCAATCAGACCAGCACGGTTGTAGTAGAATACGACAAAGGCCAGTACCAGCAGAATACCTACTGCCGACGAGATCAGACCTGCGCTAACGGCTTCCGAACCCAGCGTAGCCCCCACAACGCTTTCTTCCACAATGTTGGTAGGAGCGGGGAGTTTACCAGCTTTCAGGACGTTGGCCATATCCTTGGTTTCTTCAACGGTGAAGTTACCCGAGATGCTCGAACGACCGTTAGGGATTTCGTTCTGTACGTTTGGCGCGGTGTAAACCAGATTATCGAGCAGGATAGCTACCGGACGACCAATATTAGCAGCGGTCAGGTTTTTCCATTTACGGGCCCCTTCGGCGTTCATGGCCATCGTTACTTCCGGACGACCGCGGTCATCGTAGTCGTTAGCAGCATCCGTAATAACGTCACCTTCCAGCGGAGCGCGACCGCCCGATTTACGTAGGAAGTACAACGGTAGAATTTCTTTCCCATCCGTCGACTTGAACGTTTTCCGATCCCACGCGAATACCGCGTCAACCGGGAACAGCGAGCGAACTTCCGGCGTGTTCAACACCTGGTTGGCGCGGGCCGTATCTTTCAGGTAAACACCCAGTTGATCCTGACCAACGGGCAGGAACAGTTGCGTAAGTGCCGTTCCCTGTGCCGCGGCTGCAGCCGTGTCTTTCGTAGCGGTCGAATCCGCTTTACCGCCCTGCGCCAATTGCGACTCCAGGCTGTTCTGCGTCGTAGCCGTACCAGCTGCTGGAGCAGTAGCATCATTTTTCAAAGCCGCTTTCCGCTCGGCCTCCTGACTAACCAGGTAAGCACCAATTCCTTCCAGTGCAGGCGCCAGTTCGTTCAGGCGATACACTTCCGTGAATTCTAGTTTAGCCGCACCGGTCAGCAGGCGACGAATACGCTCTGGATTATCAACGCCCGGTAATTCGATCTGAATCCGGCCCGAACCTGGCAACCGCTGAATGTTTGGGTTAGCTACCCCGAATTTATCAACCCGTGCCTGAATGATCTGAAACGCACGTGTCGTTGCTCCGTTCACTTCTTCATTCAGCATCCGCCGAACTTCGGCGTCCGACGACTGGTAATTGATTTTACTACGGTTGGCGCTCGTGGCGAAGATGCTGGCCAGTTTCGTATCTGGAGCCAGTGCCTTGAAACGATCAGCGAACAGATCAACAAAGCTCGTGCTGCTCGTTTTCTGCGCTTCGGTAGCTTCTTTCAGTGCCTGGGTGAATTTAGGATCACGGTTATTACCCGACAGGCTCCGCAGAATGTCCGAAGGAGATACTTCCAGCACTACGTGCATACCGCCCTGCAGATCAAGACCCAGTCCCAGTTCGCGCTCGGTTACTTCCTGCAGCGTACTACCCAGATACACATCCTCTTTCCAGAGCGAATCGAGGTATCGTTGTTTTTTGGCGGGGTCAACCTGACCCTGTTTGTTAGTTGCGTAAGCTTCAGCGTCGGCCTTGATACCGCGCGAAACGAACGTAAACGACAGGAAATAAAGGCAGATAGCCGTAAGTATTCCCGTCAGAATTAGTATTCCGGTTTTGTTTTGCATTGAAAGGTTGGCGCAGGCGAATGCCCGTGCAGCTTTTGAGAGAAATTAACCTGGTAAGAAAAAGAAGAAACGTGTTGACAGTCTGTTGATCCAGTAGATACAGTACTATCCCTCACCCGAACTAGGGCGCGTTGGTGGCAATATGATGCCCGAAGACGTGCTTGAAATACGAAAAATAGAAGTGCGGAAGTGTAAAATGCCGGAGTAGGATGACATTTAACAGAAGCAGAATGACCAGCGTAGGGGCTGGCAACAGAAAAGCCGTTTGTGCCGACCCGCCAATCTGAATAACAGGCGTAACGACGGCTTCGAGCTGAGCTGCGCTTAGTTTGGCTTCTTCCGGTTTGGAAGTAGCAGCCTTGCCACTGATGGCTTTTTCAGCAATTACCTTTTTGACCGCCAGCGCCCGTTCATTCCCGGCCGTACTGCGACCTGATGCTGCAGTAAACAGCATAAGCACGGCCAGTAGTAGGCTTGAAAGACGTTGTATGGTTCTTGGTTGCTTCATAAAAGCGTAAGAGGGATGACAAATTTCGCACCAATCCAGCAGTTATGCAAGTGGTTTTTGGCTAGAGAGACAATATTTTCAGGGATAGTTTATACCCGGAACAGTTTGTTTATTTGGTACGTCATGAAACCATAGAAGCTGATTTGAATTAATCGCTTTGGCCGCAAAGTGCGTCTTTTAGTTGCCCACTGCGTTACCGCCCCGGCGGCCCGGTTTTTTCGTCCGTAGCTACGGCTACGCACTCTAAAAGTGCCTTGTTAGCAACTAAAATCCACTACTTTTCGACTCAAATCACTAACTCAAACAGCTTCATAGCCTATTTTGCGTTTATGAATTTACACGAATTTATTCAGCTTGCACTGGCCGAGGATGTGGGCGATGGCGACCATACTTCTTTATCGACGATTCCAGCCAATGCGAAGAAGCGGGCCCGACTTCTGGTTAAAGAGAGCGGCATCCTGGCTGGTGTCGAGGTAGCTAAAGCCGTTTTTGATGAGGTGGATCCTACCTTTCAGGTCGAAGTACTCATGGAAGACGGGGCCAGCATCAAACCCGGCGACATTGTCTTAACTGTCAGCGGCAATGCCCGTAATATACTGACGGCCGAACGACTGGTGCTGAACTGTATGCAGCGTATGAGCGGCATTGCTACGCACACCCGCGAGCTGGTCAATCTGCTGCAGGGAACAAGGGCCAGGTTATTGGATACCCGCAAGACTACGCCGAACTTCCGGATCTGCGAAAAGATGGCGACGAAGATTGGGGGGGCCGTTAACCACCGTTTTGGCTTATATGACCAGATTCTGATCAAGGACAACCACGTGGATTACGCCGGAGGTATCGAAGCGGCCATCACCAAAGCGGTGGCTTACCTGAACGAAACCGGACGGAATCTGAAGATCGAAATTGAAACCCGCAACCGGGCCGAAGTTGAAGAGGTGTTACGTGTTGGTAATGTCGATATTATTCTGCTGGATAATTTCACACCCGACGGTATCCGGGACATGGTTCGCCTGATCGACCGACGGTACGTTACGGAGGCATCGGGCGGCATTGATGAAACAAACCTGCGTGCCTACGCTGAAACCGGTGTTGACTACATTTCGTCCGGTGCGCTGACTCACCAGATCAAAAGCCTGGATTTGAGTCTCAAGGCGTATTGATCTGCTTTACCAAAAACGCCAGCTGCCAGTATCGATTGATATTGGCAGCTGGCGTTTTTGATAGTATTGTTTAACCTACTTCTTCTCCGGCATCAGCACCAGTCGAATGACGTTATCACCGAAATACCGATTAGCGGCTTCTTTGGTGCTCTCAACGGTAACTTTTTTGAGCAGTTCGTCTTCGTGCAGAACCTCGTCGGGGGCATCGCCAGTATAATATTTATTCTGCAGGTAGCCCAGCCAAAACTGGTTGTCTTTCAGCTGCACTTCGGTTTCGCGCCGGGTTTCGGCTTTGAACTTGGCAATGTCGGTGGCATCGGCACCTTTCTTTTTCAGACCGTCGATCAGTTCCTTCGTTTTAGCAATCAGCTTCTCGACGTTTTCGGGCGCGCAGCCAAAGTTGATGCGGAACGTATAGCGCGGCACCGGGTATTTGCTGTAGGCTCCGCTGGCACCTACGCCGTACACCCCACTTTCTTCCTCGCGCAGTTTTTCGATCAGCTTAATCTCCAGCACTTCACTCAGCGCGTCCAGCTGCGTTGTGTTCTCCGGAGACCAGTCCATATTACCGCTGTACACCAACTGTACCGACGCTTTGGGATCGAGGCCCCGGTATACCGTCTTGCTGATCTGGCCCGATGGCGTACGAATACCTAAATCCTTGAATTTCTCCGTTGAACCCGTAGCCGGTAAACCACCCAAGTACCTTTCGACCAGCGGCTTCAACGTTTCTTCACTGACGTTGCCGACAAAAAAGAACGTAAAGTCGCCCGCGTTGGCGAAACGTTCTTTGTAGATAGCCAGCGCGCGATCCAGATCAATTTTATCCAGATCAGCGGGTTTCAGCGGTTGCCGGCGGGGGTTGTTGTTGCCCAGCGTTACGGTTACGGTATCCTGGAATACCCGAGCAGGTGTCGGTGTATTGATCTGGCTTTGCAGCGCGCTTTTCTGATTCGACAAAAACCCTTTCACCACGTCGGCGTCTTTGCGCGGCTGGGTGAAATAACTATACAGCAGTTGCAGCGCTGTTTCCAGATCTTTCGGGGCCGCGCTGCCACTTACGCCTTCGCTCAGTTCACTAATGAACGGATACACACTCACCTGTTTTCCCGCCAGAAATTTGTTCAGCTGAATCTGGTTGAACGCACCCGTACCGCCCAGGGTCGCCAGCGTAGAGGCAAATCGCGCCGACTGGAAGTCGTTCAGATTATAGAGTGACGTACCGCCGAAGCTGGTACCGGCAAACAGAACCTGGTCGTTCTTGAAATCGGTGGGTTTCAGCACAACCTTGACCCCATTTTTGAGCGTCCATTCAGTTACGTCAATGTCCTTAATTTTCTTCGTGTCGACCACAGGCGAGTTGCCCGGTTGCGTGGCCAGCAACGGACTGTCGATGGTTTTGTCGTCATAAGCCGTCAGGTTTTTACCAGCGGCATCAATGAAGTCGATAATCTGTTGCGTCGAAGGCAGTTTGTCTTTGTCTTTTTGAGGAGCCATGACGATGACCGCCCGGTTTTCGTTACGGATGAACTGATCGACCAGCGTATTTACCTCAGGTAGTTTGATGCCGTCCAGCTCTTTTTTTAGGAAGTCATAATAAAACTCAATGCTGGTGTACGGCTCCTTGTTCGTGAAGTTCTGCACGTATTCGTTGACGTAATTCACCGAACGTGTTTTATTCCGCTCACTGTATGCTTGTTCAACACTCGTCATGAATTCCTGCTTGGCGCGGGCCAGTTCGGTAGGGGTGAAGCCAAATTGTTTCACTCGGGCGTTCTCGTCTAGTACCGCCCGAATCGCGCGTTCGACGTTGCCTTCTTTGGCAACGGCTACCGACGTAAAAGCATCCAGATTGCCCAAGAAATCGCCGTAGTTGCTGTACCCACCCAGAAATGGCGGATCGGCCTGCTGCGTTAGCTCCTGAATCCGATTGCCCAGCATGGCGTTGAACAGCCCCCGCTTAATGCCCTCGAGCAGATCGTTCAGCGTCCGTTCCTTGATCTCAGGCCGTTTGTAAATAACCTGCACTACGGTACTGGGCTGTTCCTGGTCGGTGACAATAATGACCTTCGTGTCCTTGTGGGCCGGGATGGAAAACTCAGGGCGGGGCTTCGGGTTTTTCAGCGCTGGAATCCGGCCAAACTTCTCCCGGATAATGCCTTCCACTTCCTTAGGATCAAAATCGCCTACGGCGATAACCGCCATCAGATCGGGGCGGTACCAGTCATGGTAGAACTGACGTAACGTATCGGCGCTGAATGTTTTCAATACGTCTTCGGTGCCAATGGGCAGCCGTCTGGCGTAGATCGAGTTGTTTAGCAGCACCGGGAAATAGGCATCCCGCATCCGCTGACCAGCGCCACGCCCGAGCCGACGCTCTTCCAGTACAACACCACGTTCTTTCTCAATCTCTAACGAGTCGATGGTTGCGTTATGCGCCCAGTCTTCCAGAATCTGAAATGCCTGCCGGAACACATCGGCCGAGTCGGTCGGGACGGGAAGTTGATACACTGTTTCGTCAAAACTTGTGTACGCATTCAGATCGGCCCCGAAACGTACGCCCGATGACTGGAGAAAATCGACCAGCTTGTTCTTGGGGTAATTTTTGGTACCGTTGAACTCCATGTGCTCCATGAAGTGGGCCAGTCCCTGCTGGCCGTCGGTTTCCAGCACCGACCCCGCCCGGACAACCAGTCGGAGTTCAGCCCGGTTTTTCGGTTCGGCGTTCTTCCGAATATAGTAGGTCAGGCCATTGGGCAGCTTACCTACCGTAACGGCCGGATCAGTTGGGATGGGTTTTGCCAGGTTGACACTACTGGTTTTACCAGGTGCTTTGGCAACATTCGTTTTTTTGGTAGGCGTAGCTGGTTTGGGCTGCGCCAGCACTACCGAGGATGTGAGCAGTAAGCTCAAAAAGAAGGGAATACGTCCCATTAGGTCGTTTGCGGATTATAGGTAATACGTGTACTCTGTAACGCAAAAGAATAACGTCAGCGATCCGCGATTCGTTTGCAACATTCCGAATTGAAAGCCG
This sequence comes from Spirosoma sp. KUDC1026, assembly GCF_013375035.1. Taxonomy (NCBI): domain Bacteria; kingdom Pseudomonadati; phylum Bacteroidota; class Cytophagia; order Cytophagales; family Cytophagaceae; genus Spirosoma; species Spirosoma sp. KUDC1026. The sequence continues at coordinate 780,215 of NZ_CP056032.1, read as the reverse complement.
CTTCCTTTGCCGGAATGAGCCATTCCAGATTAAGCCCCTGCACCACAGAAATTAATGCAAACATCACAATAAAAATAAGGTTGTTTTCAGATACGTCGCTTACAGTGAACGCAGTAGCCCCGTTTCTTCTATATTTACTTACGTACCCATTAAGCCTTCCTCTATGTCGATCAATAGCTTTTATCTTGACACGCCTACCGAAACGCCACTCGGACGGGGTATCAAACACATTGGTATTGGTAAATATGGGAGTAAACCGCTGCCGACGGATTTACTGGAAGAATGTCGACAGGCCCTCAACGATCCGGACACGCATCCGCTTCAGCGGGGAGCTTTTCTGGGTGCCTTAATTGCCAAAGGGCCTACCCAGGAGGAAATGACGCTTGAGGATACAATCGGTAAAGGCGCTTTTTCGCATGCTACGTTCTTTATCAATAAAGTCTGCCCGGAACTGCCCGTCGGGATGCTGCCCGTCGCTACGAAGCTGGTGCGCGGTCATAATTTGCAGGCAAGCGAAGCCCAGCAACTAGGAGACTACCTCTTCGGGATTGGTATTAAGCCAGAGGATAACTGCGAAACATTCCGGGGGCTGGCTGCCAGTATCATGCGCGTACGGCACGAGACGAACGAAGAATACCAGGGACTGATGCGGGCGGCCGAACGAACATTTTCGCCGGGGTTCGGCAAAATAAGCTGTGCTACCCGGCCGCTGGTTCAACTGGCCGAACCCTTTGACGGGGTTGAGAATAGCTACCTCATTACGCCCATTCTGGCTCATTTCTTTCAAAAACGGGGCTACGGGGCCGTATCGGCCGTTGGTCGGTCGGGAGGGCCAAAGTTTACGTTGAATGCGCTGGATTTATACATGCACCTCGGCTGTCAGTTTTTGCAAAGCAACCACGAACTCGACACAACCCTGGACCGCTACGGCTGGGTGCTGGATCAGAAGGCGCTGTCACCGGCCCTGAACACCTGGGTAGATCGTCGCCGTATTCTCATTAAACGCCCTTTTCTGGCCACGCTGGAGAAAACCCTGAACCCCTGCCACGCGCAGATTCTCGTTACGTCCGTTTTCCACATTACGTACCAGATGAAAATGGCTGAGCTGGCACTGATGGCGGGTTTCGATGCCGCTATCGTGCTCAAACGCGGGCAGGAAGGCAGTCTTGCGCCCTCTACCAGCCGGGCCAGCGGTATTCTGTGTGCTGTACGAACCCCCCGCGGACATTTATTCTTTCAACACTTCGAAGGTGATGCCGCTACGTTCGCCAACTACCGCACCGAAACCGAAACCCAGCATGAGAATCCACAGGCTACGGATAACGCGAAACTAATCCGGCAGTTTATGGCTGAGGGGAGCAGTACCGACGCTGATTTCGACAATCGGGTCTATTTTGCCCAAGCACTTTACGGCCGGGGGCTCGACTGGATTGAGAGCCAGTTAAAGTAATCACGATTTATCCGAAAATCGTACCTTTATGGTCTGTATTTAGCCAGTAAGGCATGATAGACGTACTGATTATCGGGGGCGGCATTGTTGGCCTGGCAACCGCTCTGCAACTGAAACAGCAACGACCAACGCTCAGCGTCGTGCTCATTGATAAAGAACCAGCCGTTGCCCGCCACCAGACCGGCCACAACAGTGGCGTTATTCACTCGGGGCTGTACTACAAACCAAGTAGCCTGAAAGCAACCAACTGCATTCGGGGTTACCAGATGCTTGTCGACTTCTGTCGGCAGGAGGAGATTCCCTTTGATCTTTGTGGTAAAATTGTCGTAGCCACGAAAACAACAGAAATCCCCCAGCTCAATATGTTGTTCGAGCGGGGACAGCAGAACGGGCTGACGGGCCTTCGTAAACTAACCGCGTCTGAAATGCGCGAGATCGAACCGCACGTTAATGGGGTAGAAGGCATGTTCGTTCCGCAGACCGGCATCATCGATTACAAACAGGTCTGCGACAAATACGCCGAGAAGTTTCAGGCGCTGGGTGGCGAAATCCGGCTGGCCGAGCGCGTGGAGCAGGTTACGTCGGGCAACAGCCTGAATATTGTTGTTACGAACAAGAGCCGCTACGAAACGAAGCTGGTTGTCAACTGCGCGGGTCTGTATTCGGATAAAATTGCTCAGCTAACCCAGTCCGAAGCGCTGGACATTCGAATCATTCCGTTCCGGGGGGAGTATTTCAAGATCCGGCCGGAGAAAGAGTACCTCGTCAAAAACCTGATTTATCCTGTTCCCGACCCGAATTTTCCATTCCTGGGCGTTCACTTTACCCGCATGATCCACGGGGGGGTCGAAGCGGGGCCGAATGCCGTACTGGCTTTTCAGCGGGAAGGATATACTAAGTCGGACATCAATCTGAAAGAGCTGTACGAAACGCTGACCTGGCCGGGTTTCCAGAAAGTAGCCGGTAAATACTGGCAGACAGGTTTAGGTGAAATGTACCGGTCATTCTCCAAGGCAGCGTTTACCAAGGCGCTACAGGAGTTGATTCCGGAAATTCAGGAAAGCGACCTTATCGAAGGTGGCGCGGGCGTTCGGGCGCAGGCCTGTGACCGGACGGGCGGCCTGCTCGACGACTTCGCGATTCTGGAAACCAACAAGGCCATCAACGTAGTGAATGCCCCCTCACCGGCAGCCACCTCGTCGCTGTCAATCGGGCAGACAGTAGCCCAAAAAGCACTGGCTCGTTTTTAATCAATTTTTAAAGCTCAGGCCCGTAAAACGGCCATTTCCAGACAAACATTAGCCAATCAATCTGGTTTTCTATGTAAACGAGGTTTCTAGAAAACAGAGATAGCTATGAATGCGCTTAATCAAATAGAAGCACTGGAAACGCCTTCGGATCTGGAGGAAAAAGGCCGGGAGAAAGTTGCCGAGTCCCTTAACCGACTGGTTGCCGACGCGTTTGCGCTGTATATAAAAACCAAAAATTACCACTGGCACATGTCAGGTCGTCATTTCCGGGATTATCACCTGTTGTTAGACGACCAGGCGACTCAAATTCTGGCGACGATCGACCCACTGGCTGAGCGTGTCCGGAAGATTGGCGGCAATACCATTCGATCGGTTGGCCACGTAGCGCAGTTGCAGCGTGTGAAAGACAACGACGAGGATTTTGTTGGCCCCAAAGAAATGCTGGAGGACTTGGTTAACGAGAATAAAAAGATGGCGAAAAACATGCGTGAAGCTCACAAAATTGCTGATGACGCAGAGGACGTAGCCACCGCCAGCCTGCTGGAAAACTACATTGATGAAACCGAAGAGCGGACCTGGTTCCTGTTCGAAACCACCCGTGATCTGAATTGATTTTAATTGAGTAGTTGCGGTTTGCACCCTACGGCGGTCGTTTTTGTCTAGATTAGTGGACAAAACGACCGCTTCTTTTATATCCTTTATCCAACCTGTATGAAAGTAAGACCCTGCGCTTTAGTCTGGCGGCATTCGGCCGGTCAGACCGAAATTCTTTTGATGCATTACTGCTACGGTGGGCAGGACGTATTTGCACTGCCCGGCGGCAATCCGGATCGGGGCGAAATTCTCCCGCAAACGATTGTTCGTGAATTGCAGGAAGAACTAGGCGTAACGGTCACCGTCGGCGAGATGGTTTTAGCCGGGGAAATGCTGCTGACACAACGTAACGACGACGTCCTGCACGTTGTGTTCGAAGGGCGCGACATGCAGGGCGATCCCGTCCTGAATCCCACCGAGACAACGGCGCTGGGCGTTCTCTGGAAACCCGTTAGCGAGCTTCCGTCGCTGAATCTTTATCCAAACATCGGCGGCCGAATTCAGGAATGGTTCGACAGCACTACGAACCTGGGGTATGTGGGACGGATTGAGCAACAGTATTTCGGGTAAGACTTCCCAGCACCATCGCCAGCATACTGGCTAGTAGCCCGTACATCATTGGATTGTATTCGGTTTCCTGCCAGATGCACAACAGCCAGACAACCAAGCCAGCTAACATAGACCAGAGACAGCCGGTCAGGTTAGCGCGTTTCCAGTAAATCCCCGCCGTTAAGGGAACGAATAATGAAACGAGGCTGAAAGCCGACGATTCACCCACGAGGTCGAAGATATTGGTATCGCGTGTCGTGCTCATCCAGACACAGATTACGGTGATGACCACAACCGCGCAGCGAATGGTCAGCAACAGAGCGCGGTCGCTCAGATCAGGGCGGAAAAACTTTACAATGTTCTCGCCAAAAACGGCAGCGGGGGCCAGGATAGCCCCGCTCGATACACTCAGAATAGCCGACGTAACAGCGCCGAAGAATAAGACCTGCAGCGGCAGGCTACCGTGCCGCATCACCATATTGGGAATAATCATCTGATTATCTTCGGGCAGATCCGGGTGGACCAGTTTCGCCATCAGCGCGATTAATAAGGGGAGCATGGCAATAGTCAGGTACATACCCGACGCTAGGTACGACGCACGCACAGAGGTGTTCTCGGTTTTGGCCGCCATTACCCGTTGAAAAATATCCTGTTGCGGAATCGATCCCAGCCCGATCGTAATCCAGGCCGCTACGTACTCAATCCAGTTTTTAAAAGTAGGGGGGGGCAAAAAACGAAAGAAACCGGGGGGAGTTTTTTCCTGAATCCGACTAAAGTCTCCTACCTCACGCCAGAGCAGAACGGCCAGCACCACCAGTGCTATGACGATGATCAGGTTATGAAAAAAGTCGGTAATGGAGATTGACCACATGCCCCCCAGCAGTGTATAAAGCATTACCACAGCCGCGCTGAACAAGATGCAGTATTCGCGGGGAACATCCGTCACGACACTCAATACAATGCCGATGGCGACCAGTTGTGCTGCAATCCAGCTAAAGTAGGAGGGGATCACCATTACGGCCGACAGCAGCTCTGCCGAACGCCCGAACCGAAGCCGGAAGTAGTCGCTGAAGGTCGTGATTCGTAAGCGATAGAGCGGTCGGGCAAAGAAAGCACCGACTAGAAACAGACACAGAGCCGAACCAAAGGGTTCTTCAATAACGGCCTGTACGCCCCCTTCCACAAACATGGCCGGGGCACCCATGATGGTCTCGGAGCCAAACCAGGTAGCGAACGTAACGGAAGCTGCCAGTACCAGCGGCAATTGCCGTCCGGCCAGCACGAAATCCTGGGCCGTTGTTACCCGGCGAGCTGCCCAGACGCCAACGGCTATGTTAGCCAGTAAATACAGTGCAATGAGCGATAGGAGCATGGTCGTCTTTTCAGGCGATACGATCTAAATCTACAGCAAAGCGGCTTTACTACGCCAACCGTTTACGAATAACCTACCGCACAACGGCCAGTTTACCCGCCAAACCTTCCAGCCCATCAGCCGTAACGACCACCACGAGGTAAATGCCCGTCTGCGCCGACCGGCCCCGATAATCGCGCAGATCCCAGGTGGCGGTTCCCCCCTGCGACCGGGTTTGGTAGACCAGCAGTCCACCCGCATCAAGGATTTTTACCGTCGCGTTATCAGTCAGCCCCCGAATGCCAACGGTCCCCGTAAAATCAGGGCGGACGGGGTTGGGAAAAATAACGGCTGTGCTCAATTGTTCGGCGGGTTCGGTAGCGGCTCCTCGATACGTAGTGATACCCTTGCTGGTTTTAATGAAAACGTTGCCGCTAACCGGTTCGACAGCCAGCGCATCGATGGGGTTGACGGGTAGGGGGCTGTTACCTGCCGTGAACGTATTTACCAGTTGCGACCCGTCGGCAGATACCTGATAGAGCCCATTCAATGTGCCTATCCATTTTCGATTGCCGCCATCAACTGCTAAGGCCGTAACGGTTTCGTTCGCCAGTAGCCGACGCCCGTTCAGCAGCGGTGGCTGAGCATTGATTTGAGCATTGAACACCCCAGCCGGGTTATCAAAAACAGTTGGACCCAGATCAGTCCCCACCCAGATCAATCCGGTACGATCTTTCACCAACGCCCGAACGCTGTTCGTCAGCAAGCCCCCCTGGTTCTGTAGTGTAGTCAGGTAACGGCTTCGGTTCGTTAGTGGATCGAAAACCAGGATTCCCCGACCAGGTTCGAGCTGGAGCCAGACAAATCCGTTATCGTCCGGCACGATATTCAGAATGGTTAGCTGCGTCAGCGCCGTAAACGTCTTGAATTGCCCGTCTACTTCCCGAACGTGTAATACGGGACGGCGGCCTTCAAAAGTAGCGATCCAGAGATTTCCAACCGCGTCGGCCGACAGGCTGGTAATATAGGGACTGATCGTACCAGGCAGCGTTACGGGCGTCAGGGGTTGCCCAGCGGTCTGGCTCCATAAGCCTCCGCCATACGTTCCGATGTATAATCGCTGCTCATTGGGCAAATACGCAGCCGAGTTGGCACTATTAACTAATTGACTGTTTGCAACAGGCTGCCATTGATTGTCGGAAACATAAAACGATTCGAGCGCCGGACGGCTCAACGTAGGCGCAGTCTGATCGGTAGGACTATTCGGTAGAGCGACCAGCGTATTAGGATACGTGTACAGGTTGGCAAACTGATCCTGAATGGGACCAGTCGGAGCGATCCGCGACACACCTGCCTGACGGGCAATCAGCAGGCCCTGCTGCTCATCAGCCAGCCAGATTGTTGTCCCATCAGTCTGAGCTTGTCTGGCAGCACCACTCAGCAAAGGGCTTGTAAGTTGGTTTCCGCTCGAAAGCTGAACCCGATTAAGGGTATTGATAATTAAATTGGGCCCAGATACAAAAATCCGGATGGGGGAGCTGGCCAGGGATTGCGTCAACACCCAGTTTCCGGCTCGCCGTTCGAAGGTGCCCCGTCCATTGGCAGCCGCCAACACGCGGCCCTGATACGTAACGATTGACTCAGTCTGGGGCCCCGGTACCGAGATAGGTCGCCAGTTGGCCGGGTCAGCAAAATTGACCGTGGACGACAGCCGAATAGCTCGAAGCTGGTATGTGGCAGTGCTATCCGCGGTGCCCGTTCGGGCGTAGAGACTATCAGCCGTGGCGGCTGTCTGATAAATTCGATTGGCTAGGCCGTCGGTTCGCTGGCTGATGTACGTATCGCGGATTTCGTCCTGTATAATATCCAGGAGCACGACTCCAAAGTCGGTACTGAGGTAAACCGCGTTACCGACCCGGTTCATGTGGTTAATCGTACGGGACGTCGGTAGATTTGTACTGTTCGGAATCGTATTAATGTTGGTGATCCGCTCAGGCGTGTTCGTGCCCGACAGGCGAATGAAGTCTAGATTACCACTTCGATAACCAATAAGCAGTCGGTTCTGATCGGCCAGATAGAGCAGGCTGCTGATACCAACATCGCTGAATCCATCTTCTTTCCCCAGAATAGTTGTTTCACCCGACGTCATGTCGTAGTAAAAAAAGCCATTGACCGTAGCCGTATAGACTTTGTCACCGACCACGGCAACAGCCTGCCCGGACTGATAACTGACCAGGGGTTGCCAGCTACCAATCTGTGCCTGCGTATCTATCTGCTGGCTTAGCGCAAACACCAGCGCCAGCAGCCAGGCAAACAGCTGGTCAGACCTGTTCCTTTTCTTAGACGTTGCGCTCATTGTCGTCTTCGTAAACCCACTCCTTGGGTACGGCCTCATCGCCCAGGTTAAAGCAACGGCGGCAACGGGCTTCGTAGCTATCGGTCTCGCCGAGCAATACCCGCTCTTTCGACGCCACAAGCCGGTAGGAATACTGAGCAATATCACCACAGACTACGCAGATAGCGTGTACTTTCGTTACGTATTCGGCGGTGGCCAGCAGCTGGGGCATGCAACCAAATGGCTTACCCGAAAAATCCATATCCAGGCCCGCCACCACTACGCGCTTACCCTGGTTAGCCAGTTTCTGGCAGACAGTCACGATTTCCTCATCAAAAAACTGGGCTTCGTCGATACCAACTACCTCACAGTCACCCGCCAGTTCCAGCACCTGACCAGCCGTTTGTACGGGTGTTGATGCGATGGCGCGGGCCGAGTGCGAAACGATATTTTCTTCGTGGTAGCGAGTGTCGAGCGCAGGCTTAAAAATCAGTACGTTGAGCTTGGCAATTTGGGCGCGGGTAAGCCGCCGGATCAGTTCCTCGGTTTTGCCGGAAAACATAGAACCGCAGATTACCTCAATCCAGCCAGTTCGCAGGTGGGGTGGTTCGCGACGTCGGGTAGGTTCGATAAACATGAAAGTATCAGTCGTTGCGGGTCCGTTTGCGATGATCAGATCTCATAAAATTGAGGGGTGAGCCTGGCCTGATTTATGCACTAACCCTGTTTTTTTGATTTATTTACGGGCAAAATCTGGTTTGCAGCCGAAAACCATATCTTTACAAAAAACGGGCTTTTCCTGATGTCGAACAAGTTTAATGCGAATGCTCTTGCGGAGTACAGCAAGTCCTACGCGCGTCGTATCGCGGCAGATTTTTACCAGCATCACGCTACTATTGACGGCAGCCAGATTCTGTCGCTGACGCCAATCAGGCAGATCAATCTGTTTGTTGTCAGCTTCTTATCGACGAAATGGCAGAGCGACGCGGAGAAGTTCCGTAGTCCTTTTTTCGATTTTACGAATGCTGAGGTTCAGGAAGCGCTTCAGCACTTTATGAATGTCGTGTCGCAGCACATTTCCGTCCGGCGCGAACACCTCGAACCAATTCTGGCCGATGCCGTCAGCAAGACCATTACATTGATTTTCGACCCGCGGGGTTATTTCGATGAACTGCTTCGGGCGCAACCCGATTTCATGCTGACCGAAACTGCCCTTCGGCAGATTACTCGTTACACCAAGATCAACGAATTTATTCCGGCTCACCTGTCCCAGCGCATGGCCGGAAAATCCTTTGTGTACGTCAACCAGGCCATTACATATCTGGACGAAGTCCTGGCCCAGCGTGGCCATGAACTGGCGCGTCACGATCAGTTCGTCGAGTTGTTTTCGGAGAAAGTGCCCATGAACGTATCGGCGCTGTTACGTAGCCATGTACCAGACGTAATTCCAGCTGCGCCTACGCGCTCGTTCTTCGACACAGCTACGGAGCCAACTACGCCCCCGGCCCCGCTGGTCCCCGCAGCCGCAACACCCGAGAATGTTACTCCGGCCATTCCACCCCAGCCCGACCCGACACCAGCCCCAACCAGCAGTGACGATAGTGCATCGGGTGGAGCTCTGTTTCTGGATGGTGGTTCGGGACCAGTACCAGTTGCGCCCATTAGTCAGCCATCCCAATTGGAGACGGGCGGTATCTCGCAGCCGTCGACTTCTGTCGTTAATGAAACGTTGAAGAGCGTTGATCCCACCCCGACGCTGAACGATACGTTACGGGAGCCGGGCAGCGAGCCCAACACCGTGGCTGAATCGTTCAACCGAGCACCCATTGAGAGCATTGCCCGCAGCATTTCGCTGAACCAGAAATTTCGGTTTATCAATCAGCTTTTCAACGGTAACCCCAGCGCTTACAACCAGGCCATCGAAGAAATTGATACGCTGGATAATTACGGCCAGGCGCTGGATCTGATTTCGTATCGCTATGCCTCACAATACTTCTGGAACATGAGCAGCGACGAAGTAAGTGAGCTGATCGAGATTCTGAAACGCCGTTTCGCGTAGACTGCGAATAAACAGCTGATTTCCATTTAATTAATTTGTTTGTAAACATCACGTTGTTCTCGTCTTTTCGCGTTTGGGGCCTGCTTGTTTAGTATGCTCTACCTACCGTCAACGAAAGAGAATGTTACGTTTTGTTTCTGTCCTAACGGCCATCGGCTGGTTAGTCAGTACGTCTGTGCGCGCGCAGCCCGGTTCGTTGCAGCAGCGCGAGATTAACCTTAACACCTACCTGCAGGAACTGTTTCCGGTTCAGATCGAAGGTATCGACTACCAGTCGGTCTACGACGGCCTGACGCAGTTATACGCCAATCCGCTCAACCTGAATACAGCCTCCCGCGATGAACTGGCGGCTACGTACCTGCTCTCCGAGCGGCAGTTGAGTAGTCTGATCGAATACCGGACTCTGTATGGCGATCTGCTGGCGGTTCAGGAGCTACAGGCCGTCCCCGCTTTTGACCTCCCCACCATCCGCCGATTACTTCCCTTCGTGACCGTTGCCACGGGAAAGGGTGTGTTTGGTGGCTTACCAACGCCAACGGATAATTTTTTTATTCTTCGCTACGAACAGGTGCTGGAACAGCAGAAAGGGTTTTCGCCGGCTATTCCCGATAAAAAGGGACAATTGCCCACGCGTTACGTGGGCAATTCGCAGCAATGGTACGCCCGCTACCGCTATAGTCGACCAGGCGCTTTCAGCGTGGGACTAACGGCGGAGAAAGACCCCGGCGAGGTAGCGGGCTGGCAACCAATCAAACGCCAATACGGGGCTGATTACGTTTCCTTCCACCTGCAGGTTCAAAACCGGCGTCGCTGGCGAAATATCGTTGTGGGCGATTATCAGCTTCAGATCGGGCAGGGGTTGATCCTATCGTCTGGTTTTGTGCTGGGCAAGAGTTCGGAAACCGTGCAGACAGTCCGCCGTTCAACGCTGGGAGCCCGGCCCTATACCTCCCTCACTGAGTATGGCTATTTTCGGGGTGGTGCTGCTACGTATGCTATCAATGCAAATTTCGACCTGACACTAATGGCCGCCCGGAATCGGCGCGATGCCAACACGACCCCCGGCGCGGCCGATGAAGGCCTTGTTGCTACGTCCCTGCAAACGTCGGGTCTCCACCGCACACCGTCCGAGATCGACGACCAGGCCAGCTTGCTCGAAACCAATTTGGGGGCGCATCTTCTGTATCATAACCGGCAGCAGCTTCAACTGGGTCTGACGGCGTTGCAGACGACGTACGACAAGCTTTTCCGGAAGCGTGATCTGGCGTATAACCAGTACGAGTTTACGGGTCATCGCAATCTGGTTATAGGGTTGCACGGTGGCTATGTCTGGCGCAACTGGAATCTGTTTGGCGAGCTGGCACGTAGCGCGGGTTCGCAGACAAACAGTGGCGGAGTGGGCTTCGTTGGTGGCGCGTTGACCAGCCTGACGAAGCGACTGGATATGGCGCTTATCCTTCGGCATTATGATCGAAATTTTCACAGTTTTTACGCCAATGCTTTCAGCGAAAGCGGCCGAAACAGCAACGAAACCGGGTTATACCTGGGCACAAAGTACGTTATCTACCGCAAGCTGACGGTTGGTGGTTTCATTGATTTCTTCCGTTTTCCCTGGCTGAAATATCTGGTCGATACACCCTCGAGCGGCTTTGATTATCTGATGCAAGCTCGTTACACGCCCGATCGGCAGACATCTTTTTCCGTCGTTTATCACGATGAATACAAAGAGAAAAATCTGCCGTCGGACAGCAGGAATAAGCGTGTGGTCGGCACTACCCGCCGGAGCTTTGTGCTTAGCGCCCAATATGTACCACTGCGGAATCTAATGCTCCAGTCGCGGGCGCAGTGGGGAAGTTTTGGGTACGCCGGTCAGTCGGCCTCCCAGGGATTCGCGCTGGTACAGGACGCTACGTTAAGTTGGCGACGAGTCAATGTAACGGCTCGTGTTGCCCTGTTTGGAACTGATGATTACGACAGTCGGCAGTACGTCTACGAACGGGATGTGCTGTATGCCTTTTCGTTTCCTGCCTACTTCAATCGGGGTATCCGGCACTATGTGCTGTTCCAGTATGCCCTGAGTCAGCATCTGGACCTGTGGATGCGCTGGGCCCGGACGGATATAACCAATCAACCCACCGTTGGCTCGGGCCTCGACCTGATCGACAAACCTCACAAAACCGAAGTAAAAGCCCAGCTCCGATGGCGCTTTTAGCGTTTATAGAGCTAAGGTGTAGGACACAAATTTTAGACAGGATTACAGGATGTTTAAAATTTTATTACTCCTGCAATTCGTCTAAAAATCGTTACTCTTTGTTCAGGTAGGCAATCAGATCGGTCAGTTGCTGATCGGTCAGGCCGATGGTCGATGAACTGGGCATCAGGCTACGGTTGTGCTGTCGCCGTGAGGTAATCTCGCTTACTTCCAGTACGTGATTCTGACCAGTAATTCCCCGAAGCGTTAGATTTTTGCCCGTTTCGGCAACGATAAATCCGTAATACGTCTGACCGGGTTTCGTCACAATCATCCAGGGTTCGTAGCCAGGCGTTAATTCCGCACCAGGATTAGTGATGGCTTTTAGCAATCCTTCCCGATCCAGTTTCTGGTGTATGTTGGTTAGATCAGGCCCCACGTCTTTCCCTTTGGTGCCGTACCGATGACATTTGGCACAACTGGTCGTGAAGACCAGCTGACCCGCCAGCGCACTACGGCTGGTGCCCGTTGTTGGTGCTTTTTTACGATTTTCGATGGTTAACACGTACGGTTCCTTAACCGCTACTTTCGTCGACTCGGCTACGACTTTGGCGGGTTCCGGTTTAGCCGGCTCGGACGTTGCCACATCAGGACGCGGGGCAGCCGTAGTCGGCTCAGTTAGGACCACCGCTGATCGGCTCGAATCCTGAACAGGCCGGTCAGCTACAGGCTTAGGCTCAGCCGAACGAGCGACCTGAGTCGTTTCCGCCTGCGCGATGACTTTTTCGGCTGGCTTGCTAACCGGTTTAGGGGCTACAGGTTCTTCTGTTTTTACGGGAGCGGCAGCAACTGTCTCCGTTGCAGGTGGTGGGGTTTGCCGGGTAGGTGCGGATGTTTTCTTTGTCCAGAAGGTAGCCTGCTCGGCAGTAGTTTTATCAGTGGATGTTGCCAATTCGGTTAGCGCGCTCATCGCTTCTGGATTACCAATAAATCCCAGCGTAACAATGGCCTGCTTCCGATCCTCGGCCGATAACTTCTTCGATTCAGCCCGTTTCTTCAACATTGGAATAGCCGTGACCGGACGAAACTCCCAGACCAGGTTAGCTATACGAGAATTCCATTCGGCCGGATCAGCCGGCAGCGTTGGGCGCAGATCGGCAAAAAGAGCATCCGCTTTTCCATCGGCAGCCTGACCAAGAGCGGCCAGGTAGAATGCATCCTTGCCGTCATATTCCCGCACCAGATTCAGCAACATTCGTCGGCACTCGTCGTAGGGAACATCCCGCAGTGCAATAGCAACCTCCCGCCGGATAGCCGGATCTGGGTCTGTTGAGAGGTTGCCCAGAAGCGGTAACAGCGTTTGCTGCCCGGCCGTCAGCTCTGGATTGGCCGTTGAATTTTCGGGCGTAATGCTACGTAGCGCCCGCAATGCCACCAGCCGAATTCGGGGATCGCCGGATTTCAGCAGTTTTTCTACTTCAAACTGCCCCTCGGCACCCAGCCGAGCCAGCAAATAGATCGCCCGCGACCGATGGTACGGATTCAGCGACGAGAGCAGCGCCAGCACCGGGGCTACAGCTTTTTCTTTCTGCGCAGCCAGAGCGGCAAAGCCTGCCGCCCGCACGCTGACGGCCGGATTCAGCAATGCATTGATCTGGCCAGCGGTTGTCTGCAGATCGATACGTGGATTTTGCAGCTTTTTGCCCCGCGGCACAATCCGATAAATTCGCCCGCGCCCTTCTCGATCATTCATCTGATGGCCACCTTCTACGGCATCATACCAGTCTGTTACGTATAAAGCACCATCGGTTCCAATAGCGACGTCGTTCGGGCGAAACCAGCGCCGGTTGTCGGTTTCAGCTTTGCCAGGTTTGTAATCGGTCGGTAATTCGGGCAGCGTACTCAGGAGCGGGTAGGGGGTAAGCCGGTAACCGGCACCCGACATACTGGGCCGGTAGCCGATCAGGGCATTGCGTCCGGCATCAGTGCTCAGAACCATACCCCGGTAGGGCGCTCCCAGAAAATCGTCTTCGTATACTGTCATTCCTTTGGGTGATCCCGGCCCGGTCTGATCGCCAATGGGCAGCACCCCCGGGTCTTCCTGGTGCCACTGCGCCAGGGCGGCTGATTGGCCGGGGCGCTGGTCCTGCTGCCAGGTATGGGTTCCCTTTGCGCCGTAAGCCCCCAGGCTGGCCCCTTCCAGCAACCAGTTTGTTCGACTGATGCCGTTGGCGACATCGCCATTATTGTCACTTTGCCACTGATTTCCGTACGAATCCATGGCTGTTTCGTAACTGTTTCGGTAGTTATGCCCTACGACTTTCATACCGGAGCCATCCGGGTTGATTCGCAGTGTAAGCCCTCCCGACCAGACGCGTCCATCGTCGCTGGTCTGATTGCCTTCGTTGGTTCTGTTGTACGGCGACCCACCCGTATAAACGCTGCCCGCCCGTAGCATCCAGCCGTCCTTGTCGGTTACGATATGGGGGCCCGCATCCCCTACGTTGACGTAGTAGCGTCCGTCGGGACCAGGGCTGAGCGCGTGCAGCCCGTGATCATGATCCAGCCCGCCAAAGCCATCTAATAGGATTTCTTTCCGATCCGGCTTATCGTCGCCATTTTCGTCAGTGTAGACAACGATATTGGGTGAGCAGGAAACATAAACTTTGTTGCCGATGACTGAAATACCAAAGGGAGAAATCAGCTCCGGGTCCGTTACGAATACTTTACTCCGGTCGGCCCGGCCATCGCCGTCGGTATCTTCCAGAATAACGATACGTTCGCCATTTGGGTGACTGAGTCGCCCCTCCGCTTTATTGGTAAACTGTCGATAGTTAACGCTTTCCGTGATCCATACCCGACCTTTGACGTCAATGTCCAGACTGGTCGGATTGTAGAACATGGGCGTTTCAGCCCACAACGTAGCATCCAGCTCCGGAGCCAGATAAAGCGTTTCGTCGGCGGCAGATGACGGTTTTTCCGGCAATTTTGCAAAAGTCGGATGCGCAGACCTGTCGATAGTCTCCGTCGGCAGGGAATCGGAAATAAACAGTAGTGAGGCTGTTACAAGCGCAACAGGCACCGTATAGAGAAAGGGAACGCTTAATCGTATCATGAAAAACTGGTTGCTACGGGTAGGGCAGCAACTGACTTATTCTTTAACTGAATAAACAAGGTTATGTCGGCGACTTGGAAATACTATTTCCCACCGCCAAACTTACGCGCAGATTACACCACCATCTATCTCACGAACCGGACAGTCAGATAGAATGGTCTGTTTGTATCAAGCAGGAATATATTCGGGGCTGCTCATCGGCGTTGCCAGCCTTGTTCGCTTTACCTGATCAAGTTACCAAAGATAGCAGCTTAAGAAAGCTAATGGCGACAAAATCAGCTTGTTTAGGTTACGAAACCATTCAATCAGTAAGTTATCAAAAAAAGAGCCACATCTTTTGTCCCGATTCCAACCCTCACTCCAAGGTAGGGGTCTATGAAGCACCAACGTTGTTATGCTGGATGAAAATGCTTTAGTCGAAGGATGCCGTCGGCAGGATCGGATTGTGCAGCGACAGCTCTATGAGCGGTTTGCCGGGCGTCTCTTTGTCGTTTGCAAACGCTATATAAAGGAGCCCGACGAAGCTGAAGATGTGCTGCAGGACGCCTTCGTCAAGATCTTTCGACACATTGATTCATTCCGGTTCGAATGTCCGCTGGAAGCCTGGCTTAAACGAATTGTCATTAATACCGCTCTTAAACATATCCGAAAAGAAAAACCCTGGGACAATACTGCCGATGTACAGGAACTGGCCCCCGTACTGCCCCAGGCTGATGAAAGTTTACCCACACTGAATTACCAGTACCTGCTGAATCTTGTCCAGGAACTGCCGGCTGGTTGCCGGACGGTTTTCAATCTGTATGCCATTGAAGGATACAGTCACCCGGAAATTGCCCGGATGATCGACATAGCAGAAGGTACGTCAAAATCGCAGTATGCACGGGCGCGCACCATACTGCAACAGAAGTTATTGAACGAACAACGATACGGCCTACCGCCAGTACAAAATGAATGAATCTGACAAAAATCCGGACGAATTCTGGCGCAGCATTTTCAATGATGCCGCAGAAACGCCCCCGCCCCGGGTTTGGGACGCCATTGAGCGTCGGCTGGACGAACCAGACGAAGCTGTTATAGTACCCCTGTGGAGTACCGGCATCTTCTCGAAGCGCCCGGTTTCGTGGGGAATGGGTGTGGCCGCCACAGTAGCGCTGCTGCTGGCTGGCTGGTGGGTAAGCCAGCCAGCCGAAAATAACCAGCCGGTTGCCGCTCACCAGAAAAAACTGTTTATGCCGGAGTCACACCAGCAGGATGCCGTAGCGCAGAACCAGGCTTACCGCCGGAGTTCATCTCGCTCGTTATCAGTCGGTCCTGGTGAGCAACGGGAAAGTAATGAAACGGGTAATGCTGATGTGACGTCTGCTCTCTCGCCAACAGAAACCAGTACGTTATCAGGTCGCCAGCTTAAAGCCATACATCCAGGGCAGGCAACCAACCGGCTTGCCCAGCAAACGCGGCCTGCTTCGGCGCACGCAAGGGCATTTGATGGGGTATCTCTGCAAAAACTACCTGATCGTCAGTCTAGTAGCCAGATAGCTATGACTCTACCCACTGAACCAGCAGTAGCGCAGTCTTTTGCGGCCAGAACCTCTCCGGAAGCACCGGTAATGGCCCAGAATCAGTCGGCGTTTCAGATACAGAAGATTGATACGCGTCCCATGAAGCTACGCAGTGCCGGGCCGATTCGCCGAATTGTCTGGGTACGTCCGTACGAAGCCCCTCAGGAACCTCTTCTAGCCAAATCCAAACGGGCTTCCCGCGAGCATTGGGTATCGCTCAACGTAATGCCGAGCTCATTCAATCCGGCCGTCTCGGTGCAGGCTTCGCAGCCAGCCCTGGCCAGTGCCTATGGATTCCGTATTGCCAGTGCAAGTCAGCCACCCGTGAAAAACCAGGCGGATTTGTCAGTTGCCTACCAGGCTAGTGCCGGTTTGCAGCTCAATGATCACTGGTCTGTTGAATCAGGAGTTGGTTATCTGGCCGGGCACGCTACGGTCGACAGCCCGTCTCAGCCTTACCCGGCCTCGATGCTGTCGCTGGGGGGAACGACCATGCCAGTCAATACGCTGTACACCGAAGTACTCCGGCAAAGCGTTCAGCGTAACACGGTCGCAGCGGCAGACATGGCCAATAATTGGGCAGCATCCAGCACGTATAACTCGCTGTATGCCTACGATCCACAGACTCGCCAGACGTTAACAAACGATTATCAGTTTGTTCAGGTACCAGTTCAGGTCGGTTATCAGCTGCGGCCCCGCAAACGGCTCGGCCTGGCTTTGTTAGGAGGAGTTCTGACAAATATTTTCCTCCGCAATACGGTCGAAAATCAATTGGTTGTCAAACCTGAGGACGGTATTTACCAGCCCGTAACGCTGGCAGCCGCCATGGGTGCCCGGTTCCAGTATCGTTCCTCGCAGCGCTGGTCAGCTTCGCTGGCCGGTATGTATCAGCCAACCCTTGGTTCGGCTACGAAATCAGGTTCTAACGTACAAAGCCACCCGACAACAACCGGTATGAGCTTTGGTGTGGACTATCATTTCTAAGGGTATGAAACTATTGGCGATGACCCTGTTGATCGGTCTGCTGATTGATCGCTGTACGGAATCGGGATCCGAAGTAGTCTCTCCCGATACGGTACTTATTCGAACGGGTACTTCCTTTGGCATGTGTGTCGGCTATTGTCAGTATGAATACGTCCTTCAGGGAACGACCGTAACCCTGACGCAGCGTACTAACGGAGATCCCCGTCAGCATCCAGCAAAAACCTGTCAGTTTACGCTGAATGCTGGCGTACAGAATCAGCTATTGACGCTGATTAACTTCCGGCGATTCAGTCAGCAGCCAACCACTATAGGCTGCCCAGACTGCGCCGACGGTGGGGCAGAGTACATTGAACTGCAGGTCGGAGAGGAAAAGCATCGGGTCACGTTTGACTACGGTAGGACGATTCCCGGTTTTGAGCCCCTGGTCGATTTACTGCGTCAGCAACGAACGCAGTTTAAAAGCTGCAATTAAGCTGTAACTCAGGTTTTTTCTCCCAAATTTTATGAAACCTACTCCATTTTTATCTTTAACAGGACTTATCGCCGTTTTTTTTCTGATGGCCGGAAGTTGTTCAAAACCAGCAGTCACGCCATCAGACACTGACTCAAGTGCTACGGGCGCCCTGCGGGTATCGGCCTCGTTTGCCGCCCAAACAAGCCAGTTTGCGTTTGATCTGGCCCACCAGGTAGCCAAAGAAGAAGGTCAGGCAAAAAACTTCTTTGTATCCCCTCTCAGCCTTCATATTGCGCTGGGAATGCTGTTGAATGGCGCCGATGGACAAACGGCTCAGGAGATTCAGAAAACGCTGAAACTGGATGCCCAGACACTAGCCGAAGCCAATCAGACGTACCGCAACCTGACCGATAACCTACCTGCCGTCGACCCAGGTGTTACGTTCAAACTGGCAAATTCGGTCTGGAGTCGTACTACCTTTCCCGTCGAGACTTCCTTCTTGAGCATCTTGAAACAAACGTTCGATGCAGAAGCCTCGACGCAGGACTTCAATGATCCTGCAACGGTAGGTAAGATCAACGTCTGGGCCAGTGAGCATACCAATGGACGTATTCCGAAAGTGCTGGATCAGATTCAGCCGGATAACGTTATGTTTCTACTGAACGCACTTTATTTCAAAGGAAACTGGAAAGCCCAGTTCAATCCGGAGCAGACGGTTACGCTGCCATTTACGCTGGCATCCGGCAGCCAGGTGAACGTACCGATGATGCGGCTGGATGGTAACTTCCGCCGGGCTTTCCAGCCAGGTTTCTCGGCTGTCGAACTACCGTACGGTGACGACAAATTCGCAATGACGGTACTTCTGCCCGCCGAGAATACTACCGCTGATGCCGTTCTGGCGAACCTCAACCAAACGAGCTGGACGGATTTGCAGCGTAACATGACCCTGAGTAAAATCGATTTTGGCTTACCAAGGTTTACACTAAACTATGCCATTAACCTGACTAGTGCTCTCAGTACGTTAGGGATGCCTACTGCTTTTACCAACAAGGCTAATTTTAGTAAAATCAACGCGAAGCAGGGACTACTGCTTAGCTTTGTTAAACAAAACACGTTTATCGCCGTCGACGAGAAGGGTACTGAAGCGGCAGCCGTAACAACGGGCGGCATGTCTACTACCTCGATTCAACTACCCACACTCTATAACCGACCCTTTGTGCTGGTTATTCACGAAAAAACCTCGGGGACGATTCTTTTTGTGGGTAAAATTGCCGATCCAACGAAAGTTAATTCATGAAAAACTGCCTGATTTTCTTTTTCTCCCTCTTTTTACTGACTCAATGCCGCAGTGGTGGACCAGAAATTGATCCAGAAATGGCCCGGCTACTGGGTGACTGGAAGCTCGCCGACTCAACGTTATCCGGCCCGGTTACCCTTGTAATCGCCCTGGATGCTGCTAACCCTCCCCACGACATAACACCGTTTCTGGTCAGCGGCAGGGGATTATTAAATGAATACAGTACCCGATTTTATGGCTCTATTGACGGTAAAATTTCCGCTGATACATTTACAAGTACGAGTATTAATGGAGCTTCAGAAACCGTACTAGCCGAAAAAACCTATTTCAGCCAACTGGTACGAATTGTGCGGTTCCAGCTGGTGAATGATACCGAACTAAAATTGTATTACGGCGGCCCTCAATCGGGTGTGTTGACTTTTACGAAAACGAATTAGTTATGAGAAGCAGATTATGGTGGGCTTATAGCTTCCTGTAATAACGATAATTCAGTGCTATCTTTTTGTGTGAGATGAATATTACCCGGCCGTAGTCAAGACAGCCGGGTAATTTTTTTGGCTGCTTCCAACCTTTGTTACATATTCCGAATCCTGTTAACTAAGCGATCATCAGATCAATTGGTATTTATTAATTGAGATAGCCACAAATTATTTTATAATTATTCCAACAACAAACATTACGTATCCTTTCAGTATAGGACACAGAATAAGATTGCGCTAACTTTTCATACATTCATAAGTTAAGCAGCTAAGTTTGTTGGCCACTAGAGTCTGGTAAAAGATTTGCTTATTGAATAATATATCGATTGCCGGAACTTGTTATTTTCTAATACACTGCAGATTATTTTGACCGTTGAATAAGACTAAAAAACAACTCGCTGTTTGTCAGGTAGTAATATACAACAAACAGTAAGTTTCTGCCGATACTGCGTGACTTGAATGAAAAATAACGTCGTAATATTTCAAGAAGCGCGGGTTTGACAGGTTAGCTTCAGCCTTCAAACTTGATGCAAACGGAGTAAAAAGGTACGGAATTTCTTGAGAGAGTTAAACCTGAATCCAACATCCATCAGCCTAACCGTTAGGTAACTACACACACAAAAGACTTTTGAAGAGACGACAACAGCTATGAAAAGGTATATTACGCTTATTACAGGAATTGTATTATTTACAGCCTGCTACTTTCACAACCGGCGGCAGCAGCAGTATATAGCCACACAGCAGACTTCTCTTAAACCTACCTATGCTACTTCACCACTAGTCATCCCAAAAGAGACAAAAAATACGTTAGCATTTCGGTTGATTAATCCTTCCTGAACATAAAAAAACCCCTTCCAAAATTGGAAGGGGTTTTTTTATGTTCAGGAAGGCAATTAAGCCATTGCGAATTTGCTCTGATTGCGCTTGCGCTCATTCTCGTCCAGATAGATTTTACGAATACGCATCGACTTAGGTGTTACTTCGAGGTATTCATCTTTCTGGATATACTCCATCGATTCTTCCAGCGACAACGAGATTTTTGGCGCAATTTTCACGTTCGTGTCCGAACCGGAAGCCCGCATGTTCGTCAGCTGTTTCGCCGTCTGCACGTTCACTACGATATCGTTCTGGCGGTTGTGCTCGCCGATTACCATACCCGTGTATACTTCGTCACCTGGCTCAACAAAGAACGAACCACGATCCTGCAATTTATCGATCGAGTAAGCCGTAGCAGCACCACTCGTCATCGAAATCAGCGAGCCATTGATCCGCTCAGGGATCGGTCCTTTGTAAGGTTGATACTCTTTGAACCGGTGGCTCATAACCGCTTCACCGAAAGTAGCCGTCAGTACATTCGACCGCAGACCAATCAGACCACGTGATGGAATCTCGAACTCAAGGTGTTGTAAATCGCCTTTTGGCTCCATGATCAGCAGTTCACCTTTCCGCTGGGTTGCCAGTTCGATAACCTTACCAGCGGTTTCTTCCGGTACGTCAACAACCAGCGTTTCAACCGGCTCCAGACGGTTACCATCTTCATCCTGCTTGTACAACACTTGAGGCTGACCAACCTGCAGCTCATATCCTTCGCGACGCATCGTTTCGATCAGAACCGACAAGTGAAGAATACCCCGGCCGTAGACAAGAAAGCGGTCTTCGCTGTCGGTCGTTTCTACGCGCAGAGCCAGGTTTTTTTCGATCTCTTTGTAAAGCCGGTCACGCAGGTGACGCGACGTCACGAACTTACCTTCTTTGCCGAAGAAAGGTGAGTTATTGATCGTGAACAGCATGTTCATCGTTGGCTCATCGACAGCGATGCGTTCGAGCGCTTCTGGATTTTCGGCGTCAGTCAGCGTATCACCAATTTCGAAATCTTCCAGACCCGTTACAGCACAGATATCACCGCACTGCACTTCGGACACCTTCTGTTTACCCAGACCTTCAAAGATCTGAAGTTCTTTAATTTTTACTTTCTTGACCGAACCGTCTGATTTTACCAGCGCCATATTAGCACCTTCTTTCAGCGTTCCCCGGTGCACGCGACCAATGGCGATCCGACCAACGAATGCCGAGAAATCGAGCGACGTGATCTGCATTTGGGGCAGACCTTCGTTGACAGGTGCAGCCGGAATGGTAGCGACAATCGTATCAAGCAGATACGTAATATCGTCAGTTGGGTTTTTCCAGTCTGGACCCATCCAGCCCTGTTTCGACGAACCATAGACCGTTGGGAAGTCCAGCTGATCTTCGGTAGCACCCAGGTTGAACATCAGGTCGAAGACTTCTTCGTGAACTTCGTCCGGGCGGCAGTTTTCTTTATCGACTTTGTTGACGATAACGATAGGTTTCAGGCCCAGTTGCAGCGCTTTACTCAACACAAAGCGCGTCTGCGGCATGGCACCTTCGAAGGCATCGACCAGCAGGCAAACGCCGTCGGCCATTTTAAGAACCCGTTCAACCTCACCGCCGAAATCACTGTGGCCCGGTGTATCGATGATATTGATTTTTACATCTTTGTACCGAACGGATACGTTTTTAGATACGATGGTGATACCCCGTTCCCGCTCTAGATCGTTGTTATCCAGAATCAGATCGCCGAATTCCTGGTTGTCCCGGAAGAGCTTCGATGCATGGATAATCTTATCAACCAGGGTAGTTTTGCCGTGGTCAACGTGGGCGATAATTGCTATGTTGCGAATTGATTGCATACAATCTTTAAACTGTGCTTACTCTATGTCTGATAACTTAAATGTCACTTTTCCGCTAATCAGACCAATGAGTTAATCAGCGAAAACGTTCCAGCCTGTTAAGTTGGGTTGGAATTCGCCCGCAAAGGTACGGAATTTTACGCTGAAACACAGAATTTTACAAGTAATAGTCATAAAAAAAGCCCCTGTTCCGGAGCTTTTCATTCGTTATTCTTTATTTAGAACTATTCCTTTAATGATTTGGACAACCGCAAGGATTTTTCTTCCGAAATAACCCTGTGTTGAACAAACCACCCCGTTTAGGTTTATATCCTTTTCGTTTTCGACCAATCGCCGTTTCTTTACTAACGGTAGTACGTTCTGCGGCCATCGTCGTCAGGGGTACGTCAACCAGCATCAGCGATGCAACAAGTAGGAGTAGGGCGTTCGTCTTTTTCATAATTGAGCTGCATTTTCATAAGTAACGCTAAATCAGGACTGTTCGTCCTAATTTCACATTAATTTTTCGTCTGTGGCTACCGATTCTGACTTCTTGTTTGTGTACGGTACGCTGGGTCCATCATTTACGAACCCACATGCGACGTTACTGCATCAAAACAGCCAATACGTCGGACCCGGAACGCTGGCTGGTTTACTGGCCGATCTAGGTAACTATCCTGGCGTCATCCACGATAGTAGCGCAATAACGGTTGTTCATGGTTTCATATACAATATTGGTACCAGAAAAACGGAGTTACTGAAAACGCTGGATGAGTACGAAGGGATCGGGCCCGATTTTCCGGAACCACAGGAATACGTCCGCACAATCGTCCCAATAAGTAACGACGGTACACTAATTCCCTGCTGGACGTATCTATACAATCTGAGTATTCATACCCAATTACTCATTAACTCTGGCGACTATGCCTTGTTTCTGAGCGATCAACAACAAAAAAGCCGACTCAGGTGAGCCGGCTTTCGATAGATCAATTAACTATTCTTATCTGGGACCACGCGAACGGCCTGAGCTACCCCGGTAGCCACCGTTGCCAGAACGGGCATTTGGTATCGAAGGACGAACGTAGCTGCGTTGAGGGACTACGTAGGTCCGACGTTGCACGACAACGGGTGGGCGTCTGTAGTAGCCTCCACCGTAGTAACCGCCATAGGGCCGGTATCCATAGTTGTAGTAAGGACGCGCACCGTAATTACCTGTTCTACCATTCACGTAGGTGGGTCCACAGCTGGCTAGCGATATTACCATTAATATGGCGGCCAGAAAGGGAATTATTCGTGTCGCTTTCATAGTCGTTTAGTATTTGCTTTTTTAATTAGACAAGCGAATAACCAAAAGGTTTAGTCCACCAATAAAAACAAATCCCACGGCTTTTTGGTGCCGTGGGATTTGTGTATGAACGAGTACACTTATGCCTTCAGTCTGTCCTTTAGGTAATTTAACGACAGTTTGTAGGCATCGGCTGCGGCTTCTTTGTCGTAAATTGGGTTGCTCGGATTCGCAAATGCGTGGTCAGCATCGTACATTTTGATCGTAACGGTTTCGCCCGCTTTGTGCATGTTTCCTTCGAACTCCTTCACCATGTCAGTCGAAATGCCTTTGTCGCGACTACCAAAAATACCCAGTACGTCAGTATTCAGCGTTTTCAATTTGTCCACATCCTGCTCGGGCCGTCCGTAATACATGACGCAACCTTTCGCCTTTTTGCCTTCCAGCAGGGCAGACTGGAGCGACAACATTCCACCAAAGCACCAGCCTACACTGGCAATCTCGGCACTAGGACCTGCGTAGCCGATAGCTCCTTTCATGATGCTGGTCAGGCGGTTCTTATCGGCGCCCTGCATCAGCTTTCCGGCTTCGGCCCGTTCGGTAGCCACTTTACCATCATACATGTCAACCGCCAGGACGTTCACATCTTTCAGATCGTTATAATAGGCTTCCGCCTGTTGTTTGACGTAGTCATTCAGCCCCCACCACTCCTGATAAACGAGGAGCCACTTATCTGATTTCTTTTTCGATTTCAGCAGAAACCCCTGCGCAGGTTTACCATCTGGAGCCGAAAAATTAACCATCTCACCCGCGCCTTTGTACGTAAAAGCGACTGGATTAGCGTGTAGTTTCTGAAACGCTTCGTCAGCCGCCATCGCCGACATATCGTTACCTGCCGTATGGCAAACGGGAATGGTGCTGGTTTCTTCCGGTTTTGGGGTCAACCAGGAAAACATTGACATAAAGAAGGAGAGACCAGTAATAAAAACGATTTTCATGAGTAGAGAACGGATTAATCAGTGAACTGTAGCGAGTAACTTGCTGATGAAGCTAAAGGTTAGACTTGTTGCTTATTTCTGTGTAACCAACACATTATCAAGCTTTGGTCAATTCAAAGATGGTAATTTCAGGTAGAATTCCAACGCGACCCGGATAGCCAATGTACCCGTAACCCCGGTTCACGTACAATCGCTGATCCCCTTCCTGATACAGACCTGCCCATTGCTTATAAAAATACTGCGCCGGACTCCAGCGAACATCGCCTATTTCGACGCCGAACTGCGCGCCGTGCGTATGACCGCTGAACGTTACGTCAATATCAGAATACTGCGGACGTACCTGGGCATCCCAGTGGGTAGGGTCGTGGGAGAGTAGCAGTTTTACGGGGTAGTCCTGCGTTCCTTCATAGGCTTTGGCCAGGTTACCAGCCCGAAGCGCAGCGGGGCCGAAACCAAGATTCTGCACGCCAATCAGCGCTATTTTATCGCCGTTCTGCTCCAGAATTTTGTTTTCGTCGAGCATGATATTCCAGCCCATCTGCTTATGAGCCGCAATCACGTTGAGTACGTTCTGGCGCTCGGCCTGCGGACTAGACCACTGCACGTATTTACCATAATCGTGGTTACCCAGCGTAGAGTAAACACCCAGGGGCGCTTTCACCTTGTCGAAAATGGTAATAAACTCGTTCACTTCCTCGGCGTGGCTGTTTACCAGATCGCCCGTAAAAAACACCATATCCGGCTTCTGACCCAGCAGCATTTCAACACCCCCTTTCACGGCTGTTCGGTTGAAAAAGCTACCCGAGTGAATATCCGAAATCTGAGCGATGGTCATGCCGTCGAAACCAGAAGGCAGATTTTTCAGTGGTAGTTTGATCCGGCGAATGCGGTAGTCATGCGCCCCGGAAACAATTCCCCACGTAAAGCCAACCAACGGAATAGCGCTGGTTATGAGCGCCGTCTTCATCAGAAAATCAGAACGCGAGATCGTGTCACTCGGCACCGTGGTGGTGGTTGGAGTTGCCTCCCGGGAATTATTAACAACGGCTTCCCCGACTTCGGGTTTATAAAACAGCGAAACAAGCCACTTAAAAAACCGGCCGATATCATCAATGAAAATGATCAGAACGGCGAAGATTTTGGAAAAGTAAGGGATCGCGATCGTAGCCCATAGGAACGTCCGGGTGTTCTTACCGATTGAATCAGGTGGCAGGTACTGCATCGCTACGTACAGCAGCAGCGCAAATACAGTGAATCCCCAATAGATAAAGGTGATAGACCGTTGGGTTGTTTCACTAGTCGATCGCATCAGGGTCCGAACGGCCTGCCATACGTACCAGTCAATCAGTAGCATAAAGGCAGGCAGAGCAAAGAAAAACGCAGTACGGTTCATTGAAATAAGAGGATAAATAGTAAACCTTTTTGACTAACTGGTCATCATCGTCTTTAGTTTTTTCAGGTTCGCTGACGATCAATCTTTCTTTGGGAAAATAAGGAATAGGAGGGAGTCAAAGACAGCTATCTGTTTGTTTTCACTACCTATAAAATCGCCCGAATCACGGCAGTAATTCGGGCGATTTTATCCTGGTCGTTGCTACACGAGTTCTTCTTCGCGTTTTGATTGATTCCGCATTTCCAGCGCGGGGTCTTTCTTGCCGAACCACTTCATCCGGACGCGTTCGTTGATCCAGTACAGACAGGGCACGATTACCAGCGTCAGCACGGTTGAGAAGGTTAGCCCGAAGATGATTGTCCAGGCCAGAATATTCCAGAACACGGCCGAATCACCACCGATGACGAGGTGCGGGTCGAAGTCGCGGAACAGGCTGACGAAATCGATCGTCAGGCCGAACGCCAGCGGAATCAGGCCCAGCACGGCGGCCGACGCAGTGAGCAATACCGGCGTCAGACGAATGCCGCCCGCGTCGATGATCGCTTCCCGCAGGGGAACACCCCGCCCACGCAGTTCCTCAATAAATTCAATGAGCAGAATCCCGTTCTTCACCACAATACCGGCTAGGGCAATGATACCCACGCCCGACATGATAACCGAGAACGTTTTACCCGCAATAACGAAGCCCAGCAGCACGCCAATCAGCGAGAGGGCGATGGTGACGAAGATAATCAGCGGCTTCACTACCGAGTTGAACTGCGTCGCCAAGATCAGATAAATCAGTAGGATAGCGATCCCAAAGGCCGAAATCAGGAAGTTCATCGACTCCTGCTGGTCTTCCTGTTCACCACCCATCTTGATTGTATAACCATTCGGCACGTCCATGTCGTTGACGACCTGCTGAATCTGACCGACAATCTGATTGGCATTATAGCCCGGCACTACGTCCGAACTGAGCGTAACCAGCCGCTGCTGATTCTTGCGGTTGATCTGGCTGAACGTAGTCGAGTAGCTGATGTTGGCCACCGACGTAACGGGCACCTGCCGCAGTTGTCCACCCGAGGCCATATCGCGGTATACGACGTTCAGGCTCAGCAGCCGCTCGATCTGACTCCGATCGTCGGGGCGCAGCCGGACCATAATTGGGTATTCGTCTTTGGCATCGCGGAATTTGGAGATTTCCGTACCAAAAAGGGCCGTCCGAATGGCCAGTGCCACTTGTCCTGACGAGATACCTTCGCGCTCAGCTTTGTCGCGGTCGATGTCGATGACGATTTCAGGTTTGTTGGTAATCAAGTCCGTTTTCAGTTGGTCAATTCCTGTAATACCCGCCTGCTGAATTCGCTGACGCACCTGTTTCTCAATGTCACTGAGCGTTTTGAAATCGTCGCCCGCGATCTCGATGGCGATGGGCTTACCCGTTGGTGGGCCGTTGGACTCACGCTCGACCGAGATTTCACTACCCGGCAAGCCCTTCATTGCCGTCCTGACCTTTGCCAGAATCGTATCCGTTGGAATGCCTTCGCGCTCCTCGTTACCCTTAAACGCAATTGTCACCTTCGATTTCTGGGGCGTAGCCGACCGGTCGGGGTTCGTAGGGTCACCGGCATTTTTACCGACGTTCGAGATCACCGAGTTAACGATGTGGTCAGCCTTGTTATCTTTCAGCACTTTGAAAATTCGCTTCTCGATCACTTTCGTTACCGAGTCGGTCACGCGGGCGTCGGTACCCACCGGCATTACGTTGTAGACGTAAATGTAGTCGGGCTCACCGCTGGGGAAGAAAACGACGTTTGGCGACGCAATACCCGTTATGATGAACGTAGCAATCAGCAGGGCGAACGCGCCCGCTACGACCCATACCGAACGCCAGCCCGTCAGAACCCACGAGATCAGACGCCGGTAGTTATTCTTCAGGGCTGGTAGCAACCGTTCCTGAAACGGCAGAATCATCTTCGGCGTCAGCACATAGTGGTTGAAGACGTACAGCAGCAGAAACAGCACGAACAGATTACCGATACCCCGGTCGATAACGTAGCCAATGCCCGCCAATACCGTCAGAATAATCAGCGGCCGTTTGATCTCGTCGAAACCCGGATTGGCATCTTCCTTGTGCTCTTCATCGTGCCGCTGCATGAACGTAACAGCAAAGACAGGGTTGATGACGTAAGCCACGAACAGCGACGCGAACAGGGTCAAAATCAGCGTCAGGGGCAGAAACTTCATGAATTCCCCCACGATCCCCGGCCAGAAAAGCAGCGGAAAAAACGGCGCGATCGTCGTCAGCGTACCCGTAAGTACTGGCACGAATACCTCACCCGCTGCCGCTTTTACGGCCTGCCGGATGTTCCAGTCCCGGTTTTCGTTGAAGAGCCGGTGCGAGTTTTCGATAACCACAATGGCATCATCGACCACCAGCCCCAAACCGAGCAGAAAGGCGAACAGTACGATGGTGTTCAGCGTGAAGGCTGTACCGACCGCTGGTCCAATTACGGGCATCAGTACGAACGCGACCAGCGCCGACAGCGGAACTGACAAGCCGATGAAAATGGCGTCGCGCACGCCCATGAAGAACATCAGAATCAGCACGACGAAAATGAAACCGAGCACGACGGTATTGATCAGGTCGTTAACGTTTTCGCGGGTCGGCTCCGACGAATCGGCCGTAATTTTGATGTCCAGCCCCTGTGGGAATCGCGTCTCCTTGTACTCGTCAATCGTCTTCTCGATGTTATCAGCCGCCGACAGCAGGTTGGCCCCCGCCCGCTTGATGACGTTCAGCGTAACGACCGATTTGTTGTTCAGCCGGGCAAAATCCTGCTGCTCCTCGAAGCTGTCCTGTACCTGCGCAATGTCGCCGAGCCGGACCGTTGCGCCCGTAGCCGTGCGAATTTGCAGGTTTTCGATCTGCGCGACATCGGTAAATTCACCTTTCACACGCACCGTCCGCCGAACCCCGTCGACGTTCAGTTCACCTCCCGATACGTTGACGTTCTCGCCCTGTACGGCCTGCTGAATGTCGGTAAATGCCAAGCCAGCCGACTGCATCCGGGGTAGGTCGACGTTGATCTGGATTTCGCGCGTCAGCGCACCCACGATGTCCACACGCCGGATTTCGGGCATGGCTTCGATAGCATCCTGCAAATCTTCGGCGTACTCTTTAAGTTGCTTGAGCGAGAAGTTACCGGCCATGTTGATGTTCATGATCGGAAACTCCGAGAAGTTAACGTCCTGCGCCGTCGGACCCGCGTCGAGTTTTTGCGGCAGGTCGGGTTTGGCTTTATCGATGGCGTCGCGGACCCGTTGCAGGGCTTCAGCCGTCTGCACGTCGGGGTTGAATTCAACCAGGATAACGGATACGTCCTGCAACGCATTCGACTTAATACGTTTAACGCCCGAGATAGACTTTAACTGCTTCTCGATCTGCTTGTTAATCGTATTCTCGATGTCGGCTGGGGCCGTGCCCACGTACACCGTGTTAATGTACACCTGCGGGACCTTAATGTCCGGAAATTGCTCCTTGGGCAGGTTGTTGTACACGAACAGGCCGCCAAGCGTAATCAGGAACGTGAAGATGTAAATCGCCGTCCTGTTCTCGACGCACCAGTTTGTGAAGCCGAGGGTTTTGTACTGTTCAAATTTCATTTTAGGGAAGTTTTGGTTTACGTAGCGACCGGTACGTGCGTTAGAAACTAATCGGCTGCCCATCCACTAAATCCTGGTAACCCGTCGTCACCAGTTGATCGCCGGCTTTCAAACCCGACATGATGGCAATCTGCCCACCGTACGACGGTCCCGTTTTTACGGTCCGGGCTTTCGCGATCTTTTTACCACCTTCGGTTTCGGCAACGTAAACCAGTTGCCCATTTTCGGTGCTCTGAATCAGGTTCTGGTTGATAACAATAGCGTTGGCCTGCGTCTGATCGTTGATTTTTACCTGCGCCAGCATATTCGGTTTCAGGCTATTGTCAGCCGGCAGGGGGGCTTCGATGGTAAACGTCCGGCTCAATGGATCAACCGTCGTGGAGACAAACGAAATAGTCGAGTTCAGATTCCGGTTCAGATCCGGCAGCCGCACAACGATTGGAGCGCCTTTCTGCACGCTGCCCGAGTACGTATCGGCCACCTTGGCGACGACCTTTAACTGCGACAGGTTTACAACCCGAACCAGGCTCATGCCCGGAGCCGCCGACTGCCCAATTTTCACCGTGACCTGATCGACTACTCCCGAAATGGGGGCCGTCACGACCGACTGACCAATCTGCGCATTGAGCGTCGACAGCCGCCGTTCGAGGGCTTCTTTATTGTTTTTGGCCTGGAGGTATTGAATCTCAGTGCCGATCTGCTGTTTCCAGAGAGCCGCCTGCTTCTCAAACACTGTATTAGCCAGTGATAACTGTGTTTTCAACTCGGCCTGCGATTCGCGTAGTAACTGATCATCGACCTTGGCAATAGCCTGACCGGCCCGCACGTTATCACCTTCCTTAACGTATACCGCCGTAACGACTCCGCCCGACTTCGGCGATACCTGCACGTTATTTTTGGCGTCGATGGTGCCCTGCAACTCGACAAAATGCTTGAACGTAGTAGCCGAAATTGGCGACACGGTTACGTCCTTTACCCGGCTTTCGGTAGCTTTCTTGGGGTCGAGCCGGGCCACTTCCGATTCCAGTTCCTTAATCTTTTTCGTCAGTTCCGATTGCTGCGTTTTCAATTCTGCTAACTCAGCTTGCTTGCCCTGAAGATCGCCTTTCGATTCTTTTTTCTCCGACGAGCAACTTATCAACAAGCTCGTAATCAGTATAACAGCGTAATAAGTTTTCATTCGTTTTTTCAAATTTCAGGGTTGTTATAATCCAATGTAAAGTCGGCCAAGTGCTCTATCCTGATCGACCTTCGCGATCAGGAAATCATACAGCGATGCGAAGTAATTCGTCTGCGCTTCCCGAAGCGATGCTTCTGCGTTCAGCACTTCGATGCTTGAGCCAACCCCTTCTTTATACTTAATGCGCGTTACCCGCACGATTTCCTGCGCCAGATCGCGGTTACGCTGCTGGGTTTCCAGGGTTTGCAGGCCGTTGTTGAGCGTAATGCTGGCCTGCCGGATTTGCAGATCAATAGAATTACGCAGCAATTCACCACTGTTCTGGGCTTTCTGAAGCGTTACGCGCTTCTGGGCAATCTGGTACCGTTTCTGAAAACCGTCGAAGATGGGTACCTGTAGACTCAAACCGACCGTAGCGAAGTTGAGCCAGGGGGCTGTAACAAGTTGACCAATCGCGTTGCGACCGCTGTTATATCCGTAGTTGGCGAAGCCCGCCAGCGTTGGGAAGTAACCTTTCTGTGTCAGTTCGATATCCTGCTCAGCCAGTTTGATCTGCGTTTCCAGCGTGGAATAATCAATTCGGCTACTGTACCTAAACGTTGGGTCAGAAGAGATCAGCGGGCGCAGATCGTCTACCGAACGATCCTGTAACTGCTCAGCCAGCGTGATTTCATCGTTGACGCCCATACCCATCTGAAACTTGAGTAGTGTATAGCTCAGTTCGATCAGGTTCTGCACGTTCTGCCGCTCGGCGCGCAGGTTGTTGGCCTGCACATCCAGCCGCTGCACATCCAGCTTTTCCACGAACCCTTGCTGGTTGAGCGCCTGCGTTTCGTTCAGGAGCGTGTCTAGCCGGCCGATGTTGTAATCAAGCAGTTTCGCGCGCTCCAGTGACACCAGCACGCTGTAATACGCCTTGGCTACCTGCTCGGCAACGGTGACCTTACTACCCTGTAGATTCCGCTGAGCCAATTCACGGTAGGTAGCGGCTGCCCGCAAACCAACGTTCAGACTCGGGCTGTAGATAACCTGGTTCAGGTTTATTGTCGCGTTACCGGAGTATTTCACCCCGAATTGCACGGGTACGGCTGGCGCATCAGGCGATGCATTCGGGTCGAAGAAGTTGGCGGGTAAAAAGGCCCGCTGAATAATCAGGTTGTCGGTCAGCGATGCGCTACCCGCTATCTGCGGCAGCGCCGACGCTTTCACCTCTTTAATTCGCCCCTCGGCGCTGACACCGTCGAGCACACTATTTTTTACGTTGATATTCTGCCGGAGAGCAAAATCAATTGCTTGCTGCAACGTAAACGACTGACCATTTCCCGAGCCACCCGAGGGGCGCAAACCCGTTGGTGACGGTCCCAGACCCGAATTGAAAGTCGAGATAACGTTAGGCTGTAGATTGACCGGTCCATTGGCTCCATCAAGCGAAGGGGTTCCAGCCGATGGATTTGCGCCGGGCTGACCCGGTACGGCCACTCCGGTACCGGGTGTTACGCCGGGCTGCGCAATTATAGCGCCTGTAGCGGCTGGCTGTTGGGCGCCCGGCTGCTGTCCGCTGGCAGCCGCCCCGGTTGGTTGCTGCCCAACGGAGGGCTGCGTAGCTACCTGTGCCATCGACGCTGGCAGTAGCCACCCCGTCAACAGCCAGAGCATTGCTACTCGCACTGTACTATTTATGTTCATACGCAATCAGGTTGTATTGGTTTAATCATTCTTGTACTCGTTATAAATGGCAAATCCTTTTTCTGTCAGCATACCCCGAACAAAGTGATGCGTCAGATCTCGCTGAATGTCCAGCCGGCTTCCTTCGTCGAACGATGTAAAATCCGTGCTCAGGGCTAGCTCGATCTGTTCGACACGTATTCGGGCCATCACCCGCGGATTAATATCGTCCCTGTATATACCGTCTCTTTTTCCCCGTAAAATATTGTTGACAACCTGCTTCATAATGTGATTATCTACGTGCTGGCGAATCAACTGATACGCCCGGGAGTAGTATCGCTGAACATCAGTAAACAGACAGGGGTTGACGTGTTCCTGCTTCTTGCAGATCATTTGGAGCATACCCATCATTTCTTCAATGGGGTTCAGCGTAACATCGGCAATGCAGTTCAACTCCGCGACATCGGCGTCCACTTTTGATTGCATAATCTGACAAAGGATATCTTCTTTATCATCGAAATGCTGATAGATCGTCTTTTTCGATATACCAAGCTGGCGGGCGATGTCCTCCATCGTTACTGACCGTACACCGTGCTGCCAGAACAGACGCTCCGCTTCCGCCCATATCTTTTCTTTCATACCGGTTTCCATATTTCAGAGACCGAACCCAGGAAACTTTGCAAAAGTTCGGAGTTTCCTGGCCATTATTTTCGATTAAATGATAAACGGCCAGAATTGGGGCGTGAACAGACGAACGAGCCCGACAAACCTGGAAGTTTGTCGGGCTCATGGAGCAATAGCTAAGAAGAAGCGGTGATTTTGAGAAGAATCAGGTCTGAATTTGGGCTCGAAAAACCATGGCCTTAACTGCCATTTTCGGCTAGAGACAGCGTCTTTCTAGCCTAGACTTTAGTAGTACCGATGTCAAAAAAATTAATGTCGGCAGTAACCTGGTTGAGTAATTCGCGAGTTCGTTCGGGGCGGGCGTCAGTGATAAAGAGTTGGCCAAACGCGCCCTCGTCCATCTGCCGAATAAGTTTACCGATACGTTTGTCGTCCAATTTATCAAAAATATCGTCCAGCAACAGCAGCGGTTTTATGCCTTTCTGCACCTCCAGCAGATCAAACTGAGCCAGTTTCAGAGCAATAACGAATGTCTTTTGCTGCCCCTGCGAACCAAACTTTTTCAGTGGCACCGACTCGCCAATGGAGTTGCTGATCATGAAGCCATAATCATCTTTGTGAACGCCCATCGTCGTTCGCTGCAGCAACGTATCGCGCCGGCGACTGTTTCGAAACTCATTCACAAAGTCGGGATTTCCCACTTCCGACTCATAAATAATTGACACCTGCTCCCGCTCGTCGCTCAGATAAGCGTAGTGTTTCTGAAAACTCGGCATGTAATCAGCCACAAACTGCACCCGGCGATCGTAGATCTGCTGCCCCAGCGCCAGTAGTGGCTCGTCGTACGTGTCCAGCAGATCATGATCGACCTGATTTCGTTCGGCAAAAAGCTTGAGTACACTATTCCGCTGTTTCAGTACCTGCTGGTACTGTAGATAATTGCGTAGATACTCGGGATCAAGTTGGGCGAGCACCCCGTCAAAAAACTGCCGCCGGTCTTCGCTGTGATCACGTACCAGATCCGTATCATTGGGCGCGACCAGCACGACTGGAAAACGGCCTATGTGCTCACTGACGCGCTCATACGGCTTCTTGTCGGCCATGAGCACTTTGCGCTGTCCCCGCTGGAGACTGATCGTAATCTGGACCTGGCGGGCGTGACTGGTGTCGCTATTTTCCTCGAAAATACCATCAATGATGAAGTAATCGGCGTCGTGCAGAATACTGAGCGCGTCCTGACTCTGAAACGCACTTTTACTGAGCGCTAAAAAATAAATGGCGTCCAATAAGTTCGTTTTTCCGCTTCCGTTGGGTCCAACAAGCACATTTATCTGTTTTCCAAAGGTAAACCGGTTGTCTTCGTAGTTCTTAAAATTGGTCAGGCTCAGCTTTTCGAGGTGCATACGTATGGCGTATAACGCGAGATTCCGTAATTTCGCGGCAACGCCCGACTGCGTTACCCAGTGCTGAACGTTGTTGGTGAAACGTTTACCGCTTCGGTACAGGCAACAAAGATACGGCCGGTTTGTTAGGTTAATGGACCTCCAGCAGAACATCGATTACTGATTTCATCGAACCCATCCTCATGGCAAGCGTCAAAGAGAAATCCGACACAAAAAACAATAAGGCTCCGGAAGCAGCAAAAGCGCAACATCCGAATGAGCGGTATATGTACTGGTACGAGTCCATGCAACTGCAACGGAAATTTGAAGAAAAAGCCGGGCAGCTTTACGGACAGCAAAAAATTCGTGGCTTCTGCCACTTGTACATCGGCCAGGAGGCTGGTTCATCGGGTGCCGTTTCGGCCCTGACGAAAGACGATAAATGGATTACGGCTTACCGTGACCATGGTATCCCCCTGGCATTAGGTTCCGATCCAAAAGCCATAATGGCCGAGTTGTTCGCTAAACAAACGGGCTCATCGAAGGGAAAAGGCGGTTCGATGCACATCTTCGATAAGTCGGTTAACTTCGTTGGCGGGCACGGTATCGTAGGCGCACAAATCCCAATGGGGGCCGGTATCGCCTTCGCCGAGAAATACAACAAGACCCAGAACCTGTGTATCTGTTACTTCGGTGACGGCGCGGTTCGACAGGGCGCTTTGCACGAGGCTTTCAACATGGCTATGCTGTGGAAACTGCCCGTCATTTTCGTTGTTGAAAACAACGGCTATGCTATGGGTACGTCGGTAGCCCGTACATCGAACGTAACGGATCTATACACCATCGGCGAAGCCTATGATATGCCCTCTGAGCCGGTTGACGCGATGGACGTTGAAGCCGTTCACGAAGCGGTTAGCCGTGCTGCCGATCGGGCCCGTGCCGGTGAAGGTCCAACGTACTTAGAGTTCCGGACGTATCGTTACCGTGGTCACTCAATGTCTGATCCACAGAAATACCGTTCGAAAGACGAAGTTGAGCAGTACAAAATGCGTGACCCAATCGAGATGGTAAAAGCACGTATTCTGGAAAAAGGTATTGCTACAGAAGATGACTTGGCTGCTATCGACAAAAAAATCAAAGCTACTGTTGATGAGTCGGTTAAGTTCGCCGAAGAATCGCCATACCCACCGGCT
This sequence comes from Spirosoma sp. KUDC1026, assembly GCF_013375035.1. Lineage (NCBI taxonomy): Bacteria > Pseudomonadati > Bacteroidota > Cytophagia > Cytophagales > Cytophagaceae > Spirosoma > Spirosoma sp. KUDC1026. The sequence goes on along the minus strand of NZ_CP056032.1, from coordinate 744,496 downwards.
GAAGAAGCGTTTAAAGACGTTTATGTGCAGCAGGATTATCCATTCCTCATGGAATAAATTCAATAGATAGATTAGAAAAAAGTCCGGCATGATATGTCGGACTTTTTTTATTGAACCATAAAGATATTTTTAATGTATATACATTAAATGTAATAACATCATATAATTGCAAAAACAATCCGGCCATCTAACCAATTTCAATTCTATGGAAACGCTTATAAACGGTTTGCACCACGTAACAACAATAGCTGGCGATACCCAGCGTAATGTTGATTTTTATACTGACGTGCTGGGCCTGCGGCTCGTCAAAAAAACGGTCAACTTCGACGCCCCCGATGTATATCACCTGTACTACGGCGACGAAACTGGTACGCCGGGTTCAATCCTAACGTTCTTTCCCTACGGCAATTTGCCCCGTGGTCGGAAAGGGGTGGGTCAGCTGACTTTTACAGCTTTCTCGGTGCCGACGGCTTCGGTAAGCTATTGGATGGATCGGTTAAACGAATGTAGCATTCCTTACGCTGGTCCCTACAAACGTTTTTCGGAAACCTATCTGCGCTTCGACGATCCGGACGGCATGGGTATTGAACTCGTCTTTACCGACGACGATCAACGTACCGGATGGGACAATGGTCAGATTCCAGCCGAGTTTTCAATTCGCGGTTTTCATACCGTTACGTTGAATAGCGCCACGCCCGACCGGACCGGTAAATTGTTGACCGAGATTATGCAGCATACGCTAGTGGGCGAAGAGGACGGCCGCCTTCGGTTTCAAGCGGGAAAAGGCGGCTCGGGTAGCTTTGTCGATGTTCTGAAAACGCCGGAGGGCACACGGGGTCTGCAGGGCGCGGGTTCAGTCCATCATGTCGCTTTCTCGACCAATTCCGACGAAACCCAACTGCTTATTCAGCAACAACTGGCCGACGCTGGCTACCACGTAACACCGGTGCAGGACCGGAATTATTTCAACAGTATCTATTTCCGCGAGCCGGGGGGTATTCTGTTCGAAGTGGCCACCAACCCTCCAGGATTTGCGATTGATGAATCCGTTGCCGAACTGGGTACAGCGCTGAAACTGCCTCAACAATACGAGCCGCTACGGGCTAAAATCGAAGCAGGCTTACCGGAGATTACGGTTAAATAAGTCAGTTGAAAAACACATACGATGATTCATAATCCAAATAACCTTCATTACGCCGGGAAACCACTCACCGAAGCCAGCAAGGTAATGGTGATGGTTCACGGGCGTGGGGGCTCAGCAGCCGATATTCTGACGTTATCCAGGTACATCAAATCCGATGACTTTGCCTTTGTCGCGCCCGAAGCACAGGGAAATACTTGGTATCCGTATTCGTTTATGCGCCCGACGGACGAGAACGAACCATCGTTATCATCGGCGCTGGAGGTACTGAGCAGTCTGCGAGCTCGTTTGCAATCAGACTATAATTTCAAGCTACCGCAAATTTACTGGCTTGGTTTTTCGCAGGGAGCTTGTCTGCTGCTGGAGTTCCTGGCACGTAACGCGACGCAGTACGGCGGTATTTTTGGCCTGAGTGGGGCTCTTATCGGCCCTCCCGGCACGACCTGGAAGTATGAGGGCTCGTTCGATCAGACACCCATTTTTATGGGGTGCAGCGACCGGGACAGTCATATTCCCAAAGATCGCTTTCTGGAAAGTGAGCAGGTATTGCGCGGCCTGGGTGCGGACGTAACGGCTAAATTATATCCTAATTTTCCGCACTCGATCAACGAAGATGAGCTAAACATTGTTAATTTGCTGATAGAGGGGGGTGTTTCCCCGACTGTTCACTAACAGCAATGCTTATGAGCCAGTACATGGTTGAATTTGACCTGCCCACTCACATGGATGATGGGTTTATGAATCGAATCCCAGCGCAACGGCTCAAAATTGACGAAATGATGGAGAAGGGGGTCTTGCTCTCCTATTCATTGTCAGCCGATCGTCAGAAGTTGTGGTGCATTGTTAAGGCTGATTCAGAAATGGAAGTGATGGAATCAATTTCGGAGTTTCCGCTTATTAAGTACATGACCCCCATGATTACCGAACTATTGTTTCATAACATGGTAGCGGCCCGGATTCCGCTTTTTTCACTGAACTAATCAGGAAAGCCCTCCCCAGAACGGAGGGCTTTTTTATGCCAATCTACTTTCTTTGCCTGTTGCTTTAACCTGCTGCAGAATACATGTCGTCGCTTCGCTTATTCTTTCAACTCTGTCTGCTGATAATTGGCCTCTTTGGCAGCACTGCCTGCCGAACAGATCAACGGGAATCCAATCGTCAGGACGTAACGCAACAGGACACCTATCGATCCGAACGCAAGCTCCAGAAACGGCAACACCAGCCAGCTAAATTCCGGTCAAATCAGGATCAGATTGCCGTACATGCGTCGGAACGAATTCCGGATAAAGTCATCAGGGTACTGAATTATGTTCGAAAAAACGGCCGGGCTCCTGATAACTACGTTGGTGGGCGGGTATTTGGTAACTTTGAAAATCATCTACCCAGAAATGATCTGTCCGGTGAGAAAATCCGGTACCGGGAATGGGATGTTAATCCCAAGGTCCGGGGCAAAAATCGCGGAGCCGAACGGTTAGTTACCGGTTCCGACAACCGGGCGTATTACACAGCCGATCATTACAATACGTTTACAGAAATAAAATGACACCCAATATTTTCATTTGCCAGTCGGAACGCGAATTAGAAACGCATTTCGCCGACTCGTTCATTGCTCATATCGACGGTAGTAAGACCCTCACACTTCGTCAGTTTTACGAAGCGATGGCAGATTTACTGGAGATCCCGGATTTTGGCTTCAACCTGGATGCCCTCAACGATTCACTTAATGATCTGCAGTGGCTAGAAGACGAACGTATCGTGCTTTACCTGACCAATACAAATGAGCTTGTCAGCAAGGAGCGCGACCCCGCCAAGCTGGCCAGCCTGCTGAGTATTCTGGACGCCACTGCCGAAGATTGGAAGTGGGTGGATGAAGACGAGGACATCGATAAAAAGGAAATTATTATCGTTTTTGAGGATAGCCCCCGCATCCGTCAGCTACTTGATCGTGAGTCAATTGCTTATCGGATGCTGGCGGAACTAGCCTAGCTATCTGCAACAAATTTTATACCCTTGCTGTTATGCCAGAAGCCGCCGAAATATTCTTTCTGCGGCTTTTCGTGTTTGTTCATTACAACCTGAATCTCGCTTGAAACCAGAGGAATTACTCGGTATCTATACCGATGATAGTTATATAAAACTGCTGGCTGAACCCTTTGGTCAAAAGCCGTCTGGAGATCCGCAACGGCTACAGATCAAGGGGCTGGCAGGCAGCGTCGATGCCGTACTGGCCTCATCGCTTGTCAGGATGGTGGGTGGAAATCATCTATTTATCCTGACCGACCGGGACGAAGCATCCTATTTCTTTAATGATCTGCAGAACCTGCTGAGTCGGGAGATTCTGCTGTTCCCGATGTCCTACAAAAAGCCGTACCAGTATGAGGAAGTCGAAAACGCCAACGTACTGATGCGGGCCGAAGTGCTCAACAAGCTCAACCCTGCCCCTAAAGACGGCTTGCTGATGGTTACGTATCCGGAAGCCATGTCTGAGAAGGTGATCAATAAGCGCTCGTTGCAGGCAAATACGCTGACCATCCGGGTAGGCGAGAAGCTGGATACCAACTTCGTTTCCGAGCTGCTCCAGCAGTACGAATTTGAGAAAACGGATTTTGTGTATGAAGCGGGTCAGTTCTCAGTACGGGGCGGTATCATCGACGTGTTTTCTTTCGCCAGCGAGTTTCCCTTCCGGATTGATCTGTTTGATGATGAGGTAGAAAGCATCCGGAAATTCAATCCGGAGTCGCAGTTATCAACCGATCCGGTTGATTTTATCAACGTCATTCCGAATATCCAGACGAAGCTCGTTGAGGAAAACCGTGAGCCTTTTTTCGACTTTCTACCCGATACTACAACGGTCTGGGCAAAAGATGTTGATTTCACGCTTGAAATCATTGAAAAGTGCTATGAGAAAGCCGAGCAGAGTTTCGAAACAATCGTAGCGAACAGTGGTGGTATTCAGATCGTATCGGACCCCACTGATTTATTCGAAACCCGACGCTCGTTTCTGAATCAGCTAAAGGCGTTTCGGACGGTTGAGTTCGGACGTAAACTCTATTTCAAAACCGAAGGCCGCCAGCAGTATCAATCCAAACCACAGCCGTCGTTTAATAAAGATTTTAAACGGCTTGTGGATGTGTTGGGCGATAACCAGGCTAAAGGGTACACCAACATTATTGCGGCCGAATCCTTCAAACAGCTGGACCGTTTACGGACGATTTTTGAGGAACTTGATCCCTTTGTCAAGTTTCAGCCCCTGAATATCGGTTTACGGGAAGGATTTATCGACGAAGCGCTTAAAGTTGCCTGCTTCACCGATCACCAGATTTTCGACCGGTATTACAAGTATCGCGTTCAGGATAAATTTTCGAAGTCGAAAGCGCTGACGTTACGTGAGTTAAAGACCCTGCAACCCGGCGACTACGTAACGCACGTCGACCACGGTATTGGCCGTTTTGCGGGCCTGGAGCGCGTTGACCATGCGGGGAATGAGCAGGAAGCCATTCGGCTTATTTACCGCGACAACGACATTCTGCTGGTCAGTATCCACAGTCTTCATAAGATCGCCAAATACAGCGGTCGGGAGGGCGGGCCGCCAACGATGAGTAAACTTGGCTCGCAGGAGTGGGAACAGAAGAAGTCCCGAATCCGGAAGCAGGTTAAGGACATTGCACGCGAACTGATCGCCCTGTACGCCAAACGACGTAACGCGCCGGGCTACGCCTACAGTCGCGACAGTTTTCTGCAGGCTGAGCTGGAATCGTCGTTTCTGTACGAAGATACACCCGATCAGGCGAAGGCAACCAACGACGTCAAGGACGATATGGAACGGCCGAACCCAATGGACCGGCTCGTTTGTGGCGACGTTGGTTTTGGAAAAACAGAAATTGCGGTTCGGGCTGCGTTTAAAGCCGTTACGGACAATAAGCAGGTGGCTGTGCTCGTCCCCACTACAATCCTGGCCATGCAGCACTTCAAAACCTTCTCGGAGCGCATGACTGATTTTCCGGTGAAGATTGCATACATCAACCGTTTCCGTACAGCCTCCCAGATTAAGGAAATATTGAAAGGCGTTTCATCGGGCGAGATTGGTATCCTGATCGGCACCCATCGAATCGTTAATAAAGACATCAAATTCAAAGACTTAGGCTTACTGATTATTGATGAGGAACAAAAGTTTGGGGTCAAAACCAAAGATCGGTTGAAAGAAATGCGGGTCGAGGTAGACGTGTTGACGCTCACGGCAACACCTATTCCCCGTACGTTGCATTTCTCATTGATGGGCGCGCGCGACTTATCCGTTATTGCGACGCCCCCGCCTAACCGGCAACCTGTTACGACCGAAGTCCACGCCTACAATGAAGCGACGATACGTGACGCAGTCAGTTACGAAATACGTCGCGGTGGTCAGGTATTTTTTGTCCATAACCGGGTCAATGATATTGAGGCCATTGGTAACCTGATCATGCGTCTGGTTCCTGAAGCACGTATCGGCGTTGCGCATGGTCAGATGGAAGGAGATCGACTGGAACGTATCATGACTCGCTTTATCGAAGGCGAATATGACGTATTGGTCTCGACCAACATCATCGAATCTGGACTGGATATTTCCAACGCCAACACGATTCTGATTAACAATGCCCATCATTTCGGCCTGTCAGACCTGCACCAGATGCGTGGAAGGGTAGGACGTTCGAACCGAAAAGCATTCTGTTATCTGTTAACACCGCCCCCTTCCGTACTTACGGCGGACGCACGTAAACGACTGCAAACCCTGGAAGATTTTTCGGATCTGGGCGAGGGCTTCAAAATAGCCATGCGGGATCTGGATATCCGTGGAGCAGGTAACCTGCTTGGTGCTGAACAAAGCGGATTTGTAAACGACCTTGGCTTCGAGATGTACCACAAAGTACTTGATGAAGCCGTTCAGGAGTTACGTGAAAATGAGTTCAAGGATCTATTCGAAACGAAGCCCGGCGACTTTAAACTGTCTTTACCGGATACGGTTATCGAAACCGATCTTCAGGTAGTTATTCCAGAACGCTACGTATCCAATATCTCCGAACGACTGGCGTTATATACCCGTCTGGATAGTTTGCAGAACGCCGAGGAATTACAATCGTTCCGGCAGGAGGTTCTCGATCGTTTTGGACCGCTTCCCGAAGAGGTCGAAAACCTGATTAAAATGGTGAACGTCCGCTGGAAAGCTGAGCGTTTATACCTTGAAAAACTGACGCTTAAGAATAATATCCTGAAAGGATTCTTCGTTTCTAACGGGAATGATGATTTCTTCAAATCTGACCAATTTGGCAAGGTAATTGACTACATCAAGCGTAATCCGGCCAAATGTTCGCTGAAGGAATCAAAAAACCGCCCTATTTTCACGCATACTGATGTGTTTTCGGTTGAGCAGTTAGATGATATATTGGGCGAATTGACAAATTAATCACGACGTTTGCACCTACGTTTTTACACAAAAACAGCAATGATTCTGAAGTATCACCTGAAACAGGCAGCGTATGTGCTGCTGGCAACGGCAGCCCTGGCCGCTTGTAAATCAAAACATCCTACCAGCGTGAAACCTGGTAAGAAGAGTACTGCAACGGGGATTGCCTACAACGAAAAAGATGGCTTCCAGGTGAAGAAGTTTGCCGGTCAGAAAGCGGGTCCAAACCTCGTCTTTATTGAAGGTGGTCGGTTTACGATGGGTGCTCTGGAAGAGGACGTCATGAACTCACGTGACAACCGCGAACGTACCGTTTCGATTCAGTCGTTCTACATGGACGAGACCGAGATGGCTAACGTCCATTACCTCGAATACTTGAATTCTATTACGCGCGACTCATCTGAGGAAGTTGTCCGGGCTGCTTTGCCTGACACGACAGTATGGGCAAACCCTTTGTCGTTTAACGACTCATACGTTACGCAGTACCTTCGTTATCCTGCTTTCCGGTATTATCCGGTAGTGGGTGTATCTTGGGTGCAGGCGAACGATTATGCCATATGGCGGTCTAACGCAGTAAACAATGAGTTGGCAAAAGGCGGTCAGAAAACAAAGAAAGGTGGTTTCTCGCTGAAGCGTAAATCGAAACAGGCAGAAGACCCCGCTCTGGCAGAAGCGACAGCGTCTACAACTCCTTCTAAACCAAGTTTGGAAAGTGGCATGATTCTTCCGGATTACCGTCTACCAACCGAGGCCGAATGGGAATACGCAGCTAAAGCTTTGATTGGTACCCAGTACATGGACGAAAACCAGATCAATCAGCGGATTTATCCCTGGGATGGTTCGTCGGTACGTAACCCGAAGAAAGGACGGAAACAGGGCCAGATGCTGGCTAACTTTAAACGCGGCCGTGGTGACTACGCTGGTATCGCCGGTCGGTCAAATGATGGCGCCATCATCACTGCTGAAATTTACGCATACCCTGCCAACGACTTTGGTCTGTATAACATGGCTGGCAACGTAAACGAGTGGGTGTATGACGTTTATCGTCCCCTGTCGTATCAGGATGTGAATGACCTGAACCCGATTCGTCGGAATGGTTATCTGGATGACGCCAAAAACTATGACACTAAGAACAAACAGTCACTCATCGATGACAAACTGCGTGTTTATAAAGGCGGCTCCTGGAATGACGTAGCATACTGGTTATCGCCAGGTACGCGCCGGTTCCTGGATCAGGACTCGGCTACGGCTATGATCGGTTTCCGTTGCGCTATGATCGGCGTAGGCCGGAACCGGTAGGGGATAGGCCTATAAAATTTTGATACAGCTTAGCGGCTACTCAGCGATGGGTAGCCGCTATTGTTATTACCCCGACCGACTGGCAGCCAGCTTTCAATAATTCAATCGCACAAGCTTCAATGGTAGCACCCGTTGTCAGTACATCATCGACAAGCACCACTCGTTTTCCAAGCAGCTTATCAGCATTACTGACGCTGAAAACCGTGTTTACGTTCTCCCATCGTTCAAGCCGGTTCTTACTCGTCTGCGATTTTTTAAACGATTGCCTAACCAGCGTATCCGCCCAAACAGGAATATCTAACGTACTCGCCAATCCTTCAGCAATCCAGTCAGCCTGATTGTATCCTCGTTGGCGTAAGCGGCTCTTGTGTAACGGTACGCTGACAATTCCGTCTATTTCCTCACGAATCCTGCTTTCACTTTTTAACTGGTGTCCATACCAGCTCGCAATTTCCCGGGCGGCTTCCTTCTGGCCTTTGTATTTGATCTGGTGAATTAGCCGCTGCGCCAGCCCACCTTTCACGAAGTACACGTACGAAAAGACAAAGCTCACCGGCACTCTTCCGGCAAACTTATTGAGGGTAATTGTTCTGTCAGCTAACATATGCTGTTTCGTCTCCGGCATATCGATCCGGCAACCGGTACAGAGCACTTTTTCCTGTGTCAGTAGCACCTGATTGCACCCCAGACACAGCGTCGGAAAAAGTAGGTCGATAAAATCAGTTAAGAATAGACGAACAGATTGAAACACAGCGATTATTCGTTAGTTAATTGAAATCTGCGTAATTTAGATAGAAGAACAAATCAGCCACTTATAGTGAACGAAAATACCTTAAATGAGTCATGGGAGACCTTGCTCGATCAGCTTCAGACGCTGGTTGGGAAGCGCCCCGCAGACTTAAATGCAGTCTTATTTCTAGTTGGTGTTCAGGAGCTGGGGCAAGGGCCTAAGCGCTTCTCGAAAGAAGCTAAGCAGGACCTTATGCATATAGCTGTTTGCCGCATCCTAAGCCAATCGGGTTATTACGTTTTTGACGGCTACGATAAGGACAACTGGCCTCAGTGGATTCAGCAGAAACCGGTTCCGCCCGGCGATTTATCAACGCAGGAGAATTTTTTAAAGGAGCATGTACTGCTCTACTTCCAATCCATTCTTGTCTAATTACTCAACCAGAACGCCATGCAATCCATAAATTCCTACCTGACCTTATTGCAGCGCATTGATGAATACAAGAAACGGTATTTCCAGAACCAGTTAGTTAAGGGGAGTCTTTTCTTCATGGCACTCCTGGGAAGTGGCTATTTGCTGGTCAATACAGCTGAGTTTATCGGCCGTTTCAGTTCGTCGGGACGCGCTGTGCTATTCTTCGGCTTCCTTGCAGTCGTATTAACAGGCCTGTATCAGTTGATTATCAAACCGTTACTAGGGCTTTATGGATTAAATAAACCACTCTCAAACGACGAAGCCGCTCGTCAAATCGGTTCGTTTTTTCCAGAAATAGGTGATAAACTCCTGAATACACTTCAGTTACAGCGCGTCACTGCCGAACAAAGTGACTTGTTGCAAGCTAGTTTGAATCAGCGTTCGCAGCAGCTATTGATCAATCGCTTCTCCAATGCGATTCAAATAAATAAGAACAGACAGTTTCTAAAATACGCTATTCCACCCCTGGCGTTGATTTTGGTGATCCTGATTATTAATCCTGCCTTTTTTGCCAAGTCCTCAACGCGGTTGGTTAATTATAATCAGGAGTTCGTTGACGAAGCCCCATTCCAGTTTGTGGTGCAGAATAAGTCTATGAAAACCTTTCGAAATGAAGATTTTCCGTTGTCGGTTAAGCTGACAGGGGATGCTATACCGGATGCTGTTTACGTTGTAACGAATGGCACCCGGTTTAAATTAGAGCAATCGGGAGATCAATTCACGTACCTATTCGACAATCTGCAGCGGGGTCTCGACTTTCATCTGGAAGCTTCTGGATTCAACTCCCAGACATACAAAATTGAATTAATTGATCGTCCCGCCGTTTTATCTTTCAACGTTCGGCTCGACTATCCAGCCTACCTGAACAAGCCTACTGAACAATTGACCAACGTTGGAAACTTGTTAGTCCCTCAGGGTACGCTGGTTCATTGGGAGTTTGCCGCCGATCATACTGACTCTTTGGCTTTGCGTTTCGCTAACGAAAGCAAGCCTCTGCTAGGCAAATTAATCGACGATAATACGTTTTCGATTGATCGTCGGCTCATGCAAAATGCCAGTTATACTGTCTCGTTGAAGAATGGACAGATCGCTACGCCTTCGCTTATTCAGTATAATGTGCAGGTTATTCCGGACCGTTTTCCGCAAATTTCTGTCGACCGGGTTCAGGATAGCGTGACGTACAATTACATTGCGTTGTCTGGTTTGGTCTCAGACGACTACGGTTTTTCAAGGCTAAAACTTAATTATAAAGTCATCCGCAACGGAAAACCGTCTCCTCAATTTTCGCGTGACATTCCAGTTAACCATTCCACTACGTCCCAGAACTTTGTGTACAATTGGGTGCTCGATAGCCTGAAGCTGGGGCAGGAGGACCGCCTTGAATACTTTGTTCAGGTGTGGGACAATGATGGCGTGAATGGCCCAAAATCAACTCGCTCCACCCAGCTGAATTTTGTCATTCCATCAAATGCCGAGATCCAGAAACAAGTCGATCAGTCAGCCGAGAACACCGAGCAACAGATTGATAACGCTTTATCAAAAACGCAGGAGATTAAGAAGGAGTTGAAAAGTATGGAAGAACGGATGCGAACAAAGAAATCATCCGACTTTCAAGATAAAAAACAACTTCAGGATGTACTGAAGAAGCGGGAAGAGCTAGTAAAGGAGATCCAGAAACTTCAGGAGCAGTTCCAGAAAACGAACGATACGCAGCAACGTTTCGCCGAGAAAAACCAGGCGCTTCAAGAGAAGATGGATCAGCTTCAGAAGCTGTTCAACGAATTGATGGACCCCGAATCCAAGCAACTGTATGAGCAATTGAAGCAGATGCTGGAGCGTAAGCAGGATGACAAAGCATCCGAAATGCTGGATCGACTGAGCCGTAAGGAACGTAACATGGAGCGTGACCTGGACCGGGCACTTAAGCTCTTTAAGCAAATGCAGCTGGAACAGAAGGTGAACAACATCGCCGAAAATTTAGAAAAACAAGCCGATCAGCTGGATAAACAGGCAGAACAAAGCAGTAAAAAAGATGAGGCTTCTGATGAGCAAAAGCAGCAGCAGGAGAAGTCCGAACAAGATTTTGAGAAGACAAAAGAGCAACTGAAAGAGCTAGAGAAGCAGGCTGAAAAAGATCAACTAAATAAACCGGATGCATCAGAAGAAAATCAAAAAGATGTCGATAATCAGATGCAGGAGGCTAAAAAGCAGATGAGTCAGAAGCAAAGTAAGAAGGCTTCTCCAGCACAAAACAAAGCCGCTAAATCCATGCGATCCATGAGTAAAGCCATGAAAGAATCGATGCAGTCGGCTGAGATGCAGGAAACGCAGGAGAACATGGATGACCTCCGCGATATTCTTGAAAACTTGATTACTCTGTCTTTTGGACAGGAGCGTATCATGAAAGATTTCCGGGGAATGAGTCTACAGGATCCTCGGGTTATCAAGCTTTCTCAGGAACAACTCAAGCTTCAGGATGATGCCAAAATCATCGAGGATAGCCTGAACGCGCTGGCTAGCCGGGTGGTTCAGATCGAGTCATTCGTTACGCGGGAGCTCACGAATATGAAGTTTTATATGGATGAGAGTGTTCAACAACTCCGGGATCGTCGTTTGAACATGGCTTCATCTAAACAACAGTTTGCCATGACTTCGATCAATAACCTCTCTCTCATGTTGAGTGATGTTCTGAAGCAAATGCAGCAGCAAATGAATGCCATGTCTATGCCGGGTAAGGGTAAAAGCGGCAAGCAGGGCAATAGTAAAGAAGGATTAGGGGAGATGCAGGAGAAACTGAATGGTCAGATGAAAGATCATCAACAGGGTGGCAAATCGGGCAGACAACTATCCGAAGAACTTTCTCAGATGGCGGCTCAGCAGGCTATGATTCGGAACATGCTTAAAAAGATGCAGGAGAATGCGAAGGGTACAGAAGTTGGTAAGCAACAGGAAAAACAGGTTCAGGAATTAATGCAAAAGATGGATGAGACAGAAACTGACCTGGTAAACAAACGTGTAAATCAAAACACAATTAATCGTCAGAAAGAAATCCTGACTCGTTTGCTTGAATCAGAGAAAGCGTTAAAGCAACAGGAAGAAGACCCGAAACGGCAGGCTGAAACAGCAAAATCAGAGAAACGTAGTACGCCTTCCTTCTTCGATTCAACTGGATTACAAAACAAGGTCAAGCAGGTTGAAGTCCTTCGTTCTGTTACACCGAACTATAATCTCTTTTATAAAAAGGAAGCGAATCAATACCTTCAAAAAGTAGGCAAATAACAATTACCTTACACAATGACCGTTAACCTGGCACAAAGGTTAACGGTTTTTTGTTGCCTAGTCTACCATGAATTCATTTCTAATTAATTTTTACATTTTCGTGAAAAGTTTCCACGTGAAACATTTTCACAAAACAAATCAAATATGCACTCGTCTTACGATTCAATAGTTGTAGGAGCCGGACACGCAGGCTGTGAAGCAGCGAATGCTGCTGCAACAATGGGATCTAAAGTTTTATTGATCACCATGAATATGCATACCATAGCACAAATGTCCTGTAATCCTGCTATGGGTGGCGTGGCAAAAGGACAGATCGTACGCGAGGTGGATGCTTTGGGTGGCTTGTCAGGGATCATAAGCGACAAAAGTATGATCCAGTTTCGGATGCTCAATCGCTCGAAAGGACCTGCCATGTGGAGCCCACGCTGTCAGAGTGATCGGGATATGTTCGCCAGAGAATGGCGAAAAGCATTGGAACAGAATCATAATGTCGACTTCTGGCAGGATACAGTAAACGAAATTCTGGTAAAGGATGGCCGCGTAAGTGGTGTTAGAACCAGCATGGGCGTTACGTTTTTGGCCCAGGCTGTTGTACTCACGAACGGTACGTTCCTGAACGGTAAGATGTTCATTGGGGAGAAAGTGTTTGGTGGAGGCCGAACGGCCGAGCGCTCAGCTACCGGCCTAACCGAACAACTCGTTACGTTGGGATTTGAAGCAGGCCGAATGAAGACGGGAACCCCTCCGCGGGTGGATGGCCGCAGCCTTAATTACGCCCTGATGGAAGAACAACTGGGCGATGAAAAACCAGGTAAGTTCTCCTACACGGATACGCCAACCCTGAAGCAGCAGCGGAGTTGCTGGATCACGTACACCAATGATGCGGTGCATGATGAACTGAAAACAGGATTCGAAAAATCACCTATGTTTACCGGGCGGATCAAAGGATTAGGCCCTCGCTATTGCCCATCCATTGAGGACAAAATCAACCGGTTCGCGGATAAAGACCGGCACCAAATCTTCGTAGAACCAGAAGGATGGGACACTGTAGAAGTGTATGTAAACGGCTTCTCAACGTCCTTACCAGAAGACGTACAGTACGACGCGATTCGGAAAATTCCCGGTTTTGAGAACGTACGCATGTTCCGTCCGGGCTATGCTGTGGAATACGATTACTTTCCCCCAACCCAGCTAAAATCAACCTTAGAGACGCAACTTGTTTCAAATCTTTTCTTCGCTGGTCAGATAAACGGCACCACAGGTTACGAGGAGGCAGCCTGCCAGGGTCTGATGGCAGGTATCAACGCACACCGAAATGTGAAGGAAGCCGAGCCATTTACCATCAAACGTTCGGAGGGATACATAGGCGTCCTAATTGATGATTTGATCACAAAAGGGACCGAAGAGCCGTATCGAATGTTTACATCGCGGGCCGAATACAGAACCCTGTTACGTCAAGATAACGCTGATTTACGACTGACCGAAAAAGGCTACGCGATTGGTTTAGCTTCGCAGGAGCGGTACGATACCATGCTGGCAAAGCGTGATGGACTGGCCTCCCTAACGCAAAAAATCCGGTCAACGAGAGTGAGTCCGGAGGATGTAAACGGGTTACTGGAAGAAAAGGGAAGTGCTCTGCTGCGCGAAAAAAGTAGTCTATACACACTGCTGAAACGACCCGAAATTGACCAGAGCGACGTGCAACTACTTCTTGAGACGCTGCCTGATATGCCGATGGTAGATGAATCGATTCTTGAACAGACAGTCATCGAGATCAAATACGAAGACTACCTGAACCGGGAAAAGAGCAATGCCGAAAAGCTGGAGAAATGGGAAAGTCTGGCGATCAATCCAGAGTTTGACTATGACCGATTAAAGGCGCTTTCGTTCGAAGGAAAAGAAAAACTAAAACGATCGAAGCCTGCTACTATAGGACAAGCCTCACGAATTAGTGGAGTCAGCCCATCCGATATTTCGATTCTACTGGTTTATATGGGACGATAACTTAACTTAGACGGGCTGGTAATGAAACCGAAATTCATTGCCAGCCCGTTTTACATTCAACCTATTTTTACTTCTTTGGAAACCATTGCCGTTTGCCCCGTCTGCGACACGAATCAATTTACGAACGTATTGACCTGCAAAGATTACCTGGTCAGTAGCCAGAACTTTACCATACAACAATGCAACAAGTGCGGTTTTAAGTTTACGAATCCACGCCCTGACGCATCAACAATTGGCTCATATTACAAGTCCGACCAATACGTTTCTCACAATGATACCGGCGGGGGACTTATTAACTCGGTATATCGATTGGTACGTAATTACACTCTACGGGGTAAAGTTAATTTGATTAACAAATTAACCGGTAGGGTAGGGGAGGTGCTGGACATAGGCTGTGGTACAGGTTCGTTTCTGTTGGCTTGCCAGCAGGCTGGCTGGAACATTACGGGAGTAGAACCAGATACAGATGCGCGTAAAGTAGCTGAAGAGAAGCTTAGTATGCCAGTCGAAGAAAGTATAGAGATGGTTGAGGCAAAGCAAAACTTTGATGTGATCAGTATGTGGCACGTATTAGAACATATGCCCGATCTGAACAAAGTAGTCTCACAGCTTTACTCTTTGCTCAGCAACGAAGGAACGGTCATTATTGCAGTTCCTAACTGCGCTTCCTACGATGCTGATTATTATAAGAGTTACTGGGCAGCTTATGACGTGCCCCGGCATTTCTACCATTTCACACCTGATACAATAACAGCCCTTTTTAAGAAACACGGCTTTACCTTGACTGACCAGAAACAGATGCCGTTTGATGCTTTCTATATTAGCATGCTCAGTTCCAAATATCGAACGGGCAAAACAAATTATGTTGAGAGTATGCGGGTGGGACTGACATCGAATAGCAAAGCCAGTAAGACAGGTCAGTCGTCAAGTATCACATACGTATTTAAGAAGGCGTAGTATAAGCTGTTCACTAAGCTAGTAAAATGACTTTGAGACCTTCCTTTTTGCTTCACCGGTAAGCAGGTCAATTCTAAATTAAAAAAGTTAAAATTATCGGTGAATAAGTGTGTGGATAAATAGCACACCTCTGTGGAGAACCTGTTTATAACGAACGAGAAGGATGTGGAGTAAATCGAGACTTCTCCACATTGGATCTGATCAGGCTGGAAACTGTGGAGAAACGGAAACATATCAACGCGTTAATGCACTCTTTATCCTCATGAGTAATTGTGTATAAAATTTGTTCACAAAACTGGAAAACTTAAAGATCAAAATTGTGGATAAAATGTTATTATCTTAATTACTAATCAATTACATGTGGATAAGTAAACTATTAGTTGTGAACAAAAGCGTATATTTATCCACAAAGAGCTGAACAAGAAGTGGACAACATACTTGTTCACTTTTCCACATGCATAATGACTATAACAACGTTTTTTAAAAAAGACTTTTATATAAAATGTTAATAAGGTTAATAGTTGTCTTAACGTTGCTGAGCGGCTTGGGAGTCGTCGGTCAGGCATGGGGTCAAAATGAAACGTCGCTGGCCGATGAGTACTACAAGGCTAATGAGTTCGAGAAGGCCGCGGTTGAATATGGGAAGTTGTTAAAATCCAACATGACCTGGTTGCGGCTGAACCGATACATTACGAGCCTGACAAAAACAGGCAAGCGTGAGGAAGCCGTAAAGTTTTTGAAAAAGCAGACTCGGGCCGATGAAGCGAACAAGCCATACTACGAACTGATGCTTGGTCAGGTGGCCAGTTCGCAAGGAGACACGACCCAAAGCGCTACGCAGTACAACGCGGCTATACAGTCGGCAAAGTCGGCACCGGGAAAACTGGAAAAGGTGGCTGAAGCTTTCAACGAGATCGGCGAAACCAACTGGGCTATACGAACCTATGAAACTGCCCGGGACGTAACTAAAGATCCGACGGCCTACAGCGGTGACCTGATGACACTTTACCGCGCAGCTGGCCAAACCGAAAAAGCTATTGACGAAATTCTAAAGACGGGCAAGCAACCCGAACGTCGGGAAAGTGTACTGGCCGCTCTGCAGGGATTTATCAACACGAAGGACGAGCCCCTGGTCGAAAAATCACTGTACACGAAAGTTCAGCAGGAGCCAAACGAGCCTGCTTACAATGAGCTACTGATCTGGTATTTTGTTCAGAAACAGAAATTCGCTCGAGCACTACTTCAGGAGAAAGCAACAGACAAGCGACTTAAACTGGCCGGAAACCGGGTGTATGACCTAGGCATGCTGGCTATGAACAATAAGGAATATAAAGTGGCCGCTGAGGCATTTGAATACGTAGTGGCCTCTTACCCGCAGGGACAATTATATCCCTTTGCACGTCGGTTGGTAATTAACGCTCGCGAAGAGCAGGTGAAAAATACGTACCCGGTTGATAAAGGCGAAATCCGCAAGTTGATTACCGACTATCAGCGAATGCTGTCCGAAATTGGTACCAATGTTAAAACGCTCGAAGCGTTACGTAGCACGGCAAACCTCTATGGTAACTACCTCGACAGTAAAGATACCGCCCTGACCGTTCTTGATCTGGCCATCGAATTGGGGAAAACTGACCGGAACTTTGTGGATAAGTGTAAGCTGGACAAAGGCGATATTTTTCTCTTGAAAGGGGAGCCCTGGGAATCAACATTGCTGTACTCGCAGGTTGAGAAGTCGCAGAAAGAAGAGTTGCTGGGACATGAAGCCAAGCTCAAGAATGCAAAGCTTCACTACTACAAAGGTGACTTTTCGGTCTCAAAAGACATACTTGATGTGTTGAAGCTGGCTACCTCTCGAGAAATAGCTAATGACGCCGAACAGCTCAGTCTGTTAATTGTGGATAACACAGGAATGGATAGCACCGAAGCTGCCATGCGCGAATATGCGGCTATTGATCTGTTGCTGTTTCAGAATAAAACCGACGAAGCTGTGGACAAACTCAACGAAATGTGGAAAAAGTACGGAGAACATAGCCTGGCTGATGAGATATTATGGCTTCGTGCCCGAACGTACCTGAAACAGGGAAAGCAAGCCGAAGCGCTGGAAGACCTCAAGGCAATCACGACCAAGTTTCCGTACGATATCCTCGGTGATGATGCGCTATTCACGCAGGGCAAGATCTACGAAGAACAGTTAAAGGATAAAAACGCGGCAATGGAAATCTACCAGAAGATTCTGACGCAATATCCGGGAAGTATCTACGGCGCCGAAGCGAGGAAGCGATTCCGAACGTTACGGGGGGATGTAGTTAATTAACAAAAAAGCCGGACGAGGAGTCCGGCTTTTTTGTTACAGGAGTCTACGGAGTGAATCAGGCCACAGTCTGTAGTAAAGATTCTTTAAACGCGTCGTACTGCGCTGGAATACGAATACTTTGCTTTACCCGATCCGCCAGAACAGCAAGCCGTTCTGGCACATCTACAGTCTGAGAAATGACTTCTTCAACCAATGGTTTAAACTTCGACGGATGAGCCGTTGCCAGCGAGATTACTAAGCTGTCCGGGTTTGCGCTACGCTGATAGTCTTCTCCGCCCATAATGCCAATGGCCGTGTGTGGACAAGCTATGTACTGGTACGTGTCAAAGATTCGCTTCATACCTAAGCGAGTTTGTTCGTCATCGTAGAAGTAACCTGAAACATTCCGGGCGATTGTGTCATAATCATCGCCATAGAGATGAGCTAGGCGGGGGAAGTTGCTGGGAGCGCCAACATCCATTGCGTTTGAGATGGTAGCAATCGAAGGCTGTGGAGCATACATACCCGTCTTTAAATACGCAGGGACAACTTGATTCAGGTTCGTTGAAGCTACAAAATGCTCAACTGGCAATCCCATCTGCTGCACCATAACACCAGCGCTCAAATTCCCAAAGTTGCCGCTGGGCGTAGCGAAAACCACAGGCTTGTTGTAGTGCCTGGTTTGCCCATACGCCCGGACATAATAAAAACCCTGTGGAATAAGCCGGAAAATATTGATCGAGTTTGCCGAGGATAGGGAAAGATTAGCATTTAGATCGGCATCAACAAAAGCCTGTTTAACGATCGCCTGGCAGTCATCAAAAGAGCCATCTACTTCGAAGGCCTGAACATTGCCACCGAGGGTAGTTAACTGCTTTTCCTGCAGATCACTGACCCGACCGCTTGGATACAGAATCGACACCCGAACCCCAGGGACATTGTGAAAACCCATGGCAACGGCTCCTCCCGTATCGCCCGACGTAGCAACGAGTATGTTAACTTCTTTCTCACTTTGCTGCGAGTAGTGCGACATCAAAGCGGCCATGTAACGAGCTCCCACGTCTTTAAATGCCAACGAAGGACCATGAAACAACTCGAGTACACTACTCTGGCCAGGAACCAGATCGATTGTTGGCGTATCAAATGGAAAAGCCTGGTGCGTCAATTGCTCTAACTCCTGCTTACTGAGTTCATCGCCAAACAAAGCCGCACTAATAGCGTAACCAATGTCTGCCAGCGACTGCCCGGCGATATCGTCAAAAAAGGCTGCGCCTAACACGGGTAAAGGCGTAGGCATGTATAACCCTTTATCAACAGGCATGCTATGGAATAAGGCGTCCTTTGCCGAAACAGTTACCTGCGGGTTGTTTGTACTGTAAAAACGCATAGAAGTAAAAAAGATAACAACGCAAAGTACGGTAAATCAGATCGTAAATGTGGAAAACTTAAGTAAAGAGGTGGATAAGTGGATCTATCCGTAACTTTGTAAAAACAGACACTTCATTATGTCCTTTGGATTTTTCAACATACCTGCACCGGTAAATGAGCCGGTCAAAGAATACCGACCTGGTTCGCCGGAAAGAGAAGCTGTAAAACAGGCGATAGCTACGTTTCGTAGTCAGGAGGCTGACATTCCTATGTACATCGGCAATGAGGAAATTCGTACAAATCAAAAGGTCAGATTAGCTCCTCCACACGATCATCAGCATACCCTCGGTTATTTTCACGAGGGAACCGCTGAGCATGTCAACAAAGCTATCAACGCTGCTCTGTCGGCTAAAGACGCATGGGCAGCACTGCCCTGGGAGCACCGGGCGAATATATTTCTGAAAGCGGCCGATTTACTGGCTGGTCCTTATCGCGCTAGAATCAACGCAGC